>NZ_CP107918.1:3862886-5150514 GCF_036014195.1 Streptomyces sp. NBC_00442
TGATCCCGTACAGGAAGCGGGAGGCGCGCGAGAGGACCGCGTCGGGGCTGTGGCCCTCGCTCGCATACGCGCGCAGCGCGATCCGTAGCTGGCCCATGAGGCCGGCCGCCCGCACGTCGTGGCCCTGCACGTCGCCGATGACCAGCGCGAAGCGCCCACCGCCGTTGTCCGTGGCGGAGCCGCCGCCGGGCAGCGGGATCATGTCGTACCAGTCGCCGCCGACCTGGAGGCCACCGCCGGTCGGCACATAGCGGGCGGCGACCGTCATGCCGGGGATCTCGGGGCCGAGCGTCGGCATCATGGAGCGTTGCAGGCCGAGCGAGAACTCGCGCTCGTCCTCCGCCTCGCCCGCCCTCGCCAGGGCCTGGGCGAGCATGCGGGCCACCGTGGTGAGGACCGAGCGCTCGTCGGGGGTGAAGGCGACGGGATGCTTGAACGCGGCCATCCACGCGCCGATGGTGTGGCCGGCCACGATCAGCGGGACGAACGCCCACGACTGCCGGTCGAAGCGCTGCGCCATCGGCCAGGTGGCGGGGAAGCGGCGCCGGTACTCCTGCGGGCTCGGCAGATAGATCGCCCGCCCGTTGCGTACGACGTCGGCGGCCGGATAGTCCGTGTCGAGCGCCATGTCCGCGAACGGGCCGTCGTCCCCCGGGTTGTGCCCGTGGTGCCCGATGATCGTCAGCCGCTCGCCGGCCACCCCGAACACGGCGAGGCCGTCCGGCGAGAACCCCGGCATGGACAGCGAGGCGGCGACCCGCAGCACCTCGGACGTGGAGCGGGCCTCGGCGAGCGCGCGCCCCGCGTCGAGCAGGAACGCCTCGCGCGAGCGCCGCCAGTCGCCGGTGATGGAGGGATGTGCTGCGGTGGTGCCGGGCTGGGGCTCGGCGACCTCCTGGATGGTGCCGATGAGCATGTAGGTGTCGCCGTTGAGCATGGGCTTGGAGCGGCTGCGCACCGTACGCAGGACGCGGCCGTGCTCGTCCATGATCCGCAGCCGGACCTCGGCGAGGGTGCCCTCGGCGAGGGCGAGGTGCACGATGCCGTCGACCTCGTTCCAGTCGACCGGGTGGAAACGGGAGCGTGCGGATGCCTCCGTCAGGGTGGCGGGACGCGCGGGCAGCCCGAGGAGCCGGGCGGCCTCGGCGTCGAGGGTGACCGTCCCGGAGGCGTTGTCCCAGCGCCACAGGCCAGTCGCGATAGCGGCCAGGACGTCCTCTGTGCGCATTGCCCCTATTTAAGAAGATCCCGGGACTCGCCGCCACCGAAGGGCGGCCCCGCACCGGGCGGTAACCTGAACCCGTTGATTCCCGCCTGTCTCGCGAAGAATCTCGCGAAGAGTCGCGCCGTCGCGCGAAGAATTGGATGAATGATGCACCGGTACCGGTCCCACACCTGCGGCGAGCTCCGCGCCTCCGACGTCGGCGGCGACGTCCGGCTGAGCGGCTGGCTGCACAATCGCCGAGACCTGGGCGGCATTCTCTTCATCGACCTGCGGGACCACTACGGCATCACCCAGCTGGTCGCCCGGCCCGGCACGGCCGGCGCGGAGGCCCTGGACAAGCTGTCCAAGGAGACCGTCGTCCGCGTGGACGGCAAGGTCGTCTCGCGCGGCGCCGAGAACGTCAACGGTGAGCTGGCGACCGGTGAGATCGAGATCGAGGTCGGTGAGGTCGAGGTGCTCGGCGCCGCCGCGCCGCTGCCCTTCACGATCAACGCCGAGGACGGGGTCAACGAGGAGCGGCGCCTGGAGTACCGCTTCCTGGACCTGCGCCGCGAGCGCATGCACCGCAACATCATGCTGCGCAGCGCCGTGATCGCCTCGATCCGCTCGAAGATGGTCGCGCTCGGCTTCAACGAGATGGCGACGCCCATCCTGGCCGCGACCTCCCCCGAGGGCGCCCGCGACTTCGTCGTCCCCTCCCGCCTGAACCCGGGCAAGTTCTACGCGCTGCCGCAGGCGCCGCAGCAGTTCAAGCAGCTGCTCATGATCTCCGGCTTCGACCGGTACTTCCAGATCGCGCCCTGCTTCCGCGACGAGGACGCCCGCGCGGACCGCTCGCCGGGCGAGTTCTACCAGCTCGACGTCGAGATGAGCTTCGTCGAGCAGGAGGACGTCTTCCAGCCCATCGAGAAGCTCATGACCGAGCTCTTCGAGGAGTTCGGCGGCGGCCGCCACGTCACCTCCCCCTTCCCGCGGATCCCGTTCCGCGAGTCGATGCTGAAGTACGGCAACGACAAGCCCGACCTGCGTGCCAAGCTCGAACTCACCGACATCACGGACGTGTTCGAGGGATCGGCGTTCAAGGCGTTCGCCGGCAAGCACGTGCGCGCCCTGCCGGTGCCGGACGTGGCCGGGCAGTCCCGCAAGTTCTTCGACGGGCTCGGCGAGTACGCCGTCTCGCTCGGCGCGCAGGGCCTGGCCTGGGTGCGGGTCGCCGAGGACGGGTCGCTGTCCGGCCCGATCGCGAAGTTCCTCACCGAGGAGAACGTCAAGGTCCTCACCGAGCGCCTCGGCCTCGCCGCCGGGCACGCGGTGTTCTTCGGCGCGGGCGAGTTCGACGAGGTCTCCAAGATCATGTCGGGCGTGCGCGTCGAGGCCGCGAAGCGCGCCGGGCACTTCGAGGAGGGCGTGTTCCGGTTCTGCTGGATCGTCGACTTCCCGATGTACGAGAAGGACGAGGAGACCGGCAGGATCGACTTCTCGCACAACCCGTTCTCCATGCCGCAGGGCGGCCTGGAGGCCCTGGAGAGCCAGGACCCCCTGGACGTCCTCGGCTGGCAGTACGACATCGTCTGCAACGGCATCGAGCTGTCCTCGGGCGCGATCCGCAACCACGAGCCCGAGATCATGTTCAAGGCGTTCGAGATCGCGGGCTACGACCGGGAGACCGTGGAGCGCGAGTTCGGCGGCATGCTCAAGGCGTTCCGCCTCGGCGCCCCGCCGCACGGCGGCATCGCGCCGGGCGTCGACCGCATGGTGATGCTGCTCGCCGACGAGCCGAACATCCGGGAGACCATCGCGTTCCCGCTGAACGGCAACGCGCAGGACCTGATGATGGGCGCGCCGACCGAGCTCGACGAGACGCGTCTGCGCGAGCTGAACATCGCGCTGCGCAAGCCGGTGGCGGACAAGCAGGCGTAGTCCCCAGCCCGGTAAGCCGGTAAGCCGGTGGCCGAACCGGTCCTTGTCCGGCCCCCGGGGCACATGCCCCGGGGGCCGGACGCGTTCGCGGCCCGCGCGAGCGGCGCCGCGGACCGGCGGGCCGGGATTCAGGCGCGGAGCTGGATCTTCAGGTCGCCCCGTGTCGCCCCGCGGCCGTGGTCACCGGCGAGGTAGGCGTGCGGGATGCCCGGACCGATCGCCCCGGCCGCGTCGAGCCGGGACAGCTGGGCGGCGGTGAGGCCGGTGTCGAGGGCGCCCAGATTGTCGTCCAGCTGCGCGAGCGTGCGGGCACCGATGACGGGCGCCGTCACGGCGGGGTTGTGCAGCGTCCAGGCCAGCCCCACCTGCGCGGGGGTGCGGCCGAGCTCCGTGGCCACGTCCTTCACGACGTCCGCGATACCGAGGGTGCGCTCGGTCACCATGCCCAGGGCCGCGTTGAAGCTCTTGCGGGTGCTCCCCTCCGACGCGGCGGGCTCGCCGGCCAGGTCGGAGCGCCTGTACTTTCCGCTGAGCAGCCCGCCCGCGAGCGGCGAGTACGGCACCACGCCGAGCCCCATCTCGCGGGCCATCGGGATCAGATCGCGCTCCCCGGTGCGTTCGGCCAGGCTGTACTCGATCTGGAGCGCGACCAGCGGCGACCAGCCGCGCAGCTCGGCGATGGCCTGCATCCGCGACACCTGCCACGCCGGGACGTTGGACATCGCCACGTACAGGACCTTGCCCTGCCGGACCAGGTCGTCCAGGCCGCGCAGGATCTCCTCGACCGGCGTCGAGAAGTCCCACACGTGCAGATAGAGCAGGTCGATGTAGTCCGTGTTCAGACGCCGCAGGCTGGATTCCACCGACGCGAACAGGCTCTTGCGGTGCGGGCCGCCGGAGTTGGGGTCGTCCGGGCGGCGCAGCGTCGAGTACTTCGTGGCGAGCACCAGGCCCTCGCGGCGCCGGCGGGCGAAGGCGCCGAGCAGACGCTCGGAACTGCCCTCGGTGTAGGTGGTGGCGGTGTCGATGAAGTTGCCGCCGTGCTCGACGTAGCGGTCGAACAGCCGGCGCGCCTCGTCCTCCGCGGCGCCCCAGCCCCACTCGGTGCCGAACGTCGCCGTGCCGAGCGCCAGCGGTGAGACCCGCAGCCCGGAGCGGCCCAGCAGCCGGTAGGTGTCGAGCGTGAGCGACATGGTGTTCTCCTGTGGTCGTGGCGGACCCGTTGCCCGGATCCGTCGTCGAGAACAACCCTGCGACCCCCGTGAGCCGGGAATAAGGGAAGGACCATCCTGGGAACAGCGGTCCTACCCTGGCTGTTGGACCCGGCATGACGATCTCCGCCGTGGACGCGACACAGGAGCTGGCCGTGTTCCTGCGGACCCGGCGCGAACGGCTCGACCCGGGCGCCCTGGGTCTGCCCGCGCGCAGGCAGACCCGTCGGACCCCGGGTCTGCGCCGCGAGGAGGTGGCCGAACTGGCCGGGGTCAGCGTCGACTACGTCGTACGCCTCGAACAGGCGCGCGGGCTGCGGCCCTCGGCGGACGTGCTCGAAGCCCTGGCCCGTGCGCTGCGCCTGGCCCCCGTCGAACGCGCCTACCTCTTCGACCTGGCCCAGCAGCGCCCCCGTACCGCCGACGAGCCCGCGACCACCGCGGCGCCGCCCCTGGCCCAGCTGGTCGCCGACCTGTCGCCGCTGCCGGCCATGCTCCTCAACCACCGTTACGACATCCTGGCCTGGAACCGCGAAATGGCGGCGCTGTTCCTGGACTTCGGCGCTCTGCCGCCGGCGCGGCGCAACGCGATGCGGCTGTGTCTGGCGCACCCGGACATCCGCGAGCGCTACGTGGACCGGGAGCAGGTCGTACGGGAGGGCATCGCCCATCTGCGTGCGGCGTGGGCCGCCCATCCGCAGGACCGGGAGCTGACCGGGCTGATCACCGAACTGCGCACGATGGACGGGGAGTTCGCGCGCCTGTGGGCCGAGCGGGACATCACGGCCGGTGGCCGCGGCCACAAGGTGATGCGCCATCCCGAGGCGGGCCCGCTGGCGCTGCGCGGGGAAGTGCTGGCACCGCTGCACGATCCGGATCAGCGGCTGTTGCTCTTCCGCGCGGCGGACGAGGAGAGCCGGGAGGCGCTGGCGCGGCTGTGCGGGGAGTGACGCGGGGCGCCGCGCCAACCCGCCGAGCCACAGGGCGCATTCACGGCGCGGGGCCTACCCCTCCCGGCGCGCGAACAGGACCGCTCCGGGCAGTCGCTCGTCGAGGTCCAGCAGGAACTCGGCCTCGACCGTGAACCCGGCCTCCCGCAGCCAGGCCGTCACCCGGTCGGGGCGGCGCAGATGGATGTGGACCTTCATCGCGTGGCCGCCGTAGCCCCGGGTCTTCAGGCGGGTCCCGTCGCCCATGTGGAAGCCGAGCAGCAGCGGGGCGCCCGGCGGCATGACCCGGCGGAACTCGGCGAAGACGGTGGGGACCGCGTCGTCCGGGATGTGGACCAGGGACCAGAACGCGAGGGCGGCGGTGACCGAGGCGTCGGCGAGGGGGAGCTCCGTCATGGAGCCCACCTCGAACCGCAGCCCGGGGTGGTCGCGCCGGGCCACGGCGATCATGCCGGGAGAGAGGTCG
Source organism: Streptomyces sp. NBC_00442 (assembly GCF_036014195.1). Lineage (NCBI taxonomy): Bacteria > Bacillati > Actinomycetota > Actinomycetes > Kitasatosporales > Streptomycetaceae > Streptomyces > Streptomyces sp. NBC_00442. The sequence continues at coordinate 3,868,659 of NZ_CP107918.1, forward strand.
ACGCCGAAGGCATCGACGCCCAACTCGACCAGATGCGCGGTGACATGACCGGGCCCGCAGCCCACGTCCGCGACGGGCCCGCCCCCGGCGTCCCGTACCAGCTCCGCGAACAGCGCGAGCACCGCCCGCAGATACGGCTCCCCCGCGAGGGCCTCGCGCAACTGGTCGGCGTAGCTCGCGGCGACCGTGTCGTAGGAGGTCCGGGTGTCGTCCAGCCATGCGTCCACGTCACTCATGCGTCAGCACGCTAGCCGATCAACCCCGGCCGCCCACAAGCCCGTTCACGTGGGCACCCGGGCCCGGCGTGCCGGGCGCCGGTCCGCGCACGCCGACGCCCCCGGCCCCGGTGAGGGGGCAGGGGGCGTGGGCATGCGCGGACCGGGAATCAGGTCTTCGAGCGGGCGAAGAACTCCACCTCCGCGATGGCCACCTGCTTGTCCTTGGCCGCGCCGAAGGCCGAGCGCAGGATGATGCGGACCGAGGCCGCGTCGCGGACCCGGACGTCGATGCGCTGGACACCGCCGTCGTTGATCGACCGGTGCGAGACGTGCTGCTTGCCGCTCGTGTCGGTCACCACCAGGTCGAACTCCTGCGGCCTCGCCTGCTCCGACTGCTGGCCCGCGCGCTTCGACGTGCCCGGGGTGATCAGCAGGGCCAGCAGGTCGGTCGGCTGGCCGAAGGTCGCCTCCAGGTAGGTGCCCTGGGCGTCGCCCGCGTACCCGCTGCCCCACCAGGTGTTGGAGTAGCTGTCGCCGGCCAGGCCCGGGGCGTGCTTCGGGTCCCAGTGCGACGCCGACCAGGAGGTCGGGTGGACGGCCACGCGCTTGGCGAAGTGGTCCTGTACCGCGCGGGCCGCCGGGGGCCCGCCGAACACGCCGCCCACGATCAGCGCCACCACGGCCGCCGCCACCAGGGCGCGCGCGATCCAGCGCTTACGGTCCCGGTGCAGCGGCGGGCGCTGACCCGCGTACGGGCCCGTCGCCGTGTCCTCGCGGCGCGGGCCGAGCGGGGTGGCGCAGCTGCGGCAGAAGGTGCGGTGCTGGTGGTTGGGGGTGGAGCAGGCCGGGCAGGGGGTGCCGTTCTCCGGGGCCGGGGCCGGCATCGAGGGGCGGACGCGGGGGCGGGCCGCCTCGGGGCGTCCGGGCAGGACCGTGCCGGGCGTCTCGCGGGGCCGGGGCGCCGACGGCTCCTGCACCGGTACGAGCAGGGCCCGCGCGGCGTCGGTCGCCGAGGTGGCGCGCGCCTCGGGCAGCGCGCCGGTGTCCCGTGCGTCGTCGGCGACGGCGGGCGTGGGGACGGTCGCCGCGTCCGGCCGGCCGGACGCGTCCCCGGCCGGCGGCTCCTCGGGGCGGGCCGCGTCCGGCCCGACGACGGGGGTGCCGGCGGGCGGTGTGGGGTCGTCGGGCGCGATGCTCCGCGCGGCCGGCTTCTCGGCCGGCCGGGCCGGCTCGGCTGTGGGCTCGGGCTCGGGCGCGGCGGCGTCGGCCGCGGGCCGGCCGGCCGGGGCGGTCCAGCGCAGGAAGGCTCCGCAGGAGTCGCAGAACGACTGGCCGGTGGCGCGTGCCGGGGTGCCGCAGTCGGGGCAGGGGACCATGGCCGGGGTGGACATGAAAGGTCAGTTCCCTTCGTGGGAGGGGGTCTTGCGAGCGGATACCTCGGCCGTGAAAGGGAGGTGCGCGGGGCGGGCCGCCGCCACCACCGCCTGGAGGCGGTAGGGGTCGACGCTGGACGGGTCGGCGACTTCGAGGGTCACCCGCAGAGAGGCGCGGGACTCGCCGGGAAAGGGGCCGAGCGGGCGGGCCGACCAGGACGCGCCGCCGCTCTCGGTGATCCGGGGGCGCACCCCGAAGGCCAGCTCGACGGCGCGCGAGAGGCCCAGCGCGGTGCCGCGCACCCGGTGCAGCGAGACAGCGGTGGCCACGGCGTGCCGGCGCAGCTCCAGGGACTCGGTGCCGTCGAGTTCCGTGCCGACCCAGCTGGTGAGCCAGTCCACGAAGTCCTCGGGGGCCAGCGCCGGGTCGAAGTAGGCCTCCAGGCAGTCGAGCACGTTGAACAGCGGGGCCAGGACCACGTCGAGGCCCTCGACGAAACGCTGGGCGAAGTCGTCGTCGGCGTACACCGCGGGCAGCTGGACGCCCAGCGGGTGCGAGGACGCCAGGTCGTCGACGGATCCGCGCGCGCTCATCGGGCCTCGATGACGCGGACGCGGTGGTCGAAGGGGAACAGGAGCGCGGACGGGGAGAGTTCGATGCGGTCCGTCGCGTCGCCCCTGCGGCCGGACAGCGGGTCCGCCGGGTGCAGCAGCACCTCGTCGACCAGCTCGACGCCCGGGACGCGCTGGAGCGCGGCGAAGATCTCGCCGGCGCGCAGCGGCCGGCCGAAGGGCCAGCCCGTGCCGTGGGCGCCGCCGGTCAGCGGGTCCAGGTAGGAGTACAGCGCGTTGAGGGCCTCGTCGCGCACGTGGTCGGCCTTGGCCGCGCGGAAGGAGTGCAGCGTCGCGACGACGGTGACGCCCTGGTAGAACGGCGGGCCCACCGCGAGGCGGGTGCCCAGCGGGCGGCGCTCGTCGAGGAAGGACGTCACCCGGCCCAACAGCTCGTCGCCGGGCACCAGTTGCTCGAAACGCAGCCGTCCGCCCCGGTCGGGCACGGCCTGCGGGACGACCAGGACCCGTACCGCGTTGTCACCCGATTCGACGTCGTCCGCCGACAGGCAGGCGATGCGGGCGGTCTCGGGGGCCGCGCGCCGGGCCAGCTCCTCGTAGTCGCGCGCGGTCACGGCGCGCTCCTGGGCGCGCAGCGCGATCGGCGCCCGCGTCTTGGCCTCCTCGACGGTCTCGCCGTCGACACCGCCGCGCGCGGCCTCCCGGTTCTCCACGTGGGAGACGTACGGGATGGAGCTGCGCAGCACCTGGATGGCGCCCCGGGCCACGTTGCCGGAGCGGCCGCCGCCGGTGCCGTAGCGGGCGGCGCGGATGGCGGCGCCCTTGATGGGTACGGCGCCGAACTGCCGTACGGTGCCGTCGGGTTGGCGTACCGCCGGGCCGAAGGCTATCTCGCCGGTGGCCGCGTCCAGGGTGAAGTGACGGTCGAAGGGGGTGGAGGCCGCGAAGTCGTCGACCCGCTCCCACTCCTCCCAGCCCTCGCCCGCCGACACGTCGAGGTGAACGCCGCCGACGACGGGCGCGTGCGCGAGCATCAGACGCTGACCGGGGACGCCCTCGGACTCGCCGAGCGACTCGTCACGCACCGACTCGGAGTGCGAGACCCGGGTGGTGCCGCCGATGGTGAAGGCGGAGGCGCCGCGCACGGTCGGCGACACGCTGTAGAACGGCTGGCCGGGGGCGGCCTCCACGACGCGGCAGCGCAGCCAGCCCGCGTCGAGGCCGCCCATGCGGGAGACGGCGTGCGCGGCCGGCATGTGCAGGATGACCTCGCCGGGGCGGTTGAGGCCGCCGGTGGTGTCCTCGGCGACCTCGCACTCGGTCCAGCCGTCGGCCGTCCACGCCTCCCACACCAGCGGAGGCTGACGCGGGTCGACGCCGACACCGTCGACGCGGCTGTCCAGGCGCAGCGCGGCCGTGCAGTGCGGCAGTGCCGCCGACAGGCCGAAGAGCAGCACGTCGCCGGGGAGCGGGCCGGAGCTGAACACCGACACGTCGGTGCCGCCGAGCACGTCCTGCGAGCAGTCCTCGGGCTTGGACGCGGCGGGCTGACGCAGCACGTGGGAGAGGCCGCACGGCACGATCGTCAGATCGTCCTCGGAGGCGAAGACCACGGCCTCCTCGGTCTCGGTGCGGCCGGTGGCGACCTCGGTGCCCCGGGGCAGCACGACGGGCTCCGCCTGCGGCGCGGACAGCCAGAACGTCACCGACGCCTTGGCCGCCGACGGCGGGAACAGGGTGACGCCCAGCAGGTCGAGGAAGGCCAGCTGGTTCTTCTCGGGGACCCGGTTGAGCCGGTACACGACCTGGTCGGCCATGTGCGCGACGGCCTCGATGAGGGTGACACCCGGGTCGGAGACGTTGTGGTCGCTCCATTCGGGGCAGCGCTGCTGGATGTAGCGCTTGGCGTCGTCGACGAACTGCTGGAAACGGCGGTCGTCGAGGTGGGGTGCGGGCAGGGCCATCAGTGTCGTTCGCTTTCGCCGGCCGTCGGGCCTGGCTCGTCGCCGCCCTCGGAGGGAATCACATAGAAGGGGAAGACGAGGCTGCGCGGGTTGTTGGTGCCACGCACCGAGTAGCGCACGTCGATGTGGAGCACGGTCGGCTCGTCGGGCGCCGGGGTCACCGTGACGTCCTCGACCTCGATCCTGGGCTCCCAGCGGTCGAGCGAGGTGCGCACCTCGTAGCGGATGCGCCCGGCGGTGGCGTCGTTGACGGGCGCGAACACCAAGTCGTGCACCGCGCAGCCGAATTCGGGGCGCATGGGGCGTTCGCCCGGCGCGGTGGCCAGCACCAGGCGCATCGACTCCTCGATCTCGCGGTCGCGCCGGGCCAGGGCGATGCCGCCGCCCGGCTCGGTGCGCATCGGGAAGGCCCAGCCGGCCCCGACGAAGTGTTCGCTCATCTCGACTCTCCTAGAGGACCGGTACGCCGTTGGCCAGCGGCATGCCCGCCGGGGTGTTCAGGAGCAGGCCCCCCAGGCCGTTGATGAGGACGGTCCCGCCGTTGATCGTGGTGTTGGCGACGGCGTTGAGGACCACTTCGCCCAGCGCGTCCACCGTCACCACGCCGCCCGCGAGGACGGACGCCTCGCCACCGGCCTTCGCGGTGAACTCGGCCCCCGCGTCGATGTTGACGCCCATGCCCGCGCCGATCTCGATGGCGCCGCCCGCCTTCATGTTGATCATGCCGCCGGCCTTCAGGGACAGGTCGGCGCCCGCCTCGATGTCGACGCTGCGGTTGCCCTTGATCTCGACGCTGCCGTTGCTGTCGATGGTGATCGAGGTCTTCGCCTCGTTCATCTGGATGTGCAGCCGGCCCTTGCCGGTGCGCAGCCGGATGCCGCTGGACAGCCGCGCGGCCCCGCCCTCTTCGAGGATTTCGACGGTGTGCCCGCTGCGGCCGGTCAGGGAACGCCAGTTGATCTGCCCGCTGGTCGGGTCGACGGCCGGATAGTTGTCGGGTTCGCGGGTGTGCTTGTCGACGCCGTTGTAGAGCCCGGCGATGACGTACGGGTGCTCGAGAGAGCCACGGTCGAAGGCACAGAGCACCTCGTCGTTGACCTCGGGCAGCAGCAGCCCTCCGCCGCCCTTGCCGCCGAACTGCGCGACCCGGCACCAGTCGCTCTGGTACGTCGCGGACAGCCACGGGAACGACAGCCTGACCCGGCCCATGCGCAGCGGGTCCTTGGTGTTGGTGACCAGGGCGACCGCGACGCCCGGCATCGGGGGCGCCTGGTCGGTGCCGCCCGACGCGAGACCGTACAGCGAACGGAACTGGCGGCCCGAGACGGTCAGCCACGTCGTGTACAGGTCGCCCGAGGCGAAGACGTGGCGCACACCGGTCGCGGTGTACTTGCCCTCGAAGGGGAAACCCGCGCCCTTCACGGCGATGGGGGTGCCCGGCGTGAGCGCGGGGTTGCCGGTGATGGCGACCTCCAGCTCGGCGAAGGCGCCCGTCACGTCGTCGGCCAGGGCCTTCGAGGCGTGCGTGACCTGCGACAGGGTGGTGTACGGGGTCTGTGTGGCGGTGAGTTCGGAGGCGCCGAAGGGCAGCGTCACCTGGCCCGGCTTCATGCCGGCGGTGATGTCCTTGCTGTCGACCGCGGGCTGGGGCGACTGCAACTTCTGCCGGGTGCGCATGTCCCAGCCGCGCACGTTCACCTTCCGCACCTGCCCGGCCGCCGTCATCGTGGCCCGGCTGTGCAGGTTGTTCGCGCCGAAGTCCAGGACGTACGGGCTCTGCGCGGCCGGCGTGGTGTCGGAGGGGGCGCCCGAAGCCGGGTCGAGCCCGGTGAAGTTGAGCTTGCCCTTGTTGTCGAACGACAGACGCACGTCGTTCTCCGCGGCCAGGCGCGACAGGAAGTCCCAGTCGGTGATGTTGGGCTGGGTCGCCAGGTCGTACACCGTGGGCGTCGACTCGATCTTGCCGATCTTGAGACCGTTCTGTCCGGCGATGCGGCGCACGATGTCGGATGCCGTCATGTTCGGGTAGCCCTCGACGCGGCGGTTGCGCAGCAGACGGTGGCCGGGGTCGTAGCCGCGCACCAGCAGATGGCGGCCGACGCCCGGCTCGGAGTCCATCTCCAGGGCGGTGACCTCGCCGGTCATCATCGGCTCGCCGCGCTTGCCGTCGGTGAACGGGCTGATGACGACCTTCGCCCCGATCTTCAGCATCGGGAACTTGGTGGTGACCTTGCTGTCCTTGTCGCTGAACGTGAGCTGGAAGGCGGCCGGCACGTTGACCGACGAGTCCACCCAGCCCTCGACGAGCCGCAGCGCGAGGGCGTCGGGCAGCACGGTGCCGCCCAGCTGGACGTGCAGGACGGTGGTGAAGGTTTTCTCGGTCACGTGGTGCCCTCCGAGGAAGCGGGAAGAAGCAGCTCGGTGCCGGGGCGCAGCCGCATCGGGTCGTCGATCTCGTTGGCCTCGGCGATGACGCGCCACTGCGTCGCGTCGCCGTACTCGCGCCAGGCCAGCGAGGCCAGGGTGTCCCCGGCGATCGTGCGGTGCACCCGGCGCGCGGAGAGGGCGCCCGAGGTCGGGTTCTGGCGCTTGGTCTCGCTGGAGACCTCGGTCAGCGCGAGGCTGCACGTGGCCCGCAGCGGGGTGCCGTTGGGGCTGAACAGGGTGTAGTTGGCGTTGACACTGGTGACGTACGCGACGAACTGGACCGTCGAGAACGAACCCCAGCTGAACTCCACCCACGGCGGCGACGGCGCCTTCGCGCTGATGCTCTGCGACGTCACCTCGCAGCACGAGAGCAGCAGCTCCACCTGGCTCTGCACGGTGTTGGAGCTGGGCGTGCCCGAGGCGTCGAGGAACACCTCCAGCTGGAGCGAGGCCGGCATGGCGCCGGTGAACTTGGGCGGCGCGCCCCGGTTGTAGGAAATGGCGGGCGTGGTGATCCAGTTGGCGGACCGGCCCATCTGCACCTGCGACGGGTTGAACTGGAACTTGACCTCGCCGATCTTGCCGCCCATGGAGCCGCCCAGGTCGGTGGGCGGCTGGTGGATGGCGAGGGTGGCGCGCGAGAGGCCCTTGGCGGCCTTGCCTCCGACGGGAGCGGCCATGCTCACGCACCTCCCGCGTCGGTGAAGCCGTGGTGGGCGATCTCCAGGGTCTCGGTGGCCACGCTCGGGCTCGCCGGGTCGAGGCTCGGGCCCGTCCAGCGCACCGGAAGCACCTCCACCAGGCCCCACTGCGCGACGATCGAGCCGTCGGCGCGCAGCGCCGCGATCTGCGCGGTGGGCCGGGTGATACCGGTGGCGAGCGAGGAGATCCAGGAGGCGACCTTGGAGGTGTCGGCGGTCAGCGGCCGGGTCAGCCGGATCGTGGAGAACGTGACCCGGGTGGGCAGCTGCCACACGAACCCGTTGTTGCCGCCCTCCTGGCGCTGCTCCACCTCGACCTCGGACGCGAGACCGTCGCAGCCGTTGAACAGGCCGAGGTTCTGGCCGTCGATGGTCAGCTTGAAGAAGACGGTGGAGCCGGGGTCAAGGGTGGTGGGCATGGGGTGGTCTTCCGTCGGTGGGAGTGGTTACGGGCAGGTCGTACGGGGTCAGCGGTCGCGCAGCCGCCCGATCCGTTCGCGGTCGCCGCGCAGCTCGGCGCGCAGCAGGCGCGAGAGCGGGGCGACGAGCCGCCGCGCCAACGCGTCCAGATCCGTGGGTGGTTGGGGCCCTTCGCCCGGCTCGGCCGCGCCGTCCGTGGCGGCGGCCTGGGTGGCGGTGCGCACGGGCGGCGCGTCCGCCTGCCGCTGTACGGGGGCGGGGAACGCCGGTGCGGGCGGGGGAGCCGGGGCGGGCGGGGGGCTCGCACGGCGTACCGGAACGACGGCCGGCGTCTCGGGCACGGCGGCGCGCTGAACGGTGCGCCGCACCATCCCGACGGGCGCGGCGGGACCGCCCAGCGGCACGACCGGCCGGCTGTCCGCGGAGGCGGGAGCCGCCCGCTTGAGCGGCGCGGGCGCGGGCGCCGTGGCGCCGGCCACGGGGCCCGGGACGCTCTGGTGACGGGTGGTCAGCGGCCTCGCGGAGGCGAGCGGCGGACCGGCGATCTCCATGCGCTGCAACGGGGCGGGGCCGGGCAGCCGCACCTTGCGCAGCGGGGTCGGCGGCGCGGCGGGCACCGCGGGTGCGGCGGCCCGCTGGACGGGGGCGGGGGCGGGGGCGGGCGCCGGTGCCGGGGCGGCGGCCGGTGCCGGCGCGGGCGCCGGGGTGGGCGCGGGGCCCGGGGTGAGGGGCGCGCCGATGAGCGGCCTGCGCCGGGGCGCGTCCGGAGCGGCGCTCTGCACCCGGCTGACCCGCCGCACCATCGGCTTGCGCTGCACGGGCGGCGCGGGGACCGGCTCCGCTGCCGGGGCCGGGGCCGGGGCCGGTGCCGGAGCCGGTGCGTCCACGGGGACGACCGGGGCGGGGGCGGGTGCCTTCGCCGCCGGGGGCCGGACCACGCCGACGGGGTCCAACTGGTGCGAGGGCCGCACCGGACGGGGCGAGGAAGTGAGGGAGCGCTGGGCGGACACGCGCTGAACGGGCATCGGCCGCACGGGAGTTGACGGCACGGGACGCACCGGCGGGGCGCCGTCCCCCGCCGCACGCTGTACGAAGGCGTCCGGCTGCGCGGAGGCGCTGACGGGCAGCGCCGCGGAACCACGCTCGCCGACCGTGCCGCGCACGGGCAGCGCGGAGCCGCCGTCGGCATCCGGTGCGGAAGGCGCCGCCGCGGCGCGCTGGACCTGCGGGGCCGTCGCGGGTGCGGCCCCGGGAACCTGCGCCGGGCCGTGCGGGGGAGCGTGCGGCGGTGCGACTGCCCGCTGGACGGCGGGAGGCGAAGGCACCGGACCCCGGCCCGTCTCCTGGGCGGACCCGGTGCCGGGCGCCTGCCCGGGGGAGGGGGTGACGGCGCGTTGAACGGCGGGGCCGGCGGTGCCGCCCGTGCTCGGCGCCGGCGTGGCCGGGGTGGGGGCGGGGCCGGACGCGGGCGTCGTCCGCGGTGCGGTGCCCGGACCGGACGCAGGCGCGGCGGCGCTCCGCACCCCGGGATCGCCGGCCGCGGACGCCCGCTGGATGGGGGCGCCGATCGGGCCGGTCCGCCCGGTCCCGCCCGTCCGGCCGCGTACGGGCGGGACCGGGGAGGCGGGCGCGGCGCCCGGGGTGTTGGCCGCCGGGCCCCGCGAGGGAGCGGCGGACCGCTGTACCGAGGGTGCGGCGGGGCTCGGCGATGTACCGGGGTTGCTCACCGGGTCGATCGCACGCCCAATAGCCCGCTCGGTGGCGGGAGTTGGGCCCGCATTCGTCGGGGCGTCCGAGCCGCCGGACGGTGTGGCCGACCGCTGCACGGCGGGGGCCGAGGCGGATTCGCCCGAACCGGGCCTGTTCGGTGCGGTGTTGGGCGCGGCCGGCGGCGAGGCCGGCGTACGGGGCGGGGGCGTGGCGGCCGTGGGCTCGGCGGCCCGCTGTACGGCGGGGCGCGTGCCGGGTGCCGCCGGGGTAATGGTTCCCGGTGTCGTGCCGGGGCTGTGCGTGGCGCCGGGCGCGCGGCCGACGGCGGGGGGAGTGCCGGGTCCTGCGGGGCTGTCGGCGGGGCCGCGCGGAGGCGTCGCCGACCGCTGCACGACGGGCGGTGTACCGGGGGTCCCCGGGGCGGCGGGGCCTCGCGTGGTGTCGGGGTGGCGCGTGGCCCCGGGAGCGGGCGTCGCGGACGGCTGCGTGCCGGGGCGCTGCGCGGCGGGCGGCGTGCCGGGTGCGGCCGGGGTGTCGGGCGTGCCGGTCGGCGCGGGTGCGGACCGCTGCACGGCGGGCGAAGTGCCCTGGCCGACGGACGTGTCGGCAGGCCCGGCCGACGGTATGGCAGCCGACCGCGGTGCGACGGGCGAAGTGCCGTACGGGTGAGAGGAGTTGGCCGTGTCGTCCGGCGGCGTCGCGGACCGCTGGACGGCGGGCGGGTTGCCGGGTGCGGCCGGGGTGATGGCCGGACCGGTCGACGGCGTGGCCGGCCGCCGTGTGGCGGGCGGGTTGCCGGGTGCGGCCGGGCCGGCGGGAGGTGTGACGGACCGCCGCGCCACGGGCGGCGTGCCGGATGAGGCCGGGGTGGTGGCCGGGCCCTGCGAGGCGGATCGCTGGACGGCGGGGCTCGTGCCGGGTGCGGCCGGGGTGGTGGGCGTACCGGGCCGGGGCGCGGCGGAACGCCCGTCGGCGGGCGGGGTCTTCGGCCCCGGGGTGGCGGACGGACCGGTTGACGGCGTGGCCGGCCGAGGTGCGGCGGGCGGGTTGCCGGGTGCGGCGGGGCCCTGCGAAGCGGCGGCGGATCGCTGTACGGCGGGGCTCGTGCCGGGTGCGGCCGGGGTGGTGGGCGCGCCGCTCTCGGGCGTCACGGATCGCTGGACGGCGGGGCCCGTGCCGGGTGCGGCCGGGGTGGTGGGCGCGCCGCTCTCGGGCGTCACGGATCGCTGGACGGCGGGGCCCGTGCCGGGTGCGGCCGGGGTGGTGGGCATGCCGGTCGGCGAGGGTGCGGACCGCTGCATGCCGGGTGCGGCCGGGGTGGTGGCCGCGCGGTTCGCGGGTGGTGCGGGCCGCTGGACGGCGGGCGGCGTGGCCGGCCCGGCCGGAGCGTCCGCCGTACCCCGCCGGGGCGCGGCCGAGCGCCGCACCGCGGGAGCCGCGCCGGGGGTGGCGGGAGCGGGACCGCTGGACGGCTCAACAGCGCGCTGTACAGCGGGAGTCGACGTACCGGCGGAACCCGGTGCCGCGGCGCGCGGCTGCGCGGACGGCCCGCTCGCCGAGGGGCTCGCGGGCGTCACCGACCGCTGCACCGCGTCCGGCGCGGAAGCCGGCAGATCGGGGCCGGTGTCCGCGTCCGCCGGTGCCTCGGCCGACCTTCCCGCCACCGGCAGCCGCAGGAGCGGCAGGGGCAGCGAGGAGGGGCGGCCCGCGACCGGCGTCAGGGCGTTGTGCAGGACGCCGTGCGGCGCCGAGGGCGACACGGCGTGGGTGAGCGGACGGACGACCGAGAGGTCCTGGTGCGCCGCGAGGGTCGCGCCGAAGCCGGCCTCCGCGGTGAGGCGGGGGACGGCCAGGGCACGCTGGATCGCGGGCGCGGCGGCCCAGCCGCCGTCACCCTGGACGGGCGACGGCTCCGGCCCGGCCGGCCCCGCGGGCGCCGCCGCGTCCGGGACCGGAGCCCCGGCGGCCTCGGCCGGCCGGCTACGCCGGCGCTTGAACAGGGCCATCCCCCGTCACCGCTCCCCTTCGCCTTGTTCCACCAGTGCGGCCACCCGCCGTACGTACGCCCGCCGGTCCGCATGCTCCAGGTCGAGGATGGAGTCCATGTCCCAGTGGAAGTGGTAGGCGAGGTACGCGGTCTCCTCCTCGATCCGGTCGGCCGCGTACGTCACGATTCCCCCAGGCGGCTCCCGGCCAGCTCGACCTCGAAGGACTGCTCGCAGTGCGGGCAGGCCACGGCCGCGCGGGTGTGGCCCTCCGCGTTGATCTGCCGGTAGAAGTCCTGGAGGAAGGCCAGGTCGGAGGCGAACATGTTCTCCACCGTGCCGTCGTGGACATCACCGAGGGTGCCGAGCCGGGTGATGACCCGGCCGAGCAGGACCACCGACAGGTACGCCGGGTTCTCGCGGACCCGTACGTCCCGCAGCGGGAGCAGCTCGTCGCGGGCGGTGGCGAGCCGCATCGCGCCGCGCCGGTGCACGGTGCCCGACTCGTCGACGTACCCGCGGGGCAGCTCGAACTCGAACTCGGTGCGCAGGGTCTCCCGCGCACCCGTCGCCGCGCCCGTGCCCGCGAGGGACGGGGCGTCGGCTCCGGGGAGCGCCCCGCCGGGAACTCCAGGACCTTCGCGGCGCATTACTCGATGACCAGCTCTTCGAAGGTGATGGAGACCTGCTCGGTCATGGCGGCGGCGTCGCCGGCCTTGACGGCGCTGATCTCGACCTTGTTGCACCAGGCGTTGCGCAGGTGGTAGCGCTTCACCGGGTTGTCCTGGTAGTCCATCATGATGATCGAGGCGTTCTTGCGGGCCGAGCCCATGTTCCCGTCGATGGACTCCTTGATCCACTCGGAGAACGTGGCGGACTGCGTCGCGCCCCGGGTCACCGTGCACTCGCCGGCCTTCTTGACGCCGGGCAGCTTCTTGATGATCGGCTTGCCGTCGGACGAGACCTGCTGGTACTCGATGACGTCCTGCTCCATCGAGAGGCTGCTGACCTCCTGAAGGTACTCGACCATGATGCCGTCGATCTGCAGGCCGAAGTTGTGTGTAGTGAGCGCATCACCAGGCTGAAGCGACATGCTGGTTTACTCCTGTTTCGTGCGAAAACGGCTGTGGGACAAGCGAGTCGGGGCGCGGACTACTCCTCAAGCTCGCCGCCGCCGCCCGAGAACTGGGCGAGCCGGAACACGACGAACTCGGCGGGCTTCACGGGCGCGATGCCGATCTCGCAGACCACGCGGCCGAGGTCCACGGACTCCGGCGGGTTGGTCTCCTCGTCGCACTTCACGTAGAAGGCGTCCTCGGCGCGCTGACCGAACAGGGCGCCGCTGCGCCACTCGTTGACCAGGAACGCGGAGATGTTGCGACGGATGCGGGCCCACAGCGCCTGGTCGTTCGGCTCGAACACCACCCACTGGGTGCCGATCAGGATCGACTCCTCCAGGTAGTTGAAGTAGCGGCGCACGTTCAGGTAGCGCCACGCCGGGTCGGAGGCGAGGGTGCGGGCGCCCCAGACGCGGATGCCGCGGCCCGGGAACGCGCGGATGCAGTTGACGCCGACCGGGTTCAGGAGGTCCTGCTCACCGCGGGTGATCTGGAGCTCCAGGTCGACGGCGCCGCGCACGATCTCGTTGGCCGGGGCCTTGTGGACGCCGCGCTCGGAGTCGTTGCGGGCCCAGATGCCGGCCATGTGACCCGACGGCGGGACCAGCTTGGTCTGGCCCGTGGAGGGGTCGAACGACTTGATCCAGGGGTAGTACAGGGCGGCGTAACGGGAGTCGTAACCGGCGCCCTCCATCCGCCACTTGCGGATGTCGCGGGCGTTGAGTCCGGGCGGCGGGTCGAGGACGGCCATGCGGTCGCCCATCAGCTCGCAGTGCGCGACCAGGCCGAGCTGGACGGCCTTGACCTGCTCCAGGTCGATCAGGCCCTGCTGGTAGGCGGCCATCAGGTCGGGGACCGCGACCATGTTGATCTCGTCGAACGCCTCGAGGCCGCCGAAGCCGGTGCGGTCGGCGGAGTCGCCGATGAACTGGCCGGACTCGATGCGGGCGACCGTGCCCCCGCTGGTCGGGGCGGGCGCGGCGGCGGGGGCCGGCGGGGCCAGGGTGACGGCCTGCGCGTCCGGCTTCGCCAGCTGACCGCCGGCCACGGCCTCCTCGACGGAGATCGTCTTGGAGCGCTGCTTGACCTGCGTGACGACGAAGTTGCGCGCCGACTTCTTCGCGCTGACGTCGAAGTTCTCGACGACGGTCTCGCCGTCCTTGACGACCAGCTTGAAGCGGTCGCCGTTGCCCTCGCCCTCGGCGTCCTGCACCTCGACGGTGAGCGAGCCGCCGCCGGTGCCGGCCGCGATCGCGGACACCTTGAACGTGCCGAGCGCCACGGCCTCGCCGGCGGTGATGGCCTGCGGTGCGGGCGCGGAGGCGCCGGCCGGCTGGCGGGCCGCCCGGCCCGGTCCGTCCTCGGAGCCGCCGACCCGCACGACGTAGGCGGCGGTGCCGCCGTTGTTGAAGAAGCCGTAGACGGAGTGCGCCAGGTAGTACCCGTCCGTGAACTCACCGAACTCGGCGACGTACTGCGACCAGTTGGTCACCAGCGTCGGCTCGTTGAGCGGTCCGACGGGCGCGAGCCCGACGAAGGCGGCCACCGAGGTGCCGACCCCTTCGATGGGGCGGGATCCGCTGGCGACTTCCTCGACGTAGACGCCGGGGGACAGGTAGTTGGGCACGGGAAGCTGCTCCTTGTTGCTGGATTACCTGGATGACGGAGGTGTCGGCTGGCGCCCGGAGGCGGCCGGGCTGTGCTGAGCGCGGGGCGGACGACTCCTCCCGCATCCGAGCTGCACACGGTGTCCCGCCCCGAAAACGCTGCTACCGGCCCATTACCGTCCCAGCCTCGCGCGGCGCGGCCCCCGCGGGGAGGGGAGAAGGTGCGTGGCCGAGGGCAGCACGAGGTGCCCTTCCGGTCATCGGCGGGCGTTCTTCCGGCCGGATGGGGTACGAGAAGGGGTTCCGTGCCCGGCGCTCGGCCCGGTGCTCACGGGAGCGGCCGCGCGGCGCGGGGTCAGCTCTCACCCGCCGCGTCGGTCGCGGTTCCGGCCTCCTCGGACGGCGAAGGGCGCCCGGTGCTCAGCCGGTTCGCCTCGCGGACCTTCTCCAACAGCTCTTCCCTTCGCCTGGCGTCCTCGGCCGCCTGGTCGTCCGCCCTGCTGCCGCTCATGCACGTACCCCCCTGGGCTCGTATGCCGGTTCCCCGCGCTGTCCCGGACAGTGAGCGTGCGGTGGCTGTCCGTTCCTCCAGCAGCGTGCTCCCGGACGGGCGGCCTGGCCAGGGGGTGGCGCCCGTCGTAGGGGGCGCGCCACGAACGCGCCCCGAAGGCGGTGCGGCTGTTTTCGCCGGTCCCGCGCGGCGGCACGCTCCCGGCGGCGGCCGCCTCGCGATTCTTGGTGCGCCCCCGAGGGAACGCAGGAGGCGCGGGGCCCGTCTTGGGGGCAGTGGGGGTGCCCTTTCGACCGGTTACCCCGGGGATACGGGGGCAGTTCAAGCCAACTCCCTGTGCGATACATGTGCTGATGCGGGCCTGTGGGCGGTACTGGCGTAGCGTTCCGGTGACCGGACGAACAGGATCCGGGGGCCGAAAGGGCAGACGTCGGGGGACGAATCGGCCGGACGACTGAGAGGGCGACGGCGTGGCGGTATCCGGCGGAACGAGCGAGGGCGGCATACCCGGCGGCACATCCGGCGGCACGGACGGCGCCGCCGGTGTTGCCGGTGGGCTGCGGTTCCGCATGCTCGGTCCCGTCGAGGGCGACCTCGACGGCCGGCCCCTGCCGCTCGGACCACCCCAGCAGCGGGCCCTGCTCGCCGTGCTGCTGCTGCGCGAGGGCCGGCCCGTCTCCATGCCCGAACTGCTCGACGCGATCTGGGGGGAACGGCTGCCCCCGCGCGGCGTCGGCACCCTGCGCACCTACGTCTCGCGCCTTCGCACCCTCCTGGAGCCGGGCCGCCCCTCGCGCACTCCGGCCAGGCTCCTGGTGTCGGCGGACGACGGATACGCGTTGCGGGTTCCGGCCGCGGCGCTCGACACCGTTGTCTTCGAGGCGCGGCTCGCCGAGGCGGCCCGGCTGCGCGGTGCGGGCGACACCGCGGCCGCCCACCGCGAGCTGACCGGCGCCCTCGCCCTGTGGGGCGGCAGCCCGCTGTCCGGCCTTCCCGGCCCGCACGCGGAGCGCGAGCGCGACCGCCTCACCGAGCTGTGGCTCTCCGCCCGCGAGGACCACTTCCACGGCGCCCTCGCCCTGGACCGCCACGCCGCGACGATCGCCTCGCTGCGCGCGTTCGCCGCCGAACACCCGCTGCGCGAACGCACCCAGGCCCTGTTGATGCTGGCGCTGCACCGGGCCGGCCGCCAGGCCGACGCGTTCGCCGTGTACGAGACGACCCGGCGCACCCTGGACGCCGAACTCGGCGTGCCGCCGGGCCCCGAGCTGACCGCCCTGCACACCCGTCTCCTGACCCGCCCCGCGCGCGAGCCCCGCCAGGCCGGCCGCGCGCGGGAGACACGGCCGGGGCGGGAGGGCCACCCGTCCGGCGAGCCCCGCTCCGCGCCCGCCGCGGGACGCGGACCCCGCCCGCCGCAGGGGTCGGGCCAGCCGCACGCGCCCGCCCCGCCGAACGAACACCGCGCGGCGCGCGAGCACGGCACGCCGGGCACATCCCGCCCGTCCGGGGCGCCCCACCCGCTGGGCGCGGCCCGCCCGGACCGGGGGGCCCGCCCGGAGCCCGGACACCGCCCGGAGCCCGGATACCGCACGGGCCCGCCGTCCGACCCGGCGCCGGCCCAAGAGCCCATTCCCGCCTGGGAGTTCCGCCGGTCCGATGTGGCAGGGCCCGACGCGTCCCGGTCCGACGCGTCCCGGCCCGGTGCGCCCCAGTTCGATGCGCCGCGATGCGCCGCGCCGCGAGCCGGCGCGCCCCGCCCGGCCCCGGAGCCGCGCCCCGCCGCCGCGCCCCGCGCGGCCGGCCCCGCGCGCGGCGAACCGGTGCCGTCGACCGCCCCGACCGCCCCGACCGCCCCCGCCGCCCCCGCCGCTCTCGGCGCGGACATCGGGCCGGACGGCCCCGTACCGCCCGCCGAGCGCCGTCCCGTACACCCCCGGCCCTCCCAACTCCCGCCCGCGATAGCGGACTTCACCGGCCGAGTGGGTTTCCTCGGCGAGGTGTCCGACCTGCTCCAGGAGGCCGCCGACGGGCGTTTCACGGGGGTGGGGATCCTGACCGGGCTCGGCGGTGTCGGCAAGAGCGCCCTGGCCGTGCGGGCGGGCCACCGCATGCGCCGGGCCTTCCCCGACGGACAGCTCTACGTCGACCTGCGCGGCGGCGACGCCGAGCCCGCCGACAGCGCGGACGTCCTCGCCCACCTGCTGCACTCGCTCGGCGTCGCCGAGGAGGCCGTGCCCGACGACATCGGCCGGCGCGGCGCCCTGTACCGCTCGCTGCTCTCCGCGCGGCGCGTGCTCGTGCTGCTCGACAACGCGCACGACACCGCGCAGCTGACGCCCCTGCTGCCCGGCACCCCCGGCAGCGCGGTCCTCGTCACCAGCCGGACCCGCATCGTGGGCCTGCCCGGGGCGCGGATCGTCGACGTGGAGGCGATGAGCGAGCAGGACGCGCTGACCATGCTCGAAACCATCGTGGGCGCCGAGCGGGTGCGTGCCGAACCCGAGGCGGCCCGCCAACTCGTCGCGTCCTGCGGCCGGTTGCCGCTCGCCGTGCGCATCGCGGCGTCCCGGCTCACCGCCCGCTCCGACTGGGCGGTGGCCGACCTGACGGCCCGGCTGCGCGACGAACGCCACCGCCTGGACGAGCTGGAGGCCGACGGACTCGGGGTCGACGCCGCGTTCCGGCTCAGCTACGAAGGCCTCGCAGGTCCGGCCGCGCGTGCCTTCCGCCTCACGGCCGCCGCGGCCGTGCCGGTCTTCGGGCGGTCCACCGCGGCCGCCCTGCTCGACGCCGACGAGTACGCGGCGGAGGAGGCCCTGGAGGCGCTGGTCGACGCCGGTCTCCTGGAGGCCTGCGGGGTGGACCGCTACCGCTTCCACGACCTGGTGCGGATCTTCGCCCGGCGCGTGCTCGACGCCTCGCCCGACGCGGCCGAACGCCCGGCGGCGCAGCGCAGACTGCTCGACCACGTCCTGGCCACCGTCCGCAACACGGTGCGCTGTCTGCGCCCGCTCAGCCGCGTCCCCGACCTGCTGCACACCCCGCGGACGCCCGGGTACCGGCCGGCCGACGCCGAGGCCGCGCGGGCCTGGCTCCAGGAGTCGCACCAGCTGATCCGGGACACCGCCGAGCAGGCCCTCGGCAAGGGCCCCTGGGAGGAGCTGGGCGCGGACGCGCTTCGCCCCGCCGTCGACCTCCTCACCGGCTGGGCACACCTCGTGCTCGGCACGGCACGGCGCCGCGAACTCCACGGTCCGGCCCGCCTCGCCCTGACCGTGGCGCACCGTCACGGCGACTCCCGCTCGGCGGGCCGGGCGCTGCGCCTGATCGCCGCGGTGCCGCAGCAGACCTGCGACACCTACCGTCACACCGAGCGCACCCTGCGGGAAGCCCTGAGGTGCGCGGCGCTGGCCCGCGACCCGCTGACCGAGTCGGAGGCGGCACACGAACTCGCCATGATCCTCGCCGCGATGGGGCGGCCCGCCGACGCGCTGCCCCTGTTCGAGCAGGCGTACGCCCGCTTCGTCGAGCTGGGCAGCAAGGGCGAGGCGGTGCGCGTACTCGCCCATGTCGTACGCGCCCACATGCTGCTCGGCCACAAGGAACGCGCCGAGTCGGCGGCCAATGAAGTGCTGCGGTCGGCAAGGGAGTTGGGCGACCGGGGTACGCTCGGACATGTGCTGTACCAGATCGGCTGCGCGTTGCTCGCGGGCGGCCGTCCGGTGCGGGCCGCGGCCCACCTGCGGGAATCGCGCCAGCACCACCAATGGGTCGGCGACCTGCGGTGGGAGGCGATGGCGTGGGCCCGGCTCGCGCACTGCGCGCTGGCCAGGGAGCGGCCCGGCGAGGCCGCGGCCTGCGCCACCCAGGCGCTGTCCATCGAGGGCGACCTCGGCGATCCGTTCTGCCGGGGCCTCGCGCTCGCGGCCCGCGGCCGTGCGCTGCTCGCCCTCGGCGAGACGCCGGCGCTGTCCGCGCTGGCCTCGCTGCGCACCGCGCACCGGCTGCTCAGCGCGCGCGGCGCGGCGGAGGCCGACGAGCTGACGTCGCTGTTGCGGTCCGCGCCCGCGGTGCCGGGACAGCCCCCGGGCCCGCCGGGAAGCCCGGTGGGCGGGGCCACGAGTGCAGCCGGCGCTGCCCTCTGACAGAGCCTTTCGGGCAGGGGGGCGCGGGGCCCGCGCCCTAGCCTTCCCCCATGACCATGTGGACGTCTCTGGACCCGGCCGCCGTCGCCGTCGATCCCGGTGGGCGGGCCACCGCACGGCTGCGCGTGCGCAACACCGGGGACACCGTCGAGGAGTACCGCCTCTCGGTCGTCGGCACCCCCGCGGGCTGGTCCCGGGTGGAGCCCGACACCCTGCGTCTGTACCCCGGCAGCGAAGGCACCGCGGAGATCTCCTTCGCGCCGCCGCGCTCCCCCGACGCCCTGGCGGGCCCGGCCTCGTACGGGATCCGCGTGGAGCCCCGCGACCACCCCGAGGTGCGGGACGTCCTCGAAGGACAGGTCACGGTCGCGCCGTTCACCGAGGTGCGTGCCGAGCTGATGCCGGCGACCCTGGTGGGCCGGTTCCGCGCGCGGGCCTCGGTCGCCGTCGACAACGTCGGCAACACCACGCTCACGGCATCCCTGACCCTGCGCGACGAGGCCAACCGGCTCACCTACGAGATGGCACCCAACGCGGTCCAAGTGGAGCCCGGAAGGGCCGCGTTCGCGAAGCTGACCGTCCGGCCGCAGCGGGTCCGCTGGACCGGCGGCACCGAGCACCACCGCCTGAGCCTGTCGGTGCGCCGCTCCGGGGACGACACCGCCGTCGATCTTTCCGGCACCTTCGAGCAGCGTGCGGTACTGCCGCGCTGGATGCTCGTCGTCGCGAGCGCGGCGGTCACGGCGTCGGTCGCGTTCGTGATGCTGTGGCTCGGCTTCCAGCCGAAGGTCGCCACCGCGGCCGGCGAGATGCAGGCCGCCGCCGGCGCGCAGCCCGTGCCGCAGGGCTCCGAGACCCCGCTGCCCGCCGCCCCCTCGTCCCCGCCGCCGGCCGCGCCTCCCGGCGCGGCGGTCCCGCCCGCGGGCGGCTCGGGCGGCGGCGACGGTGGCGCGGGCGGCGACTCCTCGCAGGTCGGCGGCGGCCCGCCCGTCCCGCCGCCCGCGCCGAGGACCGCGCCCAAGCCGGCCGCCGACGCCCCCGTCGGGCCCGTCTGGGACGTGGGCTACAAGCCGGACGTCATCGTCACGTACGCCCAGTACCGCCTGGCCACCCTCGGCAACGAGTGCGCCCTGAAGCCCGGCTGGACCGCGGCCGTCATCGACAAGGCCACCCAGACCTCGCTGGCCTGCTACCAGCGGCACGTCATGGCGGACCAGAAGACCAGCCGCCAGCTGACGCTCACCGACCAGCGGTACGGCACCCTCGGCCGGGCCACCCTCACCTCGATGTGGGCCCAGGGCATCCGCCCGGAGGACGTGAAGAGCGGCGCGAACAACTTCAAGGTCCGGATGCTCGCGGCGTCCCTGTGGTGGGCCAACCAGTCGGCGATCTCCGACGTCGACCTCGACCGCGACCGGGACTACGCCGAAAAGGGCGTCGCCTACTTCAAGAACCCCGCCAAGGGCGAGACGATGAAGGCGGACGCGGGACTCGCGTCGGCGATCAAGGAGTACCAGCAGAACGTCGGCCTGAAGCCGACCGGCGTCGCCGATTCGAAGACCCTCAACTGGCTGGTCGGCGGGGCGGTCAAGGAACCCGGCAAGGTCGGCCGTTAGCGCGGGCGTTAGCGGGCGTTAGGCCCTGCTGATCGCGGCCTGCGAGGCTGGTCGCGCTCATGAACTCCCGGGCGGTTGTTCCCCCGCGACCGCCCGGGTCCCCCGTGCCGGAGACCTGCCGGTGCCGGGCGAGGACGTCGACCGGCGGCCGGGGCGTCCGACGCGCGGGCATGGCCGCTCGGGCAGCCAGTCCTGCCCCCGGAACTGCCCCTTCCGTCCCTGTACTTCACCCCCCGGCCCACTTGACTCATGGGGTGAGTATGTGGACTGCCCTGGAGCCCCCCGCCACCACCGTCGCACCCGGTGACAGCGCCGTCGTACGACTGCGGGTGCGCAACACCGGGGACACGGTCGAGGAGTACCGGCTCTCTCCGGTCGGTGACCCCGCCGGGTGGGCGAGCATCGAGCCGGCCGTGCTGCGGCTCTACCCCGGGGCGGAGGGAACCTCCGACATCACCTTCGCGCCCCCGCGCACCCCGGACGCCGTGGCCGGCCCGACTCCGTTCGGCATCCGCGTCGAACCGCGCGAGCACCCCGGGGACGCCGATGTCGTGGAGGGCCGGCTCACCGTCGGCCCGTTCGCCGAACTCCGTACGGAGCTGGTGCCGCGCACCGTGCGCGGCCGGCGCAGGGCGCGCGGCCGGGTGGCCGTCGACAACCTCGGCAACCAGCCGCTGACCGCCTCCTTCTCAACCCGCGACAACGGCGACGCCATCACCGTGGAGGCCCTGCCCACCGCGGTCCAGGTCGACCCGGGCCGCGCCGGGTTCGCCGAGGTCCAGCTGACCGCGACGAACGTGAGCTGGTTCGGCGGGGTGCGCCAGCACCCCTTCACCGTCTCCGTCCTGAGGTCCGGCGAACCCACCCCGAACGAGCTGCGCGGCACGTACGTGCAGCCGTCGGTCTTCCCCGGCTGGTTCCTCGCCGTCGGCTCGCTGCTGCTGGCGCTTGCCGTGGCGTTCGCGGTGTTCTGGTTCCAGCACGACATCGGCGTCAAGAGCCAGGCCTCCGAGCAGGCGGCCGCCCGGGAGGAACCCCTCCCGCAGGGCTCCAAGTCGCCGCTGCCGTCCACGCCGCCCTCCCCGTCGAAGGCCCCCGACCCGCCGTCCGCGCCGCCCTCGGCCCCGGCCGCCCAGCAGCCGAAGCCGAAGCCCGCCGGCGGTGGGTCCGGCGGTGGCGGTGGCGGTGGTGGTGGCGGGCCGAAGAAGCCCCAGTACGACCCGAACAAACTGGTACGCATCCAGTCGGGGCTCGGGAAGTACCTGACCACGGCCACGGACCAGAAGCCGGAGGGCCGCTACGTCTACTCCTGGGACGAGATCCGCGACCAGCCCACGTGGGACCAGTACTGGTACGTGCGCCCGCTGCCGAAGAACGAGTTCGCCTTCACGGCGTCGACCGAGAAGTGGGCCGTCGCCGACAACACCCGGGAGGGCAACCAGGTGCAGATGTGGGGGGCGTCCGGCGGTGATGCGAGCCTGACGAACGGCCAGATGACGTCGAACCAGAAGTGGGCGATAGAACCGATCGAGGGGGCGGACGGGTTTGTGCGGCTGATCAGCAAGGACGGGGGTTGGTGCCTGTCCGATCTGTCGCCCAACGACAAGGTGATGCAGGTGACGGAGGTGCGCCCCTGCGGAGCCCTCCCGGCCGACCAACAACGCTGGCGCATAGTCGACTAGCCCCCCGGGGGGGCTCCGACCCGGCCCCGTTCGCGCCTGAGGGGCGTTCGTCCTCAAGCTCCCGGGAAGACCAATCACCGTCCATCGCCCGGTTGAACACACCTGGTCGAGGCCAACCTGCGCGCGGCCGGCATCTCCGTCCCGAGTCGGACCCGGCCGCCCGGCGGACCCGGCCGCCCGGCAGACCGGGTCGGCCGGACGGGACGTCGAAGACACGACCTAGGGGGTCCAGGCGAGGCCGACGCCGGGGACGAGGCGGCCGGATTTCACGTACTCCCGCCGCGCTCCGACCCGCACGTCCTCCGCGGACACCGCACCCCCCCGTCCCGCCGCGAGATACCCCGCCGTGACTCCCGCGGAGCGAATCGCGCCGCCGGCGAGGTCGAACTCCTTGGCGCAACGCAGGAGTTCGGCGTCGAGGCCGGGCTCCTGCGGCACCCCCGCCAGGCAGCTGCGCCACAGCTGGGCGCGCAGTTCCACGTCGGGGAACGGGAAGTCCACGATCAGGTCGATCCGCCGCGTGAAGGCCTCGTCGATGTTGGCCCGCAGGTTCGTCGTCAGGACCGCGATGCCGTCGAACGCCTCAAGCCGCTGGAGCAGGTACGCGCTCTCCAGGTTCGCGTACCGGTCGTGCGAGCTCTTCACCTCCGACCGCTTGCCGAACACCGCGTCCGCCTCGTCGAAGAGCAGCACCGAGTCCGTCCGGTCCGCCTCCGCGAAGATCTTCTCCAGGTTCTTCTCCGTCTCGCCGACGTACTTGTCGACGACGGACGACAGGTCGACCACGTACATGTCGAGCCCGAGCTCCCCCGCGACGACCTCCGCCGCGAGCGTCTTGCCCGTGCCGGAGTCCCCCGCGAACAGCGCGACGACGCCCCGCCCGCGCCCGCCCCCCGTGCGCAGCCGCCACTCGCCGAGCACCCGGTCCCGGTGCCTGGCCCGTCCGGCCAGTTCGTGCAGCATCCCGAGCGGTTCGGCCGGAAGGACCAGGTCCGCGAAGCCGACGGCCGGCCTGACCCGCCGCGCGTGCCGGTCGAGCAGCGGCGCCGACAGGAGCCGGGCGCTGCGCTGCACATGGCCGAGGCCGACCGGAACACCTTCGAACCCGGCGAGCGCCAGCGCCCCCCGCGCGGCCAGCCGCACCTGTCCCGCGCCGAGCCGATACGGCCCGACGGCCTCTGCCAAGTCGCCCTCGTACGAGGGGAGTTCCTCGCTCCACGCGGTCAGCGGATCCGTCTCGACGGCCGTGTCCTCCAGGGCCAGGAGCGCGGCCCCCGGCGCCCATGTGGGGTCGTACGGCTGGGTTCCGGCGAACACCACGGTCACGTCGGGCGCGGCGAGTTCGCGGACCAGCGGTCCCGGTTGGTCGTCCGGGAGCTCCACGACCACCGCCGTCCCCGCCCCGCGCAGCCGTGCCTCGCGCAGCAGCGCGCGCACCGCCGCGTGGTCGGTGTGCCCGTTGTGGTCGGTGTGCCGGGCGTGCCCGGTGTGCTCGCCGTGTCCGGTGCTCACGGGGCGGTGGCGCAGCACCGCGCGGCCCGCGCCGCGCAGGGCGAGGGTCACCGCGTCCGCGCCGCTCCCCGCCCTGCGCTCGCGCAGATGGACGCAGACGGGCCGCTGTGCCAGCGCGATCCGCGCCGCGACCCCGTCGTCGGGAGCCGAGCCGCCCGGCGTGAGCAACTCGACCCCCCATCCGCCCAGTTGACCGTCGAGCGTGTCGTCCCCCAGGAGATGGGCGACCACCCGCTCCGGGACTCGCAGCGCCCGGCCCGGCAGCGGCCGCTCCTCGTCCTCCAGGACCACCAGGCCCTTCGCGACCAGCGGCGCGGCGGGGTGGAAGCGCCCCCGCGCCACGGGGTCGTACGGGCCCGTCCCCGCGAGGTCGAGGGCGAGGGTCACCGAGGCCCTGCGGCGGCCCACGTCGTCGTTGAGGTAGCCGTACAGCGCCTCGAAGCGCCGGTCCACGTCGGGCGCGAGGGCCACCAGGAGGATCAGCTCATCGAGCTCGCCCAGGCCGAAGTTCCCGGCGAGGAGCGCCAGACGGTCGTCCGGCCCGAAGAGCAACTCGCTTTCGTCGAGAGGGAGTTCGGTCGGCGCCGCGCCCGCTTCCGTAGGTGACGGCGACTGCGACTGCGACTGCGACGGTGATGGTGACGGCGGCGCGGGCATCGGGGCCGCGGCCAGGCGGGCCGCCGTGTCCGCCGAGACGTACAGGCCGCGGAGCGGGTCCTGGGCCGTCGGGTCGTCGGCGGAGCGCGACTCCACCAGGGCCGCGATCGTCGTACGCAGACGGTCGAGCCGGAGCAGCAGGGCGCGGGCGGCCTCGTTCACCGGGTACCACCGTTCTGGCCGCCGTCGTTGCGGGAGCCGTCCTTGCGGGAGGCGTCCTTGCGTGAGGCGTCCTTGCGTGAGGCGTCGCCCCGCGAGCTCCGCATCATCCGCGGCTTGGCGTCGGCGGGCACCCCGTCCCGGCCGCGCACGCTGATCACGCCCTCGGTCACCGGCGGGGCGACGTCGTACACCGGGGTGACCGGGAACGGCGTCGTGATCACCACGTCGAGCGAGGGCTTCAGCTCGCCGCCGAGCGCCGACCAGATGTCGGCGAGCGAACGCGACTCGGCGGGCGGTACCGCGACCGTCAACGGAATGGTCACGTTGTACGCCTCAAGAGCCGGCGGTACGAAGGCGTCGGGCAGCATCTCGTGCGGCAGCAGACACGCCAACGCGCCGGACAGCAGGCGGTGTTCGTCCTCGGGGCGGCTCGTCCACGCCGTCAGGAGGTAGGACAGGCGGTACCAGCGGGGCGGCTGGCGCCTGCGCAGCACCACGCCGTTGGCGTCCCGCTCCGCGTACGATCCGCGTTCGCGGCGGGCCACGTCCTCGCGGATGTCGTACAGATAGGCGTTGAGGGTGGGGGTGTTGCGCCGGGCCGCCCAGTCGCGGGTGGGCGCCTCGAAGACGACGTCCCCCGTTCCCTCGGGGAGTGCCCCGCCGCGCAGGATGCGCCGCAGCGCCTCGTCTATTTCGTGGATCATGGAGCCAATTTCCCAAATCGGTGGTGCACCGTCGGCCGGCCGGGTGGCGCCGCGCCGGCCGGATGCTAGATGTAGCCCTCGCGCAGCGCGTAGGCCACCGCGTGCGCGCGGTTGGTGAGCTGGAGGCGGGTCATCAGGGCGTGCAGAATGTTTTTGACGGTGCGTTCCGAGTAGGCGAGCTTCTCGGAGATCTGGCGGGTGTCGAGGCCCTCGGCGACCAGGCGCAGCACGTCGACCTCGCGCGGCGCCATGCCGAAGAGGGGCGCGGCGGACGAGGAACCGGCCGACGCGGACGTCGTCTCCGAGCGGCGCAGCCGTCCGACCTGGACGAGCAGTCGGCTGATGAGGTCCGGCGGCAGTTCGCCCTCGCCGCGCGCCGCGCTGTGCACGGCCTTCAACAGGCGCTGCTCGGTGGCCTGGTGACGCCACAGGATGGCCCGCACCCCGTACTCGACCACGGTCAGGAGATCGGGTTCGCGCAGCTCGCGCGCGATGAGCACCACGCGCTGTTCGCCGCCGCGCACGACGCGGCGCAGCTCCGCGGAGGCCGAGTCGTCGACCTGGTCGACGAGCATCACGGCGACGGTGGGGTCGGCCGTGCGGCCCTCGCCGTCGCGGGGGTCGCGGGTCTCGCGCAGGACTTCGACGGTGGGCTGGTGCTGCAAATGACTGATGACTCCGGCCCGGCTCAGCGGATCGGAGGCGTGAACGGTCACCGTGACACGATTCGCGAGCAATGGCATTCCCTGTCCTTTCCCTTCTCCGTGCTACCTACCGGCACAGTCTGGTCGGGCCCGATCAACAGCGAATCAACAACGGTTGAATGGGCCACCGATCCGGTCACACGCGGACGGAAACGGCAGGCAGGGCGGGCGCACGAAGGCGGGGCGGGGCGCCGCGGGAGGACGGCGTCGAAGCGGGCGCCCCGCACCGGGGCCAACGGCTCGCTCAGGCGGAGGCGGGCTTCTCCTCAAGACGCGGGAAGAGCACCGCGCCCTTGGTGACCTTCGCGCCCGGGGTCAACACGCCCCACGCGCCCGCGTCCTGCACCCGCTGCCCGTCGAGCGCGCCGAGCGCGGCCTCGGCTCCCAGCGAGTCCCACAGCTTCCGCGAGGTCTCCGGCATCACCGGGTTGAGCAGCACCGCGACGCCGCGCAGCGCCTCGGCGGCGGTGTAGAGAATCGTCGCGAGCCGCGCCCGGCCCCCGGCGGATTCGTCCTTGGCCACCTTCCACGGCTCCTGCTCCGTGAGATAGCCGTTGACCTGCTTCACGAACTCGAAGACGGCCAGGATGCCGCCCTGGAAGTCGAGTTCGTCCCCGATGCGCCGGTCGGCCTCGGCGACCGCCTTCGCGAGCCCGTCCTTGACGGCCTGCTCCGCCTCCCCGTCGGCGGCCGACGCGGGCAGTTCGCCGCCGAAGTACTTGCCGACCATCGCCGCGACGCGCGACGCCAAGTTGCCGTAGTCATTGGCGAGTTCGGAGGTGTAGCGGGCGGTGAAGTCCTCCCAGGAGAACGAGCCGTCCTGGCCGAAGGCGATGGCCCGCAGGAAATACCAGCGGTAGGCGTCCACGCCGAAGTGCGAGGTCAGATCCTGCGGCTTGATGCCGGTCAGGTTGGACTTCGACATCTTCTCGCCGCCGACCATCAGCCAGCCGTTGGCCGCGACCTTCCCCGGCACGGGAAGGCCGTTGGCCATCAGCATCGCCGGCCAGATGATCGCGTGGAAGCGCAGGATGTCCTTGCCCACGAGGTGCACGTCGGCCGGGAAGATCTCCTCGAAGCGGGCCTGGTCGGCGCCGTACCCGACGGCGGTCGCGTAGTTGAGGAGCGCGTCCACCCACACGTAGATGACGTGCTTGGTGTCCCACGGCACCGGCACGCCCCAGTCGAAGGTGGACCGGGAGATCGACAGGTCCGTCAGGCCCTGCTTCACGAAGTTGAGCACCTCGTTGCGGGCCGACTCGGGCTGGATGAAGCCGGGGTTCGCCTCGTAGAACTCCAGGAGCCTCGGACCGTACGCGCCGAGCTTGAAGAAGTAGTTCTCCTCCTTGAGGAGCTCCACCGGCTTCTTGTGGATGGCGCACAGCTGCGTGCCGTCCTCGGCCTCGATCAGGTCGCCGGGGAGCTTGTACTCCTCGCAGCCCACGCAGTACGGGCCCTCGTAGCCGCCCTTGTAGATCTCGCCCTTGTCGTACAGGTCCTGCACGAACTCCTGCACCCGGTCGGTGTGCCGCTTCTGGGTGGTGCGGATGAAGTCGTCGTTCGCGATGTTCAGGTGTTCCCACAGGGGCTGCCACGCCTCGCCGACGAGCTTGTCGCACCACTCCTGCGGGCTGACGCCGTTCGCCTCGGCCGTCCGCATGATCTTCTGACCGTGCTCGTCCGTGCCCGTCAGATACCAGACCTTCTCGCCGCGCTGGCGGTGCCAGCGGGTCAGCACGTCACCGGCGACGGTGGTGTAGGCGTGGCCCAGGTGCGGGGCGTCGTTGACGTAGTAAATGGGCGTCGAAACGTAGTACGTCGGCGAAGGCATGCACTGAATCCTATCCGCCGGGGTGCGGACGCCCGCCCGGGATGTCCGGATGCCGGACGCCCCGGACGGCCGCCGACGCGCGGCGGAGAGGTTTGCGAAACACCCCGTGTCGTACCAAGGACGCATCCTGGGACGGAAGGGGGCACGTGCACACGAAGGACGAGAACATGCGGGTACTGGTCGCCGAGGACGAGGAGGTCCTCGCCGAGCTCGTCGCCACCGGCCTGCGCCGGGCCGGCTTCGCCGTGGACACGGTCTACAGCGGGGACGCGGCCCTGGCCTACCTCGGCCTGCACGACTACGACGTGGTGGTGCTCGACCGCGACCTGCCCCGCGTGCACGGCGACGAGGTGGCCCGCCGCCTGGTCGCCGACGCCTCCCGCACCCGCATCCTCATGCTGACCGCGTCCGCGTCGACGGAGGACCGTGTGGAGGGCCTCGACCTGGGCGCCGACGACTACCTGGGCAAGCCCTTCGAATTCCCCGAGCTGGTCTCGCGGGTCCGCGCCCTGCGCCGCCGCAGCGCCCGGCCGGTCCCGCCGGTCCTGGAGCGGCACGGCCTGTGCCTGGACACCGTGCGCCGCACCGCGCACCGCGAGGGCCACGAGCTCGACCTCACGCCCAAGGAGTTCGCCGTGCTCCAGATCCTCCTGGAGGCCGACGGCGCCGCAGTCTCCGCGGAGGAACTCCTGGAACGCGCCTGGGACGCCAACGCCGACCCTTTCACAGGAGCGGTACGCGTCGCCATGAGCAAGCTGCGCGCCAAGCTCGGCGAGCCCGCCCTGATCCGTACCGTCCAGGGCGTCGGGTACGCCCTGTGATCAGGACGCGGATAGCGCTGATCTTCGGCGGTGTCTTCCTGGTGCTCGGCGCGGCGCTGCTCGCCGTGGTCAACCTGCTCTCGCGGGCCGGCACCGAACAGCAGGCCACCGCCATCGCGACCCGCGCGACCACCCTGCGGATGCCGTCCGGGGTGCCCGCCTACCGCAACGGGGTCATGCCCCTCGAACCGCTCACCGTCTACCGGGTGAGCGCCGACGTCAGCGACGCCGCCTCCAGCCAGACCGCGCTGTGGTCCACGCTGGCGCTCGTCGCGATCGCGCTGCTCGCGGTCGTGGTGGGCTGGTGGACGGCGGGCCGCCTGCTGCGTCCCGTCCACGTCATGACGGAGCGGGCCCGCAGGCTGACGGCGAACAATCTGCACGAGCGGGTGGGGGCCGCGGGTCCCGACGACGAGCTGAAGGAACTCGGCGACACCATCGACGACCTGCTCGGCCGGCTCGAAGCGGCCTTCGACAGCCAGCGCCGCTTCATCGCCAACGCCTCGCACGAACTGCGCACCCCGCTCGCCACCCAGCGCACCGCGATCCAGGTCGGCCTCGACGGCGAACCGAGCCCCACCGACCTGGAGCGCACCCGCACGACGCTGCTCGACAACAACCGGCGCAGCGAGCAGCTCATCGAGGGCCTGCTGATGCTGGCCCGCAGCGAGCGGGGCCTGGAACGGCGCGAGGAGGTGGACCTCGCGGAGGTCGTACGGGAGGAGGCGGCGCGTCACGACACCGTGAAGGTGACGGCGGCGCCCGCCGTGGTGCGGGGCAACCGGGCGCTGCTCGTCCGGCTCACCGCGAACCTCCTCGCCAACGCGGTCACCTACAACCAGCCGGGCGGCACGGTGGAGGTCACCGTGCGCGGCGGGCGGCTCGTGGTGGCCAACCCGACGGGCCCGGTGGTCCCGGCGGACGGCGTCCCGGGCCTGTTCGAGCCGTTCCGCCGGGGCGAGGGCCGCGACCGGATGGGGCCGGGCGCGGGGCTCGGCCTGTCCATCGTGCGCTCCATCGCGGTGGCGCACGGCGGGACGGCCACGGCGGAGCCCGGCGCCGATGGCGGGCTCACCGTGACCGTCTCGCTCCCGGCGAGGACCCGGCCCCGCGTTACGGGCGGTACACGCGTTACGGGCGGTACGAGCTGAGCAGCCCCTGGTAGACCTCGGCGTCGCTCAGCTCGCGCGGCGCGGGCCCGGCGTGGAAGAACCCGACGTGGTCGTGCTCGCCCTCGGCCGTGCGCAGGAAGTCGAACGCCTTGGCGTCCGTCTCGCCGAACGCCACGAACTGCCAGTACAGCGGCTTGTCCGCGACATCGACGAGCGCCTGGCGAGCGGGCAGCTTGGCGTCGGGGGCGCCGTCGGTCTGGAACACGACGAGCACCGGCCCCTCGTGCCCGGCCTTCTCGACGTGCTCGACGACCTCCTCGACACCCCGGTGGTAGCTGGTGCGGCCGAGCCGCCCGAGCCCGGCGTGCGTCTCGTCGACGACGCCCTCGTACGCGTCGAGGGTGAGGTCGGCCGACCCGTCGATGTCGGTCGAGAAGAACACGGTGTGCACGGTGGCGTCCTCGTCGAGGTGCGCCGCGAGCGCGAGCACCTGTTCGGCGAGGCCCTGCGCGCTGCCGTCCTTGTAGTACGGCCGCATCGACCCGGAGCGGTCGAGCACGAGGTACACCTTGGCCCGCGCCGCGCCGAGCCCGGCCTTCTTGAGCGCGGCCCCGGCGGCCTTGTACGCCCCCGCGAGTCCGGGCGCCCGCGACTTGACGCGCGCGGCGGGGACGGCGGGCTTGGCGGCCTTGGCCTCGGCCGGAACGGGCTCGGCCTCCGACTCCGGCTCGGCTTCGGCCTTGACGGGCTCGGGCTCCGGCTCCGGCTCGGCTTCGGCCTTGACGGGCGCGGGCTCCGGCTCGGCTTCGGGCGCGGGCTCCGGCTCGACCTTCGCCGGCTCGGGCACCGTGGCCTCCGGCTTCACGGGTTCGGGCGTGGCCTCGGGTTCGGGCTCCGCCGCGGCGGCCACGGGCTCCTCGGCCGGCTCGGGCTCGACGGCCGGCTCCTGCTCCGCGTCCTTCTCCGGTTCCTGCTCCGTGTCCTTCGCCGGCTCCGGCTCCGGCTTCGCCTCGGTGCGGGGCTGGGGCACCTCGGCGGCGGCAGCGGCGGGTTCAGGGGTGGCGTCCGGGGCCGGGGCCTCCGGGGCCGGGGTGGTGGCGCCCTGGGCGTCCCCGCCCTGGGCGGGCGGGCGCGGGCCGTCGAACGCGGCGGCCACGAGCGCCTCCGCCTCGGACAGCTCTCCGCCGCGACTCGGCGCCGGGACGGTGGCCGCCCCGGTCGTGGTGGCGGCCGGCGTTCCGGACGTCGTCTCCAGGGTGCGTTCCGTCTGGGGCGGTACAGAAGCCGCCGACGCATCGGCACGCTCCGTGCGATCGCGTCCGAACACCTTGCGCAGCAAGCTCCGAATGCCCATGGGCGAGGCCTTTCGCATGAGTTGGGTGCGATACGTACCGCACTGCGCCGACAGGTCCGGGGTCCGATCCCTGGCCAGCGCGGACACGTAAGGTTAGCGACCCCGCCGGGGGTTTCCCGGAAAGGGGCCGGGGCAAGTCCGGGAGGCCCGGCCCGTCGCCCGCTCGCGCCAGCGCAGAATCTGCTGGGCGGGGTCGCCGGTGTAGACCCACGGCACCGTGGAGACGCGCTCGCCGAGCAGCCCGACCAGGGCCACCGCCTCATGAGTGAGACCAGCACAACAAGCGGCGTGCGCAAGGTAGTTGAGCTCGGCTGCCTCGGCGGCGCGGACCGGCCCGGGTGGGCGGCCGCCGAGCCACCGGTCGTAGGTGCGCCGCAGCTCGGTCACGGCGAGTTCGTGGCTCCAGTGCTGGCCGAATCCCCGCACCGGCCGGCCCTTCGCGGCCTCCGCGACATAGCGGTACTCCTCGACGCGGGCGATCTGCACCAGGACCGGCAGCGGTGACCCGGCGGGTGCGGCGCCCGCCGCGTCGCGTGCGAAGTCGTACATCGAGCCGTGGGTGCCGTGCCAGCGTGCCGAGAAGTAGCGCACCATCTGAATGTGGCCTTCGAGGTGGTACGGGTCGCGGCGGCGCAACTCCTCCCACCACGATCGCAGTTCCCGCCGGGACACCCCGCCGTCGTACAGCCGGACCACGGTGAGCAGGGAGGCCCAGGGCATCGGGTCGGCGGGGCGGGCGTCGGCGGCGCCGAGGCAGGCCATCACGGCGACGTCGATGCGGTCGCGGTCGGTGCCGGCCCCGCGTCCGGCGGCGATGGCGCCGTTGAACGCCCGGGTCACCTCGGTGGCGGCGCGCAGCACCGCCGCGTCCGCGCTGTCCGGTTCGGCGGCACGCCAGGCCTCGACGATGGACGACGCGGCGGCCGCGTTGGCGAGCAGCCTGATGCGGTGGGTGCGCAGCGCCCAGTCGTCGCCCGTGGACCGCAGCAGGTCGCGCACGCCCTGCCAGCGGCCGATGGCGATGTCGTGCCGGGCCACGGTGAGGGCGCGGTCACCGAGGTCGGCGTCGAAGCGTACGGCCGTCCCGCGCTCGGAGCGGCGGCGCAGTGCTGCCATCCGCGTACCGCCTCTCAGAAGTCGGTGGGGTGTCCAGCGGCGACGTAACTGCTGTGTGGCGCGGGCGAGTTGGGTCCACCGGCGCCGGCCTCGAAGGAGCGGGTGGCGTCCAGGCGGGCGGGGCGGTAGTACGGGCTGCCCCGGCGCCAGTACCAGAGCATCGGGGCGATCCCGGCGAGGAGGCTGCCGATGCCGATCGCCACGGCCGCGGCGCTGAGCCGGGTCAGCGAGAGTCCGAAGGCGCAGAACATGAAGAGCGAGCCGAGCAGCGGCCAGACCCCGCCGAGCAGGAAGGAGCCGACGGATTCGGTGAGCGTCCCGCGGTAGGCGACGACCGCGGCGAGACCGGCGAGGCCGTAGTACAGAGTGGTCTGGAGGCCGATCGCGGAGAGCGCGTCGGCCATGATGTCCTGCACCGAGCCGAGCGCGTTGGAGGCGACGAACAGCAGCAGCGCCACCGCGCCGACGACGACGATCGCGACCCACGGCGTGTTCCACCGCCGGTGTACGGCGCCGAGCGCCCCCGGCATCGTCCGGTCGCGGCCCATCGCGAACAGCGAGCGGGTGACCTGGATGAGGGTGGTCTCCAGGGTGGCGATGGTGGAGAGGACCGCGGCGAGCACCATGAGCCTGCCGCCGGCGCCGGGCCAGATCCGCTCGCCGAGCAGGGCCAGGACGTTGGTCCGGCCGTGGGCGATCTCGTCGCCGGTGAGCAGGGCGTCGGTGGCGACGGTGAAGGCGACGAACAGGGCGAAGACGACGCCGACGCCGACGAGGGCGGCGAGTCCGGCGGTGCGGCGGCCGTCGCGGGTCTCCTCGCTGAGGTTGCTGGTGACGTCCCAGCCCCAGTAGTAGAACGCGGCGATGAGGGTGCCCGCGGCGAATCCGGGGACGCCGTCGAAGTGGCTGAAGCCGAGCCAGGACCAGTCGAAGGGGACGGCCCCGTCGCCGTCGCCGACCCGGATGAGCGCACCCGCCGAGAAACCGAGCAGGATCATCAACTCGACGCCCGACACGATGAGTTGGGCGCGGGCGGAGAGGCGGGCGCCGCCCAGGACGACCGCCAGCATGAGCAGGAACCAGCCGGCGCCGGTGAGGGTGGCGAGCGCGGTGTCGTGGGCGAGGCCGGCATCGAAGAGGCCGAGGGTCATCTGCCCGGCGGGCAGCGAGCCCGCCACCATGAACAGGGTGGCGGCGACCACGAGCGCCCAGCCGCTCAGGAACCCGAGGAAGGGGTGCAGGGTGCGGCCCACCCACGAGTAGGCGGCGCCCGCGTGCACGTCGATCCGGCCGAGCCGGCCGAAGGCGAGCACGATGCCGAGCATGGGTATCGCGCAGTACAACAGGGCCGCGGGGCCGGCAAGGCCCGCCGACCCCACCAGCACGGTGGTGGTGGCGGCCAGCGAATAGGCGGGCGCGCTGCCCGCCACCGCCATGACAACGGTGTCGAAGGTGGACAGGGCGTTGGGCTGTAGCCCTCTGCCACTGGTGCTGCTGCTCATGGCCGAACATCCTTTGACGGCGCGACATATGGCGGTATGTCAGAAACGCCGGGTGCAACGGTCCCGTGCGGCAGGCGCGGCGGTCGGGTGCGGCAACCCGGAGTCGAGCGCATCGTAGTCGCCGGTGCGCCCGGTGGTTGCCCGGCGCGACACCGCGGCGCGTAACGCACCGTACGACGGCCGGACTTCGTCAAGTCCGCGTCCGGCGACGGGGTGTGAGCGGCGACTCACGGGTCCGTGGCCCCGGGCGCACAACCGCGCTGCCCGGCCGATCGTCTTGCGGGTGACAGAGCCCGCGTGCCTTGTGGCGGAAGCGCCGCAGGACACAGCGCCCCTCGCCCCCGACCAGAGGAAGATCACCGGACCGTGGAGCCGACGCAGCAGCCGGACCGGAGCGCGGCCGCCCTCGCGCTGGAACGCTTCCTTCTCGCCGGACCCGGGCGGTGGCCCGAACTCGCGCCCCGCGTGGTGGCCGCCGTGGGCCGGGACCGCCTGCACGAGATCCTCACGGCGACCGGCGAACGCGTCGGCGGTTTCGCCGGGGTCACCGAGGGTCCGGAGGGGCTGGTGATCGAGGGCCCGGCCGGCCGGGTCCTCGCCTTCGCGCGGGCGGACGCCGAGGGGAGGATCACCGGGCTGCTCGTCGCCCCCGGCACGCACCGGCCCGCGCGCCGCCGCCTCCCGCTCCCGCCGCGCGCCCGGGGCGCCGTGGCAGGCGCGGCGTTGTTCCTGCTGCTCGCGGTGCGCGTCGCGGCCTGCTGGCGCGCCCCGTCCCTGGCGGCCTGGTGCACCGAGGGGTCGGTGGTGGCCGTCGGCTGTCTGCTCTTCGCGGGGTTCTTCGCGCCGGCCCGGCTGCACCGGTGGATCCGCGCGGCGGTGGCGGCGGGCGCGGTGGCGGCGCTCGCCTCCGCGTGGCGCCTGACCCGGCTGCCCGCGGGACGGCCGGACGCGTACCTGGCGGCCGGTGTCGCGCTGCTCGCGGGATGCGCCGGCTACCTGGTGTGGGCGCGCCGCCACCGCTGGGGCGCGCCGCTCTCCGCGGCCCTGGAGTTTCCGCTGCGGGGCGGAAGCTGGCTCGTCCTGCAGGGCGGCGGCCCCGGGCTCAACCACCACGCGTCCCACCCCGAGGAGCGCGGGGCCCTCGACATCGTCGCCACCGGGGCGCGCGGCTCCCACCCGGGCGGCGGCGCGTCCCCGGACACGTATCCGGTCTACGGGGCGACGCTGTACGCGCCCTGCGACGGGC
This sequence comes from Streptomyces sp. NBC_00442, assembly GCF_036014195.1. Taxonomy (NCBI): domain Bacteria; kingdom Bacillati; phylum Actinomycetota; class Actinomycetes; order Kitasatosporales; family Streptomycetaceae; genus Streptomyces; species Streptomyces sp. NBC_00442. The sequence continues at coordinate 3,903,433 of NZ_CP107918.1, forward strand.
GGGTGGTGTCCGCCGCCGACGGCTTCGAGGATCAACTGCCGGGGACGATCCGCTACGAACCGCCGTACGGAAACCATGTGTTCATCGACACCGGCCACGAGATCGTCAAGCTCGCGCACCTGCGGCCGGGCAGTGTGCGTGTGGCCTCCGGGGACCGGGTGCGGGCCGGGCAGCCGCTCGGTGAGGTGGGCAACACCGGCAACACCACCGAACCGCATCTGCATCTGCACGCCGAACGTGACGGTGTGGGGCTCGACCTGCGCTTCACCGGCGTCAGGGGGACGCTGCACCGGGGTCGGGTCGTACGCAACTGACGGCGCCCTGCGGGACGCCGCCCCGGTTCTCCAGCCAGGCGCGGTAGGGCGGCGAGGACGACGCCGCCTCCCAGTACGCCGCCTCCAGATCGGCGCCGACCCCGGCGAGGTCGCCCCCGTACGCGCCGCTGCGGACCGCCAGGAGGAGGCGTACGCCGATCGGGTCGCCGCGCAGGGGGCGGACGGCGAAGTCGGAGCGGGGGCGCGAGGTGGGCTGGCACAGGGTGACGATCTCGCCCGTGGCGACCAGACCCACCGCCGTGAGGTAATCGCCGTGCAGCACACGCGGGTCGAGCCCGGCCGCGTTCAGGACCCGGCGCAGGCCCTCCCATTCGCCGTCCACGCTCGGGTCGACCATCCACTGGTCGGCGGCGAGGTCGGTCAGGTCCACCACGGGGCGGTGCGCGGCCGGATGGTCGGCGGCCAGGCACACGAACTGGGGCTCGCGCTCCACGAGCGTACGGACGTCGAGACCCGCGGGGACGCGCAGTGGGCAGCCCTCCACCTCGTGCACGAAGGCCACGTCCAGCTCGCCCGCCGCGACCTGGCGCAGCAGCGCGGTGGCCGAAACAGCCACCTGTAGTTCGGTCTCGGTGCCGGGCAGCCGCTCCCGCAGCCGGCGCAGCCAGCCGGGGATGGCACGGCTCGCCGTGGAGCCGATGCGCAGCCGTTCGCCCCGCGCGGTCCGGGCGGCCGCGGCCCGCGTTTCGGTGACCAGCGCGTTGATCGACGCGAGCAGCGGCCTGGCCCGGCCGACCACGCCCCGGCCGAGCACCGTGGGCACACAGCCGGTCCGCTCGCGCGAGAACAGCCGCCCGCCCAACGTGAGCTCGATGCGCCGCAGTTGGGTGGTCAAGGCGGGCTGGCTCGTGCCGAGCGCCCGCGCCGCGCCGTGCAGACTGCCGGCGTCGGCGATGGCGCACAGCACCCGCAGATGTCTCACCTCCAGCTCCATGCGGCTGAGGTTAGGCGGCGCTAACTCTTCGCACCAGATGACCAAAACCGCTCTGATACGCGGGAGTTATCGCAGATCGGCATCATTCCCGTACGTCGCTGTGGCCACCACAATCACCGGGACGACGGCGCGCCGCGACTCACCCGGTCGTGGCGGGCCGTCGACCGATCAGTGCACACCCCCACCCGGGTGCGGCCCACCCAGCCGCACGCGGATCCCCACAACGATTGGTAACCCCCCATGAGACACCCCCGTACCTTCGCCGTGACCGCTGCCCTGGGCCTCGCCCTCGCCGGGTTCGGCGCGATTCCCGCCACCGCCGCCACCGCCGCCACTCCGTCCACCGCCGCCGCCGGCGCGCACTTCACCCCGGGCGCCAAGCACTCCGCCGCCAACGACCAGGCGTTCTACGACGCCGTCATGAAGTCGGTCGCCAAGAAGCGCGCCGCCAACCCGCTCGCCGCCTCCGTGACGGTTTACTACAGCGCCGCCAACGCGCCCAGTTTCCGTTCGCAGATATCGCAGGCCGCGCAGATCTGGAACTCCTCGGTGCAGAACGTGCGGCTCGCGGAGAGCGGGTCCGGCGCGGACTTCCAGTACTACGAGGGCAACGACACGCAGAACGGTTCCTACGCCTCGACCGACGGGCACGGCAACGGCTACATCTTCCTGGACTACACCCAGAACCAGCAGTACTACTCGGTGCGGGTCGTCGCACACGAGACCGGGCACGTGCTCGGCCTTCCCGACCACTACTCGGGGCCGTGCACCGAGCTCATGTCGGGTGGCGGGCCCGGTACGTCGTGCCGCAACGCCTACCCGAACAGCACGGAGAAGTCCCGGGTGAACAGCCTGTGGCGCAACGGGCTCGCCTCGGCGTTCAAGCCGGCCGCGTAGTCCCTCTGGCAGCATGGGGGGATGCCGCAGCTTTCCGTGTCCCCTCGCCGCACCTGCCCGTCCTGCGGTCGGTCCGTCGCCGTGGTGGCGGGCAGGTTTGTGCGGCACGATCCTCGTACGTGGGAGGGGGGTGAGCTGACGCTCTGTGCCGGTTCCAAACGGCGGGCGCCGGCGGACGCCACCCAACGAACCCTGTCCGCCTTCCCCCTCCCCCCAACCCCCGGCCAACTCCCCCTCTTCTAACCCACCTCGCCTCGGCCCCCTGGGGCTCCGCCCCAGACCCCGACGCGTTTTCCCACCCACCCGCCCGTGCGGCGAGTTGAGAGGCTCGGCCCCCTGGGGCTCCGCCCCAGACCCCGTTCGCGCCTAAAGGGCGCTCGTCCTCAAACGCCGGACCGGCTGAGGGTGTCCATGCGGGCCGGCACCGAGTAGTTAAGGGGCGCGGGGAACTGCGCGAGAAGCGGGCACGGTCCGCGCACGAAGGCGGGTTTAGGGGCGCGGGGAACTGCGCGAGAAGCGGGCACGGTCCGCGCACGAAGGCGGGTTTAGGGGCGCGGGGAACTGCGCGAGCAAGCCGGCACGGTCCGCACTCGACAGCGGGGTCAAGGGGCGCGGGGAACCGAGCGTGGGGAGGTGATGGCTCGGGCTGCTCGGACTTCCTGGCGGAGGGGCGCGAGGACGCCCTCCTCGTCGCCCTCCAGACGGGCCCGGACCTCCACCAGCGTCACACTCCGCCGAAGCCCCCGCGCCAACTCCCGCAACTGCACCACGACATCCTCCACCTCGCCGGCCGCAGGCCACCCCGCGCCGTGGTTGACCCGTACCCGCGCCGCCGTCGTCGCGTCCACGACCCGCTCGACGGCGACGACCAGCGGCCACCACGCCGCCGCCCGCGCCCCCATCGGGGGCGGTTCGGTCAGCGCGCGCTGGAATTCGCTGCGCACGGTCGACAGGTCCCGGTAGAGGCGGCGCCGGTGGCGGGCGCGTTCGGCGTGGTCGTCCTCGGAGCCGAAGGCGTACTCCACGTACTCCGCCGTCGCCGCGACCGTGTCCGCGAGCCGGGCCCCGATCCGGGTGTGCCAGCTCTCGGGCCACAGCAGATAGCCCGCCACCAGGGCGATCGCGCAGCCGATGAGGCTGTCGGTGAGGCGGGGCAGGACCAGGTCGAAGCCCCGGTGGTTGAGCGTGTCCGAGAGCAGCAGGATCACCGGGGTGATGGCCGCGGTCTGGAAGGCGTACCCCTTCGCGGAGAACGCCGGGATGAGCGCGGCGAGCAGCATCATCACCGGCACGTCCCACCAGCCGCGCGGCACCTCGGCGAGGACGGCGGCGGCGATGACGAGACCGCCCGCGGTGCCGACCGCGCGCATCAGGGCGCGGGCGAAGACCGAGCCGAAGTCGGGTTTGAGGACGAAGACGATGGTGAGAGCGACCCAGTACGAGCGCTCCACCGGGACCACGGACACCAGTACTTGGGCGAGCCCGATGCACAGCGCGAGCCGCAGCCCGTAGCGCCAGGAGGCCCCGGACAGCAGCACGTTGCGGGTGGCGCGGCGCAGGCGGATGCGCAGGGCGGCGGGGCGGCCCAGCCGGTCGTCGATGTTCGTCGGGTCTGGGTCGGGCCGGTGCACCACCGTGAAGGCGTACCGCAGCGCGCTGTCCAGGGCGCGCTCGGCCGGGGTCGTGGGCGCGGGAAGGTCCGGTTCGGCCGCATCGGTGCGGCCCTCGGAGACCGCGTCCGCCAACTCCCGTACGGCGGCGGGGATCGCGGGGTCCACGCCCCAGCCCCGCAGGTGCACGGCGGGGGCCGCCTCCACGATCGGGATCACCACGTTGAGCTGGGCGGAGAGCCGTACCAGTTCGCCGCGGCGGCCGTGTTCGCGGGCGCGGCGGCCGAGGATGAGGTCGTAGGTGGTGTTGAGGGAGTGCGTGACGGCCTGGCGGCGGGTGTCGTACGCGTCGCTCGCGGCGGCCTCGATGGCGTCGGCGACCGCGCGGTAGGTCCCGGCGACGGCCTCGCGTTCGGGTTCGGTGCGGCGCAACGGCCAGGCGAGCAGGCTCAGGAGCAGCACGAGCAGCCCGCCGAGGCTGAGCAGCAGCGGCGCCTTCCACCAGGGGCCCGGCAACGGCAGGCCGGCGCCGACGACGGCGTTGAGCAGGAGCAGCAGTCCGGACACGGAGGCGACCGCGCCGATCGAGGAGATCATTCCGGACACCAGCGCGACCAGGGTGAGGGCGGCCACCGCGAGCCAGCCGTGCCCGAAGACCAGGCTGCCGACGGTCACGCCGAGCGCGCCGAACAGCTGCGGCACGGCGATGTTGAAGATCCGCATCCGGTACGCGTCGGCGGTGTCGCCGATGACTCCGCTGAGCGCGCCCATGGAGGCGAGCGCGCCGTAGGCGCTCTGTCCGGTCGCGAGGCCCACGGCGAGCGGTGTGGCCAGAGCGATCGCGGCGCGGGCGACGGCCGGCCAGGGGATGGGGGTGGGGGCGGGCCGCAGCCCCCCGATGAGCCACTCCGGGGGCGCGGGGAGCCCGGTCCGCCCGCCGCTCCCTGCCCGCTTCTGATCAGCCATGAGCACACGACATCGCAAAAGGATCACTTGGCGCAAACGGGACGGCCAACGGAATCGTAAATGTTGTCCACAGGCTGTGGATAATTTCTGCGGTTTTTGTGCCCACGATTCATCCGCCCACGATTCATCCGCCCACGATTGAGATGCCTACCGTCGATCCGCCTGCCGTTGGTCCGGCCGCGTTGGTCCGGCCACCGTTGGTCCGCCCGCTCTGCTCCGCCCCCGCTTCCCGCCCCGGCTACTCGCCGTACAGCCCGAGCTTCACGAGGAGCGCGCGGTGGTCGGTGCCGCGCAGGGTGAGGAAGCGGGCGGACGCCGCCTTGAAGTCGCCGCTCACCAGGACGTGGTCGATCTGGGTGTGCAGCGGGGTCGTGCGGTCGGCGGGCCAGGACCAGGTGCGCGACTGTCCGGCGAGCCGGGCGCTGTCGTACAGGGCGCCCTCGTCGAGTACCGAACGGAACAGCGCGTGGTCCTGCGTGGCGTTGAAGTCGCCGGCCAGGATCACCGGACCGCCCCTGGCCGACCTCGCGAACTCCCTTACTCTGCCCAGCTCTTGACGCCATTTCGCGTCGGCGCCGGGGAGCGGGGGCATGGGGTGCGCGAGCTGGAGCCGTACGTCGCGCCCGCCGATCGTGGCCACCGCCCCCGGCATCGCCATCTCCGACTCGATGGGCTCGGCGGGCTTGAGCGGGAAGCGGCTGAGGATCGCGGATCCCGCCGAGCCGTCCTCGCGTACGACGTCACGGTAGGGATAGTCGGACGCCGGCACGCGGGCGGCGAGCGCGTCGGCGCAACGGAAGCTGCATTCCTCGACGAACACGACGTCGGGCCGCTCGTGCCGGACGGCGGTGATCAGATCGTCCGTCGCCCACCCGAACTCGGTGTTGGAGGTGAGCACCGTGAACTCGGCGAGGATCGGCCCCTTCGGCCGGGTCGCGGCGGCTCCGTACGGCTGGGTGTACCAGCCGGTGACCGCGAGCACCGCCACGCCCCACACCATCCCGGTGCGCCACCGCCCGAGCGCCGCGAGCGCGAGACCCGCGCTGCCGGGCACCAGCAGCCAGGGCAGGAACGCGAGGGCCTGCGGAACGGGAGTGACCCCGTCCGAATCGGCGGCCCGGCAGCCCACCACCGCGCTGACCCCGGCCAGCAGGAGCGCCCCGGCCAGCGAGGAGACCACCCGCCAGGGATGCCGGCGGCGTACGTGCACCACCGCGTGCTCCGCCACCCTCCCGGTGCTCAAGGTGTCCAAGACGGCCTGCCTCCCGCTAGCCGGTCACAGGGTTCGCATCCTCTCTCACGGACGGCCCCGCGCCCGGCACGGTTGCTCAAGGCTTTGCTCGCGCCGCCACGGCCGGCCCGCGAGCCAGGTGCCGAACGCGAGCGCGGTCCCGAGGGCGAGCACGCCCCACGCCGCCGTGGTGAGGACGTCGGTGAGGGCGTCGTAGACGGCGGCCGCGGCCGCGGGGTCGGAGCCCGCGGGGAGCCCGTCGAGGGTCCGGGACCTCCCGACGGCGACCAGGACGCGCACCACCACCGCCCCGGCGGCAAGGCCGGCGCCCACCCAGATGAGGGCGCGCCTGCGGCGTACCCCGAGCGGAACCAGGACGCCCGCCCAGGCGATCAGCGCCGGCGGCAGGAAGCTGCGCACCCGTCCACGTAATCCCGGGTTGCCCATCGGCGCGCGCGGGTGTGGGCTGGATGGGGGACGCATCCATGTGTCCCGGGCAAGCGGAAGGAGTGCCGCCATGGCCGCACACGCTTCGATACCCGTCACGAGCCGCCGCCCGGCCCGGCGCACGGCGCGCCGCCCGAGCAACGCCGCGCTCGCGGTCCCCGTCGTCCTGGGCGTGGCCTACGGCATCTGGGCCGCCGCCATCCAGCGCAACGGCGGCAGCAGCGGCATCCTCACCGGCGGCCAGATCGTCCTGGGTGTCGTCTCGGGCCTGGTCCTGGCCGTGCTCGGCCTCGGCCTGCTGCGCATCCAGTCCGCGCTGCCCCGCGAGATCCGGGCGGCCGCGTACGCCACGCTGTTCGGCTGCGCCATGGGGTTCCTGTACAGCCTGTCCGACCACAGCATCCTGCGGTCGGGCGGCATCGGCGCCATCTGGGGCGGCGCCATGCTCCTCGTCTCGTTCTATGTGTTCTACACACACGAGAAGTGACCGCATCCGACGTGCAGTGACCGCACCCGGCGCCATGCAGTGACCGCACCCGGTGCCATGCAGTGACCGCACCCACCGCCGTACAAGGGCCCGCCGCCCCGCGGGTCCCGCGTTACAGTGGACGCATGTCGTCCGTGTCGCGGTGTCGCTCCCGCCTCAGCTGGTGGCGCTCCTCCTAGGAGCGGCCACGACACCCACGCACGCCATCGTCACCGGGCCGTTCATCACTGGACGGCCCTTTTTGTTGCCCTCGCTGGATCCCGCAGTGGGCGCCGTCCAGGCCCGCCCCCCCCGGTCACCACCCACTGCCTCCCGAGGAGCACCTGATGACCACGACCCCGCGCCCCACGACCACCCCCGGCCCCACCCCGACGGGCACCGCCCCCGCTGTCCCGGCCACCGCCGACCGCATCCTGACCGGCGACCGGCCCACCGGGCCCCTCCACCTCGGCCACTACTTCGGCACCCTGCGCAACCGGGTCCGGCTCCAGAACGAGGGCGTCGACCTCTTCCTCGTCATCCCCGACTATCAGGTGCTGACCGACCGGGACGTCGCCGAGCGTCTGAGCGAGCACGTGGAGGGCCTGGTCCTCGACTATCTCGCGGCCGGTGTGGACCCGGCCCGCGCGACCGTCTTCACCCACAGCTCGGTCCCCGCCCTCAACCAGTTGCTGCTGCCCTTCCTGAGCCTGGTCTCGGTCGCCGAACTCGGCCGCAACCCCACCGTCAAGGACGAGATCGCCCACTCCCGCCAGGCGGCCGTCTCCGGGCTGATGTACACCTACCCCGCCCACCAGGCCGCCGACATCCTGTTCTGCAAGGCCACCCTCGTCCCGGTCGGCCGGGACCAGGAACCGCACCTGGAGCTGACCCGCACGATCGCCCGGCGCTTCAACGAGCGCTACGGTCCGGTCTTCCCCGAGCCGCGCACCCTGCTCTCCGAGGCACCCCTGCTGCTCGGCACCGACGGCACGAAGATGAGCAAGAGCCGCGCCAACTCCATTGCGCTGAAGGCGAGTCCGGACGAAACGGCACGGCTGATCCGGGGCGCGAAGACGGATGCGACCCGGCTCATCTCCTACGAGCCGGAGCTCCGCCCCGAAGTGAGCAACCTGGTGCTCCTCGCCGCGCTCTGCCAGGGCCGCGATCCGCACGAGGTGGCCGCCGGGATCGGCGACGGCGGAGCGTCGGCCCTGAAGGCGGCGGTCACGGAGGCGGTCAACACCCACCTCGCCCCCCTGCGGGCCCGCCGCGCCGCGTACGCCCAAGACCTGGGATATGTACGCCAGTTGATCCGCGAGGGCAACGCGCGGGCCAACGCGGTGGCCGAAGCGACCCTGGACGAGGTGCGGGAGGCGATGGGCACGTTCCGCTAGGGGATTGGGGGGACGCGAGGAGTGCGAGGGTGCGAGGGGCGAGAGGGGTGCGAGGGGCGAGAGCCACGGGAGCGGCGCCGCTCCACCGCTACGCCGGTGAGTGCAGCCACCCCTGCGCCCGCGCCGTCCGCGACGCCGTACGCAGCATCGGGGCGACGGCCGGGCGGCGCGCACGCCCCCGGGTGAGCAGGTGGAGTTCGATCGCGGCCGCCGGGCGCAGCGGGCGCCACACCAGGCCGGCCGGGAGGCCCTCGATCGCCGATGCGCCGATCACGGAGACGGCCTCGCCCCGGGCCACCGGGGTGTGCGCCGCGTCGAACGACAGTTGGCGCAGGAGGAGCCTGGGCGTCACGCCGGCCCGCTCGAAGATGGCCGTGATCGCGTCGAAGTGCCCGGGGTTGGCCTCGCGCGGGTGCACCAGGAGGGACTCGCCGGCGAGCGACGTCACCTCGACGTCGTCCTGCGCCGCCAGCGGATGTCCCGCGTGCAGCAGCACGCCCTGGGGTTCGAGGCGTACGAGGGTGCGGACGAGTTCGGGGGTCGGGGGCGGGCAGCGGACCAGACCCGCGTCCAGGGTTCCGTCGGTCACTCCGGCCACGATGTCGGCGCTGGGCAGCAGCCGGGTGGTGACGGTGAGGTCCGGGTGGTGCTCGGCGAGCGCCGCGAGGAGGGCGGGCGCGGTGCCGTACCCGGTGCTCGTGCTGTAGCCGAGGGTGAGGGTGTCACGCTCGGTCTCGGCGAAGCCGCACACGTCGCGCCACAACCGGTCGGCCTCCGCGCACAGTTCGGTGCCGCGCTCCATCAACAGGCGCCCGGCGTCAGTGGGTTCGACGGCGTGCGTGGTGCGGTCGAGCAGTCGCACGCCGAGCTCCTGCTCCAGCCGGCGGACCTGGCGGCTGAGCGCGGGCTGGGCGATGTGCAGCCGTTCGGCGGCGCGTGTGAAGTTTCGTTCCTCGGCGACGGCGAGGAAGGAGCGCAGACGGCGGAGTTCGAACATGTCGGGCAGCCTACAGACCGCCCTGAGCAGGCGTTATGCCGGGACGGCATGGGGTGGTTCCGAACAGGTCTTTCCCTCGGGAAGTGCTCCGTTCCTAGGGTTCAGGTGTCGCAGAGAACACCGACCGAAGGGCACAAAGTGAACACCCGGACCGCCACCGCCGATGTCACCGCCACCGCCACCGCCGCCGCCGCCACCCCCGCCACCGCCCTCACCGAGGCGAGCCGCGCCGTGATCCTCGCCTACATGGACACCCTCACCACCGGCGACTTCGACGCCCTGAGCGTCTTCTTCGCGCCGGACGCGACCTGGACCCTCGCCGGTGACCTGCCGCTCTCGCGGACCTGGACGGGCGCCGAGGAGATCCTCGGCGAGTTCGTCCCCGCGATGGTGTCGCACTTCGTGCCCGAGACGATGGAGCTGGAATTCGAAGGCGTCATCGCCGACGGCGAGCGGGTCTTCGCCGAGTGGAACACCCGCGCCCTCACCAAGGAGGGCACCCGCTACGACCAGCACTGCCTCGCCGTCTTCACCGTGCGGGACGGGCAGATCGTCGCCGTCCGCGAGTACTTCGACACCCTGCACGCCAAGAATGTCGTCTTCGTCTGAGCCACCCCGATCACGAGGAACGCGATCACGAGGAGAAGGAAACCGTCATGAAGGCCGTACTGCCCGCCGCCGACGCCGACACCCCCGTCCTCCTGGGAGAGGCCCCCGAACCCGCCCCGGCGCACAACGAGTTGGTGATGTCGGTCGAGGCGTACTCGGTCAACCGGGGCGAGACCTTCCAGCTCGACGGGCAGCTCGACCGCACCTGGCAGGGGTGGCGTCCCGGCAAGGACGTATCGGGGGTCGTCGTGCGGCCGGCCGCCGATGGGAGCGGGCCCGCAGCCGGCACCCGGGTGGTGGCCCACCCGCCCGCGTACGGCTGGGCCGAGCGGGTCGCGGTGCCGACGTCGAGCGTGGCCGAACTCCCCGACGGCGTGGACGCGGTGACCGCCGCCGCGCTGCCGCTCGCCGGCATCACCGCGCTGCGCCTGCTGCGCGCGGCGGGCCCGGTCGCCGGGCGCCGGATCCTGATCACGGGGGCGAGCGGGGGAGTGGGCCACTACGTCACGGAGCTCGCCGCGGCGTCGGGAGCGGCCGTCACGGCCGTCGTCGCCTACGCCGAACGGGGCGCCAGACTCGCCGAGTTGGGCGCCGACACCCTGGTCACGTCGGTGGCCGATGCGCCGGGCCCGTACGACATCGTGCTCGAATCGGTCGGCGGTGACAGCCTGCCCGCCGCGCTCGGCCGGCTCGCCCCCGGCGGCCTGCTCGTCTGGTTCGGCCAGGCGAGCCGCACCCCGGTGACCCTGGACTTCTTCGACTTCTTCAAGGGCCCGAACCAGGCCCGCATCGCCCACTTCGACTACACCACGTCCGAGACCACCTACGGCCGCGACCTCGCGGCCCTGGTCCGCCTGGTGGAGACGGGCCGGCTGCACCCGGAGATCGGCTCGGTACGGGACTGGTCCCGCACGGCCGAGGTCATCGCCGACCTCAGGGCCCGCAAGGTGCGGGGCAACGCCGTCCTGACGCTGTCCTGACCGGAGCTTCCTAGACTGGGTGCGACCGACCGGATCCGAGGGGCAGGCTGACCATGGCTGAACAGCGCGTACGGCGCGGGCGTGCCCGATGGCTGGTGCTGCCGGTCGCGGCGCTCGCCGGATGGGGATGCGTACGCGGCGTATCGGCCTCGCAGGACTCGGGGAGCCCTTCGCACGCCGCGTCGCCCAGGACGTCCGCGTCCGCCCCGGCCGATCCGTCGGCCAAGCCGGCGCCGAGCGGTGCCTACGATCCCGCCGACTATGCGCCGCAGGTCCGCACGTACGCCAAGAAGGCGGGCGTGAGCGCGCGGCTGCTCATGGCGATCCTCTACAACGAGGACTACAAGCCGCACGACCCCGCCTTCGAGCGGAGCTGGCAGAAGTACAAGCCCGACGCCGCCTTCGGCATCGCGAACATGCACCGGGCGGCCTTCGACGAGACCAAGCGCGGCCGGGACTTCGCCTCCCGCACGTGGCAGGAGCTGCCCGACGACCGGGCTCTCGCGGTGGAGGCGGCGGCCTGGTATCTGCACGACATGTCCAAGCAGCTCCCGGCGCACTGGGCGGGTCCGTACTCGCGTGAGGAGCTGATGGCGCTCGGATACAACGCGGGCGGCGGCAACATGGCGGCGTTCGCGCGGGGCGCGAAGCCGGGGAGCCAGGCGGCCGACTATCTGGCGCGGCTGCGGGGGAACTGGGACAAGGCCGCGAAGGCCGTCGGCCAGGCGGCCTGACCGGCCCGCCCGGAACGGTCAGTCGGCCTTCAACTCCGGTGGATAAAGGAAGTAGTTGGCTGCCGACGCGGCCTGCGCGCCCTCGTGGACGGCGGAGGTCACCTGGTGGGAGTGGAGCGCGGTGAGGTCGCCCGCCGCGTACACCCCGGGCACGGACGTCTTCTGCTCGGTGTCGACCACGACGTAGCCCGACTCCGCGAGATCCACGCCGAGTTGGCGGGCGAGGGCCGTCTCGGGCGTGGCGCCCTGGATGGAGAACAGCGAGTCCAGCGGGATGCGCAGGCCGCCCCGGGTGTGGATCGCCGTCAACAGCCCATCGGATCCCTCGGGTTCGGCGATCCGGTCGTGGATCACCCCGATGCCGGCCGCCGCGAGCCTGGCGCGGAACTTCAGGCTGATCTCGTCGTGTGCGCTGTTGGTGAGGAGCCGGACCCGGTCGGTCAGGCTGTGCAGCTGCATCGCTTCGCCGGCCGCCGCGTCGGTGTGCCCGACGACCAGGATGGAGCGGCCCCGGTTCTCGTAGCCGTCGCAGGTGATGCACCAGAACATGGAGCGGCCGACGTACGACTCCCAGTGCGGGAAGTGCGGGAAGTGGTCGAGGACGCCGGTGGCGAGCACCAGGGTGCGGGCCCGCCACCTCAGGTCCTGCGCGTGCAGGGTGAAGCCGCGCTCCGCGTCGCCCTCGACGGCGGTCACCCGGTGGTGCGCGATCCGGGCGCGGGGATAGCGGGCGAGCTGCTCGGTGCCGAGCTTGCGCAGGTCGACGGTGGGGATGCCGCCGGGGAAGCCCAGGTAGTTGTGGTTGACCTGGTGGTGGGTGGACCGGCCGTGGCCGGTGTCGAAGACGAGCACCTCGCGGTTGTAGCGCGCCAGGTACAGGGCGGCCGACAGGCCCGCGGGGCCGCCGCCCACGACGGCCGCGTCGACCGGCCGCGCCGCGCTCATCCCCGGCTCCGCTTCAGCTCGTAGAAGCCGGGCGTGGCCGCCATCAGGGTCAGGCCGTCCCACAGCCGCACCGCGTCCTGGCCGCGCGGCACGGGCGTCACCACCGGTCCGAAGAAGGCGGCCCGGCCGGTGCCGGCGGGGCCGTCGAGGGCGAGCACGGGCGTGCCGACGTCGTCGCCCGCCAGGGTCACGGCCGCCTTGTGCGAGGTGAGCAGCGCCTCCTCGTGGGCGTGGGAGACCAGCGCGTCGGCGAGGCGCGTGGGCAGGCCGCATTCGCGCAGGGCGGTCTCGACGGTGGTCCGGTCCTGCGGCAGGCCCCGCTCGTGGAAGCGCGTGCCGAGCGAGGTGTAGAGCGGGCCGAGCACGTCGTCGCCGTGTTCGACGCGGGCCGCGGCGCACACCCGGGCGGGCCCGCGGGCCTCGGCCAGCATCTGCCGGTAGGCGCGCGGCAGCCGGGGGTTGTCCTGGAGGACGGCCAGGCTCATCACGTGCCAGCGCACGGTCACCGGGCGCAGGCGGCGCACTTCGAGGATCCAGCGGGAGGTCTGCCAGGACCACGGGCAGATCGGGTCGAACCAGAAGTCGACGCTCGTCGAGTCGCTCATGCCGCTGCCTCCAGTCCGACGCCGCGCACCAGCGCGAGCACCACGTCACCCAGTTGTCGTACGGTCTTCGCGTCCGCGCCTCCGGCGGTGAACCGGAGCGCCGGCCCGCTGCCGACGGAGCGCACGGTGAACCAACTGCCGTTCTCCAGGCGGACGGTGAGGCCGCCCGCACGGTCGGGGCGCAGGCCGCCGGCCCGGTACGCGGCCTCGATGGCGGCGAGCGCCGCCGCCGGGTCGGCCACCTCGATGCCGAAACCTCCCGACGCCTCGTCGAGTTCGCCCGATGCCTTGCCGGGCGCGCCGGACCTGTTGGCCCCGTCGGGTCGGTCGGGCCCGTCGGGGGCGGTGCCCCGGATGTCGTGGGACCGCACCGGGGTGCGGTGGCCGGGTGCGTCAGGTGGTGGTGTGCTCATCGTTCCCATTCGTCCTCAGGGTTCCCGTACGGTGTCGGGCCGGCCGCGGCGTCAGCCCGCCGGGCGCTGCCAGGTCGCGAGCCTGCGGACCGCGGCCAGCGGGATGGCGAGCCACTCGGGGCGGTTGCGGGCCTCGTACAGCGCCTCGTACACCGCCTTGTCGGCCTCGAAGGCGCGCAACAGCACGGGCCGCACCCGGGGGTCGGCACCGCCCGCCTCGGCGTAGCCGGCGCAGAACGCCCGCCGGTTGTGGACGGCCCACGCCGAGGCGCGGTGGGCCAGGCGGATGGACCGCGGATCGCGTGCGGGCTGCTCGCCGGGCGGCGCGCCGAGCACTTCGGCAAGCGCGTGGTGGCCCGCGTAGTCGAAGGAGCGCAGCATCGCGGCGACGTCGCGCAGCGCGGGCTGCGGACTGCGCCGTTCCTCGGGCGGGCGGCCGGGTTCGCCCTCGAAGTCGATGAGCACCCAGCCCCGTTCGCCGCGCAGCACCTGGCCGAGGTGGAGGTCGCCGTGGATGCGCTGGACGTCGAGCCCCTTGCCCGCGACCTCGGCGAGGTCGCGGTACATGGCCCGCAGCTGCCGCGCGTGGGGCAGCAGGGCGGGCACCTCGGCGAGTGCCGTCTCCAGGCGTACGCCCAGGGTGTCGGCGAGGCGCGTGGCACCGGCGGTGGTGAGGGCCTCGGTGCCGAGCTGTCCGGCGAGCGCGGAGTGCACCTCGGCGGTGGCGCGGCCGAGCGCGCGGGACTCCTCGGTGAACCCGCCGAGCGGCGAGACGGTGTCGCACGCGCCGGTCAGGCAGGCGCGGGCCTCGGCCACGGCGAGCGCCCAGCCCTCGCCGTGTGAGGGCACGAACTCCTGGAGGATGCCGAGGGTGATCTCGCCGTCGAGGGCGCCGGGCGCGGTGCGCAGCCAGCCAAGCGGTGCGGCGCTCGGCACGCTGCCGGCCCGGCGCAGGGCGCCGAGGAGCTCCAGTTCGGGGCTCGGCCCGTGCACCAGATGGCGCAGCACCTTGAAGATCATGCGGTCGCCGAAGGCGATGGAGGTGTTGGACTGCTCCCCGCCGAGCAGCCGGGCGGGCAGCCCGGCCGGGATGTCGGCGCCGGGCATGCGGTGGAACTCCACGGCCGCGTCGTGGCGTTCGGCGCCGAGGAGCTCGATGAGGCGGCCCATCAGCTCGGGGTCGGCGGTCGCGTCGTACAGGACGCGGCCCGCGGTCGCGGTGCCGTGGCCGATCGTGGCGGCGCCGAGGTGACCGGGCAGCTCGGCGCGCACGCCGACCAGGAGCTGGTACCAGTCGTCGGGGCCGGTCCGTATGACGGTGTGGACGAGGGCGGGCTCGCCGGGCCACAGGACGTCGACGAGGACCGGCTCGGCCTCGGCGAGGGCGTGGTCCTTGCCGGCGAACCAGCGCTGGGCGCGGATCCAGGAGGGCAGCAGGCGGCGCAGGTCTGCCGCTATCCGCTCGCCCTCGGTCAACTCCGTGATGAACAGGCCCGGTTCGGTGCTGGTCATGCGGCGCTTGCCTCCATGGTCCGCCGGTCGGGGACGGCCCGTACCGGCTGCGGGGCGGTGAGCACCCGGATGGCGTGGGCGAGCGACACCATCGTCATGTGGTGGTGCCAGCCGCGGAAGGACCGTCCCTCGAAGTCGCGCAGGCCGAGCGGGTCGCCGTAGGCGGCGAGGTCGCGCTCGACGCGGCGGCTGAGCATCGCGGTGCGGTAGACGGTGCCCAGCTGGGACTGGGGCATGTTGGTGAGCCAGAACTCGTCGGGCGCCGGTCTTCCCGCGGTCGTCCACGCGCCGAGCAGGAGCAACTCCTGGCTCTCGGAGGGCGTGTGGCGGTCGCGCAGCCGGACCCGGGTGGCGCCGACCGAGGTGGCGCGCAGCGTGTCGGTGGTGTGGTCGAGCCATTCGACCGGCATCTGGTGGCGGCTCAGCGTCGCGGTGAGGCCGGGCCGCGCGGCGTGCGGTCCGGGATCGAGCGAGGTGTGCGAGGAGGCGGGGCTGACGCGCACCACGAAAGGAATCTGACGAGACGTCAAATCGCCGCACACGGGGTAGGGGTCGGTCTCGCGCAGGTCCATCACCACCGGTCGGCTGTGCAGGCTCCACTCATCGGCCATCGCCGCGAGCGAGCCGATCGCGCACTGCTCGGGCGGGCAGGCCCCCACGTCGTCGGGGATGGAGGCCCGCTCGCGCATGCCGGGCTCGTCGGTCCAGCACTCGGGCAGCACGAGCCGCCAGTCGACGGGGCAGCTGACACGGTCGGAAGCAAGCCACACGCCCATCGCCTGCTGACAGTTGACTACTCGTCCGTATTGCGAGACGAACTGCCGCTCCACGCCCACCGAATGACGGCCCACTTTGGTGATGACCAAAGGCTGGACGACCCAGGCGCGCGGCTGTGTCAGACCCTGGAAAAGGCGGGCCAGTTCACGGCGCACCGGCATCGCGTCCCACGGCGATTTGCTGATGAACTGGTAGAGACTCTGCTCCACGCTGCCCCGCCCGTTTCCGGCGAGTGCGCGCATCGTCTTCTTCCCGTCGACCGAGAGCAGGCCGCGTACGTACAAGTCGCCCCAGCGCCGCTGATCGGCGCGCGGAATGGAGGCGAGTGCCCGGTTGAGGAACTCGGTGACAATCTCCGGGGAAATCTCGTCGGGCAATTTCTGCTCAGGTACGGCGGCTACCACGGCTATTACCCAGCCCTCTCCACGGGAATTCGGGGATCGTCGAGGCCACGGTCACAGGAAGAGCTGATCTACAGCCTCGGTGCGGAGACCGGGGCCGGCGGCCGCGGCGGAGTGTGTCCGCCGGGCCGGGCCGGCCCCGGTTCCTGGCCCGCCGGCACGGGGGAATGGCCGGTGGGCAGGGGGGACGGGGCGGAAGGTCGGGGTCCGCCCTCGTCGTATCGAGGACCGGGAGGGCGCGCCGCCCGGTCGGGGTGGGCCGCCGGCCAGACGCACGCCGGTCGGATGGCCGGCACGGCGCGCGGCGGCGCCGGCCGGGGTGAGGTCAGGCGACCCGGTGCTCCAGCACCCGGTCGGGGGCGAGGTGGCCGAACAGGGCCGGCCAGTCGTCCGGGGCGGCGCCCGGCTCGCTGTATATCTCGAAGGTGCGGCCGGCGGCCTGCGGTGCGCGCAGCGCCTGGACGCAGGACTCGGCCACCGAGGCGCGCGAGACCCAGCCGTAGCCGCGGTCGTTCTGCTCCAGGCGGACCCGGTTGCCCACCGACTGGTCGTCGGTGAGCCAGCTCGGCCGGACCACGGTGTAGGGGAGACCTGACTCCCGTACCGCGTCCTCACCGCGCAGCCGCCAGTCCAGGAGCCGGCCGTAGGCGTTCATCGGATGCTCGCGGCGCGTCACGAATATCTGGCTGATCAGAACGAAGTGCGGGCGTGCGCCCTGCTCCGCGGCGGCCGCGAGGGCGTTGCGGACACCGTCGTGGACGGTGGACTCGGGCGAGTCCGGTCCGGTGTCGGCGGTGCCCGGCTCCACGCCGAAGACGATGGCCGAGCAGCCGCGCAGCGCGTCCGCGAGGGTGGGGGCGTGCCGCACGTCGGCGCGGTGCACCTCCACCTGGCGGGGCAGCGGTGCGGCGCCCCGCTCGGGGTCGCGGCTGACCACCCTGACGCGGGCGCCCAGTTCGTGCAGCCGCCGGGTCACCAGAGTGCCGGTCCTGCCCGCGCCTCCGATCACCGCGATGGGACCGTGCGGGGCAATGGGGCCGTGCATGCTTCTCCTCTCCCGTGGCCGGGCGGCCGGCGTTGCGTCACGCCCAGCGCAGAATGTCGTCGGAGTTGCGCAGTTCCGTGTCCGCGGGCACCCCGGTGAGGGCGGGCACCCGCAGGCGCGGGTAGACGGTGATGCCGCTGAAGCGGAGACCGGGCCAGAGCACGGCCCCGTCGCCGATGGCGGCATGGTTCTCGAGACGGGCGGGCCGGCCGCGTTCGGAGTGGACCTCCGCCATGGGGCCGACGTAGCTGTCCGAGACCTCGGCGTACGCGCCGATCACCGCGGACTCGCCGACGGCCGACCTGACGAGGGTGGCGCCCTCGCGGACCTCGGCCCCGTCGCCGATGTCCGCGTGCTCCAGGCGCACCCCGTACCCGATCTCCACGTCCCGGCCGATGCGGACGCCGGGACCGATGACCACGGTCTTCTCGTCGAGCTTCTGCGCGAGGGTGGTGCCGGTCAGGTCGTCCTTGGTGCGCAGACTGCTGGGATGGATCCAGCGCCGCGCGCCGTCCGCCTCCGGGTCGGGGGCGTCCATCAGCCGGTTCATCTGTTCGTACGCGCCGTCCAGCACGAGCTGGACCGTCTCCAGATAGTCCGGCACGTTGCCGAGGTCGCCGAGGCGTCCGATGGTGTGCGCGGCCACGGGGTGGCCGCGCTCGACCAGCCAGGGCAGCAGGTCGCCGCCCCAGTCGAGCCGTTGGTGGGACTGCCGGAAGAGCTCCGGTTCCCGGGCGAGCAGCCGCAGCCGTCCGCAGTCGACCAGGTACATGCCGGCGTTGGTGGGCAGCGTGGTGCGCGGGTCGTGGGCCGTCGCGGGGAACAGCTCGTGCAGGTCGCCGGCGTGCGGCTTCTCGACGAAGCCCTGGACCAGGCCGTCGTTCCCGGTCCGCATGACGCCGTACTTGGCCGCGATCTCCTGAGCGGTGCGGGCCACCGATGCGACCGTCACCAGCGCCTCGCACGCCTCGTGTGCCGCGGTCATCGCGCCGAGGTCGAACTCGAAGAGCGAGTCGACGGGCAGCACCAGGGCGCGGCCCTGAAGATCCCACTGTTCGAGGTTGTGCAAAGTGGCCCCGGCGGAGCCGACGTTGTAGCGGTCGAAGCGCGATCGCGAGTAGCTGATCTCGACGCCGTAGCGTTCTCCGTGGCCGAGAAGGAGCTTGATCTGATCGCGGTTCTCCAGGCCGTGGGTCACGATGTAGAAACGGCGGATTCCCTGTTCCCGGCAGGCTTCAAGTACCCATTCGATAAGGCTGCGTCCCACGAAAGGAATGAGCGCCTTGCTGCGAATGTAGTCCGCCGACTTGAGGGTGATGGGCTTGGCCCGTTCTCCCCTGCCCCCGGCGAGGATGATGCCGACTGTTTCCTGATCCGTACTCATTTCGCCCCCGTCCGGCCCTTGTGGGATCAGGTCCAGTTGGAGTCGTCCTCGGTGTTCACACCGCTGGGCGCACCGGCGTGAATCGCGGTCCAGTTCGAGTCGTCGGGCGTTGCGCCGCCGCTCTGCTGGGCGGTGGAAGCAAAGGCGGTGCCGGCCGATACCTGAGTGCCGAACGCAATGGCGAGGGCCAGTGCGAGACCGGCGGTAATTCTCTGAACCATCGTCTGGTTGAAGTTCATGATTGCCTCCCCTATGGCTGAAAGACCTACCAGGTCTTCCGTCAGACGAAGCATGCCGCAGAAAAACCCCCCGGCCCGGTTTTCGCTAGCATCGTGATTGCGCAATGCAGAAACAAGAAGGGGAGGCACATGTGTAGAAACCCGGACATCAAGCCACAAGCCACTGTGATACGACCCTGCGATTGGGGGCTCGAGCGGTACCGGGAGGCTCTGGCGAAGGGTCCGATTGGTGGTGAAATTCCCGAATGCCTCCTGGAGTTGGGGCTGCTGCGGCCATTGGCTGAAACACCGGCCCTCTGGGCGGCGATCCCGCCGGACATCGCCACCAGCGAGCTCGTGCGCCCCATGGAGCGGGCGGTCCTGGTCCAGCAGCACACCATCGCGGCCATCCAGGAAGCGGTCTCGCACGCCGAGGACGTCTACCGCGAGGAGCACCGGGAGTCCGCGACCCCGCTCCGGCTGTTGCAGGGCGCCGACGTCATCAGTTCCGCGCTGCTCCAGGCCAGGGACGACTGCGTCTCGGAGATGCTGACCGCGCAGCCGGGCGGCTCGCGCGACCCGGAGGCGCTCGCGCGCACCCTGCCGCAGGAGATCGCCATGTCCCGGCGCGGCGTCAAGCAGCGCACCCTCTACCAGCACACCGTGCGCGCGCACGGGCCCACGCTCGCCTACATCGAGCAGGTCACGTCCGAGGGCGCCGAGGTGCGCACCCTCAACGAGCTCTTCGACCGGCTCATCGTCTTCGACCGCCGCGTCGCGCTGATCCCCGACCCCCGACACGAACTGAAGACCACGGCGCTCCTGATCGAACACCCCGCCGTGGTGCAGTACTTGGTGAAGGTCTTCGACCACGCCTGGGCACGGGCCGAGCCCGTCAGCAGGACCTCCGAGCAGGTGCGGCCCCGCCTGATGACCGACGAGACCCGGCGCACGGTGCTCCGGCTCATGGTGGAGGGGCACACGGACGCGGTCATCGGCACCCGGATCGGCATCAGCACCCGCACGGTGTCCACCCACATCAAGAAGGCGTCGGAGCTGCTCGGTGGCCGCAGCCGTGCCCATCTCGCCTATCTCCTGGCCCAGTCGGAGATATTGGAGGACGGCCCGGCGCGCGGCGCCGCGACCTCCTGACCGCACGCCTCGCGGCCGGCCGGCCGCGAGCCTCAGCCGCGCGGCCCCGCCAGGCCCGCGGCCTCCAGCACGGTGTGCACCTCCGCCGCGCCCACGTGCTCGCCGCGGCCGAGCGGAACCCCCACGACCTCGCACCCCGGCAGCAGGGCGGCCAGCTCCTGGGCGAGGCCACCGTCGCTCGCGTACCCCCCGACGACCACGAGCCGGCTGTGCCGCGCGGCGATGCGCTCCGCCGCCGCGGCGAGCGGCGCCCCGCTCAGATAGACCAGGTGCGCGTGTCCGAGCGCGGGTGCGGCGCGCCGGGCGGCGAGCGCGAGTGCGGTCCCGGTCTCGCCCGCCGACACCAGGCACGGCCACGCGGGCGCGCCCGTGGACTCCCAGTTCACCATGGGCAGCCCCGCGCCCTCCCAGGGCAGCGAGGCATGGCGGGTGCCGCGGCCGATGCGGATGTAGTGGGGCCGTCCCAACTGGGCGGCGACGCGCACCACCGCACGGGTCTCGGCCTCTCCGTACGGAGAGGCGAGGATGACCCCGGGGACCCGGCGCAGCGCGGCGAAGTTGAGCGGGGCGCCCTCGTACGGGGCGATCACGGTGGCGCCGGCGGAGAGGTAGCCGATGGTCAGCTCCAGGTTCTCCGTCTCCCGGTGCGGCGCGAAGGTGCTGACGAACGGCCGGAACCCGGCGACCGCGAGCCCCTTGGCCATCCCCACCATCGCCACCTCGACGGTGCCGAGCCGGAAGAACCGGTCGGGCCGGGCCGCCTCGAAGGGGTGGCCCTGCACGCCGTCGGGCCCGGCCTCGAGACAGACCACGCGTTCGTCGTGACCCGCGATCCGGGTCAGCTCGGAGCGGTAGGCGTCGAGGCCGGTGAGCGGCAGCGCACGCGCCGCCGGCCGGCCGTCGGGCGACGGATTGTCGCCCCCCGGCGCCATCGCGTCCACCACATCACTCACCATTGCAAACGCCCCCGTGCCGGTCGAGTCGGAGCTCCGGCGGCACCACCCTGCCCTTTGAGTCAGACGCCAAGGAAGGTGCCGGGACGACTACTTACCGCACCCGGGCGGTGACCCGCTCACCTTTTACCCCCTTTGAACTGGGGTTTTACATAGCAAGATGTGGTTGACGCGGTCGGTGTGCGGCCCCTAGGTTCCCCAACGGTCGAGCGATTCAGGCCATCGCGGGGACGGGGGAGGACCACGTGCAGGACACGAGCGACACCGTGGCGTACGACAGCCTGTTCCACCTGCTGCAACTGCTCGCCGATCAGGCACCCGTGCGCAGCTTCGACGAGCCGCTGGCACGGGCACGGGCCGAGGGGGTCGAACCCTCCCATGTCGCCCTGCTCGAACGGGCCAGGGCGCTGGCGCTCGATGTGCGGGAGGGCTTCGCGCGCGGCCGCAGACGCGAGGCGGGCCTGTCCGAACTCGTCGATCTGGCAAAGGAATTGGCGCTGCCGCACGATCTCGACGCGCTGCTCGGCCTCGTGGCGCGCCGGGCCAGGCTGCTGCTCGGCCTCGACACCGCCTGGGTCAGCGTGCGCGATCCGGACCAGGGCCGGCTCGCCGTGTGCGCGTCGGACGGCCACACCGCGCCGTTCGCTCGTGCGTATCCCCACCCGGCGCACGAGGGCGCGGGCAACGCGGCCATCGCCCGGGGCGGCCCGTTCTGGACGTCCGACTACCTCGCCGACGACCGGTTCGCGCACCACGGCGGCGCCGACGACATGGTGCGCGCCGAAGGACTGCGCGCCCTGGTGGCGGTGCCGGTGCGCTGCGCCGAGAGCGACAGCGCGCTCGGTGTGCTGTACGTCGCGCACCGCGCGGTGCGCTCCTTCACCCCGTGCGAGATCAGCCTCATGTCCTCGCTCGCCGACCTCACCGCCGCGGCCATCGCCAGGGCGCGCCGTCTCGACCGGGCGCGCAGGGAGATCGGTGAGCTGGAGTTCGTCACCTCGCGGGCGATGGAGTTCGGCTCGGCCGCGCACCACCTGCTCGACGTGCAGAGCCGGCTGACCGATCTCGCCCTGCGCGGCGTCCCTCCGCACGAGCTGGCCGAGCGGGCCGCGGCCGAACTGGGCGGCGCGCTCGTCATCCGGGACGCGGGGGGTGCGGTGCTGGCGTCGGCGGGCGACTTCCCCGAGACGGCCGAGGTGGACCTGGAGCGCGGCACTCTTGACGCGCACGCCGCCCGCACCCCCGTCGCGTCGGCCGCCGGGCTCTGGTTCTGCCCGGCCATGGCGGGCGACGAGGTCCTCGGCACCCTCGTCGTCGCGCCGCGCGAGCCCGCGGCGAGCGGTCAGGAGCCGATGATGCGGGCCCTCACCCAGGCCGTCTCGGTGCTGCTGCGGATGCACGAGGGAGCCGCGCTCGCCGAACACCGGCTGCGCGAGGAGCTCTTCCACGAACTGCTCGGCGGCTCGGCGCTCTCCGCGGACCGGCTCACCGACCGGGCGCGTTGGCTGGGCATCGACCTCGCCGCCCCCCATGTCGTGGTGGTGGCCCGCCCGCAGGGCGGCGGCGCGCGGGAGCAGACCGCGCGCTGGGCCGCGGCCCATGCGCGGCGCCACGCGGGTCTGCGCCTGTCCGACGGGGACGGCGTGGTGATGCTGCTGCCCGGCGCCGACCCCGCGGCAGCCGCGGCACGGGCCCGCGACCAGCTGACGGCGGTGCTCGGCCGGCCGGTCTCGGTCGGCGCGGCGGGCCCGGCCACCGGCCCCGCACAGGTGGCCCCGACCCACCGGGAGGCGCGGCGCTGCCTGGACGCGGTGGTCGCGCTCGGGGACAACGGCGGCGTCGGCTCGCCGCGCGAACTGGGCTTCCTCGGGCTGCTGCTCGCCGAACAGCCCGACGCGGCGGCGTTCATCGCCTCGACCGTCGGGCCGCTGCTCGACTACGACGCCCACCAGGCGACGGCGCTCGTCGCCACCCTGGAGGCGTACTTCGGCACGGGCGGCAGCCCCACGCGGGCCGCGGAGATCCTGCACGTCCACGCGAACACCGTCTCGCGACGCCTGGAGCGGATCACCGAGCTGCTCGGTCCCGGCTGGCAGGAGCCGGTGCGGGCGGTCGAGGTCCAGCTGGCGCTGCGGCTGCACCGCGCCCGGCACGCGATTCGCGACCGGGGCACCCGGACGGCCGCGTTCGCGGGGCGTCCGCGCGCCCGTACCTGACGCTACGTCAGCTCTCTTTCGGTAGCGTCGCGGTGGGGCCCCCGGGGCCGTGCGTTCCGCTCCCGCTGCCGCACGGCCCGGGGCCCCTTCCCACCGCCCGCGCCCCACGGCCGCGGCCCCCGTGCGCCGGCTCGTGCGCCCGGGGCGCCGTCCCGGCCGGGCGCGCGAGGGCGGCCCGAGCCGACCTCCGACCTCAGGAAGTGCCGATGAATCCGCAGCCGACCCGCGAAACCCCGCAGAGCCCGTCCGCCGCACGCCTGCGCGTCGACCTCCTGACCAAGGAGTACCCGCCGGAGGTCTACGGCGGCGCGGGCGTCCATGTCGCCGAGCTGTCGCGCGAGTTGCGCGCGCTGACCGACCTCAGGGTGCAGTGCTTCGGTGCGGCCCGCGAGGAGCCCGGCGTGCTCGCCCACGCCGAACCCGCGCTCGGCGAGGGCGCCAACCCCGTCCTCGCCACCCTCGCCGTCAACGTCACGATGGCGGCCGCCGCGGCAGGCGCCGAACTCGTGCACAGCCACACCTGGTACGCCAACGGCGCGGGCCGCCTCGCCCAGCAGCTGTACGGCATCCCGCACGTGGTGACCACGCACAGCCTGGAGCCGCTGCGCCCCTGGAAGGCCGAGCAACTGGGCGGCGGATACGCGCTGTCCTGCCTGGTGGAGCGCTCCGCCCTGGAGTCCGCCGACGCCTTGATCGCCGTGTCGCACGGCATGCGCGAGGACATCCTGCGGGTCTACCCGGACATCGACCCCGGCCGGGTGCACGTCGTGCACAACGGCATCGACACCGAGGCGCACCGCCCCGACCACGCCACCACCGCCCTGGAGCGGTACGGCATCGACCCGGACCGCCCGATCGTCCTGTTCGTCGGCCGCGTCACCCGGCAGAAGGGGCTGCCGCACCTGCTGCGGGCCGCCTTCGCCTTCGACCCCGCCGCCCAGCTCGTGCTGTGCTGCGGACAGCCCGACACCCCGGCGATCGCCGCCGAGACGGCCGGCCTCGTCGAGGAGCTGAGCCGGGTCAGGGACGGCGTCGTACGCATCGACGGGATGCTCGACACGGTGTCGCTCGGCCAACTCCTCACCCACGCCACGGTGTTCGTGTGCCCCTCCCTGTACGAGCCGATGGGCATCGTCAATCTGGAGGCGATGGCCTGCCGCACGGCGGTCGTGGCGACCGCGACCGGCGGCATCCCCGAGGTGGTCGCCGACGGCGAGACCGGTCTGCTGGTGCCGATCGAGCAGGAGCGGGACGGCACCGGAACCCCGCTCGACCCCAAGCGGTTCGCCTCGGACCTCGCCGACGCCGTCAACCGGCTCCTCGCCGACCCGGCGCACGCGGCACGCCTGGGCGACGCGGGCCGGGCGCGGGCCGAGGAACACTTCGGCTGGGACCGGGCCGCCCGCCGCACCCTCGACCTCTACGAGCGGACCCTCACCCGCGCCTGAGCCGGCCGGCCCGCGCTCCGGCCCGGCGGCGGGCCCGCCCGGCCGGCTCGCTCACTCCGGGCGGAGCCACACCGCGCCGAGCGGCGGCAGTACCACGGTGGCGCTCGCTGGGAGCCCCCGCATCGGCTCCCCGTCCGCGAGGACCGGCCCGGCGTTGACCGTGCCGCTGCCCCCGTACGCGGCGGAGTCGGTGTTGAGCACCTCCCGCCACCGGCCCGCCGCGGGCAGCGCGAGCCGGAAGCCGTGCCGCGGCACCGGCTGGAAGTTGTAGACGCACACCAGGAGTTCACCCGCCGAGCCGTACCGCACGAACGAGTACACATTGTCCTCGGCGGCGTCCGCGTCGATCCATCGGAACCCCTCGGGGTCGCCGTCCCTGCTCCACAGCGCGGGGTCGGCGGTGTAGCGGTGATTCAGGTCCCGCACCAGGTCGCGCACGCCCGCGTGCGGGGCGTGCCGCAGCATCGACCAGTCGGGCCCGCGCTCGTGCGACCACTCGGTGTCCTGCGCGAACTCCTGCCCCATGAACAGGAGTTGCTTACCGGGGAAGGCCCACATGAAGCCCAGGAACGCGCGCAGGTTGGCGAGCTGCTGCCAGCGGTCGCCGGGCATCTTGGCGAGCAGCGAACCCTTGCCGTGCACGACCTCGTCGTGGCTGATCGGCAGGGTGTAGTGCTCGGCGTAGGCGTACATCATCGGGAACGTCATGCGGTGGTGGTGGTACTGGCGGTGCACCGGGTCCTCGGCCATGTAGGACAGCGCGTCGTGCATCCAGCCCATGTTCCACTTCAGGCCGAAGCCGAGCCCGCCGTGGTCGGTGCGCCGGGTCACCCCGTCCCAGGCGGTGGACTCCTCGGCGATCGTCACCACACCCGGGCAGCGCCGGGCCACGGTCGCGTTCATCTCCTGGAGGAACTCCACGGCCTCCAGGTGCTCGCGCCCGCCGTACGCGTTGGGCTGCCACTGCCCTTCCTCGCGCGAGTAGTCGAGGTAGAGCATGGACGCCACCGCGTCCACCCGCACCCCGTCGATGTGGAACTCCTCGCACCAGTACGTGGCGTTCGCGACGAGGAAGTTGCGCACCTCGGGACGGCCGTAGTCGAAGACGAGCGTGCCCCAGTCGGGGTGCTCGCCGCGCCGCGGGTCGCCGTGCTCGTACAGGGCGGTGCCGTCGAAGCGGGCCAGCGCCCAGTCGTCGCGGGGGAAGTGCGCGGGCACCCAGTCCACGATGACGCCGATGCCGGCCCGGTGCAGGGTGTCGACGAGGTGGCGGAAGTCGTCGGGGGTACCGAGCGCCGCCATCGGCGCGAAGTAGGAGGTGACCTGGTAGCCCCACGACCCGCCGAAGGGGTGCTCGGCGACCGGCAGGAACTCCACGTGCGTGAAGCCGAGCGCCTTCAGATAGCCGGGCAGCTCGCGGGCGATGTCGCGGTAGCCGAGCCCCGGCCGCCACGAGCCGAGGTGCATCTCGTACACGCTCATCGCCGCCCGCTCGGCCGGCACCGCGCCGCGCCGCTCCAGCCACGCCGCGTCGCCCCATCGGTGGGCCGAGGTGTGCACCACGGACGCGGTGCCGGGCGCGGACTCGGCGGCCGAGGCCAGCGGGTCGGCCTTCTGGATCCACTCGCCCCGCCGGGTGAGGATCTCGTACTTGTAGCGCACCCCGTCCCCGACGCCGGGCACGAACAGCTCCCACACCCCGCAGGCGCCGAGCGAGCGCATCGGGTGCGCCGCGCCGTCCCAGTGGTTGAGGTCGCCCACCAGGCGCACGGCGCGCGCGCCCGGCGCCCACACCGCGAACGCCGTGCCCGCGACGGGCCGCCCGCCCGCGTCGTGGGTACGGGTCGTGGCACCCAGCATCCGCCACAGCTCCTCGTGCCGTCCCTCCCTGATCAGGTGCAGGTCGAGCTCGCCGAGGGTGGGTGCGAAGCGGTACGGGTCGTCGTAGCGGAAGACCGTGGTCCCGTAGTGCGCCTCGACCCGGTAGTCCAGGGGCCCGGCGCCGGGCAGCAGGCCGGTGAACACCCCGCCCTCCTGGTGGCCGAGCTCGGCGAGCGGCGCACCGTCGGGGCCGGTGATCGTCACGGCGTCGGCGAACGGCCGCAGCACCCGCACCACCGTCCCGTGCGGGCCCGGGTGCGCGCCGAGCAGTGCGTGCGGATCGCTGACCTCACCCGTGACCAGGCGCTTGAGGTCGGTCGCGGCGAGGCGGGCCTGGGCTTGCGTTGCGGTGGTCACGACTGCGGGTTCCCGTCCGTGAAGATGTGGGCGACTTGACGGCGCGGATCGAGGCGCACGTAGTTGTCGCGGCCCCAGTGGAAGGTCTCGCCGGACAGCGCGTCGCGCACCGCGAAGGTCTCCGAGCGCTCCAGGCCGAGCGCGGGCAGATCGAGACTGACGGTCGCCTCGCGGACGCTGTGCGGGTCGAGGTTGATGACCACGAGCACCCAGTCGTCGCCGGAGGAGTCGGCGGCGCCCTCGGCCCGCTTGGAGAAGCAGACCACCGCGTCGTTGTCGGTGCGGTGGAAGCGCAGGTTGCGCAGCTGGTGCAGGGCCGGGTGGGCGCGGCGCACCGTGTTGAGGGTGCGGATCAGCGGGACCAGGGTGTCCTCGGCGCCGTCCCAGTCGCGGGGCCGGTACTGGAACTTCTCGGAGTCCAGGTACTCCTCGCTCGCCGGGCCCGCCGCCACGTTCTCGTACAGCTCGAAGCCGGCGTACAGGCCCCAGCTCGGCCCGGCCATGGCGGCGAGGACCGCACGCACCGCGAAGGCGGGCCGGCCGCCGTACTGGAGGTAGGCGTTGAGTATGTCGGGGGTGTTCACGAACAGGTTGGGGCGCAGGTAGGCCGCGCTCTCCTCGCCGCCGAGCCCGGCCAGCTCCGCGAGGTAGGACTCCACCTCGTCCTTGGAGTTGCGCCAGGTGAAGTACGAGTACGACTGGTGGAAGCCGGTCCTCGCCAGGGTGTGCAGCATCGCCGGGCGGGTGAAGGCCTCGGCGAGGAAGAGGACGTCGGGGTCGCTCGCGTGGACGGCCTCGATCAGACGCTCCCAGAACGCGACCGGCTTGGTGTGCGGATTGTCCACGCGGAAGATCCGCACCCCGTGCGCCATCCAGTGCCGCAGCACGCGCAGGCACTCCTGGTGCAGCCCGTCGGGGTCGGTGTCGAAGTCGATCGGGTAGATGTCCTGGTACTTCTTCGGCGGGTTCTCGGCGTACGCGATCGTCCCGTCGGGCCGGTGCCGGAACCACTCGGGGTGCTCGGTGACCCACGGGTGGTCGGGCGAGCACTGGAGCGCGAAGTCGAGCGCGACCTCCATGCCGAGCCCGGCGGCGACGGCCACGAAGTGGTCGAAGTCGTCGAGGGTGCCGAGGTCGGGGTGGATCGCGTCGTGGCCGCCGGCCGCGGAGCCGATCGCCCACGGCGAGCCCGGGTCGTGCGGGCCCGCGGTGAGCGTGTTGTTGGGGCCCTTGCGGTGGGTGGTGCCGATGGGGTGGACCGGCGGTAGGTACACCACGTCGAAGCCCATGCCGGCGATGGCGTGGAGGCGCTGGGACGCGGTGCGCAGGGTGCCGCTGACCGGAGCGGGCGGCAGCCCGTCGGCGTCGGCCGTCGTGGAGATCACGGCGCCCTCGGAGCGCGGGAACATCTCGTACCAGGCGCCGTACAGGGCGCGCTCGCGGTCGACGCGCAGGGGATATTCGGCGGAGACCGTCAGCAGTTCGCGCACCGGGCGCGCGGTGAGCAGCGCCGTCACGATGGGCCGCAGTGCCGCGGCGAGCCGGTCCTGGGCGGGCAGCGAGGCGTCCCGCAGGGTGCGGGCGGCCGCCACCAGCGGGGTGGCCTCGCGGGTGTCGAAGGCGTCCGCGGCGCGGTCGAGCAGCAACGCCCCTTCCTCCAGGACCAGTTCGACGTCCTGGACGGCCGGGATCTTGATCTCGGCGGCGTGCCGCCATGTCGCCACGGGGTCGCTCCACGCCTCGACCCGGTAGGTCCATTCGCCCTCGCGGTCGGCGCTGACCCGGGCCGCGTACCGGTCGGTGCCGGGGGCGAGCAGGCGCATCGGGGTCCACTCGCCGGTCCGGCCGTCCGGGTCGGTGAGGACGACGTTGGCGGCGACCGCGTCGTGGCCCTCGCGGAAGACGGTCGCCGAGACCTCGAAGACCTCGCCGGGCACGGCGCGGGCGGGCCGCCGCCGGTCGTCGACGCGGGGGCGCACGTCGACGACCGGGATCCGGCCGACGCTCGGCGCGAACGTCCGGGCCCCGGCCGGCTTCGCCACCGGGGCGGGCCGCTCGGTGCGGGCGGCCGGGGCGGTGGCCGCCGCGGGCCGTACGGGCGCCCTGCCGTTCTTCGGCATGGTGGTGCCTTTCATCGTGGTGTGCCTCCTCGCACCGGGGTGCGGTCATGGAAGTGGTGCGGTCGAGGGCGTGCGGTCGACGGCGTGCGGTCAGCGGCGGATCGCGCTCGTGCCGTTGCTGACCTCGGTGATGATCCGGCGGTACCCGGCGACCAGCGGATGGTGCGGGTAGGCCGTGCTGAACAGGCGCTCACCGGCGAGGGACGCCATCTCCGGTGCGTAGGGCAGGACGGCGGTGACCTTGGTGGCGTACGCGCTCTCCACCTCGGCGCGCATCCGCTCGCCCACCCCGCCGTCCGGGGCGAGGTTGACGGCGACGCTCATCCGGACACAGCCGAGCCGTCCGGCGAGCGCCATCGTCTCGCCGGCGCCGGCGAGGTCCAGACGGTCCGCCCGGGTCAGGATGACCAGGACGTCCGCGCTGGCCATCGCCGTCACCGTCTCGTTGTTGAACCCGGCGTGGGTGTCGAGGAGCAGGACGTCGAGGGCGAGCGAGTCGATGAGCCGGTCGAAGCCCTCCCTCAGCAGGCCCACGTCGTAGCCGCGGCCCATGATCTCGTTGACGCCCGCCGCGCGGTTCCTGGCCGGCACGAGGAACAGGCCGCCGTGGCCCGCGTCGGTGTCCGCGGGGTAGGCGGTGTCCTCGATCTCACAGCGCCCCACCAGATAGTCGGTGAGCGAGCGGCGTACCGGCGCCATCGCGTCGCTGAACATCACGTCGAGCGACGGCGTCTGGATGTCCGTGTCCACCAGGGCGACCCGGCGGCCCGCGGAGGCCAGGAGCAGCGCCAGGTTCGCGGCCGTGCTCGACTTCCCCGTTCCCCCTCGGTAGGAGTGCACGGTGATGATCTGTGACATGGTTTCCACCCGGTAGTTCTGTGAGTCGCGGCAGGCAGGTCGGGTGCTGGGTCAGACCGCGCCCGCACCCTCGGGCCGCCGCCAGTGGACGGCCATCATCGTGATGTCGTCGGACTGTTCGGCGGGCCCGACGAACTCGCCGAGCGCCCCGTCCATGTGGTCGAGCAGTTCGTCGCCGCTCGGCTCCGCCTCCGCCAGGTGCCGCAGCATCCGGTCCTCGCCGAAGAACTCACCCGTGGCCGAACGCGCCTCGGTGACCCCGTCCGTGTAGATGAACAGGGTGTCGCCGGGGCGGAACTGGGTGTAGCCGAGCGAGAAGGTGACGTCGGGGATGACGCCGACGGCGGGACCCGTGGGG
Source organism: Streptomyces sp. NBC_00442 (assembly GCF_036014195.1). Taxonomy (NCBI): domain Bacteria; kingdom Bacillati; phylum Actinomycetota; class Actinomycetes; order Kitasatosporales; family Streptomycetaceae; genus Streptomyces; species Streptomyces sp. NBC_00442. The sequence continues at coordinate 3,933,679 of NZ_CP107918.1, forward strand.
TTGAGCAGCACCGGTTCGGCGCCGTCGCCGCTCACCAGGACCGGCGGGTTGTGCCCGCCGTTGATGTAGACGAGATTGCCGGTGACGGGGTCGAGGACGCCGAAGAACATGGTGGCGAAGTAGCCCTGCCGGATGTGGTTGCGCGTCAGATAGTTGTTGGTGCCCACGACGGCGTTGAGCAGCGGGGTCGCGCCGACCACGGGAATGGCGCGGCTCTGCTCCTGCCAGGCGGTCTCCTCGCCGAGCAGGTCGGCGGCGATCAGGTTCTGCAGCCCGCTCTGCTCGGCGGTGTGCCGCAGCAGGCTGCGGATGAGGGCCATGAACAGGGCGGCGCCGACGCCCTTGTCGCAGACGTCGGCGACGACCAGGGCCAGGCGCCGCTTGTTGACGAGTTCGAAGACGTCGTAGAAGTCGCCGGCCACGGTCCGCGCCGGCCGGAACCTGACGTTGATCTCCCATCCGTCGGGGCTGGGCAGCGAGTCCGGCAGGAAACCCATCTGGATCTCCCGGCCGATCTCCAACTCCCTTTCATAGCTGAGCAGTTCGGCGTGGGCCGCGACGTCCTGCACGGTGCGGCTGAGCGTGGCGTGCTCGTGGCAGTTGCGCAGCCGGGCCCGTATCAGGTCGGGGTAGAAGGGCGGCACCAGATAGTCGGAGCCGGCGTGCACATGACTGCCGAGCAGATGCAGGTCGTGTTCGGCGTAGGCGACGACGGTGGGGTTGTTGCCCTCGTCGTCCAGGCGCCGCGTCACCGCCCGCACGGTGTGGGGGGAGACGTCGGCGTGCACGAGCAGCACCTCCGTCCCCGGGACCTGCCCGTGCTGGGCGCCGAGCACGTCCCCGGGGGTGCGCACGCGTACCCGGGCGCCCACGGTGTGGAGCGCCTTGAGGAGCTCGGCGGGCGCGTTGCGGCTTTCGTCCAGTACCAGCACGTTTGTCTGTGACATCTCGTCCCATCTATCCGCTCGGCGGCCTGTTCACCGCGAGGGTGCTCACGTTGCGCCCGGCCACCAGCCGGTAGCCGAAGAAGTCCACCGCCGTGAACGCGAGGTAGACCCCGAGCCCGCCGACCTGCCGCTCGGCGAGCGGCACGTCCAGTGCGGGCGGCTGCATGCCCTGCCGCGGGTCGAAGGCCGGTGCGTCGTCCTCGAAGCGGACCCACACCCGGGCCGGGGTGATGCCCCCGGCCACCACGATCTCGCCGGACACCCCGTGATAGCCGTGCATCACGATGTTGGTGGCGAGCTCGTCCGCGGCGAGCCGCAGCCGGTACACCGAGTCCTGGGGCAGGCGGGACTCGGCGCACAGGGCGAGCACGAACTCCGCGATCCGGTCGAGCTGTTCGAGCTCGGCGGGCACGTGCAGGGTGGCTTGGGGCAGGGCGGGTTCCGCCATCTCGGGCATCACGGCACCGAAGTCCAGCGCCATCTGGGACCGCCTCCCCTTCAGGCGTCGACGAGGTCGATGCTGTAGTCGAAGCCCGCGAGGCGAATCGTGCGGGCCACGGAGTCGGCGGCGCCGACCACGGCGATGCGGGTGCCGTCGCCCATGTGCTGGCGGGCGAAGACCAGGGAGCGCAGGCCCGCGCTCGACAGGTAGGTGAGGTGTTCGGCGCGGATCACCAGCTCGACGGAGCCGGCCTGGGCGGCGCTGGTGATGGTCTCGTGGAACTGGGGGGCGGTCTTGGCGTCGAGTTCGCCCTTGAGCTCGATGGTGGCGACACGGTCGTTGATCCGCAGCCTGGCGTCGAACGTCACGGTGGCTCCTCAGGAGGGTTGGTGGGTGGTGGAGTCGTGGTCGCGGCCGACGAGGACCACCACGGAGTGCGGGCCCAGGTGGTACCGGCCGGGGTGGTGCAGGGGCGGCTCCGCGCCGAGCGGGTGGGCCGCCGCCGCGGAGGTGTCGGCGAACAGGTGCCAGCTCTGACCCCCGGGCAGCTGGGGAAGCTCCAGGTCGTGGGCCTCCCAGTGCGCGTTGACCCCGACGTAGACGTGGTCGTCGGCGACGGTGCCGCCCTTGGCGTGCCGGCCGCAGCGCAGCATCCCGAGGATGCGGCTGTGCGCCGACCAGTCGGGCTGCCAGGCGTGCACCCCGTGCCAGCTGACCTCGGGCAGGCCGCTGCCGACCCGGTCGGTGCCGTGCGGGTGCTCGGCGCCGCGCAGCACGGGGTGTGCGTGCCTGAAGGCCGTCAACGCCCGTACGAAGCCGAGGAGTTCGGCGTTGGCGTCGACCAGGCCCCAGTCGAACCAGGACAGTTCGTTGTCCTGGCAGTAGGTGTTGTTGTTGCCGAGCTGGGTGCGCCCCACCTCGTCGCCGGCCAGGAGCATCGGCACGCCCTGGCTGGTGAGCAGCAGCGTCATCATGTTCTTCATCTGCCGCAGCCGCAGGTCCCGCACGTGCGCGGAGGCGCTCGGGCCCTCCTCGCCGCAGTTCCAGCTGTGGTTGTCGTTGCCGCCGTCGCCGTTGTTCTCGCCGTTGGCCTCGTTGTGCTTGTCGTTGTACGAGACGAGGTCGGCGAGGGTGAACCCGTCGTGCGCGGTGACGAAGTTGACCGACGCCGTTGCGGTACGGCCCTGGTAGAGGTCGGGGGAGCCGGCCATGCGGGTGGCGAGTTCGCCGACGAGACCGGGCTCGCCCTTGACGAAGCGCCGCACCACGTCGCGGTACTTGCCGTTCCACTCCGACCAGCGGCCGTAGTTGGGGAAGTGCCCGACCTGGTAGAGCCCGGCGGCGTCCCACGCCTCGGCGATCAGCTTGGTGTGGCGGAGCACCGGGTCGTACGCGAGCTGTTCGAGCAGCGGCGGGTTCGGCAGCGGGGTGCCGTCCTGGGCCCGGTCGAGGATGGCAGCCAGATCGAAGCGGAAGCCGTCGATGTGGTACTCGGAGACCCAGTAGCGCAGGCAGGAGAGCACGAAGTCGCGGACCACGGGGTGGTTGCAGTTGACGGTGTTGCCGGTGCCGCTGAAGTTGTAGTACTCGCCGTGCGGCGTGAGCATGTAGTACGTGGCGTTGTCGAGGCCGCGGAAGGAGATGGTCGGGCCCTGCTCGTTGCCCTCCGCGGTGTGGTTGAACACCACGTCGAGCATGACCTCGATGCCGGCCTTGTGGAACTCCTTGACCAGGGACTTGAATTCGTCGGCCTGCATGCCGAAGCGGCCGGTGGCCGCGTAGCCGGCCTTGGGGGCGAAGAACGAGACGGTGTTGTAGCCCCAGTAGTTGTGCAGACGGTCGCCCGTCACCGGGTTGGTGCGCGGGTTGTCCAGCTCGTCGAACTCGAAGACGGGCAGCAACTCCACGCAGTTGACGCCCAGTTCCCTCAGGTAGGGAATCTTCTCGCGCAGCCCCGCGTAGGTGCCGGGCGCGTCCACGCCGGAGGAGGGGTGGCGGGTGAAACCGCGCACATGGGTCTCGTAGATGACCAGGTCCTCGCCGGGGATGCCGAGCGGCATGTCCTCGCCCCAGTCGAAGTCCTCGTCCGCCACCTGGGCGCGGTACTGGTAGATGTCGTCCCAGTCCGGCTCCGCGCCCCACACCTCACGGCCCGACAGGCGCCGCGCGTAGGGGTCGCTCAGGACCCTCCTGCGGTCGAAGCGGTCGCCTGCCGCCGGGTCGAAGGGCCCGTCGGCGCGGAAGCCGTACTCCAGGTTCTCCGCGTCGAGACCGAACACCGTCATCGCGTGGACGCTGCCGATGCGGAACTCCGGCGGGAAGGCGAGCTCCGCGAACGGCTCGGGCGAGCCCTTGTCGAAGAGGACCAGGCTCATCGAGGTGGCGCGGTCGGAGTAGACGGAGAAGTTGATGCCGCCGGGCACCGGGACGGCGCCGTACGGGAAGACCCGGCCGGCCCTCACCCGGTGGGCGCCGATCCGCCGGGTGGGGAAGGAGTCGACGCGGTCGCGCGCCTCGGGGGTGGTCATCGCGCGGCGCGTTCCAGCTCGACGTCGAGATCATCGGCGATCTTGAAGAAGTCCAGGAAGCCGGTGGCGTTCATGACGAACCGGACCTCGTCGGAGAGGCCGATGAGCACGATCTCCGCCGCGACCTGCTGGGCGCGCCGGTGCACGATGAGCAGGGTGCGCAGACCCGCGCTCGAAATGTAGGTGACGCCGGTGAGGTCGATCAGTACCTCGGCGAACTCCACGATAAAAGGCAGCAGTTGGGCCTGGAGGCCCCCGGAGGTGGTGGAGTTGATCTCCCCTTCGAGAGCGATCACCGTGGCCTTGCCCACGGCGCGGGTCGTGACGTGCACGGTCATCGGGTCACCTCCGCGGACGTGTTCGCGGCGAGCCGGACGCGTACCTTGATCCGGCCCGAGGTCTCGGGCAGCCGCACGGTCAGGGTGTCGCTGTCGAAGTCGGTGTGCGGCTCGCCGTCGATGTCCACGGCGTCGATGCGCACCGAGCCCGGCGGCAGCAGGTCGGGTGCGACCCGCAGCAGACCGTCCTCGGCCAGGGCCGGGTCGGGCTTGAACCAGAAGTCCATCGCCTTGCCGTTGACCAGCAGGTTGTTGTACACCGCGGCCAGGTAGCACAGCTCGGCCGAGTGGTACATCGACATCGAGTGGCTGCCCTTGAGCCGCTCCACGCCGAGCAGGTACGGCAGTCCGCTGGCGAGGGTGTTGAAGTAGACGGCGCCCTCGTCGTGGTCGAGGAAGAAGGCGTTGTAGAAGGCCTGCGCGTCGCGGGCCTCGGTGGCGAACGCGGGGCGTCCGGTCACGCCGTGCAGGATGAGGTAGGCGAGGATCGCCTGCTCCTGCTGCCACCACGCCTTGCGGTCGTGCCAGGTGAAGCGGAAACCGTCCTCGCCGTCCGCCCTGAGCCGCTCGACCACGTCGTACCAGCCGCCGCGCTGGCGGTCCGCGCCGACCTCGGGCATCGACTCGGCGATGGAGGCGGCCGTCTGGAGGTAACTGTCCTTGGGCCGCAGGGAGTTCATGCGCGCCAGGTTCCAGGCGATCTTCAGGTTGTGGCCGACCACGGCCCGGTTCTGCTGCCAGCCGTGCGTGGTGTCGTGCGACCAGTCCTTGTGGAAGCGCTCCTGCACGAACGGGCTGTGCTTGAGGTCGGGGAAGCGCTCCACGATGGTGTCGAAGGTGTACTCCAGCATGTCGGCGTAGCTCTGCTCGCCGGTCGCCAGATACAGGTTGATCAGATAGGCCGGCGCGTGGTCGCCGACCGAGTTCCAGTTCTTGCGGGCCTTGTTGGGGCCGAGCGAGTCGTGGTCGGGGCTCAGCAGGATCGGGTCGATGTGCGAGAAGTAGCCGCCGTGCTCGGGGTCGAGGTAGAAGCGGTCGAAGAGCCGGATGGTGGCGTCCGCGTCGGCCTTGATGCGCGGGTCGCCGGTGATCCGGTAGGTCTGCACGGGGCCGGCGAGGGCGTAGATCTGCTCGTACGCCGGCAGCGCGTCGTAGTCGTCGGAGAACTCCGAGGTGAACAGCTTCGTCTCGGTCTCGCCGTCGACCTTGAGGCCGTGGTACCAGTACACAACGTTCTCGTCGGTGTCGACGAAGCGCATGTGCTCGCGCAGGTACTCGGTGCCGCGCTCGGCGACCTCCAGGTACTCGTCGTCGCCGGTCAGCAGGAACGCCGAGGCCATGCCGTACACGAGCCGCGAGATGGTGTCGGTCTCCTGGATGTGGCTCGCGGTCTTCTCGCCGCCGAGGCGTATCTCGGTGCGGTAGCGGGAGAAGTCGACGGGTCCGTCACCGAACTGGGCCTTGCGGTAGAACGCGGCGATCTCCTCGATCTGCCGGACCCACCAGCCCTCCTCCTCGAAGCGGAAGTCGTCGGTGCCGCGGCCCACGAAGATCAGCCGCTTCGCCTCGAAGCGGGCGCCCTGGTCGCCGGGGTAGAACACGCCGTACGCGAAGACGAACCGGCCCGGCTCGATCAGCTCGTCGATGTGCCCGGAGGCGTCCTGGTAGGGCTCGCCCAGGTTGTGCAGCAGCTCGGCGCTGGGGCCCGAGTCGAGGTCCACCTCGAATTCCCGGCCGTCGGCCGTGCTCAGCGTGAAGCGGCGTCCGACCTGGTCGAAGGCGGTCACCCGCCCCGCGACCGTGTCGGAGAACGTGAAATTCACAGCGTTGGACATGGATGTCTCCCAGTCAGTGGTTGCTTGCGGCATGGCTCACCGCGGGGGCCCGGCTCTCCACGAGGATCTGGCAGGCGATCCCGGCCACCAGGACCGCTTCGAGGAGCACCGTGGGCAGTCCTCCGCCGGCGACGCCGAACAGCACGAAGGCCGCGCCGAGGCCGAGGCGTGACCATGAGCGCAGGTCGCCCCGCCGTCCCACGTTGAGCAGATGGATGGCGCCGACCCCGAAGAGGAAGGCCGCCATGCCGAAGCAGAGCACCGGCCCGCCGTCCAGGGGCATGCGGCCGCCGCCGTTGGCGGCCTGCGCGGCGAGCAGCCCGCCGACGCCGGTCACCGTGATGCCGCCGTGCACGAAGAGGTGGCCGTAGACGTACGCCTGGCCGGTGAGCCGCCACTTGCGCAGAGGGCTCGCGTCGACGTGGTCGAAGACCAGCCACCACTGGCCCGCGGCGATCAGGAAGGACCCCGCCACCACGGCCAGGGTCCCGCCGCGCAGCCCGCTGGCCGCGATGCCGATCGCGTTGAGCGCCACGACCTCGCCGAGCACGATGATGGTGAAGAGGCCGAACCGTTCCGGTACGTGGGACACGTTGAACGGCACCTTGGCGATCGCCGAGGTGGACACGATCGGCGTGAGCAGTTCCACCGCGGCCCCGGTCGCCCACAGCGCGAAGCAGTACGGCGTCGGCACCAGCGCGGCGATGCCCCAGATCACCGCGCCGAGCCCGTAGCCCTGGAGGAACCGGGTGGTCAGGGGCCGCGCCCGGGGCACGTGGTAGTGGGCCCGCAGATACAGGCCGAGCAGGATCAGACGCACCACGAAGTAGGCGAGCGTGAACCGCTTCGCCCCGGATCCGCCGGCGAAGGCGGTCGGTACCGCCACCGACAGCGTCAGCACCGCCATCATCGCGGCGATCATGATCAGCCGGTAGACGCGGTCGTCGTTGTCGAAGCGGTCGGCGTAGAAGGTGTAGCAGACCCAGCTCCACCACACCGGCACGAACAGCGCGGTGAAGCGCAGCACTCCCGCCCAGGTCGGCGCGTGCAGCAGCACCTCGGTGAGCTCGGCGACCGCCACCACGAAGACCAGGTCGAAGAAGAGCTCAAGAGGGGACGCGGCCCGGTGGTGGCCCTCTTCGGACACCCTCAGCCGCACTCGGCCGCGGCGCAGCCGCACCTTGCCGGTGTAGGTACCGCGCGCGACGCCCGCCTCGGGCGCGTCCAGGACCCCCCGCATCCCGATCAGCCCCCGGCGACCTGGGTGTGGGCCTCGTCGTGGTAGCCCTTGATCTCGGTGATCAGGCCGTCGTCGCCGACCCGGAAGGTGTCGATGCCGCGGTCCTCGACGGTCCCGCCGTCCTTCTTGTGGGCGGTGATGTGGAAGGTGAACGCGGCCTCGTCGCCCGTCACCACCACGTCGGTGACGCGGAACTCGACGCGGTCGATGGCCTCGAAGACCCCGTCGAAGAAGCCGACGACGGCGGCCTTTCCCTGGTTGGCGGGGGCGCCGACCGGTTCGTACTGGACGACGTCCTCGGCGAGCAGGGCGGCGAAGCCGTCCCGGTCGCGCTTGCTGAAACTCTCCGCGTAGCCCTCGACGGCTGCGCGTATCTGCTGCTGGTCCGGCATTGCCTCTCCTAGCGGTGTCGGTCGGACGCTTCGATCTCGCGGACGAAGGTGTCCATGAACCGGTCGGTCATCTGGGGGTGCTTGGCCGTGATGAGGTCGCCGTCGACCACCAGGTCCGCGGTGCCGTCGCCCTCGTAGACGACGTCGGCGCCCGCGTTCTCCACGTCGCAGACGATGTTGTGGGCGCAGGTGACCCGGCGGCCCTCAAGGAGCTGCCGGTCGGCGCAGAGCAGCCACAGCGAGTGGCATATCGTGCCGACCTTCAGGCCGTCGACGGCCGTCGCCGCGCGCAGGAACTCCACGGCCGGCGCCTTGTTGCGGCTGTGCGGTCCCGCCACCTCGGTCTGGTAGCGCAGCCGGTCCATGGCGTAGGCGCCGATCAGGATCAGGCCGTCGTAGTCGGCCGGGTCGATCGACGCCACCTCGGTGGTGACGGTGACGTGCTCCTCGACATAGCCGTTGTCGGGGTTGCTGCCGAAGGTCAGCGACGGCTGGCCCCACAGGTGCGAGACGTAGGTGACCTCGTAGCCGCGCCGCGGGAAGTACGCGTTGAACGCGCGGTACTCGCTCTGGTCGAAGTGCTCCTCGATCAGGACCGCGATCTTCCCCTTCGCCGCCGGCGCGGGGCTCATCCGTCCAGGCCCAGCGGTGCGAGCAGCTGGTGCGGGTCGAAGAAGGCGGTGACCTCCTTGATGAGGCCGCCCTCGATGCGGAAGATGTTCATCCCGCGCACCGTGATCTTCTCGCCGGTGGGGGCGGCGCCCATGAACACGCCGCGGTGCGTGCCGGTGATGGTGAACGACGCGGCGACCTTGTCGCCCTGCTCCAGGAGGTCGTCGATGGTGAAGACGCGGTCCGGGAACCCGCCGTACCAGCGCAGCGCGAACTCCTTGTACGCCGGCAGGCCGTGGATGCCGTCCGGAGAGATCGGGTTGTTGAACACCACGTCGGGCGCCATGATCCGGTCGGCGAGCTGGAGGTCGCCGGGGGCGGTCAGGAACTGCTCGTAGTAGAGCCGGACGAGCTTGGACCCCTCGTCGGTGACGTCGGCCATGAGTGAACTCCTCGTGAAATGCGGTCGGTTGGTGACCAGGTGCCCGGTCCGGGCCGTGGAAGGGGGGGGTACGGCCCGGACCGGGAGTACCGGGCGGGCTCAGGCGTCCTGGAGGAACCACTCCGCGGCGCGCTCACCGATGACGTAGCAGGTGAGGTTGGGGTTGGCGCTCACGTGCGTCGGCATCACGGAGGCGTCGACCACGTTCAGGTTCTGCACGCCGTGCACCCGCAGTCGCTGGTCGACGACGGCGCCGGAGTCCTCGGCGGAGCCCATCCTGGCGGTGCCGACCGGGTGCCACAGGGTGGCGGAGTTCTCCCGGATGTAGTCCAGCAGCAGCGCGTCGCTGTCGACCTGACGCTGCGTCAATTTGTCCGACAGGCCGGACGAAAGGTCCTGGATCTGCTTGGAGTTGGCGATCTCCCAGGACAGTCGCACACCGTCGAGGGCGATCTTGCGGTCGGCCTCGGTGCCGTAGGAGTTGAGGACGATCTCGGGGTGGACCGTCGGGTCGGCGCTGCGCAGCGACACCCGGCCGCGGCACTGCGGCTTCTGGAGCACGCTCATCACGCTGATCGGGCGGTGGGTCACCGGGACGTAGCGGCTGACGAAGTACAGCTGCATGTCGTTGAACTGCTGCGAGCCCGGGTTGGTGTACCGCACCAGGACCTGCACGTCCGGGTCGTCGGGGTCGGTGACGCCGTCCTTGGGCAGCAGGCCCACGGTGATCTGCTGGTGCTCGATCAGGTTCTCGCCGACGCCCTGTCGGTCCAGGACGACCTCGATGCCGAGCTCGCGCAGCCGCTCCTGCGGCCCGATGCCCGAACGCAGCAGAATCGCGGGGGAGTTGAGGGCGCCGGCGGACAGGGTGACCTGGTCGCCGTAGACCTTCTCCAGGCGGCCCCCGGTCTCCACCTCGACGCCGACCGCCGTGGTGCCCTCGAACAGCACCCGGTGCACGGTGGCACCGGAGCGGATCGTGAGGTTCTTCCGCTTGCGGGCCTCGGTGAGGTACGCGATCGCGGTGGAGATCCGCACGTCGCCGCGGCGGTTCATCGGGATCGGGCCGACACCGGTGGACTCCGGGTCGTTGTGGTCCGCGACGTAGTCGAAGCCCTGGTCGATGCAGGCGTCCAGGTAGGCGGCCTGGAAGGGGACCAGCTCGTCGCGGGTGTGGCGCACGATGGGAGTCGGGCCGCCCTTGCCGTGCAGCGGACCGTCGAAGTCCTGGTCGTCCTCGATCCGGCGGAAGTACGGCAGCATCGAGCTCCACGACCACTGGTCGTTGCCCAGCTGGGCCCACTCGTCGTAGTCCGCCGGGATGCCGCGCAGCGCGATCGCCCCGTTGACGGCGGAGCAGCCGCCGGCCACCTTGCCGCGGGCGTACGTCAGGGACCGGCCGGGGACGGCCTCGGCCGAGTAGCCCCAGTCGTGGTCCTCCACCGACACGGTGCGCGCGTTCGTGATGTCGCCGGGGATGTCGGCGTTGTCGGCCCAGTCGGGGCCGGCCTCCAGGAGCAGGACGCTGACGCCGGAGTTCTCCGTGAGCCTGCTGGCCAGGACGGCGCCGGAGGAGCCGGCACCGACGACTATGTGGTCGTAACGCATGGAAGAGTTCCCTTCCGGGTTCACTGATGAGTTGCGCCCGGGGAGGTTCCCGGGGCTTCGCGGCCTGTTACTCGGACTCGAGGCCGCCGGGGTAGACCCCGGTGCGCACCCATTCGTCGATGGGGCCGCGGTCGCCGGTGTCCACGTACTCGATGCGGGCGCCCATCAGATCGGGCGCCGTGATCACGGCGAACGGGGTGGAGTCGGCGTCCTTGCGGAACAGCGCGTCGATGCCGACGCCCTGCTTCTCCAGGATTTCGAGCCGCCCGGCCATGTCGTCCTCCCAGACCCCGTAGTAAAGGATCTTTCCGGCGTTCTTCGCCGAGACGATGCCGTCGCCGTCCGCCTGGATGAGTTCGTAGTACGGCGCCCCGGACTTGGAGAAGGCGCAGACCAGTTCGAAGGGGTGCGGTTCCGGGTCCTCCAGGCGCGGCACCTTGAAGGTGGCGGGCTCGGTGAATTCGATGCCGAACACCTCGGAGTAACGGGCGATCGCCGCCTGAAGGTCCGGAACCACGATGCCGACGTGGAAGAACGAGTCGGGCAGATCGGGGCCGGGCGTGACGTCGCGGTAGACGTCCACCGCCGGGAATTCCTCCAGGCATTCCAGAAGGTTCGGAATGAAGTCGCGCAGATAATCCGTCGACTTGTGGAATTCCATGGCCGCGTCGTCCCGGTAGCGCTCCACGACCAGACGCGTGGTGCCGCCCTGCTCCGGCCGCACGTAGTCGAAGCCGACACAACCGGGCTCGTTGGCGCGGATCTTGGCGGCGAGACCGGCCATGAGGACGTCGAGCTCCGCCTCCTTGCCCGCCTTGACGACCTGCCGCGCGGTGACAGTGATCATGCCTGCGCACCCCGGCCCGGAAGCAGCATCGGCTCGAAGAAGTCCGTGAACTTCTCCTCGAGGTCGGGGTGGACGTAGAACTCCGGGCCCGACGCCGCGTAGATCTGCTCGCCGAGGCCGCCGTAGGTGTCGAACATCATCGAGACGATGGTGCCGACCTCCTTGCCGAAGTACTCGGTGACCAGCGCGACGGTGGACCCGTTCACCCCGTACGAGCCGGTCGTCGTCCAGATCTTCTTCGCCGCGTCGTGCAGCCACATCCGGCGCGGCGACGGCACGTTGGTGCCCTCGGCGCGCAGACCGCGGGCGACCGCGGCGACACAGGTGACGGGCGTGTCGCCGAGGATTCCGGAACGGGACAGGATGCCGACACCGGAGCAGTTGGCCGCGATGACCTTGCCGTTCACGTGGTGGTGGCGGATCGCGTCGAGGATGCGCCCGTCCTGGGTCATCTTGCCGGAGCCGACACCGCCGGGGACGTACAGGATGTCGAAGAGCTGCCCGTCCTCCAGGACGGCGTCCGGCACGACCTGGGTGCCCATCTGCATGACGACGTTGCCCGGGTCGAGCGACACCAGCTTGACGTCGAGCTCGGCCGGCTCGGCGTCCATGGGCCACGGCGCGATCTGCTGGGCGAGCACCATGGCGGCGCCCTTGAAGATTTCGAGCGGGGTGATCGTGTCCTGCTCGCTGCAGCTCTCGTAACCGAGAACGGCCACGGTTTTGATCTCGGCCATTTCTGAAGCCTCCTGGAAATCCCTTGCGGGAATTCGATGTTGGGATCGCGATCGCACCTCGAATGGGGCGCATTTATCGGCGAGTACCGGGAAGCTAGCAGGACACGTTTGCGAACTGCCTCTCACTCGAACGGACTTCCTGACCTTCACCACACTTCAAGACATCGGCCTGAGGTCAGGAAGTCCGCCCGGAAACGTTGGCCGCCCTCACGCCCGTGCGGGACCCTGCCGTCCATGACAACCGAGAGCATCGACGTCACGCCTGAGGCGTCTGCCGAGAAGGCGAACCCCGCCGGGAAGCCGCGCACCGCCGGCCGCTTCCTCGGTATCGCGGTCGGCAACTTCCTCGTCCTGATGGACGCGTCCATCCTGAACGTCGCCCTGCCCGACCTCCAGCACAGCCTGCACGCCTCGACGGGCGCCCTGGCGTGGACGGTCGACGCCTACACCGTCGTCTTCGCCGGCCTGATGCTGGCGTCCGGTTCCTTCGCGGACCGCTGGGGCCCGCGGCGCATCTACCGCTCGTCGCTGATCGCGTTCGGTGTGGTGTCGCTGCTGTGTGCCCTCGCGGGCTCGGCCGGTGTGCTCATCGCGGGCCGCGCGCTGCTCGGTGTCGCCGCGGCGGGCCTGGTCCCCGCGTCGCTCGCGCTGCTCGGCGGGCTCTACCCCGACCCCGCCAAGAAGGCGCGTGCGGTCGGCGCGTGGGCCGCGGTCAGCTCGCTCGGCCTGGTCTCCGGTCCCGTGCTCGGCGGCGGCCTCGTCGCGCTCGGCGGCTGGCAGCTGGTCTTCCTGGTCAACCCGCCCATCGCGCTGGTGACATGGCTCGCCGCGCGCGGCTTCGCCGCCGACGGGGAACGCCCCCACCGGAAGATCGACGCCCCCGGCCTCGTGCTCTCCATCGTCGGACTCGGCGCACTCACCTTCGGTCTCGTCGAGGGCGGAACCTCCGGCTGGGGCCGGCCCGCCCCCATCGTCGCCGTGGTCGCCGCGGCGGCGGCGTTCCTCGCCCTCGCACTGGTCGAGCGCAAGGCCCCCTTCCCCGCGCTGCCGCCCGCGCTCCTCGTACGGGCCCGGGTACAGGCCGACATGATCGCCGGTTCCGCCGCCTCGTTCGTCTTCTACGGGCTGCTCTACGCGATGACCCAGTGGATGGTCAACGAGCGCTCCCTCACGCCCTTCCAGACCGGCCTCGCCTTCCTGCCGATGACGCTGCCGCTCGCCGTGCTCCCGCTGTTCACCGGCCGCCTGGTCGCCCGCATCGGCACCCGGCCGCTGATCCTGTTCGGGCTGACGTGCGGCGTGCTGTCCGGGGTGATCCTCGCGTTCTCCGGCACCGAGACCCCGTTCCTGCTCCTGGTCGCCGCCCAGCTGATGCTGGCGCTCGGCTCCACCACCGCGATCCCCGCCTCCACCGCCGACATGGCGATGACCGCGCCCGCCGAGTACGCCGCCACCGCACAGGGCGCCCTCAACGCCTCCCGGCAGGCCGGCTCCGCGCTCGGTGTGGCCGTCCTCGGCACCCTGGTCTCCATGCACCGCATCGGCCTGGGCGTCGCCCTGTTCGCCGCCGCGGCGCTCCTCGTGGTCATCGCCCTGCTCACCCGGGCCCGCCGCCAGGAAGCCGCCAACTGAGCGGTCCCGCACGGCTGTTGATCTCCCGGGCGGCGGCCCTTGCCGCTGTACGAACGTAAAGCCAACGAAAGGAACACCGCGATGACCACCGCCCAGGACGAGACCGTCAAGGCGCCGGCCAAGCGCAACGTCGCCTGGATCCGCTCCGCGCTCCAGACCGCGATAGAGCTGGAACACTCCACGCTGCCGATCTACACCTCGGCGATGCTCTCGCTCGAAGTGCAGAACTACACCAGCTACAACACCATCCGCAGCGTGCTGATGGAGGAGATGGTCCACATGGCCATCGCCGGCAACATGCTCGCTGCCATCGGCGGCCGTCCCCGCATCAAGGACCTCGACCCGGCCTTCCCCCGCCGCGGCCTTCCCGGCGGTGTAGAACCCGACCTCTCCATCGGGCTCGCCTCGCTCTCCAAGCCGCAGCTGCGCAACTTCATGCGCCTGGAATCGCCGCTGTTCCTGCTGCCCGACGAGTACAGCCACGAGGACTTCCCCACCATCGGCAAGCTCTACTCGCAGATCAAGGAAGCGATCGTCGACAACGCCGACGAGCTGCGCGCCGCGGTCAAGGGCGGCGGCATCGCCAACCAGGTCGGCGACAACATCGGCTTCAAGACCATCGTGGCGACCCCCGGCGTCGACCCCGTCGACCAGCTCCTCGAAGGCATCGACGAGATCCTGGAGCAGGGCGAGGGCGCCACCGGCGGCACCATCCAGGCCGGCGCCTCCTTCCAGCACGAGGAGTCGCACTACGGCAAGTTCGCCGAGCTCTGGTACGGCCGCGAGTACCGCACGCCCGAGCCGCCCCTGGAACTGACCTCCGACACCGAGGCCGTGCACTTCCAGGGCAGCCGCATCGACTGGCCCGCGGTCGTCAACACCCTCGCCGTGCCCGCCGACGGCTACGCCAAGATCCTGGCCGCCGACCCCGACGGCACCGACGTCGAGGCGGAACTCGTCCAGTTCGACGAGACGTACACCGGCATGATGGTCCACCTCGACGAGCTGTGGAACGGCTCCGCGGCCACCCAGTGGCCCACCTTCGGCGACGCCGTCCACCACATGGTGAAGTTCCGCGTGTTCTCCTGCTTCACCTTCATGCGCCGTCAGATCCCGCAGTCGGTCATCGACGACCTGCCGCGCCTGTACCCGGCCGAGTTCGGCTTCCTGAACACCTACACCGACCTGAGCAAGCCGGTCTTCTACGGCCCGCGCTTCCGCAATCTCGCCGCCGCCCAGGCCTGAGCCCGCAGCAGGAGATCACATGCCCCGCACCAAGACGGTCCTCGTCGTCCTCACCAGCCACGCGGAGCTGGGCGACACCGGCCGCGCCACCGGCTACTACATGCCCGAAGTCGCCCACCCCTGGCGGGTGTTCACCGACGCCGGGTACCGCGTCGCCCTCGCCTCCGTCCAGGGCGGCACCCCTCCCGCGTCCGGCGTCGACCTGTCCGACGAGATCCAGAAGGCGTTCCTCGCCGACCCCGAGATGAGCGCCAAGCTCGCGGACACGCTGCGCCCCGAGGACATCGACCCGCAGGCCTACGACGCGATCTTCTTCGCCGGCGGTCACGGCACCATGTGGGACTTCCCCGGCAACACGGCGCTCGCCGCGCACGCCCGGGACATCTACGAGGCGGGCGGCGTGGTCGCGGCGCTCTGCCACGGTCCGGCGGCCCTGGTCGGCGTACGGCTCTCGGACGGCCGCCCGCTGGTGGAGGGCAAGCGGCTCACCGCGTTCAGCAACGCCGAGGAAGCCGCGGTCGGCCTGACCGACGTCGTGCCGTTCGCGTTGCAGACGGCGCTGGAGGAGCTCGGTGCCAAGCACGAGGCCGCCGCCACCGAGTTCGCCGCACACGCCGTGACCGACGGGCGCCTGGTCACCGGCCAGAACCCGGCGTCGGCCACCGACACCGCCCTGGCGACCGTGCTCGTCCTGGCCGGCACGTGACCCTCTCCGCCCCGGGGCCCGCGCGGGCGGCGGCCGACGTCGCCGCGCCCCCGGCGGCGGCCGGTCCGGCCGCGCCCCCGGCCGTCGCCGTCGCCCCCGCCGACCGCACCCGCTGGTTCGTCCTCGGCGTGGGCCTGATCTGCACCTTCCTCGTCGTGGGCGGCGCCTCCATCGCGAACCTCGCGATGCCCTCGCTCCAGCAGACCCTCCATGTCGGCTTCGGCACCGCCCAGTTCGTGGTCGCCGGATACGGCCTGGTGTACGCGGTCTTCCTCATCACCGGCGGCCGCCTCGGCGACGTGTCGGGACGCCGCCGGGTGCTGCTCGGCGGCCTCGTCCTGTTCACCGCGGCCGTCCTGGTCGGCGGGCTCGCCCCGAACGCGCCCGTGCTGATCGGGGCCCGCCTGGTCCAGGGCTTCGGCGCCGCGCTGATCTACCCGCAGATCCTGTCGATCATCCAGGACACCTTCGAGGGCAAGGAACGCAACTTCGCGCTCGGCCTGTTCGGTGCGACCATCGGGGTCGCGATCGTGGCGGGCCAGCTCATCGGCGGCGCACTGATCCAGCTCGACCTGGGCGGCCTCACCTGGCGCCCCGCCTTCCTCGTCCTCGTACCGATCGGCGCCGCGGCCCTCGTCACCGGCAGCCGCGTGATGGCCCCCGACCGGCCCGCGGGACGCGACCACATCGACCTCGCGGGCACCGGCCTGCTCGGCGCCTCGCTCCTGCTCCTGATCCTGCCCCTCCTGATCGGCCCCGGCGCGGGCTGGGCCTGGTGGACGTGGGCCATGTTCGTCCTGGCGATCCCCATGTTCGCGCTCTTCCTGCGCTACGAGCGCTCCCTGGTCCGCCGGGGCCGCACCCCGCTGCTCCGCCCCTCCCTCTTCCGCCAGCGCGCGTTCGCCGTGGGCACCGTCATCGGGGTGCTGTACTTCGTCACCATCGTCGGCCTCGCCGTCTACACCTCGCTGACCTTCCAGGTGGGCCTCGGACTCGACCCGCTCCAGGCGGGCCTCGCCTTCGCCCCGGTCGGCGTCGCCTTCTTCCTGTCCTCGCTGGTCGTACCGCGCCTGGTGCCGCGGCTCGGCCGCGCGGTCCTGACCATCGGACACGTCCTGCTCCTCGGCGGCCTGCTGTCGGCCTGGCTCACCGCGCGGCTGGCGGGCCCCGGCCTGACGGCCTGGAGCCTGGCCCTGCCGCTGCTGCTCGTCGGCACCGCCCAGGGCCTGACGATGTCCCCGCTCATCGGGATCGTCCTGACCGGCATCCGCCCCGAGGACAAGGGATCCGCGTCCGGCGCCCTGACCACCGCCTTCCAGGTCGGGCAGGCCCTCGGCGTCGCCGGCATCGGTACGGTCTTCTCCATGCTGGGCGCCCACCCGGGGCCCGGCGCCGACACCGACCGCTACCGCGTCGCCTTCGGTGCGGCCCTGTTCCTGATGGCGGCCCTCACCCTGGTCTCGCTGCTCCTGGTCTTCCTGCTGCCCACCCCGCACGACAGCCGGCCCCACCACCACTTCCTGTGGCTGCGCCACGGCCGTCGCACCGGCCTCGCGCACGCCCTTTACCTGTTGACGGGTGGTCATGCGGTGGGTCGTCTGACCCACTGGTTCCACCACCACGGGGAGCATCCCCATGGGGCCGGCCCCCATGGGGGACAGCTCCATGGGGACGAACCCCACGACGAAAGGACGTAAGAATGCGCCAGGTCGCTCTGGGCAGCCAAGGACTGCGGGTCTCCGCACAGGGCCTCGGCTGCATGGGCATGAGTCAGTCGTACGGCGTCGGCAACGACACCGAGTCGATCAACACCATCCACCGTGCCCTCGATCTCGGCGTGACCCTGATCGACACCGCCAACGTGTACGGCGCGACCGGTCTCTACGGTGTCGGCGCCAACGAGAAGCTCGTCGGATACGCCCTCAGGGACCGACGCGACGAGGTCGTCCTCGCCACGAAGTGCGGCATCCACGACGTACGGCCCGGCACCGGCATGGTCCTGCGGGCCGACCCCGAGTACATCAAGCGCAGCTGCGAGGAGTCCCTCCAGCGCCTCGGCATCGACCACATCGACCTGTACTACCTGCACCGGGTCGACCCCAAGACCCCCATCGAGGAGTCCATCGGGGCGATGGCCGAGCTGGTGAAGGCCGGCAAGATCGGTCACATCGGCGTGTCCGAACTGCCCGCGGAGGAGCTGGAGCGCGCCCACGCCGTCCACCCCGTCACGGCCGTCCAGAGCGAGTACTCGCTGTGGACCAGGAACATCGAGGAGTCCGTGCTCCCCACCGCCCGCCGCCTCGGCATCGGCGTGGTCCCCTTCTCGCCGCTCGGCCGCGGCTTCCTGACGGGCGCGGTCACCTCGCGCGACGCGTTCGACGCCACCGACATGCGGCGCGGCATGCCCCGCTTCAGCCAGGACAACCTGGACGCCAACCAGCAGGCCCTGGAACTCGTGAAGTCCATCGCCGACGCCCACGGTGTGCTGCCCGGCCAGGTCGCCCTCGCCTGGGTCCACGCGCAGGGCGACGACATCGTCCCGATCCCCGGCACCAAGCGTGTCGGCTACCTGGAGCAGAACGCCGCCGCCGCCGATCTCGTCCTCACCACCGAGGACCTGGCCCGGCTCGACGAGGTGGCCGCCCGCATCGAGGGCGCCCGCCGCTGACGGCCCCTCAGGGACCGGTCGTCCGGCGGGTGTCGCCCGTGCACAGCATTGTGCCGCCGACCTCGGCGCAGGCCTCGGCCCGCCCGGGGTCGGGGGCCACCAGCATGGGGCTCTCGGTGTCGGCGCCGGTCGAGCTGGAGCGCACCTCCGACCAGACCGTGTCGCAGGACGGGCTGAAGCGCAGGCGCACCGCGTACGAGGCCGTCGTGAGGGCGCTCTGCGTACGGGCATCGGTGCGGCAGGCCGAGCGGGCCGGGTCGGCGCCCTGGCAGCCGGCGCCCCGGCAGGCGGACGGTGCGGGCGCGGCCGGCGTCGCGTGCGAGGCGTGCGGCACGGCCGCCCAGGCGGCGCTCCCCACCAGGGCGAGCGCGGCGGCGATCGTGAGCGTACGGCGGCGCGAACGCCGGGCCGACGGCGCGGCATCGGAGTGCGCGGGCGGCGCGGGGTGCGCGGGCGGCGCGGCCCGGCCCGGCGGGGCGCCGGTGCCGGCCGGGGTGACTGGGCGGCCGGCCGGGTCCGCGCTTCCGGGGTGTGGGGCTCGTACCGCGCGGTCCCAGAGGTCGAGGAGCCGGGCGTGGTGCTCGGCGCCGCCCAGGGCGCCGAAGGCGTCGACCGCGTCACGCGGCGGCAGGTTGTCCCCGTTGAGATAGCGGTGCCACGCCGACTTGCTGTACGTGGTGCGGGCCGCGAGGCCGGCCAGGCTCAGCCCCGAGCACTGTTTGAGGTGCCTCAACTCGTCGATGAGGAGCCGGAGTTCGGGTCGGGTCGACTCGGGCAGCGGTCGCCACTGGGGCACGCGGTCCCTCCCAAAAGTCCGTATGGTCCCGTTCGAGGGTCATCTGTACCCCTTGGGGGCCGGAGCCAAGCTCCGACCCCCGGGGCGAACGGGCGAAGGGGGCGCGACAGCGGATCCCGCTCCCCCTCCCGGCGCTGGAGCGAACCTCAGCGCGTCAGCACCACGGCACGGCGGACCCGGCCGCGACCCGCACATAGTGCGCGGACACATATCGCGCGTGGTGCCCGGCCAGCCGGTACCAGACCCGGTTGCCCTGCACCGAGCTCCCGTCCTTCTTGCAGACCAGCGACACCTGGCGCCCCGAGCGCAGGGTGCCGGCGGCCCGGTAGGTGACGCCGGCACCGGTCCGTACGTGCAGCCGGACGGCGCGGCCGGTGACCACCGTGCCCTGGGGGAGGAGCTTGTGGTGCCGGGCGACGGCGACGGTCGCCTTCGCCGGCGCGGAGGCCGGTGCGGAGGCGGGCGCCGCGGCCATCGCGGTGGTCGGGAACAGGGCGAGCAGGGCGGCGACGGCGACGACGCTGTTGCGCACGGTGCTTCGGTTCATGTCTGTGTTCTCCAAGGTGATGCGGGGTCCCCGAGTAAGTGACCCTGTGTCGTCAAAGGTGTCCGGAGGGCCACGCGGACATGCGTCCCAGTCGTTCCTGGGACGAACGGGGACGGGGCGCGCGGAACCCCGCCCACCACGGGATTCCCGCCCGGCCCGCGCCCGTACGGGCACCCGAGCCCGCCCCTGTGCACCCGTCCCCACCGGCGTTCACTCGCGTGGCGGAACCCCTGGGCCTCACTTAGCGTGAGGAAGGAGCGATCGCGAACGGGAGACCACCGAGGGAGACGCGCACATGGGCCGTCACACCAGGGACGCCGCCGAGCAAGGACGCGCCGCGCGCATAGCCGCCGCCTCCGAGCACCTTTCCGCAGCCGATGCCCCACCCCGTTCCCCAGCGGGCGCCACACGCGACGCCGCCACCGGACGCCAGCAGCCATTCGGAGGGGCACCTTCGGGGCAGTCGCCGTCGTCCGGACGCTTCGCCCCGCCGCCGTCCGCCGCGTACGCCGGTGACGGCGCGCCCCCGCCCGACGCGGCGCACACCGGAGCCCCGCACGAGCACCGCTGGCTCGTGCTCGGCGTGATCGCGCTCGCCCAGCTCATGGTCGTGCTCGACGCGACCATCGTGAACATCGCGCTGCCCTCCGCGCAGCGCGATCTCGGCTTCAGCGACGGAAACCGCCAGTGGATCGTCACGGCGTACGCGCTCGCGTTCGGCTCGCTGCTGCTGCTCGGCGGCCGCATCGCCGACCTCGTGGGGCGCAAGGTCGTCTTCCTGACCGGACTCGTCGGCTTCGCCCTCGCTTCCGCGATCGGCGGCGCCGCGCCCAACTTCGAGGTCCTGGTCACCGCCCGCGCCCTCCAGGGCGTGTTCGGCGCGCTGCTCGCACCGGCCGCGCTCTCGCTGCTCACCACGACCTTCACCGACCCGAAGGAGCGCGCCAAGGCGTTCGGTATCTACGGCGCGGTCGCCGGCACCGGCGGCGCGGTGGGACTGCTGCTCGGCGGCGTCCTCACCGAGTATCTCGACTGGCGCTGGTGCCTGTACGTCAACCTCCTCTTCGCGGCGCTCGCCTTCTTCGGCGCCTGGCGGCTACTGCACCCGGGCGCGCCCACCGACCGCCCCAAGCTCGACATCCCCGGCACGGTGCTGGTCTCGGCGGGCCTGTTCTGCATCGTGTACGGATTCTCCAACGCCGAGACCCACGCCTGGAGTTCACCGCAGACCTGGGGCTTCCTGGCGGCGGGCGGCGTCCTGCTGCTGGCCTTCGCCTGGTGGCAGACGCGGGCGAAGCACCCCCTGCTGCCCCTGCGCGTCGTCCTCGACCGGGACCGGGGCGCGTCCTACCTCGCCATGTTCATCTCCGGCGCGGGCATGTTCGGCGTGTTCCTGTTCCTGACGTACTACCTCCAGCAGATCCTGCGGTACTCCCCGGTCAGCACCGGGCTCGCCTTCCTGCCGATGGTCTTCGCGATGATCGTCAGCTCGGTCGTCGCCCAGAACAAGCTCGTCCCGAGGCTCGGCGCGAAACCGATCGTGCCGCTGGGCATGGGCCTCGGCGCGGCGGGCCTCGCCTGGATGACGGCGTTGGACGCGACCAGCGGCTACGCGGCCCACGTCCTGCCCCCGCTGCTTGTCATGGGCGTCGGCATGGGCCTGATCTTCGCCCCGGCGATGAGCATGGCCACGGCGGGCGTCGCCGCGCACGACGCGGGCGTCGCCTCGGCGATGGTCAACACCAGTCAGCAGGTGGGAGGTTCGATCGGCACGGCCCTTCTGAACACCCTCGCCACGAGCGCCGCCACCAGCTACCTGGTGGGCCGTCGCCCCACCCCGGGCGTCCGCGTCCAGGCCCAGCTCCAGAGCTACTCGACGGCGTACTGGTGGTCGGCGGGCTTCTTCGCACTCGGCCTGGTGATCTCCCTGGCCCTCTACCGCAAGGGCCCACCGAGGTCGGCGGTGGGGCCTTCGGAGGGACCGGTGCACATGTGAGGCGGGCACATGTGAGGCGGGCACATGTGAGGCGGGCACGTGTGGGCGGGCCGCTGTGGGCCCGGCCCGTGTGGGCCCGGCCCGTGTGGGCCCGGCCCGTGTGAGCCTCAGGCCTGCTCCCAAGGAACGGGGTCGGGCCGTCTGCGCCACCACCAGCCACCCGGCCCCTGACCGACAGCCCCGGCCGACCGCCGTCGGGGAAGGACTTCCGTCGTACTTTCCACCGTGGCAGCGGCGAAACGCCTGTCCAGTCGCCCCAAGGCGTCGGTCAGCAACGGGACGACGTCGTGTGGCAGCCGATGGACGAGAGCCGCGAGGGCGTCACGCGCCTCCAGCCGTTCGCGATAAAGATCGGCGGGATACCAGCCCGATGGCGCCCAGCCGGATTCCATCTGAGTGATGACCCGCTCCCACACCACCAATGTGTCCCGCACGGACCGGATGGGGCCGCCAGTATCGTCGTCGAGCGGAAGCCGTGCCAGGCAGGAAGCCGCCTGGCGCACCCTCTCCAGCGATGCCATGAAGTGCTCCGAGACAGGGCTGTCCGGCCGCTGCTCACGGACGATCTCCTCGAAGCGCGTCACCGTGGCCCGGGGGAACCGGGCGACGCGCGCCTCGACGGCCGTGACCGTGAAGACGGGTGGCTCGTCCTCGGAGGGTTCGAGCCTGACGCGGGTGAGCAGCCCCTGGGGTGTCGCCGCCCAGTACGCGCTGGGAGGCGCTTCCAGCGCGGGGAACAGGACGGTCGTCCTCACGGCCTTCGCGAACCGCGCGGCGACTTCCGACTCAAGCGGTCGGCCGCCGACCGTCTCTTGGACGTAAATGTCCAGCGCCTGCGTCAAGTCGCCCTGAAGTGGCCGGAGTCCACAGGTGACCGGCGCATTCCAGTTTCGTACATCGGGATCCGTGTCGGGCTCGCCGACATCCACATCGCCCACCGCCACGCCGAGACAGCCGGCGAGTGCGAGGGCCACCGTGGTGGGATCGGAGGAGTCGACGGCAAGCAGGTTGTAGCTCACGGACGCTTCCCGTCGTAGCCGGTGATGACATTTGTCCTGGGGGAGTCGGGATTCTTCGCTCTGCCGTCCGACGTGCCCTGGAGGGGAGTATCGGTGATGTCGGCAGGGGCCGGCGACTGAGAGACAGGGTGAGGGGAACGCCATGAGTGCCACGGTCGCGATGGGGATGCCGGTCCGGGTCGAGGCTCCGGTGGACGCCGCTCCGGTGGACGTCGCTCAGGTGGACGTCGCTGGGGCGGTGGTCCTGAAGGGGCTGCCGAACTGGTACTTCCCTCTGGTCGGTCTTTTCGCGGGGATCTTCGACATCGCTCGTGCGTATCCGGTGCTGTACGCGTTGATCCCGGTGGTCGCGATCGTGCAGATCGTGTTGGCGTTCACGGTGTTGAGGGCGCGGATCCGGTACATGAAGTCGCTGTGGAAGAACAAGCGGACCCGGTTCCTTGCGCTCGGTCTGCTGGTGGTCCGCTTCGCCATCCGGTACGGACTCGGTGTCGCGGGCCTGGCGCTGGGTGCGGCCACCGGGCAGCTGACGCTGGGCATCGTGATGGCGGTCATCGGCACCGCGATGGCCTGGGGCGACCAGTGGCTGATCCTGCGCACCCTCAAGCACGCCCAAGCCGCACAGGCCGCCCAAGCCGCGCAGGTCGAGGCTGTCTGAGCAGGGTCGGCCCCGGTCACGCCCCTCGCCCATCGCGCTCATGCGATATATAATCGATATCCCGCTTGATATCTAGGGATGTGATGCTGGATGAGCCGAACCGTGATCGACCTCGATGACGAACTGTTGGCCGACGTAGCCAAAGCGCTGGGCACCGGCACCAAGAAGGAGACCGTCAACACCGCCTTGCGCGAGGTGCTGGAACATCGCAGACGAGCACTCGCGCTCACCCGGCTTCGTGCCGCGGCCGGCGAAGGCGCCTTCGACCTGGAGATCTTCGAGGAGAAGGCGAACTACCGCCGGTGAACGGAGCCCAGTTCCTGATCGACACCAGCGCTCTCGCCCGGTTCCTGCGCGCCGAAGCCGAGCAGTACGGGTGGGATCAGGCTGCCGCGGCCGGGCTGATCGCCACCTGCCCCGTCACCGAGCTGGAGTTCTTCTACAGTGCCCGTTCCGCCGAAGACCGGGCGCGCGGCATCGAGGACATGCGGATGATCTTCAGCTGGGTCCCGGTCGACGATCGTGCCTATACGCGCGCCTGGCAGGTCCAAGAAGTCTTGACCAAACGGGGGCAGCATCGCAGTGCGGGCGCCGTCGACCTCGTCGTGGCCGCGACGGCCGAACTCCAGGGGCTGACCCTGCTGCACCGTGACCGGGACTTCGAGTGCATCGCCGCCGTCACAGGGCAGGCCCTCCAGTGGTACGGGCCTGACGCGGGCAAGCCGAGCGACTAGAGCGACCCCTGGGGCCTTGCGGGACGACGTACGCACGCTCGGCGCCCCCCGCGACTCCGTTCACGCGCTCACCCGATGTCCCCCAGCCAGCCCGCCAACACCGCCTCGCGCTCGCGTGAGCGCAGGACTCGGGCCGGCTGGACCTCGTTCCACCATCCGGTCAGGACCGTGGGCGAGGACTCGCCGCGCACGAAGCGGGCGAGCAGCCCCAGCGAGAGGTCCACTTCTCGTGGGGAGTAGGCGACCGCGGCGCCGGACAGCACCCCGGCCGTGGACTCGTCCCCCTCCTTCGTGGTGAGCGCGACCGTCATCGACGCCGGTTCGCCCGGCACCCACAGGTCGAAGACCGCGGCCGCCACGGACAGTGCGTGGACACCCCACCGCACGGTCGCGGACCGGACCGGCGCATCGGTCACCCGCACCTCCAGCAACTCCGACCAGCTCCAGTCGCGGCGCGGCTCGCCCTCGCGCGCCTCGTCCTCTCCCGGCTCGTGCTGCGTGGCGCGCGCTAAGCGCACCCCTTCGGGAGTGAGCCGTACGCCACCGCTCCCGGCCCCGGCTCCGGGCGGGGTTCCCACGTACACCTCGTCCCCGGTGACCCAGAAGAGGCCGACCATGCTGCCGGCCTCGTGGTTCACGGCGGAGGACGGCGACGGCGATTCTGACGGCTGCATGAGCTCGACTCCCTTAGCGGTGATGACATTTGTCCTGGGGGAGTCGGGATTCTTCGCTCTGCCGCCCGTCCCGCCCTGGAGGGGAGTATCGGTGATGTCGGCAGGGGCCGGCGACTGAGAAACAGGGTGAGGGGAACGCCATGAGTGCCACGGTCGCGATGGAGATGCCGGTTCGGGTCGAGGCTCAGGCGCAGTCCGGCCACGAGGCAGTTGTCCTGGAGGGTCTGCCGAACTGGTACTTCCCCCTCGTCGGTCTTTTCGCGGGGATCTTCGACATCGCTCGTGCGTATCCGGTGCTGTACGCGTTGATCCCGGTGGTCGCGATCGTGCAGATCGTGTTGGCGTTTACGGTGTTGAAGGCTCGGATCCGGTACATGAAGTCGCTGTGGAAGAACAAGCGGACCCGGTTCCTTGCGCTCGGTCTGCTGGTGGTCCGCTTCGCGATCCGGTACGGACTCGGTGTCGCGGGCCTGGCGCTGGGTGCGGCTACCGGTCAGCTGACGCTGGGCATCGTGATGGCGGTCATCGGTACCGCGATGGCCTGGGGCGACCAGTGGCTGATCCTGCGCACCCTCAAGCACGCCCAGGCCGCCCAAGCCGCCCAAGCCGCGCAGGCCGCGCAGGGTGCTCAGGGTGCGCAGGCCAAGACCGCCTGACCAGAAGTGCGTTGATCCACGCGGGCTCTGGACGCGGGCGGTGGCCGCCGGTACGTTCGGGCGATGCTGCTTTCCGGGGGTTCCCAGCCGTACGTGACGTGCGGAGATCCCAGCAAATGCGGTCCTGGCGCGCGCCGTTGAGGCGCTCGTGGCGCACGGCCGTGGTGCTGCTCGCGAGTGGTCTGGCCGCCGCCTGCGGGAGCGGCGGACCGACGGTCGGCGACAGCGACGCCTCGTGCGGCATCTCGGCGCAGCCGACGGTCACGGGCGTCACCACGGCGTACGAGGTGACCTTGAGCGCCGCCGGCAACGAGGTGGGGTACTTCGCGAAGGACGCGTCGGTGACCGTGAGCGGCGGGGTGAGCGGTACCACGACGACCAGCCAGACCCTCGGCACCCCGATCCGGGTCCCCTCGGCCCCCGGCATCTACCTCGTACAGGCGTCGGTTCCCCTGACATCGGGCGCGCCGAGCAACTACCGGGGCGTGGAATGCCGCCTGACGCTCACCGTCAACAGCGGCTGAGCCCGGCCCCGCCCCGCCGGGGCCGCACCCCCCGTAGCAGGTTGAGCCGGGGGCACGGGCCGGGCCGGGCGGGGTGGTCAGTCGCGGCGGCGGCGCAGGAGGAGGAAGCCGCCACCCACGACGCTCGCGGTCGAGACCGCCGCCAACGCCTGGGGCGCGGGCGACCCGTCGGGCGAGGACGCCGGGGCGGGCGCCGCGACCGGTGATGTCGGGTCGCCGCCATGGCCGTGGTGGCTCACCGTGGAGCGGGCCGCACCCGCCGCGATCTTCTGCTCCGTGGGCGCCGCCGCGGCCTTCGCCGTACTTCCGCCCCCGTACACCACGTCCGAGCAGCTGTAGAACGCCTCGGGGCTGTCGTCGCGCTGCCAGACCTTGTAGATGATGTGGCGGCCCGTGCGGGCCGGCAGCGTGCCGGTGAAGTTGTAGTAGCCGTCCGTCGCCGTTCGCGGCGTCTGGTACGTGGCGACGGGCGTGTTGTCCAGGTCGGACCACTTCAGCGGCTTCGTCGGGTCGAAGCCGTCCTTGGTGATGTAGACCGTCATGGTGCCCGAATGGGCCGCCGTGACACGGAACTTGAAGGCGAACTTGCCCGCCGCGACGCTGGTGGAAGGCCAGTCGGTACGGGCCCAGTCCAGCGCGCGGTACTTGTCCCGGTTGGCCGAGCACAGCTTGCCGTCGGGGATGAGCTGGCGGGACTGGCCGTTGGCGTTGGCGATGTTCACCTCGTTCCAGTCGTACAGCGGCTGGGTGCCGGAGTCGGCGACGAGGTCCTTGCACACCTGCGACACCGGGTGCTCCGGGCCCTCGGCGTAGCAGGCGGCGATGCGGCTGACCGGGTTGAACATGGCCCCGTGCGCGGAGGCCGGGGTGGGGGCCAGCGCGAGGAACGTCAGGGAGGTCGCCCCGAGGACACCCAGGGACGCGGCGGTACGCCGAGCGGACATGCGAGTGCTCCTTGATCGTGGGGTGGAGGCGGGCAGGCGGGGACGGCCGGGGCGCGCCCGAGGGATGTGGCCGCGCACCAACGTGCCCCGGAGTGGCGGCACTTGAGAGCCTGGCATTGGTCTGGACCAAGCCGCAAGAGGTCTACGCCAACCGGTCGGGTGTCGTAGGGGTGGCGTTCCGCGGCGCGGTCACCGGGCGTTCGCCGGCCGGACGGCACCACCAGACGGCCTCGCCATGGGTGAGACCCGGCAGCCGCCGCTCGATCGCCGCCACCACGCGGGCCGCGACGGTGCCGCGCAGCAGCCACGCCTCGCCCGCGGCGCGGCTCTCCTCGATGAGCGCGCCCATCGAGGAGAGGTGGGCGGCGACGGCTGCGAGGGTGGCGGGAGGACAGTCCAACTCGAAGGCCTGGTACGGCTCGTAGGCGTCGGTGCCGGTGTCCTTCAGGGCATGGACCAGGACGATCTCGGTGAGGGCGCGGAAGTCGCCCGCCGTGCTGAAGATGCTGTTGAACCCCGAGCGTACGAGCGTGACCGTACAGTCCGCGACCGCCCATCCGTGCGGGCCTCCCCCGCCCAGCGTCGCGTGGACGGTTTCCTCGATCGCCTGATGGAAGGCCCTGGGCAGCGCGCCCCGTTCCGTCTCGTACCGGAACGTGTTGCCGCTGCCGTACGGAGCCGGCGCCACGCGCAGCCCGACGCTTGCCCAGTGCCCAGTGCCCAGTGCCCAGTGCCCAGTGGGCGCCGGTCCGCGGTCCATCGCGGCCGCCGACTCGCCCGTCCCGGCGGGCCGTTCGCTGCACACCGTACGGCTCGGCTCGAAGACCGCCTCGATGCCGTACGCGTCGGCGAGCGTGGCGGCGATGACCTCCTTCTGCACCTCGCCGTACAGCGATACCGAGGTGGCGCCGCCCGGTTCGGTACGCGCCCGGATCAGCGGGTCCTGATCCGCGAGGTCGGTCAGCGCGGCATGCAGCCGGGCGGCAAGGGCGGCGCCGGGCCCGCGGGGGCGCACCACGCTCCGGAGGGTGGGGGCGGCGAAGCGGGGTGTGCGGGCCGGAGGGCGGCCCAGGGGGTGGACCCGGGGCGTGGGGGGCGGGGCGCTGGACAGTAGAGTGCGGGGCCAGCCCCCCGCATCCCCGAGGTACCCGTGAAGAACCCCCCCACCCCCCACCCCGACATCACCGTCGTCGGCATCGGGGCCGACGGGTGGGACGGGCTCACCAGGAGAGCCCAGGCGGTGCTTCGAGGGGCCGGTGTCGTCATCGGCGGGGCGCGCCAGCTCGCGTTGCTGCCCGGCGAGTGCGACGGCGAGCGCGTCGCCTGGCCGAGCCCGCTGCGGCCCGCCGTGCCGGGGCTGATCGACGCCCACCGAGGCCGCCGCATCGCCGTCCTGGCCAGTGGCGACCCCATGTTCTACGGGATCGGCCGCACCCTCACCGAGGTGCTCGGCGCCCCGCCCCGCATCCTCCCGCACCCCTCCTCGCTCGCCTACGCCTGCGCCCGGCTCGGCTGGCCCGTCGAGGAGACCGAGGTCGTCACGCTCGTCGGCAGGCCGGCCGCCCGGCTCGCGGCCGCGCTGCACGACGGGCGCAGGGTGCTGGTCCTGAGCGCCGACGCCCGCACCCCGGCCGAGGTCGCGGCGCTGCTGTGCGACCGCGGGTTCGGGCCGAGCCGGATGCGGGTGCTCGAACAGCTCGGGTCCGAGGACGAGCGGTGCCGGGACGGCGTCGCCGACACCTGGGACGAGCCCGCCCGTGACGCGCTCAACGTCGTCGCCGTCGACTGCCGCCGCGCCGTCGGCGCCCTCCGGCTCGGCGCCGTGCCGGGGCTGCCCGACGACGCGTACGAACACGACGGTCAGCTCACCAAGCGGCACGTCCGCGCCGCCACCCTCGGCGCGCTCGCGCCCGCACCCGGCGAACTGCTCTGGGACGTCGGTGGCGGCTCCGGCTCGATCGCGGTGGAGTGGATGCGTACGCACCCCTCCTGCCGGGCCATCAGCGTCGAGCGGGATCCCGGGCGGGCCGTACGGATCGGCCGCAACGCGGAGCGGCTCGGAGTGCCGGGGCTGCGTGTCGTCGGCGGCGCCGCGCCGGGCGTCCTCGCTCAACTCCCCGCGCCCGACGCCGTGTTCATCGGCGGCGGGCTCACCGTGCCCGGTCTGCTCGACGCGTGCTGGGAGGCGCTCGCGCCCGGCGGGCGTCTCGTGGCCAACACCGTCACGCTCGAATCCGAGGCGCTGCTCGCCCAGTGGTACCGGCGCCACGGCGGCGAACTCGTCCGGCTCGCGGTCGCGCACGCCGTGCCGGTCGGCACCTTCACGGGCTGGCGTCAGGCCATGCCCGTCACCCAGTGGGCGGTGGTCAAAGCCACAACAGAAACCCTCAACACCCCTTCAGGAGCAGCCACATGACCGTGTACTTCATCGGTGCGGGGCCCGGCGCCGCCGACCTGATCACGGTGCGCGGCGCTCGTACGCTCGCCTCCTGCCGGGTGTGTCTGTACGCGGGCAGCCTGGTGCCGCGCGAACTCCTCGCCGAGTGCCCCGAGGGCGCCCGGCTGGTGGACACCGCACAGCTCAACCTGGATGAGATCACGGGGGAGTTGGTGCGGGCGCACGAGGCCGGGCTCGACGTGGCCCGGCTGCACTCCGGTGATCCGTCGGTGTTCAGCGCGATGGCCGAGCAGATGCGGCGGCTCGACGCGGCGGGGGTGCCGTACGAGGTGGTACCGGGAGTGCCCGCGTTCGCTGCGGCGGCGGCCGCGCTCAAGCGGGAGCTCACCGTGCCGACCGTGGGCCAGACCGTCATCCTCACCCGCATCGCGCAGCGGGCCACCGCGATGCCGGAGGGCGAGGACCTCGCGACGCTCGGGCGCAGTGGGGCGTTGCTGGTGCTGCACCTGGCGGCGGGGTACGTCGACCGCGTGGTCGAGGAACTCGTGCCGCACTACGGCGCGGACTGCCCCACGGCGGTGGTGGCCTTCGCGTCCCGGCCGGAGGAGCTGGTGCTGCGCGGCACGCTGTCCGACATCGCGGAGCAGGTGAAGGGTGCGGGTGTGGTGCGTACGGCTGTGATTCTCGTGGGGCGGGTGCTGGGAGCGGCCGGGTTCCGGGACAGCCACCTGTATTCGGCGGAGCGGTGCCGGGACTGAGCGCTCCCGCCGCGCTCGGCTGGGCGTTCGGGTGCGGGTCGTGGACGGCTGGCCGCGCACTTCCCCGCGCCCCTTGCGGGTGACCCGGCTCGCAGGTGACCCGGCGCCGAGCGGCATGAGCATCCTCAGGCTGGCCGGTGTGAGGGTGGGCCCGGGGTGCTGCGGCCCACTACCTGGCCCGCTCGGTCGATGCACAGGACGTCCACCTCCACCGGCGCCCCCCGCAACACGGCGAGGGCCTCGTCGCGGGCCCGGACCGCGACCAGGTCGCCGAGAGGGACGCCCGCCGCCGCGCACAGCTGGAGCGCACCCAGACCCGTGTTGGCCCCGGCCACCTCCGCCGCGAGCGCCTCACCCGCGCCGCCCGCGCGGGCCAGGTCCGCCAGGAAGCCCTTGTCCACCTGCGAGCGCGCCGAGTGGAGGTCCAGGTGGCCCGCGGCCAGCTTGGACAGTTTGGCGAAGCCGCCGCAGATGGTGAGGCGGTCCACCGGATGACGGCGTACGTACTTGAGGACCGCGCCCGCGAAGTCCCCCATGTCGAGCAGCGCGTCCTCCGGCAGGCCGTACTCCGCGACGACCGTCTTCTCCGACGTCGAGCCCGTGCAGCCCGCCAGGTGCGTACGGCCGGCCGCGCGCGCCACGTCCACGCCGCGCCGGATCGAGTCGATCCACGCCGAGCACGAGTACGGCACCACGATGCCGGTCGTGCCCAGGATGGACAGGCCGCCCAGGATGCCCAGGCGCGGGTTCCAGGTCGAGCGGGCGATCTCCGCGCCGTGGTCCACCGCGATGGTGATCTCGACGTCCCCCGGGGCGCCGTGCCGTTCGGCGACCAGCGCCACGTGGTCGCGCATCATCTGGCGCGGCACCGGGTTGATGGCCGGTTCGCCCACCGGCAGGGGCAGGCCGGGGCGGGTGATGGTGCCCACGCCGTCGCCGGCCCGGAACACCACGCCGGAGCCGGGCGGAAGCAGTCGTACCGTCGAGCGGATCAGCGCGCCGTGGGTGACGTCCGGGTCGTCGCCCGCGTCCTTCACCACGGCCGCCATGGCGTGCCCGCCGGCCAGTTCCTCCGCGGCGAGCGCGAACGCGGGCGTCTGGCCGCGCGGCAGCGTGATCGTCACCGGGTCGGGGAAGTCGCCGGTCACCAGCGCGGTGTACGCGGCCGTCGTGGCCGCCGTCGCGCAGGCACCGGTCGTCCAGCCGGGGCGCAGACCGGTGTGCTTGAGTTGGGCGCCGCGGCCCCCCTTGGCCTCAGGGGCCTCGGGCCCGCCCTTCGCCTCACTCATGACCTGCGGCCTCACTCACGAACGGAACCGGATCCTGTGCACATCTTGATTCTGGGGGGTACGGGCGAGGCCCGTCGCCTGGCGGGGCTGCTGCACGGCGACGAGGCCGCCGGCGTGCGCGTGACCAGCTCGCTCGCGGGGCGGGTCGCCGAGCCCCGGCTGCCGCCCGGCGAGGTCCGGATCGGCGGGTTCGGCGGCGCCGACGGGCTCGCCCGGTGGCTGCGTACGCACGCGGTGGACGCGCTCATCGACGCCACCCATCCCTTCGCCCGGACGATCAGTTTCAACGCGGCGGCGGCCGCCGCCGAGGCCCATGTTCCCCTGCTCGCGCTGCGCCGCCCCGGCTGGGTCGCGGGCGACGCCGACCAGTGGCACCCGGCGGGCTCCCTGGAGGAGGCCGCCGGCCTGCTGCCCGCGCTCGGCCGCCGCGTCTTCCTCACCACCGGACGCATGGGTCTCGCCGCGTTCGCGGGCCTCGACGGGCTGTGGTTCCTCATGCGGTCCGTGGACGCGCCCGAGCCGCCGTACCCCGCCGCGATGGAGGTGCTGCTCGACCGCGGCCCGTTCACCCTCGAAGCGGAGCGGGAGGTGCTGCGGGCCCATCGGATCGACGTCCTTGTGACGAAGGACAGCGGGGGCGCGGCGACCGCGCCCAAGCTCGCCGCGGCCCGCGAGGCGGGCGTTCCCGTCGTCGTGGTGCGCCGGCCGCCCGTGCCGGAGGGGGTGGGCGTGGCGGCCACCCCCGAGGAGGCGGCCGCCTGGGCGCGGCGATTCATCGCGTGACCGCGCGTGGCAGTCGGCCCTCGGGGTGGCCCCGCGGGGTGCCCGAGTCTTCGGGACGGCCCCCGCAGGGTGTCTGAGCCCTCGGGACGGCCCCGCGGGCTGGCCTCAGCCCTCCGGGTAGCGGCGCGGGGTCCAGACGATCTCCTCGCCGTCGCCGCGCCGGACCGTACGGGTCTGCGAGGAGCCGACCAGCAGGATCGTGCGCATGTCGACCTCGGCCGGGTCCAGATCCGTCAGGCGCACGATGCGGACGCGTTCGGCGGGGCCGCCCACGTCCCGGGCGACCACGACCGGGGTGTCCGGCGCGCGGTGTTCCAGGAGCAGCTCGCGCGCCTTGGCGACCTGCCACGTGCGGCTGGCGGAGCCGGGGTTGTACAGCGCGAGGACGAGATCGGCGGCGGCCGCCGCGTGCAGCCGCCCGGCGATGACCTCCCAGGGCTTGAGCCGGTCGGACAGCGAGATCGTCGCGTAGTCGTGGCCGAGCGGGGCGCCCGCGCGGGCGGCGGCCGCGTTCGCCGCGGTCACCCCCGGCAGGACCCGCACCGGTACGTCCGCGTACTCGGGCTGCGAGGCCACTTCGAGGACGGCCGTCGCCATCGCGAAGATGCCCGGGTCGCCGCCCGACACCACCGCGACCCGCCTGCCCCGCAGGGCCAGTTGGAGGGCGAACTCGGCGCGCTCGGACTCCACCTTGTTGTCCGAGCCGTGCCGCAGCTGCCCGGGACGCTCGGGCACCCGGTCCACGTACGTGGTGTAGCCGACGACGTCGTCGGCGGCGGCGAGCGCGCCCCGCGACTCGGGGGTCAGCCACAGCGGGCCGGCCGGGCCGGTGCCGACGACGACGACCTCGCCGCGCTCGCGCACGGGCGGCGTGGCGTCGATGCGGCTGGGCAGCACCGCGACGGAGAAGTAAGGCACCGACTCGGCGTCGATGTCGGCGAGTTGACCGGTACGCTCGCCCGCCATCGTGGCGCGCTCCACATAGCGGGCCTCGTCCAGACGGCCCGAACGCTCAAGCGCCCGGCGGACCTTGGTGAACGTGCGGCCCAGCTTCATCACGACCGCCGAGTCGGTGGCGGCCAGGCGCGCGGTGAGCTCCTCCTCCGGCAGTGTGCCGGGCAGGATCGTCAGCACCTCCTCGGCCTCCACCAGGGGCTCGCCGAGCCGGGCGGCGGCGGCGCTCACCGACGTCACGCCGGGGATCACCTCCGTCGGGTAGCGGTGCGCGAGCCGCTTGTGCATGTGCTGGTACGAGCCGTAGAACAGCGGGTCGCCCTCGGCGAGCACGGCGACCGTGCGGCCCGCGTCGAGGTGCTCGGCCAGGCGCGCCGAGGCCTCCTCGTAGAAGTCGTTCAAGGCGCCCCGGTAGCCGCCGGGGTGGTCGGTGGTCTCCACCGTCAGCGGGTAGACCAGCTTCTCCTCGATGTGGTCGGCACGGATGTGTTTCGCCGCGATCGAGCGCGCTATGGAACGGCCGTGCCGCGCCGAGTGGTACGCCACCACGTCGGCCTCGGCGATCGCCTCCACCGCGCGGACCGTCATCAGGGACGGGTCGCCGGGGCCGAGCCCGACCCCGTAGAGACGGCCGGTCGTGCCGCCGTTCTCGCCGGACTCGTCGGGTGCGCTGTTCTCGCTCATTCCGCCTCGCTCGCGATCGCGTTGAGTGCGGCGGCGGCGATCGCGCTGCCTCCGCGCCGGCCCCGTACCACCAGGTGCTCCAGGCCCGAAGGGTGCGCGGCCAGCGCGTCCTTCGACTCGGCGGCGCCTATGAACCCGACCGGCACGCCGATGACGGCCGCCGGACGCGGCGCGCCCTCCTCGATCATTTCGAGCAGCCGGAACAGGGCGGTGGGCGCGTTGCCGACGGCCACGACCGCGCCGTCGAGCCGGTCGCGCCACAGTTCCAGTGCGGCGGCGCTGCGCGTGGTGCCCAGCTTCGCCGCGAGGCCGGGAACGGTCGGGTCGTTCAGGGTGCAGATCACCTCGTTGTCGGCGGGCAGCCGCTTGCGGGTCACCCCGCTGGCGACCATCCGCGCGTCGCACAGGATCGGTGCGCCCGCGCGCAGCGCCTCGCGGGCGCGGGCCACGACGCCGGGAGTCCAGCCGAGGTCGCGGGTCAGGTCCGTCATGCCGCAGGCGTGGATCATGCGGACCGCGACCTGGCTGACGTCGGCGGGCAGCCCGGCGAGGTCGGCCTCGGCGCGGATCGTGGCAAAGGACTGGCGGTAGATCTCCGCGCCGTCCTTCTCGTAGTCGAACACTGTGCTCTCGCTCATCTCGTCGTTGTCCCTGTCCCGTACGCTCCCGGACGGCCGCCCCGCGCACGGGCCACCGCCTTCGGCAACTCGCCTGTTTCCAGCGGCACTTGGTGCTCCTGCGTGCCGCGTACCGTCACCGTGTAGTGGCCGTCGGCGGTCGCCGTCACGTCCACCCAGTCGCCGTGCGGATGCCCGCAGCGCCGCTCGCACCCCGACCAGTGGACCGGCAGGCCGCCCGTGCCCGGCAGGGCGTCCCGGCGCACGTCGGCCAGCGCCTTGGCGCACCCGGGCCGCCCGGTGCACGCCCCGACCCCGGCCCACGGGGCGTCGGGACGGGTGCTGAACCCGGCGTCGTCCAGCTCCCGCAGCCGCTCGCGGGCGCCCCGCTCGTCGAACCCGGGGACGACGAACCCGCGCCACGGGGTGATCCTGACCTCGCCGCCGGGGCCACTCAGCGCCCGGAGCCCGGCGCTCGTCACACGGCCCAGTACGGGGGTCACGACCACGGCGTACGTCCCGTCGGGGGCCGCGACGATGCCGGGGGCCGGGGCCGGGGCGGGGGTCGTCCCGCCGGTGTCCGGTTCGGGGGCCGGGGTGGCCGGGATGCCGGCGCGGGCCAGGGCGGACGCGAGGTCGACGTCGTGGCCCGCGGGGAGCTCGCGCACCCGCCAGGCACCGTTGCCCGCGGCGGCGGCCGCGTCGAGGAAGGCGCGGGCGGCTTCCAGGGCGGCGCGCGGGGCGTCGGCCGCCGCCACGCGCAGCGCGCTCGCCCCGACGCGTACGACCACCGTGTCCTGCCGCCCGGTGCCCCGGTCCTGTGCGAGCAACGTCACATCGGCGCCGAGGCTCGCGACGTCGCCGCGGCCGTCGTCCAGGGCGAACAGGAAGCGGCCCGAGAGCGCGGTCGTCCACGCCCGGCCGCACAGCAGGGCGTCCAGGGCGCGCAGGCGGGGGAGGAGGGTGCCGTTGCCGCGGCCGTCCAGTCCTGCCAGGGGGGACGCGACGATGTTGCGGACGCGCTCGTGGGTCTCGGAGGGCATGAGGGCGGTGTGGCGCAGGAGTTCGGCGAGTGCGTTCGCGTGGGTGTCCTCGATGCCGCGCAGCTCCGCGTTGCCGCGGGAGGTCAGGGTGAGGTGACCGTCCGCGTACCGCTCCGCCGCGGTGGCCAGCGCGTCTACCTGACGGGTCGTCAAAATACCGCCGGGCAGGCGGAGTCGGGCCAGGTTGCCGTCGCCGGCGGGGTGCAGCCGCAGGGCTCCGGGGCAGGCGTCGCCGCGGTCCCGTACGACGGGGTCGTGGGCGACTTCTCCCGGGGTGCGCCCTATGGAGGGTTCGCCCTGGTTGGGGGGTGTTGCGGAGGAGGGCGGCATGGCGGCGAGCATACCCACGAGCCGGCGGCGGCGACCCCGGGAGGCTCTCCCCACCCCGCCCCTCCCCGAGACCCTCCGGAGGTGCGGCCGGCTGAGACACGCGGCCCGGGGCCGCGCCCCAGCCCCCACGGGTTTTCCCACCCACCCGTGCGGCAACTCCGAAGGTGCGGCCCCCTGGGGCTCCGCCCCGGACCCCGTATCGCGCCTCAAGGGCGCTCGTCCTCAATCTCCCCCAAGGCCTCAAGGGCCAGGGGGGACCCCCCTGACGGGCTGAGGTGGCCCATGCTGCCCGGCATCGAATACCTAAGGGGCGCGGGGAACTGCGCGAGACGCGGGCACGGTCCGCGGACGAAAGCGGGGTTAGGGGCGCGGGGAACTGCGCGAGACGCGGGCACGGTCCGCGGACGAAAGCGGGGTTAGGGGCGCGGGGAACTGCGCGACCAGCCGTCCACGGCCCGCGGGACGAAAGCGGGGTCAAGGAGCGCGGGGAACTGCGCGAGCAAGGGTCCGCCGGGTCGCGGACGGTGGCGGGGTTCCCAGGGGCGCGAGCCACCGGCCACTCGCCCGCGGCCGAAAGCGAACCGGGCCCGGAGGGGGGCCGTGCGGGGTCGCTACTATGCAGGCGGCAGGCCAACCGGCCCGCCGGCGTCGCCGGCCACGGCGACAGGGGAGGAAGCCCGGTGCGATTCCGGCGCGGTCCCGCCACTGTGAGCCCGCACCGAGGCCAGCTCGGAGACCGGGTGAGTCAGGAACTCCCCCTCCCCCGCAGGGGAGACCATCCGACACCACCCGGGGCGCGGACACCCCGAGGAAGGCCTGACGCCGCATGCTGCACTCGTCCGGGGAGCCCGCGGAGGAACCCCGCCCCATCCTGCTCCTGTCGACGTCCGACACCGACCTCCTGAGCGCCCGCGCCGCGGACGGACCGGTCACGTACCGGTTCGCCAACCCCTCCCGCCTCGCCCTCGACGCCCTGCCCACGCTGCTCGACGGCGTCGGACTCGTCGTCGTACGGCTGCTCGGCGGCGTACGCGCCTGGCAGGACGGCCTTGACCAGCTCACCGCGAGCGGGCTCCCCGTCGTCGTCCTGACCGGCGAACAGGCCCCGGACGCCCAGCTGATGGCCGCCTCCACCGTGCCCGTCGGCATCGCCGCCGAAGCGCACGCCTACCTCGCGCACGGCGGCCCCGCCAACCTCGACCAGCTCGCCCGGTTCCTGTCCGACACCGTGCTGCTCACCGGCCACGGCTTCGAGCCGCCCGCCCCCGCCCCGTCCTGGGGCCCCCTTGAGCGCACCGCCCGCATGGTCGAGGGGCCGACCGTCGCCGTGCTCTACTACCGCGCCCACCACATGAGCGGCAACACCGCCTTCGTGGACACCCTGTGCGGCGCCATCGAGGACGCCGGGGCCCGCCCGCTCCCGCTGTACGTGTCCTCGCTGCGCGACCCCGAGCCCGCGCTCATCGACGAGCTGCGCGCCGCCGACGCCATCGTGACCACCGTCCTCGCGGCCGGCGGCACCAAGCCGGCCACCGCGTCGGCCGGCGGCGACGACGAGTCGTGGGACGCGGGCGCGCTCAGCGGCCTGGACGTACCGATCCTCCAGGCGCTCTGCCTCACCGGCTCGCGCAGCGCCTGGGAGGAGAACGACGAGGGCGTATCGCCCCTGGACGCGGCCAGCCAGATCGCCGTCCCCGAGTTCGACGGCCGCCTGATCACCGTGCCGTTCTCCTTCAAGGAGATCGACGCCGACGGGCTGCCCGCGTACGTCGCCGACGACGAGCGGGCCGCCCGCGTCGCCGGGATCGCGGTGCGCCACGCCAAGCTGAAGCACATCCCCGCCGCCGACAAGCGCATCGCGCTCGTCCTGTCCGCGTACCCGACCAAGCACTCCCGCATCGGCAACGCCGTCGGCCTCGACACCCCCGCGAGCGCCGTCGCACTCCTTCGCCGACTGCGCGCCGAGGGCTACGACTTCGGACCCGAGGACGCGATCCCCGGCCTCGTCTCCGGCGACGGCGACGAGCTGATCCGCGCCCTCATCGACGCGGGCGGCCACGACCAGGACTGGCTCACCGAGGAGCAGCTCGCCGCCAACCCGGTCCGCATCCCGGCCGCCGACTACAAGCGCTGGTACGCGACGCTCCCCGAGGAGCTGCGCACCAACGTCGAGCAGCACTGGGGCCCGCCGCCCGGCGAGATGTTCCTCGACCGGAGCCGTGTGGGCCAGGGCGGCGACCCCGAGGGCGACATCGTGCTCGCGGCCCTGCGCCGCGACAACCTGCTGATCCTCATCCAGCCGCCGCGCGGCTTCGGCGAGAACCCGATCGCGATCTACCACGACCCCGATCTGCCGCCCTCGCACCACTACCTGGCCGCCTACCGCTGGATCGCGGCGAGCGCCACCGACGGCGGATTCGGCGCCGACGCCATGATCCACCTCGGCAAGCACGGCAACCTGGAGTGGCTGCCCGGCAAGAACGCCGGCCTGTCCGCCGCCTGCGGCCCCGACGCCGCGCTCGGCGACATCCCGCTGGTCTACCCGTTCCTGGTCAACGACCCGGGCGAGGGCACCCAGGCCAAGCGCCGCGTGCACGCCACGCTCATCGACCACCTGGTGCCGCCGATGGCCCGCGCCGACTCCTACGGCGACATCGCACGCCTGGAGCAACTCCTCGACGAGCACGCCCAGATCGCGGCCATGGACCCGGCCAAGCTCCCCGCGATCCGCGCCCAGATCTGGACGCTGATCCAGGCCGCGAAGCTCGACCACGACCTCGGGCTCGAAGACCGCCCCGAGGACGAGGGCTTCGACGAGTTCATCATGCATCTCGACGGCTGGCTCTGCGAGATCAAGGACGTCCAGATCCGCGACGGCCTGCACGTACTCGGCAACGCCCCGGCCGGCGCCGACCGCGTCAACCTCGTCCTCGCGATCCTGCGCGCCCGCCAGATCTGGGGCGGCACCACCGCCCTGCCCGGCCTGCGCGAAGCACTCGGCCTCGACGAGTCCGCCGCCACCCGCACCAGCGCCGACGAGGCCGAGGAACAGGCCCGCGTCCTGGTCCAGTTGATGGACGACGCCGGCTGGGACCTCGCTGCGATCCCCGCCGAGCAGCCCCAACAGGTGCGCGCCATCCTGGAGTTCGCCGCCCGCGAGGTCGTGCCGCGCCTCGCCGCGACCACCGCCGAACTCGAGCACACCGTGCACGCCCTGAACGGCGGCTTCGTCCCGGCGGGCCCCTCCGGCTCACCGCTGCGCGGCCTGGTCAACGTCCTGCCGACCGGTCGCAACTTCTACTCCGTCGACCCCAAGGCCGTCCCCTCCCGGCTCGCCTGGGAGACCGGTCAGGCCCTCGCCGAGTCCCTCGCCAACCGCTACCGCACCGACAACGGCGACTGGCCGACCTCGGTCGGGCTCTCCCTGTGGGGCACCAGCGCGATGCGCACGGCGGGCGACGACGTGGCCGAGGCCATGGCGCTGCTCGGCGTGCGACCCGTCTGGGACGACGCCTCACGCCGGGTCACCGGCCTGGAGCCGATCCCGCTCGACGAACTCGGCCGCCCCCGCATCGACGTCACCCTGCGCATCTCGGGCTTCTTCCGCGACGCCTTCCCGCACACCATCGGCCTGCTCGACGACGCCGTACGCCTCGCCGCCTCCCTGGAGGAGCCCGCCGAGCACAACTACGTGCGCGCCCACACCCAGGCCGACCTCGCCGAGCACGGCGACGAACGCCGCGCCACCACCCGCATCTTCGGCTCCCGCCCCGGCACCTACGGAGCGGGCCTGCTCCAGCTCATCGACTCCCGCGACTGGCGCACCGACGCCGACCTCGCCGAGGTCTACACGGTCTGGGGCGGCTACGCCTACGGCCGCGAGCTCGACGGACGCCCGGCCCGGGACGAGATGGAAACGGCGTACAAGCGCATCGCGGTCGCGGCGAAGAACACCGACACCCGCGAGCACGACATCGCCGACTCGGACGACTACTTCCAGTACCACGGCGGCATGGTGGCCACCGTCCGCGCCCTGCGCGGCACCGCCCCCGAGGCCTACATCGGCGACTCCACCCGCCCCGAGACGGTCAAGACCCGCACCCTGGTCGAGGAGACCAGCCGGGTCTTCCGGGCCCGCGTCGTCAACCCCAAGTGGATCGAGGCGATGCGCCGCCACGGCTACAAGGGCGCCTTCGAACTCGCCGCCACCGTGGACTACTTGTTCGGCTACGACGCCACGACCGGCGTGGTCGCCGACTGGATGTACGACAAGTTGACCGAGACGTACGTCCTGGACCCGGCCAACCGCGAGTTCCTCCAGAACGCCAACCCCTGGGCCCTGCACGGCATCGCGGAACGCCTCCTGGAGGCCGAGTCGCGCGGCATGTGGGCCAAGCCCGACCCGGCCGTCCTCGAAGCGCTGCGCCAGGTCTACCTGGAGACCGAGGGCGACCTGGAGGACGAGGGATGAGCGGGTAGGTAGCGCTGTAGGTACCCGCTGTAGGTACCGCTGTAGGTACCGCTCACGTACGCACAGGGGCGGGCCCGGTCGCTAAGACCGGGCCCGCCCTCGTACGTCGGCGGTATCAGCTCCGCGTGCCGAAGTCCTGCGTCCACCACGGCCCGCCGGACCCGTAGTGCACACCGATGCCGATCTCCTTGAACCCGCAGTTCAGGATGTTGGCGCGGTGGCCCGGACTGTTCAT
Organism: Streptomyces sp. NBC_00442; assembly: GCF_036014195.1. Lineage (NCBI taxonomy): Bacteria > Bacillati > Actinomycetota > Actinomycetes > Kitasatosporales > Streptomycetaceae > Streptomyces > Streptomyces sp. NBC_00442. The sequence continues at coordinate 3,974,008 of NZ_CP107918.1, forward strand.
CCACGAGTCCATGACGGCGGCCGCGTCGGCCTGGCCCCGCGCGATGTTCTCGCCGTACGCGCTCCACTGGTACCCGGCGGCCGTGATGCGCTCGCCGGGGCCCGCGCCGCTCGGGTCGGTGTGGTCGAAGAAGTTCTGCGCGGCCATGTTCTCGGAGTGCTTGAGCGCCGCGTCGTACAGCTTGGAATTGCTGGTGAGCGCCGGGCAACCCGCCTTGGAGCGCTCGGAGTTGACCAGATCCAGGACCTGCTGCACGGCGGCCGGTGTGCTCGTGTCGGCGGCGCTCGGCGTCGCGCGCCTGGTGCTCGGCGCGGGCTTCGGCGGGGCCGGGCGCGGGGACGGCTCGGCGGGCGGCGCGGAACGCTTCGCCGGGCTGGGCTTGGGCTTGGGTGAACCGCTGTGCGGGCTCGGCGAGTGGGAGGCCGAGGGGGACGGCGTCAACGGCTTGGTGCTGATGCCGTCGGCGGCGGCCGCGTCGGTGGTGGTCGCGGGGGCGTCCGCGACCGAACGGGACGCGTCACCACCGGAGTCCGTCACGAAGTGGTAGGCCCCGCCCAGCGCGGTGACGACGGCGAGTGCGGCGATGACGGCGCCGGTCCTGCGCCGCCGCCGCGCCCGCTGGTCGCGCCGGTCGCGCCGGGACGCGGGGGCCCGCCGCCTGCCCGCGGCGTGCGCGCCGTGGGAGGCCCGGGGTGCGGGCGGGGCAGGCTGGGAGGCGCTCTGCGCGAGGGGCTGCGTGGTGGCGTGCGCGGCCGTCCGGAGATCGGGGGTGTGAAGACCGGGAGCCCGGCCGTGCAGAACGGCGAGCAGCCCCGCCGTCGTCGCGGCCACCGGGACGAGACCGAGCCCGACGAGCAGGCCCTCGGCGGGTATGAGCCCGCTCCAGTGCCCGGAGCACACCGCGCAGGTACGGGCGTGCCGGGCTATGCGCTTGCGCCACAGCGCGGACGGCGCGCCGTCCCAGGAGAGCGTGAGCCCGGACAGCTCGCCGCAACGCCGCGTCCCGGCGAGGGCGCGCACCACGACCCGGGCGGTCTCCAGCTGGCCCTTCATGCGCTGGACGCGCACCGCGGCGTGCTCGGCCGGCAGGTCGAGCGCCGCGGCGACCTCGCCCCGGGTGAGCACGCCGGCCGCCTCCAGCCACCACAGGGACAGCAGGGCCCGGTCGTCGGTCTCCAGCCAGCGAGTGGCCTCCGTGACCTCCTTGCGCTGCCCGGACAGACCCAGCCGCACGATGGTGAGGTCGACGAAGTCCGCGCCGGGGTCGGCGACGTCGTAGGCGTCCTGGAGTCCGCCGTCGACGGGGGTGCGGCGGTGGCCCTGCCAGTACCGGCGGACCTCGTTCATGGTGACGGCGACCAGCCACGACCTGAACGCCGCGGGGTCGCGCAGCGAGCCGAGCCCGTCGAGCATCCGCAGCAGGCTCTCCTGCACGACGTCGTCGACGTCGGCGTGCCCGTTCAGCGCCCGGCCGACGATGTTGTAGACGAGCGGCAGATGTCCGGCGACGAGCTCGTCCCGTGCCCGCTGGTCCCCGCTTCGGGCCGCGACGACCACCGCGGCTTCCTGTTCACTGATCACGCCTCGTCCACTCTCCCGGAGCACCGAACCCAACTGACCCGACGAAGTGGAGACACTCGGCGAGTGGTCGGATAACAGAAAACGGATGACGGATATCGGCCGCCTTCCGTCAGATGCTGCATGGTGCCAGCCATCGGGTAGGTAACACGTGACACGGTGACGAAGCCCATACCCGGCCCCGCGTGACGGCGGCCGCGCCCCGCGTGACTGCGGACGCGCTGCGCGTGACGGCGGACGCGCCGACCGTCAAGATCACCGGAAGGCAGTCGAAGCCCCACTCTCACGTGCCCGACCGTGCTGCACGCGTGTGGCGGAGGCGGATCGCGGGCCGGTGCGCCGCCGTCCCGGGGCCCCGCCGGTGTATCGTGCCGAGCACCTCTCTCCTGAAATGTACTGTTTTGTACGATCACTTGAGTGACTCCGGGTTCCGGCGCCGCGCCCTCCTCGCCACCCTTCCCGTGGCGTTCGCGCTGAGCGGGTGCGACGCCGCCGTGCCGCGCCGCCCGCGCGAGGAGCGGCCCGTTCAGGGACCTCCGGCCGGGCCCGTGCGGCAGGCCGGGGTGGTCGAGCCCCCGCAGCGGCACCTCCTCTTCGTCTCCTACGACCTCACTCCGGGCACCCGGGGCGCGCCCGGCCGGGACGCGGTGCGCAGGCTGCTCGCGCGCTGGAGCGAACTGCTCGCCGGAACGGGCCCGGGGCCCACCGTGACCGTCGGTATCGGACCCGCCCTGCCGGGGCGCATCGGCATCGGCGCGCCCGAGGCGCTGCGGGAACTGCCCTCGTTCGCGGGGGAGCACCTCGACGTGGGGCTGGGCGGGGGCGAGATCGGCGTACAGATCTGCGCACGCGATCCCCAGGGCTGTGAGCGGCTTGCCGGGCTGCTCGCGGCGGCCGGGGCCGGTGTGCTGCGAGCCCGCTGGCGTCAGGCCGCGTTCCTGCCGCGGGACGGGTCGGGCGGCAAGGGCGGGGAAGGGCCCGGCTCCGGAGCCGGGGCCCGGGTGTTCGCGCCGCTGCGGGACGGGGAGACGCCGCGCGATCTGCTCGGGTTCAAGCACGGCACGGCGAACCCCACGCCGGCGGAGAGCGAGCGCTGGGTCTGGCTGTCGGGGCAAGGGCCCTACGCGGACGGTACGTTCCTCGTGGTGCGCCGGGTGCGCCTGCGCGTCGAGGAGTTCGGGCGGCTGCCCGTCGCCCGGCAGGAGCAGATCATCGGGCGTCGCAAGCGGGGCGGCGAGCCGCTCGGCGGCGGCCGCGAGCACGACGCGGCAGAAATCAACACCCGTACTGCGGAAGGCAGTTACGTCCTTCCCGCCGACGCTCACGTACGCCTCGCGGATCCCCGGCTCGACGGGGGTGCGCGGATGCTGCGGCGCGGTTACTCCTACGAGAACAGCCCGGCCGACCGGGGTCTCTTCCTCCTCGCGTACATGAAGGACCCGGCGCTCTTCGCGCGGGTGGGGCAGCGGCTCGCCGCCGGTGACGCGCTCAATTCCTATGCGGAGCAGTACGGTTCGGCGCTGTTCTACGTGCTGCCGGGGGCCAGGGCGGGGCGCCCGCTCGGCAGCACGGTCCTGTGAGCGCGCCCGAGTCCACCTGGGGGGCGGCGCGAGTCCACCTGAGCGCGCCCGAGCCCGTCCGAAGCTGAGCCCGCCCGAGGCCGAGTACGCCCCTTGGCAACACCAGTGCCATGTGAAATATTACTGACGTGCCCATGAGATCCATGAGAAACACCGCGGATGTCATCGTGGTGGGCGCGGGGGTCGTGGGGGCCGCCTGCGCCTACTACGCGACCCGCGCCGGTCTGCGGGTCACCGTCCTCGACCGGGGCGCGGTGGCCGGCGGAACGACGGGGTCGGGGGAGGGCAACCTCCTCGTCTCCGACAAGGAGCCCGGCCCCGAGCTCGAACTCGCCCTGCTCTCCACCCAGTTGTGGCAGGAGCTCGCCGAGCTGCTCCCGTCGGCGATCGAGTACGAGGCCAAGGGCGGTCTCGTCGTCGCCCGGGACGAGACGGGAATGGGCGCGCTGCGCGCGTTCGCCGCGGGCCAGTCGAAGGCGGGCGTCACCACGCACGAGGTCGCGGGCGACCGGCTGCACGATCTGGAGCCGCATCTGGCGCCGGGTCTCGCAGGGGGCTTCCATTATCCGCAGGACGCCCAGGTCATGCCCGCCCTCGCCGCCGCCCATCTGCTGCGCGCCTCGGGCGCCGAGGTCCGGCTCGGCCAGGAGGTCACCGCCCTGCTCACCGGCCCCGACGGCGCGGTACGCGGAGTGCGGACCTCCTCCGAGGTGCTGTACGCGCCGCACGTCGTGAACGCCGCCGGCACCTGGGGCGGCGAACTCGCCCGCCTGGCCGGGGCGTTCCTGCCGGTGCTGCCCCGGCGCGGCTTCGTCCTGGTCACCGAGCCGCTGCCGCGCGTGGTGCGGCACAAGGTGTATGCGGCGGACTACGTCGCCGACGTGGCCAGCGACTCCGCCGCGCTCCAGACCTCCCCCGTGGTCGAGGGCACCCCGGCGGGGCCGGTCCTCATCGGGGCGAGCCGGGAGCGGGTCGGCTTCGACCGCACCCTGTCCGTTGACGCGATCACCCGCCTCGCGGCGGGGGCGGCCGGGCTCTTCCCGGTCCTGGCCGGGGTGCGGGTGCTGCGTACGTACGCGGGCTTCCGGCCCTATCTGCCGGACCACCTCCCGGCCGTCGGAGCCGACCCGCGGGTGCCGGGCCTTTCGCACGCGTGCGGGCACGAGGGGGCGGGGATCGGGCTTGCCCCGGCTACGGGGTGGCTCATCGCGGAAGGCCTGTTCGGGGCGGAACTCCCCGCGTACGCAGGGGCTTTCGACCCGGGGCGGTTCGATGACGGCGCCTGATGCGTGGCCGGCCTTCGGTTCGGCCTTCGGTTCGGCCTTCGGTTCGAGGAGAGGAGATCCGTGGTGGCGCGAAGCCCCAGGGAGCTGGCCGGGGCGCGCCCCGGGCCGGCGTTCGAGATCACGGTCGACGGGCGCGCCGTGTCCGCGCTGCCCGGCCAGTCGGTCGCCGCGGCGCTGTGGGGGGCGGGAATCCTGACCTGGCGCACCACGCGTGTCGGGGCCCGGCCCCGGGGAGCGTTCTGCGGGATCGGCCAGTGTTACGACTGCCTCGCGACGGTCAACGGCGTGCCCAACCGGCGGGCCTGCCTGGTGCCCGCGGCGCCCGGCGACGCGATCACCACACAGGAGGGGGAGGGGCATGCGGGATGTGCCGTCTGAAGCGGTCGTTGGTCCCTTCGGCCCGGCGCAGGCGCACGACGCCGCCCCGCAGACGTACGACCTCGCCGTCGTCGGGGGCGGTCCCGCCGGTCTCGCGGGAGCCGTCGTCGCGGCCGAACTCGGCCTACGCGTAGCCCTGTTGGATCTCGCCGAGCAGATCGGCGGCCAGTTCTACCGGCAGCCCGCGGCGGGCCTCGGGGCCCGCCGCCCCGAGGCGCTGCACCACGACTGGGACGTCTTCGCCGACCTGCGCGAACGGCTGGCGGCGAGCGGTGTCACACATCTCGCGGGTCACCACGTCTGGGCGGTCGAGCGGCACGGCGACACCCGGTGGAGCGTGCACGCCGTCACCGGCGCCGACGGCGACGGCGAGCGGCCCGTCCGGGTGCGGGCGCGTGCCGTGCTGCTCGCGACCGGCGCGTACGAGCGCCAACTCCCTTTCCCGGGCTGGACGTTGCCGGGTGTGATCGGGGCGGGCGGCGCGCAGGCCATGCTCAAGGCCGGGCTCGTGCTGCCGGGGAAGCGGGTCGTCGTCGCGGGGAGCGGGCCGCTGCTCCTGGCGGTCGCCTCCTCGCTCGCCGCGGCCGGCGCCGACGTCCCGGCGGTGATCGAGGCGTCCGGCTACCTCGGGTACGCCCGCAGGCCCGGCGCGGTCGCCGCCAACCCCCACAAGCTGGCCGAGGCCGCGGTGCACGGCGCGGCGCTGCTTCGCCACCGGGTGGTCCCGCGCACCCGCAGTGCGGTGATCGCGGTGCACGGCGCCGAGCGCGTCGAGGCGGTCACCGTCGCCCGGCTCGACCCGCGCTGGCGCCCGGTGCCCGGTACGGGCCGCGAGATCGCCTGCGACGCGCTGGCCGTCGGCCACGGCCTGGTCCCGGCGATCGACCTGGCCACCACCCTCGGCTGCGCCACCCGCCGCACCCCCGACGGCGCCCTCGCCCTCGCGCTCGACCGCCGCCAGGAGACGTCCGTGCGGGGTCTGTGGGCGGCGGGCGAGCCTGGCGGTGTGGGGGGCGCGCAACTGGCTTGTGTGGAAGGGGAGTTGGCGGCCATGGCGGTGGCGGCCCGGCTGGGGCGTCACCCCGGGCCCGGCACGCGCGTACGGCGGTTGCGCGGGCGGCGCGCGCGTCTGCGCGCCTTCGCCGAGGCCATGGCGGCCGCACACGCCCCCGGTCCCGGCTGGCTCGACTGGTTGCGCGACGACACCGAGGTGTGCCGCTGCGAGGAGGTGACCGCGGGCCGGATCCGCGAGGCCGTCGAGGAATACGGCGCCCGCGACGCCCGTACGGTGAAGCTGCTCACCCGGGCCGGCATGGGCTGGTGCCAGGGGCGCACGTGCGGCACGGCGGTGTCCTGCCTCGCGGGCGGGGCCGAACCTCCGGCGGAACGACGCCCGTTGGGGGCGCCCGTGCCGCTCGCGGCGCTGGCCGGGGGCGACGGTCGGGACGGATTGCCGGGGTGAGCGCGTAGCCGTGTGCCCGGCGTACGGCGTGCATCGTGGCCGGGCCGAAAAGCAACGTGACATTGTACTCTGGGTCTCCGCTCGGTACGGAGGAACAGCATGGGGCACCTGAAGCAGAGCACGGTCATCACCACCACCGAGCGGCTGCGCGACCAGGTGGCCCACGCGTTGCGCGCGGCGTTGATCTCCGGCGAACTGCGCCCCGGCCAGGTCTATTCGGCGCCCGGCCTCGCCGAGGACTTCGGGATCTCCGCGACCCCGGTGCGCGAAGCGATGCTCGACCTCGCGCGGGAGGGGCTTGTGGAGCCCGTGCGCAACAAGGGGTTCCGGGTCACCGAGGTCAACGAACGCGACCTCGACCAGTACACCGAGATCCGGGCGCTGATCGAGGTCCCCATGATCGGCCGGATCACGCGCAGTGCGGACCGCGCCGACCTGGAGGCGCTGCGGCCGGTCGCCGAGGAGATCGTGCGCGCCGCCCGCGACCACGACCTCATCGGCTACCTGGAGGCCGACCGCCGCTTCCACCTCTCCCTGCTCGCGCTGTCCGGGAACGAGCGGCTGGTCGAGACGGTCGGCGACCTGCGCAAGCGCTCCCGCCTGTACGGTCTGACCGCGCTCGACCAGCGCGACGAGCTGATCCCCTCCGCACAGGAGCACATCGAACTGCTCGACCTCATGCTGGCCGGGGAGGCTCGGGCCGCCGAGAAGTGCATGACGCGCCACCTCGGCCATGTCCGCTCCCTATGGGCCAGGAGCGAGGCGGCCGCACCCCAAGGCCTTGGGGCCACGGGGACCCCATGACCGGCTGCCCGTGCCCGTGCGGGCCGGCACCGGGCAGTCAAGGGGCGCGGGGAACTGCGCGGGACGCGGGCACGGTCCGCACCCGAAGGCGGGGTCAGGGGCGCGGGGAACTGCGCGAGCGACCACGCACGGTCCGCGGACGAACTCGGGGTTTCAAGGGGCGCGGGGAACTGCGCGGGACGTGGGCGCGGGTCACGGCGCGTCGTCCTTCGCCGCCCGGTACTCCGCGTTGAGCCGCTGCGCCTCCTCCAGCTGATCCTCAAGGATCACGATGCGGCAGGCCGCCTCGACCGGCGTGCCCTGGTCGACGAGTTCGCGGGCGCGCGCGGCGATCCGCAGCTGGTAGCGGGAGTAGCGGCGATGCCCTCCCTCCGACCGCAGCGGCGTGATCAGCCGCGCCTCGCCGAGTGCCCGCAGAAACGCCGGACTCGCGCCGATCAGTTCGGCGGCCCGGCCCATCGTGTAGGCGGGGTAGTCGTCGTCGTCCAGCCGGCCGGTCAGGGGGCTATCCGCTGTCATGTCACCTCTTTGTGCAACGCCTCGTGGCGGCCCGGGTGCGACACAGCACCCAGGCCCCGAAGAATTCAACACCATCGGGCGGCCCGGCAACGGCGACGAGGGCCCCGCCGGTGTCGGCGGGGCCCTCGTGGTGGTGCGGTGCGGGCGGATCGCCCGGTGCGGTCGGCTACGCGAGCGCGGACACGCCGAGCAGCGCGGACGCCGTCTCCAGCGGGGTCAACGCGCGCACGGGCTCCGGCTCGGGCAGCGCCTGGCAGGTGAAGCCGAGGCGGGTCATCGCCCGGCTCACTTCCTGCGCGCTGAAGTCGCGGCGGTCCTGACGGGTGATGACCTCGCCCACCTGCTTCACCGGGTAGTGGCGGCGGCCGATGAGGACGGACTCACCCACAATGGGCTCGGGCTTGATGCCCTTCATGGAGGCCACCACCCCGCTCTTGGTCAGATCGAACGGGAAGCGGGCGATGACGCAGCGCATGATGCCTCACAGGGAGCGAAGGAAAGGAATTCCCAGGGAAACGAACGGCATGGGAAATCGCGAGGGAAAGCGAGTGGTCCCGTTGGTCGTACGTGCAGGCGCATCGCATCACGCTTGAATTCGCTGAGCGATGGTGCGGTGGGAGAAAAGGAGCCGGCGGGAGCCGCCCGGAAATGCGACGAGCCGGGGCTCGCACCCCAAGGTGCGGGCCCCGGCTCGGAAGTGCGCGTCGCGTCAGGCGGGAACGATGTTCTCGGCCGTCGGGCCCTTCTGGCCCTGCGCGATGTCGAAGTTCACCTTCTGGCCTTCCAGGAGCTCGCGGAAGCCCTGGGCGGCGATGTTCGAGTAGTGGGCGAACACGTCCGGGCCGCCACCCTCCTGCTCGATGAAGCCGAAGCCCTTTTCTGCGTTGAACCACTTCACGGTACCGGCAGCCATGTCTGTCTCCTTCGGGGCATTTCCCGGAACCCACACCGTGCGGGCTCCGCGTCACTGCGATGATTACCCCGCCCGGAGAAATGAATGACCGGGACATACAAAAGAGCACCCGTCGGCACAGAGGCCGGTACGGTCGCCCGAAGTTTTGGGAACCACAACTGCAACTGATATTGACCTTAGCACGGCATCTCGTGAGGGCGCGGTAAATAATTCCTTTCCGCCGGTCGCGCAAGAAATCCTTACGGGGCGTCGCTTCGATTTCTCTCGCGGCGGACACAGATATTTTTGACCATCTGGGTACGCGGGGCGCCGCGCTGACTACGCTGCACGGGTGACCACCGAGTTGACCTTGCTGACGCGCGTCGCCTACCGGGGCCAGGAAGTGACCGCGCCGCGACTGCGCGGGCTCCTCGCGCTGCTCGCCGAAGACCTGCGGGCCGGATGCAGTACCGGCCGGCTCGTGGAGGGGCTGTGGACCGAGGAGCTGCCCGAGCGGCCGGGCAAGGCGGTGCAAGTACTGGTGTCGCGGGTGCGGGCGCAGCTCGGGTCCGAGGTCATCGCCAGCACCCCGGCCGGCTACCGCCTCGCCCTCGCCGACGACCAGGTGGACAGCTCGGCGCTGCTGCTGCACGCGGCGGCGAGCGAGGCACGGGCCGGGGCCGGCGAACACGAGGAGGCGCTCGCCGAGGCCGAGGCCGGGCTCGCCCTGTGGGACGGGGCCGTGGACAGCGCCGCCGGCGAGGACCTGCACGACCCGGTCGCCGCGCTGCGCCTGGCGCGCTCCGCCGCGCACGCCGGACTCGAACGGTCACGGGCGCTCGCGCTGGCCCGGCTCGGGCGGCGCGCCGACGCGCTGCGCCCCCTGGCCCGGCTCGCCCGCGAACTGCCCCGCGACGAGGAGGTCCTCGCGGAGCTGCTGCGCTGCGAGGCGGCCACCACGGGGCCCGCCGCGGCCCTCACCCGGTTCGACACCTACCGGCGCGCCCTGCGGGACGAACTCGGCGCCGACCCCGGCGGCGAACTCACCTCCGTACACCAGGAGTTGCTGCGCGGCGAGGCGCCGCTCGTGCGTCACGGTGTGCTGCACGAGCCCAATCCGCTGCTCGGCCGGGACGACGACGTGGCCGCCCTCACCCGGCTGTTGCGCACCGCGCGGGTCGCCACCGTCGTCGGGCCCGGCGGCCTCGGCAAGACGCGGCTCGCCCACGCGGTGGGGCGCGAGGCGGAGCAGCGCGTGGTGCACTTCGTCCCCCTGGCCGGTGTCACCTCCGACGACGACGTGGTCACCGAGGTGGCCTCGGTGCTCGGCGCGGGCCCGGTGCGCGGCCTGCCGGGCCCCGCCGGTCTCGTCGCCGGCATCGCGGGCGCGCTCGGCCCCGGCCCCGCGCTGCTCGTGCTCGACAACTGCGAGCACGTCATCGGCGGCGCCGCCGAACTCGTACGGGCCCTGGTGGCGCGCTCCAAGGAGCTGCGGGTGCTCGCCACCAGCCGGGCGCCGCTCGGTCTCACCTCCGAGTCGGTGTACGCGCTGTCCGAGCTCGGCCTCGTCTCGACCGTCGAGCTGTTCCGCCAGCGGGCCCGCGCCGCGCGGCCGGACGCGGAGCTCGAGGAGCGGGCCGTCCAGGAACTGTGCCGTCAGCTCGACGGGCTGCCGCTCGCGGTCGAGCTGGCCGCGGCCCGGGTACGGGTGCTGTCGGTGCCCGAGATCGCGCGGCGTCTGGGCGACCGGTTCGCGCTGCTGCGCGGCGGCGGCCGCGACGTGCCGGAGCGCCACCGCACCCTGCGGGCCGTCGTCGAGTGGAGCTGGAACCTCCTCGATGCCGACGCGCAGGCGGCGCTGCACGTCCTTTCGGTGTTCCCCGGCGGCTTCCGGGAGGACGCGGCCGAACACGTCCTCGGCGACGAAGCGCTGTTCCTCCTCGAACAGCTCGCCGACCAGTCGCTGATCAAGGCGGCCGACACCGCGTCCGGGGTGCGCTTCCACATGCTGGAGACGGTGCGGGAGTTCAGCGCGGCCCGCCGCGCGGAGGCCGGGCAGGAGGAGGCCGTCACCGACCGGTTCCTCGCCTGGGCGCGGGACTTCGGCCGGGGCCACCACGACGCCCTGTTCAGCCCCGACTCGCTGCGGTCCTGGGAGCTCACGCGGATCGAGCAGGACAATCTCTTCCTCGCTCTGCGCCACGCCCTCGCCCGCGACGACCGCCCCACCCTCGCGGGCCTGACCGCCGTGCTCGCCTCGCTGTGGGCCACCGACTCCAACTACAGCCGCCTCACCGGCCTGGCCGCCGACACCGCGGGGCCGCTCTCGCACTTCAGACCGGGGCCCGACGACATCGAGCCCGCCCGCAGTGCGGCCGTGGTGTGCACGCTGAGCCTGTTCATGGGCTACGGGCCGCACGCCGTACGGCAGTTGGTGACCCTGCGGCGGCTTCCGCCCGCCGAGCCCGACACCCTGATGCGGGCCCTCGACACGGTGCTGCGCGCCCTGCCCGAGGTGCACCCGCCGCACTACACGAGGCTGCGGGAGCTGTGCGAGTCCGGCACGCCGCTGCTCGCGGGGGTCGCCGAGTGCTTCGCCAGCTATGTGTGGGAGTACGAGCGTGATGTGGACCGCGCCCTGGAATCGGCCCGCCGGGCGCTGGACGCCCTGATCGCGCTGGGCAATCCGGCCACCGAGATGCTCGCCCACGGCCGGATCAGCGAGCTGTGCCTGCAGACCGAGCGGGGCGAGGAGGCGTACCGGCATCTGCTGGCGTCGATGGACGTCCTGGAGCGTACCGGCGACTGGGCCGACGCGGCCGGCTGGTACGACGCGGCGGGGGTGCGCTGGGCGCTGGTCCTGGCGTGTCTGCAGCGCGGCGAGATCGACGAGGCGGAGCGCTGGCTTGAGCTCGCGGCTCTGGAGAAGCCGCCGGAGCCGGCCCAGGTGTTCAGCGCGGAGCTCGGGTCGCGGGCGGAGATCGCCCTGCTCAGGGGGTTGACCGAGGTGGGGCTCGGGCTGTGGCGGCAGGCGGTGGCGCAGCTGCGGGAGGCCGATGCGCTGTACCCCGACGACCCGTTCGTGGGGACGTGGTCCATGCAGATCCAGTCGACGGCCGTGGCCGCCCACGCCCGGCACGGCCGGCTGGAGCTGGTGGCGGAGCAGGCCGGTGAACTGTGCGCCCGCACACAGGAGTTGCTGTCCCGCCCGCGCGAGGAGGGCAGTCCCGCCGAGCTGCCCGTGTCGGGCACGATGCTGCTCGCGATCGGCCTGGCGGAGCTCGCCCGGGGCAACACCTCGGGCGTACGGCTGCTCGCGCTCGCCGAGCGGATGCGGGTGCACCGGGACTTCCCGACGATGTCCGCGGCGCGGGCCCGGCAGTCCGCCGTGGACGCCGACGGGGCGGCGTACACCGACGCGGTGTCGGAGTACGCCGCCCTGGGGCGCGACGAGTTGGAGGGGGCCGCCGCGCTGGTGCTGCGCGGCATCAGCGCTGCGGGTCGCGGTTGAACTTGGCCTTCGACCAGAAGTAGCCGAGGACGGTGAGGCCGACGGCCCAGGCGATGGCGAGCCAGCCGTTGTTGCCGATCTCCGTGCCGAGCAGCAGGCCGCGCAGGGTCTCGATGGCCGGGGTGAACGGCTGGTACTGGGCGATCGGCTGGAACCAGCCCGGCATGGAGTGGAGCGGCACGAACGCGCTGGACAGCAGCGGCAGCAGGATCAGCGGCATCGCGTTGTTGCTGGCCGCTTCGGCGTTCGGGCTGATCAGGCCCATGCCGACGGCGATCCAGGTGAGGGAGAGGGCGAACAGCACGAGCAGTCCGAACGCCGCGAACCATTCGATGACGGTGGCATCGGTGGAACGGAAGCCGATGGCCACGCCGACGGCGCCGACGAACACCACGCTGAGGATCGACTGCAGCACGCTGCCGATGACATGTCCGACGATCACCGAACCGCGGTGGATGGCCATGGTGCGGAAGCGGGCGATGATGCCCTCGGTCATGTCGTTGGAGACGGAGATCGCGGTGCCGACGACGGTGGAGCCGATGGTCATCAGGAGCAGACCGGGGACGATGTAGGCGATGTACCGGGCGCGGTCGGGAGTGCCGCCGCCGATGCCCACGCTCATGGTGTCGCCGAAGATGTAGACGAAGAGCAGCAGCAGCATGATCGGCGTGAGCAGCAGGTTGAGGGTGAGCGAGGGGTAGCGCCTGGCGTGCAGCAGGTTGCGGCGCAGCATGGTCGAGGAGTCGCGCAGGGCGAGGGACAGAGAGCTCATCGGACGGTCTCCTTCTGGGTGGCGGCGGCCTGGGCGGCACCGGTGACGGGGTGGGCGGTGAGGGCGAAGAACACGTCGTCGAGGTCGGGGGTGTGCACGGTCAGCTCGTCGGCCTCGATGGCGGCGGCGTCGAGCCAGTCGAGGATGGCGCGCAGTTCGCGCTGGCTGCCGCCGCTCGGGATCTGCAGGGACAGCGACGCGTCGTCGCGGGTCGCCTCGCGCAGGCCGGCGGCCGCGTTCTCGTATGCCAGCGGGTCGGTGAAGCGGAGCCGGACGTGGCCGCCGGGTACGAGCCGCTTGAGTTCGCTCGCGGTGCCCTGGGCGACGAGCTTGCCGCCGTTCAACACGGCGATGCGGTCGGCGAGTTCGTCGGCCTCCTCCAGGTACTGCGTGGTGAGGAAGACGGTCACGCCGTCGGTGACGAGACCGCGGATGATGTTCCACATGGTGTGCCGGCTGCGCGGGTCGAGGCCCGTGGTCGGCTCGTCGAGGAAGATGATCCTGGGGCTGCCGACCAGGGTCATGGCGATGTCGAGCCGCCGGCGCATGCCGCCGGAGTAGGTGGAGGCGGGCTTCTTCGCCGCCTCGGTCAGGTCGAACCGTTCGAGCAGGTCGGCGGCGACCCTGCGGCCCTCGGGCCGGGGCAGGTGGTGCAGGTCCGCCATGAGGAGCATGTTCTCCTCGCCGGTGATCAGGTTGTCGACCGCCGAGAACTGGCCGGTGACCCCGATCGCGGCGCGCACCGCCTGGGCGTCGGAGGGCAGGTCGTGCCCGGCGATCCGGATCTCGCCGGCGTCGGCGCGGATCAGGGTGGAGAGGATCTGCACGGCGGTGGTCTTGCCCGCGCCGTTGGGTCCGAGGAGCGAGAAGACGGTGCCGGCCGGCACCTGCAGGTCGATGCCGTCGAGGACGGTCTTGTCGCCGTAGGCCTTGCGCAGTCCGGTGGCCGCGATGGCGAGCTCGGGGGTTGTTGGCGCCGTTGTCGTCGTGCCGGTCGTTGTCGTCATGCGGCAGAGCTTGGGGGGGAGTGGGTTCAGCGGGGTTTCAGGGTGGTTTCAGGGTGGGCCGCGGCTCGTGCCCCGGCGGGATCCGCGCCGTTCCCCGCGCCCCTGAAACTCTGCCTTCGGCTGCGGACCGTGCTCGCTTCTCGCGCCGTTCCCCGCGCCCCTGAAACTCTGCCTTCGGCTGCGGACCGTGCTCGCTTCTCGCGCCGTTCCCCGCGCCCCTGAAACCCTGCCTTCGGCTGCGGACCGTGCTCGCTTCTCGCGCAGTTCCCCGCGCCCCTGAAACTCTGCCTTCGTGTGCGGACCGTGCCCGCTTCTCGCGCAGTTCCCCGTGCCCCTTGCAGGTGACCCGGTGTGTCGAGCGGTCGCGCCCGTCGCGGCGGGGCACCCGGAGTCAACCGGCCGCCCGCCGCGGAGGCGGGTTCGCCGGGTGGGTCAGCGGGTGGCGAGGGAGATTTCGGTCGACTTGATCAGGGCCACTACGGACGTGCCCGCCGTGAGGGCGAGGTCGGCCACCGCGTCCTTCGTGATCGCCGCGGTCAGCTCGCCCCCCTCGATTCCGACCTTCACGGAGGCCATCGCCCCACCGGTGGCGACGTCGGCGACCGTGCCCGCGAGCTGGTTGCGGATGGACAGGCCCTGGACGGGGCCGGTGGCCAGCGAGACCTCGGTCGACTTGATGAGGGTCTTGACCGCGGAGCCCTCGGCGAGACCCAGCTCCTTGACGGCCTCAAGGGTGATCGCCGCGGTGATGTCCTGGCCGCCGTCGAGGCGTACCTTGACGGTCGCCATGACCTCGCCCGGGGTGACCGAGGTGACGGTGCCGGCGATCTGGTTGCGGATGCTCAGGCTCATGGAGAAACGCCTCACGTAGTGGTTCCGTTTTGTCAGGCTTTGGCCTGCGACCCTCCCCACGTTAGCGGTCGTGGACGCGGCCGCTCGGGACCGTGTCGCATGCGCCATCCACACGCCGCGCTACGGCTCGCAGGTGCCCCGAGGTTCCCCCCGGTCGGGGGACCGCGGGGATCACAGGGCGAGCCATTGCGTCGACGTGGTCACCTCGTCGAGGACGTCGGGCAGCGGCGCGACGCCCAGACCCGGGCCGGCCGGCACGGAGAGGTGTCCGTCGGCGAGGACGAACGGCTCGGTGATGTCGGTGGCGAAGTAGCGGCGGGAGGCGGAGGTGTCGCCGGGGAGGGTGAAGCCGGGGAGCGCCGCGAGGGCGACGTTGGCGGCGCGGCCGATGCCGGTCTCCA
The DNA here is from genome assembly GCF_036014195.1 of Streptomyces sp. NBC_00442. Taxonomy (NCBI): domain Bacteria; kingdom Bacillati; phylum Actinomycetota; class Actinomycetes; order Kitasatosporales; family Streptomycetaceae; genus Streptomyces; species Streptomyces sp. NBC_00442. The sequence continues at coordinate 3,989,050 of NZ_CP107918.1, forward strand.
GCATGCCGCCGCACCAGACAGGGACGCCGTGCGCGCGGGCGAGGTCGTGGATGCGGCGGGCCTCCAGATAGCCGCCCACGCGGGCCGGCTTGATGTTGATGACCGAGCACGCGCCGAGCGAGATCGCGGCCGCCGCGTGCGCCGCCGACTCGATGGACTCGTCCAGGCAGATCGGCGTGCGCAGGAGCCGTGCGAGCTGCGCGTGCTGGACGAAGTCGTCGTTGGCCAGCGGCTGTTCGAGCAGCAGCAGGCCGAAGTCGTCGAGTTTGGCGAGGTGCTGGGCGTCGACCAGGGTGTAGGCCGCGTTGGCGTCGACCTGGAGCAGCAGGTCGTCCCCGAAGCGTTCGCGTACCGCGCGGACGGGTTCGACGTCCCAGCCGGGCTCGATCTTCAGCTTGATCCGCACATAGCCCTCGGCCACATAGCCCTCGACGGCGTCCAGGAGCTCGGGGACGGAGTCCATGATGCCCACCGAGACCCCGCACGGCACCCGGTCGCGCGCGGCGCCGAGAAAGGACCCGAACGAGTCGCCGGTGGCGCGCAGCTGGGCGTCGAGGACGGCGCTCTCCAGGGCGGACTTCGCCATGTGGTGCCCGGTGAAGGGTGCGAGTGCGCGGCCCACGGCGGCGGCGTCCGCCCCCTTCCTCGGCAGCGCGGGGACGAGGAACCTGCGCAGCACGTCCTGGGCCCCGTCGACGTACTCGGAGCAGTAGCGGGGTTCGGACATGGCGGCGCATTCGGCCCAGCCCTCCCCGTCCGCGGTGACGACCCGCACGAGCAGTACGTCGCGCGCCGTCTCGACGCCGAAGGACGTACGGAACGGCGCGACGAGCGGCATCGCGATCCGGCGCAGTTCGACGCCGGAGATCTTCGACATGGTCACGGGGTGCTCCTGGTGGGCGTGGCGGTGGGGCTGGGCGCGGGAGTGGTGCGGCGGACCACATAGCTGCGCCGGTCGTGGAGGCCGAGCACATGGGCGCCCTCGGCGAGTAGGCTGCCCAGCGAGCCACGTACGGCGTGCCGCCAGGCATGAGCGGCCGCGGTGTCGGTGCGGCGCAGCGCCTCGATGTCGTCGGGCAGGTCGATGAGAACGAACTCGGCGTCGGTGACGGCATGTTCGGGCCGGCCGTCGCGGTCGCGGACGGCGTGGGCGGCGCCGGCGGGCCGGGGGACACCGGCCTCGCCGTGGGCGGTCGGCGGGCCGGACAGGTCCCAGGCGGCGAGGACCCGGTCGGACTCGTCGCCGCCGTTGATGGCGTCGTCCATCGCACCGTAGAAGGAGCGCAGGTACTCCTCGGGGCGGGCGCCGAGTTTGGTGAGGTTGAAGTGGGCGTTGCGGCGGACGAGGGGGTCGTAGGTCCAGGTGATGCGTTTCAGGCCGCGGAGCAGCGCCCACTGGCGCTGATGCAGTTTGAGGGCGAGGCCCGCGCCCCGGCCGGGCAGCGCGCCCGTGATGTGGGAGTGCAGGGTGGTGCCCAGGGGTTCGCCGAAGAACGCGACGGACGCCCCCACGAGCCGGCCGCCGTCATAGGCGCCCGCCACATAGTTCCCGGCGTGGGACAGCGCGCGCATGATCTCCGCGGACATCGGCGCCTGGTCCGGTGAGGTGCCCCAGATGTCGGCGTACAGCAGGCTGACGGAGTCGAACTCCGCCGTGCTGTGCAGTTCGCGCACCTCGGGCCCGCTCACAGGAGCGCTCCGACCAGGTCGGCCAGGAACTGGGTGCGGGGCGCCATGGCGTCGGTCATCACATGTTCGTGGTCGGCGTGGGCGCCGTCGCCCACGGCGCCGAGCCCGTCGAGGGTGGGGCACCCCGCGCCGGCGGTGTAGTTGCCGTCGGACGCGCCGCCGACCGCCGCTTCCCCGAGGACGCCGAGCCCCGAGCGGGCGGCCACGTCGCGGGCGAGCGCGAACAGGTCGCGGGAGCTCTCGGCGTCCAGGGGCGGGCGGTTGGGCCCGCCGTCCACGACAAGACGGGCACCCGGGTGGCGGGGCGCGAGGGCACGCATCAGTTCGTCGACCGTCCGCTGCGCCGCCGGCGTGGGGACGCGTACGTCGACGCTGAGGTCCGCGCGCGCCGGAACGGTGTTGGTGGTGGTGCCGGCCGAGATGACGGTGGGGGTGATCGTGGTGCCGGGCCCTGTGCGGGAGGCGACCGTGGCGCTCATGTCCTCCAACGCGAGGAGGTGGTGGGCGAGTTCCGTGGCGGCGTTGACGCCCTTCTCGGGTTCGAGCCCGGCGTGGGCGGCGCGGCCGTGGACGGTGAGCTGGTAGTGGGAGACGCCCTTGCGGACGGTCTTGAGCGCGCCCCCGGCGGCCGACGCCTCCAGGACCAGCGCGGCGCGGCAGGCACGCGCCGTCTCCTCGATGAGTTCGCGCGAGCTGTCCGAGCCGACCTCCTCGTCGCCGGTGACCAGGACGCAGATCCCGTCGAGCGACGGCAGCAGGGCCAGCGCGTGGAACATCTGGATCAGGCCCGCCTTCATGTCGAAGACACCGGGCCCGCGGGCCACGCCCCGGTGGACCGAGAAGGGGCGCGTCGCGAGGGAGCCCATCGGCCACACCGTGTCGTGGTGGCCGAGCAGCAGGACGCGCGGGGTGCCGAAGCTCCATCGCAGATGGGTCACGCCGTCGTGCACCAGGGTCTGCGGCCGGGCCCCGAGCAGCCGGGCGCCCAGCCCGGCCACGACCTGCGCGCTGCGTGCCACGGCCGCGAGGTCGGCGGAGTACGACTCGCACGTCACGAGGGTTTCGAGGTCGCCGAGCATGGTGTCGAGGGAGGGCGGCGCGAGGCGGGACGAGGGGCGGCGGGACGCGGGGCGGGATGCGGGATCGGCCGACACGGGGGAGTCCTCCAGGGGTGGGTTACCGCCACGCTAAGCAGACCGCCACCGGCGGAGTTGGTGCGCGGGCCACGGCTTCGCGCGCGGATTCGTACCGCGGGACGAAGGGGCGTCAGACCTCGCCGTCGTACAGGCCCATCAGCCGCAGCTCCAGCATCGCGGCGAACCGCGCGGCCGGGTCGCCCAGATCGATCCGGCCGACTTCGGCGACCCGGCGGATCCGGTAGCGGAAGGTGTTGGGGTGGACGAACACGCCGGCCGACGCGGCGATCACATCGCCGAACGCGTCGAGCCACGCCCGCAGTGTCTCGACGAGGTGGGCGTTGTGGCGGGCGTCGTACGCCGCCAACTGGGCGATGCCCGGCGAGAGTTCGTCGCGGTTGGCGATCGCGAGGTCGCGCATCTCGATCAGGAGCGCGTCGATGTGGACGTCGCCGATCGCGGCGACCCGGCGGGGGGCGGAGCCGGCGAGCAGCACGCGCAGCGCGCGGTCCGCGTTGGTCCGTGAGCGGGCCAGGGCGGCGGGTTCGGGGGCGAGGGAGCCGATCCCGATGACGGCGCCGGTGCGGTCGCCGGTGCGCTCCAGGAAGTTCGACGCCACCTGGAGGGCACGTTCGCGCGCGGTCGCCGGGTCGTTCGCGACGGGGAAGAGCGCGTACGCCACGTCCCCGAGCAGCGCGACGGCGGAGCGCGGCCGCACCGCGGTGAGGTGGACGGCGAGCGCGCCGGCCAGGCGCTGGTGTTCGGCGGTGAGGCGGGCGTGGTCGGTGTCGGCGAGCGGTCGCAGGCCCAGCGCCATGACGAGCACGGGCCCGTCGGCGAGCCCGAGCCGGCCGAGCGCGGCGACGGCTCCTGATCCGCCTTCGAGGGCGGTGGTCACGAGGTCGGCGCGGAGCCGGTGCTCGGCGTCGGTGCCGGCGCGCAGGCGCAGCATGTGCAGGGCGACCAGCTTGGCGGCCTCCCGGAACGCCGCCTCCCGTTCGGGGGTGAGCGGCTCGCGCACCGCGGCCCAGACCGAGCCGAGGACCTCGTCCCCGGCCCGCACCGCGATCGCCGCCCGGGGCAGCGCGACCTCGTCGCCCAGCGTGGGCGGCGGGATGTGGACCGGCCGGTCGCTGCGGTACAGCTCCCTGAAGACGCCGTCCTCCTCGTGGATGCGCAGATAGCGTTCGGGCACCCGGCGGGCCAGGATGCTGGCCACGCGGGCCGCGTCCGCCTCGTCCTGGCGGCCGGAGAACGCCAGGATGCGGGAGCGCCGGTCCTCGATGGTGACGGGTGCGTCGAGGAGGGTGGCGATCGCGTTGGCCAGCGCGAACAGGTCGCCCGACGGCACCCCGCCGAGCGTCTGCCCGCCGGCCTCCCCGACATCGTCTTCGGCGAGCAACGTCCGCAGCATGGCGGCCAGTTGGGCCCAGGATGCGCCCCGGGTGAGGGCGAGCAGCGCGATGCCGGAGTCGGCGGCCGCCGCGGCCAGGGCGCCGTCGTCCTCGACGGGTCCGCGCACGACGAGCGCCGCGGCGCCCAGACGCCCGAGTTCGCCGAGCAGCCGGCGGATGCCGTCGACGCCGTGCACCCCGACCCCGAGCACGATGGCCCGCTCCGGACAGTGCTGCTCGTCGTGCGGATCGTGGATGGCGACACCGCCGAGCTCGGCCGTGGCCGCGGGATCGCCGTGCAGCAGATCGAGGAGGGTGGGTCCGAGATCTTCGAGCACCCGGCTCAGGCTCCGGGCGGGGTGCGTCGACATGTGCCTGATCATCTCCGCAGGTTAGGACCGGCGTGGCGGTATGCGTCCGTAGCCGCGTACGAGATTACGTCGCCGTCTCCGTATCCCGGAACGAACGCCTCCAAAGGCGGGGAGCGGGCTCGCGCCCCCGGCCCGGAAGGGTGCCCGCGTTGGCCGGAACCGAGCAGTCCGGCCGAGCCGACGGTGTCCGCACCGGCCCGCACGGAGGGGTCGAGGGGCGTGGGAAAGGGTGCGACCGGACCCCGCCGGACCCGCCCCCGAGGGCCGGAGCTCCCGAGTAGCCGTGACACACAACCCGCCCGAGCTGCGGTTCCGTAGAAAGATACGAACTACGGAACCCAGGAAGATCGCGGCTTCATGTTTTCAACGCCTGGCCGAAATAAGCCGGTTGGCGATGTACTCCTCGGACAAGCCGCATCAACGAACGGGGAAAGTCTTGTCCGAGAAGCTGCCTGGCCGTCAGATCGAGATCTCCTGGCCCGACCTGGGCATTACGGTCACCGCCGACCTCGACGACCGCAACCCGGCACTCGCGGATGCCCTCTGGGATTCGCTGCCCTACCAGAGCCTTCAGGGGCACGCGCTCATCGCGGGCGAGCACCTCTACCACGTATCGCCGATACCCGCCCTGCTGCACACCCCGCACGACCTGCGCATCCCCGACCGGCGTGAGGCGCCCAACGGCACGGTGTTCTGCTCGGGGCTGCAGCACCTGGGCATCAAGTACGGCACGCTGACCGAGCCGATGCCCGCCACCCCCGTCGGCCAGGTGCGGGAGGCCGACATGCCCGCGCTGCTGGAGGCGGGGGCCGCGATCTGGGAGGCGGTCTACTCCACGAAGAAGCAGATCGTCGCCGAGGTCCGCCGCGCCGGCGAGCAGGGCGGCCACAGCATTCCGGAGCTGCCCGCCGCCCACGCGGACGCCGCCCGCCTGATCGCCGACATCCACGCCGAGACCGAGAAGATCTGGCTGGAGGCGCCCGTCGAGCTCGACGGCCTCCACCGGGGCGTCATCCCCTCGCAGGCCGGCAACTTCGGCACCGTCCTGCCCACCCTGCTCTTCGTCAACGGCGAGACCCGGCCGCTGGGTTACGCGGCGTACGGCGGGATCGTGCGCGGCGCCGTCCAGGGCATGGAGCTGGACTCCCTCAAGCACATGACCCGCCTCACCGTCGGCGTCCCCGCCGAATTCCTCGGCTACTGCGGCCTGGAGAAGCTGTGGGCGTTCACCCAGCGCTTCCTCGACGTGCTGGACGACCTCGACCGTGACGACTTCTACGCCGTCGCCAGCCAGATGGCGCTCTACATCAACTGCCTCGGCGGCTGGAACCTCCAGCTCTACCCGTGGGAGACCGGCGACCACCTGCGCCAGCAGGTCGCCTAGGCGGTGCGGCCATGTCCGGAGCGGACCCGCGCCCCGGGGCCCTCTCACGTGAACCCACACCCCAGGAGAAGATCTTGAGCGCCCTGCCCTCCCGCGCCGACGCCGTCGTCATCGGCGGGGGAGTCATCGGAACGTCCGCCGCCCATCACCTCGCCGAAGCCGGCGTCGACACCGTGCTGCTGGAACGCGCGGGCCTCGGCGGCGGAGCGTCCGCGCACACGGCCGGCATGGTCCGTACGTACTTCCCGGGCGATCCCCGCACCGGCGGTATGGCCGTGCGGAGCCTGAACGCCTACCACGAGTTCGCCCGTCACACCTCGGCCCCGCTGGCCCTCAAGCGGCTCGGGTTCATGGCGCTGTTCACCGAGGAACAGCAGATCGCCGACTTCGAGACGGACCTCCAGGCCCAGCGCGCCGCCGGCGTCGAGGTCGGCCTGATCAGCGCCCGCGAGGCGGCCGAACGCAACCCGCTGGTCAACGAACGCGCCGTCCTGGCCGCCGCCTGGTCACCCCAGGCGTACGACGTGCAAGGCCTCGACATCGTCCGCGGTTACGCCGCGGGCGCCCGCAACCACGGCGCCCGCCTGTTCACCCACACACCCGTCACACGGATCGACGACGACAACACCGTCCACACCCCGCTCGGCAGCATCTCCGCCGGCACCGTGGTGTGCACGGCCGGCCCGTGGTCGGGCGAGGTGGCCTCCATGGCCTCGGTCGACCTGCCGCTGACGCCGCGCTCGATGGAGATGCTGTTCACCGACGAACTGCCCTCTCCACAGGCCGAGTTGCCCATGACGATGCACGCCGCCTCGGGCCTGCGGATCCGTTCGTGGAAGGACCGCGTCCTGCTCGCCATGGGCGCGCCCAAGGCCGACGAGACCCGTGAGGCCTGGCTCGGCCGGATCTACGGCCATCTCGGCACCCTGTTCCCCGCGCTCGACGGGACCGGCCTGCACCGCGCGTGGTCGGGCGACTTCGACGCCAGCCCCAACAACACCGCCTTCATCGGCGCGCACCCCACCCGCCGCTTCCTGTACGCGGCCGGATTCACCGGCGCGGGCCTGTGCCAGGCGCCCGCCGCCGGGGAACAGCTCCGCGACCTGCTGATCGTCAAGTAGTTCCACACCAGGCCACAACAGGAAGGAACGCAGTGATCGTTCTGGGATGTAATGGTTTCAGCCGGGTCTCGGAGTTCTTCTCCGAACGCTTCGGCGCGACCGGCATCAACAAGCACTACCTCTTGGGCCATGACGCCGCGGCCGCACTCCTGGTGGACGGCCGTCTGGTGGCCGCGGTGGAGGAGGAACGCCTCAACCGGGAGAAGAAGACCACCGACTTCCCCGAGAACGCGGTCGACTGGTGCCTGAAGGAGGCCGGGGTCACGTTCGACGACGTGGACCTCTTCGCCTTCCCCTGGAACTGGTCCGCCGAGGTTCTGCGGCAGATCACCGACGGTATCGGCGCATCCCCGCTCCCCGCGGACACGAAGGCCCAACTCGTCGGCAACATGGGCGACTTGTACGAACAGGTCGTCAGCCACGAGGCGATCCTCGCCGACTTCGAGGCCCGCACCGGGTACCGTCCCGACCCCGCCAAGGTCCGCTTCGTACCGCACCACCTGGCGCACGCCACGACCGGCTACTACCTCGCCGGCATGCAGGACGCCGCGTTCCTCGTCAGCGACGGCCGCGCCGAACGCTTCTCGACCCTGACGGGCGAGATCCGCGACGGCCGGATCACCGTCTTCGAGGACACCGTCACGGGCTCCGAGAACTCCATGGGAACCCTGTTCTCCGCCATCACCCGATTCCTCGGCTTCGTCCCCAACAACGACGAGTACAAGGTGATGGGCCTGGCCGGATACACCGGCCCGCCCTCGCCGAACCCGTTCGTCGAGGACCTGCTGCGGCTGCACGACGACGGCCGCTACTCCTTCACCAAGCCGTTGCGGACGGACGACGTGCACAGCCACGACGCCCTGTTCGAGGAGTACTTCGGGCCCTTCGAGGACACCCTCGAATACACCGCCCGTGTCTCGGCGGCCGCGCAGGAGATGCTGAACGTGGCCACCGCCCACCAGGTCGCGCACCTGGGGAAGCGCTCCGACCTCGACCGGCTGCTCTTCGAGGGCGGCGTCGCCCTGAACTGCCTCAACAACACGCCGCTGTTCGAGGGGTCCCGCTTCGAGGACATGCAGGTCAGCTTCGGTGCGTCCGACACCGGCATCACCATCGGCGCCGCCGCGCACGCCTGGCTGAACGATCCCGGCACCGGCCGCGCGGACATAGCCGCCGCGGCCTCGCCCGTCAGCCCGTACGTGGGGCCGTCGTTCGGCGAGGCCGCGATCGAGGAGGCCCTCGCAGGGTTCGCGGACCGGGTGAGCGTGACCCGGCTCGGCGACGACGCCGAGGTGGTCGAGCGCGTGGCGGAGCTGCTGACGGAGAAGGTCGTCATCGGCTGGTTCGACGGGCGCGTCGAGCACGGGCCACGGGCGCTGGGGCATCGCAGCATCCTTGCCAACCCCGGCTTCACCGACATCAAGGACATCATCAACACACGGGTCAAGCACCGCGAGCCGTTCCGTCCGTTCGCCCCGCTCGTCCTGGAGGAGCAGGCGCCGAAGATCTTCGACATGGGGCGCAAGACGAGCTCCCCGTACATGACGTTCGTCTTCCCCGTCCGGGAGGAGTACAGGGACCGCATCCCCGGCGCCGTCCACGTGGACGGCACCTCCCGCATCCAGACCCTGACGGACGAGGGCACCCCGCGGCTCACCGCGCTGCTGCGCAAGTTCATCGAGCTCACCGATGTGCCCTGTCTGATCAACACCTCGTTCAACGTCGCCGGCGAACCCATCGTGTGCACGCCGGCCGATGCCCTGAACTGTTTCCTGGGCACCGAGATCGACTACCTGGTTCTCGGCAACCACCTGGTCACCAAGGCGACCGCGTAGAACACCCGGCGAGCAGGACCCGCCGGCACCCATCAGCACCAGCACAAGGAGCACTCCGTGCCGATCCAGCGCAAGCACACCATGTACCACTCGACCATCCTCGACGCCGACCCGGACACCGTGTGGGCGACCGTGCGTGACGCCATGCAGATCCTGGACATCGTGTCCCCGGGCGACCTGGACATCCACCGGGACGTCACCTGGACCGAGGGCGGCTCGGTCGACACGGTTCCGGCCCGCTACGACTTCAAGCTGACGCTCAACGGCCGCCTCGTGCAGCAGGAGATCGCCGCCCGCGACGAGATCAACCGGACCCAGTCCTACCGGGCCGTCGCCCCCACCAGCGGCGTCGCCCGTTACGAGGCCACCATCCGCGTGTTCGCCATCACCAACGACCCGAACCGCAGCTTCTTCGACTGGTCGCGGGTCCTGGACATAGCCGAGGACGCCGACGAGAAGGTCGTCGAGGCGATCATCGACGTCATGGAGAAGCAGACCGACGCCGTGCGCGACCACTTCGCGAAGACCGCGCAGTGAGTGAGGTGACGACGCTCGTACTGCTGCGGCACGGCGAGACGCTGCTCACCCCCGGGCGGCGGATCTCCGGCAGCGGCGGCACCAACCCGGGACTCTCCCCGGCCGGACGCCGCCAGGCTCTGGCGACGGCCGAGGCCCTCGCCGAGCGCCGCGACATCGAGGCGGTCGTCACCTCACCGATGCGGCGCTGCCGGGAGACCGCTCAGCCCGTGGCAGCGCGCCTCGGGCTGAGCGCCCAGGTCGAGCGGGATCTGCGGGAAGCCGATTTCGGGTCCTGGGAGGGCCTGACCTTCGGGGAGGTCGGCGAGCGCTACCCGGACGACCTGGCCGCGTGGCTGGCCTCGCCCGAGGTGCGCCCCACGGGCGGGGGCGAGACCATGCAGGAGGTCACCTGGCGGGCCACGGCCGTACGCAAGAGCCTCATGGCCCGGTACGCCGGCGCCACGGTCCTGGTCGTCTCCCACGTGGGACCGCTCAGGACCCTGATCCGTCTCGCCCTCCAGGCGCCGCCGCACAGCCTGTTCCGGATGGAAATCGCCGCGGCCTCGCTGTCGACGGTGACGTACGACGCGGACGGCACCGCCACGGTGCGGGTGCTCAACGACACCCACCACGTGGCCTGAATCGAACGCCGCGCGCCGCCGCCGACGAGGTGATCGTCGGCGGCCGCGCCACCGGCCCGATGCCGATTAACACCTGCAAAGCAAGAGCTCGCCTCTCGTGCGACTCTACAAGTTCACCGAGCTGACCAGCCAACTCCTTCATGGGTTCGGTGACTTTCCGCGAAACGGCGGGGCGGATGTACTTGCGCTATTCCCGTTAACAGCTCGTGAACAGGCCCGGAAAGGACAGTGGAGGCCGCTCATGCCGACCCAGATCCCGTCCGGGCGTTCGCCTGCAGGGCTGACCGGAACCCGTCGTGCCAAGTGCGTGGTGTCGGCGAGCCGCCTACCCTTTCGGCCCCAGTCGCGCCGATCTCCCGTGTGTGCCGCACATGCGGGGACTCCCCACAGTCAGTGACAAAGGAGAGACCATGACCGTGCACACGCACGAAACGAGCATCCAGGAGCTGGAGCGCACCTGGCTGGACGAGGCCATCGGCCTCGCCACCACGAGCGTGCAGAACGGCGGCGGGCCGTTCGGTGCACTGATCGCCAAGGGCGGCGAGGTCGTCGCGATCGGGAACAACAACGTCACCTCGCACCTCGACCCCACCGCGCACGGCGAGGTCACCGCGATCCGCGCCGCCTGCCAGAAGCTGGGTTCGTTCTCGCTGGAGGGCTGCACCCTGGTCACGTCCTGCGAGCCCTGCCCGATGTGTCTCTCCTCCGCCCTGTGGGCGCGCGTCGACCGGATCATCTTCGCCGCCGACCGCGACGACGCCGCGGTGGCCGGCTTCGACGACCGCAAGTTCTACGACCTCTTCGAGAAGCGGCCCGCGGAGCTGTGGCCGCTGGTGATCGAGCGCGTGGACATGACGAACCGCACGGCGCCGTTCGACGCGTGGGTCGCCAAGACGGACCGCATCGACTACTGAAAAACCCTTACCGCACATCCCCGGGGTGACCGAAAGGGCCCTCACGCTCGTGTGAGCGTGAGGGCCCTTTCGGTGTTCCCGGTACCTCGGACGCGGTGTCCCCCGGCGATGCAGTGTCCCCCGGCCTCGGACGGGACGGTGGCGGGGGCGGCCCGCCCCCGCCACCGTCGCGCCGTCAGTCGATCTCGTGCTCGAAGGTGCGCAGCAGATCCGCCGCCACGCTCACGGCGATCGTCGCGGGCTCCTTGCCGGTGACGTCGGCCAGTCCGATCGGCGTCTTGATCCGGCCGATGGTGGCCTCGTCGTGGCCGCCCTCGGTGGCGAGCCGCTTGCGGAACCGTACCCACTTGGCCGCCGAGCCGATCAGCCCGATCGACCCGAGGTGGCTGGTGCGCAGGGCGGCGTCGCACAGCGCGGCGTCCTCGGCGTGATCATGGGTCATGATCAGGACGTGGGTGCCGCGCGGCAGCTCTTCGAGGACCTCCTCGGGCAGCAGCGGCGTGTGGTGCACGTGCACCTGCGCCACCGCGTCGCCCAGGACGTCGAGCCGCTCCTCGGCGAGCATGTCGGCGCGGGAGTCGATGAGGTGCAGATCGAGGTCCTGACGGGCCAGGATGCGGGCCAGTTCGAGCCCCACGTGTCCCACGCCGAACAGCGCGACCGCCCGCACCACCGGCAGGGGTTCGAGCAGCACCGAGACGGTCCCGCCGCAGCACTGAACGCCGTGCTGGTTGGTCACCTTGTCGTTCAGGGCGAAGTCGATCAGCTCGGGCTCGGGCTTGGACGCGTCCAGCATCTCCCGGGCCCGGTCGATCGCGACGGCTTCCACGTTGCCGCCACCGATCGATCCCCATGTCCGCCGATGCCCCACCACCAGCTTCGCGCCGGCGTCGCGTGGGGCATGGCCGCGCACGGTCGCGACGGTCACGAGGACGCCGGCTTCCCGGCGTGCCCGCAACCGCCCGACCGCGGCGACCCACGTCATGTCAGGCACCGCTCATCGCCGCAGCGCCGGTCCGGACCTTGCCGTTGGAGGCGTGGCCGTTCACGGCGTTGTCCTGGCGGTCCCGGCCGGTCTCGGAGGCCGCCTTGCGGACCTCCTCGATCGCCCAGTACACCGCTTCCGGCGTCGCGGGCGAGGCCAGATCGACACTGGTCCCGCTCGGCCCGAACGCGGCGGCGGCCTGACGCAGCGCCTCGCGCACCGAGAACGCCAGCATCAGCGGAGGCTCACCCACGGCCTTGGAGCCGTACACGGCGCCCTCTTCGGTGGCGTTCTCCATCAGCGTGACGTTGAACTCCTCGGGCATCTCCGAGAAGCTCGGCAGCTTGTACGTGCTCGCCGCCTGCGTCTGGAGCCGGCCGCGGTGCGGACCGTCGCTGGTGTCCCAGCGCAGGTCCTCCAGGGTCAGCCAGCCGGCGCCCTGCACGAAGCCGCCCTCGACCTGACCGATGTCGATCATCGGGGAGAGGCTGTCGCCGACGTCGTGGACGATGTCCACGCGCCGGACCCGGTACGCGCCGGTGAAGCCGTCCACCTCGACCTCGGTCGCGGCGGCGCCGTTGGCGAAGTACTTGAACGGCGTGCCGCGGAACGTCTTCGCGTCCCAGTGCAGCCCCTCGGTCCGGTAGAAGCCGGCCGCCGACAGCTGCACCCGCTGGAAGTACGCGGCGTGCACCAGGTCGTCCCAGGCCAGCTCCTTGTCGCTGCCGAGGACCCGGGCGACGCCCTCGACGATGCGTACGTCGGAGGGGTTGCCGCCGAGCTGGGTGCCGGCCACCTGGTGCAGCCGCTCGCGCAGCTGCTCACAGGCGTTCTTGATCGCGCCGCCGTTGAGGTCGGCGCCCGAACTCGCCGCGGTGGCCGAGGTGTTGGGCACCTTGTCGGTACGCGTCGGGGCGAGCCGCACCTTGTGCAGCGGGATGCCGAGGGTGGTCGCGGCCACCTGCATCATCTTGGTGTGCAGGCCCTGGCCCATCTCGGTGCCGCCGTGGTTGATCAGGACGGAGCCGTCCTTGTAGATCAGGACCAGCGCGCCGCCCTGGTTGAAGGCGGTGAGGTTGAACGAGATGCCGAACTTGATGCCGGTGATCGCCAGCGCCCGCTTGGTGTGGGGGTGCGCGGCGTTGAAGGCGGCGATCTCGCGCTTGCGGTCGGCGATGCCGCCGTCCTCCTTCACCTGCTCCCAGACGGCGGAGATCCGGTCGGCCTGGGTGACCAGCTGGCCGTACGGCGTGGTCTGGCCGCGGCCCGGCTGGTAGAAGTTGCGCTCGCGCAGCTCCATGGCGTCCATGCCGAGCTGCGGGGCGACGCGGCCCAGGATGTCCTCGATCACCAGCATGCCCTGGGGGCCGCCGAAGCCGCGGAAGGCCGTGTTGGAGACCGTGTTGGTCTTCGCGATGCGGCCGGCGACGCGCGCGTTGGGGATCCAGTACGTGTTGTCGATGTGGCACAGCGCGCGGGCGAGCACCGGCTCCGACAGGTCCAGGCTCCAGCCGCCGTCGGCGGTCAGGGTGGCGTCGAGGGCCTGGATGCGGCCTTCGGCGTCGAACCCGATCTTCCACGAGGAGTGGAAGCCGTGGCGCTTGCCGGACATGGTCAGGTCCTGGGTCCGGTTGAGCCGGAAGCGGACCGGACGGCCGGTGAGCTTGGCGCCGAGCGCGGCGATGGCCGCGAATCCGTGCGGCTGCATCTCCTTGCCGCCGAAGCCGCCGCCCATGCGCAGGCACTGCACGGTGACCTCGTTGGCGGGGATGCCCAGGATGTGGGAGACGATCTCCTGGGTCTCCGAGGGGTGCTGGGTGCTGCTCTGGATGAACAGCTGCCCGTTCTCGTCGACCAAGGCCAGCGCGGCGTGCGTCTCCAGGTAGAAGTGCTCCTGCCCGGAGAAGGTGAACTCGCCGGTGAAGACGTGCGCGGACTCGGCGAAGCCGGCGTCGATGTCACCGGTCTCCATCAGGGGGCGGGCGCCGTGGAAGCTCTCCGCTTCGATGGCTTCCGCGACGGTGACCAGGGCGGGCAGCTCGTCGAGCTCCACCTCGACGGCGGCGGCGCCGAGCCGGGCGGCCTCCAGGGTCTCGCCGAGCACCCAGGCCACCGCGTGGCCGTGGAACATGACCTCGTCGGGGAAGAGCGGCTCGTCGTGCTTCATGCCGGCGTCGTTGACGCCCGGCACGTCGGCGCCGGTCAGGACCCGCACCACGCCGGGCACGGCCAGCGCGGGCTCGGTGCGCAGCGCGGTGATCCTGCCGTGCGCCTTCATGACCTGCACCGGGTAGGCGTGGAGCACGTCCTTGGTGCGGTAGATCAGGTCGTCCGTGTAGAGCGCGGTGCCCGTGACGTGCAGCGTCGCGCTCTCGTGCGGCATGGAGACGCCGACTACGGGCTTCTCCGGGAGTTCGGAAAGATGGCTCATGACGAAACCGCCTCGGTGGTTTGCGCGTACAGCTTGTGCAGGCTCTGGCCGAGCATCGCGGAACGGTAGAGGGAGCTGGCACGGTGATCGCTCATCGGCGTGCCCTCGCCGCGCAGGATTCTCGCCGCGGCGTCGACGGTCTCCGCCGTCCACGGCCGGCCTTCGAGGGCCGCCTCGGTGGCGAGGGAGCGGATCGGGGTCGCGGCCACGCCGCCCAGGCCGATGCGGGCCTTGCGGACGACGCCGTCCTCGATGTCGAGGGCGAAGGCGACGGCGACGCTGGAGATGTCGTCGAAGCGGCGCTTGGCGATCTTGTGGAAGGCGGTGACCTTCGACAGCGGCGTCGGGATGCGGACCGCGCGGATCAGCTCGTCCGGGCGGCGCACGCTCTGCCGGTAGCCGGTGAAGTAGTCGGCCAGCGGCACCTCGCGCTCGCCGTCGGCGTCCGCGAGGACCAGCGACGCCTCGAGGGCGAGCAGGACCGGCGGGCTGTCGCCGATGGGGGAGCCGGTACCGAGGTTGCCGCCGAAGGTCGCGCTGTTGCGGATGAGCCGCGAGGCGAACTGGGGGAACAGCTCCGCGAGCAGCGGGACGCTGCCGTCGAGGCGGCGCTCGATCTCGGTGAGCGCCTGCGCCGCACCGATGAGGATGTGGTCGGACTCGACGCGCAGTTCGCGCAGTTCGGGCAGCCGGTCGATCGCGACGACGAGCTTGTCGCGGCGCGAGCGGATGTTGACCTCGACGCCGTAGTCGGTGCTTCCGGCGACCGGCACCGCGTCGGGGCGCTCGCGCAGCAGACGCGTCGCCTCGGCGAGCGTGTCGGGCCGTACGAAGGAGCCCTCGCCCTGGGTGTACGCGGTGGTCACCGGGGCGGGCGGCGCCTGGTCGCGGCGCTGGGCCAGCGGGTCGTCGTCGGCGGGCTCGCCGACGGCGTACGCGGCGTCGCGGATCGGGCGGTAGCCGGTGCAGCGGCACAGGTTTCCGCTCAGCGAGTGCAGGTCGAAGCCGTTGGGGCCGTGCTCGTGGTCGCCGGACGCGGCCTCGGTCTCGGCCTCGTCGGCCGGCGCCTCGTGCGCGCAGCGGTCGGGACGGTAGTACTCGGACGCCATGCTGCAGATGAAGCCGGGGGTGCAGTATCCGCACTGCGAGCCGCCGCGGACCGCCATCTCCTCCTGCACGGGGTGCAGGGTGGGCGCCGTACCGGCTTCGCCGACGGTCGCCAGGCCCTCGGAGGTGATGACCTCCTGGCCGTCGAGGGCGGCGGCCGGCACCAGGCAGGCGTTGACCGCGACCCAGTCGGTCGGCTTGTTCACACCGGGACGCGCCACCAGGACCGAACACGCGCCGCACTCACCCTCGGCGCAGCCCTCCTTGGAGCCGGTCAGGCCTCGCTCGCGCAGGAAGTCCAGCACCGTGGTGTGGGCGGGCGCCGGAGCGAGAGGGGTTTCTTTCCCATTGACGGTGATACGCGCCGCTACCATCGGGCGTCCTCGTTCCGGCGCATCGTGGAGCGGACTATCTGAGTAGCCATGTCAGGAGCTTTCTCTCTTCGGTGGCGCAACGCTGGAACCCGGAGCGGCGCGACGGAGCGGCGCGCGGCAACGTGCCTGAGCGGCGGGGAAACGTGCCTAAGCGGCGGGGGAGAAGCGAAGGTGCCCGGGGGCCGTGATGATCGGCCAGCCGGGAAGGGGGCTGTTCAGCAGCCGTGTGCTACACGGCCGGGGGCCCAGGCGACCTGGTGGGCGAGGCGAAGAAGTCCGGAGATGGTGGACATCCGGCATCGCCTCCTTCGTATATTTCACCAGGTTCGTTAACTCGAAGTTACGTCGCCCTAGAGCATCGGTCAACCTCTCATTCCCAACCGTTATCGCCGCTGTACCTGGCGAGTGTTTCGTTTGTGGGACGCGTCAGCTTCCGAGCGGGGGCGGGGGAATGGTGGCGGTGTCGAACGTTCCCGTGATGATCGAGGTGGCGAAACCGGTCAGGCCCAGCTGATGGCTGCGGGCATAGCTGCGGAACGCGTGGAACGCCTCGTCCGGTGAGGTCCCCCAGCGCTCGGCGAGGAGGCCCTTGACCTGTTCCACCAGGATGCGGCTGTTGAGCGCGGTCTGGAGCTGCGTCCTCTCGACGTGGGACTGCTCCAGGGTGCGCTGCTGGAGGATCGTGATCGTGGCGACGCTCGCGAGCGCCGTGGCGAGCGCGATGTCGCTCGCGCCGAGGCGGTGGGGCGTCTTCTGGAAGAGGTTGAGCGCGCCGATGTTGCGGTCCCGCAGCCGCAGGGGGATCGCGTGGGTGGCGACGTACCCGGTCTCGCGCGCGCGGGTGGCGAAGCGGGGCCAGCTCGCCGTCGTCCTGGCGCTGGAGAGGTCGATGTTGGTCCTGGCCGTCCCGCTGCGGAAGCACTCCACGCACGGACCCTGGTCGTGCTGGAGGGCGAACAGCTCCAGCAGCCGGGCGTGTTCGTCGGACGCGGCGACGACCTGGAGGTTGCCGAGCGGGTCGACGAGCAGGATGCCGGCCGCGGAGACGTCGAGGAGTTCGACGCACCGGGTGGACAGGCGCTGGAGGAGGTCCAGGACGTCGAAGTCGTCCGTCAGTGAGTCGGCGACCTCGATGAAGATCTCCGTGAGGCGCTGTTCGCGGGCCATGCCGATCATCCCTTTCGAGCGCCGCGCGACTGCGGCCCGTTCGTGTCGTCGTTGAACCGCATCCGTCTGGCCGCCACGGCCCCGCCACGGTGGGGCTCGCGCGCGGTCACCACGCTCAGTACGCACATTCCGAGGCGCGCGTCAGCGCTGGTGATCGTCCTGGCGGAACCATCGGCCCCGGCGTTGACGTGCGTAGCGGCGCCGCCAGCGGTCCTCGCGGTCGCGGTAGTCACGGTAGGAGGCGAATCCGGAATCGTCCCCGCGCCCCCATCCGCCGGATCCGCCCCGCCCGTACCGGAAGAGGCCGAAGAGCAGCACGGCGGCGGCCACCCACCACAGGGCGTTGAGGAACCCGAGACCGAACAGGGCGAGGATGAGGAGAGCGAGCAGCACGATCATGGCGAACCTCCGGTCACGGAACGGATCGACGCGACCGGGGACTGGGGCCTGCCCCAACAGCGTAGTCCTGTGGGGGAGTTGCTGCGACCGCCATCTCCGCCATAGGCCCGCCCCCTCTCACGCCCGCCGCAAAAAGATGTGAGGTCCGGGAGCGGGGGAGTGGGGGCGGGGCCCAGGGGGTCAGGCCTGGTGGGGGACCGGCCCGGGTTTGTTGTTCGATCCCGCTGCGTGGACGGTCTTGGCCAGTTCGGCCGGGTGCGGGGTCGGCGGCGCTCCCGCGGCTGCCGCTTCCCGGCTGAGGAAGGCGCCCAGTTCGCCGATGGTGCTCATCAGGGGTGCGGGGAAGACGACGGTGGTGTTCTTGTCGACGCCTATCTCCACGAGGCTTTGCAGGTTGCGGAGTTGGAGCGCGAGGGGGTGGGCCATCATGGTGTCGGAGGCGTCTCCGAGTGCTGCCGCGGCGAGCGATTCGCCTTCGGCGTTGATGATTTTGGCTCGCTTCTCGCGCTCGGCCTCGGCCTGTCGGGCCATCGCGCGTTTCATGCTGTCGGGCAGTTGGATGTCCTTGAGTTCGACGAGGGTGACCTCGACGCCCCACTCGGCGGTGGCGACGTCGAGGATCTCGCGGATGCCCAGGTTGATGCGGTCGGTCTCCGACAGCGTCTCGTCCAGGGTGTGCTGGCCGACGACCTTGCGCAGGGTGGTCTGCGCGATCTGGTTGATGGCGGCGTTCACGTTCTCGATGGCGATGACGGACTTCACGGCGTCCACGACGCGGAAGTAGGCCACGGCCGACACGTCCACGCTGACGTTGTCGCGGGTGATGATGCCCTGCGACTGGATCGGCATCGTCACGATGCGCAGCGACACCCGGTGCAGTACGTCGACGAGGGGAATGATGGTCCGCAGCCCGGGAGCACGCGTGCCGGCCAGGCGCCCCAGGCGGAAGAGCACTCCCTGTTCGTACTGCTTGACGATCCTGAGGGTCAGGGCCAGTGCCACCAACGCCAGCACGACGATGACGATCACGAGGATGATCAGAAGCTGCATGACGGCGCTCCCGCGGTGAGAGGTGCGAGGTGAGGGGGGGATGACGGCGAGGGCCTGGGCGTCAGGATTCGCGGGGGTGACGAGCTGCGCTCGTCATGCGGGCCGTGGCGGGTCGGGCCGGTGCGTCGGGGCCGCGGCGGCCGGGTCGTCGGGGCCGGCAGCCCGCCGGGTCGCGTCACTACGGGTTCCTCGGACGCCGGGATGGAAGCGGCTGTACCGGTGGAACATGATCCTCTCGGTGTGCTGGGCGTTGAGGAGGTGGATCACGCGTACCGCCACGAGGATCAGAAGCAGCGTGATGACGACGGTCAGGGCCGTGGTCATGGCGGTCACATCCCCATCGGGAGCGGGTCCGGGCGTGCCGTGCCGACGACGGCGTGGGTCGAGGAGGCACCGCCTTCGTACTCCCAGGCCTCCTCCCGGTCCTG
The DNA here is from genome assembly GCF_036014195.1 of Streptomyces sp. NBC_00442. Lineage (NCBI taxonomy): Bacteria > Bacillati > Actinomycetota > Actinomycetes > Kitasatosporales > Streptomycetaceae > Streptomyces > Streptomyces sp. NBC_00442. The sequence goes on from NZ_CP107918.1 coordinate 4,007,995, forward strand.
CAACCGATCGGCCGCCGAGCCGGCGTGCGGGACCCGCGCCGCGTCGTACGGGACCGGCACCGCATCGTGAAGGAGCGCCTCGGCCGCGCTCACGGCCGCCTCGGCCGCCATGAGGGCGCTCGCGGTGAGCCGCGGGCCGGCGGGATCCGTAGCGGCGGCCATCAGACGGGCGGCCGCGGTGGCGCCGGTTTCCGGCGGGATGACGAGGAGGTCCCAGCGTCCGGCCGTGTAGGAGAGCAGCAGGAGCTTGTGCGGGTCGAGCTCGTCCTTGAACCAGCCCGCCTTCACCACGTGCCCGGTGACGGGGATCCTTCGCGGGATGACCGGCCAATGCTCGGGGTTCACGGCGATGCGGGTGATCCGGCCCCACTTCGGCGCCAAGGCGTCGATCAGTGCGGGCAGTTCACGCAGCAGGTCGCGCGAGCGGGGCCACCAGGCGCCGTCCAGGAGGCCGCGGGATGCGCCGGGACTCTTCAGGGCGATGCGCGCCGCGGAGGGCGCGGGAGGATCGGGGATCCCGACCGGAGGGGAAAACCGGTCGATCGTGGTCGCGGACATGGCGCGAACCCGTCTCCGGGAACACGTCAACGGACGACACCCGGTGCTTTTGTTCAACCGAGAACGACGTCAGCGTGGAAGCCAGTGTGCGAAATGCTCCCGGTACCTCAACCGTACTCCTCGGCGTGGGCGAAGGGTGGCGCGCGGCGGCGAGGAATCGCGCGGGGAGGCGGAGCGCGTACCGCCCACCGGACGGGTGGGCCCGCTGCTGGCGAATGCGGAACGCGTCGCGTCACCGATCCCGGCCCGTGGCCGTGTCCCACCGGCGCGGGCCGAAGGGCCGCCGACCTTCGGTGCGGCACTACCCCTGGTCAGCGGGGGGGGGTCCCCGACGGAGCCATCGTCATGACCCCGGCCGAGGGGCCGCGGCCGGGTGGACGGGGGCAGCGGGGCGCGAGCCGGCGGCGGCACGGGAGGCCTGGGCACGGGCAGGTCGATCAGATCGCCCACCTCGGCCACCTGTTGCAGCGTTCGGGCCAGTGACCGCAGCGCCTGCCGGGTGACGTCCAGCTGGCGCCGCAACTCCTCCGCCTCGGGCCAGGCGCGCTCGTGACTCACGGGATCCGTGCCGGCGGGCCGCAGCGCCTCGTACGCCGCGAGCCGCGGGTGCCACACCGTCAGTACCGGGCGCAGGACGCGGTTCAGGGTCACCATCGCGAGCACCCCGAAGGTGAGCCGTCCCTCCGGGACGGGCGGGGCGACGGCCGGGCCGTGTTGGTGCAGGATGCCGCGGGTGACGTCGTAGAGGGAGTACAGCGAGGTGAGTGCTTCGCGCAGGACGCCCTCGTCCCGCTCCAGCGGAACGACCGCGATCCGGCTGGCCAGTTGGAAGTACAACTCCCAGGCGGCCGTGCGCTCGGCGTCCGCCGGCTGCCACACGCCGGCCACCTCGCCGACGAACGGGATCGTCAGTTTCGCCGTGATCTGCGAAGGTCCTGTCCGCCCCCGCCGCGGCGTGCCTCCGGACTGCGTCATGATCGCCTCCCCGGTTCCCCACAGTAGGGTATGACACCGTGTGGGATGTCTTCCTCAGCTACAGCCGTCAAGACGCCAGCCAAGTCCGCCTACTCCACGCGGAGTTCGTCGCGGCCGGCCTGAAGGTGTTCACGGACGAGTCCGCGGTCGCCGGGTTCGCCGGCATCAGCGACACGATCCGTTCCGCACTCGCCGACTCGCGCGTCCTGCTGGCGTACTACTCGCTCGGCTACCCGGAGCGCCCGGCCTGCCAGTGGGAGCTGACCGCCGCTTTCCTCGCCGGGCTCGGGGAGGGCGATCCCCGCCGCCGCGTGCTGGTGGTCAACCCCGAGCCGGGCACCGCGCACATCCACCCGGTCGAGCTGCGCGACACCCGCCACGGCGAACCGGAGACGCTGGTCGCCGATGTGCTCGCCCATCTGCGGCAGGTGCCCGGCCCCATGCGGCTGGATGCCGCGCCTCCCCGCGTGTACGGCGAACTTCCTTCCGCCGTCGGCGAGTTCACCGGCAGGCTGCCCGATCTGTGGCGGCTGCACAGCGCCCTGCACGTGCAGGAGGCCCCTCTCGTCACCGGCCGCACCTCGGCCGGCCCCGTGCAACTGCGCGGCATGCCGGGCATCGGCAAGACCCGGCTGGCACGGGAGTACGCGCTGCGGTTCGGCGCGGCGTTCCCCGGCGGCGTGCACTGGGCGGCGGCCGGCGCACCGCGGCCGCCGCAGGCACCCGAGAAGCCCTGCCTGTACGTCGTGGACGACGTGCCCCACGGCCTGCCACCGCGCGCCGTCATGGAACTCACCGCCCCGCATCCCCTGGTCCGCACCCTGCTGATCACCCGTAGCCGCGCCTACGGGGGCCACGGCGAACACCTCGACCTGGAGCCGCTCCCCGAGGCGGCCGCCGCCGTCCTCGCCGGGGCCCCCGAGATCGCCGACGCGGCCGCCGGGCACCCCGGCGCGCTCGGGCTGCTCGGCCGCGCGGCGGCAGCGGGCCGCGGCCCCGCCGCCCTGGCCGGCCGGCTGTACCAACCGGGCCGTTCCCTGCTCGACGAACTCGCCGGCGACGAACTCACGGCGGACCACGTGCGCGACGCCCTGAGCGCACCCGCCGAGGCCCAGGACGTCCTGCGCTGCGCCCTTGCCCTGTCCCCGCTGCCGGCCGGCGCCGAGACCGTGGCCCCGGTCCTCGCCGCCGCCGACCGGCTGCCCCACGCCGTCGCCCTGCGCCGCGCGAGCGCCGGTCTTGCCGAACTGACCGTCCGCGGACTGCTCACGCCCGCCCGGCACCACCTGCACCCGGTCACGGCACACTCCTGGCTCCACCACGAAGGCGACCCGGCCCGCGCGGAGACACTGCGCCGTGCGGTCCTCTCCAGTCTCGGAGCGGCGACCACTACGCTGGACGGTCCCGGCCTCCGGGTTCCCGGCGTACGGCAGGAGGGCATCACGATGAGGGTCAGAGAAGCCGAGCGGATGGCCGCCTTCGACCTCCAGGTCGAGCTGGTGAGCCGCATCGGTGTCCAGGAACTCCCCGCCGACAGCGGCAGTCTGCGCGAGGCGCTCACCTCCCTGAACACCCTGTTCTCGTTCACCCGCGACACGCTGCGCCGCTACAGCATCGGCCTGGAACCGGGCACGGCCCCCACGGTCCGGTCGGTGGCGGACCACCTCCTGAACGAAATCCTGCGCCCCTTCACGACACGCTGGCACCCCCTCCTCGCCGCCTGGGAAGCCCACCGCCCGCCGCACACCAGCCCACTCGACCACGAACGCGGCTGGGCCCACGCCGCCACGTTCCGCTCGGACCTGAACGCCCTGCGGGAGCCCCTCCAGGGCGTGGCGGCGTCCCTGGCGGAGATCTCCGGGGCGGAGTTCGGGATCTCGACGGGGGTCTGAGGGCGCGGGGATCGGCCCTCTCCACCTGCCGTGCCGAGCGCGGCGATCTCGTGGGCGCAGGAACGTCGCCGCCTCATCGCCCAGGCTCCGGCCGGGCGGACCCGGCGCGGGGTGTCACTCAGGCGGAATGAGTACCGGCACCCATGTGCCGCGGCGGGGCGTCTCCTAGCTTTCGAGCATGAGTGTTCAACGGTGTTTGCCCCAGCGGCCCTTGCCCGTCGGCTCCGGGTCGCTGGCGCTCGGCACGCTCGGTGTCGCCCTGTTCGGGTCTCCGTGGCTGCCGACGGCCCTGCCCCCCATGGTCCGCTACTTCCCGCTGTTCCTGACCGTCCCCGTGGGTATCTGCGCCATTCTGGACGGGATCAACTCCCTGCTCCCGGTGCGCGGCCTCGACGGTGTCCCACGGTGGCGGGCCCGGACCGGGATCGCACTGGGCGCGCTCGTCGTCACCGTCCCGGTCGCTCTCCTCGCCGTCGGCTACCTCATGCTGTCGCACGCGTACGCGCACGCCTACTGACCGACTCGGTCGCCGCCGGGCCGCGGGCGGTCGCGGTTTCAGAGCGCCGCCAGTGCGCTCACTACGCGTGCCGCTCCGTCTTCGCCGCGAAGAATCCGTGCGAGCCCGGCCGACCGGGCGCGGTACTGCCCGTCGTCCAGCGTCGTACGCAGCGCGCCGGCCAGCTCCGGTGCCGTGATGCGACGCGCGGGGAGGGTGGTGGGCGCCAGGCCCAGAGCGGTCAGGCGGCGGGCCCAGAAGTGCTGATCGATGGCGTGTGGTGCCGGCACGGCGGGGACTCCGGCTCGCAGGCCGGCGCCGGCGGTTCCGGGACCCGCATGGTGCACCAGGGCGCTCATGCGGGGGAAGAGCCAGTCGTGCGGGCACTCGTTGATGGTCAGGACGTCGTCACCGACGACGTTCAGCCCCTGCGCACCGATCTGTACCACCGCGCGTACGCCGAGCATGCGGATGGCTTCTTTGATGGTGGTGCTGAGGCGTTCGGCGCTGCCCGGTGAGGCGCTGCCGAACCCGAAGTACACGGGAGCGGGTCCCGAGGCGAGGAAATCGCGTAGGCGCTCGTCGGGGCTCCAGCGGGGGTCACGGGCCGGCCACCAGTACCCCACGCACGCGTGACCGTCCGGCAGCGGGATGCCCTTCGGCAACAGGGCGCCGCTGTATCCGTACAGGACGCGCCGGCCGCGCAGGACGGCACGGACGGTACGAGCGGTTCCGCGCCCCACGCCGAACTCTTGGCCGATCCAGGAAAGGGCCGGCGCGTACAGGGGACTCATAGCGGCGTGCACCAGCGTTTCGGCGATCCGGTATCCGTGGGGCGCCAAGCGGGGAGACGCGCTGAGCCGCGGCAGGAGCATTCCGGGTGCGACCGTGTAGACGCCGATGCAAGGCAGGTCTGCCGCGGCCGCGATCATGGCGCACACCGGGTGCGGCAGCGGGTGGGCGAGGATCGCGTCCACCCCCTCCCGGACCGCGTCGACGACTCCGCGGGCCATCACGTGGGCGATGTCCTGACCGTTGCGCGTCCTGCGCCGGAGCCTGGCCGGGCTCTGCCATCGGTCGAAACGGTCGGCGGCCAGCGCGGACTCCTCTTGCCCGGCCAGGGGAAGGACGCGGACCGGCAGGCCGTGCACGCGAAACGCGGGCGCGTGGCGTTCGGAGGTGGCGACCACGACCTCGTGTCGTGCGGCGACCAGTTGTACCGCCAAGCCCGCATAGGGGGCCACGTCACCGGTCGAGCCCCAGGTCACCAGCAGGATCCGCATGGGGCGAGTATGGGACATCGGGGCGCCCGATGGGACGCCAGGCATCCATGGGTCCCCTGCCATGCTCAAATGGATGAAATCGGCAGGAAATGCTGGGTTGGCCTCCGGGCCGCCGGTAGACAGGCCGGATGTCTCACACCATCCAAGCGGCAGATCACGAGCTGGAGTTCCGCGGGTTCCGGTATGTGGCCCGCACGGCCACGGCGGGAACCTCCGCCACCGAGCCGGTCGTTGTCCTGGGAGGCTCGTCGCAGGACCGCCACTCGTGGCTGCGGTACGAGCGGGTGCTCCTGTCGCACAGCAGCATGCTGACGCTGGAGCTGCCCGGATACGGGCAAGCCGATCCCCTCCCGGTCGAACACGGCATGGGCTTTCTCGCCGACGCCGTGCGCCACGCCGCGGACACGCTCTCGCTCGGACCGGTCAACGTGTTCGGAGCGTGCTTCGGGGCCTCCATCGCTCTGCGCCTGGCGCAGCAGCACCCGGACCGGGTCGCACGTCTGATGCTCGGTGGAACCGCCGTGGAGACCTCCCCCGAGTACATCGCCTCCGCGCACCGGTGGCGCCGCATGGTCGACGACGGCCTGATCGACGACCTGGCCCGGGACATGGTCCAGCAGTTCATGTCCCCGCCCGACCACGGTTTCGTCCGGCGCCGAGCCGCCGTGGCACGCCTGATGCAGCAGCGGTTCGCTCATCTCACGGAGCGGGAACTCGCCATGGACATCACCCACCACGAGCGTCTCCTGTCGCATCCGTGGAGCGTGCCCGAGCCGACTGTCACCACTCCCGCCCTGGTGTTCACCGGGGAACACGACACCATTACGCCGCCTCCCGTGGGACGGCGCGTCGCCGAGGGGCTCGGAGCCCGGTTCGCCACCATCAAGGACTCCGACCACCTGGTACAGATCGAGCGCGACACGGACCTGGCCGATCTGATGGCCCGCTTCTTCACCGACCAGCCCCTTGACGACCTCCCCTACCTCAACCCGGTCGAGTGTTTCGCCACCGCCACCGCCGTCGCATGACGCCGGCTTGTCCCATGCGCTTCGGAGGACCCATGCACATCGACCTCGTCCCCTTCCTGACCGGAAACCTCGGGCTCAAGGCGCACTCGATCGGACCTGGGGCCACTCTGGAGGAAGCCGGCATTGATTCGCTGGCGGTGGTCGAGTTGGCGGTGATGCTGGAGAACGACTACGGGGTCGTCATCGATGAGGACGAGCTGTCATCCGTACCCTCGGTCGCGGCCCTCAACGAGTTGGTGTACGAACGAGTGGCGTCGAGGACGGCGGGAGCCTCCTCGGGGCGAGGAACCGCCAAGGACTCCGGCGGACCGCAGTAGGCAAGGCCGTTCAAGCTGTCATCGGTCAGGAACCGCGTGACCACGTCGGCGAACTCGGCTTCCCGCTCGTTGTGCACCATGTGGCCCGCTGCCCGTACGTACATGAACACGGAACCGTCAATCAGCGCAGCGACCTTGCGCCCGTCGGAAGGCGGCGTGACGCGATCCTTCTGACCCGTCAGCACGAGGGTACGAACCCCCCGGATCTCCTGAGCGGGCAGCAAATCTCTGCCGATCAGCAGGGTCCGGTTGTAGTTGATGAAGTTGCCCAGAACGTGTCCGGGCAGGGCGACCACCCTGCGGGCCAGCGCACGGGCGACGACCTGACGCGTCACCGGCGTGGCAGCGGTGGAGGATGCCAGGAAGATGTTGACCAGGGCCCGCGCCTGTTCCTTGGCCTGCCTACTCCCCTTTCCCCCCGCTGGAGCATTGCTCAGTTGCCCGGCCAAACGCTCCACGGACAGGAGAGTTTCGTTCGCCTCCGGGCACAAGCGCGGTGAAGCACCCAGGAGCAGAAGGCGCGCCACTCGCTCGGGGGCCCGCTGTGCCATCCGGTAGGCCGTCGGAGCGCCGGCCGAGGTGCCGAGAAGGTTGCAGCGGGAGATGCCGAGAGCGTCCAGCGTGTTGATCGCCGCGCCGGTCAGGTGCTCCCAGGTCAGTCCCCCCGGCACCGCTTCCGAGTCGCCGACCCCTGGCGGCTCCAGGAAGACGATCATCTGCCGGTCGGCCAGCCTCTGTTCGAGGCGCGGCCATGAATGGAGGGCATGGATCGACCCTCCGAGGATGAAGAGCGGCTCGCTCATCGAGCCGCCGTCCGGAATCAGAATTCGGCAGGTGTACCGCCCGCCTCTCCATACGAGCGAGCGGGTCTCTTCCACCGCATCCGCAAAGGGAACTCGTCCGCTCTTGATCACAATGGCGTCCACGACGGACTAACTACCTCGCTGACCGCGAAGATGTGCCGCCATCGTGCTTCTCCCGGCATGATCGAACGCCGCTGGGGCCGGATCGTGAACATCGGCAGCGTCAACGCCCGTGCCGGCCGCACCGACCTCGTCGCCTACAGCACCGCCACGGCGGGCCTCCTTGGCCGGGCCCGCTCCCTGGCCCGCGACTCGGCCCGTACGGCATCTGCGTCAACACCGTCCTGCCCGGCACCATCCAGGTGGTAGCTGAGACCGCCATCCCTGCGTTTCACCGAGCCCGCCCGGAAGACCGGATCAACCGCCAGTGCGTCCCGCGGCATGGATGCCCCGAAGATGTGGCGGACCTCCAGTCAACAAGCAAGGAGACAGAGCGAAATGATCGAACGAGTCCGAGCCGTCCTCGTCACCGCGGACGACACGATGCTGGTCATCCGCCGCACCAGGCCCGGAATCCCCGTGTACTGGGTGCTGCCCGGCGGCGGGGTCGAGGAGAGCGACGATTCCCGGGAGGCCGCACTCCATCGGGAGATCCACGAGGAGATCGCGGGGAAGGCCGACATCGTCCGCCTCCTACACACGATGGAGTCCGACGAAGAGCGTCGGCTCTTCTACCTCGCCCGCATCGCGACCTGGTCCTTCGAAGACCGCACCGGCCCCGAATTCAGCGCCGAGGGACGCGGCGAATACGCACTGGAGGAAATCCCGCTGACCGCGGAGGGACTCGACAGCATCGATCTCAAGCCCGAGCAGATCGTCCACGTCCTGCGAGGTGCCATCGGTGCCGACGCACTCGGGGCTGGGGCCGCGGGCTAGCCGCTGGACATGTGCGCCTGTCACCCGGGCTTGCGCCGCTCAATTCGGCTCGGCAACCGGTCCCTTGTGGCACGCGAATGGCACGCGAATGGCACGCGGAATAAAAAATGGTCTAGACAACAAACAAACCCCAGGCCGCCGACCTGGGGTTTTCTATGGAGCGAGTGACGGGAATCGAACCCGCGCTCTAAGCTTGGGAAGCTTATGTTCTACCATTAAACTACACTCGCGTGATCGTTCCCGCGGGGGGACCGGTCGTCGCTCACTCTACCCCATGCTCGGCCCTCGGCGGATTCGCCGAGGGCCTTCGTGCTGTCGGGGACCGGGATCCCCGTCCCGGGTGCGGGAGTTGGGGCGTACGGTGGTGGGCGCTCGCGTCGGCGGAGTGCCGCGTGGGCGGACGTCCTGTTCATCCCCTAATGTGGTGGTTTCTCCGTCCACGCTTGTTGGGGAAGGGACTTGAGCGACTTGATGGACTCGTTGGAGCGCACCGTCGTCCGCTGCGCCGAAGGGCACGTCTTCACCACCGATTCGTTTCCGATGCAGCAGCTCGGCGCCGCGCGGATCGGGCCCGGCCGGCTGATCCGGTGTCCGCGGTGCGCCCGGCTGCGCAATGCCGTGCCGGTACCGGTGCCCGTCGACCCGAGCTAGAGCGGCGGCCGCCTGGCGGTGGAGCGGCGGTGGAGTGCAGGCGCGCGGCGCCCGTCCGATTGGGGCGGGGCCGCGCGCCTTGCGTATCCTCGGGGCGTGCTTCTCTCAGACAAGGACATCCGGGCCGAGATCGACTCCGGGCGGGTACGGATCGATCCCTACGACGAATCCATGGTGCAGCCGTCCAGCATCGACGTGCGCCTCGACCGCTTTTTCCGGGTGTTCGAGAACCACCGCTACCCGCACATCGACCCCGCGGTCGAGCAGGCCGACCTCACCCGGCTCGTGGAGCCCGACGGCGACGAGGCGTTCATCCTGCACCCCGGGGAGTTCGTGCTCGCGTCGACGTACGAGGTCATCTCGCTCCCCGACGACCTCGCCAGCCGCCTGGAGGGCAAGAGTTCGCTCGGCCGGCTCGGCCTCGTCACGCACTCCACCGCCGGCTTCATCGACCCCGGGTTCTCCGGCCACGTCACCCTTGAGCTCTCCAACGTCGCCACGCTGCCCATCAAGCTGTGGCCGGGGATGAAGATCGGGCAGCTGTGCCTGTTCCGGCTGAGCTCCTCCGCCGAGGAGCCGTACGGGTCGGAGCGGTACGGATCGCGGTACCAGGGCCAGCGCGGGCCGACCGCCTCGCGGTCCTTCCTCAATTTCCATCGGACCCAGGTGTGAGCATGAGCGACCAGAACGACCTGCGCGAGAACCTCACCTACGAGAAGTTCGGCGGGGCCATCCGCGAGCTCGCGCAGACCATCGCCGACGACGGTTACGAGCCCGACATCGTGGTCTCCATCGCGCGCGGCGGCGTCTTCGTCGCGGGCGGGCTCGCCTACGCGCTGGACTGCAAGAACATCCACCTGGTGAACGTCGAGTTCTACACCGGCGTGGGCACCACGCTCGAAATGCCGGTCATGCTCGCGCCCGTGCCCAACGTCATCGACTTCTCCGGCAAGAAGGTGCTGATCACGGACGACGTGGCCGACACCGGCAAGACGCTGAAGCTGGTGTACGACTTCTGCCTCGACCACGTCGCCGAGGTCCGCAGCGCCGTCATCTACGAGAAGTCCCACTCCCTCGTGAAGTGCGAGTACGTGTGGAAGCGTACGGACGAGTGGATCAACTTCCCCTGGAGCGTCGAGCCGCCCGTCGTGCGGCGCGAGGGCCAGGTCCTCGACGCCTGAGCCTGCGCTCCGGGGACGGGGCGGGGATACGTGGAAGGGCCCTGGTGCGGTCGGCCGACCGCACCAGGGCCCTTCCTGCTGTGCCTGTGCCTGTGCCTGTGCCTGTGCCTGTGCCTGCGCCTAGATCGTGCCCAGCTTGATCAGCGAGAGCAGCGCCAGCAGCTGGATCGCGGACGCGCCCAGCGCCTTCGGCCAGGGCAGATCGTGGGACTTGCTCACCATCGACGTGAACAGTGCGCCGGCCGCCAGCCACGTCGCCCAGCCCACCACCTGGACCAGGCCGTTGTCGCCGCCCAGGAACAGGGCCAGGAGCAGGCGCGGGGCGTCCGTCAGGGACATGATCAGCATGGAGAGGCCCACCGTCGGCTGCCACGCGCCGTCGCCGCCGAGCTGGCGGGCCATCGTGTGCGTCACCGCCCCGAGGATCATGCCACCGGCCACGAACACGACGCCGGTGATGAGGACCACCGGCACCGCGGTGCCCAGCGTGCTGCTGATGACGTCCTCGCGCGCCTTGTCGAAGCCGAAGATCGCCAGCATCCCGTAGAGGAACGTGATGATCAGCGCGGGACCCCACACCGGGTAGTCCCGCATCTGCCAGAAGGTCGGGCCCGGCCGCATCACGATGCCGGACAGGAGCTCCTTCCAGGGCAGGCGCGGGCCGCTGGGCGGGGCGGTGGCCGCACCGGCGCGGTAGGTCGCGCCGTCGCCGTACGGGTCCTCGCCGATGCTGAACGCCTGGGTGTGGCCCGGGTTGTTGGCGTACGGGTCCTGGGCGGGGGCGTAACCCTGCGGGCCACTCCGACCCTGGCCCTGGCCCTGGTAGTACGGATCGCCGAAGTACTCCGGCTCATCCTGCTGGGGCGGGGGCGCCTGCCGGTACTGCGGCTGCCCGCTCCCGTACTGCGGGGGCTGCCCCTGCCCGTAACCCTGCGGTCGCTGCTGTTGCTGCCCCTGGCCCTGCCCCTGCCCGTACCCGTACTGCGGCTGCTGCTGGGCGCCCGGCCACTGCTGTGCCGGCGCCTGCTGCTGCCCTTGCTGTTGCGGTCGCCGCGGGGGGCGGTTGTTGTCCCGGCCGCCGCGTCCCATCCTGAATCCAGCCACGAATCGAACGTACCTGTTCCGGCGGTACGCCAACCCGGGGCGGCCGGAACCGGGCCCCTTTGCGGCTGACCTGTGACATCCCCTAGGGGCTCCGGGGTGGCCGGGTGTTTTGGTTGAATTCCGCCCGATTTACACGGCTGCGTCCGAAGTCGAAGGTGGCCGTTACATTGCCTACGTACGACCCAAACATCGCACTCGTAACTTTGCCGATGTCGCCGCCGTGAAGCAGGACAGGCCCGACATGACAGACAAGCTTCACGCTTCTACGTTGCGAGGAAGATCACCCATGCGCGCCACCCGCCGTACCGTCCGCACCGCCGCCATCGCCACCGGAGCCGTCGCCGCGCTCGCCCTCCCGGCCGGCGCCGCCTTCGCCGACTCGCCCGCCGCCCCGCCCGCCGCCCCGTCCGACGCGCAGAGTCGGCCGCGGATCCAGCCGCAGACCCAGCCGCAGGGCCCGTCCGACGGCACGAGCAAGGACGAGAGCGCCAAGAAGGACGAGAACACCAAGAAGGACGGGAACGCCCAGAAGGACGACGAGAAGAAGACGGACGACGAGACCCGGAAAGGCGTCCGTTCCTTCGTGAAGTCCGTCGAGCTCGCGGACGGTTCCGTCGCCAAGGTCTACAAGCTCGGCCAGAACCACTACGAGGCCGAGATCTGGGCCAACGGTGCCAAGCTCGACACTCTCGTCGCCGAGGGAGCGTCCGCCACGGGGCAGAACAACGGGTTGTACGTCGTGCTGAACCCGGACGGCAGCGTCACCTCCTGGATCGACGGCGGCAAGAAGAAGGACGAGTCCAACAAGAAGAAGGACGAGTCGAAGAAGAAGGACGGGAAGAAGTCCGACGTCATCTCCTCCGTGAAGATCACGATGCCCGACGGCCGCACGGCCAAGCTCATCAAGACCGGCAACGGCCCCCGCGTCGAGATCTCCATGGCGAACGGCACCTTCCTCGGCGCGCTCGACTTGAAGGACCCGTCCGCGCTCAACGACGGCTGGGCCTACAAGATCGTCGACGCCGGCAGGAGCGTGTACAAGTTCGTCGTCATCGACGGCAGGCACGGGGGCAACAGCTGGGTCTACGACTTCGACGGCAGGCTCATCGAGAAGTACACCGTCGAGAAGGACCACAAGAAGGACGGCCGGAAGCCGCAGCCGCAGCCGCACGACATCGTCGTGGACCGCACGACCGCCGGCGTCGTCCCCAAGGGGGGCGTCAAGGCCGGTGCGGAGGGTGTGGGGGTTCAGGACGGCTCGTCCGACCGGACGCCGATGCTCGCCGCCGGTGGCGGTCTGGCCGCCGCGGGGGCCGCGGGCCTCGGCTTCGCGATGCTGCGCCGCCGCGGCCACCAAGGCTGACCGGCCCCGGGCCCGGCCCGCGCGCCCTCGCCCGCGCGCCCCCGCCCGCGCAACGGAAAGCGGCCGGTTCCGCCCTCGGGCAGAACCGGCCGCTCCCGTGCGTACGGGCCGACAGGTGGGGCTACTTGACCGGCTCGGGCTCCGGCTCGCTCTCCGCCTCGGCGGCGCCCGCCGGGTCGGCCGGGGTCTTCACCGAGTCGAGGAGCAGCTGCGCCACGTCCACGACCTGGAGGTTCTCCTTGGCCTTGCCATCGTTCTTCTTGCCGTTGACGGAGTCCGTCAGCATGACGAGGCAGAACGGGCAGGCGGTGGAGACGATGTCCGGGTTGAGGGACAGGGCCTCGTCCACGCGCTCGTTGTTGATGCGCTTGCCGATCCGCTCCTCCATCCACATCCGCGCACCACCGGCGCCGCAGCAGAAGCCGCGCTCCTTGTGGCGGTGCATCTCCTGCTGGCGCAGGCCCGGGACGGCCGACATGATCTCGCGCGGGGGCGTGTAGACCTTGTTGTGACGGCCCAGGTAGCAGGGGTCGTGGTAGGTGATCAGACCGTCCACCGGGGTGACCGGGACCAGCTTGCCCTCGTCGATGAGGTGCTGGAGCAGCTGCGTGTGGTGGATGACCTCGAACTCGCCGCCCAGCTGCGGGTATTCGTTCGCGATCGTGTTGAAGCAGTGCGGGCAGGTCGCGACGATCTTCTTCGCGGACTTCGGCTTCTTCGTCGACTCGTCTTCTTCGTCCTCGCCGTACGCCATGTTCAGCATCGCGACGTTCTCCTGGCCGAGCTGCTGGAACAGCGGCTCGTTGCCGAGGCGGCGGGCCGAGTCACCGGTGCACTTCTCGTCGCCGCCCATGATCGCGAACTTGACGCCCGCCATGTGCAGCAGCTCGGCGAAGGCCTTGGTGGTCTTCTTCGCCCGGTCCTCCAGGGCGCCCGCGCAGCCGACCCAGTACAGGTAGTCGACCTCGGTGAGGTCCTCGATGTCCTTGCCGACGATCGGGACCTCGAAGTCGACCTCCTTGGTCCACTCGACGCGCTGCTTCTTGGCGAGCCCCCAGGGGTTGCCCTTCTTCTCCAGGTTCTTGAGCATCGTGCCCGCCTCGGACGGGAACGCGGACTCGATCATCACCTGGTAGCGGCGCATGTCGACGATGTGGTCGATGTGCTCGATGTCGACCGGGCACTGCTCGACGCAGGCACCGCAGGTGGTGCAGGACCACAGGACGTCCGGGTCGATGACGCCGTTCTCTTCGAGGGTGCCGATCAGGGGGCGCTCGGCCTCGGCGAGGGCGGCCGCCGGGACGTTCGCCAGCTGCTCCTCGGTCGCCTTCTCGTTCCCCGACCCCGCGCCGCCAGGCGCTGACGGATCCTGCTTGCCGCCGCCTGCGAGCAGGTACGGGGCCTTGGCGTGCGCGTGGTCGCGCAGGGACATGATCAGGAGCTTGGGCGAGAGCGGCTTGCCCGTGTTCCAGGCCGGGCACTGCGACTGGCAGCGGCCGCACTCGGTGCAGGTGGAGAAGTCGAGGATGCCCTTCCAGGAGAAGTGCTCGATCTGCGAGACGCCGTAGACGTCGTCCTCGCCCGGGTCCTCGAAGTCGACGAGCTCGCCGCCCGAGGCCATCGGCTGGAGCGCGCCGAGCGCGACGCCGCCCTCGGACTCGCGCTTGAAGAAGATGTTGGGGAAGGCCAGGAAGCGGTGCCAGGCCACGCCCATGTCGGTCTTGAGCGCGACGGTGATCATCCAGATGAAGGACGTCGCGATCTTCAGGCCGGCGAAGAAGTACGTGAGGTTCTGGAGCGTGGAGAGGTCCATGCCGCGGAACCAGGCGACGACCGGGTACGAGACGAAGAACGAGGCCTCGTAGCCGTCGACGTGGTGCTGGGCGCCTTCGAGGGCGTGCAGCGTGAAGATGCAGATGCCGACGATGAGGATGACGGCCTCGACGAAGTACGCCTGGCCGGTGTTGGAGCCCGCGAACCGGGACTTGCGGCCCGGCCGGCCCGGCCGGTTCAGCTGCCGGATGACGATCAGGGTGAGGATGCCGAGCGTCGTCATCGTCCCGAGGAACTCGACGAACATGTTGTACGGCGGCCAGTCGCCGATGACCGGCAGGATCCAGTCGGCCTTGAAGAGCTGGCCGATGGCGTTGACGATCGTCAGGAGCAGCGAGAAGAAGCCCACGGCCACGAACCAGTGCGCGAAGCCGACGATGCCCCACTTGTTCATGCGCGTATGGCCGAGGAACTCCTTGACCACGGTGATCGTGCGCTGCGTGGGATCGTTCGTGCGGGTGCCGGCCGGGACGTTCTGGCCGAGCCGCACGAAGCGGTAGATCTGCACGACGGCACGGCCGAACAGCGCTACGCCGACCGCGATTAGGACCAGCGACACGATGATCGCGGCGAGTTGCATGAGGGGGCTCCTCGGGCCTGCGAGGTGGGTTTCGGGGGACGGGCTCGTACGGGACTACCGGGACCGCTCAGCACGATGATCACGATTACTAAGCAGTAACTTACCCAGTCCACCTGAGCGTACCCACTTCTGACGCCGCACTGTAGCCGCGCAGGCGGTGATCTGTGTCGCTCAGCGTGCCCTTGGTCGACGCCGTATATCCATCGTGTTATTCACCACATATGGGGACATAACAAACTAACTTGTTGTCGGCCACGACGATCGAACCGAATGGGCGTCCCCATGCCAGCTCCCGCCACGTACCTCGTCACCGGTGGTGCCGGATTCATCGGCTCGCACCTCGCCGATGCGCTGCTCGGCCAGGGCCACACCGTGGTCGTGCTCGACGACCTGTCCACCGGCGCCCGCGCCAACCTGGCCGCCGCCTGGTCCGACCCCCGGCTGCGCTTCGTACGCGGCTCGGTCCTCGACGAGCGTCTCGTCGACGAACTCACCTCCCGCTGCGACGCCGTGGTCCACCTCGCGCCGGTGACGGGCGCCGTCGGCGCGGCGGCGCTGCGGCACGGCCGCGGGCTCCTGATCGCGGCGGCCGACGGCCGGTGCGAGGCCGCCGCGGGCGCGGTCGTCGTACGGCACGGCGACACGGTCGGGCCGCGCCAGTCGCCCGTGCACGCCACCGTCCTGACCCGGCTCGTGCGCCGGGCCGTGGCCGGCGAACCGCTCGCCGTGCACGGCGACGGGACCCGCGCCTGCCGTTTCCTCGACGTGGCCGACGCGGTCGGCGCGCTGCTCGCCCTGCTCGCCCTGCTCGCCCACCCGGGCGCGGCCGGCGCCGAGTTCGACATCGCCGGCACAGAGGAGACGACCGTCATGGCCCTGGCCGAGCGCACCCTGGCCCGCTGTGGCGGCCCGTCCGCCATCAGCCACTTCCCGTACGTCGTCGACCGCGTACCGCACGAGATCCGGCCGCGGGCCGCGGCCCGGCCCCTGGACACCGCGCCGCTGCGCGAGCTGACCGGCTGGCAGCCGGCCCGCGGCCTCGACGACATCCTGGGCGCGGCGATCGCCCGCGCCCGCGGCGAGGCGCCCGTCGTGCTGCCCGGACTCCGAGCGCCCGCCGCGTCGCCGGCCGCGCAGCACCGCGGCTGAGAGGCGGACCGACATGCTGCACGGGCTCGCGGCCGCCACGACGGCCCTCGTACTGACCGCACTGCTCGCGGCCCTGGTCCGCCGCCTGATGCTGAGGTTCGGCCGCAAGGGGCCCGACACCGTGCCCCACCTCGGCGGCATCGCGGTCGCGCTCGGCACGCTCGGGGTGGCCTGCTCGGGGCCGCTGCTCGGCGTCGCCGAACTCGGCGACGGCGTGGCGCCCCTGCTGGCCGCGGCCGGCGCGGTCGCGCTGCTCGGCCTCGTCGGCGACCTGCGTCCGCTCGGGGTGCGGGTCAGGCTCGTGGCGCAGGCGACGGCCGCGACCGCGGTGGTAGCGCTCGCCGGGCTCTCGCCGGGTGCCGGCGCGCTCGCCGTGCTGTGGATCGTCTTCGTCACCAACGCCTTCCAGCTCCTGGACACCTCCGACGGGGCGATGGGCGCGGTCGCCGCCGTCACCGCGCTCGGCCTCGCCGTGTGCGCGATCGCCGAGGGCCACCCGGGACACGGGCTGCTCCTGAGCGTGCTCGCCGCCGCCCTCACCGGCTTCCTGCTGCACAACTGGCACCCGGCCCGCATCCATCTCGGCGACTGCGGCGCCCTGTTCACCGGCTTCCTGCTCGCCTCGTCCGCGGTCGTCGTGCACACCGGGGCGCCCGGCGGCCGGACCACCGCCGAACTCTTCGCGCTCACCGTCGTCGTGCTCACCGACACCCTGCTCGTCCTGGTCTCCCGTCACCGCGCGGGCCGCCCGCTGCTGCGCGGCGGCGGCGACCACATCGCCCACCGGCTGCGCGGGCTCGGCCTCACCACCCAGGGTTCGGCCGTCGTGCTCGGCGTCGCCTCGCTCGGCTGCACGCTTTTCGGGCTCCAGATCCACGACGGGCGCCTCGCCCCGCTCGCGGTGCTCGCGCTCGCTCTGCTGGTTCCCGCGGCGGTCGTGCTGCTCCTGCGGGTGCCGGTGTACGGGCCGGCGTCGCGCCGCCGCACCCCGCGTGCCCGTACCCCGGCCGACCCGGCCGCCTCCGTCGACCTCGCGGGCGGCCGGGGATGACCCCGCCCACCGCCGAAGCGCCCCTTTGCCCCGCCACCGCAAACGCCCCTTCCCCCGGCGCCGTACCCCTTCCAGCAGGGAGCAGCACAGACGTGATGACGACCCTTCCGCGCCGCCTGCGCCGCGCGGTGCGCCGCCTCGGCATCGACGTGGTCCGCCACCGCCCGGCCGGGCACGACCTCGTGCGCCTCCTGCACCGGTACGAGATCGACCTTGTCCTCGACGTGGGCGCCCACCGGGGCGACTTCGGCGCGCTGCTGCGCGAGGCCGGCTACCGCGGCCGCATCGTCTCCTTCGAGCCGCTGCGCGAGCCCCGCGGCGAGCTGCGTCACCGCGCCGGGCCCGACGACGGCTGGAGCGTGCTGCCGTACGCGCTCGGTGACCGCACCGGGACCGCCACGCTCAACATCTCCGGCGACTCGGGCCCGGCCAGCTCCTTCCTGCCGATGCTGCCCCGGCACCGCGCGGCGGCCCCCCGCGCCGCGTACACCGGGAACGTCATCGTTCAGACGCGGCGCCTGGACGAGGTGTGGAAGCAGGTCACCGCGCCCGGCGAACGGGTCTTCCTCGCGCTGGACGTGCAGGGCTACGAATCCCAAGTGCTCGACGGCGCAGGGGAGTTCGCGGACGAGATCTGCGGGGTGCGGATCGGGGCGCCGCTGGTGCCGCTCTTCGAGGGCGGGCGGCTCTTCGACGACCTGCTGGCGCTGGCCCGTGAGCGGTTCGGCCTGACCCTGATGTCGCTGGCTCCGGGCTTCACCGATCCGCGCGACGGACGGCTGCTCCAGTGCGGCCTGGTGCTGCTCCGCGAGGACGCGCCGGTCCTGGGCGAACAGGTGCCCGCGCAGGTCGCCGCGGTGGTGTGAGAGCGTCTCCTGGGGCGTATCGAGGCCTGTCGGCGCAGGCTTCGGTGTGACTATCGCGACCGGCGATATCGGTCCTGACCTGCGGCTACAACATTCATTGCCGATAAGCGCAGGATAAAACTTGAGCGTGCCAGACTCAGCTCTGTTGACGCGATGCGAGCCGTCATGCATCCTTGAGCCAGATCCACTCAAGTAGTCATCTGGAGGAATCGAAATGGCACGTGCGGTCGGCATCGACCTGGGCACGACTAACTCCGTCGTCAGCGTTCTTGAAGGCGGCGAGCCCACCGTCATCACCAACGCAGAGGGCGCCAGGACCACGCCGTCCGTCGTCGCCTTCGCGAAGAACGGCGAGGTGCTGGTCGGCGAGGTCGCCAAGCGCCAGGCGGTCACCAACGTCGACAGGACCATCCGGTCGGTCAAGCGCCACATGGGCACCGACTGGAAGATCGAGCTCGACGGCAAGAGCTTCAACCCGCAGCAGATGAGCGCCTTCATCCTGCAGAAGCTCAAGCGCGACGCGGAGGCCTACCTCGGCGAGAAGGTCACCGACGCGGTCATCACCGTGCCGGCGTACTTCAACGACTCCGAGCGCCAGGCGACCAAGGAGGCCGGCGAGATCGCGGGCCTCAACGTCCTGCGCATCGTCAACGAGCCGACGGCCGCCGCCCTCGCCTACGGCCTCGACAAGGACGACCAGACGATCCTCGTCTTCGACCTCGGTGGCGGCACCTTCGACGTGTCCCTCCTGGAGATCGGCGACGGCGTCGTCGAGGTGAAGGCCACCAACGGTGACAACCACCTCGGTGGTGACGACTGGGACCAGCGCGTCGTCGACTACCTGGTGAAGCAGTTCCAGTCCGGTCACGGCGTGGACCTGTCCAAGGACAAGATGGCCCTCCAGCGCCTCCGCGAGGCCGCCGAGAAGGCCAAGATCGAGCTGTCCTCGTCCACCGAGACCTCGATCAACCTGCCCTACATCACGGCGTCCGCCGAGGGCCCGCTGCACCTGGACGAGAAGCTCACGCGCGCCCAGTTCCAGCAGCTGACGTCCGACCTCCTGGAGCGCTGCAAGACGCCGTTCCACAACGTCATCAAGGACGCGGGCATCAACCTCTCCGAGATCGACCACGTCGTTCTCGTCGGTGGCTCCACCCGCATGCCGGCCGTCGCCGAACTCGTCAAGGAACTGACGGGCGGCAACGAGGCCAACAAGGGCGTCAACCCGGACGAGGTCGTCGCCATCGGCGCCGCCCTGCAGGCCGGTGTCCTCAAGGGCGAGGTCAAGGACGTCCTGCTCCTCGACGTCACCCCGCTGTCCCTCGGCATCGAGACCAAGGGAGGGATCATGACCAAGCTCATCGAGCGCAACACCACGATCCCGACCAAGCGGTCCGAGATCTTCACGACGGCCGAGGACAACCAGCCGTCCGTGCAGATCCAGGTCTACCAGGGCGAGCGCGAGATCGCGGCGTACAACAAGAAGCTCGGGATGTTCGAGCTGACCGGTCTGCCGCCGGCCCCGCGCGGTGTCCCGCAGATCGAGGTCGCCTTCGACATCGACGCCAACGGCATCATGCACGTGACCGCGAAGGACCTCGGCACGGGCAAGGAGCAGAAGATGACCGTCACCGGCGGCTCCTCGCTGCCGAAGGACGAGGTCAACCGCATGCGTGAGGAGGCCGAGCAGTACGCGGAGGAGGACCACCGCCGCCGCGAGGCCGCCGAGAGCCGCAACCAGGGCGAGCAGCTCGTCTACCAGACCGAGAAGTTCCTCAAGGACAACGAGGACAAGGTCCCGGGCGAGGTCAAGACCGAGGTCGAGGCCGCCGTCGCCGAGCTGAAGGAAAAGCTCAAGGGCGAGGACTCGGCCGAGATCCGCACCGCGACCGAGAAGGTCGCCGCCGTCTCGCAGAAGCTGGGCCAGGCCATGTACGCCGACGCCCAGGCCGCGCAGGGCGCCGCCCCGGGTGCCGAGGGCACCGAGCAGGCCCACCCCGCCGGTGAGGACGACGTCGTCGACGCCGAGATCGTCGACGACGAGAAGCCGAAGGGCGGCGCCGCCTGATGACGGAGGAGACCCCGGGCTTCGAGGAGAAGCCCGAAGTCCCCTCCGGCGCATCGGAAGACGCCGAGCCGAAGGCCGCCGACTCCTCCGAGGAGGAGAAGGCGGCCCCGGCCGGGGACGCAGCCAAGGACATCGCCCTGCAGGCCCAGCTGGACCAGGCCCAGACGGCGCTCACCGAGCGCACCACGGACCTCCAGCGCCTCCAGGCCGAGTACCAGAACTACCGCCGCCGCGTGGAGCGGGACCGCGTCACGGTCAAGGAAGTCGCCGTCGCCGGTCTCCTGACCGAGCTGCTGCCCACGCTCGACGACATCGGCAGGGCCCGTGAACACGGCGAACTGACCGGTGGCTTCAAGTCGGTGGCCGAGTCCCTGGAGACGGTCGCCGCGAAGATGGGCCTCCAGCAGTTCGGCAAGGAGGGCGAGCCCTTCGACCCGACGGTCCACGAGGCCCTGATGCACAGCTACGCGCCGGACGTCACCGAGACGACCTGCGTGGCGATCCTGCAGCCCGGGTACCGGATCGGCGAACGTACGATCCGCCCCGCGCGGGTCGCGGTGGCCGAGCCCCAGCCGGGCGCGGCCGCCAAGGAAGAACAGTCGAGCGACGAGGAGAGCGGTGGCCCCGACAAGGGCTGACGCAGCGGTCATTGAAGAAGTGATCGTCCGGAAGGAGGGACGTCGATGAACACGAAGGACTTCGTCGAGAAGGACTACTACAAGGTTCTCGGCGTCCCCAAGGACGCCACGGACGCGGAGATCAAGAAGGCGTACCGCAAGCTGGCGCGCGAGAACCACCCCGACGCCAACAAGGGCGACACCAAGGCGGAGGAGCGCTTCAAGGAGATCTCCGAGGCGAACGACATCCTCGGTGACCCCAAGAAGCGCAAGGAGTACGACGAGGCGCGCGCCCTGTTCGGCAACGGAGGCTTCCGGGCCGGTCCCGGGGCCGGCGGGGGCAGCTTCAACTTCGACCTCGGCGACCTGTTCGGCGGGCAGCAGCCCGGCGGCCAGGGCGCGGGCGCCGGCGGCTTCGGCGGCGGGCTCGGCGACGTGTTCGGCGGCCTGTTCAACCGGGGCGGCGCGGGCACGGGCCAGCGCACCCAGCCGCGCCGCGGCCAGGACCTGGAGTCCGAGGTGACGCTCAGCTTCACCGAGGCGGTCGACGGCGCCACCGTGCCGATCCGGCTGTCCAGCCAGGCCCCCTGCAAGGCCTGTTCGGGCACCGGCGACAAGAACGGCACGCCCCGCGTGTGCCCGACCTGTGTCGGTACGGGACAGGTGTCGCGCGGCATGGGCGGCGGCTTCTCGCTGACCGACCCGTGTGTGGACTGCAAGGGCCGCGGTCTGATCGCCGAGAACCCCTGCGACGTCTGCAAGGGCAGCGGCCGGGCGCGCTCCTCGCGCACCATGCAGGTCCGCATCCCGGCCGGCGTCAGCAACAACCAGCGCATCCGGCTGCGCGGCAAGGGCGCGCCGGGCGAACGGGGCGGCCCCGCGGGCGACCTGTACGTCGTGGTGCACGTCGACGCGCACCCGGTGTTCGGCCGCAAGGACGACAACCTCACGGTCACGGTGCCGGTCACCTTCACGGAGGCGGCCCTCGGCGCCGAGGTCAAGGTGCCCACGCTCAGCGGTCCGCCGGTCACCCTGAAACTGCCCGCGGGCACCCCCAACGGCCGTACGATGCGGGCCCGCGGCAAGGGCGCGGTCCGCAAGGACGGCACCCGGGGCGACCTGCTGGTCACGGTCGAGGTGACCGTGCCCAAGGAGCTGGACGACAAGGCCCGTGAGGCCTTGGAGACCTTCCGCGACGCCACCGCGGGCCTCGACCCGCGGGCCGACCTGTTCCAGGCCGTGAAGGGAGCATGAGATGGACCCCCGCCAGCGCCGTCAGCCCCCGTTCGCCGGCCGGGCCTACGAGCTGACCGACGAGACGCCGGTGTACGTCATCTCGGTGGCGGCCCAGCTCTCCGGTCTGCATCCGCAGACCCTGCGGCAGTACGACCGGCTCGGCCTTGTCTCGCCCGACCGCACGGCCGGGCGCGGCCGGCGCTACTCGGCCCGCGACATCGAACTGCTGCGTACCGTGCAGGAGTTGTCGCAGACCGAGGGCATCAACCTGGCCGGCATCAAGCGCATCATCGAGCTGGAGAACCAGGTCGCCGCGCTTCAGGCCCGGGTCGCCGAGCTGTCGAGCGTGGTCGAGGGCGCGGCCGTCGCCATGCAGCAGCGCGAGGCCCAGGTGCACGCCTCCTACCGGCGCGACCTGGTCCCCTACCAGGACGTCCAGCAGGCCAGCGCGCTGGTCGTCTGGCGGCCCAAGAGGACGTCGGAGTAGCCCGGTCGGGGCCCGGCGCCCCCAGCGCCGCACAGGCCCGCCGTCCCGTTCCGGGGCGGCGGGCCTGTCGCGTGCCGTGCCGACGTGAACCGGCACCCCGATGGGGATAGGGTCGTCGGGCTCGAACGCAGGGAGGCGGGGGAAGGGCATGTCTGGGCAGGTGGCGCATCCACATGGGGCGGACCGGCTGTGCGCGGCCGGGGAACGGGCGTACGCGGACGCGTTGCGCGCCGGACGCATCGCGCGCGCGGGCGCGGGCGACGCCCCCTGCCTGATCGACCTGGGCCTGCTCCACCCCGACCCGGCCGCCCCCGCGTGGCTGCTTCCGACCTCGCCGCAGGTCGTGATGGCGCGGCTGCTGCGCGGCATCCACGAGGACATCGCGGCGAGCCAGGCCCGGACGGGCTCGGCGGCCGCCGCCTTCGAGCGGTTCGCCGCGCTCGGTACGCCCGTTCCGGCCGGCGGCGACGCCATCCGCGTCCTCGACGGCATCACCCGTATCAACGCGGCCATCGACGACGCGATAGCGGCCTGCACCACCGAGTCGCTCACCATCCAGCCGCGCGGCATCCGGCCCGAGCACATCCTGTCGCAGGCGCTGCCCCGGGCCGTCGACATGCTGGACCGCGGGGTGCGCATCCGCACCATGTACACCCACGTCGCCCGCTACGGCACCGGACTCGCCGACTATCTGCACCAGTTGGAGGGGCGCGCCGTGGAGGTGCGCACCCTGGACGAGGTCACCGAGCGCCTGCTGCTCTTCGACCGGACGGTGGCGATCATCCCGGCCGCGGCCGACGACAGCAGCGCGCTGGAGCTGCGCCATCCGGCGCTGGTGGAGTACCTGGCCACCGTCTTCGAGCGGCTGTGGCGGCTCGCGGTGCCGCTTGCCGAGGCGGTGCCCGTGGCCACCGACATCGAGGGCGTCACGCACCGCGAGCGGGTCATCGCGGCGCTCCTGGCGGAGGGCCACCAGGACGCGGTGATAGCGCAGCGGCTCGGCATCAGCGTGCGGACCTGCCGGCACCACATCAGCCGTCTCGCGGAGGCGCTCGGTTCGCGCAGCCGCACCCAGCTCGGCGTACGCATAGCCCAGTCGGGGCTCGATGCCCATCCGCGCTGAGCGGAGACGATCCGCGTGGTACGCGTCAGTCCGGTATGTCGGGCATCTCGGGCTTTAATCCGGCTCCAGTTGATGCAGTGCAGCAACATGATGGTGGTGGTGCGACGGCTCGCGATGCATCGTGGTGGCGGTATGAGCAGCTCAACTCGACGGGACACGGGGCCGGCAGGCGGCGGGACGGACGCCGCGACTGTGGCCCTGCTCGTGCGTGGCCCCCGAGGTGGCCCCGCGCTCCCCGGCGCGCCGAGGTGACGGCTTCAGGCGTCCTGCTCCAGGATGCCCGACTGCGCTATCAGGAAGCCGAGTTGGGCCCGGCTTCCGCTGCCGAGCGACGCGGCGAGCTTGGCGATGTGGGCACGGCAGGTCCGTACGTTCATCCCCAGGCGCCGGGCGATGGCCTCGTCGACGTGGCCTTCGACGAGCAGCTTGGCGATGGAGCGCTGGACGCCGGTGATGCCGGCCGTCTCCAGGTGGTAGGGGACCTCGTCGTCCCAGGGCACGGCGTACTGCCAGAACTGCTCGAAGACGCCCACCAGGTACTGCACGAGCCCTTCGTGGCGCAGTTCGAGGGCGACCTGGCGGTCGCTGCGGGCGGGTATGAAGGCGATCTTGCGGTCCATGATGATGAGCCGGTCGATGATCTCTTCGAGGGTGCGCACTTCGAGCCCGTACGGCGCGATCCGCTCCACGTAGCCGATGGTGGCGGAGTGGTGGCGGGCGGTGTGCTGGTAGAGGGTGCGCATCTCGACGCCGCGCGCGACCAGGGGTTCGACGCGGCGCAGCCCCGCCTCGAAGCTCTCCGGCCTGCGTCCGCTGCCGGGCTGGATCACGAGCAGTTCGTCGGTGCACTCCTCGATGACGCGGTCGAGGGTCGCGTTGATCAGTTCCAGGCCTTCGAGGACCGTGATCGCGTGGGTGCCCGTCAGGGGCGGCGTCGCGATCGACATGAATGGCTCGAAGGTGTTGGCCAGGGCGACCGACAGCTTCCTGCGCTCCTGGATCTCGCGTTCGAGCGGCTGGGTCAGCAGGTTGAGCACCACCGTGGGCGGAACCGGCCGCAGCAGCCCGGCGTCGTCAGGATCGGGGCGCAGCAGGGTGAGGTCGACCAGGCACGGTGCGGCGTCGGCTTCTGAGCGGGTAATCCCGCCCGTACGCAGGGCGAGCGAGTACAGGGCCGTCCCTGTCTCGCACAGATCGACCGGGCCGTGATCGTGTCCAACATGCCCCTTTTTCAACCTAGTTGCACCCCCCTCATCCTTTTGAATTACAGGAACATGATGCCTGGCTGCGCTGGTGCAAGTGGTCGGAGTGGGCCATCGTCGTATCCGCGGGGGGAGGTAATGATCAAAAGAGGTGGAGATCGGCCATGAGCAGGATGGTTCGAGCACTAAGCACGACAGCCGTTGTGGCGGCTGCTCTCTGCGCTCTCTCGGCGCCTGGGGACATTACTTGGGAGTCCCACCCCGCGAAGGCGGATGTCGCAACTGCAATGGACATCACCTGGGAGATCGCGCCCAAGGTCGCCGCGATAGCGAGCGACCCGACCTGGGAGGTCGCGCCCAAGGCGGCGCCCGGCGACATCACCTGGGAGGTCGCACCCAAGGGCGCGGCGCCCGGTGACATCACCTGGGAGGACGCTCCCGCAGGTGCCGTCGCATGAGCTTCCCGCCCGACGACCGCACCTTCCGTCGCGAAATGGCCACGGCCTACCGCTCTGGGTGGCACTTCATCGATCTCGCCACAGCAGTCCCGTTCCGTGGCGATTCGTTGATGGTCACCCTGCTCGGTGAGCCGATCCTGATCGCCCGCGAGGACGACGAGGACGTCCGCGCCTACCGGTGCCTGCGCCGCCCGCGCGGGGCGCCGCAGCCCATCCGCTGCGTTGTCCGGTACGGCATGGTCTTCGTCAATCTGGACCAGCGTGACCACCAGCTTTTCGAGTCGGAAGCTCAACCCGATTCATCCACCGCCACCCCCCGCAGTGCCTGACGCGATCCCCCGTCGTTACACATCGCGCAGGCGCTTCCCCCACACAGCGGCGCCATCGTGGACCTGAACACGGTGGCGCCGCTGTGCTGCCCGGACGCGGCCGGCCCGGCCGCTCACGCGTTGCCCATGGCCCTCGTCAGCCGGATCTCGATCAGTACCCGGCCCGGGTTCACCCGCGGGGTCCGCTGATACCGCTCGGTGTACCGCGCCTCCGCGTCCGCGATCAGCTCGGGCTCCGTGCGGACGACCGCGCGGCCCTCCAGCGTCGCCCAGCGCCTGCCCTCCAGCTGGCAGAGCGCCACCCGGGCGCCCCGCGGATCCGCCGCGGCCTCCGCCAGGATGTTGGCGACCTTGCGGCTCGACCCGCTCGTGATGATCCGCGCGAGCCCCGCCTCCGGGTCGTACGTCGCCCCCACCGGCACCACGTGCGGCGAACCGTCGGGCCGGTGGGTCGTCAAGGTGCAGATGTGGCGTTCCCGCCAGAAGCTGAGATAGCCCTCGCCGGGCATGCGTACGTCAGTGGCCATGGCCAGGAACCTAACCCCGGTGAGCCCGTCCCCCTGACCTTGAGCGGAATGGACTCAACTTTGTGTACGTTGGAAGGGTCATGGGTGGCGCACGCCGTGCCCGCCACGATTCGACGTACGACGAGGAGGAGCGAACGCACGTGGACGCCGAGCTGACCAACAAGAGCCGGGACGCGATCAACGCAGCGAGCAGCCGGGCCGTAGCCGGGGGCCACCCGGACCTGACCCCCGCGCACCTGCTGGTCGCGCTCCTGGAAGCCCAGGACAACGAGAACATCACCGACCTGCTGGCCGCCGTCGACGCCGACCAGGCCGCCGTGCGCTCCGGCGCCGAGCGGATCCTGGCGGCCCTGCCCAGCGTCGCCGGGTCCACCGTCGCACCGCCCCAGCCCAACCGGGACCTGCTCGCCGTCATCGCGGACGCCGCCCAGCGCGCCAAGGAGCTCGGCGACGAGTACCTCTCGACCGAGCGCCTGCTCATCGGCCTGGCGGCCAAGGGCGGGCAGAGCGGTGAGATCCTCTCCCAGCAGGGGGCGAGCGCGAAGAAGCTCCTTGAGGCGTTCGAGACGAGCAGGGGAGGGCGCCGGGTGACCACACCCGACCCGGAGGGTCAGTACAAGGCGCTGGAGAAGTTCGGTACGGACTTCACGGCCGCCGCCCGCGAGGGCAAGCTCGACCCGGTCATCGGCCGGGACCAGGAGATCCGCAGGGTCGTCCAGGTGCTGTCGCGGCGCACCAAGAACAACCCGGTGCTCATCGGCGAGCCCGGCGTCGGCAAGACCGCCGTCGTCGAGGGCCTCGCCCAGCGCATCGTGAAGGGCGACGTACCGGAGTCGCTGAAGAACAAGAAGCTGGTCTCGCTCGACCTCGGTGCGATGGTCGCGGGTGCGAAGTACCGCGGCGAATTCGAGGAGCGCCTCAAGACCGTCCTGTCCGAGATCAAGGAGAGCGACGGACAGATCATCACGTTCATCGACGAACTGCACACCGTCGTCGGCGCCGGCGCGGGTGGGGATTCGGCCATGGACGCCGGCAACATGCTGAAGCCCATGCTGGCCCGCGGCGAGCTCCGCATGGTCGGCGCCACCACCCTCGACGAGTACCGCGAGCGCATCGAGAAGGATCCCGCCCTGGAGCGCCGCTTCCAGCAGGTCCTGGTCGCCGAGCCGTCCGTCGAGGACACCATCGCGATCCTGCGCGGGCTCAAGGGCCGCTACGAGGCCCACCACAAGGTGCAGATCGCGGACGGCGCGCTCGTGGCCGCCGCCACCCTCTCCGACCGGTACATCACCTCCCGCTTCCTGCCCGACAAGGCCATCGACCTCGTCGACGAGGCCGCGTCCCGGCTCCGCATGGAGATCGACTCATCGCCCGTCGAGATCGACGAACTCCAGCGCTCCGTCGACCGGCTGCGCATGGAGGAGCTGGCCCTCAAGAACGAGACCGACGCCGGCTCCCTCCAGCGCCTGGACAAGCTCCGTAAGGACCTCGCCGACAAGGAGGAGGAGCTGCGCGGCCTCAACGCCCGCTGGGAGAAGGAGAAGCAGGGCCTCAACCGGGTCGGTGAGCTGAAGGAGAAGCTCGACGACCTGCGCGGCCAGGCCGAACGCGCCCAGCGCGACGGCGACTTCGACACCGCCTCCAAGCTCCTCTACGGCGAAATCCCGGGCCTGGAACGGGAGTTGGAGGAGGCCGCCGAGGAGGAGGCCGAGCAGGAGAAGTCCAAGGACGCCAAGGACACCATGGTCAAGGAGGAGGTCGGCCCCGACGACATCGCCGACGTCGTCGGCGCCTGGACCGGCATCCCCGCCGGGCGCCTGCTCGAAGGCGAGACGCAGAAGCTCCTGCGCATGGAGGACGAGCTGGGCAAGCGCCTCATCGGCCAGACCCAGGCCGTCCGGGCGGTCTCGGACGCGGTGCGCCGCACCCGGGCCGGCATCGCCGACCCCGACCGGCCCACCGGCTCGTTCCTCTTCCTCGGACCCACCGGCGTCGGCAAGACGGAACTCGCCAAGGCACTCGCCGACTTCCTCTTCGACGACGAGCGGGCCATGGTCCGCATCGACATGTCCGAGTACAGCGAGAAGCACTCGGTGGCCCGCCTCGTCGGCGCGCCCCCCGGCTACGTCGGCTACGAGGAGGGCGGCCAGCTCACCGAGGCCGTCCGCCGCCGCCCGTACTCCGTGGTCCTCCTGGACGAGGTGGAGAAGGCCCACCCCGAGGTCTTCGACATCCTGCTCCAGGTCCTCGACGACGGGCGCCTCACCGACGGGCAGGGCCGCACCGTCGACTTCCGCAACACCATCCTCATCCTCACCTCCAACCTGGGCAGCCAGTACCTGGTCGAGCCCTCGACCAGCGAGGAAGAGAAGAAGCAGCAGGTCCTTGACGTGGTGCGGGCGTCCTTCAAGCCCGAGTTCCTCAACCGGCTCGACGACCTGGTGGTCTTCTCGGCGCTCACCAAGGACGAGCTGTCCCACATCGCGGGGCTCCAGATCGGCCGCCTCGCCAAGCGCCTCGCCGACCGGCGCCTCACCCTCGACGTCACCCCGGCCGCCCTGGAATGGCTCGCCGACGAGGGCAACGACCCGGCGTACGGAGCGCGCCCGCTGCGCCGTCTGATCCAGACGGCCATCGGCGACCGGCTGGCCAAGGAGATCCTGGCCGGCGAGGTCAGGGACGGCGACACGGTGCGGGTGGACCGCTTCGAGGACGGGCTCGTCGTGGGGGCCGCCACGGACTAGGGCCTGTCCGCCGGACAGGCCCTGGCCGGGCCGCCGTGCACGGGGGCGCGCGCCCGGTCCCGGGCATCCGCCCCCGGACACATCCCGCCACCCGGACCCGATTGAGTCAGCCCGCAGCGGATACCCGGGGGCGGGGCTTGCCAGTCCTGCCCCGGCATGGGGCAGGATGACCGGAACCGTACGAAGGAAGATTCACGATGACCATCGACCCGTCCTCGATTCCGAATTTCGGGGCTCAGCCCGGCCCGCAGCCCGGCGGCCAGCCGGCCGGCCCCATCGTTCCCGACCAGGACCTGGTGAAGCAGCTCCTGGACCAGATGGAGCTCAAGTACGTCGTGGACGACGAGGGTGACCTCGCCGCTCCGTGGGAGGATTTCCGTACGTACTTCATGTTCCGCGGCGAGGACGACCAGCAGGTCTTCTCGGTGCGGACGTTCTACGACCGGCCGCACGGCATCGACGACAAGGTCCAGATCCTGGAGTCGATCGACGACTGGAACCGCCGCACCCTGTGGCCCAAGGTCTACACGCACACCCACGACGACGGCACCGTCCGCCTCATCGGCGAGGCGCAGATGCTGATCGGCACCGGCGTCGCCCTGGAGCACTTCGTGTCCTCCACGGTGAGCTGGGTGCGCGCCTCCATCGAGTTCGACAAGTGGCTCCTGGAGCAGCTCGGCCTGGAGAAGGACGTCGACGGCGAAGAGGGCGAAGAGACCGGCGGCACCGAGTCCGAGTGAGGCGCTGCCCCGCCGTTCACGAGTGAGGCGCTGCCACGCCGTTCACAGCGCCATGGTGGCCAGCGTCAGAAGATAGGCCCCGTAGCCGAACGAAAGCCCGGCCAGGGCGACGGTCACCGCGACCGCCGCCCTCGGCCGGGCTTTCGTCAGTGCCAGCGCCGGCGGGATCAGCAGCGGGAACGCGGGGAGCAGGAAGCGCGGCTTCGACTCGAAGAAGCCCGCCCCGCCGACCGCGATCAGGACCAGGACCGCCGAGTAGACCGCGAGCGGCAGCGAGGGCCGGTCCAGGACGAACAGCACGAAGAGCAGCGCCATCACGCCGGTGATCAGCGCGGCCATCGGGAACCCCAGGTCGTACGGGACCAGCACGAGCCGTTTGACGAAGGCCAGCGAGCCCGCGCCGAAGTCGAACCGGGACGTCCAGCCGGCCTGCACCGCGAAGTAGCCGCCGAACGGGTCGCCCGCGCGCACCCCCACCCACAGCACGTATCCGCACCAGCCGAGCGGCGCGAGCAGCGCGCCCGCCCACGGCCGCCACGCGCGCCGTTCGCCCCGCCAGAGCGCACAGCCCGCCGCCGCCATCACGGCCGCGGCGACCGCGACCGCGTTGGGCCGGGAAAGCCCGGCGAGCAGCGCGAGCGAGCCCGCCCACAGCCAGCGGCGCGTCAGGACCGCCCACAGCGACCACGCCGCGAGCGCCGTCATCACGGGCTCCGTGTACGCCATCGTCAGGACCACCGAGTGCGGCAGCAGGCCCCACAGGAGCACGAGCAAGGTGCCCACGGGCCGCCCGTACAGACGCTCGCCCACCAGATAGATCCCGCAGGCCGCGGCCGCCGCCGCCGTCCAGGACACCAACAGCCCCGCGGTGCCGCCGGTGACCGGAAGCACACTGGTCACGGTGCGGATCAGACCCGGGTAGAACGGGAAGAACGCCAGGTCGCTCTGGACCGCGCCGTCCGGCCAGAACAGGGTGCGGCCGTAGCCGTGGGCGGCGATCCGGACGTACCAGTCGGCGTCCCAGGCGGTGGCGAGCCGCGCCCGCGGAGACAGGCCCCGGCCGTGGGCCACGGCCGCCAGCACCAGGAGCCCGGTCAGGCGCGCGGCGGCGAAGAGCCCGAGCGCGGGGGCCGCCCGCCGCAGCGCGGCCGCCCAGGGCGGAACGCCCGCCCGGCCGTCGGCCCGGCCGGCACGAGCGGTGGCGGTGATCTCGGCGGACAGGGGGCACCTCCGGGCGCGCGTGATCGGACAGACCGACCATCCGCGCGGATCCGCCGCCCCGCGACCGGTGCGCCCCCGACCGGGTGGAAGTCCGCCCACCCGGCGGTGTACGACGCGGCCGCCGGGGCGGCGGGGGGCTCGGGCTAGCCGGCCAGTGCCTTGAGGCGGGTGACCGCTTCTTCGAGTACCGCCGTCTTCTTGCAGAAGGCGAAGCGGACGAAGGGGGCGCCTTGCGCGCGGTGGTCGTAGAACACGGCGTTGGGGATCGCCACGACACCACAGCGCTCGGGCAGCGCCCGGCAGAACGTGAGGCCGTCGCTCTCGCCCAGGGGGCGCACGTCGGTGGTCACGAAGTACGTCCCGGCCGGCCGGAACACCCCGAACCCGGCCGCCGCGAGCCCCTCGCTCAGCAGGTCCCGCTTGGCCAGGTGCTCCGCGCGGAAGGCCTCGAAGTAGGAATCGGGCAGCCGCAGCGCCTCGGCCACCGCGTACTGGAAGGGCCCCGACGCCACGTACGTGAGGAACTGCTTGGCCGAGCGGACCGCGGCCACCAGCTCGGGGGCGCCCGTCACCCAGCCGACCTTCCAGCCCGTGAACGAGAACGTCTTGCCCGCCGAGCCGATGCTGACGGTGCGGTCGCGCATGCCGGGGCACGAGGCGAGCGGGATGTGTTCGGCCCCGTCGAAGACCAGGTGCTCGTACACCTCGTCGGTGATCACCAGCAGATCGCGCTCGCAGGCCAGCTCCGCGACGGCGGCGAGCTCGGCGCCGGTCAGGACCGTGCCGGTCGGGTTGTGCGGGGTGTTGAGCAGGATCAGCCGGGTCCTGGGGGTGACGGCGGCGCGCAGCTCGTCCAGGTCCAGGACGAAGCGGTCCCCGTCGGGGCGCAGGGTGACGGGCACCCGGGTGCCGCCGGCCATCGCGATGCACGCCGCGTACGAGTCGTAGTACGGCTCGAGGGCGATGACCTCGTCGCCCGGTTCGACCAGGGCGAGCAGGGCGGCGGCGATCGCCTCGGTGGCGCCCGCGGTCACCAGGACCTCGCGGTCCGGGTCGTAGGAGAGGCCGTAGAAGCGCTGCTGGTGCTCGGCGACGGCGGTACGCAGCTCGGGGACGCCGTGACCCGGCGGGTACTGGTTGCCGCGGCCCTCGCGCAGGGCGCGGACCGCGGCTTCCCGCACCGCCTCGGGGCCGTCGGTGTCGGGGAAGCCCTGGCCGAGGTTGATGGCACCGGTCCGCTGGGCGAGTGCCGACATCTCGGCGAAGATCGTCGTCCCGAACTCGGCGAGGCGGCGGTTGAGGAGAGGGCGCGCGCTGGAGGTCATGACGGCCATCCTGCGGGCAACCTCTGGACTTGCTCAAGTGTGCTTTGGCGCCGGGCGGCGAAGGGCATCCCCTCTCCACGCGGGCCACGGGGGGCCGTGTCACGGAAGGACGGTGGGGGATGGGCATCGTGATCGCTCTGGTGATCGTCGTGGCGGTGGCGC
Source organism: Streptomyces sp. NBC_00442 (assembly GCF_036014195.1). Lineage (NCBI taxonomy): Bacteria > Bacillati > Actinomycetota > Actinomycetes > Kitasatosporales > Streptomycetaceae > Streptomyces > Streptomyces sp. NBC_00442. The sequence goes on from NZ_CP107918.1 coordinate 4,040,300, forward strand.
TGGCCGCCCTGGCGCGTTCCGCGTCACGCGGGCGGCGCCGCGGGGGCAGGGGCACGCGCGGGGCCTCGGCGGCCGCGGGCGGCTCCAGCTGGTGGGCGGCCGGAGGCTCGGACGGCGGGAACGCGTCGTGCGGCAGCGGCGGCAGCCACCACGGGGGCGGTGGGGGCCACCACGGCGGCCACTCCTGCGGCGGCGGCCACTCCTCGTGCGGCGGCGGCTCCTCCTGCGGAGGCGGCGGCTGCGGTTCGAGCTGACGGCCCGGCCCGGCGGGCCGCGGCTCCGCGGAGCTGACGGCCCGGCCCATTCGGCCGACGGCCATTGGGGCGCTCCGTCCCGTGGCCGGCGGGAGCGGCGGGCGGGTCGGGTGTGGTGGTCGCGGCTGGCACGGGGCAGCCGATTCCGCCGTCCGCCCCGCCCGTTGTGCGCCCGGTCGGTTCCGGCCGGCCGGGCGCCTTTTCGCACGCCGGTAGTTGAACGTTTGAACCGAGTGGCCCCCGAGGGGATGGAAACCCCATCAAGTTGGGTAAAAAAGCTGTGAGCGCCGCGCACTTCATGATTCCCTCGCAGAGATACCACGCAGCCCTCGGAGCAGCCCCCGGACCCCGGGCGATCAGAGAGCGGTCCCCCCGGTCCTCCGTTGCGGTCCGAGTCGACATCGGTCATCCACCGGCATCGGTCACCCGCCGACACCGGTCACCCCACCCGCCACATGTGTGTTTTGCGGAGCCCACCCATGCTCACGTCCCTCAAGACCGCCTATACCGACACGCGTGCCGCCGACCTCGCCTGGGCGCTGGGCCGCGAGCCGCTGCCCGCCCTCGCCGTGCTCGACCTCGAACTGTCCGGCGCCAAACTCCAATTGAGGCTCCTCGGCGCCTCGCACCAAGTCCTCCTCGACGAGGAGCGCGGCACCTGCTCGGAGACGGTCGCCTGCATGCCCGGCAGCAGTACGCCGCTGCCGCTCGGCGTGGCCAAACGGCTCGGGGAGTGGGACTACGAGTTCGCCGCGCGCGTCGAGACGCTCTCGCACGGCTCGTTCGCGGGCCGCGCCCAGGAGCTCCTCGCCCTCGTCGCCGACCACCCCAACGGACTAGCGGGAACGTTTCCCGGATCGCCGCACGCCTTCACGGCGATGCTCGCGCAGCGCGGCGAGGGCCAGGTGTGGTGGCGTACCTGGCACGCCTACCCGCAGGAAGGGCAGTTGGTGGTCACGCGCACCCGCGTCGGCGTACGCGTACCCGCCCCCGCCGGGCTCTGAGGCGCGCGGATTCCCCGGCGTTTGGCTTCAGTTGCACCCGTGTGGGTGACAGGATGCGAACGGGGCGTCACGTAGCGTTCGCATCATGATCGAACCGCTCCCCGCTCCCGTGAGTAGTCCGCGGTCGGGCCGGTTCCTCGTCCTGGCCGTCGTGTTCATCTGTGCCGCCTGCGGCCTCGTGTACGAGCTCGAACTGGTCGCCCTCGCCTCGTACTTGATCGGCGACTCGGTCACCCAGGCCTCGGTCGTCCTGTCGGTGATGGTCTTCGCGATGGGGGTCGGCTCACTGCTCGCCAAACGGCTGCGCTGCCGTGCCGCGGTCGGCTTCGGCCTGATCGAGGCCGCGCTCGCCCTGGTGGGCGGCTGTTCGGCGGTGGTCCTGTACGCGACGTTCGCCTGGTCCGGCGGATCGCGGTACGCGCTGGTGGCGTTCTCGCTCGCCATCGGCATGCTGATCGGCGCCGAGATCCCGCTCCTGATGACCCTCATCCAGCGTGTCTCGCGGCGTGCCGCGGGCGACGCGAGCGGCACGGTGGCCGACCTGTTCGCCGCGGACTACGTGGGCGCGCTCGTCGGCGGCCTCGCCTTCCCGTTCCTGCTGCTGCCCCAACTCGGCCAGCTCACCAGCGCGTTGCTGACCGGATCGGTCAACGCGGTCGCGGGCGGCTCCCTCGTCCTGCTGCTCTTCGGCCGCGAACTGTCCCCGCGCGCCCGCTGGTTGCTGCTCGGGGCCAACGCCCTGGCCCTCGCGGTGCTCGCCCTGACCACCGCCATGGTCGGCGACTTCGAACAGGCCGCGCGCCGCGCCGTCTACGGCAGCCAGGTGCGGGTCGCCGTCCAGAGCCACGTCCAGGAGATCGTCCTCACCGGCAGGGCGGGCGCACCCCTCGGGCTCTTCCTCGACGGGCGGCTGCGCGTCGACGGCCGCGACGAGTCCCGCTACCACGCGGCTCTGGTGGACCCCGCGCTCGACGCGGGCCCGCACGGCCGGGTCCTCGTCCTCGGGGGCGGCGACGGCCTCGCCGCCCGCGAGGTGCTGCGCCGCCCCGACGTGCGCTCGGTGACCCTCGTCGACGTCGACCCCGAGCTCATGCGACTCGCCCGCGGCGACCCGGGCCTCGCGTCGCTGAACGCCCACGCCTACCGGGACCCCAGGCTGCGCGCGGTGTCCGGCGACCCCTTCGCCTGGCTGCGCGGCGAGGGCCGCACCTCGGGAACGTACGACGTCGTCGTCTGCGACCTGCCCGACCCCGGCATGACCGCGAGCACCAAGCTCTACTCGCAGGAGTTCTACGGGCTCGCCTCCCGCGTCCTCGCGCCCGGCGGGCGGCTCGTGGTGCACGCCGGCCCGGTGGCGAGCAGCCCGCGTACGTTCTGGACGGTCGCCGCGACGGTCCACGCGGCCGGCCTCACGACGTTCGCGTACCGCGCGACCGGGCGTGCCGCCGGGCCCGCCGCAGGCCCCGGCCGCGCCCTCGCCCCCGCGCCCGGCGCGGCCGCCGGGGACTGGGGGTTCGTCCTGGCGGCGCGGCCGGACCGGAGCCCCTCCGTGATCACGCCGGCGAAGGGCCCGCAGGCGGTGTCCGGGGCGCCCCTGCCCGTCGGTGCCCGCTCCGGGGTGCGGCTGCCGCGCGGCGCCCAGCCCCTGGCGCCGCCTTCCGACGCGACCGGCTTCGCGCCGTCGACGCTCGTGCATCCGCGGTACGGGGAGTGAGCGCGGCCCGGGGGCGGAAGGGGTGGGGGTGCGGCCCCGGGCGGAAGGGGTGGGCGCGGTCGGGTGGGGCATCGGCGCCGCGTTGACGCAGACGGAACGGCCGGTGCTGAGTAGGCTCGGTGGTTATGGAGCATGAGGTGTTCGTTCCGGTTGAGGCCCAGGCACTCCGGCAGACGCTGCGCGATCCCGCCCGGGTCGCCCGCTGTCTGCCGGGGCTCCAGCAGGACGCGGGCGAGCCGCCCATCGCGGGCCGGCTGAAGGTCCGTCTCGGCGGCAGCACCATCACCTACCGCGGCGCCCTGCGCATCACCGAGCAGGACGACGGGGCGTTCGCCGTGGAGGGCGAGGGCGTGGAGGTCCGCGGCGCGGGCGCGGCCCAGCTCTCCCTGACCGTACGGCTGGAAGACGCTCCGGGCGGCACCACGCTCGCGTTCGCCGGCACCGCCCTCGCGGAGGGCCGGGCGGCGGACGTTCCGGCGGACACCGCCACGGCATCGGCGGCGCGCCTGCTCGACCGGTTCGCCGCGGCCCTCGCACATCCGGCACGGCCCGATGAGGCGACGGGGGCGGCTTCGAACCCGACGAACCCGAAGGACCGGGCGGATCGGGCGGACCCGCAGAGCCCGGAGGCGGCCCCGGGTTCCGGGCCGTCGGGCGCGCCGGCCGACCTCGCCGAAACGGACCTGAACACGGACCTGAACACGGACCTCACCGGCGCCTCCGGCGGTGCGGGTGCGGGTGCGGGTGCGGACGGGGGTGCGGGTACGGATCCCGATCTGGACTCCCCGGATCTGGACTCCCCGGACCTGGACGCCGAAAGCTTCGCTTCGGTCTTCGACGCCGCGGTCCCGCCGCCGTCACTCGACCCGCTCGCCGACGAGGAGTTCGCCATCGAGGTGGGCGGCCCGATGCCGGCCGAGGCCGCGCACGCCCGCCGCACGATGATCGGCCGCAGCGCCGAGGAGGTCGACCACGCTCCGCCGCGCGGCCGGTACGCCCCGGTGCCCGCGCCGTCGGGCAGCAACGCCGGTGCGACGCTGCGCTGGGTCGCTCCCGCCGCGGCCCTCGCGCTGGCCTCCGCGGTCGTGGTCGGACGCGCGCTGCGGCGTCGCCGCTGAGCCCACATCCGCGGCCCACCCGTTAGGGTCGACGGCGTGAGCAGTGACCAGATCAAATTGGGCGTCGGCGCCGTGGAATTGACCGTCGACGCGGGCAACGGCTGCCGGATCAGCAGCCTGCGGATCGACGGCACCGAGGTGCTGCGCCAGGGCGACAAGTACGGCTGCTTCCCGATGGTGCCGTGGTGCGGCCGCGTCGAGAACGGCCAGTTCCGCGACGGCGGAGTGAAGTACCAACTGCCGCTCAACTCGCCGCCGCACGCCATTCACGGCACCGCGCGCGACCACGCGTGGAAGACAGCGCGGGTCTCGGCCACCGAGGCCGTGTTCACCCAGGAACTCACCGAACCGTGGCCGTTCAGCGGCCGGGTCACCCAGATCTTCGAGCTGACGCCGGACGCGCTGACCGTGCGGATGGGCATCGAGACATACGACAACTCCTTCCCGGCGCAGGCCGGCTGGCACCCCTGGTTCGTGCGGGAGATCGAGGGCAGCAGGGTCGAGCTCGCCTTCGACGCCGCATGGCAGGAGGAGCGAGGCGACGACCACCTGCCCACCGGGCGGCGGATCGACCCGCTGCCGGGCCCCTGGGACGACTGCTTCGGGATGCCCGACGGAGTCGACGTCACCCTCACCTGGCCGGAGCGGCTCGAAATCAAGGTGACCAGCCCCACCGAGTGGGTCGTCGTCTACGACGAGCAGGAGGAAGCCGTGTGCGTGGAGCCGCAGTCGGGCCCGCCCAACGGACTCAACACCCTGCCCCGTCAAGTCACCCCCATCGACCCGCTGGAGCTGGCGACGACCTGGACCTGGCGCCGGCTGTAAGGACGGCCCTTAAGCTCTTGGGTATGACTGACGTACGCGCTGACCTGCTCCAGCAGATCAAGGACAAGGCCGTGGTGCACGGCAAGGTGACCCTCTCCTCGGGGATCGAGGCCGACTACTACGTCGACCTGCGCCGGGTCACCCTTGACGGCGTCGCCGCGCCGCTGGTGGGCCAGGTGATGCTCGACGTGGCCGCCGAGTTCGACTTCGACGCGGTGGGCGGCCTGACCATGGGCGCCGACCCCGTGGCCGGCGCGATGCTGCACGCGGCCGCCGCCCGCGGCCGCTCCCTGGACGCCTTCGTGGTCCGCAAGGCGGCCAAGGCGCACGGGATGCAGCGCCAGGTCGAAGGGCCGGACATCAAGGGCCGCCGGGTCCTGGTCGTCGAGGACACCTCGACCACCGGCGGCTCGCCCCTGACCGCCGTCGAGGCGGTCCGCGCGGCCGGCGCCGAGGTCGTGGCCGTGGCGACGATCGTCGACCGCGCGACCGGCGCCGCGGAGAAGATCACCGAGGGCGCGGGCGTGCCGTACGTCTTCGCGTTCTCCTCGACGGAGCTCGGGCTGGAGTAGGGACGCGGTGCGGGACGCAGTTCGGAGTGGGATCCGGCGGGCTCGGGCCGGTGCAAAAGTCGTGACGTAGGTCCCGGCGTTCCAACCGGGCGGGCCTGACCTGCGTGTTCTTTCAGGGGCGGACCGTTTCACGTGAAACGGTCCGCCCCTCGGACATCCACGGGGTGGAGCCGCTGCCAGAGTCTGGAAAGATGGTCCGCGACGATGACGTCGCCCCCAGGTCAGGGCCAGCACATACCGCACACCCCGCACATCACAAGGAGCGGACAGATGCCCATCGCAACCCCCGAGGTCTACAACGAGATGCTCGACCGGGCGAAGGCAGGCAAGTTCGCCTACCCGGCCATCAATGTGACCTCGACCCAGACCCTGCACGCTGCGCTGCGCGGCTTCGCGGAGGCCGAGAGCGACGGCATCATCCAGATCTCCACCGGTGGTGCGGAGTTCCTGGGTGGCCAGTACAACAAGGACATGGTGACCGGCGCGGTCGCCCTGGCCGAGTTCGCGCACGTCGTCGCCGCCAAGTACGACGTCACCGTCGCGCTGCACACCGACCACTGCCCCAAGGACAAGCTGGACGGCTACGTCCGCCCGCTGATCGAGGTCTCCGCCGCGCGCGTCGCCAAGGGTCTCAACCCGCTGTTCCAGTCGCACATGTGGGACGGCTCCGCCGAGACCCTCGCGGACAACCTGGCCATCGGCCAGGAGCTGCTCGCCAAGGCCGCCGCCGCGAAGATCATCCTTGAGGTCGAGATCACCCCGACCGGTGGCGAGGAGGACGGCGTCAGCCACGAGATCAACGACGAGCTGTACACGACCGTCGACGACGCGCTGCGCACCGCCGAGGCGCTCGGTCTGGGCGAGCGGGGCCGCTACCTGCTCGCCGCGTCCTTCGGCAACGTCCACGGCGTCTACAAGCCGGGCAACGTCGTGCTGCGCCCCGAGCTGCTCAAGGACCTCCAGGCGGGCGTCGCCGAGAAGTACGGCAAGCCCTCGCCGTTCGACTTCGTCTTCCACGGCGGCTCGGGCTCCTCGGCCGAGGAGATCGCGACGGCCCTGGAGAACGGCGTCGTGAAGATGAACCTCGACACCGACACGCAGTACGCCTTCACCCGGCCGGTCGCGGACCACATGTTCCGCAACTACGACGGTGTGCTGAAGGTCGACGGCGAGGTCGGCAAGAAGTCGACGTACGACCCGCGCACGTGGGGCAAGCTGGCCGAGGCGGGCATGGCGAAGCGGGTCACCGAGGCGTGTGCGAACCTCCGGTCCACCGGGACCAAGCTGAAGTAGGCGGCGCGCTTGCAGGAGCGCGAACGCTGCCCTGGGCCCGGTGTTCCCCTTCGCGGGGGGCGCCGGGCCCTTGCGCGTGCGCCACTCGCGGAGAGCTCGCATTCGGGTGCGGACCGTGCCGGCTGCTCGCGCAGTTCCCCGCGCCCCCAACCCCGCTGTCGGGTGCGGACCGTGCCGGCTTGCTCGCGCAGTTCCCCGCGCCCCTAACCCCGCTTCCGTCTGCGGACCGTGCCCGCATCCCGCGCAGTTCCCCGCGCCCCTGTAGGGCACCCGGCGCCGAACGGTCGCGCCCACCGCGGCGGAGCCGCGCGATGTCACAGCCCCGCGCCCCTGTAGGGCGCCCGGCGCCGGGCAGCGTGCACATCTGAGGACGAGCGCCCTTCAGGCGCGATACGGGGGCCGGGGCGGAGCCCCAGGGAGCCGCGCCTGCAAGTTGGCGCACGGGGCCGGGGTGGGGGACAGTCGTGCTGTGGCGGACAACGTACGCATGCGCACCGGCCCAGGCCGCTGGGTGCTGCTCACCACGGTCCTCGGCTCCGGGATGGCCCTGCTCGACTCCACCGTCGTCAACGTCGCCCTGCCCCACATCGGCGCCGACCTCGACGCGGACATGGCCGTCCTGCAGTGGACCGTCAACGCCTACATGCTCACCCTCGCCGGCCTGATCCTGCTCGGCGGCGCCCTGGGCGACCGGTACGGGCGGCGGAAGGTGTTCGTGACCGGGGTGGTCTGGTTCGCCGCCGGTTCGCTGCTGTGCGGCCTCGCCCCGAACGCCGGGATCCTCATCGCCGCCCGCGCCCTCCAGGGCATCGGCGGCGCGCTGCTCACCCCCGGCTCCCTCGCCATCATCCAGGCGAGCTTCCACCCGGACGACCGGGCCCGCGCGGTCGGCGTGTGGTCGGGGCTCGGCGGGGTCGGGGCCGCCGTCGGCCCGTTCCTCGGCGGCTGGCTCGTGGACGGCCCCGGCTGGCGCTGGGTGTTCCTGATCAACGTGCCGCTGGCCGCGCTCTGCGTGACGGTCGCCCTGCGCCACGTTCCGGAGTCGCGCGACCCGCGCACCCACACCGCGCGCTTCGACGTGCTGGGCGCGGCGCTGGGCGCGCTGACCCTCGCCCTGGTGACGTACGCGCTGATCGAGGCGCCCGGCCAGGGCTCGTCGGGCCTCGTCGTGGGGGCGGGGGTCGCGGGGCTGGGGCTCGGAGCGGCGTTCGTACGGCGTGAGCGGCGGCTGCCCGACCCCATGCTGCCGCCGGCCATCTTCCGCTCGCGGATCTTCACCGCGGTCAACGTGGTGACGGTGTGCGTGTACGCCGCCTTCGGCGGATTCTTCTTCCTCGCCGCGCTCCAGCTCCAGGTCGTCGCCGGGTACTCGGCGCTCGGCGCGGGCGCCGCCCTGCTCCCGACGACCGTCCTGATGCTGCTGCTCTCCGCCCGCTCGGGCGAACTCGGCCAGCGGATCGGCCCGCGCATCCCGCTCACCGTCGGGCCACTGCTGTGTGCGGCCGGGATGCTGCTGATGCTGCGCGTCGGTGAGCACGCCTCGTACGTGCGCGACGTGCTGCCCGCGCTCGTCGTGCTCGGCCTCGGCATGGTCACCCTGGTGGCGCCGCTCACCGCGACGGTGCTGGCGTCCGTGGACGAGGGGCGGGCCGGTCTGGCCAGTGGCATCAACAACGCCGCCGCGCGTGCCGCGGGGCTCATCGCGGTGGCGGCGCTGCCGCTGGCGGCGGGGATGGGGCCGGAGGCGTATCGCTCCGCTGAGGAGTTCGGGGCGACGTTCCGGCGGGCCATGCCGATGTGTGCGGGGGCGCTGGTGTTGGGCTCGTTGGTTGCCGTGCTTTCCGTGCGGCGGCCGGGGGTGGGGGTGGTTCCGGAGTGCCGCATGCAGGCCGGGGTCTCGGGCCCGGCCATCGAACCCGACCACGACTCCCCACCCCCCTGACCGGGGCCCCGCCCGCGTTTTCCCACCTCCCGCCCGTGCGGCTACGTGAGGGCCTCGGCTCCCTGGGGGCTCCGCCCCCAGACCCCCGTTCGCGCCTGAAGGGCGCTCGTCCTCAAACTCCCCCAAGGCCTCAAGGGCCAGGGGGGACCCCCATGACGGGCTGAGGGTGCCCATGCGGGCCGGCACCGAGTAGCTAAGGGGCGCGGGGCTGTGACATTGCGCGGCTCCGCCGCGGTGGGCGCGAGCCGTCGGAGCCCGGGTGCCCTACAGGGGTGCGGGGCTGTGACATTGCGCGGCTCCGCCGCGGTGGGCGCGAGCCGTCGGAGCCCGGGTGCCCTACAGGGGTGCGGGGCTGTGACATCGCGCGGCTCCGCCGCGGTGGGCGCGAGCCGTCGGAGCCCGCGTGCCCTACAGGGGTGCGGGGCTGTGACATCGCGCGGCTCCGCCGCGGCGGGCGCGACCCGTCGGAGCCCGGGTGCCCTACAAGGGCGCGGGGCTGTGACATTACGCGGCTCCGCCGCGGTGGGCGCGAGCCGTCGGAGCCCGGGTGCCCTACAGGGGCGCGGGGAACTGCGCGGGACGCGGGCACGGTCCGCAGACGGAAGCGGGGTTAGGGGCGCGGGGAACTGCGCGAGCAAGCCGGCACGGTCCGCAGACGGAAGCGGGGTTCAGGGGCGCGGGGAACTGCGAGGGCAGGCGCCACCGGCACGCACACGAAGGCGGACCGGGGCATCGGGGGCGCCGGGGAAGCGAAAACCCCGCCCGCCCCGCAGGGACCCCGGTGGCAGACTGGGCCGCATGTCCATTCACGAGAACCTCCTCGGCGGCCCCGCCCCCACCCTCCTCCCCGACGACCCGGAGCCGCGCGAGCTGCTCGCCGGCGGAACCGCCCCCGCCGACGTCGCCGCGAAGTACCCCACGTCCTCCCTCGCCTGGGCGCAGCTCGCCGACGACGCGTTCGACGCCGGCCGCACCGTCGAGTCGTACGCCTACGCCCGTACCGGCTACCACCGCGGCCTCGACTCGCTGCGCCGCGCCGGCTGGAAGGGCCACGGCCCGGTGCCGTTCGAGCACGAGCCCAACCGCGGCTTCCTGCGCGCCCTGCACGCCCTCGCCCGCGCCGCGCAGGCGATCGGTGAGGACGCCGAGTACGAGCGCTGCACGACCTTCCTGCGGGACTCCTCGCCGCTCGCCGCCGACACCCTGGGCTGATCGCTCCCGGTCGAGTCCGGTTCAACCCCGGTCGAACCTCCGTCGAGAGGGAACGTCAGGGCCGTCCCCGGCATCTGTATGTCTGACACGGACGGTCCTGGCACCCGCGATCACGTCGATCACGTCGATCACGTCGATCACGTCGATCACGTCGATCACGTCGATCACGTCGATCACGTCGATCACGTCGATCACGTCGATCACGTCGATCACGTCGATCACGACGATCACGACGCATCGCGCGCGCCCGACCGCATCGACAGGCTGGCGCAGAGGCCCCATTCCTCTCCCCCCAACTCCAGCCGGGGACAAGGGGAGAGCTCTGTTTTGGGCAAGCGAGGCGCCCGCAGCAACGCGAGTAGATCAGGTGCGACCGGCCGGACCGGCCACGGCCACCCATACGACCGGCGCGGAAGCGGGCGCGGACAAGCGCGCCCCCGCACCCGCACCTCCACCCGAGCCCTCCTCGTCGTCGGCTCCCTGATCGCCGTCGCCCTGGCCGGCGGAGTCGCCCTCGCCGAGTGGCCCGGCCGCGGCGACGGGACCGCCACGGAGCCCGGCAACATCGCGGCCAGTCCCATGGAGCAGGTCTCCCCGAAGCCCGTGGAGGCCGTGCCGGTCGAGCCCCCGGCGTCGCCGGGGCCGGGCGGGTCGGGCGGCCCCGGGGCCGTCGATGTGCCGAGGTCCGGGCCCGGCACGTTCAGCATCGCCAAGGCGTCCGGCAAGGTCGTCGGCACCGGCGGACCGCTGCGCCGCTACCAGGTGCAGGTCGAGGACGGGGCGGACGTCTCCGCCGAGCAGGCCGCCATCGGCATCCAGGCCATCCTGTCCGACCCCCGCAGCTGGGCCGCGCACGGCAAGGGCCGCTTCCAGCTGGTGGCGACCGGCGCCGACGTCGTCATCAAGATCGCCACCCCGAAGACCACCGACAAGCTGTGCGCCGCCGTCGGTGACACCGGTGGAGAGCTGAACTGCGAGGTCGGCGGCGGTGTCGTCGTGAACCTGAAACGCTGGGTGACCGGGTCGCCGCAGTACGACGGGCCGCCCGCCGAGTACCGCCACCTCATCATCAACCACGAGATAGGCCATTTGATCGGCTACCACCAGCACATGGCGTGCCCGGGTGCCGGCAAGCCCGCCCCGGTGATGATGCAGCAGATCAAGGGCCTCAACGGCTGTACGTCCAATGCCTGGCCGTACACCGCCAAGGGGGCGTTCGTCTCGGGGCCCTCGGTGCCCTGACGAGGCGGGCGGAGGCGTGCTTATGATGCCGGTGGGGACCGGGGCTCCGACGCCGACCAAGGAAGGGGCGGACCGCTACCCGGACACATCGAGGAGACAGCGATGTCATCAAAGATGTCCGAACCGGTGACGCCGCCCGAACAGGGCGACCAGCCGGAGACCCCGAATCTGGACTTCGCGGGCACCACACCGTACGAGGACTACGTCCAGGCGGATGTCCTCACCCACCTCCAGCAGCTGCGCTCGGACGACCCGGGCGAGATGGTCTTCCTGGTCACCACCCAGGTCATGGAGCTGTGGTTCACGGTCATCGTGCACGAGTGGGAGACCGCGTCGCGGGCGCTGCGCGCGGACCGGGTGCCGGTCGCGGTCGACGCCCTGAAGCGCTCGGTACGGGAGCTCGAGGCCCTGAACGCCTCGTGGACGCCGCTGGCGCAGCTGACCCCGGCCCAGTTCAACTCCTACCGGTCCGCGCTCGGCGAGGGCTCCGGGTTCCAGTCGGCGATGTACCGGCGGATGGAGTTCCTGCTCGGTGACAAGTCCGCCTCCATGCTGGTGCCGCACCGCGGCGCCCCCCGCGTGCACGCCGAGCTGGAGAAGGCGCTGGGCGAGCCGAGCCTGTACGACGAGGTGCTCGCGCTGCTCGCGCGCCGCGGGTACGCGATTCCCACCGCCGTCCTCCAGCGCGACCTGACCCGCAAACACGAGCCGTCCGCCGAGGTCGAAGCGGTCTGGACCGAGCTGTACACGGGCGATCAGAACGCTGAACTGGTGCGCCTGGGAGAGGCGTTGACGGATGTCGGCGAGCTGGTGTGGCGCTGGCGCAACGACCACCTCGTGGCGACCCGCCGCGCGATGGGAGCCAAGTCGGGCACCGGAGGCTCGGCGGGCGTGGCGTGGCTGGAGAAGCGCGCCTCCAAGAACGTGTTCCCCGAGCTGTGGACGGCGCGCAGCCATGTCTGACGCACTGGCCGGCAAGGCCGCGGCGCTCGACGCCGCCGACGAACTCGCCCGCCACCGCGATCTGTTCGACCTCGACGACGGCGTGGTCTACCTCGACGGCAACTCGCTCGGGGCGCTGCCCCGGCACGTGCCGGCTCGTATGCAGGACGTCATCACCCGCGAGTGGGGCCGGCTGCGCATCCGCTCCTGGGAGGAGAGCGGCTGGTGGAGCGCGCCGGAACGCATCGGCGACCGCATCGCGCCGCTCGTCGGCGCGGACCCCGGCACCGTCGTGGTCGGCGACTCCACGAGCGTGAACGTGTTCAAGGCACTGGTGGGCGCGGTGCGTCTGGCCGGGAACGACGGGGACGGCCCCGAGGGCGGCCGGGCCCCCGAGGGCGGCCGGGACGAGATCCTTGTCGACGCCTCCACGTTCCCCACCGACGGCTACGTGGCCGAGTCGGCCGCACGCATGACGGGCCACCGCGTCCGCGCCTTGGCGCCCGCCGAGATCCCGGCCGCCCTCGGCCCGCGCACGGCCGCGGTCCTGGTCAACCACGTGGACTACCGCACCGGCCGCCTGAACGACCTGCCGGGCATCACCGCGGAGGTCCACGCGGCCGGCGCCCTCGCGGTGTGGGACCTGTGCCACAGCGCGGGCGCGCTCCCGGTCGGCCTCCGCGAGCACGGCGTCGACTTCGCGATCGGCTGCACCTACAAGTATCTGAACGGCGGCCCCGGTTCACCGGCGTACCTGTATGTGCGCGGCGACCACCAGGCCCGCTTCGACACCCCGCTGCCCGGCTGGAACTCGCACGAGGACCCGTTCGGGATGCGGGCGGCGTACGCGCCGGGCGAGGGCGCGGTCCGTGGCCGCGTCGGCACCCCGGACATCCTGTCGATGCTGGCCCTGGAGTCGGCGCTCGACGTGTGGGACGGCGTCTCCGTCGAGGCGGTGCGCGAGAAGTCCCTCGCCCTGACGGACTTCTTCCTGGAGTGCGTCGCGGCGTACGTCCCCGCGGGCCGGGTCACCTCGGTGACCCCGGCGGCCGCCGCGGAACGGGGCAGCCAGGTCTCCCTCGGCTGCGAGAAGGCGGGCGAGGTGATGCGCGCCCTGACCGAGCGCGGTGTGGTGGGCGACTTCCGCCGCCCCGACGTCCTGCGCTTCGGTTTCACCCCGCTGTACGTGGGCTTCGCCGACGCGCGGCGGGCCGCGGTGGAACTCGCGGCGCTGCTGAGCTGAGCCGACCGGCCCGCAGGGGCGCCCCGGACGCCCTGGTAGCGTCCGGGGCACCCGGGTGATCAACCGGCTTGGCCTGGCGAAAGGTTGGGGAATGACGGATCCCGCAGAGCGTGACGCGGCCGAAGAGGCCTCCGCCTTCTCCCACCCCGCCGTCGCCCCCGACGCCACCGCCGCCTACGGCGACCACCCCGACCAGATCGTCGACTTCTACGCCCCGAGGGGTGCGGGCACCGGCGCCCCGCCGGTCGCCCCGCTGGTCGTCCTGTTGCACGGTGGCGCCTGGCGCGCACCGTACGACCGTACGCACCTCACCCCGCTCGCGGACTTCCTGGCCCGGCGCGGATTCGCCGTCGCCAACGTGGAGTACCGGCGCGGGAGTCTGCTGCCGCAGCAGGGCGGCGACGGTCCGGTCGCCGGGCGCTGGCCCGACACGTTCGACGACGTGGCGGCCGCCCTGGACGCGATTCCGCTGCTCGTACGGGACGCCGTGCCGCAGGCCGACCCGCGCCGCACCGTCCTCGCCGGGCACTCGGCGGGCGGTCAGCTCGTGCTGTGGGCCTCGGCCCGGCACGTCCTTCCGCCCGGCTCCCCGTGGCGCACCCCGGGCCCCGCCGCCCTGCGGGGCGTCGTGGCCCTCGCCCCGATCGCCGATTTCGCGACCGCGGTGGAACGGGAGGTGTGCTCGGGAGCCGTACTCCAACTCCTCGGTGAGGGCGGCGAGTTGGGGGAGAGGGCCGCGCACGCCGATCCGGCCGTGTTGCTGCCGACGGGGATCGCCACGACCGTCGTACAGGGCCGCGAGGACATCGTCGTGCCGCAGGCCGTGGCGGAGGCGTACGTGGACGCCGCGGCTCGGGCGGGCGAGACGGTGGGCCTGACCCTGCTGGACGACGTCGGCCACTTCCCGCTCATCGACCCCGCGGCCGACGCGTGCGCGGTGGTGGCGGAGGAGATCGCCCAGCTCGCGTACTAGCCCACGGACTCGCCGGACGCACCCTGCCGGAAGGCGGGTTCGCCGAACGCACCCTGCTGGAAGGCGAGTTCGGCGAATCGCTCGCCCATGCGCCGGTGGGTCGCCGCGTCCGGATGCAGGGCGTCGGGCAGCGGCAGCTCGGCCGCGTCCCGCGTCCCGTACAGGGAACGGCCGTCCAGGTGGTGCAGGTGGGGGTCGTCCGCCGCGCGCGCCGACACGATGGCGGCCAGTTCGTCCCTGATGACACCGAGAGTGAGCTTCCCGGCCGCGCGCTCCGCCGGGTCGCCCGTCGCCCGGAACCTCACCTGCCCGGCGGCAAGCGCAGGGAGGTCCATCGCGCAGGGCCCCGGGGTGTCCTCGTGGATGGGACACAGGATGGGCGAGATCACCAGGAGCGGGGTGGCCGGATGGCCCTCGCGGATCGTGTCGAGGAACCCGTGCACCGCCGGGGTGAACACGCGCAGGCGCATCCCGTCCAGATTGACCAGGTTGATGCCGATCTTGACGCTGATCAGATCCGCCGGGGTGTCCCGCATGGCCCGTGCGGTGAACGGGTCGAGCAGCGCGCCACCGCCGAAGCCCAGGTTGACCAGGTCGACACCGCCGAGGCGGGCCGCGAGGGCGGGCCAGATGGTGCTGGGGCTCGCGGCGTTGGAGCCGTGGCTGATCGAACTGCCGTGGTGCAGCCACACCCTGCGGCCCCGGTCGGGGACCGGCTCGACCGGGGCGTCGGTGCGCAGCGCGACGAGTTCGGTCCTCTCGTTGTGCGGCAGCCAGATCTCGACGTCCTTGGCCTCGGGGGACAGCCCGGCGAAGCGCAGGGTGCCGGGCTCGCCCGGCCGGTGCTCGGTGGTTCCGGCGGCCATGTCGATGGTGAGCGTATGGCCGTCGGCCACACTGCCCCGGCCGGCCGGGTGGCCGTCGACGAGCAGGTCGTACACCCCGTCCGGGCGGGCCGGGGCGCCGACGTACACCTGCTTGGTGGGGAGGGTGTCCAGCTCGATGGCGGTGGCCCGGCTGCGGAAGGCGAGGCGTACACCGGAGGGCTGGGCCTCGGCCATGAGCAGCTGCGCGTCGGCGCCCCGGGCGCGTGCGCGGGCGGGCAGCCGGTGCGGCAGCACGCCGTGCCCGGTGTTCTCCAACTCGACGGCGCCGCGCAGGAGTTCGGCGGTGATGGGGGTGGACACGGGGTGGGCGCTCATGACGCGGGCCAGTTGCGCAGCAGGGCGTCGAGCGCGTCCAGGGTGCGCTCCCAGGTTTCCTGGGTGTCGGGGGCGCTGTGGCTGAACCCACCACCCATCTCCAGGCTGATGTAGCCGTGGAAGACACTGCCGAGCAGGCGCACCGCGTGGGTCTGGTCGGGCTCGGTGAGGTCGTAGCCGCGCAGGATCGCACGGGTCATGCGGGCGTGCCGGCCGCCCGCGCTCGCGGCCGCCGCCTCCGGGTCGAGACGCAGCTGGGCGGCGGCGTAGCGGCCGGGGTGTGCGCGGGCGTAGTCGCGGTAGACGTTGCCGAGGGCGGCCAGGGCGTCCTTGCCGGAGCGGCCGGCCACCGCGTCGGCGGCCAGGTCCGCGAGTTCCTCCAGGCCGAGCAGGGCGAGCCGGGTCTTGAGGTCCTGGGAGTTCTTGACGTGCGAGTACAGGCTCGCGACCTTCACGTCGAACCGCCGGGCCAGCGCCGAGACGGTCACCTGCTCGAAGCCGACCTCGTCTGCCAGCTCGGCGCCCGCCCGCACCAGCCGCTCGGTGGTGAGCCCTACGCGTGCCATGCCGTTCCTCTCCTGAAACCTCGGCCGCACTGCCACTGCCACTGTCGCCGTCACAGCCGCACCCGCAGTCACAGTCGCTGCCATCTTCCTGAGGTCATTATTGATTTGCCTACAGCATTTAGGCAAATTACCGTGGCATTCATGAAGCCGCTGACCGAACAAGACATCCGTGCCGCCTTCGTGAACTGCACCAAGGGCGAGGCCAAGCGCCTGTCCGTGCCGCACGACCTGGCCGGGCGGCCCTGGGACGACCTGGACTACCTCGGCTGGCGCGACCCGCAGGCACCCGACCGCGGCTACCTCGTCGTGGAGCTCGACGGCCGCCCGCAGGGCCTCGCGCTGCGCTGCTCCGGCTCGGTCTCGGGCCGGCAGCGGCGCAGCATGTGCTCGATGTGCCTGACCACCCACTCCGGTGCGGTCTCGCTGATGGTCGCGCCGAAGGCGGGCAAGCCCGGCAAGCAGGGGAACTCGGTGGGCGCCTACATCTGCTCCGACCTGGACTGCTCGCTCTACGTGCGCGGCAAGAAGGACCCGGGCCCCGGATCGCGGTTGCACGAGACGCTCACGGTGGAGGAGAAGATCGGGCGGACGGTGCAGAACATCGCGGCGTTCGTCGCGAAGGTGACCGCGGGCGCGTGACGAGCGCCGGCGCGTAAGGGCGGGCGCGTGAGGGACCGGTGCGCGGCGTAGTCCCTGAGGCGGACCCCGCAGGATCCCCATCGCGCCGGACGCCCGCGCTCGGCCCGCCGCCTACCGTGGTGGTGTGAACAAGACGACGGCCAGGCCCCGGCAGGGGAGCGGCACCAGAGCAGCGGGCGGCGGAGCCGGGCGCGAGCACGGGCACGCGCCCGAATTCCGGCTGGCGATGGATGCGTACGGCGGGCTGCGCGGGGACCTGTTCCACGACGCGTTCGCCTACCGGCCGCTTCGGCCCCTGCGGCCGCGGGACGGGAGCGCCCGCAGGGGCGCGATGCGCGAGGCGGTGGCGTGGCTGCCGCACGCGGCGATCTGTTTCCTCGCGTTCGTCACGCTGCTGCTCGGCTACTCCCGCAGCATGGACGGGTTCTGGGGAAGCCGCGCACTGCTGCTGGCCGGACTGATGGTGACGGTGCCGGTGCTGATGACGCTCGTACGCCCCATCGGCGCGTTCTGGCTCTCGTGCGTGGTGATCGTCATCACCGGGATGCTGGGGGACCACGGCAGCATGAGCCCGTGGACGCCCGGCACCGTGTTCATGCACCTGAGCGTCCTCGTCGTCGTGGCGCTGCGCACCCGGCCCCGGGTCGCGGGCTGGATGTGGGTGGTCACCTTCGCCGTCAGCATGGTCATGAGCACTCTGCGCGGCCGCTCCGACCCCCTGGGCAGCGTGCAGATGGCGATCTTCTACGGCACGGTCCTGCTCGTCATCTCCGTCGTGCACATCCGCAAGGACGCCGAGCGGCAGGTCAGCGCGGAGAAGTCGGTCACCGCGGTCGAGCGGGACAGGCGGACGGTCCTGGAGGAGCGCACCAACATCGCCCGCGAGCTGCACGATGTGGTGGCGCACCACATGTCGGTCGTCGCCATCCAGGCCGAGGCCGCGCCCTACCGGGTGGACAACCCGCCGCCCGAGCTCGCCCAGGCCTTCGCCACGATCCGCGAGAACGCGGTGGCCGCGCTCACCGAACTGCGCCGGGTGCTCGGTGTCGTACGCGCCGAGGACTACGAGGCGCCGGACGCCCCCCAGCCCACCCTCGCCGACCTCGACGGCCTCCTCGCCAATGTCCGCGAGGCCGGGCTGCCCGTGGAGAAGGTCATCACCGGCGCGGTACGCGAACTCCCGCAGGGCGTCGAGCTGTCGGCGTACCGGATCATCCAGGAGGCGCTCAGCAACACCCTGCGGCACGCGCCGGGGTCGGGGGCGCGGGTGGAGATCGGGTACGTCCTGGGCGGGCTCGGCCTGCGGATCCTCAACGGACGCGCCACCGCGGAGGCAGGCCCCTCGCAGGGTTCCGGGCACGGGCTCACGGGCATGGCGGAGCGGGTGTCGATGCTCGGCGGCGCGATGACCGCGGAGCGGACGGCCGAGGGCGGCTACGAGGTCACCGTCTTCATCCCGGTCGCCCCGACCGGACCGGCCGAGCGGTCCGAGCGGTCCGGGGTGTCCGAGGCGTCCGGGGTGTCCGGGGTGTCCGGGGCGGAGTCCACCGTGGACCTCGCCAAGGGAGCGGGACACGGGACGGCGCACGGGACGGGGGAGCGGGCGTGACGATCAAGGTCCTCATCGTCGACGACCAGATGATGGTGCGCGAGGGATTCTCCGTACTGCTCGGCGCGCAGCCGGACATCGAGGTCGTCGGTGAGGCGGTCGACGGCCGCGAGGCGGTGGCCCAGGTGCAGGCGCTCCGCCCCGACGTGGTCCTGATGGACATCCGCATGCCCCACATGAACGGCATCGAGGCGACGCGGGAGATCGTCGCGGCGGACGACTCGTCGAAGGTGCTCGTCCTGACCACGTTCGACCTCGACGAGTACGTGTACCAGGCGCTGCGGGCCGGTGCGTCCGGCTTCCTCCTGAAGGACGCATCCGCGCGTCAACTCGCCGAGGGGGTAAGGGTGGTGGCGTCCGGGGAGGCGCTGCTCGCGCCCTCGGTGACGCGGCGCCTGATCAACGAGTTCGCGCGGGTCCTGCCGGCGCAGCGGGGTGGCTCCGCCGGGGTGGGGCAGGTGGAGGAGCTCACGGATCGTGAGACGGAGGTGCTCGTCCTGATCGCTCAGGGGTTGTCCAACCAGGAGATCGCGGAGCGGCTGGTTGTGGCGGAGTCGACGATCAAGACGCACGTCAGTCGGGTGCTGGTGAAACTTGGTCTCCGTGACCGTACGCAGGCGGCGGTCTACGCCTACGAAACCCGCCTGGTAACCCCGTCCTGACCCCAACCCCCCGGGGCTCCGCCCCAGACCTCGTATCGCGCCTTAGGGGTCATCTCATGTGGATGAGTGGGCTGTCGGCTGTCGGCTGTCGGCTGTGGCGGGGGCGGAGCCGCCGGGCCGGGTTCGCCGTCCGGGCGGCGGGCGCAAGCGGGTGGCCGAGGTGGATCCAAAACTGCGGCCCGCGCTGGTGGCGCTGGTCGAGCCGGACATGCGTGGGGATCCGATATCGCCACCGAGATGGACGACGAAGTCCCCCCGCGGACCCGCCGACCAGCTCACCGGGCAGGGCCAGCGCATCTCGGCGGACACCGTCGCGACCTGCTGCGGGAAGAGGGATCCGGCCTCCAGGCCAACGCCAAGACCCTCAAGTGAATCCGAGCGGGCTCATCTCGACCGGCCAGGTGGTCGAGAACCGGCAGCGGCTCACTGCGTGGGCTCGCGATTGTAGAGCTTCTTGGCCCACATGTAGCCCCCCAGGGCGATCAGGGCGCACCAGCCGACGGCGAGAATCGCGTTGTTGCCGATCGGTGTGCCCATCAGCAGCCCGCGCAGGGTCTCGATGAACGGGGTGAACGGCTGGTAGTCGGCGAACCATCTGAGCCCGGCGGGCATCGAGTCGGTGGGGACGAATCCACTGCCCATCATCGGCAGGATCATCAGTGGCGTCAGCATGTTGCTCGCGGTCGCGACGCTCTTGGCCATCAGGGCCAGCGCGACCGACAGCCAGGTGAGCGCGAGGATGATCAGCACGAGCACGCCGATCACGCCGAGCCATCGACCGAAGTCCGCGGTGGGCTCGAAGCCCACCAGCAGGGCGGCGCCGGTCACGATGGTCATGCTCAGCAGCGTCTGGGCCAGGCTGCCCAGCACGTGGCCGGTGAGCACCGAGACCCGGGCGATGGCCATGGTGCGGAACCGGGCGACGATGCCCTCGGTCATGTCAATGGCCACCGAGATCGCGGTGCCCTGGGCCGCGGTGGCCGCGGTCATCAGGATGACGCCGGGGACGACGTAGTTCACGTAGGTGTCCCGGCCGCCCGACGGCCCGCCGAGACCGCTGCCGAGGATGCCGCCGAGAACGTAGACGAACAGCAGCAGGAAGACCACTGGGACCCCAGCGGCGGTGAGGGTGAGCGTCGGGTACCGCAGCATGTGCCGCAACTGGCGACGCAGCATGGTCGCCGAGTCGGTGAAGGCCTGGCCGGCGGTGCTCATCGGGCGGGCTCCTGTTCCGTGACGGGGTTGCCCGTCAGTGCGAAGAAGACATCGTCGAGATCGGGGGTGTGGACCTGGAGTTCATCCACGGTCAGCGAGGCGCGGTCGAGCCAGTCAAGGAGTGCGCGCAGCGACCGGACGTCGCCCCGGTCGGCAATCTGAAGAGTGAGTGACTCATCGTTGCGGGACACCACGTCCAGGGTCCGGGCCGCGTAGGCGTGGCCGTGGGCGTCGGCGAAGCGCAGGGTGATGTGGCCGCCGCCGACCTGCCGCTTGAGATCCTCTGCCGTGCCCTGGGCGACGATCTTTCCCTGGTGCAACACCGCGATGCGGTCGGCGAGTTGGTCGGCCTCTTCGAGGTACTGCGTGGTGAGGAAGATCGTGACGCCTTCGTCGGTGACCAGGCCGCGGATGATCTCCCACATGGTCCGCCTGCTGCGCGGGTCCAGCCCGGTGGTCGGCTCGTCGAGGAAGATCACCCGCGGTCGGCCGACCAGGGTCATCGCGAGGTCCAGCCGGCGGCGCATCCCGCCGGAGTACGTCACCGCGGGCTTGCGGGCCGCGTCCATCAGGTCGAATCGCGCCAGCAGTTCGGTGGCGCGATTCCGCCGTTCCCTCCGGGGCAGGCGGTGCAGGTCGGCCATCAGCAGCAGGTTCTCCTCGCCGGTGAGGAAGCCGTCGATCGCGGAGAACTGGCCGGTGACGCCGATCGCGGCACGGACCGCGTCCGGATCACGGACCACGTCGTGGCCGGCGACCCGCATCTCCCCGGCGTCGGCGCGGATGAGCGTGGACAGGATCTGCACCGTCGTCGTCTTGCCCGCGCCGTTCGGCCCGAGTAGCGCGAAGACCGAACCTGCGGGGATGTCCAGGTCGATGCCGCTCAGCACCACGTGGTCGCCGTACGCCTTGCGTACCGCGGCCGCCGAGAGTGCTGGGGGACCGAGATTGGTGGTCATGGGTTCCGCTTCCGTCGTTGAGCTCCGACTGATCTTCACGTCTCGACAATAGTTGCGTTGCATATGCCAATTCGTCAATCGTATCCACGTCAAGCAACGGCATAACTCCAGGTGGGAAAGGCAAATCGTTGCATGGTCGGTGCCATCTAATGCAACGGAGAGCGTTGCATTAAGCTGGTTCGGACATCGAACAAGGGAGGACACCTGGATGCCCGGCGACCGACTCACGCTCCAGGACCGTCAGCGGATCGCCGCTGGGCTGCACGAGGGGCTGACCTACGCCGCCATCGGCCGCCGCACCGGGCGGCCGACCTCGACCATCACCCGCGAGGTGATGCGCAATGGCGGGCCGCGCGGCTACCACGCCGAGGCGGCGCACCAAGCGGGCGCGGGCCGGGCGCGTCAGCACAGGCCCCCTGCGCCGGTGACCTCTCCGGGAACGGCCGGCCTGGGCGGGCGCGATCCACGGATCGTGGACGAGGTGGGCGCGCAGAGCGTGGAGCTGATGATTCAGGCCGGGCTTCCGCAGATGATGGCCAAGGTGCTCGCCGCGCTGTTCACCACCGACAGCGGCAGCCTCACCTCCGCGGACCTCGTTCGACGCCTGCGGATCAGTCCCGCCTCCGTCTCCAAGGCCATCGGCTACCTGGAGAACCAGGCACTCATCAAGCGCGAGCGCGATCTCCGCAGCCGGGCCGAGCGCTACGTCGTCGAAGACGACGCGGTCTTCACATCCATCATGGCCGGCGCGCGCAACCAGACCCGGATCGCCGAAGCCTGCGCGGCCGGAGCCCGGAAGCTCGGCGTCACCACCCCCGCCGGTGCCCGACTGGAGAACACGAACCAGTTCCTCCGCCACGTCATCGACGACCTGGTCCGCTCGGCCGAGCACTGGCACACGGTCTACTCCACCCACCCTCGACCGACATCCGAAACCGACTGAGCGGGCCACGCCGGCCGCAGGTCTCGCCGCATCGCCTCCGTCACGATCGTGTGAGACGTCCCGCGAACTCCCCTGAGCCTCACTGGGTCCCTGCCCTGATGTCCAAGGCCCCGGCGCCACTCGCCCGTCCCCGGAAGGTGCGTGTTTCCCGTTTCCTCTTCGGCTGCTGAACGCGGCTTGCGGGGCCAAGAGGTCGCGCAGATAGGCATGTGCTGTGCTCATGGACGGCGGTGCGGGCGTTCGTCCCAGCGGTGAGTCGTCCATGACTGTCGGATGAGGCTACGCACGGTGATGATCGTGTCGGCGAGGTCGGAGAAGGCGTCGATGACGGTGGCCCGGCGCTCGTAGCAGCGGGCGAGGCGGTGGAAGGCGTTCTGTCAGGAGTGCGTGCGCTCCACGTGCCACCTCTGGCTCGCCTGGATCGGCGCCTTCTCGCCTTTGTGCGCGATCCGGCCGTGCGGGCCGCGTTCGCCGAGCAGGGCGCGGGTCTTGTCGGAGTCGTAGCCGGCGTCCAGGTGGACGGTGATGTCGGCGGGTAACGGTCCGAGGTCGTTCAGGCGGTCCAGGGTCGGGGCGAGCAGCGGGGATTCATGTCGGTTGGCCCCGGACAGGACGCGGCCCAGCGGAATGCCGTAACCATCCGTCATGCCCGAGCGCTTCAGGCCATGCTTGCCGCGGTCGACCGTGGAACGCCCGGCCACCTCGCCGCCCCCGGGGGCTTGGGTGATGGCGCCGTCGACGGCGATCTGGTCCAAGACGAGGCCGACGATTCGGTCGTAGGACTCCAGCGCGATGTTCTTGAGCCGGGCGAAGACGCCGAGCCGGATCCACTCGTCGCGGCGGTTGCGGATCGTGGTGGCCGAACAGGTCGTGTCGGCGATCGCCTGCTAGGAGCAGCCGAACCGCAGGAGCCGCAGCAGCTTGTCGAACACGATCCGGTCCTTGATGCGCGGGCGGTGGCAGCGCAGGGGATGGTCCGGGTGATGGCGCGGCCGCTCCGGAAGCAGAGCGGCGAATTGGTCCCACAGTGGTTGGGTCGGCCATGCCGGCAGTACGGGCACCAACCTTCCAAGTGATCAAGGTATGTCAGCCTCTTGATTGAGGCCGTTGACAGGCTGCGTCGAACTCGGCCCATGCCGTCCACGCTGTCTGTGCCTCACGGGGGTGCTCGGCGGCTTGTCGACCCGGCATGGTGCATGAATGCGTGACTGCCCCGGGGGAGGGCAGGGCTTCTCGGGCTGCCCTCCCCCGGGGTGCGGTCAGGCGGACTCGGTGGGAAGGCCCGCCTCCACCCAGTCCTGGATGCCCTCACGGTACTTGCGGACATTGGTGTATCCGAGAGCGGTGAGCCGGTCGGCGACCTGTCCACTGTTGGGGCACGCCGGGTTGGAGCAGTAGGTGACGATCGCTGCGTCGCGGTCGGGGAGCAGGGCGGACGCCTGGGCCTCCACGTCGGCCAGGACCAGTTCGAGTGCGCCAGGAAGGTGCTGCTTGGCGTAGTACTCGCCGCCCAGAGTGTCGACGACGGTCACACTGCCCGCGTCCGTGGCTGCCTTCAGCTCGTCTCGTGTGATGAGTGCGGTCATGCCCCTACCTTTCAAGAATCGGACTATAGTCCGGTTGTGGCTCACGACAATAACGGACCGCAGTCCGATTCCGCAATGCTGCTGGAACTCCTGCGCACCCCGCCGCCCAAAGAGCAAGAACGCTCGGCACGCAACCGTGCCGCCGTGCTGGAGGCGGCCGCGCGGCTGTTCGCCGAGCACGGGGTGGAAGCGGTCTCCATGGACCAGGTGGCCGAGGCCGCCGGTGTCGGCAAGGGCACCCTGTACCGCCGCTTCGGCGACAAGTCCGGGCTGGCCGCCGCACTCCTTGACGCCCGAGAACGCGTACTGCAAGAGGCGATCCTGTATGGACCGCCACCGCTTGGCCCTGGAGCCGCCGCCGAGGAGCGGCTCACCGCGTTCGTCGACGCCTATGTCGACTACCTGCTGGAGAATCTGGCTCTCATCCGTACCTCGGAGACCGCCGCGGTCGGCGCCCGGTACCGGATCGGGGCCTACCGGTTCTGGCACCGCCACACAGCGATCCTGCTGGTCACCACACCCGACCCCGAACACACCGCCCACGCCTTGCTCGCCGCGCTGGCCGCCGAACACGTGGCCGCGCTCCTTCCGGAACTCGGCGAACAGCGGATCCGAGCCGGCCTCATTCGCCTCGCCCGCTCGGCGATGCAACCCCCCAGCCCGTAGGGCAGGGGCCGAGTCGTGGACCCACACCTATCCGCGCGACCTCTAAGAAGTCATCTCATTTGGTGAGTCTGCGCTAGCGGATGAGGGCGCAGGCGATGCTGGTGAAGGCGAGGAAGTGGTCGGCTGCGCGGAGCGGGCACGGTCCGCACACGAGGGCGGGGTCAAGGGGCGCGGGGAACTGTGCGCGAGGCCACGCACGGGTCCGGTGTTCCTTCAGGGCCGCCGGGCACCGGCAGCCGGCACTGCCCGACTTCAGCCAGATACTCACTCATCGCATCCCGGTTGCGGATGAGCACATCGATCCGCTCGGTGAGCCGGTCCCGCTCGGCGCCGAGCAAGGCCAGCATCTCCGGTGTCGCATCGGGAAAGTGGATCGATCGAGGTTTGTCCAGGCAGGGAAGGATCTGCTTGATGATGCGCGTGGGAAGCCCCGCATCCAGCAGCCCGCGGATCTGGTTGACCCGGTCCACGTAGCGGTCGTCGTACTCCCGATACCCGTTCGCGGCCCGGTCCGGGACGATCAGCCCCTGCTCCTCGTAGTAGCGGAGCAACCGGCGCGACGCACCCGTCAGTCGCGACAATTCACCGATCCTCACACCCGCCGAAACTACTCGCCGCATCCCGCCTTGACCATCACACCTATGTGAAGGTTTCACGATTCGGTCCATGACCACCACGTCTTCCGACACACAGTCCCGTACGCGACGGACCGGCCTGCCATGGCCGGCGCTGCTGGCACTGGGGACCGCCGTCTTCATCACGAGCTTGACGGAGACTCTGCCCGCGGGTGTGCTGCCCGGCATGTCGGCCTCACTGGGCACCAGTTCAGGTGCTGCCGGCCAGGCCGTCACCGTCTATGCGGGCGGTACGGCGCTGACCGCGATCCCGCTCGCCACGGCGACGGCATCCATTCCGCGGAAGCCCCTGCTGCTCGGCGCCATGGCCGTCTTCCTGGTGGCCAACACGTTGACCGCGGCCGCACCGGGATACCTCGTCCTGCTCGCGGGCCGGTTCCTCGCCGGCGTGGCCGCGGGCCTGGCCTGGGCGATCCTGGCCGGCCATGCCCGTCGTATCGCACCTGCCGGCATGGAAGGGCGCGCCATCGCGGTGGCGATGACCGGGATCCCCGTGGCGTTGTCCTTGGGAGTTCCGGCCGGCACGCTGATCGGTGAACAGGTGGGATGGCGGGCGGCGTTCGGCGCCGTCTCCCTGGTCACTCTTGCCGTCATCGGCTGGATCGGCGTGTCCGTCCCCGGCGTGGGGCAACCCGCCACCGAACAGGCCGACACCGCCACCGCACAGGCCGACACCAGCCGTTCGAACCCCGCACCGGAGCCGGCGAAGTCGCCCCTGCGGCAGACCTTGGGGGTGCCAGGCGTCGCGCCGATCATGGCCACGGTCACGGCGTTCGTCCTCGGGCACACGATGATCTACGCCTACATCGCTCCCTACCTTCAGCACCCGGGCTCGGGTCGGCGACCGATGCGGTTCTCCTTGTCTTCGGTGTCGCGTGCCTGGTGAGTATTTGGTACGTCGGGCGCCATGTCGACCGCCGGCTACGGACTCTGATGGTCACCGGCGCGGTGCTGTTCACTCTCGCCACCGCGGCTCTTGCCGTCACGACAACACACGCGATCGTGTGGGGCGCCGCTGTTCTGTGGGGCCTCGGGTGGGGTGGTGCCCCGACCTTGTTGCAAACCGCGGCCGGACAAGCCGGAATGCGGCACAGCAGTGCTGCCGCCGACACCGCGCAAGCCATCCTCGTCACCCTCTGGAACGCGGCGATGGCCCTTGGCGGCATCGTCGGTGGTCTCCTGCTGCAGAAGTCGGGCGTCACCGCGGTCGCCGTGTCGGCCGCCGCGCTCGGGGCGGTCGGCCTGCTCGTCGTCGCCGCGGCCCGACACCACACATTCCGCGACACTCACACCACGCCACGGCCCACGCCAACGCGCCCCTGAGGGCTGAAGGGAGCGGGTGTCCGGTTGCCGCACTCCCACGGCACCATCACCCACATCGAGCGGATCGCCGCAGACCGCCACCTAGCCCCGCATGGCCACGCCCGCCACCCTGCCCGGCATCGCCACGCCCGCCACCCTGCCCGGCATCGCCACGCCCGCCACCCTGCCCGGCATCGCCACGCCCGCCACCTAGCCCCGCATCGCTACGCCCGCCACCGCCGCCACGGCGATCAGCACCGCCAGGACCACGCCGACGATCCACGGCGTGACCCGGTCCCGGGACTCCGCAGTGGGCCGCACCCGAGCCCCGGGCTCCGTGCTCCGCTCCCACCACCGCACCACCCGGTGGTAGTCCGCGTAGAAGTTCGGCGCCTGATAGACGGGGTTGTGCTGCAACCCCGGCAGCGAGCGCCGCCGCCCGTTGGTGAGGAAGACGCGCACCGCGAGCGCCTTCCCCTGCTCACCCTCGGTCTCGCGCACGTCGATCCAGCGGATCTCCCGCCAGGAGTAGGTACGGCCACCCAGGCCCCAGGAGATGAATATCCCCTCCGCGCCCACCGTGCACCGGCTCCGGTACCAGGAGAAGAAGCCGAGGCCGACGCAAAGCACGCTCCCGACGAGCACGCAGTACACGCCCGCCGCACTCAGCTGGGAGTAGGACACGAGCCATTCGGCACCGATCGCCGCCACCGCGTACGCGAAGTGCCGCCACGACAGGCGGAAAGCCCCCGGTCCCCGGAAAGAGAGTTCGTCCACGGCGCGACAGTACGCCGCGCCCTTCGCGCAGGAAACGCCACCCTTGATCCGCCTCCCGCGACCCCCCATCCTCACCTCCATGACTCCCATGAATCCCATGAATCCCCCGGCCTCCAAGGACGACACACCCACCCCCTTCCGTCCTCACGACCCCGACTTCGTCGCGAACCCCTACCCCGCGTACGCCGCGCTCCGAGCCATGGGCCGGGTGCTGCACTACGCGCCGACGGGACAGTGGCTGGTGCCCCACCACGCCGACGTGTCCGCCCTGCTGCGGGACCGCCGCCTCGGTCGGAGTTACCAACACCTCTTCACGCACGAGGAGTTCGGCCGCACGCCCCCGCCCGCCGCCCACGAGCCGTTCCACACCCTCAACGACCACGGCATGCTCGACCTGGAGCCCCCGGACCACACCCGTATCCGCCGCCTCGTCTCCCAGGCGTTCACCCCGCGCACAGTGGAGCGGCTCGCCCCGACCGTGCGGCGCCTCGCCGCGCGGCTCGTGGACGACTTCGTCGCGGCGGGCGGCGGCGACCTCGTCGCCGAGGTGGCCGAACCCCTCCCCGTCGCCGTCATCGCCGAGATGCTCGGCATCCCCGACGCCGACCGCCCCCTCCTGCGCCCCTGGTCCGCCGCGATCTGCGGCATGTACGAACTCAACCCGGGCGAGGATGCCGCCGCCCGCGCCGTGCGCGCCTCACGCGAATTCAGCTCCTATCTCAGGGAGTTGATCGCCGAGCGGCGCACCGCCCCCGGCGACGACCTGATCTCCGCGCTCATCGCGGCGTACGACGACGAGGGCGGCCCCGGCCCGGACTCCCGAGCCCGTCTCACCGAACAGGAAATGATCTCCACCTGCGTCCTGCTGCTCAACGCGGGGCACGAGGCCACCGTCAACACCACCACCAACGGCTGGTGGGCCCTGCTGCGCCACCCCGAACAGCTCGCCGCGCTCCGCGCGTCGCCGGACAAGCTGCTTCCCACCGCCATCGAGGAGTTGATGCGCTACGACACCCCGCTCCAGCTCTTCGAGCGGTGGGTGCTCGAAGACATCGAGTTCGCGGGGCAGGTCCTTCCGCGCGGCAGCGAGGTGGCGCTCCTCTTCGGGTCCGCCAACCACGACCCCGCCCGGTTCGCCGACCCCGCCGCCCTCGACCTCTCCCGCGCCGAGAACCCGCACATCTCCTTCGGCGCCGGCATTCACTACTGCCTGGGTGCCCCGTTGGCCCGGCTCGAACTACAGGCGTCCTTCAGCGAGTTGCTCGCCAAGGCGCCCCGGATGAGGCTGGCCGCCGAACCGGAGCGGGGCCCCGGGTTCGTCATCCGGGGACTCAAGGAGCTCCGGGTGGAGTGCTGAGGAAGCCGGCCACGCCGTGGCCCCCGGCCCCAGCCATGCCCACCCCCGGCCGTCCTCACCCCGCATCCCTGCCGTCCTCACCCCGCATCCCTGCCGTCCTCACCCCGCACCCCGGTCGTCCTCATCCCTCCACGTCCCGCCGCCGCAACGCCCCCACCCCCGCCGCCACCAGCACGCCCGCGATCCCCGTCAGGACGAGCACGGGTGTCCATGCCATCTCCGTACCCGGCAGCTTCGGCAGGTGACCGAAGGGGGAGAGGCGCAGGACGGGGGAGGGCAGGTTCAGGGCGGGGCCGATCCAGCCGAGGGCCAGGCACAGGCCCACCACGCCGAGCGCCGCCTGCGCGAGCTTCGGGAACGCTCCGAAGAGCAGCATCGCGAGACCCGCCAGGGTCCAGATCGCGGGGAGCTGGACCAGGCACGCGGCCAGGAGCGGGCCGAACTCCCCGCCGTGGCCGACGCCCAGGCCGAGCCCTCCGGCCGCCATGACCAGGGCCGCCCCGCCGAACGCGATCACCAGATGCCCGGCCGCCCACCGGCCCCGGCCCACCGATGCCGCGAGGACCGGTTCGGCGCGCTGTGCCGTCTCCTCGCCGTGCAGCCGCAGGACGGACGACGTGGCGTACAGGGCCGCGACCATCCCGAGAAGGCCGGCGATCGCGGCGAGGAACGCGTCGGTCGGGCCCGCCTGGCCGCCCATCCGCTGGATGATCTCGCGGGTCCGCGCGTTGTCGCCGACCAGGTCCGCCGCGCCGTCCGCCATCCCGCCGAACAGCAGCCCGGCCAGGGCGAACCCGAGGGTCCAGCCGAGCACGCCGCCGCGCTGGAGGCGCCGGGCGAGTCCGTACGCCGTCGCGATGCGGCCCTCGGCGGGGCCGGGGCGCGGCGGCATGAAGCCCATCCCGAGGTCGCGCCGCCCGGCGAGAACGTACGCCGCCCCGCCCTGCACACAGGCCGCCGCCACGATCAGCAGGAGCACCCACCACCGTTCGTCGGCGTACGGGCGGACGTTCTCGGCCCAGCCGAGCGGGGAGAGCCGGTCGAGCGCCGAGGAGGCGTCGCGGGTCGCGGTGTCCCCGGCCGCTTTCAGGAGGAACGCCGCGGCGAGGACCGCGCCGGTGAGTCCCTTGGCGAGGCGGGCGCTCTCCGTCAGCTGGGCCATGACGGCCGCCGTGCCCGCGAACAGCATCCCGACCGTGCCGATCGTCAGGCCGAGCGCCGCCGAACCCGCCGTGTTTCCGGTCGACTTGGCGAGTCCCGCCGTGATGACGACGGCCACGGACGCGTTGGCGGTCAGCGCCGCGAGCAGGGCCGAGGTGAGCGGGGCGCGCCGCCCCACCATCGCCGACGACAGCAGTTCCTGGCGCCCGGTCTCCTCTTCCTCCCGTGTGTGGCGCACGACGATCAGCAGGCTCATCACCGCCGCGAGTACGCAGCCGAACCCGCCGAAGCGCCATGCGGTGAGCCCGCCCGGCGAGTCGTCGAAGACCGGACCGTACAGCGCGCGCAGCGAGCCGTTGCCGCTCATCGAGTGGGCCACCTCGGCGCGTTGGGCGGCCGTCGTGTACACCTTCTCCAGGGTGCTCGCGCCGCTGGCGACGAGCCCGCCCAGCGCGACCGCCCACACCGGGATCATCACCCGGTCGCGGCGCAGGGCCAGCCGCAACAGGGCTCCGGTGCCCGCCAGTTCGCGCCGCGACGCCGGCGCGGTCGGCAGGGGCGCGGCCACGGCGGTCATCGCTCCACCACCTCGTCCGCCCCGGTCGTCTCCGCGCCGGTGCGCCCGGTGTAGTGCCGCAGGAACAGCTCCTCCAGGGTCGGCGGGGTGGACGTCAGGGACCGTACGCCGGACTCCGTGAACGAGCGCAGCACCGCGTCCAGCTTGTCGCTCTCGACCTGGAGCCGGACCCGCCGTCCCCGGACGTCCACGTCGTGCACCCCGGGCAGCCCGGCCAACTCGCCCGGCTCGCCCGCGAGTTCCGCCGTCACGGACGTACGGGTGAGGTGGCGCAGCTCGGCGAGCGAGCCCGTTTCCACGGTCCGGCCGCGCCGGATGATGCTCACCCGGTCGCAGAGGCTCTCCACCTCGCTGAGGAGGTGCGAGGAGAGCAGGACGGTGCGGCCCCGGTCGCGTTCCTCCTTCACACACTCCTGGAAGACCTCCTCCATCAGCGGGTCGAGGCCGGAGGTCGGCTCGTCGAGGACGAGGAGATCCACGTCGGACGCGAACGCGGCGACCAGGGCGACCTTCTGGCGGTTGCCCTTGGAGTAGGTGCGGCCCTTCTTCGTGGGGTCGAGCTCGAAGCGCTCGATGAGGTCGCGGCGGCGTGACCTGTCGAGGCGGCCGCCTCTCAACCTGCCGTACAGGTCGATGACTTCGCCGCCGGAGAGGTTGCGCCACAGGGTCACGTCGCCCGGTACGTACGCGACACGGCGGTGCAGTTCGACGGCGTCCGACCACGGGTCGCGGCCGAGCAGCCGCGCGGCGCCGGAGTCGGCGCGCAGCAGCCCGAGCAGGATCCGGATGGCGGTGGACTTCCCGGCGCCGTTGGGACCGAGGAAGCCGTGCACCTCACCGGTCTCGACGGCGAGGTCGAGACCGTCCAGCGCCTGGGTGCGGCCGAACGACTTGTGCAGTCCGGCGACCGTGATTGCCTTCGTCATGCTTTTGAACGTACGGTATTTTCACGAAGTTGTGAAGCTAAGGAAGGGTATGAAGGAGCGGATAGGGTCGGACCATGAGCAGCGAGGACACGGAACAGACATCGCAGAGGGGGCGAAAGGTGCCGGAGGTGCCGGTGGGGCGGGACGAGGATGCGGTGGGGCGGTTCGTCGAACGGTTCGCCTCCGAGCTGGCCGAGGCGGGCATGCAGCGGATGGCGGCGCGGGTGTTCGCGGCGCTGCTCGTCTCCGAGTCGGGCGCGATGACCTCGGCCGAGCTGGCCTCGGCGCTCCGGATCAGCCCGGCGGCGGTCTCGGGTGCGGTGCGCTATCTCGCGCAGGTCGACATGGTCGGCCGCGAGCGCGAGCCGGGTTCGCGGCGCGACCGGTACGTGCTGCACAACGAGCTCTGGTACGAGACCTTCACCAACCGCGACCGGGTCCTGACCCGCTGGGAGCAGGTCATGGCGGACGGCGTGGCGAGTGCGGGGGGGCCGGGGACGGCGGCGGGGGCGCGGATGGCGGAGACGGCGGAGTTCTTCGCCTTCCTGCACGGCGAACTGTCCCAGCTGATGGCCCGCTGGCGCGCCCACCGCACCACCCTGGACCTCCCGCCGCTGTAGCCCCCTGGCCCTCCTGGCTCCCTTGTCTCTCTTGTCTCTCCTGGCGGGTTTGGCTGGTCGCACAGGTCCCCGCGCCCCTGTAGGGCACCCGGTGACGGCCCGCATGGACAGCCTCAGCCCGCCCGCCCGGGGCCGGACAGGCCCTAGGTCGGCAGGACCAGCTCCCACGCCCCCGCCAGCGCCGTCCACGTACGCGTACGCACCGGCCCCCCCACCACCGCATCCGCCCGATAGCGAAATCCCCCCACCGGCCCGGAAATCGTCACCGCGCGAGCCGCCGCACGGGCCCGCTCCCCGGTGCGGCCGTGCACCACCACCTGGGCGAGCCCGTCGGCGGAGGCCACCGACACCCCCGCCACCGGCTGGTCCAGGTCACTCAGGAGCACCCCGTCCGCCTCCACCCGCAGCCGGAGCGCCATGGACGCGGCCACCGGCGCCGGCGCCCCCACCAGGGTGCGGACGAGGGAGCGGGCCGTGCCCCACACCGTCGGCGACGCGGGCCGCGCGCGCACCGGGATCGGCGCGGGCACGCGCAGCGCTCCGAGCACCACCTGGTCGCAGTCGTCGGCCAGCAGGTCGAGCCGGCGCCCCGCACCCTCCAGGACGGCCCGCGCCGCCGCCACCGCGCCCATGGGCACCCCGAGCGAGCGGGCCAGCCGCAGCGAGTCCGCCGCGCCCACCGGGACCATCGCCAGCGCACCCCGGTCGAGCTCACGCTCGCGGTGCAGCAGGGTCACCGTGCGTAGCAGCGCCCGGTCGTCGCCGACCACCACGGTGCGCCGGCCGCCCCGGCGGGCCAGCGCCCTTGCGAACTCCTCCGGCCCCTGTGGCCAGCAAATCTTCGCCTGTGCTCCCGCACACAGCACATCTTTCGCGATCCGTACGGACTCGCCGTCAATACGGCGGGCGACCGGGTCGATGAGCACGACGAGCTGGTGCGCAGCCGACACCTCGGTCCTTCCTCGGGTAGCATCTTTGTGCAAGAGCCCCTTGCGCTATTGCGCCAGGGGCTTCGTCTATTCCGGGGCAACCGGTTCAACGGATCAGGCCCATGGTGTACGCACCCATGTATGGAGCGCGTATGCCCCTGACCTTGGACATGCCCCGCCCGGAAGGGGTGTACGCCTGTGCCCGCACTTGTGCTGCTCGGTGCTCAGTGGGGTGACGAGGGCAAGGGAAAGGCCACCGACCTCCTCGGTGGTTCCGTTGACTATGTGGTGCGTTACCAGGGCGGCAACAATGCCGGCCACACGGTCGTCGTAGGCGACCAGAAGTACGCACTGCATCTTCTCCCTTCCGGGATCCTCTCACCGGGGTGCACCCCGGTGATCGGTAACGGAGTCGTCGTCGACCCGGCGGTCCTGCTCTCCGAGCTGAGCGGACTGAACGAGCGAGGCGTCGACACGTCCAAGCTCCTGATCAGCGGCAACGCTCACCTGATCACGCCGTACAACGTCACGCTCGACAAGGTCTCCGAGCGCTTCCTCGGCAAGCGCAAGATCGGTACCACCGGCCGCGGCATCGGCCCGACCTACGCGGACAAGATCAACCGCGTCGGCATCCGCGTCCAGGACCTCTACGACGAGTCGATCCTGGAGCAGAAGGTCGAGGCGGCTCTGGAGGGCAAGAACCAGCTGCTCGCCAAGGTCTACAACCGTCGCGCCATCGAGGTCGGCAAGATCGTCGAGGAGATGCTCCAGTACGCGGAGCAGCTCAAGCCGTTCGTCGCCGACACCACGCTGATCCTCAACAAGGCGCTCGACGACGACAAGGTCGTGCTCTTCGAGGGCGGCCAGGGCACCCTGCTCGACGTGGACCACGGCACGTATCCCTTCGTCACCTCCTCGAACCCGACCGCGGGCGGCGCCTGCACGGGTGCGGGCGTGGGCCCGACGAAGATCAGCCGCGTGATCGGCATCCTCAAGGCGTACACGACCCGCGTCGGCGCGGGACCGTTCCCGACCGAGCTGTTCGACGAGGACGGCGAGGCGCTGCGCCGCATCGGCGGCGAGCGCGGCGTCACCACCGGCCGTGACCGCCGCTGCGGCTGGTTCGACGCGCCGATCGCCCGCTACGCGACCCGCGTGAACGGCCTCACCGACTTCTTCCTCACCAAGCTGGACGTGCTGACCGGCTGGGAGGAGATCCCGGTGTGTGTCGCGTACGAGATCGACGGCAAGCGCGTCGAGGAACTCCCGTACTCCCAGACCGACTTCCACCACGCGAAGCCGATCTACGAGAAGCTGCCGGGATGGTCCGAGGACATCACCAAGGCCAAGACCTTCGACGAGCTGCCGAAGAACGCGAAGGCGTATGTGAAGGCCCTGGAGGAGATGTCCGGTGCGCCGATCTCCGCGATCGGCGTCGGCCCCGGCCGTACCGAGACCATCGAGATCAACTCCTTCATCTAGGAGCCCGATGAACGGGGCCCCGTGAGCGGGCCGGGCCCCGATGAGCGGGACCCCGTGAGAGGGACCCGATGAGCGGGGTCCCCGGCGCCGGACGGCGGCCGGGGGCCCCGCTTCGTCGTGGGCGGACGTGGGCGGACGTGGGCGGACGCCGCCCGTGCCCCTTTCCGGATGGCGAGATCGCGACAGCTTCCCAATTGATTCCTTCGCGAAGGTATTTTATTGTCATGGGTGTTGGGGGGAGCCCAACCGCCGTATCTATGAGGGGATTTCTTATGCGAGCCATCGTTCAGCAGGCCTTCGGCGGGCCCGAGGTTCTGAAGGTCACGGAGGTCGAGCGGCCGGATCCGCTGCCCACCGAGATCCTGGTGCGGGTCAAGGCGATCGGGGTCAACCCGGTCGAGGCCATGATCCGCAGCGGCGCCTTCCCGCTGCACGGCGAGCCCCCGTTCGTCCTGGGCTGGGACGTGTCGGGTGTGGTCGAGCACGTGGTGCCGGGCACTTCGCGCTTCCGGGAGGGCGACGAGGTCTTCGGGATGCC
Source organism: Streptomyces sp. NBC_00442 (assembly GCF_036014195.1). Lineage (NCBI taxonomy): Bacteria > Bacillati > Actinomycetota > Actinomycetes > Kitasatosporales > Streptomycetaceae > Streptomyces > Streptomyces sp. NBC_00442. Next base: position 4,074,985 of record NZ_CP107918.1, read on the forward strand.
GCTGTTCCCGCGCGCGGCCGGCGCGTACGCCGAGTTCGTCGCGGCGCCCTCGCGCCACTTCGCCCACAAGCCGTCCTCGCTGAGTCACGCGGAGGCCGCCGCGATCCCGCTGGCCGGTCTCACGGCGTGGCAGAGCCTGGTGGAGATCGCCGAAGTGGGGCCGGGGCAGCGGGTGTTGATCCACGCGGGCGGCGGCGGAGTCGGGCACCTGGCCGTCCAGATCGCCAAGGCGCGCGGCGCGTACGTCATCACCACCGCGAGCGCGGCCAAGCACACGTTCCTGAAGGAGCTCGGCGCCGATGAGGTCATCGACTACCGGATGGCCGACTTCGCCGAGACGGTCTCCGGAGTGGACACCGTCCTGGAACTGATCGGCGGCGACTACGCGGACCGCTCCCTGCGCACCCTGCGGCCCGGCGGCCTCCTGGTCACCGCGGTCGCCCGCGCGGACGCCGAACTCGCCGCGCGCACCGAGGAGTCGGGCCGCCGGTTCGCCGGAGTCTCGGTGGAGCCCGACCACGTGGGCCTCGACGCGCTGGCGGCCCTGGTGGACAAGGGCCTGCTCCGCCCGCACGTGGACCGCGTCCTGCCCCTCGAATCGGCTTACGCGGCGCATGAGTTGATCGAGGGTGGCCACGTGACGGGCAAGGTCGTACTGGAGCCCTAGCCCTACCCCTAGGACTGGGCCCTGGGGCAAGTGACCCGCGGGGCGGGCCCGGCACGGCGTCAGCCGGTGCCGGGCCCGCCCCGGGCCGGACCGGAACCGCCCCTCTCAGAGCGCCGACCTGGACGCCTTGCGCCACGCGGCCCTCGACACCGCCTAGTTGCCGGCCTCCCGCGTGGGAGCGCCGCCCGCGCCGCCCGCCACGCCCACCGCACCCGGCAGCACGACCGCGAGGATCTCCCGGACGCGCTCGGTGATGTCGGTCCGGTTGTTCATCACCCAGGACATGTGCTGGGCGCCGAAGAACGCCGAGACGAGGACGCGGCCGGTCACTTCGGGATCGTGCCCGGCCGGAAGCGCGCCTTCGCCCTCGGCCGCCCGCAGCAGCCCGGTGACGGTCTCGGTGTAGCCGACGAACGGGGTCGGCAGATCGGTTTCGATGAGGGACTGCTCGATCTGGAGCCTGGCGCCCGCCCGGATGACCTCGTCGTCGCGGAACATCACGCCGGTACGGGTGAGGAGTTCGGCGAGCGTGGCCAGCGGGGACAGCCCCTGCTCCGCCACCTCGTGCGCGGAGGCGCGCAGGCGCACGTAGAACTCCTCGGTCACCGCCGCGGCGAGGGCGCCCTTGTTGGCGAAGTGGAAGTACACCGCACCCTTGGTCGCACCCATCAGCTCGGCCACGTCGAGAATGGTGGTGGCCGGATACCCCTTGTCCGCGAAGGCCCGCGCCGCCGCGTCCAGAATGAGCGCCCGCGTCCGGACGGCACGCTCCTGCTTGAGGTCGGCGGCGGCGGGCTTCTGTCGGGGCTTTGCACTCATGGGGCAACCATACCTTCTTGAAGGTATGTTACGACGGGCGACGGCTGGCCCTCGCGCCCCTCGGGGCCGCCGTACGGCTCAGGTGGGGAATTCGCCGAGCCAGCTGCGCTTGAGGAGGTTTTCGGGGAGGTACTCCGATTCCACCTCGATGGGCTGGCCGGCGTCGTGGGCGAGGCAGGCGAGGGCGAGGGGGGCCAGGGTTACGGCGCTGTCGAGGTCTTCGCGCCGTTCCTCGTCCTCGGTCCAGTATTCGTGGTGCAGCTGGACGGCCTGGGTGAGGGCTTCGGTGAACTTTTCCCGGTCGTTGGTGATGAAGCGGTAGAAGACGTTGAGCGGGGGATACAGGATCTTGAGCATGAGCTCGCGGTCGACGAACCGCAGGTTCTGCGGGTCGGTGCCGTCGAACGCGGCGACCAGCTTCTCGCCCAGCTCGGGGCGTTGCAGCCAGTACGCCTGGAGGGCTTCGACCCAGGGGTAGATGTACTCCTCGAACTCACCCGAGCGACGCAGCAACTCGACGGGGTAGTGGGCGAGTTGGGTCATGCGGGCCTGGTCGCGGCAGATGATGGCGAGCCAGAACGCCTGGAGCCAGGTGCCCGCGTCGGTGAAGTGCGTGGGGCCGCCGAGCCCGGGAATGGTCCGCGGCTTGTGCGCGATCATGCACTCCACGGTGGAGCCCTCGGGCGCGGACGCCGAGGCGAACAGCGCCGACCCGGTCTGCATGGCCGCGACCCACGCCTCCCACGTCTCGATCGTGTTCGCGGTCGGGTCGTGCAGGCAGTGCAGGAACGCGTCGTTGAGCACGCTGCTGAAGGTCAGGCCGAACATGTCCGGCGACCGGTCGAGATGCTCGATCTCCCCCAAGGTGCGCGCATCGATTTCGGCCAGCCACTCGGCAGAGTTCTCGCCGGGCGTGTACGGGCTCCTGGAAATCTTCATCGGCATGCGCTCCATCATCGCGCCTGCCCCCCGGCGCGATGTCCTCGTTCTGTCTGCTCCGCTCGCTGGTCCCCGCCTGGAGTTCCGCGTCGGCTGTCGTCACAGGCCCCGGGGTTCACCGACCCCCGGGATTGCCCGGCGTTGGAGTTCACGGGCTCTGGGGTCGCCATTCGCGCGTGGGCTGGCCGCTCTCGTCCCACCCGAGGTCTTCGAGGAGGGACAGCCCGTCCTGATCGAAGACCTTCCGCGAGGCGAGGACCCCATTGGCATGCCACGTCTTGAACTCGCCGGAGGGCATGCCCTGCCGGACCCGCCCCTCCGAACGCAGGGTGCCGTCCGGGTACCACTCCCGCGACCAGCCGTCCTGGAGTCCCTCTGTGTATGCGTCCAGGCTCACCAGGTGTCCCGCCACATATTCCACGGCCTCGCCGGTGAACAACTCGCCCTGGTAAAGCAGCCGTTGGGCGTCGTCCATGTCTACGGCAGGGCCGTCGATGTCGATTCTGCGCGCGTGCTCATCAGGAGATCCGGTCCTCTTCGCTGGTAAGGAAGCCTGTGACATCACTTTTGGTTCCGGTTGCCCGGAGCGACTACTTCGACCTCTCCGCCCCGCTCGCTGATCCACTCCTGGAGTTCCACGCCGGCCAGCTCTCGAGAGGAGGCGCCGCTGAAGGCCGTGATCGGCCCGAAAGCGGTGCCCGTCAGGCCATGCACCACGGTGGTGTCGTCGACGGTGACCTTGAAGGTGTTCTGGAACAGGATCGCGTCGGTCAGGTCCGCTCCCCGCAGATCGACGCGGAAGAGCGAGGCCCCCATGATCCGCGTCCCTCTGAAGCTTGCTCCCGCCGCATCGACCCCATGCAGGGACGCTTTGACCATGTCGGCGCCGTCGAGTCGCGCCGAACGGAGCACGGACTCGTCGAGGTTGGCCCTGACCAGGTCGGCACCGGTGAGATCCGCGCCGGTGAGATCCGCCGACTGAAGATCCGCGCGGTAGAAGCTCGTGCCCGCCAGCCGCGCCCCCGCCCAGTTCACGTGGCCGAGCCACGCGCTGGTGAAGTCGCGGCCCGACAGATCCGCACCGCGGTAGTCGCCGCCGGGCTCACGCCGCATTTCGGTCACTCACACCGCTCAGGTGGGGAATTCGCCGAGCCAGCTGCGCTTGAGGAGGTTTTCGGGGAGGTACTCCGATTCCACCTTGATGGGCTGTCCGGCGACAGCATTGACGCGCGCACCGGGTCCTCCCGCGTTAGCCGATGACCGCATCGGTGACGTCCAGCGCTCGTCCGTCGATGATGTCAGTAGTTGCCAGCCCGTAGCCCTCCGCATGCCCGTAGTACGTCGGCTCACCGGGTTGCGCCTCGACTCCGAGTAGCTGAACGAGCTCCTCAAGAGCCGACGCGAGTCGCGGCGCGTTGGCGGCATGGATGGCCGGGTGGGGCTCACCCCGGAAATCGTACGCAGCCCATACATCGTGATACACGGAAAGTTCGGCCCAAGGCCCGATCTCGTCCGGCGACACCGTCAACTCGACAAGACGGTTCTCCTTGTGCCGCGCACCACTCGCATCGAACCACACGCCAAAGCCCCGTACGAAGATTCCGCCCATTTCCGCGTTCGGGTAACCGGACGGCCGGCAGGCGCGCATGCGATCCGGCAAGTCCGGATCGTCGAGCGAACGTCCCACAAGGGAAATGCGGCTATGAATCCCAAGCCCGCCCCTTCCGATCTCGAACCAGCTCCACTCAAGCCCGTGCGGCTCCAGTAGCGCATGCTTCTGCAGCACCGCAGTCATGCGCCCCGCAGTCCGGAGCGCGGGCTCCAGTCCGGGCTCATCGATATCGTCCAGATCCCAGGACCAGGAGCCGGACTCCTTTGGTGAGCGCATCAGCATGTCTGTCGATCTTCCTTACCGTTTCGTGGCATTCGTCGGGTAGACGGTGAGAGATCCATCGTCAAACCTTAGCTCAAAATAAGCATTAGTGCGGTCGGCGGCCCGTTGCACGGCTTCGATGTCACGCTCCGTCAGCTCACTCCGGAGGCCATTGATGTCCAAAATTCCGGCCTTAATATCGACCCCTGGCCCACTCAATTGGTGGCCCGCGATTTTCTTGACGGCCGATCTGATGCCTGCCGCGCTGTCCACGTCCTTGAGCTGGGCGCCGTATTCTATTCGCCCATCGCCGCGAATCAGAACATCGAGATCGAGGTTTTCATCCGGGACCTTGAGCTCGAATTCAACATTCCCCGCCCCCTTGCTCTGGAGCTCTGCGGCGTGCTCCATTGCTTGGTGCACGGCAGGGATCATGTCGCGCCGCTTCACCTGGTAAAGGAGGCCTTCGCGGTGACTGAAGTTCGGAACGTCCGCGAATCTGCCGCTCGAAATGTAATCGGCAATTGCGGCACCGTATCCTGACTTTCGCAGCTGCGTCAGCATGCGGTCCTGGTCCACCGCGGAAATCTTCATGTCCTTGAGCGCCTCCGCGACGGCCGGCTCCTGCTCGGGACTCATAGGCCCACTGGGCTGCTGACCTATCCGGTCACCTTCCAGGATCACCCCGGGCTGCCGCTCCGGACGACCGACGTCGCCTCCCGGGCCGTCGCCGCCGCCCCCGTCGTGGCCCGCGCCGCCCGTCCCGTCGTGCCCGCCAGGAACGTGCCCCGCGTCGTCACCCGCGCCACCGCCGTGACCGGGCTCGTGCCCGCCGGAGCCGCCGTCGTGGCCGCCCGTGCCGTGGCCGCCCGTGCCGTGGCCGGCGGAGCTGGTTCCGGAGTGGGCGCCGGTGTCGGCCGCGTGGCCTGCGGTGTCACCCGCGGACGGCGCCCCGCCGCGGCTGCCGCCCGTCGCGCCCCGGTCGAGGTCGTTCGCCGCGCCGCGGCCGAGGTCGTGGGCCGCGCCGCCCGGCGTGTGGCCGGCCGTGCCGCCCGGGGTTCGGGTGCCCGGGGTCGCCGGGTGGTCACCGACGTGGCCCGCGCGGTCGCCCGCGCCGACCAGGACCGGTTGCTTCACGCCGTCCGGCACCGTGGCGTCGACGTGCGGGAGTTCGCTCTTGAGGAGGGCGATGTCGTCGGCGCTGAGTTCGACCTTGGCCGGCGCGACCGTGCCGTCGGGCCTGTAGACCGTGCCCTCGTCGAGGTCGAGGCGGCTGCCGCTGGACCACTCGACGTAGTTGCCCTTGATGACGGGTACGTCGGGGTTCTTGACGTAGGTGCCGTCGAGGTCGTATTTGCCGCCGCCCGCGAGGACGTCCGCGTACCGGCCCGAGTACACGTTCTTGAGGCTGCCGAAGAGGTCGCCGACCTTGATGACGCCGAACTTGCCGGCCTTCGCGACGTACGTCATGGGGTCGACGACCTTGGCGACCTTGCCGGTCACGGAGAGCACCTTGGCTACGGCGCCGCCCTTCGCCGCGCTGCCCGCGCCGCCAGTGAAGACGGTGGTCAGGACGTTGAAGGTGACCCCGCCCGCGGCACGTGCGGGGTTCTTGCCCCACTCGTCCCACGCGACGAGGGCCTTGCCGGTCTCCTTCATCGCGGTACGCGAGTCCCGCAGCCAGGACGGGAGTTGCTTGTCCGGCACGGCCCAGAACAGGCCGCCGAGCGGGGTCGCGGTGATGACGAGGCCGGTGGCGAGCTTCGCGAGGCCCGTCCAGGCCTGGCCGGCCTTGTCCCACCCGTCGGTGCCGACGAGGGTGCCGAGGCCCTTGATGGTGCCCCAGACCCCGTCGACGATGAACCCGTCCCACACGAAGCTCTTGGTCTGCTCCCACAGCCACCGCACGCCCGTGTACTCACGCTCGGCGTAACCGCCCCACGGCGTCTCCTCCGCGTGCTTCATCATGTCGGCGGAGTACCCGTACATGCCGGGCTTGTGGCTGCCGTCGTCGACGGTCAGCTTGCTGCCGCCGACCAGCGCGGTGATCTTGTCGTGGCAGGCGCGTTCGGCGTCCGTGAACGCCGTGACCGTGGCGCCGACATCCTGCACCAGCCTGGTGTTGTGGTCGATCTTCGACTGGTCGCGGCGCCAGTGGTCGTCACCGGCGATGCTGTCGGTGAACGCGAACGCCTCGGTGCGCAGGCTCTGCAATTTCTTGACCAGGGGGCGCACGACCCCCTCGTACTCGGTCAGGGCCGCCGCGGCCTTCTCCAGGTCGTCGGCGAAGTCGTCGGCCTTCGTCTTGACGGGAAGCGTGGTGGCGAAGAGCTGGTCGGCCTCCGGGGCCTGATAGCAGGCGGACAGCCCCTGGAACTCCTTGTGCACGTCCGCGCCGCCGTCACGGAACGCACCGGCCTGCTTGGTGAGCGCTGCGGCGTCCTTGGTGAGCTGCTCCAGGTCACCGGTGAACATGGGTATGCCACCGGGCTCGATGACGTCGTCGCTCACTTGTGACCCTCCGGCTCGGGCTGGACCGGCTTGCCGTCCGCGCCGAGCTCCTGGCCCTTGTCGTTGACGACCGGCTCCTTGATGGCCTGGCTCTGCTTGTTCGCAGCCATCGCCACGTCACCCTTCATGTACTCCGTCGTCGCGTCGTACGCGCCCTGGAGCGAGTGCTGGGTACGCACGGCGATGTAGCCGAGCTCCTGCGCCTTGTGCTGCATGAACTCGCCGAGCGCGCCGCCGACCGGGCCCATCGGGGCCTCACCGCAGTACGGACCCGAGATCGTGCCGGCGGACGACGCCGCCGACTTCAGGCTCTCCTGCATCGAGGTCCCGGCCTTCGACATCGCCTCGGCCGCCGTACCCGTCTTCTTCAACACGCCCGAAACCCCGGACGGCTTGATGTCCCAACTCGTCACCGCACCACACCCCCGTCGATCAACCGCACACCACGCACCGCGCCGCTGTCGCCTCAGCCGATGGCGTCGACGGCTGCTTTCGCCTTGGAGAGGGTGGAGTGGGCGGTACCGTCGTTGAGTTCGAGGGTGCCGCGCACGAGGCGGATGATCTCGCGGACTTCGGCGGCCGCCTTGTTCCAGCGCAGTTCCTTGCCGTGGTACTCGTCCGAGACACCGTCCGCCGTGAACTCCGCCATCGCGGCCTTCACGGCCCGGTCGCGGTCGTTGAGGACGCGCTCCAGGTTGCCGATGATCCCGGCGAGGCCGCCCTGTACTTCGGTGGAGGCGCCGGTGTCGTAGCTGCGCCGGTCCAGATTCTGACCCATGTTGTTCCGTCTCCCCCGGGTTAGTGGCGTGCGCCGAAGCGGGCGGCGTCGAAGTTGGCCGACGACATGTTCTGGTGCGCGTTGGACTCCTGCTCGTGGTCACCGGCACCGAACGCGTTGTCCATACCGGACTGGCCGCCCAGAATGTCCTGCAACGACCCGTTCAGGTCGTTGGTGATCTCGTCGGCGTGATTCTTGAACTGGTCGAACGCGGCCTTCCCGGCCCCGTTGAACTTGCCTTCCAGCGGATCGGCCGCAGCGATCAACTGCCGGATCAGCGAGCCCAGATCACTGCTGGACCCGTCCGTGCTCCTGCCCAGATCGGACAGAGTCGTGGACCCCATGTCGAACTTCACGCACACACCCCCGTTAACAACGCAACCGGCACAGACATCACGAACCGCCGCACGTGCCTCGCGCAGCGACTTCCATGTCTATCGAACGCACGTCGCAGGTGCAACGCGGATCCGTCCCAGGTTCGTCACCATCGGGTGCCGACGCGCTTCGGCCCCGGCCCACCGCGCGGTACAGCGGAGACCGGGGCCGTGACGCTCAGGCGACCGGGGCGCCCTTCCAGCCCACGAACGCGGCCCACACCCCGGGACCCACGGCGAGCGCCGGACCATGCGTCACCTTCGAGTCCCGTACGTGAATGGCTTCGCAGCAGGTGGCCACCTCTACGCGGTCGCCTCCACTGGAGCTGCGGGACGAGGACTTGCGCCAGACGGCGGCCACCTCGATGCACTGGCCCCCACTGTCGTCGCTGTAGCTGGACTTGAACCACTGGAGGGTGCTGCTCATCTCTGTTCTCCTGCCAACTCCTCGATGAGGCCCAGCGATTCGCGAAGACCCAGGGCCTGTGCTCGGATCTTCGCATAGCGCCGTGCGTACGTACTCACCTTCGCCGGGTCGGTGATGAGAAGGCTCTCGCCCTGGACTTCCAGGTATCCCAAGCGGTCGTGTTCTGGAGTCTCCACCAAGGTGATCCCGCCGCGGGCACCCGCGTGTTCTCCGCTCGTTCCGCATTCGAGCGGGAGCACGTGAAGGTTGACATTGCGCCTGCGCGTGTACGCAATGAGGTGTTGCATCTGGCCGGTCATGACCTCGGCGTTGCCGATTGTCCGCCGCAACACCGCTTCCTCCAGGATCAGCTCAATCGAGACGATCGGCTCCCGGTCGAACAGAGCCTGTCGTTCCATACGGGCTTGGACCAGTTCTTCTACCCGCTGCTCGGACAGCGGGGGGTAGCCTCCGCCGATCAAGGCGCGTGCGTACTCCTCCGTCTGAAACAGTCCGTTGATGACCAAGGTCTCGTACATCTGGAGCACGATGGCGCGCTGCTCCAAGGGCGCGAAGTTCTGGAACTGCTCGGGGTACTTCTCCAGCCGTACGGCGGTCCGAGCGTCCTCGAAGATGCCCATGCCGTCGCCGAGTACGCGCTCCAGCTCCACCAGCATCTGGTCGCTTGCGGGCTGAGCCAGAGTTTCCATGGCGCTCACCGCCGCGCCCGAGAAGCCGAGCTCGGCTCCCAAACGGTCCTGGGACCACCCTTTCCGTACGCGTAATTTGCGAGCGAGTTTGGCGACCATCTGGGCCATCGGCCCCGCCGTCTCCTTGTTTTCCGCTCGTGCCATGTGCGATCACGCTCCGACTCAACCGGACTCAACCGGTCACTACCCAGCCCCGCCGAATTCGACCCGGTCATACGGGAGTTGAGGCTGGTCAACGGCTCCCGACGGTCCCCGCGCGGTCATGGAAAACGCTAGCGGGGCGACCCCAGACTGTCCTCGTGGATGCGCAAATCGATGAGGTGAACCTCGACTGGATTCCGCTCGCCGGGTTCCAGCTCAGGAAAGCGGGCGTGCAATTCGACGCCGTGCGAATCAATGGGGCCGTTGGGCGGTGTGTGGCGGATGCGATGGAGGAGCTGACCGGGGGTGACCCGGGGCCGATCGTCGCGGATGCGCTCGGGTGGCGGGCGGTGTACTTCCTGGTGCCGCCGCGCAGTACGTCGCACCGGGCGTGGCCGGCGGTGGCGACCCCGTTCAACTCTGGGCGAGGGAGAGTCAGTTACGTGCCGGTCCCGGCGCTCGATGGGCGTACCTGGCCGCTGTCGTGGCGGTGCCTGCCCTCGGGGCCGGACCGGTTCGTGCATACACCGCTGCTCAACTCGCTGGTGCATCAGCTACGTTGAGGCGCGGGTGGCGGCAGCGGAGCGGGGCGCCGGCCCATGGCCGAACGCCCCGCCCGCCCCGCTTTCGGTGTCCCTGCTAGCCGGCCACCTCGTACTGCCCGGTCACCAGGAAGTACCGCATGTCCTCCGGGGTGCCGTCGAGCGCCTTGTTGCACGCCGCGCGGAGGGCGTCGCTGATGCCTGGCCTGGCCAGGATGCGGGAGATGGCGACGCTGTCGTCCTCGGCCTGGGCGAGGCGGTAGCCGGTGGTGCGGAAGGTGCGGAGGGCTTCGGGGGTGCCGTTGTCGAGTGCCTTGGTGGCTTCGCGGATGACGGCGCGGTCGCCGTTCTTCTGGGCGACGCCGAGTATGCGGGTGGTGGCGACGCTGTCGTCCTCGGCCTGGGCGAGGCGGTAGCCGGTGGTGCGGAAGGTGCGGAGGGCTTCGGCGCTGCCGTTGTCGAGTGCCTTGGTGGCTTCGCGGATGACTGCGCGGTCGCCGTTCTTCTGGGCGACGCCGAGTATGCGGGTGGTGGCGACGCTGTCGTCCTCGGCCTGAGCGAGGCGGTAGCCCGTGTCCAGGAAGGTGCGCAGGGCTTCCGGGGTGTTGGCGTCGAGCGCCGTGTTGGCGTCGCGGATGACACGTCTGTCGCCGTCCTTGATCGCCTGGCCCAGGATGCGGGACACGGCGACACGGTCGTCGTCCTCGGAGGCGGGGCCGGCCGACGGGCCGGACACGGCTGTCGCGGCGGGCGACGACGCGGCCGTCGTGCCGGAGGCGAACGCCGGGGTCGCCACGGCGAGGGCCGGCGCCAGGGCGGCGGCCGCGATGAGGAGGGCGGCGAGGGTGGGTCGCATGAGTGTGCCTCCGTGATCGAGTTGCAGACGGGGAGATCATCGGTGCTGCGGGCCACCCCGTCATTGCCGGTTCCGGGCAGACTTTCGGCCCGTTTCTTGCCTGCCGCACAACCGATATCACGCGCATCCCGGATTCCCCAATTCCGCTCAGCGGCAGGAAAGTTGCGACCGTCGGCCATTCTCGCGGAGTCGGTCCGGTCAAGCGGAATTCGTCGAATCCGCATCGGGGTCTGCGTCCGTATGACGTCCCTTCCGCAAGTGGAATGCCGTGCGCTGCGTACGGGTGCGCGCCGCCCGAATCCAGTCGCTTCGGGCGTTGTCCCAGGACCACATACTTCCCTGGTCAAGGAACCACGTACACGGGGGCACACGCATGGCCGCACACCTGTCGGAACGAGGGCTCTCTTCGGAGCACCGCGCGTTATGGATTTCCTGTATTCCGGTTTTCCCGGCGGCCTTCATGCTCGTGGTGGGCCTGTGGGGAATCACCCGGCAGGACACCATGTGGCGGGACGAGGCCGCCACATGGCAGGCATCGCGGCGTTCGCTGCCGGATTTGTGGCACCTGCTGCACCACGCCGATGTCGTGCACGGTCTCTACTACTTCCTGATGCACGGCGTGTTCGCCCTGTTCGGCGACAGCCTGCTCGCTCTGCGGCTGCCCTCCGTGCTGGCGATGGCGGGCGCGGCGGCGTTCGTCGCGAGGATCGGGGCTCAACGAGGTTGCCCCGCGACGGGGTTGTGCGCCGGGATCACCTTCGCTCTCCTTCCGGCGGTACAGAACTACGCACAGGAAGGACGCTCGTACGCACTCGTCACCCTCGGGATCGCGTGCGGTACGTGGCTGCTGGTCGGGCTCCTCGACCGCCCGGGGCGGTCGCTGCGGTGGGGGACGTACGCCGGGGTCGTTCTCGTCACCGGCTGGCTCAACTGGTTCGCGCTGCTCGTGCTGCCCGCCCACGCCGTCGCCGTGCTGTGCGCGCGGCCGGGGCGCGCCGCCGTCGCGCGCTGGGCGCTGTCCTCGGCGGTGGCCGTCGCCGGCACCCTGCCGCTGATCCTTCGCAGCCAGGACCAGTCGGGCCAGGTCTCCTGGATCAAACCGCTCACCCCGGGCTCCCTGACCGTGCCCGCGCTCATGGTCGTGGGCGGGGTGGTGTGTGCGGTGTGCGGTGCCTCGGGGGGCCGGGGGCGGTCCGCCCGGGAGGGGCGTGCGGGGGGCGGGGGGTCCGGCGCGCTCGGGCAGTCCGGCGTATTCCGTGTATCCGGTGCGTCCGGCATGTTCGGTGTGTCTGGAGCGCGTGGGGTGGCCCTTTGGGGAGTTGGTCTTCCTCTGCTCGCCTTTCCCCAGGCCGCGTTGCTCGCCGTGTCCCTCGTCAAGCCGCTCTACGTCGACCGGTACGTGCTCTTCTCCTACCTGGGTCTCGCCCTGCTGATCGGGGCGGCGGCCGCCCGCGCGTACCGGGCCCTGGTGCGGCCCGGGGTCGCGGCCGCCGTGGTCGTGGTCGCGCTGGGCTGTGTCCTGCTGCCCGCCGAGCTGGGGCACCGGGGTCCGCACAGCCGCATCGACGACGTGATCGCCCCGGCGAACGTGGTGGCCGCGACGGCCCGACCGGGCGACGGGGTGCTGTACATACCCGCCGCGCGCCGTGACACCGCCCTGGTGGCTCCGGCGAAGTTCGCCGGCCTCGACGACGTCGCGCTGCTCCAAAGCCCGGCGGATTCAGGCACGTTGAAGGGTGTCGAGAAGGAGCCGGCCCGCATAGCACGGGCCGTCGCCGCGCAACGACGTGTCATCCTCGTCACCGATGCCACCGGGGTCTCGACCAATGAGGGGGACCGGGCCAAGCGGCGTGCGCTCGACACCCACTTCGTCTGCGTGTCGGACACGCGCGTCCACGGGCGGCGGGTCGCGGTGTACGAGCACCGAAGAGGTCAACATGCCCATTGAGTAAGGGAGTTGGGGGGCGGGGTCAGTCTCGCTCGTAGTCGAGGTACTCACCGGTCTCCGGGGTCAGGCGGTGCAGGCGGCCGTCCGGCAGGAGGCTGATGGTGCTCGGTTTTCCGGGGCTGCAGGAGCCCGTCGAGCCCGTTCCCACCTGGGACGGGCCGATCTGGAGCGGGGCGTTCGACGAGGCCGGGGCCGAGGTCAGGCGGGCCTGGAAGACGCAGTGGTAGCCGCTGCCCTCGGCGGTGAGCGTGAGGACGGTGTCGCCGGGCCCGCCCGCGCGGATGGCGAGGTGGCGGGGGTCCTCGCCGGTGGCCGTGGGCACGGTGGCCGACCAGGCTCCGATGTACTGGCGCGGTACGCCACCGGGTGTGCCGGGATCTGTCCCTTGGCTCGAACTCCCGCCGGGCGAGGGCGAGTTGGGATCGGCCGGTGTCGTCGACCGGGTGTCGTCCGTCGCCTTGCCCAGGCTGTCGCCGCTCATGAACGCGTACACCGAGCCGCCGGCCCCGACCGCCACCACCAGGGCCACCGCGATCAGCGCCACCGTGGATCTCGTGCTGCGGCTGGGCGGGGGTTCCGGGGCGTACGGGGTGGAGAGGGAGGGCGGGTAGTCGTAGGGGGTGGGGTCCGCGGGGTGTGTGGGGTGTGCGGGGTGTGCGGGTGTCCGGGGTGGGGGCGGCGATATGCCGAACGCGGGTGCGGTCGGGGGCGTGGGTGCGTCGGGGAGGGTGTCGGGGGGCGGGGCCGCGTTCGGCCCGGAGTGGCCGGAGTGGCCTGAGTGGCCTAGGTGGTCGGAGGCGGTGATGTCGGTGCGGCCGGCGGTGGTGCCGGTTGCGGTGGTTGCGGTGGAGGGTGTGTGCGTCGTCGCGCCGGGGTCTTCCATGTCGAGCAACTGCGCTGCGTGGCTGCCCAGTTGGGCCACCAGAGGAGCCGGCAGCCACGGGTCGGGGGCGTGGCCGGGGAGCCGGGACAGGATGTGGTCGAGGCTCGGGCGCGCCGCCGGATCCTTGTGCAGACAGTCGCGTATCAGGTCCTGGAGGGACGCGGGCACGCCGTCGAGAACGGGGGGCTCCTGCGCGATGCGGAACATCAACGCGTGCACGCCGCTCGACGCCTCCCCGAACGGGAGCCGGCCGCTCGCCGCGTACGCGAGCACCGAGCCGAGGCAGAACACGTCGCAGGCCGGGGTGATCCGGTCGCCGCGCACCTGCTCGGGGGCCATGAAACCCGGCGAGCCGACGAGCGCGCCCGCCCTGGTGAGGCCGGCGTCCGTGCCGGTCTCCAGGGCGCGGGCGATGCCGAAGTCGATGACGCGGGGGCCGTCGATGGTGATCAGGACGTTGGAGGGCTTGAGGTCGCGGTGGACGATCCCGGCGCCGTGGACGTCCCGCAGTGCACGGGTCAGGCCGCGGGCCAGGACGCGTACGGAGTGCTCGGGGAGGGGGCCGTGCGGGCCCTTCACCACGGACTGGAGGGACGGGCCCGCGATGTAGCCGGTGGCGATCCAGGGGGCGGGGGCCTCGGTGTCGGCGTCCAGGACGGGGGCGGTCCAGGGGCCGCCCACGCGGCGTGCGGCTCTCACTTCCTGGCGGAAGCGGCCGCGGAACTCTTCCTGGTCGGCGAGGTCGGGGCGGACCAGTTTGACGGCTACGGTGCGGCCCCGGTCGGAGCGGGCGAGGTAGACCTGGCCCATGCCGCCTGCGCCCAGGCGGGCCAAGAGGCGGTAGGTGCCTATTCGCTCGGGGTCGGCCGGTTCGAGTGGCTGGGTGCCGCCGAGGCTCGCGCTCATGCCCTCCCTCACCTCCCCGGTCCCCGGTGCGTTTCGTCTTGCCGACGGGGTGAGGATAGTGGGGTTGGGTCGGGCGGGGTCCTGCGGGCGGCCGGGGTGGTCGATGGCGAGCCGGCTTCGCGCAGTTCCCCGCGCCCCTGAACCCGCCTTCGTGTGCGGACCGTGCCCGCGTCCCGCGCAGTTCCCCGCGCCCCTGTAGGGCACCCCGGCGCCTCTGGCACCCCGCCTCGGAGGCACTTACCCAGGGGCGCGGGGAACTGCGTAACGGCCGCGGGGTGCGACATCTTGCCGAGGGATGGGGGTCTCGGTGGACAGGATGGCCATGGCCGGTCCGACCTGGGCGTACTTACCCTGGACCCATGACCCCTCAAGGCACCCCCGATCCTCAGGCCGGCGCGGCAGTGAAGGCCGCCGACCGCGCGCACGTGTTCCACTCCTGGTCCGCCCAGGGCACGATCGACCCGCTCGCCGTGGCCGGCGCGGAGGGGTCCTACTTCTGGGATTACGAGGGCAACCGCTACCTCGACTTCGCCAGCGGGCTCGTCTTCACCAACATCGGCTATCAGCACCCGAAGGTCGTCGCCGCGATCCAGGAGCAGGCCGCCACGATGACGACCTTCGCGCCCGCGTTCGCGGTCGAGGCGCGTTCGGAGGCGGCCCGGCTGATCGCCTCGCACACCCCGGGCGACCTCGACAAGATCTTCTTCACCAACGGCGGCGCCGAGGCCGTGGAGAACGCCATCCGCATGGCCCGCCTGCACACCGGGCGCCACAAGGTGATGAGCGCCTACCGCTCGTACCACGGCGGGACGAACACCGCGATCAACCTCACCGGTGACCCGCGCCGGTGGGCCTCCGACAGCGGCTCGGCCGGGGTCGCCCGGTTCTGGGCGCCGTTCCTCTACCGGTCGCCCTTCCACGCCACCACCGAGGCGGAGGAGTGCGAGCGCGGCCTCCGGCACCTCGAGGACACCATCGTCTTCGAGGGGCCCGCCACCATCGCCGCGATCATCCTGGAGTCGGTGCCTGGCACCGCCGGCATCATGACGCCGCCGCCCGGCTACCTGCCCGGCGTGCGCGCGCTGTGCGACAAGTACGGCATCGTGCTCGTCCTGGACGAGGTCATGGCCGGGTTCGGGCGTACCGGCAAGTGGTTCGCCTGCGAGCACTTCGACGTCGTGCCGGACCTGCTGACGTTCGCCAAGGGCGTCAACTCCGGCTACGTGCCGCTCGGCGGCGTCGCCATCAGCGGCGAGATCGCCGAGACCTTCGAGCACCGGCCCTTCCCCGGCGGCCTCACCTACTCCGGGCATCCCCTCGCGTGCGCCGCCGCCGTCGCCACCATCGAGGTGATGGAGGAGGAAGGCGTGGTCGAGCAGGCCGCGCACATCGGCGCGACCGTGATCGAGCCGGGGCTTCGCGAGATCGCCGAGCGGCATCCCTGCGTGGGCGAGGTGCGCGGCAGCGGCGTGTTCTGGGCGCTCGAGCTGGTGCGCGACAAGGAGACGCGCGAGCCCCTCGTGCCGTACAACGCGAGCGGCGCGGACAACGCGCCGATGGCCGCGTTCGGTGCCGCCTGCAAGAAGAACGGCCTGTGGCCCTTCATCAACATGAACCGCACGCACGTGGTGCCGCCCTGCAACGTCACCGAGGCGGAGGTCAAGGAAGGCCTCGCCGTCCTCGACGAGGCGCTGACCGTGGCCGACGAGCACACCGTGTGAGCCGCCGGGCCGCTCCGTCCGGTCCGGGCCCGGTCGGTCCCGACTGGGCCGGGTCGGTCCCGCGTGGGCCGGGCGGATCCGGCCCGAGCAGGGTAGATGCGGCCTGAGCAGGGTCGATCCGGCCTCGGCGGGGGCGAAAACCCCGCTCTCCTTTGTTCGGTTTCCCGGCCACCCCATAGGGTGGCCGGAGCCGGAGAAGGGGAGCGAGTCATGCCCGCGAGCGGAGCGGTCACCCGCAACACCCTTCGACAACAGATCGCGGACGCGCTGCGTGACGAGGTGCTCGCGGGGCGTATGCGGCCCGGCGAGGAGTTCACCGTCAAGCAGATCGCCGAGCAGTACGGCGTCTCGGCGACGCCCGTGCGCGAGGCGCTCGTCGACCTCTGTGCGCAGGGCCTGCTCGACTCCGACCAGCACCGCGGCTTCCGGGTGCGGGTGTTCACGGTCGACGACTACAAGGGCATCGTCGAGGCGCGGGCCCTGGTGGTCGACGGGATATTCCGGCGGGCCGCGGTCCCCGGGTCGTTCGACGCCCACGGGCCGGCCCTGGTGTCGGTGCGCCGGCGCGGCGAGGAGGCGGCGCGGGCCGCCCGGTGCGGCGACCTGAACATCCTGGTCGGCTACGACCTGCGGTTCTGGCGCGAGCTGTGCGCGCTGGCCGGCAACACCTACATCTCCGACTTCCTGCACCGCCTGCGCATGCAGAGCTGGGTGTTCGCGGTGCCCCACCTGCGCGGCCACGGCGACCTCGGCGACTGCCTGTGGACCGGCCACGGCGAGGTCGTCGCCGCGCTGGGCCGGGGCGACTTCGACACGGCGCGGGCGCTGATCGCCGCGTACAACGACGCCTCCCTGACATGGGCGGAGCGGCTGCCCCGGTGACGACGAACACCCCGGCCGCACCGGTCGAACTGAGCGTTGTCGTCCCCGCCTACAACGAGGAGCGGCGCCTCGCCCCGACTCTCGAAGCGATCCGCTCCCATCTCGGCGACAGCTGCGTCTGGGAGCTGATCGTCGTCGACGACGGATCGGGCGACGAGACCGTACGCGTGGCGAAGGAGGCCGCCGCCCGTGACGCGCGCATCCATGTCGTCGTCAGCGGGAGCAACCGGGGCAAGGGCCACGCCCTGCGGCTCGGGGTGCTCGCCTCCTACGGGCGGCGCGTCCTGATCACGGACGCCGATCTGGCCACGCCCATCGAGGAGTTGGACCGTCTCGACAAGGCGATGACCGAGGGCGACACGGCCGCGGCGATCGGATCGCGTGCGCACCCCGACGCGCGGATAGAGGTCCACCAGAGCCGGCTGCGGGAACATCTCGGGCGGATGGGCAACCGGCTCATACGGGCCGTCGCGGTGCCCGGCATCCGCGACACCCAGTGCGGCTTCAAGCTGTTCGACGGCGAGAAGGCGCGCGCCGCGTTCGCCGACGCCCGCCTGGACGGCTGGGGCATCGACGTCGAGATCCTCCAGTTCTTCCGGCGCCGCGGCTGGGCGGTCGCCGAGGTGCCGGTGCGCTGGTCGCACCAGGAGGGCTCGAAGGTGGGCGCGGCGGACTACGGCAAGGTGCTGTGGGAACTGGCCCGGCTCAAGGCGCGCGCGGTGCGCCGCGTCGACCTGGTGCTCGGCGCCCTGTTCCTGCTGTCGTCGGTGCTGCTCTACAAGAACCTGTGGGACGGCCTCGGGCGGAGCTACCTCACCGACTCGATGCAGGACCAGAACCAGTGGGAGTGGTTCTTCGCGGTCACCGCGGTCAACGTGGCCCATCTGCGCGACCCGCTGTTCACCACCGTCCAGAACTTCCCCGACGGCGTGAACCTCATGGGCAACACCCCGATGCTGGGACTGTCCGTGCCGCTGGCACCGGTCACGCTCGCGTTCGGGCCGAGCCTCACGTGGGCGCTCGTCCTCACCCTGGGGATCTCGGCGACCGCGTACGCCTGGTACTGGCTCTTCGCCCGCCGGGTGACTGAGAATCGCTGGGCGGCGGGGCTCGGCGGGGCGCTCGCCGCGTTCGCGCCGCCGATGATCTCGCACGGCACCGCGCATCCGAACTTCTGCGTCCTGTTCATGCTGCCGCTGATCATCGACCGTGCGCTGCGCCTGTGCGAGGGCCGCGACGTGCGCCGCAACGGGATCGTGCTCGGCCTGTTCACCGTCTACCAGATCTTCCTCGGCGAGGAAGTGCTGCTGCTCGCCACGCTCGGCATGGCCCTGTTCGCCCTGTCGTACGCACTGGCCCGCCGCGATGTCGCGCGGGCCGCGATCCGGCCGCTGGCCACGGGCGCCGCGTACGCGCTCGGGGTCTGCCTGGTGCTGCTCGCCTACCCGCTGTACCGCCAGTTCGCCGGCGCGCAGAGCTATCACAGCGTGCTGCACGGCGACAGCGCGGGCAATTCACCGCTGGCGCTCGTCGAGTTCGCGGGGCGCTCCCTCCTCGGCGACGAGGCGACCGCCGACAAACTGGCCCTGAACCGCACCGAGCAGAACGCCTTCTACGGCTGGCCGCTGGTGGCCCTCGCGTTCGCGCTCGTCGTACGGCTGTGGCGGCGCCCCCTCGTCAAGGCGCTGGCCGTCACGGGTGTGGTGGCCGCGGTGCTCTCGCTCGGGCAGAAGATCCGCATCCCGTACACGGACATGGTGTTCGCCGGGCCCTGGAAGCTGCTCGCCCACAAGCCGCTCTTCGAGTCGGTGATCGAGGGCCGGGTCGCGATGATCTGCGCGCCGGTGCTCGGCGCGCTGGTCGCGCTCGGCGCGGGGCGCCTCGCGCACAGCCGGGCGCGCCTGAACAAGGCGGTCGGGTTCACGGCGATCGCCCTGGCGCTGCTGCCGATCGTGCCGACGTCGTACCCGACCAATGCCCGGCCGCAGGTGCCCGAGTTCATCGCGTCGGGGATGTGGAAGAAGTACGTGGGGCCGGGGGAGTCCCTGGTGCCGGTGCCGCTGCCCGACCCCGGTTCGGCGGAGGCGCTGCACTGGCAGGCGGAGACGGGGCTCGGCTTCTCCGTGCCCGGCGGCTACTTCAACGGGCCCTGGGGCCCGGACCGCATCGGCATCTACGGGGCCTCCCCGCGCTGGACGTCGAACCTGTTCGGCGACGTCCGCTCCGGCAAGCCCATCCCCGACATCGGCACCGACTGGCAGAACCAGGCCAGGGCGGACCTGGCGTACTGGCGGGCCGGTGTGCTGGTGCTGGTGCCGCAGCCGCGCGCGCCCGAACTGTACGAGACGGTGTCCCGGCTGCTCGGGCGGGCGGGCACGGAGGTCGGCGGCGTGTGGATCTGGGACGTGTCCCCGGGGCGGTGACATGTCTCCGGGGGCGGTGACGTGATCCCCGGGCGACGGCGGTGGCGCACGCGAGTCCGACTCAAGTCCGGGTATCCGAGTAACGGACGGGCTCGTGGGTAAACCTTTGCGACCGGGGCGTGCGGGAGGAACCGGTCACCCCGCAGCGGGAGTTGACGGGCGCTCTTCGCGCGGCGTGCCCGGCGCACTACGCTGTCCCGACCATCGCGCGAAACGAGTTGAGAGCGAGCCCGTCTTGGCCTGTGACCTGTGGCTGGTCCCCCTCGTCGACGTGCTGTGCCACAGCCCCGACAATCCCTTCGCGGAGGAGATCGCGTCGTACGACAAGGCGCTCGGCGAGGCCGGGCTCCCCGCCGTACCGGTCTTCGCCTACATGCCGGGGCTTTCCGGGGACGTGGCTCCGGTGGCCGGGTTCGACTACGACGCGCTGCACTTCCTGCGCCGCGCCTATCTGCTCCAGCTGTGCGGGCTCGCGGTGACGCCGGTCGACGAGCTCGGCGGCGACTACGAGCAGCTCCTGGAGATGTTCGAGGCGACCGCCCAGCAGTCGCACCTGGTGTGGCACTACGACCACGCGGGGGCGTACGTGCCGGTCGACTTCGCGGTGCCGCTGTCCAACGAGGAGCTGCTTTCGGGGGGCGGTCCGCTCGGCTCCGCGCAGGGGTTGCTGCGGGAGCTCCAGTTCGTGGGGCCCGCCATCGGGATAGATCCGGCCAATCCGCCGTCGCCGCCCGCGCCGCCGGCGGGGCCCACGTCGTTGGAGGAGCCGGCGGGGCCCATTCCGTACGACGAGAGTCCGTTCGCGCGGGAGCGGCATGTCTGGCTCGGGCTCCATGCGGCAGCCACGCGCAGCCTGGCCCAAGGCTCCATGATCATCTTCAGCTGACCCCTGGGGCTCCGCCCCGGACCCCGACGCGTTTTCCCACCTCCCGCCCGTGCGGCTACGTGAGGGCCTCGGCTCCCTGGGGGCTCCGCCCCCAGACCCCCGTATCGCGCCTGAAGGGCGCTCGTCCTCAATCTCCCCCAAGGCCTTAAGGGCCAGGGGGGACCCCCATGACGGGCTGAGGTTGCCTCGACTGAGCCCCGTTAGGGGCGCGGGGAACTGCGCGAGAAGCGGGCACGGTCCGCAGACGTAAGCGGGTTAGGGGCGCGGGGAATTGCGCGGGCAAGCCAGCACGGTCCGCAGGCGTAAGCGGGGTTTTGGGGGCGCGGGGAACTGCGCGGGCAGGCCAGCACGGTCCGCAGGCGTAAGCGGGGTTTTGGGGGCGCGGGGAACTGCGCGGGCAGGCCAGCACGGTCCGCAGGCGTAAGCGGGGTTTTGGGGGCGCGGGGAACTGCGCGAGCAAGCCAGCACGGTCCGCAGGTGTAAGCGGGTTAGGGGCGCGGGGAACTGCGCGAGACGTGGGGACGGCCCGCACCCTGAAGACGACCCATCGAGGCTCGCGGGGTCAGCGGGGGCTTTCCGGGGGGCGTTGGCGGGGCATGTTGGGGCGGGTCACCGGGGGGTGGGGGAAGCGGCCGGGCCCCGGCGCGGCATCGGCGCGCGGCGCCGACGCACTCAGGGTCTGCATGACCAGCGGCGCCGGCCCCGAGCGGAACTCCACCATCCAGTCCGCCGTCTCCGAGCGGACCAGCTCGGTCACGTCCTCGGTGAACCGGCGCAGCACGGACAGACAGCGCTCGGCCGCCTCGCCCGCCGTGCCGTCGGTGGGCCCGAGGACCTCGCGCACGCTCTCCGACGCCCAGTCGAACTGGAGGGTCTGGAGCCTGCGCTGCACCGCCTGCGCCGTCGCCACGTCCCGCATCCAGCCCGACGTCAGGCCGAAGAACCGGTCACAGGCCAGGCACGCCGCGCCGAGCAGCAGACACAGGTAGCCCCAGCCCGCCGCGCCCGCGAGGGCCCGCGTCAGGTCGAGCAGCGGGAGCACGGCCCCCGCGATCGCGCCCGCCGCCGTGCCGCAGCGCAGGACGCGCGCGCCGCGGCGCTTGCGGAGCCGGTCGGCGAGGTACCAGTCCGCGGTGCGCAGGGCGCCCGCCTCGACCCATTGGTACAGCTCGTAGAGGCGTTCCGCGGGCTCGCCCCAGTCGCCGAGCGGGAAGGGCCGCCCGGTCAGATCGCCCGTCGTCGCGCCCTCGTCCCGCCGGGCCCGGCCCGGTGGCCCCTCGGGCTGCATGTCAGGCTGGCTCACCCGGCCGCTCCCTCCGCACTGCTTGCTGTGACCCGCCGCGACCCGCTGTGGCATCGCATGACGTACGGGCACCTGGACCACTTGGACGTACTACAGGACGTACTACAGGGCCTAGTACAGGACGTAGTCAAAGGCGTGCCGCCCGGTGGCACGCGCGGTGCGTGTGCGCCGCTTGACGCACAGTGATGCGCCCGACCGCCATTCCTACCGCCGAATGGAGGGCCCGGGGGGCGATATCCAGGTATTTCCGCCCGGAAGTGGTCCTTGATCAGGTATAGGAACACGCACCACATCACTCGAAAGAGTTGCGGAGCAGGGCGCCTGTCGACCACGTAGGCTCGGAGTGCCCGTCGAACCGTCCTAGCGAAATCCGGAGTGAACCGTGATCCCTGGTGGTGGCCAGCCCAACATGCAGCAGCTTCTTCAGCAGGCCCAGAAGATGCAGCAGGACCTCGCCGTGGCCCAGGAGGAGCTCGCGGCGACCGAGGTCGACGGCCAGGCCGGCGGCGGCCTGGTCAAGGCGACCGTGACCGGGTCGGGCGAGCTGCGTTCCCTCGCCATCGACCCGAAGGCGATCGACCCGGAGGACACCGAGACCCTCGCGGACCTCATCGTGGCGGCCGTGCAGGCCGCCAACGAGAACGCGCAGGCCCTCCAGCAGCAGAAGCTGGGCCCGCTGACCCAGGGCCTCGGCGGCATGCCCGGCCTGCCGTTCTAGACCCCGGTTCCGGGACCGGGCACCCCGCGCGCGCCCGGTCGCGCGCAGCCGACCGTGCGCCTGCCCTACTGGGGCGGACGCAGAGCAACTACCGTAGGCATCAGAGCAACCCACGAGAGGCGTTCCGTTGTACGAAGGCGTGGTTCAGGACCTCATCGACGAGCTGGGCAGGCTGCCCGGCGTCGGTCCCAAGAGCGCGCAGCGGATCGCCTTCCACATCCTCCAGGCGGAGCCGACCGACGTGCGCCGCCTCGCGCACGCCCTGCTCGAAGTCAAGGACAAGGTCCGCTTCTGCGCGGTGTGCGGCAACGTGGCGCAGGAGGAGCGGTGCAACATCTGCCGCGACCAGCGCCGCGACCTGACCGTCATCTGCGTCGTGGAGGAGCCCAAGGACGTGGTGGCGATCGAGCGGACCCGTGAGTTCCGCGGCCGCTATCACGTGCTCGGCGGTGCCATCAGCCCGATCGAGGGCGTCGGCCCGGACGACCTGCGCATCCGCGAGCTGCTCGCCCGCCTCGCGGACGGCACGGTCACCGAGCTGATCCTGGCCACCGACCCGAACCTGGAGGGCGAGGCGACGGCGACGTACCTCGCCCGCATGATCAAGCCCATGGGGCTCAAGGTCACCCGGCTCGCCAGCGGCCTGCCGGTGGGCGGCGACCTCGAATACGCCGATGAGGTCACCCTGGGCCGGGCCTTCGAAGGAAGGCGGCTGCTCGATGTATGACGCCCACGCGGGCCACGAGGAAGGTCAACTCGATGTCTGACGCAACGCTGCACGCGACCACGCAGGACCCGGACTCCTTCGCGGTCCAGATCGCCGACCAGGTCGAGTCCTTCATCGTCGCGGTCACCGAGGTGGCCAAGGGCGACGAACCCGACAGCGCGGTGCCGTTCCTGCTCCTGGAGGTCTCCCAGCTCCTGCTGGCCGGCGGCCGGCTCGGGGCGCACGAGGACATCGTCCCCGACGAGCGCTACGAGCCCGACCTCGGCCCGGAGGCCGACCTCGACGAGCTGCGCGAGCGCTTCGCCCGTCTCCTTGAACCCATCGACGTGTACTCCGAGGTCTTCGACCCCTACGAGCCGCGCAAGGCCCCGGTGCCGTGCCGGATCTCCGACGACCTCGCCGACGTCGTCACGGACCTGCGCCACGGCCTGGCCCACTACCGCGCGGGCCGCACCTCCGAGGCATTGTGGTGGTGGCAGTTCTCGTACTTCTCCAACTGGGGTTCGACGGCCTCCGCCGCCCTGCGCGCCCTCCAGTCGCTCGTCGCCCACGTCCGCCTCAACCAGCCGCTCGCGGAGCTGGACGGTCTGGACACCGACGAGGAGCTGACGGAGGACGCCCTGGAGGAAGCGGCGGGCCGTGTCATGGCCCAGGAGCTGGCCGGCCCCCTTGGCCTCGGTGACGTCAAGTAGCTCCGCCCGTAGGGGAGTTGGGACCGGGGGCGGCGGGCCGCGTCCGGAGCCGTCGCCCCGCGGAGGTCTCGTACGCCCTTGTGAGCCCGGACACATGCCGCGTATCCGGCGGGTGCTCGGGCAGGCAGATCTTGCGAGCGGTGCCGGAGAGCGCCCGGTGTCATGGAGTGAGCGGGACATCTCACGAACTGATACGGGACGGGCGATTCCGGCCCGCTCGTTAAACTGAGCCGACCGCACCAATGGAATGAGCGAGGAGCGCACGTGGGCCTTGTCGTGCAGAAGTACGGAGGCTCCTCCGTTGCCGATGCCGAGGGCATCAAGCGCGTCGCCAAGCGGATCGTGGAAGCCAAGAAGAACGGCCACCAGGTGGTCGTCGTGGTTTCCGCGATGGGCGACACGACGGATGAGTTGATCGAGCTCGCGGAGCAGGTGTCACCCATGCCTGCCGGGCGGGAATTCGACATGCTGCTGACCGCCGGAGAGCGGATCTCCATGGCCCTGCTTGCCATGGCGATCAAAAGCATGGGCCACAAGGCCCAGTCCTTCACGGGCAGCCAGGCCGGTGTCATCACCGACTCGGTCCACAACAAGGCGCGGATCATCGACGTCACCCCGGGCCGCATCAGGACCTCGATCGACGAGGGCAACATCGCCATCGTCGCCGGGTTCCAGGGTGTCAGCCAGGAGGGCAAGAACATCACCACGCTCGGCCGTGGTGGTTCGGACACGACGGCCGTCGCGCTGGCCGCCGCCCTCGACGCCGAGGTCTGTGAGATCTACACGGATGTCGACGGCGTCTTCACCGCGGACCCCCGCGTCGTGAAGAAGGCGAAGAAGATCGACTGGATCTCCTTCGAGGACATGCTGGAGCTGGCCGCGTCCGGTTCCAAGGTGCTCCTGCACCGGTGCGTCGAGTACGCCCGCCGGTACAACATCCCGATCCACGTGCGGTCGTCCTTCAGCGGACTTCAGGGCACGTGGGTCAGCAATGAACCACGTTCCAAGTCGGAGGGTCAGCAGGTGGAGCACGCCATCATCTCCGGAGTCGCCCACGACGTCTCCGAGGCGAAGGTCACGGTCGTCGGAGTGCCCGACAAGCCGGGCGAGGCCGCGGCGATCTTCCGCACCATCGCCAACGCGGAGATCAACATCGACATGGTGGTGCAGAACGTCTCCGCCGCGTCGACGGGGCTCACCGACATCTCGTTCACGCTGCCCAAGGCAGAGGGCCGCAAGGCCATCGACGCCCTGGAGCGGTCCAAGCCGGCCATCGGTTTCGAGTCGCTGCGCTACGACGACCAGATCGCCAAGATCTCCCTCGTGGGCGCCGGCATGAAGACCAACCCGGGCGTCACGGCGGGCTTCTTCGAGGCGCTCTCCGACGCGGGCGTCAACATCGAGCTCATCTCGACCTCCGAGATCCGCATCTCGGTCGTCACCCGCGCCGACGACGTCAACAACGCCGTGCGCGCCGTGCACTCCGCCTTCGGTCTGGACTCCGACAGCGACGAGGCCGTCGTCTACGGGGGCACCGGGCGATGACCCACAGGCCGGCGCTCACGGTCGTCGGAGCGACCGGGGGCGCCGGTGCGGTGATGCTCCAGATCCTGTCCCAGCATGCCGATGTCTGGGGCGAGATCCGGCTCGTCGCGTCCGCGCGCTCGGCCGGACGCACCCTGCTCGTACGGGGCAGGGAGTGCGAGGTCCTCGCGCTGAGCGAGGAGGCCCTCGACGGGTCCGACATCGTGCTGTTCCTCGTGCCGGCCGCCGTCGCCGCCCAGTGGGCGCCGGTCGCGGCCGCCAAGGGCGCGGTGGTGGTGGACAGTTCGGCCGCCTTCCGGATGGACGCGGACGTGCCGCTGGTGGTGCCGGAGCTCAACCCGCACGCCGTACGGATGCGTCCGCGCGGCATCGTGGCGAGCCCGCACGCCACCACCCTCGCCATGAGCGTGGCCGTCGGCGCGCTGCACGCCGAGTTCTGCCTGAGCGAGCTGGTCGTCTCCACGTACCAGGCCGTCAGCGGGGAGGGGAAGGCGGGCGTCGAGGCGCTGCGCCGGCAGATCTCCCTGGTGGCCGGGACCGGGCTGGGCACGAACCCCGGCGACGTGCGCCGGGCCGTCGGCGACGACCTCGGCCCCTTCCCCGGGCCCCTCGCCCTCAACGTGGTGCCCTGGACCGGCGAACTCGCCGACGACGGCTGGTCGTCGCAGGAGCTGGGGATCCGCGACGAACTGCGCAAACTGCTCGACCTGCCGCGCCTTCCGGTCGCCGCCACCTGTGTGCGGGTCCCCGTGGTGACCACGCACTCCGCGTCCGTGCACGCCCGCTTCGAGAACGAGGTGGACGTGGCGCGCGCCCACGAGATCCTGGCGACCGCGCCCGGTGTGGTGCTGTTCGACAACCCCGCCGTCGGCGACTTCCCGACGCCCGCCGACGTGGTGGGCACCGACCCCACCTGGGTCGGCCGGGTCCGCAGTTCGCCGGACGATCCGCACGTACTGGAGCTTTTCGTCTGCGGCGACAACCTCCGCAAGGGCACGTCCCTGAACGTGGCCCACATCGCCGAGCTGGCGGCCCGCGAATTCACCGGGCGTTGAGCCCCGCACGTTTGTAGGATCTGTGAACGCTCTGTGAGCAAGTCGCTGGTCTGTACCACTTGAAGTGCGCGGATGCCTTGTTACACGATTCATTTCCGTGTCCCTGCAACCGGCAGTCCGGCATGGAGCGTCTATGCGGTCGCCCCTCAAGGTGCCGTATAAATCGGGGCATTGGGGAAGAGCGGGTACGGATGAGGGCATGTGTCGCACCGCCAAAAACAGTGTCGTACGCGTACAACCCTGACGGGGAGGAACGTGTCCAACAGGCGTGGCAGAGGTACTCGACTTCAGGGCGGTACCGGCGCGCGGCGGGATGGTCGTCCGCCCGCGTCGGCGTTCCGGCGTGCCCGGCGGCATGCCGGTGATCGCGCCCATGCCGGCCACCCGCCCCGCCGCCCTCGTACCGTCCCAGGCACCCTCCCGCGAGGGCGCTGACGAGATCATGGCGGCCGGCACCACCGTCGATCACCTCACCGAGACCTACCGGGCGCACTACCGCTCCCTGCTCGGCCTCGCCGCGCTGCTCCTGGACGACACCGCGTCCTGCGAGGACGTCGTGCAGGAGGCGTTCATCCGCGTCCACTCGGCGCGCAGCCGGGTGCGCGAGCCGGAGAAGACGCTCGCCTACCTGCGCCAGACGGTCGTGAACCTGTCGCGATCCGCGCTGCGCCGGCGCATCCTCGGGCTCAAGCTGCTCTCCAAGCCGATGCCCGACATGGCGAGCGCCGAAGAGGGCGCGTACGACCAACTGGAGCGCGACGCCCTGATCAAGGCGATGCGCGGCCTCCAGCGCCGCCAGCGCGAGGTGCTCGTGCTGCGGTACTTCGCCGACATGACGGAGGCACAGGTCGCCGAGACGCTCGGCATATCCCTGGGCTCGGTGAAGGCGTACGGATCACGAGGCATAGCCGCCCTGCGCGTCGCCATGGAGGCGACGGCGTGAAAGGGCCCGACGGAAACGGCGCCAACCGGCCGGGGGAGCACGGACAGCACGGACAGCACGACGAGCACAAGAAGAAGCACCAGAAGCACCAGAAGCACGGGGAACACGGGACGTACGGGCCGGACCAGCGGCCCGACGTTGACCTGAACGACCTGACTGGATACGGATTCGTGGACACATCGCCGGAGAAGAACGGCACCGGCACCCCCCACCTCGGTCTCCCGCCCGCCCCGGGCGCCACCGACGCGGCCGGGGAACAAGCGCTGCGCAGACTGCTGCACGGCGCGGTCGACGAGCTGACACCCTCCGAGGGGGCGCTCGAACACCTGCGGGCCGCGGTGCCGGTGCGGCGCGCCCGCAAACGGCAGGCCGTCGTGGGCTCGGTCGCGGCCGCCCTCCTGGTGGCCACCGCGGTGCCGGCCTTCCTCCATGTCGCCGACACCGCGAGCAGCACCGACGAGCAGCCCGCCGTCGCCGGGCACGGCCAGCAGACGTACGGCACGTCGAGCGGCATCTCCGGGACGCCCGACGGGGTGCCGCGCGGCGGGCCGTCCACCGGCGCGAGCACCCCGGCCGGCGGGACACCCGACGCCAAGGGCGCGACGAAGCCGCCCAGTACGGGCGCGACCGGTGACACCGGGGGTGCCGTCGACGGGCCGCGCAGCGGCACCGCGCAGGCGAACTCGCCGGTGTGCGAGGCGGCGGAGCTGAAGGTGAAGTCGGCGAGGGTCGGCAGGCCCGACTCGACGGGCAAGGTGTACGGCGCGTTCCGCGTCGTCAACGCCTCGGACAAGCAGTGTGCGATCGGCGGGGTCGGCACGTTCGACGTCCACGCCCAGGGCGCGGCCGACCCCGCGAAGATCACCGTGGTCGAGCACGCGGCGGGCGACCCGGCACCGGGCCTCCCCGACCCCTCCCAGGACGCGGACCACCTGGTGCTCAAGCCGGCCGCGGCCTACGAGGTGCGGTTCGCGTGGGTGCCGTCCGACACCTGTCCCAAGGCGACCCCGACGCCCGACCCCAGCCCGTCCGGCAACCCGGCGAGCACCAGCGGGATCACCTCGCCGACGACGACCGGGGGTGGCGGCCAGAGCCCGCAGCTCGCCGCGGACGGCGGGCCCCCGGCCTCGACGGAGGACGGCACGGTGGCGGTTACGCACGTGGCCGAGCCGGGCGCGCCGACCGCGGAGGCGAAGATCCCGAACGCGTGCGCGGGCACGATCTACAAGACGGGCGTACTGGACGCCGGGTCGGCCACGCCGACGGCGCACTAGCGCGACCGGGGACCGCGCGAGGACCGGTTCGCGGGCTTCGCGCTGGGACCGTGGTGTCCCGTCACCCGGTGAGGGAAGCGGGGGAGGGCTTGTCGGAGGGCACCTCGTCCGGCTCGGACCCCTCCGGGGCGAGGCCCAGTTCGGCGTCCTCCAGGGCCTCGGCCTCGCGCCGCACCAGGCGGAACCACATGAAGACCACGAAGCCCGCGAAGACGAACCACTCGCCGGTGTAGCCGAGGTTCTGGAACGCCTTGAGGTCGAGCCCGCTGTTCTGCGGCGCGCTCGCCGGCACCGGGGTCAGGCCGGCGTCGGCGCCGGGCAGCGTCACCCACGCGTCGTACACCGGGTAGGGCACCAGGTTGACGAGGGCCGCCGCGCTGATCATGCCGACCTGGCCCTGCGGCAGCCCGCCCTGCGCGTGCACGCCGTCCGACCCGGCGTTCTCCGACGCCTGCAGTACGCCGGTGACGGCCACGTCGCCCGCCGGTGCGGCCGGGGCCTCGGCGCCCCGCGGGATCCAGCCGCGCACGACGGGCAGCGCCTTCCCGCCGTCGGTGCGCAGCAGGGTCAGCACATAGCTACCCGACTTGCCGTCGACCTCGCGGTCGGGCACCAGGAACTGCTGGGCGTAGTGGCCGCGGGCCTGCGCCGGGCGGCCGGAGGTGCGCTGGTCCACGGGGAGCAGCGAGGCGAGCGGCTCGGCCTTGAGGGTGGCGGGGTCGGGGGCCTTCTCGGCGGCGTCGTGGGACTGCACGCGGTCCTCGAAGCGGCCCAGCTGCCAGGAGCCCATGAAGACGCAGACGGGGATGGCGAGCAGGACGAAGACGTGGATTCCCCACCAGCGGGGTGTGAGCAGGAACCGGTACACACCCCCACGGTACGGAATCCTGCCGGGGGGCTGGGTCGCGGGGTGCCCGCAACCACCCCGGGCGCGCGCCCCCCGGACCCCGGCGGGGGCTTCGCCCCCGGACCCCGGTCCGTTTTCGTCCGCGGGCCGTGCGTGGCTGGTCGCGCAGTTCCCCGCGCCCCTAACCCCGCTGCCATCCGTGGGCCGTGCGTGGCTGGTCGCGCAGTTCCCCGCGCCCCTAACCCCACTGTCATCCGCGGGCCGTGCGTGGCTGGTCGCGCAGTTCCCCGCGCCCCTAACCCCGCTGCCATCCGCGGGCCGTGCGTGGCTGGTCGCGCAGTTCCCCGCGCCCCTTACGGGGCTTGGCAGAGGCATCCTCAGCCTGGCATGGGGGTCCCCCCTGGCCCTTGAGGCCTTGGGGGAGATTGAGGACGAGCGCCCTTGAGGCGCGAACGGGGTCTGGGGCGGAGCCCCGGGTCAGTCGGCCAAGTGGCGTGTGGCGAAGTCGAGTTCGAGGCGGACCTGCTTGATGCGTTCCTCCACCACCAGCGACCCGTGCCCCGCGTCATACCGGTACACCTCGTGCGCCGCCCCCCGCGCGGCCAGCCGGTCCACATAGTTCTCCACCTGCCGGATCGGGCAGCGCGGATCGTTGACCCCGGCCGAGATGTAGACGGGCGCGCGGACCGCGTCGACGTACGTCAGCGGCGACGACGCGCGGAACCGCTCCGGAACCTCCTCCGGGGTGCCGCCCAGCAACGTGCGGTCCATCGCCTTCAGCGCCTCCATCTCGTCGTGGTACGCCGTGACGTAGTCCGCGACCGGCACCGCCGCGAGCCCGAGCACCCACGCGTCGGGCTGGGTGCCGAGGCCGAGCAGGGTGAGGTAGCCGCCCCAGGAGCCGCCCGCGAGGACGAGCCGCGCGGGGTCGGCGAGCCCCGAGGAGAGGGCCCATTCGCGGACCGCCGCGATGTCTTCGAGCTCGATGAGCCCGACCCGGTGCTTGAGCGCGTCGGTCCACTCCCGCCCGTACCCCGTGGAGCCGCGGTAGTTGACCCGGACCACCGCGAACCCGTGGTCGACCCAGGCCGCCGGGCCCGAGGCGAACGCGTCGCTGTCGTGCCACGTGGGGCCGCCGTGGATCTCGAAGAGGGTGGGGAAGGGGCCGTCCCCGGCGGGGCGCTGGACGAGGGCGTGGACGCGGCCGCCGGGGCCCTCCACCCAGACGTCCTCGACCGGGACCGAGCCGGGCGCCTTGAAGCCGGGCGGGTCGAGCACGACCTCGCCCGTCGTGGAGCGCACCTCGGACGGGGCGGCCGCCGACGACCACAGGTACTCCACCGTGCCGTCGGGCCGTGCCGTCGCCGACGACACCGAACCCGCCGGGGTGTCGATCTCGATCAGCGAGCGGGTGGCGAGGTCGAAGCGGAACAGGCCGCTGCGCGCCTCGAAGCTGTGCACGACCAGCAGGCCCGAGCCGTCCGGGTACCACTCGGCCGACACGTCACCGGGCAGGTCGAGCGCGAGGTCGCTCTCCTCGCCGGAGGCCACGTCCCAGATCATCGGCTCCCAGCGGCCGCGCCGCTGGTGCGAGACGAGCAGCCGGCTGTCGCCCGCCAGCGGCGCGAACCCGAGCACTTCGAGCCCGAGCTCTCGCGTGCCGCCCTTGGTGTCGTCGAGCTCGGCGACCGCCGAGCCGTCCGGGCGCAGCACGCGCAGCGCCGAGTGCATCGCGTCGCCGTGCTCGGTGTGCTCGATCGCGATCAGCGTGCCGTCGTGCGACAGGTCGCCCACGCCGGCCGATTCGCGGTGCCGGTAGATCTCGACGGGGGCGGACCCGGGGCGTGCGACGTGGATCGTTGAGCCGTCGTCGTCGGTGGAGCGGCCGACCACCGCCGTGCCGTCACGGCCGAGGGCCAGGCCCGCCGGGTAGGAAGGGGCGAGACCGGGCACGGCCGGCTCGTCGGCGCCGCCGCCGAACGGCTGGCGCTGCCACACCCCGAACTCGTCGCCGTCGGTGTCGCAGAACCACCAGATCCACTCGCCGTCCGGCGTCAGCACCCCCTCCGTGGTGCCGTTGGGCCGGTCGGTGGCCCGGCGCTGCGCCCCGCTGGCGCGGTCCCATGCGTACAGCTCGTACGTCCCCGTCGCGTTCGACACGAACAGCGAGCGGTCCGGGGCGTCCTCCGCCCAGTCGGGGAGCCCCACCCTGGGCGCCCTGAACCGCTTCTCCCACTCCGGCATCTCGTTCATGCCCCCATCATGCGCCGAACCGCCGACAAACCGTGGGCGTCCTTCGCGGCCTGTGGACAACTCGCCGTCGCGAGACGCCCGGTCTCAGCCGGCCAGCAGCTCGGCGTAGCGGGCCAGGTCCACGTTGCCGCCGCTGATGACGACACCGACCCGCTTGCCGCGGTAGCGCTCGGCCAGGGTGCGGGCGCCGGCGAGGCCCAGGCATCCCGTGGGTTCGACGACGCTCTTCATGCGGGAAGCGAACAGCCGCATGCAGTCGACGAGTTGGGCGTCGGTGGCGGTGACGATGTCGGTCACGCGGTCGCGGATCAGAGGGAAGGTGTGGCTGCCCAGGTGCTGGGTCTGGGCGCCGTCCGCCAGGGTGTCGGGGGTGTCGATGTGCACGATCTCGCCGGCGCGCAGCGACCGGCGGCCGTCGTCGCCCGCCTCCGGCTCGACTCCGTACACCTCGCAGTCCGGTGCGAGGGCGCCCGCGGAGAGCAGGCTGCCCGACAGGAGTCCGCCGCCGCCGAGCGGCACGAACAGGGCGTCCAGGGGGCCGGTCTCCTCGAAGAGTTCCTTCGCGGCGGTGCCCTGGCCTGCCATGACGTGGGGGTGGTCGTACGGCGGGATCAGCGTGAGGCCGCGCTCCTTGGCGAGCGCCCGGCCGATCGCCTCGCGGTCCTCGCTCCACCGGTCGTAGGTGACGACGTCGGCCCCGTACCCCTTGGTCGCGGCGAGCTTGGCGGCGGGTGCGTCGTGCGGCATGACGATGGTCGCCGGGATCCCCAGCAGCGCGGCGGAGAGCGCGACGGCCTGCGCGTGATTGCCGGACGAGTAGGCGACCACACCCGCGCGCCGCTGCCCGGCGTCGAACTGCGACAGCGCGTTGAACGCGCCGCGGAACTTGAAGGCCCCCATCCGCTGGAGGTTCTCGCACTTGAAGTACAGGCTCAGACCGAGTTCGGCGTCGGTGAGCCGCGAGGTCATGACCGGGGTGCGGTGGGCGTGCGCGGCGATCCGCTCGTGCGCGCGGACCACGTCCTCGTACGTCGGCAGCTGTTCCATGGCTGCCGAGCGTACGGGGGCCCGGTCCGCGGAGCCACGGAGTTACGGGGCCGGGTGGACCGGAGCGTCGGCGGGGGCGGGAGAGGCGGGGGCCGGGGTGACGTGGGTGGCCGGGGTGGCGGAGGCCGGGGCCGAGCCGTCCTCACGCATCGCCTTGGTCTCGCTCTTGAGGATGCGCAGGGACTTGCCGAGCGCGCGTGCCGTGTCGGGCAGCTTCTTGGAGCCGAACAGCAGGATCAGTACTACGGCGACGATCAGCAGGTGCCAGGGTTCGAGTCCGTTGCGCAGGAACATCCCGCGGTCCTCCCTCGTTCGCGTCCTACAGCCGTTTCGTCCGGCCGCTGTCATCGCGCGGCCGGGGCTGATGGCTCTCAATGAGACTTGCTACATTGCGCAACTGTACAACCAGACCGTACGACTCACCGTCTCCTCTACAGAAGAGGCGCGAATGAGGGATGAGGGGTCCGATGGCGGGGAGCCACAAAGCGGGAGCGGCAAGCAGGCATGAGAGCGATGGCCCGGCCGCGCCGCGTCGCGGAAAGAAGCGCAGCCGCGCGCGTCTCATCGGGATCACGGGCCTCTCCGTCGTCGTGCTCGCCGTCGCGGGCGGCGGCTGGATCTACTTCCAGCTGAACGGCAACATCAAGACGTTCGACGACGGCGGCATCTCCGCGGACCGCCCCGCGGCCTCCACCAAGGGCTCGAACGTCCTGATCATCGGCTCCGACACGCGCTCGGGCGACAATGCCGAGTACGGCCACGGCAAGGGCGACATCGGCCGCTCGGACACCGCGCTCCTGCTGCACGTGTACTCCGACCAGAAGCACGCCGTCGCCGTCTCCATACCGCGCGACTCGCTGATCGACATACCGTCGTGCAAGCTCCCGAACGGCAAGTGGACCAAGGAGCAGCACCATGTGATGTTCAACTCGGCGTTCGAGGTCGGCGAGACGGTCGAGGGCAACCCGGCGTGCACCCAGAACACCGTCGAGAAGCTCACCGGGCTGCGCGTGGACCACACGATGGTGATGGACTTCGCGGGCTTCGCGAAGATGACCGACGCCGTCGGCGGCGTCCAGGTCTGCGTCCCCAGCAACGTCTACCAGGGCGACCTCAACCCGAAGCTCGGCCACAAGGGCAGCCTGGTCTTCGCCAAGGGGCCGCAGAAGGTCTCCGGCCAGAAGGCGCTGGACTACGTCCGCATACGGCACGGCCTGGGCGACGGATCCGACATCGGCCGCATCCAGCGCCAGCAGGCGTTCATCGGCAGCCTGATCAAGCAGGTGAAGGGCAACGGGCTGGACCCGACCACCCTGCTTCCGCTCGCCAACGCGGCCACCAAGTCGATGACCGTCGACCCGGGTCTCGGCTCCGCGGACAAGCTGATCTCGTTCGCGATGTCGATGAAGAACATCGACCTGCACAACACCAAGTTCGTCACCCTGCCCTGGCGCTACGACGGTGCACGCGTCGACGTCGTGAAGCCCGAGGCCGACGCCCTGTTCGCGGCGCTGCGCGCGGACCGCACCGTGGACGGCCAGGACGCCGGCGGCAAGGACGCGAGCGCTGCGCCGTCGGCCTCCGCGTCAGCCTCCGCGCCGGCGCCCGCCTCCGGCAAGGGGATCAGCGTCGCCGTGTACAACGGCACCGTCACCAAGGGGCTCGCGAGCAGCGCCGCCGAGTCCCTCAAGAGCGCCGGCTTCACGGTGACCGGCGCCACGACCGCCGCCACCCAGGACTACACGCACACCGTGGTCCAGTACGGCCCGAACGACGAGGCCAAGGCCAAGACGCTCGCCACGCACTTCCCCGGCGCGCTGATGCGTCAGTCCAAGCAGCCGGGGCTGAGCGTCATCCTCGGCACGCAGTACAAGCAGAGCGGGGCGGACGCCACGCCGAGCGCCCCCGCCGAGGTCCCCGCGTCCGTCGCGGACAAGGCCCGCTCCGCCGACGACAACATCTGCTCCAACCTCTCCTACGGCTGACCGGCCCCGAACGGCGCCAGCACGCCGGCCGACGCCCCGTCCAGGGCGCCGGCCGGCGTGCTGCCGCCGTTCACCGCGCTCGCCGACGGGCGGGCGGGCAAGGGGAGTTCAGAGCTTCGCGGCCATCGCGCTGAGCTCCTCGTCCAACTGCGGGCCCGCGTTCCAGCTCCCCACGCCGATCTCCGCGGTGATGCCGGGCCCGAACCCGGCGATCAGACCGCGGGCGCCGTCCTCCATGCCGCCCTCGTCGAAGAGCCGGGCCAACGCGTCGAAGACCACCGAACTCGCGATGTTGCCGCGCTCGGTGAGGGTGCTGCGGCTGAAGCGGAACATCTCCGGCCCGAGTTCGAGGAAGTGGCACAGGTCGTCCAGGATGCGCGGGCCGCCCGCGTGCACGATGTAGAAGTCGAGCGCGCCGACGTCCCAACTGTGCTGCGCCACGAGGGTCTTGAGCGCGGGCGCCAGCATTTCCATCGTGCCGGGCACCCGCTTGTCGAGCTGGAAGTGGAAGCCCGTCTCGCGCACCGCGTACGAGATCCAGTTCTCGGTGTCCGGCACCAGGTGCGAGCCGTTGCGCTCGATCCGCATGCCGGTACCGCCCTCGCCGCGCACCACCGCGGCCGAAAGGGCGTCCCCGAACAGGCCGTTGGAGAGCAGCGAGCCCACACCGATGTCGGTGGGCTGGTAGAGCAGCGAGCAGAACTCGCAACTCACGATCAGCACGTTGGAGCCCGGGTAGGCCGTGATGAAGTCGTGGGCGCGGTTGATCGCCGCGCCGCCCGCCGCGCAGCCGAGCTGGGCGATGGGCAGCTGACGGGTGTCGGAGCGGAAGCCCATCGAGTTGATCAGCCAGGCGGTCAGCGAGGGCATCATGAAGCCCGTGCACGACACGTAGACGATCAGATCGATGTCGGCGGCCTCGACCTCGGCGTGGGCGAGCGCCTCGCGCACCACGGCGGGCACCCGCCGCTTCGCCTCGGCCTCGTACACCCGGTTGCGGAGCTCGAAGCCGGGGTGGGCCAGCGTCTCTTCGAGGGGCTGCACGAGGTGGCGGGTCAGCACGCCGGTGTTCTCGATGAGCCGCAGGACCAGACCGAGCTGCGGGTGCTCGGCGTGGGTCTCGCGGGCGATCGCCAGGGTCTGCTCCTGGGTGATGACGTGGTCGGGAACGGCGACCGCCGGTCTGCACAGGGTGGCCATCTAACTGCCTTTCGTCGATGGGGGGTTGGTCACCAGGCGACCGGAAGGCTGAGCGGATAGCGCCAGATGGAGTGGGTGTTCCACGGCACGTCGCCGGGGGCGCCCGCGTGGCGGATGCCGGGGAAGCGGGTGAGCAGGGAGGTGAACGCCACCTCCAGTTCCATCTGGGCGAGCGGGGCGCCGAGGCAGTGGTGCGCGCCCCAGCCGAACGTCATGTGCGCCACCGCGCCCCGGTCCGGGTCGAGCTCGTGGGCCCGGTCGAACTTGGCGTTGTCCCGGTTGGCGGTGAGGTAGGAGACGTGGACGACGTCCCCGGCCCGGATGAGCACCCCGCTCAGCTCGACGTCCTCGGTGGCGACGCGGGGGATGCCGACGCCCTTGCGGAACGGGATGAAGCGGAGCAGCTCGTCGAGGACCGAAGGGAAGCGGTCCGGGCGCGCACGCAGGGCATCGAGGATGTCCGGCCTGGTCAGAAGCGTGTACGCGATGTTCCCGAGCTGGTAGGTGGTGGTGTCCTGGCCGGTGATGAGCAGGACCATCGCCATCACGGCGAGCTCCTGGTCGTCGAGGAGCTCGTCCCCGTCGCGTGCGGTGGCCAGGGTGGAGATCAGATCGTCGCCGGGGGTGCGGCGGCGGGCGGCGGTGAGGTCGGTGAAGTAGGCGCGCAGTTCGGCCTTGGCGGCGACGGCCGCCTCCCGGCCCGCGGCGCCGATGTTCATCATCGTCAGCGCGTGGCCACGCAGCCAGTCCCGTTCGCCCTCGGGGATCGCGAGGACCTCGCAGATCGTGACGAGGGGGAGCGGCGCGGCCACGTGCTCGACGAAGTCGGCGGGCGAGCCGTGCGCGGCCATCGTGTCGAGCAGCCCGTCGACCACGCGCTGGGTGCGCTCGCGCATCCGCGCCACGTGCTTGGGGGCGAAGCTCTTCGCGACGAGGCTGCGCAGCCGGCTGCTGGCCGGCGGGTCCATCAGGTTGATCGACTCGTCCTGCACGATGGGCTCCGGTGTCATCCGCGGGAAGTCGCGGCCGATGACGGCGCTGCGGCTGAAGCGGCGGTCGGTGGTCACCGTGCGCACGTCGTCATAGCGGGTGACCAGCCAGGCTTCGCCCTCCCCGTACGCCATGCGGATGCGCGCGACCGGTTCCTCGGTCAGCATCCGCTGGAGCTGCGGGTCGAATTCGAGTGCGTCGGCGTAGTCGAAAGGGCAGCTCCACACGGTGTCTGTGGTCTCCACGAGGCGTACTCCGGTGTGTCAGGGACGGGCGGGGGCAGGGGATGAGCCCTGTATCCCCTGCCCCCGTCACCGACATGTCCGCGAACGTCCCAATTAACCGATTAGAGGGAGATCTCGCGGAGCCCGGTCCTTGCCGGCCCCACGCGGCCGGGGCCGGACGGCACCGGCCCGCCCCGTGCCGGGCGCGCCTCGAAGGCCGTCGCCGCGGTGCGCCCCTGCGGCCGCATCTGCTCCGGGCGCCGCGGGCCGGTGCGCCGGCGGTCGCACGCCCACGTCCACCGCCGCGTCACCGCCCGGCCCCGCGGCCTCCGGGAGCGCCGCGGGTACGGCCGGTGAGGTGATCGTGTGCGGTGTGGGCGCCGGCAGCTCCGTACGGCCGAG
Source organism: Streptomyces sp. NBC_00442 (assembly GCF_036014195.1). Lineage (NCBI taxonomy): Bacteria > Bacillati > Actinomycetota > Actinomycetes > Kitasatosporales > Streptomycetaceae > Streptomyces > Streptomyces sp. NBC_00442. The sequence continues at coordinate 4,112,455 of NZ_CP107918.1, forward strand.
CCCACCGCGACGACGACGCAACCGGCCGAGCACGGGCCGGGCACCGGCCGAGCGTCGGTTCGGGAACTACGCGGGCCTGCCGATCGCCCCGCCCGCGACTTGACCGTCGATGACCTGACCGCCCGCGACCCGACCGCCCGCGACCCGACCGTCCATGGCCCGACCGTCCATGCCCCGATCGCTCGTGGCCCGGACGCCCACGGCCCGACCGCCCTGCGCGCTCTCCGGCGGTTCGGCGCACGCGCGCAGTCTGACCTGGGTGATGCCGCTGACGTAGCGCGCCCCGCACCGGTCGGTGGGGATCACGAGCTGCGCGCCGAGGCCGTCGAGCGGGGCCCCGTCGAGCGCGGTGGCGAGCAGCACGGGCGAGTCGCCGAAGTCCTCGTCGATCTCGGCCCAGGACAGCACCGTGGCGTGCCCGTCCTCGCCGGTGACCTCCAGGAGGAAGCGGGAGCGGTCCTTGCGGCGGGCGGCGTCGAATCCGGGACCCGCCGCGGTGATCACCTCGCGCAGCAGTGGACCCGTGAACGTGTGGGCCCGCGGGCCGCTGGTCGCGCAGTCGAAGGTGACGGCCGCCGTCCGCTGCGGCCACCGCTCGCGCAGCTCGGCCACACTCAGCAGGACCGGCCGCTCCACCGCACCCACCACCGCCATGTGCCGCTCAGCCGCGCGTTTATGAGTCATGTACGAGAGTATGGCTCGCATTTGCAGTTTTGATCCATGGTGTGCAAGGGGCGATCCGGGGCGCGGACGCCGGCACGGGTACGGGCATGGGCGGGGCCGCGGGCCGGGCTCAGTCGCGTCCCACCAGCTCGCGCGCGCGGAGCCCGGCCTGGAACCGGGAGGTGGCCCCGAGCGCCCGCATCAGGTCGGCGACCCGCCGCCGGTAGGTGCGCAGCGACATGCCGAGCAGCCGCGCGGCCGACTCGTCGGTGTGCCCCGCCTCCAGCATCCGCAGGACCCGCCGCGCCTCGGCGTCCAGCGCCGCGGGGCGCCGCCGCAGATGGTCTTCGAGATCCGGGGACGTGTCCCACGCGGCCCGCATGAGCGACCCCAGACCCGCGACGACGTCCGGCGAACGGATCACCGTGTACGTGCGCGTGCCGCTGCCGGGAGGCCCCGCGAGGATCGCGACGCGCCGGTCGAGCACGATCGTCTCCTGGGCGAGCGGCGCCGCGCAGATGCGGATGTGGGCCCCGCCGGCGGCCATCCTGACCAGGCGCCGCTCCGCGAACGCGTCGGGAAGCGCCTGCGGGGTGTAGAGCTTGCGCAGGACGGGGCCGCCGGGCTCCCTGCCGGGGCGCAGCCCGGCCTTGAAGGCGGTGTTGACCCCGGCCGACCAGGTTCCCGGATCGGCGGCGGCGACCAGGAACTCCTGCCGCGCTCCGGCGAACAGATGCCCGGCGCGGTCGATGAGGGCGCGTTCGCCGTGGAGCGTCACGATCGGTTCGTCGTTCATGATCCGGTCAGTGTGCGACGCCCCGCGGCCCCGGTCAACGCGGGGTGACGGCCCCGGGCCACGCCCCTCGCGCGCGTCCCGTCCCGCTCCCGCCCCGCTCCCGCCTGTTCCGCGAACCGCCGTGACCTGCCACGCTATTGCGATGACAGAGGTGTTCTTGCGGCGGCTGTCCCGCTGGCAGGCCGAGCAGCAACGGGGATCCGTCGCGGACCTGTACGCGGCGGCGTACGGCGATGTGCCGGGCCCGGAGTCCCTGGGGCGGGACGGCTTTCTGCGCCGTTTCGAGGAGGACGTGCAGCGTCCCGGCTTCGACATGATCATCGCGGGGGACCCGTTCCTGATCGGCTGTGCCTACGGATACCCGCCGGGCCGCGAGGGCGAGTGGTGGCACGGCTTCCGCGGTGCCGCGACCGACGGCGACGAGGAACTGGCCGAGTCCGACCGGGTGTTCGCGCTCGCCGAACTCATGGTGCTGCCCGCACGCCGCCGCGCGGGCGTCGCCACCCGCCTCCAGGACAGACTCCTCGAACGGCAGGAGGCCGACCTGCTCACCGCCCTGATAACCCCGGCCAACACGGCGGCCGTTGCGGCGTACACGTCCTGGGGCTGGACCAGATCGCTCCGCGCCGCCCCGTCCGCGACGGCCCCGGCGGTGGACGCCTGGACCCGCCGCCCGACGGGCTGAGGCGCGGCCGGCGTCACCCGCGACCCGAAGCCCTCCGGTGTCCCGCAGCCGGTCAGACCCCTTCGTCGCGCCGGCGGATGCGGCGGGCGAGGACGACGGGGACGACGTAGACCATGGCGAGGGAGCCGAGGGCCAGGAACAGGGAAAGGAGGTTGGTCAGGGAGTCCACCATGTTCTGGTAGCCGGTCACCACGCCGTCGTGGGCGGCCGCGACGCCCATCGCGCTGTACGTGCTGATCCCCCACCAGCCCTGCACCTCGAAGAACGCGAGGGCGAGCCAGAACGTCTGGTTCAGGCCGAGCCACCGGCCGGCCGGCATCCGCCGTCGTGCCGTTGTGAGCCATCCGCACAAGGCGAGCAGTGCCGGCACGGCGATCACGCGGAGCCAGCCCATGAAGGTGGGCTCCGCGAACACCACCAGGTAGGAGCCGATGCCGAGCGGGACCAGCCAGAGCAGCCCGAACAACGGATGGCCGAGGAGCCCGCGGTACGCCCATGACGGGTCGCCCTGCGGGCGGCCGGTGGTGCCGGTGGTGCCCGCGCCGTACGGGGTCGAGGTGGGCCCGCCCGCCGGATAGCCGTAGCCGTGACTCGGGGGCGGCTGTGGTGGCGCGGAGGGCTGCCGCGGGTGGCCGTGGGCGGTGCTTCCGGGCCCGTGGCCGGCGCCGCCCCGGCCGGACGGGGGCGGTGGCGGCGCCGACGGCCGGGCCCCGCTCGGTGCGGGGCCCTGCGTCGTGGCGCCATGGAACCCGGCGCCCGAACCACCGCCCGCCCGGAACCCGTCGGCCTCCCCGCGCGCCGGGCCGCCGCGCTCGCGGTCGTCCGCCGCCTCCAGGTTGAGCAGCCGCTCGGAGGTACGGGCGATCGCGGACGCCACCGGCGCGGGCAGCCAGGTGTCCGTCGTGACGTCGAACGCGCGTGTCCGGGTGTGGAGTTGGGCCGCGGTGGGTCGCCGATCCGGTTCCTCGTCGAGACAGTGCGCGATCAGGAGTGCCAACTCGGCGTTCACTCCCGGAAGTTGGGAAGGCCGCGTACCGCGCCGCGGGGTGATGCCGGTCGCGGCGAAGGCCAGCGTCAGGCCGTAACTGTAGATGTCGCTCGCCGCGAGGACGCGCTCCCCGTACGCCTGCTCCGGCGACATGTACGCGGGCGTCCCGATGCGGGCACCCGACAGGGTGAGCCCGGTCTCCAGGGCGGCGTGCACGATGCCGAAGTCGATGAGCCGGGGGCCGGAGGCGGACAGGAGCACGTTGGACGGCTTGAGGTCGCGGTGGACCAGGCTCATGCCGTGGACGTGCTCCAGCGTGCGGGCCAGGTCGGCCGCGAACCGCCACAGCGCCTGCGCGGGCAGCGGGCCGAACGCGTCGACCGCCTCCTGCAGGGAAGGGCCGGGCAGGTAGTCCGACGCGTACCAGGGGTGCTGGTCGTCGACGCCGGCGTCCACCACCGGCACGGTGCCGACGCCGGAGACCCGCCGCACCACCTCCACTTCGCGCCGGAAGCGGTCGCGGAAGCCGGGCAGGGCCGCCATGTCGGAGTGGATCAGCTTCAGCGCCACCGACCGGCCGCCGCGGGTGCGGGCCAGGTAGACCCGGCCCATGCCGCCCTCGCCGAGCCGCCCCAGGACCCGGTAGCCACTCACCGTGCGCGGGTCCCGCTCGTCCAGCGCCTCCATCAACATCCCCCCGATGCAATGCCGTTGCCGAGATCGCATTCTGGCACGCGACGGCGCACGGGCCCGGGGGCGGGCGCCCGGCGGACCACCGAGAAGTGGACTCCTGGAATTGCCGGAAATTGGCCACAGCAGGGCCCCCGCCCGGTCCTTACCGTCATCAGCACCGTCACCGTCATCAGCACCGGCATCAGCGGACCCACTGGTTCCAGCCGCAGCACACCGACCCACTGGTTCCAGCCGCAGCACACCATCGAAGGAGCACCGGCCATGCAGAACCCGCCCGACGCCGCCGGCGGCGCCCGCCCCCTCACCGTCTCGATCGACGCGCGCCTGACGGAGCGCGTGCCCGGCTATGTGCTCGGTCTGATCGCGGTACCGGACATCGACGTCGTCCGGGAATCCGACGACATCGGCGCGTGGCTCACCGCGGCCGAGGACATCCTGCACGCGGCCGGTCTCGGCAAGGCGGACGTCTCCGCGCTGCCCGCGATCGCCGCCTGGCGGGAGGCCTACCGCGCGGTCGGCGTCAACCCGAACAAGTTCCCCTGCGCCGCCGAGTCGGTCGTCCGCAGGGTGGCCAAGGGCGACCGGCTGCCCCGGATCAACGCCCTCGTCGACCTCTGCAACGCGGCGTCCCTCGACACCCGGCTCCCGGTGGCGTCCTGCGATGTGGGCTCCCTCCAGGGCGAGTTGGAGGTGCGGCTCGCACACGGCGGCGAGGTCTTCGCGCCGCTGGGCGCGCCCGACGCCACCGAGCACCCCGAGCCGGGCGAGGTCGTCTACGCCGACCACCGCGGCCGCGCGCACTCGCGGCGCTGGAACTGGCGCCAGAGCGACGTGGTCAGGACCGATGTCGGGCGGCGCCGGCTGCTGCTCACCGTGGAGTCGGCGCACGAGGGCGGCCGCGCCGAGGTCGAGGAGGCGCTCGGCTGGCTCGTCGAGGCGCTCAGCGGACTCGACGGGCTCGGCGCGGTCACGGGCCGGCCCCTGGTGCTCGACCGGACCACACCGCAAGGAGACCCGTTCGCACCCCGGCACCCGTCCACGCCGTCCGGGGATCCGGGCGGCCACCACCAGCAGGCGTCCACGCCGTCCGGCGACCCGTCCGGCGACCCGTCCGGCGACCCGTCCGGCGACCCGTCCGGCGACCCGTCCGGCGACCCGTCCGGCCACCGCCGGCAGCCGTCCACGCCGTCCGGCCACCGGCGTCCGCTCGCGCCGGGAGGACCGTCGTTCGTCCCGCCCGCCGCCCTCGCGCGCTGATGTCCGCCGTTCCGCCGATACCGGCCCCGTACGAGGAGCACCGCATGAACCCCGCGATCCTGGTGATCCACCGGCCCGCCGCCGGGCGCTACACCACCCAGTTCCGCAGCGTCGTCGTGGCCGCGGCCGAGCTCGGTGTGGGCACGGTGGTGCTGCTGCCGGCCGGCGTCGAGGCCCCGGAGGCCGCCGGGCTGCCGCACTACCACTGCGACCTGGACGACCCGGCGGAGCTGCGCGCCGCGGTCGGCCGCATCGTGGCCGAGCACCGCATCGAGCGGATCTTCCCCCTGTTCGAAGGCGACGTCCTGCCCGCGAGCCGGGCCCGCAAGGACCACGGCATCCCCGGCCTCATGCCCTCCCAGGCCCTCAACTTCCGCGACAAGAACGTGATGCACCGCCGGGCCGAGGAGCTCGGCGTGACCGTGGCCCGCTCCTGCCGGCCCGACACCGTCTCGGCCGTCGCCGGCTTCGCCGAAGAGGTCGGCTACCCCGTCGTCGTCAAGCCGTACGCCGGCTGGGCCTGCGGCAACACCTACCGGGTGGACGACCGGGCCGAACTCGACCGGGTCTGGGCCGAGATGGGGGACGACCGGCACGAGTACCGGGTGGAGGAGTTCGTCCACGGTACCGAGTTCCACGTCGACTCCCTCGTCCAGCGCGGCGACGTCGTCTTCGAGCAGCTCTCCCAGTACACGTACTCCGTCCTCGACTACCGCGACGAGCCCGGCGGCACCATCTCCCGCAAGTACGGCCTGACGCCGGCGGAGCGGCGCATCCTGGAGCTGAACGGCGTGATCCTGCGGGGCTTCGGCCTGGGCACGGGGGTCGTGCACGCCGAGTTCTTCCTCCGGGACGACGGCGAGATCGTTTTCGGCGAGGCGGGCGCGCGGGCCGGCGGCGGCTCGATCGTGCCGGCCGTCCAGGCCGGGCGCGGCATCAACCTGGCCGGCGAGTGGTGCCGCCTCGAACTCGACCCCCACCACCGCCCCGCCGCCCGGCTCGGCCCGGAGATCGGCACCGAATACCTGTCGTCCGACGCGTACGGAACGATCACCGCCGTCACCTCGGCCGCCGAACTGACCTCGCTGGAGGGCGTGTTGGACGCCGACGTGTGGAAGGGCGTGGGCGACACGATCGCGCCGCCGACCGCCTCCAACGACGTGCTCGGCTGGTACGTGTGCGAGGGCCGCGACTTCGAGGAGGTGAAGGCCCGCTTCAAGACGGTGCGGGACACCTTCCGCGTGCGGACCGGCGGCCGTCCATGACCTGGGTGGCACGTCTGCGTCAACTCCCGCTCGCACTACGGGTGTTGTTCCTGGCCTCCTTCGTCAACCGGGCCGGCATGTTCGTCTTCCCGCTGCTCGCCGTCTACCTGGTGCGCGGCAAGGGGCTGAGCCCCGGCGAGGCCGGCCTGCTCATCTCCGTCGGCAGTACGGGCCTGCTGGCCGGCAGCCTCCTGAGCGGGCCGCTGTGCGACCGCGGCGGCAGACGGACGGCCCTGCTGAGCGCGCTGCTCCTCAACGCCGCCGGCTATCTCGGCCTCGCCCTGCTCGACGGCGCGCCCTGGACGTACGCGGCGCTGCTGTTCGTCGCCCTCGTCGGCATGGGCATGTTCAGCCCGGCCTCCAACACCCTGGTCGCCGACCTGACCACACCCGAGCAGCGCCCGTTCGCGTACACGATCAGCTACGTCGGCAACAACCTGGGCATGGGGGTGGGCCCCCTTCTGGGCGGGGTCGCGGCCGCGTACTCGTACCACGTCATGTTCGCCGGGAACATCGCGGCGGGTCTGCTGTGCGCGGCGATGATCCTGCTCCGGGTGCCGCACGACCGCAGGCGGCCGCCTCTCAACACCGGTCGTGACAAGAGCCGTTCGGGCCGTCGGCGCCTCGGCCACACCCACGTCCTGCTGCTCGTCCTCGTCTCCTTCTTCTACGTCGTCCCGCTCATCGGCCTCGAATACGCGCTGCCGCTCGCCGTCACCACGGTGCTGCACGACTCGGCGGGGCTCGTCGGCGCGGTCTACACGATCAACAGCGTCGTCGTGGTGAGCCTCGGGCTTGTCATGGAGAAGCACCTGCGCGGCCACGGCACCAAGGCGCTGCTCCTGGCCGCGGGGCTGCTGTGGACGCTCGGGCTCGCGGTGATCGTCCTCGGGTTCTCGCTGCCGGCGCTGCTGCTGTCCACGGTGGTGTGGACCCTCGGCGAGATCATCGTGTCCGTCGTGGTGCCCACGTACGTCGCCGACCACGTCGACGAGCACCGCGTCGGCACCTTCATGGCGCTCAACGGCTTCGTGCTCGGCCTCGCGCGGCTCGTGGTCCCGGTCGGCCTGGGCGTGCTGTGGACGGCCGACGGCCACCGGCCCGTCTTCGTGACCCTGCTGTGCGCCCCGCTCCTGGGCATGGCGGGCTTCGCGCTGCTGAGGATCAGACGGCCCGCCGCCACCGGCGCCGCGGCCGGCACCCCCGACGCGGAGCCGCTCGCGGTGAGCGGCTGATCACCCCTCCGTGGCCTCCCGCACCGCGGCGGCGAGCAGGGCGACGCCGCGGGTGATGCGGGGCGCCGGCAGGGCCGCGTACCCCATGAGGAACGTGGGCTCGGCCGGCGGGTCCTGTACGAAGTAGCCCGACGCGGGGTAGATCCGCACCCCGTGCGCGGCCGCCGCCTCGACGATCCGGCTCTCCGGCACGCCGCGCGCCCCGGCCAGCGTGACCAGCACGTGCAGCCCCGCCGCCTGCCCCGACACCCGCACACCGGCCCCGAAGTGCTCGTGCAGCGCTTCCAGGAGACGGCTCCGGCGCTGGCGGTAGAGCCGGGTCATGCGGCTGATGTGCCGGGCATACGCACCGGTGGCGATGAAGTCGGCGAGGGCGTCCTGGGCGATGGTGGGGGTGAGCCGGTCGGTGATCCACTTGATGCCGAGGAAGGGCTGCACCAGGTGCGGCGGCAGCAGGGCGTAGCCGATGCGCAGGGCGGGGAAGAGCGTCTTGCTGAAGCTGCCGACGTAGACCACGGTGTCGCGGTGCCGCTCGGCGGCGAGCGCCGGGAGCCGCTCTCCGGTGAACGTGAACTCGTGGTGGTAGTCGTCCTCCAGGACGGTCGCCCCGCGCTGGTACGCCCACTCGAGCAGCCCGCGCCGGCGCGGCTCGGACAGGATGAACCCGGTGGGGAACTGGTGCGACGGCGTCACATACACGAGCTTCACGCGCGCGGGGTCGTGGCCGTGGGCGCGTACGCGGGCGTCGATGTCGCCGACGCGCAGCCCCTGTTCGTCCACCGGCACGGGCACCACGTGCGCCTGCGAGCAGCCGAAGACCTGGCGCAGCACGGTGTGGCTCGGATCCTCGATCACCACGACGTCGCCCGGCCCGACCAGCATGCGGACCAGGATGTCCATGGCCTGGGTCGCGCCGCTGGTGACCATGAGGTGATCGGGCGAGGCGTCCAGGGCCCGGCTCTGGCGGACCAGCGTGGCGATCTCCGTCCGCAGCGCGGGCGAGCCCTCGGCCGGCCCGTAGCCGAGCGAGGCGGCGTCCGCGCGGCCGTACGCGTCGTGCATGGACTGCCGCCAGCGCGCCACGGGGAACTCGGCGAGCGCGGGCATCCCGTGCCGGAAGTCGAGGGCGCCGCTGGGGCGGCGCACGGGCGGCGGCTCCCAGGGCTGCCACAGGGCGCTGCCGCCGTCGGTGGCCCTGGGCGGCTGCGGCGCCAACGCGGCCGCGTCCGTGGGGCGTTGGGGCTCGGCGGGGACATCCGCGCCGGGGGCGATGCGGGTGCCGGAGCCGCGCTTGGCGGTGATGACGCCGTTGGCGCGCAGCAGCTCGTAGGCGCGGGTCACGACGGTCCGCGACACGTCGAGCTGCCGGGCGAGCTCACGCGAGGCCGGAAGCCCGTCCCCGGGGCGCAGCCGGCCGGCCCGGACCAGCGCGGTGATCCGCTCACCGAGCTGCTGCTGCAACGGCGTACGACCGTCCCGGTCGAGCACGATGAGCAACTCCGGCGACCCCACGGCGCTCCCCCTTCTACGGGCTTCAACGGGCATCCCCTCGGTGGCGAGTGTGCCATGGCGGGGTGGGTGGGGTGGGCGGGGTGGGTGGGTCGGGGACGGCCGGGAGAGCGGCCTCGCGCGACGTCTCTCTTTCGCCCGGCCGTGGAGGGAACCGCCGACCGATGAGACGTCGGGCTTCGCGGGCCGCGAGGTGTTGCCGGGCTTCGGCCCAGACCTCTTCGAAGTCCTGGAGGGTCAGCGGCTCCTCGACGTGCCCTTGCCAGTCGGTCACGGGCGACTCGGCCGTGAACCCGTACCGGGCATCGTCGTCCTCGACCGAAGCGGCGGCGACGGGTTGCCGCGCCGGACCTTCGAGCTCGACCTGTCGGCTCACCCATTCGTCGTCGCCGACCTCGAAGTAGAACCAGGTGTCTTCTTCGTCCCAGTAGCTACGGAACCATCGCGTCACCGGCCCATCCTGGCTCATTCTGGCCCGTCGTCGTCGTAGTCGCCGTCGCCGCCGTCCGGCAGCTCGCGGTCCGGCAGTTCGCCGTCCGGCAGCTCGAGGGTCGATGGCCGATGGCCGATGGCCGATCGAACCACCCGGGCCTCCGGCTTGCCGCTCCGCCTCGACGCGAGATGAGCCGGGCGAGCGACTCCGTGGGCCGGCAGAGCCACGCGAGGAGAGGGCTGGTGACCACGAACCGGTGGACACTGATCCGGCCCTGCCGCTTGTCCAGGACCGGTGGCGCCTCGTCCCGGTAGACGGAGCGGAGGTAGAGGCGACGGACCGGAGCTCCGGCCAGCAGCAACGGGCGACGCGACGAGGACCGTCCGGCTCCTGGCCGGCCGCGACGAGGCGCTCGCCGACCTCGCCGACCTCGCCGACCTCGCGGACCTCGCGGACCTCGCGGACCTCGCCGACCTCGCGGACCTCGCGGACCTCGGTCTTCGGGCCACGACGCGGTCTGCTCAGGGTGCGGCGGATCGCACCCATCGCGCGAGTCCTGAAAGTGCCCTGACGAGATCCTGTTCTGTCTGAAGGAAGCGGTGTTCAGAGTGGACCTGACCGCTCTCGACGTCTACGTGGTCGAGTTCCGCCTCGCCGGTGTCCCAGACCGCGAGGGCGGCGAGCCGGGCATCGGTGCTGAGGGTCACCCAGGCGCTCGCCTTGTCGCGTCCGTCGGTCGGAGACGTGTCGATCTCACAGTCGATTGCAGCTGCTCGGAGGCCGGATGCCTGGGCGGTGCACCAAGCGGCAAGTGCATCAAGGGCATGAGGGAAAGCGGTCATGGCGACTCCGTCGAAGGCGTCCCGGCCAGGGCGTTGGCCGGTGAGTAGGAGGGGAGGCGGCTCGCGAGACGCATGTCATCGTCGTCGTACGAGGGCCCGAGAAGGTCAGGCATTCCACCATCTCTCGGTGCCACAGCCGACTTCGTAGTGCCACCACCCCTCCCGCTGCCCCTGGTTCAGGAGCGCCTTGATCCCGGTGAAGTCCGCGGCCGCCGGTGCGGTGAAGGCCACCATGGGGAAGTCGTCGCTGAAGACCTCGCCTCCGAGCCCGAACGCCGAAAGACGCTGGTGCACCGCCTGGGGACTGCGTCCCAAGGGGCCGGTAGGGATGGGCACGACGCGAATCGTGCAGTTGCCGGCCGTGCCGACTCGTTCCACGGACCAATGGAGTCCGTCGCCGTCCGTCCGATACCGGACCACGTCACCTTCAGCGACACCGTCTTGAAGGAACGGGATGTTCCGCACCATCGCCGTGTTGTCGCCGAGCTTCGTTGCCCACAGGCCCTCGGTGTCCTGCGGGAGCCACCCCTCGCGAGGAACGAACCGGAATCAGACCTTGATCTTCTCGTCCGCGCTCTCCATGTCCGGCATCATGCGCCGCCCGGAAGCGGCCCTGCTCACCGGGGCCGAACTGATTGATCAACCTGCGACTGCCCTCGGTCGGGGTCCATGGGCCGAGGACGGTCGGGGCGGACCGTCAATCGGCCCCGGCGCGCGGCTAGTTCGCGAGTTGGGCTTGGAAGGCGGCTCGGTTGAAGTACGCCTTGGCGTCCTGGATGAGGCCGTCCTCGTCGAGTTCGTAGATGTTGATGCCGGACCAGTTGACCGGCTTGCCGTCCAGAGCGACGGCGGCGCCGCGCCAGGAGACGGCGACCTGGTTGCCGACCGTGTGTGCCTCCAGGGGGGTGAGGCCGAGGAAGGGCTGGAAGTTGGGGAGTACGGAGGCGATGAAGTCGCGGATGGCGGGGCGTCCGATGAGCGGCGGTGTGCCGACCGGGTCGTGGAAGACGCCGTCTTCGGCGAATGTCTGGGCCCAGGCATCGGCATCGCCCTGCTGGGAGGCCCGGAAGAACTGGAGAACTGCCAGTGGCATGGCCGGGTATGTCATGAAGAATCCTTCGAATTGGAGGGCGAGGAGGGCGGGGAGGGCGGCGAGGGTGAGGAGGGTGGGGAGAGCGGGGGATCCGAGGCGGCGGGAGGGGCCCGGGGCCGGGGCCGGGGCAGCGCCCGGGGTCGTGCCTGTGCCTGCGGCCGTGCCCGCGCCCGGGGTCGCACCCGGGGTCGTACCCGGGGTCGTGCCTGTGCCCGTGCCCGTGCCCGCGCCCGGGGCCGGTCGGCGGTCACCGGGCGCGCAGGTCGACGGGTGCCGCAGCGCCGGCCTCCTGCCGACGGGCACCGGCCAGGCAGAGGGTGAGCGCGAGGAGAGCGAGCATCCCTATGAGTGCGCACACGCCCAGCCAGTTCAGCCGGACGAAGGCGCGGATGCCGAGCCAGGATCCGGCGCTGCCGCCGAGGAACGAGCAGGTCATGTAGGCGGTGTTGAGCCGGCTGCGGGCCTCGGGGCGCAGCGCGAAGATACGGGCCTGGTTGGCGACTTGGCTGCACTGCACCGCGATGTCGAGCAGCAACAGCCCGGCCACCAGGGCCGCCAGCCCCACCCAGGAGCCGGCCGCACCTCCGGCCAGGACGGCCGCTGCGGTGAGGGTGGCAAGGATGCACCAGAGGTTCACCCGGTCCGCGCCGTTGCGGTCCACCCACCGCCCGGCGGCCGGGGCGCAGAACATGCTGGCCGCGCCGATCAACGCCAACACGCCCACCACCTGCGTACCAAGGCCGTAGCGAGGGCCGGTGATCAGCAGGGCGAGCGCGGTCCAGGCGGCACTGAACCCGCCGAAGAGGGTGGCCTGGAAGAGTGCCGAGCGGCGTAGGTCCGGCTCGGTGCGCAGCATCCGTACACCGGCCGCAAGCAGGGCGCCGTAGCGCTCCCGTACGGCCGGAGCGGTGTCCGGCAAGGCGGTGTGGAGCACGATCGCCAGCAGTGCGGTGAGCGCGGCGGCGGCCAAGTACGGGGCGCGCCAGCCCAGTTGCTCACCGAGGGCGGAGCCGAAGGTGCGGGACAGCAGGATCCCGCCGATCAGCCCGCCCTGCAGGGTCCCGATGACGGCGCCTCGCCGGTCGGCCGGAACCAGCCCCGCGGCCATGGGCAGCAGTAGCTGTGGCACCACGGTCGCCACCCCGACCACCGCGCCGGTCGCGAGCAGGGCGCCGGTGGCCGGGGCGAGAGCGGCGGCCAGGAGGGCAAGTGCGGTCACGGCGAGCAGCGCGGTGATCAGGGGGCGGCGCGGGAGCCGGTCGCCGAGGGGGACCAGAAAGAAGATCCCGACGGCATACCCGAGCTGCGTCACGGTCGCCACGGTCGCGGCCGAGTCCGCCGTGATGCCGAAGCTGTCGGCGATGAGCGGCGCCAGGGCCTGCGGGAAGTAGACGTTCGCCACGCTGACCCCGCAGGCCAGCGCCATGACCAACGGCAGCCGACGGGGCAGTGCCGGTACGGAGGGCGGTGGTGAATCAGGGCAGGACATCACGACTCCAAACGAACGAACTAGATGGTTCGGACGGCAGGAAGAGCGTCGCAGACGGCTCCGCGATCAGTCAAACGAACTGGTTCGTTACCATCGGTGCATGGCGTACGACTCGAAGGCAACCAAAGAGCGGATCCTGGCGGCGGCCGCCGCGGAGTTCGCCCAGTACGGCGTGGCCGGCGCCCGCGTGGACCGCATCGCCGCCGAGGCCAAGGCCAACAAGCGGGCGATCTACGAGTACTTCGGCGACAAGAACAAGCTCTTCGCCGACGTCCTGGAACACCTCATGGCCGACCTCGCCCAAGCCGTCCCGCCCGGCGACGAGGACCTGCCCGCCTACGCCGAGCGGCTCTTCGACTACCACCGTGCTCACCCCGAGGCCCTGCGCCTGCTCATGTGGGAGGCGCTCGAACTCGGCGACCAGCCCGTCCCCGGCGAAGAGGCCCGCACCCGGCACTACGAGGACAAGATCCGCGCCACCCGCGCCACCCGGGCCGCCTCGGACGGCGAAGCCCGCGACCGGCTGTTCTTCACCCTCGGCCTGGTCGGCTGGACCTTGGCCATGCCCCAGCTCCGCCGCATGATCCTCGGCCCCGACCACACCCTCGACCAGCTCCGCCCCGCCATCGCCGAAGCGGTCCGCACCCTCCCGGGACGCAGCGAAACCCGTCCTACGAACTGACGCCCTGCAGCACGGCCTTCCGCGGCGGCGGGCTTCCCGGGCTAAGGACGCCTAGACCGCGCCCACGGACGTAGAGCGGCGGAACGTGTTGGCCGTCTGCTGGGTTACGAGGCCGCCTGGCACGCGAGCATCATCGACCTCTCGCCCGGAGTGCGGGCGTGGAACTCGGTCACCCGGCATACCTTCGATGGGGTCGGGGGCCGGCTGGTCCTACACCGTGGTGTTGCTGCAGGTGGGCGAGGACTGAGCCGCGCTGACGCGGGCACCGCGTCAGGAGTTCGATCACTGCGGGCACTGCGGGCACCGCGGGCACTGCGGGCACTGCCGGAGAGCGGCCTGGCCACGTTGGCCGCGCCAGGCTGCCTGGGAGTGTCGGCGTCCGACGCCGTTGATGTCACTTGTGGATGTCGGAACTGCGGCCCCGTGCGCCTGCTGACACGATGTTCCCGTAGTTGACCCGGAACGCATTAAAGCAGAGGCCGTGGCGTACTGCCGAGCACTCGACGATGCCGGCACCCAGCGGCACCACTTCCGCCCCGCTGACGAGGAGGGCGGCCTGTGATACATCGAGGCCGTACCCGACCACAGCGAGTTGGTCGTCATCAAGCAAGCCGAGCTGACTTCGGCCGGCGAACTCCATCGGTGCAGCTTGGGGCACCTGGAGGACGAGCACGGTGGCCTGACAGACCGGGCGAACGATCCTGGGGTAATTCCGCTGGAGCCCATCCCAGCCGAAGAGTTCCAGCGGATATGGCCTCGCTAAGCGTGCTGGACAACCGCCTTAGGAGAGCGGGTGGAGCGCAGGCAGATGACCTGCGGCTTCGCTGGCCGTGCAAGTGGGATCATGGACTTGGAGATAGCCCATGTCGTCCACCAGCTGCTTCTCTCTACTGACGCTGACGATGAGTAGGTTGCCCCGATACGCCCGCGGTATGGCAGACCGAATCAACTACGGCTGCACATCGGCGTGTTCACGTGGTCGGACGACCAAATAATGCGTGCCGCAACCGTGCCAGACACAGGGGTTGGCCACGGTCAACATGGCTAGCAAGCGGGCGCATCCGTGCCCGGGTTGGGTGCGGGGACGTTGACCTGCGTTGGTGGAGGGCCGCTCGCCGAGTCAGGCACACTCCTGGTCTTGTCCGAACGACCGTGAACCGGCTGAATGAGGGCGAAATTGAAACGGTCCTCCCCTCCATCATCGGCCGAGGAGTCGAAGCTCGGTGGGTAGCCTTTGCGCCGGTACGTTTGGGTGGGGAGCCGTCGACGGGACGCGATGGAGGGGCTGGGCTATGGGGCGGTCGAACGAAGCCCGTGACACTGAGATGTGCAAGATGTACGCGGACGGTCACACCTTGCAGGAGATCGGGGATCAGTACGGCGTCACCAGGGAGCGGGCGCGCCAGATTATCAGCAGGAGGAGCGACGCCGTTTCGGCGTCGACTGCGCGCAATGCGCGGCGCGAGGCACGGGCCGAGAAACTGACTAGTCAGGTCGGAGAATTCCTCACAGCCCATCAGGTGGGCATCGTCAAGCTTGCGGAGGAAGGAGTGAGCCGTAGCGATGTCGAGGCCCGTTTCGCTCTCTTGTATCCCGAGGTTCCGGCGGCAGTAGTGCGTGAAGCAATCGCCGAAGCCAACGTCTTGTTCGACGTGGATGTGCAGGAGTTCGCCTTCTCCGTCACGGCTGTAGAAGGCGCCGTCTGGTACGCCCTCGCCCGTGAGCACGGGCTTGGAGGCGACCGGCTAGGAGCGGCACAGAGGATGGACCTCGATGAGCTCGAAGGGACAGGCCAGGCTCTCCTACGGGAAGGGGTCGAATCGGGCGCTGCTGCGGAGATCCTCGGCCTGATCCACGCTGCCCAGGAACTTGTACGGTCTGGTGCACAAGTCGGCATATCCGCAGCGCGTTACAACGCGCGACGGGAGTCAGTGCTCGAGGAGCTGGGAATGGAATCCAGTAAAGGGACCAGGCCCTGGCCGCCTACCAGTCAGACCGTCATGAAGCGGCTGGGACAGGGCTCATGGGCCAAGGCCCAGATCGCCCTCGGTCTCACTCCCGATTCCCGGGGCCGGCCCCAAGGGCTGCTGCTGTTCGAGCCTCAGGACTATCCGGCGGCCGTGGCGGACTTCATTCGCGATGCCCAATCTGTTGGCAGCCCCTCCACCTTCGAGGGGTACATGTCATGGGTTGAGGCGGAGGAAAGGTCCGGTCGCAGGCGCCCGTCCGCACCGTCCGTACGCCTCTACTATCGAGGGTGGACTTCGGCCAAGCGGGCTGCGGTCGCGGAGGGGGCTACCGTCGCCCGTCGGACGAAAGAGCGGTCCGGGGTTCCACAGGCCGCGACAGCATTGCACCACGCCCAGCAGGAGATCGATCGGGCCATAGGTGCGCTGGTCGGGCTCCGGCCCGCGGACCGATCCGCGCACCTGGAGCGCTTCGTCAAGGCGTTTATGCAGGAGTTTGAATTCCGGCGCCGAGGGTGGATTCGCGCGGCGGTGGCGCTGGACGGGTCGACTATCGGGCGACGACTTTCCGACCCTACGCTCAAGACAAAACACAGGACGGCTCTGACGCAGAGCCCACCCGCCGTGGGCGAAGTCTTGACCGACATGTATCTCGACAAGCTTGGGGCTGGCGACCCGCGCGTCACCGATGGCTGGATGAGGCCGGACGTACAGGCTGAGCTCGATGCCGTGGGGGTTGGGACTGTCGCACGCTTCACCGTTCTGAAGGAATCAAGGAACTACCTCGTGCATGGCTCCCAGGAGGCGCGGCGGCGGCTTGAGGCTGCCCTGAAGGAGCTTGCCACCGTGGAGTCCGGGTTTGAGCTCAAGCAATCCTTAACGCCGCGAGTCTTGCTCACCTGGTTGCTTGCGAACGACCAGCGGCGACTGCGAGTACTCCTCGGCTGTGTGCCGGACCTATGGCGGGCCATGGTGATTGGGGAGACGCTGCTTGTGGCCGCACCCCAGACGTAACCGCCGGCCGGGTCCTCATGAGCCGTGTGGTGATCTGGGAGCGGCCCCTGTTCTGTTGCCTGCGCGGCAGCACCGCAGAGGGCCGCACGCAGACGCGGCCGGAGCATGCCGGGTTAGCGGGAAACGACAACTCAGTCCCTTACATGCTGGCGCTGTCAGTCACGTGCTGCATCATCGCGCCCATGACCACAGTGCAACCGCGCGGTACATCCTTCCCGCCAGGAGCGCGCGACATCCGGCACCGAGCATGGGTGCGGATCCGTTTGAGCGCCCGCCGCGCGATCCGCGTCAGCGGACGCGATTTCCGGGGCTGGTGCACGAACACTAATGAGCAAAGATTTCAGAAGGAGACCCGGGATCTCTGGGTGTCCTTGGACCATCTCGGTATCCGTGGCGAGGACCTTCCCTATACCGTGCTGGCTCAGCGGTCGCTGAGTATGACCTGGGGGTCCTTTCTGTCTCGGGGTGTCGTAGCTCCTGTCGCGAGCCTGATCATCACCACCATCTCCGTGCCAGCCCTGGCGCTGGCTACCTTGAACTTTGCCCACCACTACGGCGTCGACAACCTGGAACAGGCAGCAGGGTTCCTCTACGAGCAGTGGGGCAAGGTGGCTGCCAGCTCGGCTCCGGGACGTGACCCCGTATTCGCCGTGGTGGCCAATATGGCGTTGCTCGGGATCCCTGCGTGGGTGATGTGGCGCACCCTGCGCAAGGGAGTTTTCCGCAAGTACTGGCTTACACAGCGAACTTGCGCGGCACTCGTGCGATGCGCGCAGGCGAAGACAGTGACGGGTATCGACCGTCCGGATCGGCTCCGGCAAGTGGATAGCCTGTGCCGAGCCGTTGAGTGGAGCATCTGGCGTTCCCACCTCTGGCGCGGAGGCATGACCCGGCGCTCACCGCGAAGGGGCGCTGCCCGTCACCACGCGGCCGCTGTCATTGGCGCTCTACACCGCGAACTCGGCGGCTCGACATCGAGCCCGACACTTCTTTGGATGATCTGGCCAAGATGCTCGCGACGATCGGTGAACAACACGCAGCGGGGTACGTTGCCGCCCTCCTTCCTGCCGAGACTCTGGAAGGTGTCACACCGGTCTCGCTGCAGCGCCATGCGCTCCGTGAATCGTTCGCCATTGTGCGCGGCACCGTTGCAGCTCTGGGTTCGGTCCTGGTCTTGGACCATCTCTTACCTGTGCTCGGAGTCCGCGACGATCTCACGGGATGGTTTCTCGCCGGCGGTGCCCTCGTCGCGGCCGTTACGGCTGTCGGATGGCGTCGTGTCCACGACTTCCTGGGAGTCTTTCCCGGGCTGTAGGCGCCCTCTGCTGAGCATGGTCGGCCTCGGCGCGGTGCGCATGCACAAGTGCGCTCATGCTTGCTGCGGCGGATGCTGCACAAGCGCAATTTTCTGCTGCAGGGGGCTGAAGGCCCGTCTCTGACGGTCAGCGCGACCAGCCTGAGCATTGCAGTGGAAGACCTGGACCAAGATCTTCTCGCAGATTTCTCCCAAACGATCACCTGAGACGCAGGAAGGGTCTGACCCTCAGAGAGGATCAGACCCTTGATCTGTTCTTGCAGCTGTCGGGGTGGCGGGATTTGAACCCACGACCTCTTCGTCCCGAATGAGGTTCGGGTGGTGATCTTGCCAGCGTGGACAGCGTTTGCGCTGGTCAGGGCCTCGGGATGTCGTGGTCTCAGGTGGCCTCGAAGGGGCTCGGGGAGCGGGTCGGCTCCCAGATGGCTCCCAAGGGGAACGTAGCCAACGGTCGCTGGGGCGACCTGTCCCGCCACATCGGCACGCGCTGAATACGTGTGCGCGATGCTCGTGCGACGGCTCAGATCACGGTTGACGGAGCGTGCTTGCTCAGGTAGCTCTTGAAGGTCTTCCTGATCTCGGCCTGGAGATAGCCTGCCTGTGGTGAGTTGGGTACCACGTCGGGCTCGAAGCCTCTCTTTCGGGCATCGAGGTACCGCACGATGCTCGACGATCTGGTGTTGGCGACGAAGAGTTCGTTCTGGGTACGGATGTCGGCGCGCAGCCCCTCGAAGTTCCGTGCGAGGCCGATGCCGAGGTTGGAGACGTAGTACTTGCACTCGACGATGAGGACACTCTGACTGCCTCGTGGTGCGATGCCCTGCGCTCGGCTCAGGGCGGCTTCCTCGGCTGGCAGCACCAACACGTCGCACTCGTGCAGGACGCCCGACGAGCCGGTCACATAGACGCCGAGGTGGACTTCAAGGGCGGGGGCACCATCGAACTCGATCACGGCGTGGGTGAAGGGCTGGCTGTTGCCGTACAGGTGACCGGGCCCTGTCCGGAAAACAAGATTGCTGGCCTTCGCCCCGTAGACGTCTTCGTAGGTGACAGTGGCACCATGCCGACTCGCGGTGGCGACGATCAGGGAGAAGATGAAGCCCTCGTAGATGTCGGACGGCTTCGAAGCGGAGTCGTACGACACCGCCCCCGCAGCCAGAAGGCTCTTGATCTCGTTGACTAGGTCATCGACCGTGCTCAACTGACTACCTCCCTCGTCACTTCGGCCAGCAGCTGGCTGACGCGTGTACGTCGCTCAGCCGGCACCCGATCTCCCCGGAACTCAGTTCGGCTACGGCGCGTTCGAGCGCTTTCGTCTGGCTCGAACACGACCCCCTCAGCCATGCTCCGGCTGCCAGCGTCGCCTTCGGGCTCAGACCGGAGCGTCTTCAGCACCTCCAGTTCCATTTCAGGCAGGTCGACGAGCACGCGCTTTACCGCATCAAGGAGGAGCTGCACACGTTCTTCCTCTGTCATGGCTCGCGTGGCGATGACCAGGGTCCCTCCCTTGCGTGAAGACTCGTACTCTCCGAGGCCAAGCATGCTGCGGTCCACGACCTCGTATCGAGCCGCTGCTGCAGCCGGACTCGTGGCGGGGAGGTTATCGCCGCGGCGCTGCTGGCGTCGGCGGAGGATCTTCTCCTCCGGCACTCCCGCGGCGATTGCCGCGTCGACATCGTCGAGCACCCAACTTAGGGCGGTGTCTTGCAGCGCTTCGCGGAGCTGCCCTTCCACACGGCGTAGTTCGAATTGGTTCATGTCCCCCTCGTATCAGTAGCTTTCGTCTGACGTAGCCAGTCGGTTCACGGTTCTTCCCCAGGATGTGTTCGAAGGAACCGCAGTTGGCCGTCGATCAGATTTCGGAGTGCCTCCAGCGACAGGCGGGCTTCCGGAGCGGTAGCTCCACCGGATAATCGGACACCCTCGCCTTCCAGGACGGGTTCGCCGACGTTTCCTTCAGCGCTACCAGAGTTTCGCGAGCGACGGAGCCTTCTCGATGGGGTCGTCTGGTCCAGCCAGTGTCCACACCTCATCGGAGAGGGCGATGCTCGGTGCATCGCCATGTTCGGGGCGTCGGCGGGTGACCCGCTGACTGACCCATTCACCGTCGCGCGGCACGGGCAGGCCGAGGCTACGGGCGATCGTCGCCTGTCGACTGGTGCCGCCGAGCACGAGGATGCCATCGCCGCGCAACGCCTCCCGGGCAGTTCGAACTCGCTTCGGGCCATCTGCGGTCACGGCGACGGTGGAGATCGTGGTTCGGTTGAGTAGCCGTCCTTGCGCGAGCCTGAAGAGGTTGTTCACCCGGGCCTGGCTGCCGCGCCGGCTCACTTCGGTGGCGAAAATCTTCTCTCGAAGCGGCGCCGGAAGGTGGAGAAGGGTGTTCTCCGGCAGATGCGCGTTGTGGAAGAGCCAGGTGACGGCCTGTCGGCCTGCGGCCGAGAGCGTGCGCTTGAAGTCGCGGTTGGCTGCTCCGCTGAGGTGGCCGGGTTCGATCCGGATCAGTCCGAGGCTCCAGCAGGACCGCTCGTCGTTGGCTGACACGAGCAGACACACCCTCCCGACCTCCCCGGGCGTAATCGTCCATGTCGCACCAGTGATGAACTTCAGTACTACCTGCTGGCGTCCTATCGGGAGGTCGGTGGTCTCCTGGCCAGGCGGGAATCCCCAGGCCGCCGTGAGCTCGTGAGTGACCTTGGCGCCGAGGTAGACCTTCTCGGATTTCCCGAGCGTAGCCGGGTCGAATCGCCCCGTTCGTCGTCCGTCGAGCACGCTGTCGAATGCGTGGCGCAGGGCGTTCGCCGTTGTTGCCTCGAAGTCCGGCATGCCGCGGAGGGCATCCGCGACGGTAGCCACGTCAGAGGAGCCAGAGCTGCTTTCAGTTCCTGCGGCGGCGGCAGAAGGGCTGCTGGTCGCGGCTGCGATGTCGGAGTCTGCCAAGCGGGTCGCTGCGACACCCTCGTCCGGAAAGGACGGGATCACGGTGGTCGGTTCATCCCGTGCCGGGCCGACGGACGGAGCCGGAGCTCGGCGCTCGGCGGCGGCCAGCTCGTCGCGCAGTGCTTGGAGGCGCTTCTCCTTGCGCGCCAGGCGGCGCTCGATCCGTTCCACCTTGCTGCGAAGGTCGCGGTTCTCTCGTAGCACGTCCAGGAGTTCCGGATCCGGGCTATCGGGCGTCGGCTCTTGCGATGGTTGCGTACTGCCGGCTGCCAGCGTGGCCCGCGCGTTCACCAGGTGCTGCCTGACCTCCTCGGTCATGCCTTCCTTACGCTCTGGTGGAGCGAGTACCGCGATGATCGCGTAGATCAACGAGGCGTTGTTCTGGAGCCCTCTGCCTCGAAGCCGGTCCGAGAGCACCTGATACGACGGAGGGTGCGGGCCTTCCCGGTGCTGCGCCAGCAGTAGCTGTTGCAGCCCTTTCAGCTGGACTCCGCTGCTGTCGACCAGATCACGCAGCAGCCCCACGATCTCCCGCATGGGCATGCAGAGTTCCGTGTCCACCTCTGACCACTGACCGCCCCGTCTTCGGCGCGCCACGTCCTCGCCCCCGCCCCTTCGATCTCCTCAAAAGAGTATTCAATCTATCTGATCGGAAGATCGAACTTCCGGGCGTCGTGGACGTCCGGCACCGTGGTCACCCCAGCCGCAAATCGCTACGTGAGAAAGGACGTCGATGCGTCAGCGCACGGCCGATATCTGCGCCTTCGCCATCATCGTCGGCACGCCCGCAGCTCTGATCGCCTTGAATCTGCCTTCTGATCAGGTCATCGCGAGCACCTCCGCCGCGGCCGTTCTCTACTCGGCCTGGCGCCAGGGTGGAGGTACGCCGCCGTCACAGGGCTCCGGGGGACGGCATGGCGCTGACTCTGCTGCCGCTTCCGACTCCGGGGCGGTGTCCGAGTCGGAAACCCGCCCAGGCCGGGGGCCCTCGGAACAGGTCGGCTCCCGGGACCCGGCATAGTGCCGATGTCTCTACGCCTGGCGTGACAGGTCGGCCACCAAGAGGTCGAGAGTGGCCTCCTCATGGAGCGCGACGCCGAGGGCGGTCATGGCAGGGGCGAGATCCGAGTCCCAGTCCGCGTCGACCGGCTGGCCGTCGAGTGCCAGTTGAGGGATGCCCTCGGCCTGACTGCGAGCGGCCAGATGCTCGTAATCCGCGGTGCCCATGCGCCACGGCCGGGCTTCGTAGCGGCGGATGACCCGGTTGGCCAGAGTGATCCCCGGCCAGTCGAAGTCGCCGTGGTACGCGAAGCGGCAACCCGTGGCGGCGAGGGCGTCGAGAAGCGTGAAGACCACGGTGGCGGCGCTGCCGGACGTGCACACGAGAGGCTGGACGCAGGCCGCGTCCGCCGCGGCTTCCACCACGCGCGGATTCTCACAGATGTGGATCAGCGTTCCGGCGGGCAGTTGCAGCCGAAGGGCATGCAGGTCGCGCGGTGTGACGTGAACTTCGGCGTGATGATCGGCCCGCTCCCGTAGGGCGCGCTCCCGCCAGCCCTCGCCGTCGGGCCGCAACCCGTACGTCAGGACCGTGCTGGAAACCTCGTCCGGAGTGACGGACACCAGCCGCCACAGAGCTCGTCGACCGGCCGCGTCGTCGGGGAACTCAGTGCCGTGGGCGAGGGCGACGCCGCGTCGGACGAGACGTGCGAGCCAGGTGCCGTCGTCCAGGCCGTGCGCGGAGCCGGTCGCCATGGCGGCGAGTTCTCCTCGGCCGAGTGTGCTGCCCCGCTCGGGTCCGAGGAGAGTGGTGAGGACTTGGACCGCTTGGTGGAGTGTCCATATCGCCGCTTCGGGCGTCACTCCCTTCGGAACGCCGGTACGGCGCAGCAGGTCGTACCACTGCCGGGGCCATTCCTGGTCGGCGAGCGGGGAGGTGTCCAGTGACGAAGCGAGGGACGACCACACCTGTTCGCGCCGTGCCGCAACGTCCGCGCGGGCGGCACGGCGGTCGGTGAGTGGCGGGCCGAGTTCCTCCAGGGTCTGTCTGAGGCCGAGTCCGGCGGCCGAGGCGCGTAGCCGTGCGTCGAGCACGTCGAGCCGTACGGTCACGGCGGCACCTGTGAGGGGTTTGCCCAGGAGGAGAGACAGGTCGTTGCGTTCCTGAGCGTTCATCGCGGTCAGTCGGAGCGAACCCGTGGCCTGTAGGCCGTTGCTCTCCAGGCGTTTGCGTGCCCCCTGCCAGAGCCGGGTGAGTCCAGGTCCCGTGAGCCAGTCGCGCGTTGCGGCGGGCAGCCCGCTCATACGGACACCAGACGCCGGTGCCGACCGTTCCAGGTGTAGTGCAGGGTGGCCACCCCGCGTACGTGGGGATCACGGAGGCACTCGTAGATGTGCAGGGACGGAACCTCGGGCCAGTTGCCCATGAGCCGCTCGCTGGTCAGGACGAAGTCGAGATCGAGGTCGACGAGGATACGGCCCAGTCGGCCGTGGGTGGGTTCGTCGACCTTGGCGAAGGCGTCGTCCAGGAGGATCAGGCGTGGCGCGTGCGGTGCCGACTCGGCGAGGCTGGTGAAGTGGGCGGCTGCGGCGGCGAAGAGCACGAGGTAGGAGAGCACGCGTTGTTCGCCCTGGCTGAGCCCGGTCCGGCCGGTCAGTTTCCGACGGCGGCCCGGAGCCGCGTCCTCCACCACGAAGGTGTGAAAGCGGAACCAGTCGCGGTAGTCCAGCGCAGTCCGCAGATGGGCGGCGTAACCGGCTGACGGGTCGGCGAGTCGGGCGTCCTCGATCCGGCGTTGCAGGACTTCGCGGAGTTGCTCGGTCTCCTCGCGCGTCCTGAGGCTCGACGGACTGCGCAGCAGCTCGACGGCCGCGCGCACATCCGCGTCCACGTCCTCGTCCAGCTTCCACAGCAGCTCGACGCCGAGGCCGTGGGAGGTGCGCACGGTCCGCAGGGTGGCGTTGAGAGCCGCGACCAGATTCGCTGCGGTGATGACCTGTGCCGAGAGGTGGTCGCCGAGCTCACCGGTCAGGAACCGCTGGAAGACCTCACGTTCGCGCTCGGTGAGCCGCCCTCGGGCCTCCGCGGCCTGAAGCGCGATCCGCTCGCCCACGGCCGCGACGTCATGGGACCCGTGGTCGTCGACCAAGCGGCACACCTTGATACCGCCGCGTTCCTCCAGCTGTGCGTCGTACCCGCCGGCCAGTTGGTCGCGCAGCGCAGTGTGCCGGATGAGCAGAGCGCTGTCCGACACCTCGCCCTTCGGGCGGCCGAGGGCCTGCTCCACGGCGTCGGCGAGGGCCCGCAGCGCGCGCAGACGGCTGCGGACGTCCGCACCGGGGTCGTCCGACACGTACTCGGGCAGCGAGGACCGGTCGAGGCCGGCGCCGAGCACCACCTCCGGTCGGCTGAGAGCACCGCGGAGAGCGCTGCCGGTGTCGATGACCGCCGTTTCCTGGTCCGACAGGGTCCCGCGCAGGCGCTTCTCGTCCTCTTCCGCGCGTACGCGCAGGTCGTGGAAATCGTCGCGAGCTCGTTGTGCCGCGGGGAGCGCTTGGACGGCGTTCGTGATGCGCTGCTTGGCGTCCTGCTCGCGGGAGAGGATCTCCTCCTCGGACGATCCGATGGCCTCCTCGCGGGTGCGCAGGTCCTGCTCAGCGGTGCGCAGTCCGGCGAGGTGGAGCCGGTAGCTCTCGTCCGCGGCCAGGCGATCCTCTTGGGCGCGTCCGTACCGGTCGGCATCGGCCTGGTTCGTGCCGAGCCGCTCGCCCGTGCCGCTGACGGCCCTGCGCAGATGCCCGATACCGCTGAGCAGGCTGGCCAGTGCGGTGCGGACACGGTCCAGGGCGGCGGGGTCGCCGGGCAGGTCGTGGGCGGTCGCGGTGGCCTCCGCCTCGGTTCGCGCCGATACCGCGAGAGCGCGTGCCTCCTCGGCCAGCCGCGCCGCCCGGGTTGCCTTGGCGGTCAGGTCGCGCAGGGTCCGCTCGGCTGATTCGGTCCTGCTCCAGGCGTCCGCGAGATTCCGTGCCCTGGGGAAGTCCCGTTCCGCGAGCGTGAGAGCCCGACGCATGGCATCGGCTACGGCGAGCTCCTCGCGGACATCGGCCAGCCGTTGCTGAGTCCGCGCGATCCGCTCCTCCAGCTCGGCGAGGATGCGCCGCCGAGTCTCGGCGCGTACGGCGGCCCCCACGTACTCGGTGTCGCCCTTGTCATGACGACCGCTGAGCACGCCCAGACGCCAACTGCCGTCGTAGAACACTGTGTTGTGCGCGGAGGTCTCCTGTGCCGATGCGAGTGCGATGCTGGCCAGGAGACCTCCCACCTGCTCGGAGGAGACGCCGCAACCCGGTTCAGGGACTGGGCGCAGGGCCGAGGCGAGAGTCCGCCCGTCGGACAGCGCAGGACCCGGCTGGAGAAGGGTGTCCCGGGTGCGCGGGTCGAGAAGGACGCCGCCCGCGCTCACCCACGCGTCCAGGATTCCACTCGCCTCCAGCGCCCCTTCCAGACCAGCTCGGTCGGCCGGAGCCAGGTCTTCCGCGAAGTCCACGAGCCGGTAGAAAGGTGCTCCACTGCCCGGCGTCCTTGCGGCGGCGCGATGGTGCGGGGCGGGTGGCTCGGGGTCGGTACGTTGCTCCCAGTCCCGCTTCTGCTTCGCCAGGTGGTCGAGTTCCTCGCCGAGCCGGTTAACGCTGAGTGCCAGGGCGTCCCGGCGTCCGGTGAGTTCCTCGCCGTACGGCTCCAACGCGGCCTGAGCTGTCCGCCACGCCTGGTTGTCGATGTCGGGCGGCAGTGTGCGGTCCGCGAACGGCGCGTCGGTGGAGGTCTCGTGGCCAACGGTGGCGTGGACGGCGTCGAGTGACGGGCAGTCGATACCCAGCGCGGTCCGCGTGCGCGCCGCCCAGTCGGCGACTTGGCGGGCGTAGGCGCCGCTCTCCTCGGCGACCTTCTGACGGCTGCCCTCCAGATGACCGGCGGCCTCTTCCCCCTCGCCCTCCAGTCGTTCCCGCTCGGCATCGGACTGAGCCGCCGCGGCGCGGGCCTCGTCCGCCCGTGAGATGAGGCGGGTCACCTCCTGAACCATCCGGGCCCGGTTTCTCGCGACCGCCTCGGCGTCCTCCAACTGGTTCTGCCAGGACCGCAGCCCTTCCTGCGCCGTGACCGTGTCCACACGGGTCACCGACCGGTGCCGTACGGTATGCGTCTCCCCGTCCGGAGTCGTCAGCTCGGTCTCGGTGGCCTGGGTGAGAACCATGCGCGGCAGAGCCACCGCCTCGCCGAGATGGCCGGTGGGAAGCCCGGCCTTCTCCGCCTGCGTCAGCAGCTCCCGGTGTTCGGTTCCCAGCTCGGCCAGTCGGCTTCCGAGGTGTTCGACACCTTCGGCCAGCCGCTCCGCCGAGCCCTCCTCCGCGTCATGTGCGTTCCGCAGGGTGGTGAACGCGGCCGCGGCGGCGGTGTGCAGCGCCTCCACCGTGCCGCGGCGCTCCGACAGTTCGCGCAGGCTGCGGTAGGCGTGACTGGCGTGCAGGGCGGCCAGGTCGGTCCGGGCGGCCTGTTCCTCCTCGCGCACGGTCTCCAGTCGGCCCTCCGACTCCTCCTCCTGCGTCCTCAGGTCGCTCGTCCGCTGTGCGGCGTCTCCGGCCGCCCGGCGCCGCTGAGCGAGGACGCCCAGCTCGTGGCTCACTCTCTGGGCGGAGGTGCGCAGGACCCCGGCCAGGTAGCCGCGGTAACTGGTGAGGAACGTGCGCAAGGCCGCGTCGGTGCGTTCCAGGCGGCCGAGTTCGTCCCGTACGGCGTCGAGGTCGTAGAGGTTGCGCGCCACCTTCTCGACCACGTCCTCGTCGAGCCCCGGCAGGGTCTCGCTCAGCAGGGAGACCAGGCCCCCGTGTTCGATCCGGTCGCCGACCGTCGGGCGCCGCAGCCGGTGGAGGAGCTGGGTGAGGTTGCGGTAGCGCGTCGTGTCGGTGATGCCGAACAGTTCCCGAGCCACGCGTGAGCGGTGCTCGACCGCACGGTCGGTCGTGTTGTCGGAGCCGACGATCTCCTTGAGCCGGTCGACCGGCAGCGGCTTACCGGCTTCGACCAGGTGCAGGTCCTCACCGATCCGCAGCGGGGTGACGAAGAATGTCGGCAGCGCCTTCTGCGTCGACTTCGAGGCGCGGATGGCGGCACCGAGCGTCAGGTGGCGGTGACCGCCGTCGTCGGCCGTGCCCCGGAACTCCACCCACAGATACCCGAGACGGTTGGTCTGCTCGAATCCGTCCAGCATCAGCCAGGCAAGCGTGGTGCGGCCGGTGCCTGTCGCGTCCAGTGCTCGGGAGTCGCCGTCCAGAAGATACGGGAGCAGCATCTCCAGGGCCTTGGACTTGCCCGCGCCGTTCTTGCCGCGCAGCAGCAGCCGTCCGTCGCCGAAGGAGAACTCCTGCTCGTCGTACTGCCAGATGTTCTGGATGCCCGCCCGGTGCAGCCGGAAGCGGGTGCCGGCGGTCGTCGCAGGGCCGGCGGGTGTCGCAGCGCCGGAACGCGGCAGCGGAACGAGGCCACGCGCGTCGGTGGTCATAGCGGCAACTCCTCTTGAACGTCAGTGCCTTTGCCTGCTGCGGTGGCCGGGCGCACCGTGACGTGGGTGGCGTAGCGGGCCGCTGCGGCCAGCAGCACCCAGCCGTCGCCGCCGGGCCGTGCGCCATGGACATCGGTCACCGTGCGTCCTTCCGGCGCCTCTTCGACGTACCCCTCCGGCAGTCCTTCGCCCTCGGCGCGCAGCTGGGCCGCGCGGGCCATCAGCCGCATGCGGACCAGGAGGTCCAATACGGCCTCTCGCAGGGAGGGAAGGTCCTCCAGGTAGCCGCGCTGCCAGTTGCTGCGCTGCCCGTACTCAGCGATCAGCCCGGCCAGCACCTCATCCACCAGGCCGTCCGGGACGGCCACCCCGATGACGAGCGTCCCGCCGGTCGCCGGATGCCCCGGCTCCTGCGGCCGAAGCCGCTCCACGAGCCGTTCCGCCAGCAGCAGCGCGGCCTGTGCGACGGTCCCGGTTCCCGGCAGGTGCAGATCCGTGAGCTCCTCCTCGGGGTCCACCAGTGCCACGCCCTCGGCACGGATCTCCATCTCCAGACCAAGGAGTTCGGAGAAAGCCTGGGCTTCCCGGCGCTGCCGGGTGCGGAGCCAGTCCCGCTCGGCGTCGGTCAGCTCGTCGAGGTGGACGACGGGTGTCTCGACGAGCATCCGGCGCACGTAGGTGCGTGGTCCGCCGAAGCTCGGGTCCGCAGCCCGCCGGACCAGGTCGGCGCCGTCCCGTGCTTGGGAGAGCGGGCCGGCGACAACCACGCGTGCCAGCTCCCGATCTATCGTGATCAGGGCTTCTCCGCCCGCCTCCTGCGCAAGCGCGGTCACATGGCCCTCGGTCTCGATGAGCACGCCCCAGTCGACGAGCTGGCGCAGAGCCGCGACCAGGGTCCGCTTCCCGGCCGCCCGGCCCGTTTCCTCCAGCTCAATCCCGGCGTCGGCTGCGGCAGCCCTGATATCGGCGACCAGGTGTGACAGCAGCATCTGCTCGGGCGCGGTCACCAGCACGGACAGGGCCAGCGCGAGGCAGGCGTACGTGTGTGGGGTGAACGGGGTGCCGGTGGAGCGCTCCAGCCGATGACCCGAACCCGCCCCCAGCCCCGCCTTGAACAGCCTGGCATAGGAGCTGTCGACCAGCAGGCGGTAGCCGAGCACCTGCTGGAACCGTTTGCCCAGCCAGTCGGCGTGCCTGCGGATCAGCGGGAAGAGGTCGGCGTGCGGGCCGTCCGACGCGATCAGCGGGTGGGCGAGCAGCAGCCGGGCGGCGGTGCGGCGCTCGGCTGCCAGGGCTACCTCGTGAGTCGAGGGGAGGGTCATGACACGCTCGCCTCCGCTTCGCCGTCGACCGCGGCGGAGGTGCGACCGATGTCCAGCTCCAGGTCGTCCAGCAGCAGGTCGCCGTCGGCCGAGTACAGCACCGTTCGCGTGCCCGCCGTCCGGCGCACGGTGAGGCGGATACGCAGTTCGGCGTCTTCACTGCTGGCCGAGTCGAGGTCGAACCCCGTCGTCCTCTCTCCGTCCGTGCTGACGGGCCTGCTGAGCTGTGCGTTTCCGAGCGCTGTGGCCAGCAGCTCCAGGAGCAGGCCGAGCGCCGCTGACGTGAGGTGTACCTCGGCGAACCGGCCGGACGCGCTGCGCAGTTCGTCGGCTGCCGCTGCTCTGGCCGCTGCCCGCTGACGGGCTGCCTCCCTCAGCAGCTGCTTCTGCGCGGAGTGGTCCTCCACCGCGGAGGCCCGGCCCCGCTGGGCGCGGCTGCCTCTCTCCCGCAGGGCCACCGGTACCTCGACCACCGGGCCGGTCCACCAGCTCGTGTAGGCGGGCACCACCTCGTCGGTGGCCGGAGGTATGCTCAGATGGCGGGCGCCGTACAGCCCGAATGCGGCGACGGCGATGTCGTGTGCGTCCCGCGGCGCCGCTTCGTCGAACCAGCGGGCCAGCCGCAGCAGATCCTTGCGCCGGGACATCTCCCCGGTGGCTGACCGCAGCATCCGCTTGGCGTTGGCGAGCAGCGACTGCAACGCGCGCAGGGTGGCATCGCGTAGCTGGTCGACCTGGCTGCCTTGGCCGTCGGTGTTGCTGAACCAGCCGCGCAGGCCCTCCCAGTCCGCGAATTCGCGGCCGCGGCTGCGCTGGATCCGGACGTCTGGGCGGCTTTCGCCCTGCGCCTGCGCCGAGAGCCCGGTGAGCCCCTGGGCATGAGAGTCCAGCCGGTCCAGCAGAGCCGGGATGTGCGGCCACAGGGTGTCCAACGCCGCCGAGATCCGGGGCGCGCGGAACGCCACGTCCTCCGTGATTGCCTCGACGTAGTCCAGGAGCAGCTCCTTGAAGCCCTGGTACTCGGCGCTGTCCAGGTCGTAGCGGGACAGCACCTGGCCGAGATAGGCATAGAAGTCGCGTATGGAGTCCGCGAACTCGGTGAACTGCACGAACAGCGTGCTGATCCGCTCCAGTCCGTCCTGCGGCTCGACGCCGCCCGGCGCGGTCACGAGGTCGGCCAGCTCCCGTAGTCCGCGCTCGACCAGTGCCAGCAGTTCGTTGCTCACCTCGCGGGCGGCGTCGGCCTCGGCCAGGACTCCGTCGGCGTCCCGCTGGATACGTTCGCCCAGTTTCGACAGCTGGTAGCGCGAGCGGGATCGCTGGTACTCACTGATGCTGGACGCGTTCACCGTGTGGCTGCTGCGGAGCAGGTTTCCCCACTGGACCAGCTGTTCCAGTCGGACCGTGAGGGTGTCGGCGTCGAGTCCTGCGGCGGAAGCGCCGGTCTGGCGCAATTTCGCCATGATGTCCGGGACGGCGAGATCCGCCAGCAGCGTTCCGCAGAAGACCCGCATGATCGCGACGTGCTCCAGCCGTTCGGGCGCGCTGAGGTACGTGTACGCGTTCAGCCGCCGCCGCGCCTCCTCGTCGGCGTCCTGACCTGCACCGGATGCTGATGCCCCCATGCCCGTGAGGTTACGCGGCGCATACGGGCGCCGCCGGTGGGTGGCCGAAAATGCCACGGACGTGTGCCGGCCTGTGGCGAATCCCGCGGGAGCGGCATGTGCGGCATGTAGGCGTCCGGCGTCCCGGCTCACCCTGAATGGGCCCTTCGGTTTCTGTGCTGAGTGGCCTCCAGGAGAATGGGGTACGTTCAGGCCGATATCCATGGGGGCGGAAGACGGAAGGAGGCACGCGGTGTCGTACGAACCCAAACTCGCCGCGGCTCTTTCCGGCGCGACGCTGCGCCAGCTGTCCCACTGGCGCCGAGCCTCTGGGCCCAAGGGCGCCGTGCTCGTGCCCGAGATCTCCAGCGAGAGGCCGATCCTCTACTCGTTCCGCGACGTTGTCGCACTCCGCATCTGTGTGCAGCTGCGCGAAGAGGCTTCGTTGCAGAAGATCCGCCGTGCGCTGAACACGCTCCGGGAGGACCTCGGCGAGTGGGAGCACCTCTCCTCGTACAAACTCGTCGCGGGCCCGGACACGATCTATCTGGCTGAACCCGACCATGCCGTAGACCTGATCAAGGGAGGCAACGTGGTCATCCACCAGATGGTGGATGTTCTCGCGCCCTTCTATAAGGACGGCCGCAGCATTCCCGCTCTGCTCACCCCCCGTGAACACGTTGCGGTCGACGAGTCGGTGCGAGGCGGCGAACCGGTCATCCAAGGCACCAGGATCCCGGCGTCAGATGTCGCTGCCCTCGTGAGAGACGGCATCCCGCCGGACCAGATCGGTGAGTTCTACCCAGGCGTGACGGCCGAGGCCGCCCGGGACGCTGCCGACTTCAGCGAGTACGTCGACAGCTATGGCAGCAGTGAGCCCCGGCAGGTCGTCGCTTGAAACTGCTGCTCGACGAGAACGTGCCCCGTCCCATGGCCGAGATCGTGCGCATCTTGCTGAAGGCGCATGAAGTCGTCCACGTCCACGAGCTCAAGGGCTGGACGGGCACGAAGGACATCGAGCTGTACGCCAATGCCAAGACCGACGGCTTCGAGGTCGTCATCACCAATGACACCAAACAGCTCAGCCGGCCACTCGAAGTGGCGGCCATCGCACAGTCGGGCCTGCATCGCATCGAGTACCGCCAGAACAACAAGCACGGTGGCCTGGTGGGCCTGGGCACGGCGATCGCCACTGTCTGCGCGGCCCTTCCGCACGCCCTGTCCGAACTCGAAGCAGCTGACGGCCAGCGTCTCGTCTCTCTGACGTCGATCGACCCGACCCGGCAGAAGCGCCTCCAGATCACGGACCCGGCCGTCGCCCCGCCGAAGCACTGGCCGGGGCGCGATTCGACCGCTGAGTCCTGACACCTCGATACACGAGGGCTCCCGGCCAGTAACCCATCGGAATCGATGCGGGGAATGACCTGGCATCGCTGCCTGCGCTTCGTCTCATCAAGGTTCACTGCCGAGCTCTTCCTGGAGTTAGGCGATGCGTTGTTGGGTTGCCGCCGCGTTCTTCTGCTGACGGGTCAGCTTCGCCTCGGCGGCTGCCAGTTCCCGGGCGAGCCGCTCTCGATCAGCTGCCGCCCGCTCACGGATGGTCCCGTCATCGCGGTACGCGGGCCCTACTCGCTCACTGCTCACTACGCCGCGACGCTCTCCGCACTCTGGGCAGTCGATGACGCGGGTGGAAACGCGGCTGTTCTCGCGATGCTGAATGTGGGGCACCACATGGTCGCAACGGAGAGTGAGGTCCCAAGTATCGAGGTCTTTCTTGCGCTCCTCCCGCGAAGGCCAGGACGCGAACAGGCTGGCGAGCTTCTCTATCTGCTTCGGCCCCATCGGCGGTGGCGGGCAACAAAAACAGCAGTGCGTCACCCGAGAACCGCTGACGGACCACCGAGCATCCCGGCAGTCGGCGTGCCGCTCGCGGAACCTCTGGTTGGCTTCCTCGTATTCGCGCTTCTCGGCCTCGGACAACCTCATGAGAGGTGGCCAGCTCCCCAGCTCATCCGTCATGGGTTGTCCGCAACCGCGACAGGGCTCATCGGCCACGTACTCCCCCCAGCTGAGGCACGTACCTTCTCGCTTCCAGCGTGCATCCCGCTCGCGGCGACGACGGTCGTCCGCTTCGGCATTCAGGGCCGAGCGCAGAGCACGTTTGGCGGCTCGTCGCCGCTTCTGCTCCTCCGTGAGCTTGGCCATGGCTTCACCCTTCGCTGCACCGTGTTCTCGTGCACAACCGTGGAATGCATGCTGGCGTGGCCACCCCGTGAGCCGACTGCCCGTGTGCCGGATGACGACTTGTGACCGGACCTGGATCGCAAGCGGCCTTCAGGCGACTGGTGTCGTCTGGAGCGGACAGCCGGAGCTTCCTGATTTGATACGCGGTCAGGAGCCGCACTGCAGAGAGCACGGACAACAGGGCATACGACGCAAGGGCCAATCTTGCCAGCCCGCGACCTGCCCCGAACCGGTACTTGCGGGGCGTCTGTGACTCAGCGCTACGACTGGTCACGTATCTGGGTGTAGGCATCACGGGAAGTGATACCCCTGGCTGTTTCAGCACCTGGTCGGTCCGCGGGCCCCTGGCCGAGTCCCGCCCTACCTGGGGATCGTCCGGTCTGATGCCATGGACGAAGTGGCTGGTTGGGACACCATCGTTGGGGGCGATGTGGGGACATCCACGCGATGGAAGGGACCGAACGGCGATCGGTGGAGCTCCGCTGGGAGGCGGCTGGCGCGCTGGCGGGAGGACTCACGTGACGCGGATCAGCGGCTAGAGGAGATCGCGGCGGACCACCTGAGCGCCCTGCACGAGACGCTCCGTGCCGATCGATCGGCTTTCGGGTTGTACGACACGGCTTGCGCGGCAGGCGAACGGCTCGCCGGAGCCCTGGGGCCGCTGGCTACAGAGGGGGCGGAGTCGGAGGACGCGCTCGTCGCGCGTCTCGTCTTGGAGGTCGGTGGGGACGGCGGCACACTCGCCGACGCCGCGGTGCGCAGGGGGATGGCCGCGGCGGTCCGCGATGTCCGGAGCAGACATCCCGAGCTGGACGATGCCATGGGCGGAGGCGGCGGCGGCTTCACCTGGGACATCCTGTGCGATCTCTACCAGGTGTTCTTCGCGGACATGGTGGGGGAGTTCCTCAGGTCCGTTGTCGCCGAGCACGTCAAGGTGGCGGTCCCGGTGCTCATCGCGGCCGATCCGGAAGGCAGGATCGCCGACTGGGTCGCGGAGAAGGTAGTGGACCTGGTGCCGAATCCTTGCGAGGAGTCCGCCGAAGCGACGGACCTTGCACAGGGTGTGGATACCGCGCAGTCAGTGGTGGACGCTCTGCAGGACCCGTCGGCTGCATTGCCCAAGATCGCCGAGTTGTTGGTACCGCGGGCGGTCGGAAGGTGCTTGGCCTGATCACCGAGGAGATCACCGGAGAAGAGGGAGCTGCGGCGTGACCGATTCTGACGATTTCCTGTGGTGGCGCGGTCCTCGGAGCGACCGACCTCGTGGCGACCGCTGGACGGAGATCGGCGAGGAATCCTTCCAGGAAAAGGAGCGCCGCATCACCGGCCGGCACTATCTGCCCGGTTCCGTCCCCGACTGGGCCGAGGACCTGTTCCGCGTCGCCAGGGCGGCTTTCATCGCCGACAAGTACGTACGCCGGACCGGAGTACGGGACAGGTGGACCCGCCGCATCAGCCTCGCCGTGCCCGTCACGGAACACGAGCGGTGGGCAAGCGCAGCGGTCCGTACTCACCTCACTGCGCTTCTCCAAGTCCTCACCGGGGACCTCTGGAACGTGGACTTCCGTCCCCTCACCGGTCACTACGTCGAGGAGGCGATGATCTCTCCCGACGACCCGCGTGCCGCGGAAGTCGCGTTGTTCTCCGGCGGACTGGATTCCCTCAGCTGGGCTGCCACCCGTGCGCGCGCCGCCGACTCCCGACCGCTGCTGCTCGTGATGTTCCGCGAGATCGGCCTGCTGCGTCTCCAGCAGCGGGTGTACAAGGCCGTCGAACGACTGGGCGGAGCACGGCCGGTCCTGCTGTTGCCGATGAGCCAGACCCCGGCGGGCGACGGCTCGAGGTTACGGCTGGAGACCTCCTCCCGCACACGTGGCCTGCTGTATGCGACAGGCGCGATCCGCGCCGCCACCGCGCACGGTGTGAGTACCGTCCACATCCCCGAGAATGGCCAGCTCGCCCTCAATCCGCCCCTGACAGCGGCGCGTTCGGCCGCTTGTTCCACGCGCTCCGTGCACCCGCGGACGCTGCGCAGCCTGAACGCCTTGGTGACGGCCGTGAGTGACACGGAGAGCGCGGTGCAGGTGGTCAACCCCTTGGCACAGCTCACGAAAGGCGAGGTGTGCAAGGCCGGACGTGATGCGGGGCTCACCCCGTCCGACCTGGAGTCCACTCTGAGCTGCGGCAAGCCTCCAACCCGCCGAAGCGGCGGCCCTCCCATCGCCAACTGCGGGGTCTGCTTCCCGTGCCTCGTGCGCCGCTCCGGGCTACTCCACGCCAACGGCATCGACGGCACCCGGTACGAGGCATTGCCGTGGGCGGACGGCTTACCGCTTGACCGGGGTGCCGACTGGCGCGCACTGCAGCGGTGGCTGCTCGGCAGATACACCATTACGGATCTCCTCACCGATACTCCGCTGCCGCCGGACATGGATCCAATGGCGGCCTTCGAAGTGATCAAGCGCGGGCGGAAGGGACTGGCCCGACTGCTTCAGATCGCCGGTGCGGCCGAGGCCGCTGATGCGGCGTAGACGGCTTCGTGGCGTACGAATCAACGCCACACTGTTGAAGGCCAGTTGAGACGTATTCTTCCCTCTGGGGTGAAAGCTGTGGCAGGAGTGACGGCCCCATATCCGCTCCTTGCCGTGAGCGCTAGGCAGCAGAGACGATAGAGGGAGACGTCGTGGAGATTCAGATCACGGTCGATGCGCAGGGCGACGACGCAGCGGCACATGATCTCTACTACTGGCTCCGGCAGGATCGCGACCTCCGGCGTCACGTGGAGGTCGAACTGGAACAAGCCTCCGAAGTCTCTGACCGCATGAGCGCGGGCGAGATCATCAACATGTTCGTCAGCAACGGTATTGCCGCTGCGAGCTTGTTGGTGAACATCGTGGTCGCCTGGCGAGCATCCCGACCTTCGCCGCCCGGGGCCGTGACCTTCGAGCACGGCGGTATGACAGTGACCGTGCACGATGCGTCGGACGAAACCTTGCGCAGAGTCGCACTGCTGTTGGCTCCCGAGACCCACGGCGGAGACCCAGGGGCCACTGGTCCGGGACGTCCGTCGGCACCGTCGGTTGCAGGGAATCGGTGATGGGGCTGCCCGACCCCGACGGAACTCGTGTGGTGCTGATCGGTGCGGACGACTATCAGAACTTCTCGGACCTGCCAGCGGTGCGGAACAACCTCGCCAGGCTGGCAGAGCTGTTCAGGTCACCGGACGTTGGGGGGCTACCCGCCGGACATTGCGTGTCGCTGCGTAATCCCGCCGATGGCCAGGACGTACTCGATGCCGTCCACCAGGCAGCAAGCGAGGCGACAGACACGCTGGTGGTGTACTTCGCCGGCCACGGTATGCGGTCGCTCGATGGCTTTCTCTATCTCGCGCTGGGGCATTCCGAGCGAAACCGGAAGCTGTACAAGTCGGTGGCGTTCAACTACCTCCGCACAGCAGTGCTGGAAAGCGCAGCGCCCAGGAAGGTCGTGATCCTCGACTGTTGCTACAGCGGTGCCGCGCTGGAGGGATACATGGGCGGGCCGGATGAGTTCGCGGACCAGGCCGCCATCGAGGGTACCTATGTCATGACTGCCTCAGCCGCTACGCAGGCTGCCATGGCTCCCGTGGGTGCGCACTTCACTGCGTTCACCGGTGAACTCGTGAAAGCCATTACCGATGGCGTTCCAGACGTGTTGGGCCCACTCGACATGAACGCCCTCTACCAGCACGTCAGCCGTGAACTGGCATCACAGGGCATGCCGGTACCCCTGCAACGGGCCGGCGACCAGGGGCACGCCATCACACTGTTCCGAAACAAGTGGAAGCGGCCCAGGAAGAAGCCCACGCTCGCGACGCTGCGTGAAGAGTGGTTCCGCGCGATCCAAGAAGGGCTGCTCTGGCATGTAAGGGATGTCCCGGCGCTTGCTGAGGGCCGACTACGCACCGAGTTCGGCGAACCCGGGCTCATCGGCTCCCTGCTGGTGGCGCGGATCGCCGCCCGGCTCGCTCGGGGTGAGGGCACGGCGAATATCCGCGGCTGGCTCGCCGCCAGCCCTTTTTTCACTGCGCCCGGCCCCAATGCTGATGAGCTCACCGAGCTCATCAGCAAGGTCCAGTTCGGGTTCCAGCATGACGGGCTGGCCACCACCGTTGTGGTCCTCGACGGCCTGGGACTGCTCCCCTGGAGGCCGGAGAGCACGGACATGCTTCTCATTGAATACTGGGCTGCCCAACGAGGTCGTACGGTGCCTCGTACACGTGTGGAACGTGAACTCAGGGAGTTGTGGGACAGCACGGACTCGCGTGTCCACGCGGCACTCTCGGCGCTGCCGTCCTCTCCACTGGAGGCATATCCCGACGTGTGGAAGAGGCTGAAAGACGAGTCGGACTTCCGCGTCGGCAACGCGGGGGCCATGGTGCTCGGCGAGCGGGGTGGCGGCGACCGCGCCTGGGATCGGTGGATGTCCACCCGCACCTGGAGCATTCTCAAGGCTCGCCACTTGGTGCGCCTCGGCGGAGATCTCGTCCGCTGCCAGGCCGCGCAGCGTGCTCTCGGCCGTCTCCTCGATCAGGCACCTCCCGGCGATGAGTTCCGCGGTGTTCTTGAGCGGGCCGCAAAGATCATCCAGGAACAGTTGGAGCACATCGCCCTGGCTGTAGAGGGCATGAGCGCCATCGAGTACGAGCTACTACGCGAGCGTAGCCGGGACGAACACTTCCAGGACGGCTGCCTTGTCACCTTCCAGCAGCATCTGCTGGAGCGGTACCGGTCCTTCACCCCTTTCCCCGAGCACGTGACAACACACGGCACCTGGGGCCCGCTTCCATGGTGGTCGATCGCCCTGCACGACGAGCGCGAACAACTTGCGGCGCAGGAGCTGCTTGTCCGCGGCGGCATGCAGATGAGTATCACCGCCAAGAGCCGTGACGCTGACGAGCTTGTCATCACCTGCCAGGAGCCCGGGTCCGGACCCTCAGGCATCACAGCCCGCCTCCGTTTCGATCTCCGCGACGCCGTGCACGCCTGCGAGCTGCTCCTGCTTGCCCGTCGGCAGTCGGTGGCGGTGGACTTCCTCACTGAACACATCGACGAGTGGGATGACCGCGAGGTCACCCTCATCGGCACGTTGCCCATCGACGTAGGCAGCGACCTCGGAACTACGCTCGCCGATATCGCAACCGGTGCCCTGCGCCGACTCATGCCCGGTGCATCAGGCCCGGCTATTTACCATGACGGGGTCCCGGCGCTCGAGAGGCTCATCAAATCCTCACGGCTCCCGCAGATCTGCCGTCATCCGAGGTAGCGACCGAGCCTGATGAGGCTGGCATCGACATGCGCGTCAAACTGTCTCCATGTCCATCAGACGTCGCGGAGAGGTGACGGACTGTTCGACGGTCATGTAGTCGTGCCCGGCGATCTGGTCGTCGAGGTCGCCATGGAGGGCGAGGGTCTCAGTGTCAATGCCCTCGCTCTCTTCCATGCGGGCGACGATCTCGGTGTCGAGCTGTTCTGCGATCTTTCGCGGCTCGCGAACGCTCTCGACCTTTTCCTCAAGTTTCGCCACTGCTTTGGCCGGAACGCCCATTTCGTCTCTCCGTTCCGGCTGTCATGATCTGTCCTCGCGAGCGCGCCAGCGACGAAGGTCGTGCGGTCCGTCGCCATCCGGTCGCGGAGGCCGTTGCCCTGGTACCGCTGCGTCGGCTCCCTCCCCTGTCGCGACACATGTGTGAGGCAGGGATTCTGCTGGTCTGAGCCCGTTTCGCCGAACGCTCGTGGTCGTACGGGGGTGGCTCGTGAAGCCGAAATGGCCCGCACGAACAGTCGATGTGTTGACGATGCTAACAGGCTGACACTTGTTCATTTTCTGACTTTCGTGTACGTTCCTTCTGTGGGTGCTCCGTCTGTCACGATGAGCACGCCCACCACATGGGGAAAACGCGTGCCCTCGGCGGGGCCGCACGGGGAGGCAGCAGCATGAGTGAAGGTTCCGAGACGGTCGCCGGGCGGTTCCGCCTGCTGAGCTACGTCGACTCGGGAAACATGGGTGAGGTTCACCGCGCCGAGGACCTGGACGAGGCCGAGGACTCTCCCGACCGCTTCGTCGCCCTCAAGCTCATCCGCCGCCGCCGCTCGGGCACGCTGGTGGAGACCCGCACCGACCCGAAGGCGGTGGAGCGGTTCGCGCGCGAGGTGCGCATCATGCATCTGCTGAGCCACCCCAACCTGCCCCGCACGATCGACGGCGGGGTGGACGAGACCAACGGCGACCTTCCCTTCCTGGTCATGGAATTCCTGGACGGGCATCCACTCGCCGACCTCGTGGCGGAGGAAGGGCAGCTTCCGGTGCCCTGGGTCGCCGCCATCGGGGCACAGATGGCCGACGCCCTGGCCGCCGCTCACGTTGCCGGCGTGGTCCACCGGGACCTCAAGCCCCGCAACGTGATGCTCACCCGTGGTGGCGCAGTCAAAGTCCTCGACTTCGGTATCGGCCGGATTGTCGACGATCCCGACGGCACCAAGCTGACCAGCACGGGAGTGACCGTCGGCACGGCCCGCTACATGGCGCCGGAACAGTTCGAGGGCAGCCTCGTCACCCAGGCCGCCGATCTGTACGCCCTTGGGTGCATGCTGCACGAGACGCTGCTGGGGAGCCCGCCCTTCATGGGCAACACCGCCTTTGATTTCCGCGACAAGCACGTCAATCAGGAGCCGACGCCGGTACGTCTGCTTCGTTCTGATGTGCCGGAGGCGCTGGCCCGCCTTGTGGACCGTCTCCTTGCGAAGAACCCCGCCGACCGCCCTGCTGACGCGGTCGCCGTCCGGGATGCGCTGCTTCCTTTCGTGGCGGAGGGCAGCACTCTTCCTGTCTGGCAGGACTTCGACCCGGTGGAGTGGCTGCTGCGGCCGGCCAACGAGGGTGCCTCGGTCACCGAGCAGCGGCCTTCCGAGCCGGCGGTACCGGAGCTCGCGAAGCGTTCCCTGTCCGGTTCCGGCATGGACGTCTTCGGTGTGCACGAGCAGCTCATCAAGGACTACCGCTCGTTCACCGAGGGCGGCACCGTGATCCGTGACGAGCGCATCAAGGACTTCGTGAAGAAGGACCTCGATGACAAGTCGCAGTGGCCCAACCCGTGGCTGTCGCTCAACCCCTTCTTCGCTTCCGCCGGAACGGTCGCGGAACTCGCCGCGCAGAAGGTCCTGCACGACGAGTGCGCGAAGATCTTCCAGGCGGGGAAGTCCGAGAACTCCACCGTGTGCGACGGCCGCTCGCTCACTCTGCACCGTCACCAGCGTGCGGCGATCGACGCGGCGGCAGCCGGCGTCTCCTACGTCCTGACCACCGGTA
This sequence comes from Streptomyces sp. NBC_00442, assembly GCF_036014195.1. Taxonomy (NCBI): domain Bacteria; kingdom Bacillati; phylum Actinomycetota; class Actinomycetes; order Kitasatosporales; family Streptomycetaceae; genus Streptomyces; species Streptomyces sp. NBC_00442. Next base: position 4,152,395 of record NZ_CP107918.1, read on the forward strand.
CCGGGTCCGGCAAGTCCCTCGCCTACATGGTCCCGATCGTTCACCGGGTCCTGAAAGAGCGGAAGAAGGCCGGGCCCGAGGCGCCCAAGCGGGTGCGGGCCATCATCGTCTATCCGATGAACGCCCTCGCCAACAGCCAGCTCAAGGAGCTGGAGAAGTACCTGCGCAATGGTTACGGCGTCGGCAACGAGCCGGTCACCTTCGCCCGTTACACGGGCCAGGAGGACGACGAGGCCCGCAGGCAGATCCGCAAGAACCCGCCGGACATCCTGCTCACCAACTACGTGATGCTGGAGCTGATGCTCACCCGGCCCGACGACCGCGACAGCCTCGTGGCCATGGCCGAGGGGCTGCAGTTCCTCGTCTTCGACGAACTACACACCTACCGGGGCCGGCAGGGCGCGGACGTCGCCCTGCTGATCCGCCGGGTGCGCGACGCCTGCCGCGCAGACGACGTGCAGTGCATCGGCACTTCCGCGACGATGTCGACCGAAGGCAGCCTGGAGGAGCAGAAGATCGTGGTGGCCGACATGGCGACCAAGCTCTTCGGCACGAAGGTCAGCCCCGAGCACATCATCGGCGAGACCCTGGTCCGCGCCACCGGCGAGACCCCGACCGTCGTACCCGCCGCGCGCCTCACGGAGACCGCCGCCCCGCGCGCCTACGCCGACCTCGTGACCGATCCTCTCGCGCGCTGGATCGAGACGTACTTCGGTCTCGGCACCGACGAGGCCACGGGGCAGCTTGTGCGTCAGAAACCCCGGAAGATCGAGGAGGCCGCCGCCGTACTCGCGGCGCAGAGCGAGGTGCCGGAGAAACAGTGCGCGGACGCCCTTCGGGCCACGCTGGAAGCGGGCTCGCAGGCGTACCACCCCGTCACCGAACGCCCCTTGTTCGCTTTCCGGCTCCACCAGTTCCTGTCCAAGGGCGACACCGTCTACGTCACCCTGGAGAACAAGGCCGACCGCCACCCCACCCGTGACTACCAGCGGGTCCGTCCGGGCACCGACGGACACGTCCTGATGCCGCTCGCCTTCTGCCGTGAGTGCGGTCAGGAGTACCTCACCGTGTGGCGTACGGAGAAGGACGGCGAGGTCCGCTACGAGCCGCGCCGCGACACCTCCGCCACCGGGGGCCGCGCCGGTGACGGCTACCTTTACCTCGACACGGACCGCTATCTGCACACCCCTCCCTGGCCCCAAACCCCGGAAGAGGCCATCGCTGACCGGCGGCTGCCCGAGTCCTGGCTGGAGATCGACGACAGGGGCCAGGAGGTCGTCAAGAAGTCCTACCGGGACCGGCTGCCGCGGGCGGTCACCGTCGATCCGTACGGAATCGAGTCCAAGGGCGAACTGCACGTGGCGTTCATCCCCGCCCCGTTCCTGTTCTGCCTGCACTGCTCGGTCTCCTACGAGCAGACCCGCGGGAAGGACTTCGCCAAGCTCGCCACCTTGGACCAGGAAGGCCGCTCCTCGGCGACCTCGCTGATCTCAGCATCCGTCGTGCGCTCGCTGGACAGCGTGCCGGAGGCGGCGCTCCCCAAGGCGGCACGCAAGCTCCTCACGTTCGTCGACAACCGGCAGGACGCCTCCCTCCAGGCCGGCCACTTCAACGACTTCGTCCAGGTCACCGAATTGCGCGGAGCGCTGTACCGGGCCGCCGTCGCCGCGGGCACGGACGGTATCCAGCATGAAGAGCTGACCTCCCGGGTCTCCAACGCCCTCGCCCTGGAGCCCGTCGTGTACACGGGCGAGTCCGACCTGCCCCCGCGGCTGGCCGCCGCCGCGGCGAGGACCCTGCGGGATGTGATCGCTTTCCGGCTCTACCTCGACCTGGAGCGCGGCTGGCGTGTCACCATGCCGAACCTGGAGCAGACGGGACTCCTGGAGATCGACTACGCCGACCTCCAGTGGGTCGCCGAACGCCAGGACCGCTGGGAACAGGCGCACCCCTCCCTGCGTGAGGCAGACGCCTCCCTGCGCGCCGAGATCATGAAGGCGCTACTCGACGAGATGCGCTGGTCTCTCGCCATCGACGTCCAGTACTTCCGTGACGACTTCGACTCGCTCCAGAGCGCCAGCGAGGAGAGGCTGGTCGACCCGTGGGTCCTCTCCAAGAGCGACACGCCCAAGGTCGCCACCGCCTATCCCCAGCCCTCGAAGCCCGGGATGGACCGGGCGGGACTGTTCCTGTCCGCGCGCGGCAAGTACGGAAAGTACCTGCGCCGCACGCATCGCGGGTTCGACAGGAACATGGACCCTGCCGACCTGCAGACAGTCATCGAGGATCTGCTGAAGGTCCTCAGGAACGCCGGGCTCGTGACCGAGGTGTCCGTGGCCCCGCAGAAGGCCGGGCGCTTCCGCAAGCCGTCGACGACCGCCACCGGTTACCGGGTGTCGGCCGCCTCCATCATCTGGCGGGCCGGCACGGGCGAAACCGGTGCCCATGATCCCCTCACCCGTACGTACGCCAGCGGCGACGGTCCGCGCGTCAACGCCTTCTTCCGTCAGCTCTACCGCGAAACGGCCGACGGCCTGTCCGGCCTGTTCGCACGCGAGCACACCGCGCAGGTCGACCCCGAGGACCGGCAGAAGCGGGAGGAAGCCTTCAGCAAGGCCGAGCTCAAGCTGCTCTACTGCTCCCCGACGATGGAGCTGGGCGTCGACATCTCCTCGCTCAACGCCGTCATGATGCGCAACGTCCCTCCCACTCCGGCCAACTACGCCCAGCGCAGCGGCCGTGCCGGGCGCAGCGGCCAGCCCGCCCTCGTGACCACCTACTGCGCCACCGGCAACAGCCACGACCAGTACTACTTCCGCCACTCCGCCCGCATGGTGGCCGGCGCTGTCGTCCCGCCACGCCTGGACCTGGCCAACGAGGACCTGGTTCGCTCGCACCTCCAGGGCATCTGGCTCGCCGAGGCCGGACTCACGCTGGGGCGGGCCATCCCGCAGATCCTCGACATCGCCCACGGCGAGACCTCCGGTAGCCCGGCTCCTGGCCTCGCTCTCCGCGACGACATCCTGGCCGCTTCCCACGAACCCGGCGCGCAGGCCCGCACGGTGGACGCCGCCCGGCGCATCCTCGGCCCGCTGCTGCCCCAGTTCGGTGAGACCACATGGTGGGACGAGCGGTGGATCGAGGACGCCGTGCACAAGGCGCCGCGCAACTTCGACCGGGCCTTCGACCGCTGGCGCGACCTGTACCGGGCGGCCCTCGTCGACCAGTACGTGCAGAACAAGCGGGTCCTCGACCACACCCTGACCGAGGGCGACCGGCGGCAGGCGTTCCGGCGCCGCACGCAGGCCGAGACCCAGCTCAACCTGCTCAAGAACGAGAGCCCGGACAACCGCTCCGTCCTGTCCGACTTCAACCCTTACCGCTACCTGGCGTCCGAGGGCTTCCTGCCTGGCTACTCCTTCCCCCGGCTTCCGCTGGCCGCCTTCATCCCCACCCGGGGTGGCCGTCAGGGCGACGGGGACTATCTCCAGAGGCCCCGCTTCCTCGCGATCCGCGAGTTCGGCCCCGGCGCGCTCATCTACCACGAGGGCGCCCGCTACCAGGTCACCCGCATCCAGCTGCCGCCCGACTCCTCCGGCGACATTTCCACCAGCGAGGCCCGCCGCTGCGCCCACTGCGGCTACCTCGACGAACCCGAGCAACGCCGGGACAAGTGCGAGATGTGCGACAAGCCGCTTGGTGCGCCCACCTACAACCTGCTGCACCTGCACACCGTCTACACCCAGCGCCGGGAGCGCATCTCCTCCGACGAGGAGGAGCGCCGCCGGGCCGGATTCCGGCTGGAGACGTCGTACCGCTTCCGGCGGCACGGCACCCGCAGGGGGCGGCAAGACGCCCGGGTCGCCGACTCCGCGGGTCCGCTCGCCACGCTCACCTACGGTGACTCCGCCACCGTCCGCATCACCAACGTCGGCAGGCTGCGCGCCAAGGACAACGAGCCGGCCGGCTACTGGCTCGACCCCACCGACGGGCGTTGGATGAACGAGCGGGACGCCTCCGACGCCTCCGGTGACTCCGGCGAGTTGCCTGTCATCGACGAGGACGGCAAGGAGAAGCGCCGCAAGAAGCGGGTCATCCCGTTCGTCGAGGACCGCCGCAACATCCTCGTCGTCACCCTTGACGAGCCCCTGCCGGACCCGGTCGCCCTGACGTTGATGTACGCCCTGGAGCGCGGCATCGAGACCGCCTTCGAGCTGGAGGACTCCGAGCTGACCAGCGAACTGCTGCCGCCGGCCGACGGACCGCGCGACCGGCTGCTGTTCACCGAGGCCGCCGAGGGAGGCGCGGGCGTCCTCCGGCGGCTCCAGGCCGAACCGCAGGCTCTGGCCAAGGCAGCCCAACAGGCTCTCGCCATCTGCCACTTCGACGAGCGCGGCGGGGACGAGAAGGGCCCCCACCCCGACCGCCCCTGCGCCCGAGGCTGCTACGAGTGCCTGCTGACGTACGGCAACCAGCTCCACCACGGCGTGATCGACCGCGGCTTGGTCACCGCCCTGCTGCTGCGGCTCGCGTCCGCCGAGACGACGAGCGAGAGGCGCGGCGAAACGACGACCGATCAGCACCAAAGGCTGGTCGTGGCGGCGTCTGCCGCCGCGACCACCAGTGAGGCCCCGCAGCTCACCTCGGTGGAGGCGGAGTTCCTGACCTGGCTCAGGGAGCGCGGCCTCCGGCTGCCCGACGAGGCGGGGATCACGGTCCCCGAGGCCGACGCCCGCCCCGACTTCGTCTACCGGATGCCCGGGGTCAACGTCGCCGTCTTCCTCGGCGGCGCGGACACCGAGGAAGACGCGGCGCGGGACGAGGACGCCGAGGAGCGGCTGTACCTCGCCCGGTGGGACGTCATCCGCTTCCCGGAAGCAAGCGACTGGGACGCCATCGCCGCCGAGCACGCCCGCTACTTCGGCCTCGGCCCGTCCTCATGACGGCCCGCCCGCACCGTCCGCCCCGCCCGGCCGTGGAACCGGCTGACACCTCCGCGAGGAAGCCCCGATGACGCACACCTACACCCCTGGCTCCCTGGTCACCGCCCGTGGCCGCGAATGGGTCGTCCTTCCCGACAGCGAGCCCGACCTGCTGGTGCTGCGTCCCCTGGGCGGCTCCGACGACGACATCTCGGCCGTCTTCCCCGCGTTCGAGCAGGTACGGGACGCTCAATTCGCGCCCCCGTCCCCGGCCGACCTCGGCGATCAGCGGGCGGCCGGGCTGCTGCGCTCCTCCCTGCGGATCGGCTTCCGCTCCGGCGCCGGACCGTTCCGCTCCCTCGCCGGCATCGCCGTGGAGCCCCGCGCCTACCAGCTCGTCCCTTTGCTGATGGCGCTGCGGCAGCAGACCGTACGGATGCTGATCTCCGACGACGTCGGAATCGGCAAGACCATCGAGGCGGGCCTGATCGCGAAGGAACTCCTGGCCCAAGGTGAGGCCAAGGGCCTGGCCGTGCTCTGTTCGCCCGCCCTGGCCGAGCAGTGGCAGGAGGAGCTGCGGACCAAGTTCGGCATCGACGCCGAACTGGTCCTCGCCTCCACGGTCTCCCGCCTCGAACGCGGCCTGGATCTCGGCCAGTCTCTGTTCGACCGGTACCCGCACGTCATCGTCTCCACGGACTACATCAAGTCCACCCGGCACCGCGACGACTTCGTACGGCACTGCCCCGACCTCGTCATCGTCGACGAGGCGCACACCTGCGTAGCCGCCGACGACACCGTCTCCACCCAGAACCAACTCCGCTACGAGCTGCTGCGGCGCATCGCGGAGGACCCGGACCGGCACCTGCTGCTGGTCACCGCGACCCCCCACAGCGGCAAGGAGTCCGGCTTCCGCAACCTCCTCGGCCTGGTCCGTCCGGAACTGGCCGACGTGGACCTGGAGACGGACCGCGGACGACGGCTCCTTGCCCAGCACTTTGTGCAGCGCAAGCGTGGCGACGTACGCCAGTACCTCACCAAGGAGAGCGGGCTCGCCGACGACAGCCTGGCCGAGAAGACCGCGTTCCCCTCCGACCGTAAGTCCAAGGACGAGAAGTACAAGCTGTCTCCCGCCTACCGGGCGCTGCTCGACGATGCCATCGCCTATGCGAGCGAGCGCGTCCAGGCGGCGGGTGAGCAGGGGCGGCGCGAGGCGCGTATCGCCTGGTGGTCGGCGATCGCCCTGCTGCGCTCCCTGGTCTCCTCGCCCCGGGCCGCCTCCCAGACCCTCTCGACCCGCTCGGCCGCGGCCGTCGCCGCCAGCGCCGAGGAGGCCGACCGGCTCGCCGCCCCGCTGACCCGGGACTCCGCCGACAGTGACGCCCTGGAGGGCCTGGACGCGGCTCCCGGCGCGGAGACCGACGGCGCCGGAGCCTGGCTGGCCGACCTCGCCGAACGGGCCGCCGCCCTGGAGGGCCCGGAAGACGACCTCAAGCTCGCGGCTCTCGTCCGGCACCTCAAGGCGCTCCTGAAGGACGGCTACCACCCGATCGTCTTCTGCCGGTACATCCCGACCGCCGAGTATGTTGCCGAGCACCTGGAGAAGAAGCTCGGCTCCAAGACGGTTGTCAGGGCCGTCACCGGCACCCTCTCCCCGCAGCAGCGCCTCACCCGCATCGAGGAGCTGGCGACACTCGCGGGCGACGACCCCGCCGCCCGCCGCGTCCTCGTCGCCACCGACTGCCTTTCCGAAGGCGTCAACCTCCAGCACCACTTCGATGCCGTCGTCCACTACGACCTCGCCTGGAACCCCACCCGCCACGACCAGCGCGAAGGCCGGGTGGACCGGTACGGGCAGAAGCGCGACGAGGTCCGCGTCATCACCCTGTACGGCATCGACAACGGCATCGACGGCAAGGTCCTCGAAGTCCTCATCGCCAAGCACCGCCAGATCCGCAAGGACCTCGGCATCTCGGTCTCCGTACCCGACGAGGCGTCCGCCGGCGTGACCGACGCCATTGTCGAATGGCTCCTGATGCGCGGCCAACAGCCCGAGCAGGAAGGGCTGTTCGCCGTTGAGGAACTGAAGACGGTGGATGCGAGGGCCGCCGAGTTGGAACGCGAGTGGAACTCCGCCGCGGAACGCGAGACGACCTCCCGCTCCCGCTTCGCCCAGCGCGCCATCCACCCCGAGGAGGTTGCCCGCGAGGTCGCCGCCATCCGCGACACCCTCGGCCGTGCGGACGAGGTGAGCGGCTTCGTCCGGCACGCACTGGCCGCCCTCGAAGCACACGTCGTCGAAGCCGGCGACGGATCGGGCGACTTCACTGCCGAGGTCAGCGGAGTTCCTGCCGGACTGCGCGACGCCCTCGCCCCCGTCGCGGGCGCCGAGGCGGTCGAGTCCGGGCGGCCCATCCCGTTCCGCACCACGGCGGCCGTGGCCCGGGGCGAAGCCGCCCTCGTCCGTACCGACCCCGTGGTCGGAGCGGTCGCGGCCCACGTCCTCAACGCGGCTCTCGACGCCGAGGCCGTCGGCCGTCGCCCCGCCCGGCGCTGTGGGGTGGTCTCCACGGCGGCCGTGACCGTCCCCACGACTCTGCTCCTGGTCCGCTACCGCTTCCACCTCACGCTGCCCTCCCGGCAGGGCACACGCAGGATCGTCGCCGAGGACGCCCGCCTCCTCGCCTACCAGGGCTCGGCGAAGAACCCGGTCTGGCTCCCCGAGGAACAGGCCCTGGACCTGCTCACTGCCGAGGCCGCCGAGAACACGGACGACTACTTCCAGGAACGGACGATGCGCCGCACCCTCGGACAACTGGACGCTGTACAGGACCACATGACGGCCTACGGCGACGAACTCGCCGCAGAGCTGCACGAGTCCCACCGGCGGGTCAGGCGCGCATCCGACGAAATCGTGCAGGGCCTGAAGGTGACCGCCCAGCAGCCCGCCGACATCCTCGGCGTCTACGTCTACCTGCCCCCGATCACCGCAGACGGAGAGGCCGCCTGATGTCCGCCACCACCCGCAACCAGGTCTTCTCCGCCGTCCACACCGTCGGCGCCCTGCTCCCCGCCGACATGCTCGTCCGCATCTCGGAGAGCAAGGAGGGCAGGGACGTCCCGGGTTCCGGCCCCGCCGACTACCACGTGACCGGCCCTCGGCGGTCGGTACGTGACGAGGCCGAGCGCCACTGGGACTACCTCAAGGCCGTCTGGCGTGAACTCCGAGAGAAACTGCCGGTCAGCGCCGAGGCCGACCAGCCCGCCGACCCGACCGGCCTCGCCGTCGGCCAGTGGCTGGAGCCGCTCTTCAACGAGCTGGGCTTCGGCCGGCTCACCACGGTCGCGGTCGGCGAGTACCGGGCCGACAGCGACCCGGAACGCGTCTTCCCCATCAGCCACAGCTGGCACCACGTGCCCGTCCACATGGCCGCCTGGAACGCCCTCCTCGATAAACGGCCTGGCGGCGTGGGCACCGTACCCCCGCACTCCCTCCTCCAGGAGTGCCTGAACCGGCGAGAAGCCCACCTGTGGGGCGTCCTCACCAACGGCCGACAGCTGCGCCTGCTGCGCGACTCGAACGCCCTGGCCACCGCCTCGTACGTCGAGTTCGACCTCGAAGCCATCTTCGACGGTGAGCTGTTCAGCGAGTTCGTCCTGCTCTACCGGCTGCTGCACGTCTCCCGCTTCGAGACCGGCGAAGCGGGGGTGCCGTCCGCGTGCTGGCTGGAGCAGTGGCGTACGGAGGCGATCGCCTCGGGCACCCGGGCGCTCGACCACCACCGTGACGGCGTCCAGCGGGCCATCACCACCCTCGGCACGGGCTTTCTGCGTCACCCGGCCAACACGGACCTGCGCGACAACCTGGACGCCGACGGCTTGCACAAGGCGCTGCTGCGCCTCGCCTACCGGATGATCTTCCTCTTCGTCGCCGAGGACCGCGACGCCCTCCACGATCCCGACGCGGATCAGGACGCCCGCAAGCGGTACGCCAAGTACTTCAGCTCCGCCCGCCTGCGCCGCCACGCCCTGCGCCGCCAGGGCACCGCACACGCCGACCAGTACGCCGCTCTGCGGATCGTCATGGACGCCCTGGGCCGTGAGGACGGCCGGCCCGAGCTGGGCCTGCCCGGCCTCGGCGGCCTCTTCGACGACACCGCCGCCGACGCACCGCTGCGGGACTGCTCCCTGTCGAACGCCTCCCTGCTGGAGGCGGTGCGCCACCTCTCCCGCGTGCGCGACGAGAAGACCGCGCGCTGGCGGCCGGTGGACTACCGCAACATGGGCTCGGAGGAACTCGGTTCCATCTACGAGTCCCTGCTGGAACTGGTCCCCAAGCACAGCGCCACCGAGCGCTCCTTCGAACTGGTCAACCGGCTCGGCAACGACCGCAAGAAGACCGGCTCCTACTACACCCCCAGCTCGCTCATCGAGGTCCTGCTCGACTCCACGCTCGACCCGGTGATAGACGATGCCCAGAAGCGCGGCGAGCAGGCCGCCACGGCGGCGGGCGAGCCGGATCCGTCGGAAGCGATCGTTCGCGAGCTGCTGTCGCTGACGGTCTGCGACCCGGCCTGCGGTTCGGGTCACTTCCTCGTCGCGGCGGCCCGCCGCATCGCCAAGCGGGTGGCGGCGGTACGCGAGAGCAACCCGGAGCCGCCCCCCGTCGCTGTACGCACCGCCCTGCACGAGGTCGTCGCCCGCTGCGTCTACGGCGTGGACCTCAACCCGATGGCGGTCGAACTGGCCAAGGTCTCGCTGTGGTTGGAGGCCCTGGAACCGGGGAAGGCGCTGGGCTTCCTGGACGCGCACATCAAGCACGGGAACGGCTTGGTGGGCACAACCCCCACGCTGATGCTCGACGGCATCCCGAACAAGGCGTTCAAGGTCGTCGAAGGCGACGACGAGAAGTACGCCAGATTCCTGGAGAAGCAGAACGACCAGGAACGCAAGGGCCAGAGCGGCCTCTTCGAGGTGGTCGTGGAGACGAAGGTCTCCAACACCGCCTTCGCCTCTGGTCTCCGCCGGATCATCGCGGCCCCGTCCGGCAACTTGCGGCAGGTGCACGCCCAGCAGGCGGCGTACGAGAAGTGGCGGGACGAGAAGGAGTACGTCCACGCTCGGCACATCGCCGACGCCTGGTGCGCCGCGTTCATGTGGCGCAAGACCAAGGACGCCCCGGCCCCCGTCACTCACGAGGTGTTCCAGGCCCTGCGGGACCCCGAGGCCCGGTCGGCTTCGAAGGCGACCCACGACGAGATCGACGAGCTGCGCGACCTATACCGCTTCTTCCACTGGCATCTGGAGTTTCCGGAGGTCTTCACGGTTCCGGAGAGGGTTGACGGGGATGAGGTCGTGGACCCGGCTACGGGGTGGGCGGGCGGCTTCTCTTGTGTGGTGGGCAACCCGCCGTGGGACAAGGTCGACTTCGAGGACAAGAAGTACTTCAGCGTGGTCGAGCCGTCGATCGCGGCGATCGCGGGGACGGCGCGGCGTACGCGGATCGCCGAGTGGGAGGCCGAGAACGAGGAGGCCGGGAACCCGGAGGCGGGGAGGCGCTACCGGACAGCGCGGCGGGCGGTGAAGTCCACGTTCCTGTTCGCGGGGGGCTCGGGGGCGTTCCCGTTGTGCGCGAAGGGGCTGACGGTCAAGGGTGTCAACTCTCTCCAGACCGACCAGTTGTTCGCGGAGCGCTTCGCGACGATCGCCGCACCTAGGAGCCGCTTCGGCTGCATCCTTCCGACGGCCATCGCGACCGGAGCGGGAGCGCAGTACCTGTTCAGCGACTTCACGCGCCGGGGCGCGGTGGCGGCGCTGTACGACTTCGAGAACCGCAAGCCGCTTTTCGTGGGAGTGCACGCCAGCTACAAGTTCTGCCTGCTCTCCCTGGCTGGCAGGGACCTTCGGGAGCCCGCGGCCCGCTTCGCGTTCTTCCTGGAGGACCCGGCGGATTTGGATGATGCGGAGCGGGTGTTCGCGCTCAGCCCCGAGGAGATCGCCCTGATCAATCCCAATACGGGGACGCTGCCGATCTTCCGGACGCGGCGGGATGCGGATCTTACGGCGGATATCTATCGGCGTATTCCGGTGCTGTGGAACGAGACGGAGCGGGGTGGCAATCCGTGGGGGATCCTTTTTAAGAACCACTTCAACATGACAGACGACTTCGACGTTTTCCGGACGCGTAGTGAGCTGGAGAAGGACGGGTGGGATTTGCGTGATAACGTTTTTACGCGTGGTGATCGGCGAATGCTGCCACTATATGAGGGGAAGATGGCCCATCTTTTCGATCATCGGTGGAACAGCTACTTCGGCGTGGGTGACACCGAGTACCAGACTGTGAGTATTACAGGTAAGGAGTCTCCGAAGGCTGCAGCTAAGCCGCGTTATTGGGTAAAAGAGGCAGGTTCGATTTCTGTTGCTCGAAAAGGAAGGGAAGTGGAAATCCCGGGCGTGCGAGATCGTCTGATCGAGTCAAAATGGGATCGCGACTGGCTTGTGGGATCGCGTGACGTCTGTCGCACCACGGATGAGCGTACGGCTATTCCCGCCTTTCTTCCACTCACTGCCGTAAGCTATACCTTTCCTCTGATGCTACCCGTTGGTCAGTCGCCAGGTTTGGTGGCAACTCTTGTCTCTGTCCAGAGTTCCCTGGTGTATGACTTCGTGGCGCGTCAGAAAGTGGGAGGCATTCATATGAATCGAATGGTTGTAAAGCAGCTTCCGGTTCCCGGGCCGGATGCCCTTGAGCCTCACGTGCCTTTTGTTACCCCCCGTGTCTTGGAGCTAGTCAGCACGGCATGGGACATGGCTGCCCTTGCCCGTGACCTTGGCGATACCGGTGCTCCCTTCCGATGGGATGAGGCTCGCCGCCCCCAAATCCGTGCCGAGCTGGACGCGTACTTCTTTCACCTCTACGGGGTCAGCCGCGACGACGCGGAGTACATTCTGGAGTCCTTCCAGTCGCAGACGGGTGGCCTAAAGCACAACGAGATCGCCAAGTACGGCCACTACCGCACCAAGGATCTCGTCCTCGCCGAGTACGACCGCATGGCCGCAGTCGGCGTAAGCCTCACCGCGCCCCTCGTGGACGGCGAGAACTACACCTCCACGCTCACTCCGCCGCCCGGCCACGGCCCGCGTCACCCCGCTGAGCCTGCGATGTAGGCGTTTCCCGTTGGGCGCGGTTCTCGGCCACGGGGCGCGCTGGACATGCGAGCGCCCCGGCTCCGGAGGGGTGAAGCGGGGGCGCGGGACTCCTACCGCCATCCTTCGGGCGGCAAGGTCGTCTATGCGGTGATGCCTCTCGCGCGACCGACGGTGGCGATCGCGCGAGAGGTGGCCGGCGGATCCGCGAGCCGTGCGGCCGCTCTCGTCCACGAACTCACGGCGCGTGCCTACCGATTCACCGGCGCGGAACGGATGATCCATCGCCTGTCGCGAACTCCGTCGGCGCCGGACGCTGTCCCCGAGCGGGCGGCCTGACTCCGCACAGCTGATCCCGCCGGCGCCGCCCTCGACGTTCTGGTGCCCAGCAGCGCCTCCGGGCACCAGTCAGGCGAATGCGGCGGCCGACGGGATCAGTTGTCGTCCCGCTGCCGTTCGTCCGCACATGCGAGCCACAGCGCATAGCAGTGCCGCAGCTCAGTGATGGCTTCCTCGTTCAGTGCCGGGTCGGAGACCGAGACGTTGGCCAGGCGCATGACGATCTCCGTCATGTGTTCGGTGACGACGGCTGAGCGGCGGGCGTGCGCGGCGGCGCGCTGGGCGGCGATCCTCTCCCGGGCGGCCATCATGTCGGTCAACGTGCCGTAGCCGGGCTGTTCGGCGTCGTACAGGGAGGGCGCCCGAGGCAGCCCGGCCGCTGTGAGCGTGGGTACGGGATCGCGGTCGTCTGTCGGCGTCCGCGCGACCCCTGTCCCAGCGTCCTCCATGCCCAGGATGCGCAGAACGACCTGCCGTTCAGCCTCGGAAACGGCCACCCTGGCCGCCAGAGTGTCGAGTTCGTCGAGGAGGCCGGGCACGGCACCGGAGCCCCCCTCGGCGAGGTGGCCTTCGAGTTCCCGCGCGAGGGCGTGAGCACGCTCGGAGGCCGTGTCAAGCAGCGTGTTGCATGCGTCGATCTCGGCGAAGGCGCGCTGGGCTGTCTGTAAGGCCATGTCGAGGACGTCGCCGGGCTCGCCCGTCAGCATGCGGGTGTGGTGGAGGAGGGCGCGTACGTGTGTACGCGCCGTCTCCAGCGGATCGTGCTCCAGCTCTTCCTGCATCCCCTGCCATTCATCGGCCATGAGGTCTTCGGTCCCGTTCGGTCGGGTGGGCTGCACTTGTTGACCCCTTCTCGTACTTCGGTTCAGACGGGTTGCATTCGCGGGTTCCGGGCGAGTGGACCGCCTACGTGGCCACGCCGGGATCCATACCGTACACGTTTTCGAGTTTCTGGGCATAGTGGAGTCTGTTGACATCGCCAACGTGCATCGTGGAGGATCGGGGAGTGAACAGCGCGGCGGTCCCGTCGTGCTCTCCGTCTGATCGTGCAAGGAGCACCGCCATGACCGACGACACCCCTCTGCGTCAGCTGCTCGACGACCGCCTCACCGCGGGCGTCGCCGCGTCCGTACTGGCCCCGGAGGCGGCCGACCTGCTGCGCGGGATGCTTCCCGCGCCGACGCCGGAGAGGACCGGACGCGCCGGGCCCGTGTACCTGCGCTCCATCACGGCGGCGGGCTGGCGGGGCGTCGGCCCCGAGACCACGCTCGACCTTCCGCCCGGCCCCGGGCTGACCGTCGTCGCGGGTCGCAACGGCACCGGCAAGTCGAGCTTCGCCGAAGCCGCCGAGATGGCGCTGACGGGCTTCAACGCCCGCTGGGACGGGAGCAACGGCAAGGCTCGTACGGCGGTGTGGAAGGAAGGGTGGCGCAACCTGCACGACTCCACGGTCCCGACCGTCTCCGTACGGCTCACCCTGGACGACACCGGCGACCCGGTCACCGTGCGCCGCACGTGGTACGGGGCGAAGGTGGACGAGGCGCGCACCACGGTGGAGCGGGCGGACGGCACGGAGCAGAAGCTGGAGGAGAGCATCGACGCCTCGACGCTCTCCCTCTACCGCCCGTTCCTGCCGTACAGCGAGCTGGGCTCGATGGTCGACGGGACGCTCAGCGCCCTGCACAACACCCTGGCCCGGTTCATCGGGCTCGGCCAGCTCGGCGACATCGACGACCTGCTCGCGGCCCGCATCAAGGCGTGCAAGGACGTCGAGAAGCGGCCCGGCGCCCTCAAGACCGCGGCCGCCGACGCTCTGACCGGACTCGACGACCAGCGTGCCGTCGAAGCTGCTCGGGCACTTGGCGGACGTACCCCCGATGCGGACGCCGTCCGCGCCCTGCTCGACCGGGACGCGGTCACCGACTCGGGTGCGGACGTCCGTCTCCGGGCACTCGCCACCCTGACCGGCCCCGACCAGCAGGAGGTCGCCGGGGCGCTGGCCCGGCTGCGGGAGGCGGCTGCCGCAGCCGAGGACGTACGACACTCCGACGCCGAGGACGCGCGGCGGCTCGCCGGGCTGCTGGAGAACGCCCTCGAACACCGTCACCGCTCCCAGAGCGCCGACTGCCCTGTCTGCGGCACCGCGGACCGTCTGGACCGGGCCTGGGCGGAAGGCGCGCGGGCGGAGATCGAGCGTCTCCAGTCGGAGGCGGCCGGGGCCGAAACGGTCCGCCGGGCGCTCGGCGCCGCGCAGCGTGCCGTCCACGACCTGGTGCAGCCGGTCCCCGACCTGCTGCGGGCGGAGGAGTCGGAACTGGCGGGACTCTGGCGCGAATGGGCCCTGTGCCGGAGCCTGACCGACCCCGCCGAGCTGGCGAACCGCGTCGAACGCGTCGCCCCGACGCTGGGCGCGGCATGCCGGCAGACCAGCGAGGAGGCCGCCCGCAGGCTCACCGACCGCAACACCGCCTGGCGGCCCGCGGCCGTGCGGCTCGCCGAGTGGCTCGACGCGACGGAGAAGGCCGCGGAGGCGAAGGACCGGCGCAGGGAGGCCGAAGCGGCCCGCTCCTGGCTCAGGAAGCTGACGGACGAGCTGAGGGACGAGCGGATGGCGAAGTTCGTCAAGCAGTCGCAGGGCGTGTGGAAGAAGCTCTGCGAGAGCAGCAGCGTGTCGCTCGGGAACATCGAGCTGAAGGGCACGGCCCGGCAGGGGAGTGTGCAGCTCGGCGTCTCCGTGGACGCCCACGAGGCGCCCGCGTACAGCGTGATGAGCCAGGGTGAACTGCACTCGCTCGCCCTGTCGCTGTTCATCCCGCGCGCGACGCACGACGACAGCCCGTTCGGCTTCCTCGTCATCGACGACCCGGTGCAGTCGATGGACACACAGAAGGTGGAAGGGCTGGCCACCGTCCTGAGCGAGTGCGCCCGCCACCGGCAGGTGGTCGTCTTCACCCACGACACCCGGCTGGAGCAGGCCATCTCCCACCTCGGCATCGAGGCGACGATCCTCCACATCTCCCGCGAGAGCGATTCTGTCGTCACCGTCGAGAGGAGGAGCGATCCCGTCAAGCAGGCGTTCCAGGAGGCCCGTGACCTCTCCTACGATCAGAATCTTCCCCAGAGCGTCGCCGACCGGGTGATTCCGGCGATGTGCCGGCACGCACTGGAAGTCGCCTGCATGGAGACCGCGCGCCGTACCCTGCGGGACGACCACGGCCTTGGCCTCGTGGAGATCGAGGAGCGTATCTCCTCGCTGGTGCGCACCAAGGAGCATGTGGCCCTCGCCCTGCTCGGTGACTCTTCCGGGAGGCCGCAGACGGTGGTCGAGAGCCTGTACACCGGGGGATGGGCGCTGATCAACGAGCTCAACGAGGGCTCTCACCCGGGGCTGCCGACCCTGGACGACCGCAAGCAGCTCGTGACGCGTACGGAGAGGCTGGCCGGGGCGATCCGGCGTGGCCGGGGAACGGTCGTGTCGCAGGGCGGTGCCCGATGACGGACAACGCCCGCGAACTCGTCTCCGCCGCCGAGGCCCTCCTGCGGCCTCCGGCGGGCACGCCGGGACCGCTCAGCCCCGGCGTACGGGCCCGCGCCGCCGCCGTGCTGCTGCGCCTCGCCCTCGACCAGCGGCTGGACGACTTCTGGCACAGGGTGGCCCCTGCCATGACGCGTAATGCCAAGCACCGCATGCTGTGCCTGGAGGCGTACACGGACCGGGGGACCGCCCGGCGCTGGCGCCTCACCTGGTCCGCGCTCAGCGGTGTCTGCCACCACCGCGTGCCCGAACTGCCTCCCATGCCCGCCGAGATCCAGGCGCGTCTGCTGGAGGTGAACGCCCTGCTCGACGCACTCGACGGGGCGCCCACCGCCACACCTGCCGTGGTCATCCCGGCTCCGGTCCCCCCGATCGGCCGGACCACGACACTGGCCGCGACCCCCGCCGTGCCCCCGGCGGGGGACCTGCTGGCGGGCCACTCCGTACCGAAGCCCTGCCCGCCGCCGGGACGGCGGGTCGCACCTCCGGTCGTCGGCGGTCCGTGAACGTACCGGGAGCCGTCCGCGTCGTCTGCGGCTACGACCGGACGAGATCCGGCAGCCAGCCGATGTGGCGCAGTGTCGGCGCGACCCGACTGAGCAGGAAGAACACGACCGGCGTCTCGTCATCGTCCTGCGGGAAGAAGAGAGCGTGCTGAACGGAATCCGTGTCCTGCGGCTCGTCCAGGTCGATGAGCAGCGGGTCCGGCCGCTCGAAGGCCACGTCGAGAACCACCCCGGGGCGATCGGTCAGCTCACGCAGATCATCGAGACCGCACAGGTCGGCGAAGTCGGCAGTGGTGAACGTCTTCTTGAAGCTTGGGCGGTCGCCGGGGACGGCGACCCAGCCCATGATCCGCAGTTCCCCGTCGTATAGCTCGGACTCCTGGATACCGGCACGCCGACGGTTGTGCAGGTTGGACAGCGGAGCAGGCATCTCTGGCACGACGGCGGGCTGGTACAGGACGAGATCACGCTCCCCGTTCTCCCACCGCGTGTCGTGGATCGTCAGACCGGGCCGGCTGGCCACCTGCACCCGCCACACCCCCGCCACGCCCCTGGACCGCACACCGGAACACGTGGCCGCGTAGTCCTTCGGCGTCGTGCCGTCCCGTCGCAATGTGAGCTGATCCATGATGGTCACGGCGACTGTGTCCCTCCACCCGTGGGGTGACACACACCGTGCTCCCCTGGCGGGAGATTATGCGCTTAACTACGCCAAAAAATAGGGTTGTTGGGAAAGGTGGCAATGCTTGTGCCGCCCGGAACGGGGGAGCGAACATGACCGAGACCGAAGGCGGGACTCCCGACTCGGAGGAGCCGCCGCAGTTCCTGCTGCGACTGCCGGGGGCGAGCGGGGTCGATCGGGCGCGCGGGGTGCTGCTGGACGAGGTGGGGACCAACGGAAGCCGGAAGTTCCGCATCCTGGCGGGCTCGCCCGCCCGGGACCACGAGATGCCGTCCTTCTCCAAGCACTTCTCCGGCACGGCCGTCGCGCGGGAGACGATGAGGAACACGGGTGTGCTGCGCCCGTCCACTCGCTGGCCCGGGTGGCTGGAGCTGGCCCAGGACGTCGACTGCGGGTCCCCGTCCTTCGCCGCGGGCGTGCTGGTCGGGGCGCCGCGCAACGGCTGGGTGGACTGGAAGACGGAAGCGGGGGCGCCGCTCTCGGACTTCATGGAGGGGGTCTGGCCCGGTCCTGCCAGGGCCTGGCTCGTCCGGGGTTCCAACGTGGCGGGGGCCGATCTCGTCCAGAAGCTGTGGCTTCCCGAGGAGCGGGTTTCTCTCGCCGCCCCTCGCCTGCGCCAGGGGATCGGCCAGGGGACCAGCAAGGAGCGCCTGCGCACGGTTGTCGAGGAGGACTGGGGCACCACGGCCACGTACAACCAGAAGCTGGAACTCGTCGAGGAACTCCATGCGTTCCTGTCTCGGATGAAGCCCGGCGACACCGTGTGCACACTCTCCGGCGGACGGTTCTACGTCGGTGAGATCACCGGCCCCGCCGAGCAGACCGCCTCCGACAACGGAAGGTCCAATCTGCGGCGGCCCGTCGAGTGGCAGAGCACCGGCCACCCGTACGACGTGCTGCCCGAGGAGATCCAGCAGCGGCTGTCCGTCCAGCACGATGTCGTGGACCTCACCACGGTCCAGCCGCTCATCGAAGGGCTCGGCCTCTCCGACGAGGAACTGGCGGACGAGGCCGAGGCGATAGAGCGCGACCCCAGCGGCACGACACCCGCCCTCACCGCCCGGCGTGAGCTGGAACTCCCCGTGCCGGAACAGCACCTCGCCGACGAACTGCTGGTGCACGACGTGGCCTGGCTGCGGGACATTCGCGACCTGCTGTGGGACGAACGGCAGCTGATCCTCTATGGCCCGCCCGGAACCGGCAAGACGTACACGGCCCTCAAACTGGCCGAATACCTCGGCGGCGGGCCCGAGCAGGTGAAGCTCGTGCAGTTTCACCCCTCTTACGCCTACGAGGACTTCTTCGAGGGGTTCCGCCCTCGTGAGGACCCGGATACAAGGGAAGTCGCCTTCCGTCTCACCGCCGGCCCCCTGCGCGAGCTCGCAGACCTGGCGTCCCGCGAGGGCAACCGGCACATCCCGCACTTCCTGATCATCGACGAGATCAACCGGGCCAACCTGGCCAAGGTCTTCGGCGAGCTGTACTTCCTCCTGGAGTACCGCAACAAGTCGGTACGTCTCACCTACTCCGGCGACGACTTCGCGCTCCCGCCGAACCTCTTCGTCATCGGCACGATGAACACCGCCGACCGGTCGATCGCCCTGGTGGACGCGGCGATGCGCAGGCGCTTCGCCTTCGTCGAGCTGTCACCCCGCACCGAGCCCACCAGCGGCCTGCTACGGCGCTGGCTCGACCGGGAGGGGCTCGACACCCGGGCCGCGGACCTTCTGGACGCGCTCAACTCCCGTATCGAAGAAGCGGACTTCCGTATCGGTCCCTCCTACCTGATGAAGAAGGGGGCACACCGGCAGGGCGGTCTGGAGCGCACCTGGCGGACCAAGATCCTGCCGCTGCTGGAGGAGCATCACTACGGGGAGTCCTTCGACATCGAGAAGCGCTACGGACTCGATGCGCTGGCCCGGTCCATCGGCGACGGCGAATCGTACGAGCCTTCGCCGTGACGACTGTCGAGTTGGCCGAGTACGGGCCGCCCGTCACTGTGCCTCTCCCGGACGAAGTCGGGCGCTCGCTCGCTGCCTCCAGGATCGTCGAAGCCGCACCCGATCCCTACCGGTCGGGCTGCTGGCGGCTGCGCGCCGGCGGCAAGGTCGGCGCGGTGGCCCTGAGGTCACCCGGGCACAGCGCCGTCACCCTCCGCATCGCCCCCAAGGTGCCGGTGGCGCGGCTGTTCTTCCTCATCGGTTACGCATCGAACCCCCACTTCCACCGGGACGGGGAGGTGAGTGTTGCCGAGCAGGACGAGCTGCTTCCCGCGCTGGCGCAGGGATTCGAGAGATCCCTCGAACGTGCCCTCCGGCAGGGAGTGCTCCAGGGATACCGGCACACGGATGAGGCCGCACCGGTCGTCCGAGGACGTATCAGAGAAGCGGACCAGGTCAGGCGGCACCATGGGCGGGCGTTCCCGGTCGAGGTCGCCTACGACGACTACGGGACCGACATCGCGGAGAACCGGCTGCTGCGCGCTGCCACGGAGCGGCTGCTGACCCTGCCCAGGGTGCCCGACCGCGTACGCCGTCGGCTGCGCCACCACCGTGGCCGGCTGCTGGACGCACAGCCGCTGATCCCCGGCAGCCGTGATCTGCCGCAGTGGAGGGCGAGCCGGCTCAACCTCCGCTACCAGCCCGCGCTACGGCTGGCCGAGACGGTGCTGCGCGGCTTGTCCGTGGAGCATATGGACGGCCGGATCACCATCGACGGGTACCTCTTCGATACGCACAAGATCTTCGAGGACTTCGTCTGCATCGCACTGCGCGAGGCGCTGGCGCAATATGGGGGGCGCAGCGCACTTCAGGCGCAGGGCGTGCACCTCGATGAGGCTCAGGCTATTCGGATGCGTCCGGACCTGGTCTGGTACGGCAACCAGGGCATCCCACGAGCTGTCGCGGACGCCAAGTACAAGGCGGAGAAGCCCGAAGGATTTCCGGACGCCGACCTTTATCAGATGCTCGCCTACTGCACGGCGCTCGGACTCCGCGACGGTCATCTCGTCTATGCGAGGGGCTACGAGCCGAGCGCGACTCATCGGGTGCGGCACGCGGGAATCCGTATCCATCAGCACGCCCTGGCCCTGGAACAGTCGCCCGACGAGCTGCTGGCCGCGATCACGTCCATCGCCCGCTCGATGGTCGAAGGCGCGTTCGCGACGTGACCTACCCAGGAATCCGTCAGGCACCGTCCTCGGGAGGCAGAAGTGCCCCATTGGTGAGGCCGTCACGGGCAAGAGCGCTGACTTGTTCTGCCAGCCGGGTCACTTCGCCGATGTGCTCCTCGAACTCTTTGAGCGCACGGAAGGCGGCACCGTAACGGCGTTGCTCTTCCACGGCCATCTGCGGGATGCGCGCTCCCTTGACGTCGAGGCGATAGGAGCCGCTGCCACTCGTCGAACGACGATTGTTGGAAGCGCTGCGCAGGAACCCCCGTAGATACTCGGTGTCCAACTGCTCACTGGTAGAGGTTGGTTCAGCATCGGCGAGGTCGACGAGCCCAGCACGGGAGAGATCGGCCAGACTGATCGTCGCACTGTCCAGTGTTCCCGGTCCTTCGCCCGCTGTGAGGGCGGGCAGCAATGCGGCCAATCGGTTGAGCCGCTCCTCGATGCCCCGTTGCAAGGCGCGGTACTCGGCGGGGAAGTCCTGCCGGGAAGCGTCCACGTGCGCGCTCGGCGTGAGGTCGACAGAGTCGTTCAGGAGATCGATCAGTGGTACGTCGGCGACTTGCTCGGCTGTCGGCTCCATGGGGCCATCGGGCGCATTGGCGGTGAGATCCACCATCCGCACTGAAGTCGCGCTGTCAGAGGGGCCGCTCGGGCGCTGCAGCACCCACAGATGCACCGGTTGAGCGTGTGATGCCACCATGCCGGGCGGGAGTGCCACGATCTCAGTAAGGAGGCCGCGCCGGACGATTTCGGCCCGAATGCGCCTGCCGGCCTTGCGGTAGGCCACGGAAGCGGGCATGACGACCACGGCCCGACCGCCTGGAGCGGTATGGGCGTAGCAGTGCTGGAGCCAGGCCAGATCCCCCTCCGCCTTGGAAGGCGTGCCCAGTTCCCAGCGGGCATCGAGGAGCAGCTCCTCCCGGCCCCAGTCCGGGCCGGCGGCCGGGGGGTCGCACAGGACAAGGTCGGCGCGCAGATCGGGCCAGCGGTCCTCGCGGAGAGAGTCCCCGATCTCGATGACGGTGTCCTGTGGCCCTGTGAGCTCGGCTCGCGCCTGGGCCAGCTCCCCAGCCGCTGGATCGATCTCCTGACCCCGGCGTACAGACCCCTTGGTGAGACCAACGGAAAGGAGGAGCGTGCCGATACCGCAGGCCGGATCGAGAATGACAGAGTCGTCGGGCACTGGTCCCACGAAGTGCCTCACGGCCTTGACCAGCCGCAACGACGTGACCTGGTCGGAGCCAGCACGTCGTGAGGAGTCCAGGAAGCGTTCGACCAGCTGGTCGATGACTCGGGCTGCTGATTCCTTAGCCGCCACCCTCGCAGCCAGATCGACCAGGTTGTCGTCCAGCCTGGAATCATCCTCGTGTGCGAGGAAGCGGGCAGCGCCCGCGATGCCTGCGACCATGTCGTCACCGAAGGCACCCCGCAGTGCTTGCCACAGGCGGACGTCGTCTGAAAGATCGGTGCCCTTCTGCTGCTTGGCCAGCCAGGAACGGACCTCGGTCAGCGAAAAGAGGGGCGTGCTCGTTCCACCGTCAGCAGGTGCTGGGAAGTCGCTGTACCGCCGCCTCCAGTTGGAGACAGCAGCACGTGTCACTCCCGCCAGCCTGGCAATCTCTGCACCAGTGATCAGTGAGTCGGAAGCCGGGGGAGTCGATTCCTTCATAGCTCCACCGTACACGCAATCGGGATAGAATCCGATAGTTCATGCGTTGGCGATGTCAACAAATCCATGGGGTGACTGGATAGGCGAGCGCTCGGCTCCCTGGCGCGACTTGCGTCCCGCGTGACCCCTCTTCGGCAGTTCCACCGGGTCTCTTCGGCTATCCGCCGTTGGATGGACTGCCCTCCACTGGCCTGGCAATCGAGCGGTGTGAGCGGTCACGAATTACGTGATCGTTCACACGGGGGCTTCCTTCATGAGGTGGACTCTCCCTACGACATCCCCAGGCCCCGAAGGGGCTCGACAGAGAGAACTCCCGCTGGCCGGCGACCGTCAGGGCATGTTCGAGATCGAACTCGGCCATCCTGATCAGACCGACGAGCCGAGGTCGCTTCGAGGCGAGCACGTCGCGCGTGCTGAGGCCAAGCGGCCCCTGGTCAAGCCCCTGTTTCTGGCGACACTCCTTGTTCCAGGTAGGCAGTCAGGTCAGCTGCACGGGCCTGGATCCCGGCGGTGATCCGGCGTGCGAGGCGTGGAATGGTGAGTTCTGGCAGTTGCTGGGCGTCGTGGAAGTCGTAGCTGCGGAGCTCGTCGGCCTGCAAGGCGATCTGCTGGCGCTGTTCCGCACTGAGACGGCCACCGTCGAAGAGGTAGAGGACCTTGTCTCCCTCTCCCGGATTCGGTGCCCAGTCCACGACGAGTAGGCGGCCGATGTGGGGCTTGATACCCAGCTCTTCGTGGACTTCGCGCATGCAGGCTTGTCGCGGAGACTCTCCGTGCTCGACGTATCCGCCGGGGATGTCGCGGTAGTCCTTGTACGAGGGTTCGACGAGCAGGACCCGGTCGGCGTCGTCGAAGAAGAGCGCGCCGGCTGCCATGCGCGGGTGGGCCATCTTCGCTTCGTGCTCGTTCTCGCTCACGGGACGGACTCTAACCGCCGACGACGCCGAGCCTGCGTGCCAGGTCTGCCACCGGCTGGGACGGGCGGCCTCGGGTACCTCGGATCCAGCCGATGACCAGTTCCCGGCTCAGGTAGTGGTGGCGCACCTGTTCGGGGGCAGCCTGTTCGGCGTCCAGCAAGGTGGCCAGGGCTTCGTCGGTCCGGTTCCAGGCGCTGAGTGCTCGGGCGACTTCCAGGTTGTGCCTCACGCGGCGTTCCACCGGCAAACCGCTGGTGTCGATGCGTTGTCCGAGGTCCGCGGCTATCTGGATGTCTCCGAGCTCTCCGGCGGTGGCGACGCAGTGGATAGCCACGTTCGTCGGGCCGAAGGCCGTCCACAGGTGGTTGGCATCGGTGCCCAACCGCTGTGCGGCTTCGTCGGCTTCTCGAAGGAAGGTCTGCGTCGTCGCCCGGTCCTCCGCTCGGGCGGCCGCCATGGCGCCAGCGAGGAAGAGGGTGCCGTAGACCGAGAGGTACTCGTCGTTCGCGGTGCGCAGGCCAGGCTGCATCACGGCTGCCGCATCGTTCACCAGCTGGACCGCCGGGGTGAAGCGCCCGGTGGCCAGCAGGCAGTGTGTGACTGCCCGGAAGAGCGAGCCCGTCACCGCGCTCTGGCCGCTGTGCTGCGCGGCCGTCAGGCCGCGGTCGGCGGCGATCCATGCCAGCTCCGACTCCCCGACCTTGCCCAGCACCATGGCCGCGCCTTGGTAGGTCAGGGCGAGCAGGGTATGAGCCTCCTCCCTCTTACGCCCCGAGTATGCGCAGGATGCGGCGAGGGCATCGGCCAGTACGAGGGGAAGGCGTCGCGTGGCGAAGCCGTAACGAGACGCCTGATAAGCGTCGAGGATCTCCTTCACGTTGGCCCGAAGGTCCTTCAGAGCGGGCGGTTCGTCATCGGGCGGAGGTACGAGCAGCGGCGTGAGCTGCTTGTAGTCCATGAGCGCTTCGCGCAGAGCGGGCACCGTGCGGCGGCCGCTGTCGTTCGACCACTCCATGAGGGTCGGCTCGGCGAGCAGGTCTCCGAGGGAGACGTCGAGGGCCTCGGCGAGTGAGGTGATCACCGAGAGCCGGTCGAGCTCGATCCGATTGTTCTCCGCTTTGCTCAGCCAGTCCGTGGTCCGCCCGACAAGGCCGGCCAGGACTTCTTGGGAGAGGCCGCGTCGGCGCCGGTACCAGGCGACGCGCTCGCCGATGGTCAGGTTCTCTGTCATCCCTCGCATGTCCTGAGCATCACCTCGTGGCCGGAATCGACCCCGGAAGGATTTTCCGGGGTGCGGCGGGGTGCCGTACCTACTGTCGCAGTAGATCGAAAAAGCCGCCGGGCAATGTGGTCACTCCCTCCGCCTTGGCTGGCTTTGGTGATCGGTCCTGCTCCTCGCGCCGGAGCAGGGCACGGCTCGCTGATATGGACTGGAGGTGTGGGGGGTGCGCAACACGAAGACGGCGGAGCCGTGGATCGAGCAGGGTCTCCGCCCGTTCGGCCCGGCAGCACCGGCATGCGCTGGGGCGAAATCGTCGGCCTGGAGACGGAGTTCGCCCGCTCCGGGGCCGTCCGCGTCGAATGGCAGCTGTACGAACTCGACACCGGCGAGCTGGTTCGCTGCCCACCCAAGGACGACAGCTACCGCACCATCGACGTGATGGACTGGCTGTCGGCCCTGGTCGCCAACCACGTCGCCCGCACGAAGCCGAAACCCTGCTCGTGCCACGCCAAGACCTACGTCTTCCGGGGCCAGGGCACGGCCCGCACCGGCGGCCACCACGGCGCAAAGCTCGTCGACGTCGCACGCCGAGCCGAAGTCTCCACCGGCACGGTGTCCAACGTCCTCAACCACCCCGACCGCGTCACCGAAGCCAAGCGGGTCAGGGTGGAACAGGCCATCGCAGACCTGGGATTCGTGCGCGGCGGCGCGGTACCGCAGCACGCAGCCCACTGGCGCCGAAGCGGCTTTGCCACCTGGCTGTTCACCCCGGCGGTCTCCGGCTGGTACCCAAAGAAGGCGCCGCAGGAAGCCCGCCCCGTGCCTCTCCTCGGCGAGCCGTGGCCCGGCGTCCCAGCCCGAGGGCGTGGCGCCAGCGACCGTGCCGACGCCTGCTGGCTCCCGATCGCCAAGGGCCTCACACCCCACGGCCTCCGCCACACCCACCGGACCGTGATGGAGGACCTCGGCACCGAGAAGGTCCTCATGGACGACCGCATGGGCCACATCGACGGCTCGGTCTCCGCGCGCTACGCCCACGTCACACCCGGAATGCGAAAACGCCTCATGCTTGGACTGACCGAGCAGTGGGAGGCGGCACTCGACACCCGCCTGGCGATGAGCCCCACGTCACCCGTGCGCGTACTCGATGATCTCCTACGTGCGCGCAGGGAATCACGTAAGCCTGCGGAGTCCCAGCGGTGACTGCTGCTGCACCTCTGGTGGTCACCACCAGAGGCACAGCCGGCTCCGGCGACACCTTGCGGGGGCAGCGTCAACCTCGTGGAGGTCACCTCGCTCCGGAGGTTATGGCAAACGCCCGGTGAGAGGGCCAAGGGACCTGGCTCAATAGGCACATGGAGATTGGCGAGCACTGGGCGTACCGCGCGAGGCCGAAGGACCTGGGTAGCGAGGTCCGCCAGGTCGAGGTCGTACGCGTGGGCAGCTCCGGCAGGTCTGGCTGGATCCACGTGCGGTTTCTCGAAGGCGATGCCGCTGGCCTGCAGGAGTGGGTCAGTTCCGGCTCTCTCGTAGCGTCGTGGGCGGATGTTGATACGTTCCGCGCGGATGACGCGGCGGAGCTGGCGCTGGCGGAGTCCTCTCGCCACGTCCGGGGCAGCACGGATTTCGAGGCCGCCCGCATGATTCTCGGCTTCGTCCGTCCGAAGAACAGGCTCCGCCTGCGCCGAACAGTGGCCGACGCCGGGGTCCTGGAGCTGAGCCGCCTCGACGAGACGGCACCGCTCATCGGCATCGACGCAGCTGAACTCCGCGGTGACGCCATGGTGTACGAGAACCGCCACGGCATGTGTCTGGCTGGGTGGCCGGTCACCGAGCGCGTCGCCCGCCAAGTGGCCGGCCGTCTCGCCGACGAGATCCTTCCGGAGGTGGACCGCAAGCAGCAGGGCATCGAACAGGAGCGTGCCCAGCCCTCTTGGTACTCCTATAGCCGACGGGACGACCGGAAGCTGGACGCAGAGGCAGCTGTCTTGCGAACCGTCCGGGCCTGGTGCGGCGAAGACAAGGCCGACCGCTACGACGAGTTGGTCGCCCTTCGCGCCGAGGTCATCAGGCTCGGGGGACTCGTCGAGAAGGCGGTCAAGGCTCTACGCGACCGAGGTCACGGCGTCATCGCCTCCACCATTGAGCGCGACCTTGGCGTCCATATCGCCACCCTTGATCCTGATGTGCGTCGATGACGCCGCGCCACGAGTCCGGCTCCGGCTCCGGCTTGGGAAGCGTTGGCTGAGCCGGAGGCTCCTTCTCCGGCCGGTCCGGCCGCCAGCCGTCGAGGAACGGTCGCAGCTGCTTCTTCGTCGACTCCACGTTGAAGTCACGGGCGGCCAGACCCCTGCCATTCGTCGTGGGGTCGAGCTGATCGGCCTCTGTGTTCCCCCAAGCCGACCACTCGCGCAGCCTCTCAACTTCGAGGGCGTCCTCCGATGCGGCGGCGACGTCATCCAGCGCAGCACAGAAGGCCCGGATCTCACCGGCGGCCCGCCACTGCTCCAGGGCCGTGCCGAAGTGCTCGGCCCGTACCGCGTGAACCGCCTTGATCGAGGCCGCACTTACCGCGGCCTCCCACTCCCGCCGCTCGCGTTCCTCCCGCTCCGCTGCAAGTCGTCGGCGCTCGGCCTCCTGGTGCTCCCGTTCCTCTCGCAGACGCCGTTGCTCGGCCTCTCGTTCCAGCCGGGCCCGCTCCTGCTCCTCCGCGCGTGCTTTCAACGCCCGTAAGATTGAGGCGATCTGCTCCTCCAACGGCTTCTTGGCCGTGTCGGCCCATTCCTTCTTCCAGCCGTAGTTGTAGCTGTAACCCGAGTTCTCGCTGACCAGCAGCTCCAGTTCGCCGGACGGCTCGAACTTGTGAGCCGGCGTGACCCGCTGCCAGTCGTACGTGCGCCGACCTGGTTGCTTGGGGACGTAGCGGACCTGCTTCTGCCGCTCACGGAAGCCGACCTCGTACGTCCTGCCGTGGACAGTGAGCAGCGGCCTCGGCTGCCTGCGCTTCTTGGACACCGCGATCTCGCCGTACCGTGCGAGTGCCTCATCGGCGAGGAGCCGGATCAGTGTGAGCACCCTCGGCAGGACTTCCTCGGAAATCTCGAAGGCGCTGTGGTCCTTGGTGACGGCGGCGAGCACGTCCTCGACATCGGTGATCACTCGGCTTCGTGCCAGCCGGATTCGGTTCCACTCGGTGTCGTCCTCGCCGGACACCCTCAGCAGACCGAGGAAGAAGTCCCCCTTCGCCCGCCCGCTGTACTTCAGGTGGTACCCATCCGGAGCGCACTGCCGGGCTGCGTCGAACGCCCTGCGATACCGAGCCCGTTCCTCCGCGCTGGGGTCAGGGATCCGAAGAAATCGTCCGGCCTCCTGCACCTGCGCGATGAGCGCCGGACCGACAGCTGCTGGCGACGGGCGCGGAGGTTTCACAGCCCGTTTCGGGGCGGGCTTTGTCTCGGTCGGAGGATCGGCATCCTGCGACGGACCAGCGGCAACGGGCGCCCCGGCTTCAGACGCCGCCGCGCGAGGCTTGCGTGGAGCCAACTCCGGACGGTCGGGATGATGCCCGTGCTCCAGGTAGAAGCGTCCCGCGTCAGTGATCTCCGCCTGCCACCTCCCCTTCTTCCTGGGCATGGTCACAAGCCCCGGTCCCTGAGCGCGCGAGCCGTGACGGCGAGCTCGGGGCTGTTGGACGTGACGGGGTCGGTTCCGCCCCGGATGCGGGTGAGGAGTGCGAGCTGCCGGTCATTTAACGGAGACCAAGGGTGCATGGCGATCGTCGTACCGTCTCAGGTCTGCTCGGCACAAGCCGTGCAGTGACTCATTCGGGGCGCGATGCGTACGCCCGCGCCGAGAGGAGGCAGAAGGCCGCTCCTCGGGGAGCCGCCGGGAGCCGGATCTCGAAGATCACACCCAGTTGGCTCCCAAAACAAGGCCACAAAGCAAATCAGGCCCGGTGCTGATCTCTCAGCACCGGGCCTGACCTGCTGTTTTGGCTGTCGGGGTGGCGGGATTTGAACCCACGACCTCTTCGTCCCGAACGAAGCGCGCTGCCAAGCTGCGCTACACCCCGATTGTCTCCGCTTGTCGCGGCGACGTCGTTTACTTTAGCCCACTGGCGGCCGGAGACGAAATCCGGTTTTCGGGGGCCTTCGGGCGGGGGTGGGCCTGGTCGGTCGGGGGGAGCCGGGGGAGGGTGGGGGAGCCGGGTGGGCCCGGGGCGCGGCCCCCCGCGCCGGTCCCTCAGGGGCGCCGGCCCGCCGGGGTAGCAGCGTCACCTCAGGCCTGCTGGGCCCACCAGCACCGCCTCAGTCCCCGGGCCCACCAGCGTCACCTCAGGCGCGCCGGCCCACCAGCAGCGCTCAGCCCCGCACCATCAGCGTCAGCCGCGCCGCCCCACCCGCGCCAGCAGGGTCGCCTCAGTCCCGCTGCCCCACCAGCGTCAGCAGCGTCGCCTCCGGGGGGCAGGCGAAGCGGATGGGGGTGTAGCGGTTGGTGCCGCAGCCTGCCGAGACGTGGAGGTGGGCGCGGTTGCCCTCGGCCTCGTGGGTGGACAGGCCCTTCACACGGTCCGTGTCCAGGTCGCAGTTGGTGACCAGGGCGCCGTAGAACGGGATGCACAGCTGGCCGCCGTGTGTGTGGCCCGCCAGGATCAGCGGGTAGCCGTCCGCGGTGAAGGCGTCCAGGGAGCGCAGGTACGGGGCGTGGACCACCGCGATCGACAGATCGGCGTCCTTCTCCGGGCCGCCCGCCACCCTCGCGTACCGGTCGCGCTTGATGTGCGGGTCGTCCAGGCCGGTGAAGGCCAGCTCCATGCCGTCGAGCTTCAGGCGGCCCCGGGTGTTGGACAGGTTCACCCAGCCCGCCGTGTCGAACGCGTCCCGCAGGTCCTCCCACGGGTTGTGCACGACACCCACGGCCGGCGCGTTGCCGTTGAGACCGTGCCTGCCCTGCGCCTTCTCGAACAGGTACCGGGCCGGGTTGCGCAACTTCGGTCCGTAGTAGTCGTTCGAGCCGAAGACGTACACGCCGGGGAACTCCATCAGGGGGCCCAGCGCGTCGAGTGCCTCGGGGACGCCCTCCGGGTCGGAGAGGTTGTCCCCGGTGTTCACGACGAAGTCGGGGCGCAGGCCCGCGAGCGACTGCAGCCACGCCCGCTTCTTGCGCTGACCGCTCACCATGTGGATGTCCGACACCTGGAGCACGCGCAGGGGTCGCGCCCCCGGCGGCAGCACCGGCACCGTCACCCGGCGCAGCCGGAAGGACCTCACCTCGAATCCGGCCGCATAGGCGAGACCGGCGGCCCCGACCGCCGTGATACCCAAGGGAATTCCGTATCGCGCGCGCATACGCCCATCGTCGCAGACCCGGCGGTGAAGGCAGACCCGGCGGTGACGGCAGACCCGGCGGTGAAGGCAGGAACGGCACCGGTGGCAGGAACGGCACCGGTGGCAGGAACGGCACTGGTGGCAGGAACGGCACCGGCGGCAGGAACGGCGCCGGTGGTAGCAAACGGCACCGGTCGCAGGAACGGCGCCGGTGGTAGCAAACGGCACCGGTCGCAGGAAAGGCGCCGGTGGCAGGGAGGGTGCCGGTGGCCGGGAACGGCACCCGCGTTAATCGGCGGGCGGGCGGCGCGCCGTACCTGACACACTGGGGACATGACCACGCTCAAGGCCCGACTCAAGGACGACCTCACCACCGCCATGAAGGCGCGCGACGAACTGCGCTCGTCCACGCTGCGGCTGACGCTCACCGCCGTCACCAAGGAAGAGGTCGCCGGCACGGCCGCGCGCGAGCTCTCCGACGACGAGGTCCTCAAGGTGATCGCCAGGGAGGCGAAGAAGCGCCGCGAGGCCGCCGAGGCCTTCGACAAGGGCGGTCGCGCCGAGTCCGCCGCGCGCGAGCTGGCCGAGGGCGAGATCCTCGACGCGTACCTGCCCAAGCAGCTGTCCGACGACGAGCTCGCGGCCATCGTCGCCGCCGCCGTCGAGGAGGCCAGGGCCGCGGGCGCCGAGGGGCCGCGCGCCATGGGTGCCGTCATGAAGATCGTCAACCCGAAGGTGGCGGGTCTCGCCGACGGCGGCCGCGTCGCCGCCGCGGTGAAGCAGCGGCTCGCGGGCTGAGCACGTCCCGCGGGCTGAGCACGCCCCGCGGCTCGCGGACGCGCCTTCCGCGGTCGCGTCCCGCTCTCGTACGCACAGAAGGGCGCCCCGGGATCACTTGCCCGGGGCGCCCTTTGCTGCGCCTGTCGGCAAGCGCGGCCGGTGCCTACCGCGGCCTGCCTACCGCGGCCTGCCTACTGAGGCCAGGCTCCCGTGTCGCCGCCGATCATTCCCGGCGGGAGGGAGATGCCGCCGTTCGGCGGCTGGCCGCCGTGGCCGGCGGGAGGCTTGTTGTCGCCGCCCGGCTTCGGCTTGTGCTTGCCCTTGTTCTTGTTCTTGCCCGGGTTTCCGTTGCCGCCCGTGCCCCCGTTGTCGTTGCCGTTGTCGGCGGGGGCGCCGGCCGACGCGTCGTCCTGCTTGCCGCTGGCGGGGATGTTGACGGTGGTGAACGGAGCCGAACTCTGGCCCTGCAGCGCGCCGGTCATGGCGTCGCGCCAGATGGGTCCGGGGACCTGCCCGCCGTACACCTGCTCCTGGAACTGCCCGCCGATCGTGATGTTGTTCATCTCGACGCGCTGGGACGGGCTGCCGACCCAGACCGCGGCCGACAGGTTCGAGGTGTAGCCGACGAACCAGGCGTTCTTGCGGGCGTCGGTGGTACCGGTCTTGCCCGCGTTGTCCCGGTCCTTGAGTCCGGCTTCCTTACCGGTACCGGAGTCGATCACGCCGCGCAGCAGCGAGCTGATGGTGTTCGCGGTGTTCTCCGACATCGCCCTGCTGCAGGACGACTTGGGCACCGGCAGCGACTTGCCGTCCGCCCGCTTGATGGACTCCAGGGCGATCGGCGTGCAGTACGTGCCGTGGTTGGCGAAGGCCGCGTACGCCGTCGCCATGGTCAGGGGCGAGATGCCCTTGGCGCCGAGGGCGATGGCGGGCGATTCGGGAAGCTTCTCGCCGCTGCCCTGCACCACACCCAGCTTGTCGGCCATCTTCATCACCGGGCACAGGCCGATGTCCTGCACCATCTGGATGAAGTACGTGTTGACCGACTTGGCCATCGCCTCATTGAGCGCGTACGGACCGACCTCGTCCTCGCTCTCGTTCGGCACCCGCTCGTGGTTGAGGTTGACGTACGGCTTGCCGCACGTCTGCACCGACGGGTAGTCCATCTCGTTCGGCGAGGAGTAGACCTGCGTCGGCGGGCGGCCCTGCTCAATGGCGGCGGCCGCCACGAACGGCTTGAACGTCGAACCCGTCGGGAAGCCGTAGTTGGAGCCGGCCATCTGCCGGTTCACCGAGAAGTTGATCTGGGTCTCGTTGTCCCCGAAGCCGTACGGCTTCGACTGACCCATCGCCAGGATCTTGCCGCTGCCCGGCTGGACCATGGTCACCGCGGTGGCGACCGAGTCCTTCTGGTAGACGTGCTCCTTGATCGAGGCCTGCGCGGCCTTCTGGCTCTGCGGGTCGAGCGTCGTCTGGACGGTGAGCCCGCCCTGGTTCCAGAGCTTGGCCCGCTCCTCCTTCGTCTTGCCGAAGACGGGGTCGGAGAGGAACACCTCGCGCACGTAGTCGCAGAAGAACCCGGCGCCGTCGACGGCCGTGATGCAGCCGTTCTTCGGCTTGCTCACCTGCAGCGTGATCGGGGCTTCCTTGGCCTTGTCGGCCTCGCCCTGCGAGATGTCCTTCATGTCGGCCATCCGCTGGAGCACCGTGTTGCGGCGCTTCTTCGCTTCCTGCGCGTCGTTGACGGGGTCGTACCGCGTCGGCGACTGCACGATGCCGGCGAGCATCGCCGACTCGTCGAGCGTGAGGTCCTTGGCCGGCTTGGAGAAGTACCGCTTGGCCGCGGCCTCGATGCCGTATGCCTGCTGCCCGAAGAACGTGATGTTGAGGTAGTTCTCCAGGATCTTCTTCTTGCCGAGTTCCTCCTCGACCTGGATCGCGTACTTCAGCTCCTTGACCTTGCGGCCGATCGTCTGCTGGGTGGCCTCGGCGACCTTGTCGGGGTCGTCACCGGCCTCCTCGACGAAGACGTTCTTCACGTACTGCTGCGTGAGGGTGGACGCGCCCTGCGCGACACCGCCGCTCGTCGCGTTCTTGTTCATCGCGCGCAGGACGCCCTTGAGGTCGATCGCGCCGTGCTCGTAGAAGCGCGAGTCCTCGATGGCGACGATCGCCTTCTGCATGTACGGGGAGATGTCGGCGAGCGGCACCACGGTGCGGTCGCGCGAGTAGACCTGGGCGATCGTGCCGCCCTTGTTGTCCAGGATCGTGGTGCGCTGGCTCAGCGGCGGGGTCTTCAGATTGGCCGGGATCTCGTCGAACCCCTCGACCGTGCCCTTGGCCGCGAGCCCGAGCGCGCCGGCCGCGGGAAGGGCGATTCCCGCGAGCACCGCGCCCGCCAACACACTCACGCCGAGGAACTTGGCCGCCTGCTGGGACCCGGTCAGGCCTCCGCCCGATCGCTTCATTGCCATGGGGGGCAGCCTACGTTCTCAATCGCCGGACACGGGTGAAGGCTCTGGCCTAAGCTGCTCTCAACTGTCACAGCGGCCCGGTTGCGCCTCAGCGTCCCGGGCGTGCGCCGAAGTATGCCGAAGTGCGTGGAAGTGTTCCGCCGTCCCCCGAATCCGGCGGGAACCAGGTCAGTTGATGTCCGTCGTCGGTGCCCGATTGCGCCTCATGCGTCACTCGTCGTCCGTTGTGGCTCAGGTGATACATCCTGATATTTCGGATTCATCACGCATGTCTCCCGGTCACTCCGTTGGGTGATCTGCCGCGTACGCATAGTCCGTTCGGACCATTCAAGATTGGGCCCGACGGGGGTGTTGCGCTGCGCCTACCTTCCGTAACGTCCTCAACTGGCAGCGGTGAATATGCCGCTACCGCCGTGGGGGAGCCTCGATTCGGGAGAGGACGGCGCCGGCATGGGCTGGGTAACCGACTGGAGTGCGCAGGCAGCCTGCCGCACTACCGATCCGGACGAACTGTTTGTACAGGGTGCAGCGCAGAACAGGGCCAAGGCGGTGTGCACCGGTTGCCCGGTGCGGACCGAGTGCTTGGCCGATGCGCTCGACAATCGCGTCGAGTTCGGCGTGTGGGGCGGAATGACGGAACGGGAGCGGCGCGCCCTTCTGCGCAGGCGACCCACCGTCACCTCCTGGCACCGCCTGCTGGAGACCGCGCGCACCGAGTACGAGCGCAGCACGGGCATTCTGTCCGGGTGCGCGGAGGAGGAGTCGGCGGCGTACGACGACTACCGGCATTCCTTCGGAGAAGACGAGGCGTACGCGGCGGCGGGCTGAGGGGCTGGGTGGCGCCGCATCACCCCGCGATGCGCCGAGTGTGGCTCCGGGGGGTGCCGGGTCGCCCCGGGGAGCGCACGGAGGCCGGGGTCAGGCAACCCCGGCCGGAGATCCGCCGGCCGCGAGCCGGTCGCCGATGGCCCGCAGCCCCGCCAGGTCGTGCACGTCACCGGGCAGGGCGGCCACTTCGGTCACCGCCACTTCGGGATGGAGCGCGGTGAAGCGGTCGCGCGTCCGCCGTTCCCGCGCGATCACCTGCATCCGCTCGGCATGCAGCCTCAACAGGGCGGCGGTCAGCCGGTCGACGGAGCCGTCCACGGAACTCTGTACCGAGCCATCCGCGGGGTCAACGGCCATGGAACGTGCGGGAGTTGCGCCGTCTTCCGGGTCTTCGTCTTCCGGGTCTTCTCGGTGTCCGTGGGTGTCGTACGCCAAGCGGTCCTGGGAATGGTCCTGTGACGCGCCGGCGTCGGGAGAGGAATCGCCGGGGTCACGATTCCCAGCCTTCCCGGCCTCCTGATCCACAATGCGACGGTCGTCAAGATTTTCTACTCGGCCCTCTGTGGCGTCCTGTTCCGCGAGGTGCTCGGCCCCGGAGAGGGCGCGCTCGGCCGAGAGCCGGGCGGCCGCGCTGCCGTGGACGCGGTTGAGGACGAGCCCCGCCAGCGGCATGTCGTCGGCGGCCAGGCGCTCCACGAAGTACGCCGCCTCGCGCAGCGCGTCACGTTCGGGCGCGGCCACGACCAGGAAGGCGGTGCCCGGCGCCTGGAGGAGGCGGTAGGTGGCGTCCGCCCGCGTTCTGAACCCGCCGAACATCGTGTCCATGGCGGCCACGAAGGTCTGTACGTCGTGCAGGAAGGGCCCGCCGAGCAGCTTGCCGAGCGTGCCCGTCATCATCGACATGCCGACGTTGAGGAACTTCATCCCGGCCCGGCCGCCCATCTTCGCGGGGGCCATGAGCAGCTTGATGAACGTGCCGTCGAGGAACGAGCCGAGCCGCTTCGGCGCGTCCAGGAAGTCGAGCGCCGAGCGCGACGGCGGGGTGTCGACCACGATGAGGTCCCACTCGTCCCGCGCCCGCAGCTGGCCCAGCTTCTCCATCGCCATGTACTCCTGCGTGCCCGCGAAGCCGGCCGACAGGGACTGGTAGAACGGATTGGTCAGGATCGCCTTGGCGCGGGCGGGATCCGCGTGCGCCTCGACGATCTCGTCGAAGGTCCGCTTCATGTCGAGCATCATGGCGTGCAGCTCGCCCTCGCCCTGGACGTCCTTGACCCGGCGCGGGGTGTTGTCCAGCGAGTCGATGCCCATGGACTGGGCGAGCCTGCGGGCCGGGTCGATGGTGAGCACGACGACCTTGCGTCCCCGCTCGGCGGCCCGAACTCCCAGGGCCGCGGCGGTGGTCGTCTTGCCCACTCCGCCCGATCCGCAGCACACGATGATGCGGGTGCCGGGATCGTCCAGCAGAGGATCGATCGCCAGCGGCTCGACCGCGTCCAACGTCACTCACCCACCCCGAGTTCGCGCAGTTCGGTGGCCAGGCGGTAGAGCCCGGCCAGGTCCATGCCCCCGCCGATCAGGGGAAGTTCATACGTCGGCAGTCCCAACTCGCCCAGTACCGAACGCTGTTCACGCTCCAGTTCCACCCGCTCCGCGTGCTCGGCGGCCTGTTCGAGCAGCGGCGACACCAGCTTCGCCGAACCGGTCACCCCGGCGCGCGTCAGCGCCTTGGCGACCTCCTTGCGCCGGTCTCCGGTGACCCCGCGCACGGCTGCCTCGTCCAGGATGTGCGGCCGCACCATGTTCACGATGACGTTGCCCGTCGGCAGCTCGGCGGCGCGCAGCTCACCTATCCCGTCGACGGTCTCCTGCACCGGCATCTCCTCCAGCAGGGTCACCAAGTGCACGGCGGTCTCGGGCGACTTGAGCACCCGCATGACCGCCTGCGCCTGATTGTGTATCGGCCCGATCTTCGCGAGGCCGGCCACCTCGTCGTTCACGTTCAGGAAGCGCGTGATGCGACCGGTGGGCGGCGCGTCCATGACGACGTAGTCGTACGCGTACCCGCCCTGCTTGTTCTTACGGCGCACCGCCTCGCACGCCTTGCCGGTCAGGAGCACGTCCCGCACCCCGGGCGCGATGGTGGTGGCGAAGTCGATCGCGCCGAGCTTCTTCAGCGCCCGGCCGGCGCCGCCCAGTTTGTAGAACATCTGGAGGTAGTCGAGGAGCGCCCGTTCCGCGTCGATGGCCAGGGCGTACACCTCCCCGCCGCCCGGCGCGACGGCGATCTTGCGCTCCTCGTACGGAAAGGCTTCCGTCTCGAAGAGCTGCGCGATGCCCTGTCTGCCCTCGACCTCGACGAGGAGCGTGCGCCTGCCCTCCGTCGCGAGGGCGAGCGCGAGTGCTGCGGCGACCGTGGTCTTGCCGGTACCGCCCTTGCCGCTGACGACCTGGAGCCTGCTCACACCTTCGAGCCTAACCAGTCCGCCCGCGGTGTACGCATGTGGTCCGCGTAACGCGGCCCCGGCGGTGCGGCCGCCTCCGCGGACGGGCCGGGCGGGCCGCTCGCGCACGGCTCCCGCACGAGGGGGTGGCGGTCAGCGGCTACAGTCGGGCCCATGACCAAGTGGGAATACGCGACCGTGCCCCTTCTCGTGCACGCGACCAAGCAGATTCTGGACACCTGGGGCGAGGACGGCTGGGAGCTGGTCCAGGTCGTTCCCGGGCCGAACAACCCCGAGCAGCTCGTGGCCTACCTGAAGCGGGCGAAGGCATGAGCGGCGCCGTCGAGGCCAAGCTGGCCGAGCTCGGCCTGACCCTTCCGTCGGTCGTTCCGCCGCTCGCCGCGTACCAGCCCGCCGTGCGGTCCGGGGTGTACGTGTACACCGCGGGCCAGCTGCCCATGGTGGAGGGCAAGCTGCCCGTCACCGGCAAGGTCGGTGGCGAGGTCACCGCGGAGGAGGCCAAGGAACTGGCCGCCACCTGCGCCCTCAACGCGCTCGCCGCGGTCAAGTCCGTGGTGGGTGACCTGGACCGCATCGCGCGCGTCGTGAAGGTCGTCGGCTTCGTGGCGTCCGCCCCCGACTTCACCGGCCAGCCCGGTGTCATCAACGGCGCCAGCGAACTCCTCGGTGCCGTCCTCGGCGACAAGGGCGTCCACGCCCGCAGCGCGGTGGGCGTGGCGGTGCTGCCGCTGGACGCGCCGGTCGAGATCGAGATCCAGGTGGAACTCGTCGCGGGCTGAGCGCGAGTTCCGTCCGGACGTGCGGCGTGGGCCGGCCTCAAGGGGCCGGCCTTCGTCGTGCGCGGCGCGGGCAGGCTGGTGGTGAGACGGGCATGCCGGGGGCGGGGCGGGGCGGTGTGTGTCGGAGGGATGTCACGTACACGCACCCCCTCGAACATCCGCACGCCACCCCGTAGCATCCGCCCATGCCCAATGGTCAGTGGTACCCGCCGGAGTGGCCGGACCGCATCCGTGCCCTAGCCGCAGGCGAGCTCACCGCGGTGGAGCCGCGGCGGGCCGCGACCGTGATGCTGCTCCGGGACGGCGCGGCCGAGACGTCCACGGGCTCGGCCGCCCCCGAATCCGCCCCAGGCACCGGGTCCTGCGCTGCCCCCGGCTCCACGGCCGGCCCCGGCCCCTCCGTCCACATGCTGCGCAGGCGTGCCTCCATGGCCTTCGCGGGCGGCGCCTACGCCTACCCCGGCGGCGGCGTGGACCCGCGTGACGCCGAGGACGCACAGCTGCGCTGGGCCGGCCCGTCCCGCGACACGTGGGCCGCACGGCTCGGCACGGACCCCGCGTCCGCCCAGGCCATCGTCTGTGCCGCGGTCCGCGAGACGTACGAGGAGGCGGGCGTCCTGCTCGCCGGCCCCGACGCCACCACCGTCGTCGGCGACACCACCGGCGACGACTGGGAGGCCGACCGCCGGGCGCTGGTCACCCGGGACCTCAGCTTCGCCGAGTTCCTCGACCGGCGCGGCCTTGTGCTCCGCTCCGACCTGCTGGGCGCCTGGGCACGCTGGATCACGCCCGAGTTCGAGCCCCGGCGGTACGACACCTGGTTCTTCGTCGCCGTGCTGCCCGAGGGCCAGGTCACCCGCAACGCCTCGACCGAGGCCGACCGGACCGTCTGGATCCGCCCCGCCGAAGCCGCCGCGGGCTACGACAAGGGCGAGCTCCTGATGATGCCGCCGACCATCTCCACCCTGCGCGGCCTCCTCCCGTACGCCACCGCCGCCGAGGCCCTCGCGGCCGCGGCCGGACGCGATCTGACCCCCGTGCTCGCCCAGGCCCGCCTGACCGGCACCGGTGAACTCGTCCTGAGCTGGCCGGGCCACGACGAGTTCACGAAACACATCCCTGCGGAAGGGCGGCCCTGATGCCCACACATCCCGGCGGGAGGAAGGCCCTGATGCCCCGCAGGTGTGCGCCGTCCCGCACCTGTGCGCCGACCGGTCCGCCGACGGGCGCCGCCCGCAACGGCCGGACCTGTGCGCCGACCGGACCGGGGCGCGGCTTCGTCCGGAACGTCCACATGCTGGGCGACGGCGTGAGACGTGCTCGCCGTTCCCTGCCCGCCTCGGCGAGGCTTGCCCAAGTGGCCGCAGACCCGCTGATCCCGCCGCTCCACGGAGGTGCCGTATGAGTGACGCCGCCGCCCTTCCCGGGCAGCCGCGCGGCGGAGTCCTCTCGGGCCCCGCCACCGACCGGGCGATCAACGTCCTCGCGCCCAACGCCTCCGCGATGACCCTGGACGGCACCAACACCTGGATCGTCGCCGAGCCGGACTCCGATCTGGCCGTCGTCATCGACCCCGGGCCCCTCGACGACGGCCACCTCGGCCATGTCGTCGCGATGGCCGAGAAGGCCGGCAAGCGCGTGGCGCTCACCCTGCTCACCCACGGCCACCCCGACCACGCCGAGGGCGCGGCGCGCTTCGCGGAGCTGACCCGTACCCCTGTGCGCGCCCTGGACCCGGCCCTGCGCCTGGGGGACGAGGGCCTCGCGGCCGGCGATGTCATCACCACCGGCGGCCTGGAGCTGCGGGTCGTGCCCACCCCGGGCCACACGGCGGACTCGCTCTGCTTCCATCTGCCCGCCGACCGGGCCGTCCTGACGGGTGACACGGTCCTGGGACGCGGCACGACCGTCGTCGCCCACCCCGACGGGCGCCTCGGCGACTATCTGGACTCCCTTCGCAGGCTGCGCTCGCTGACCGTCGACGACGGCGTGCACACGGTGTTGCCGGGGCACGGTCCGGTGCTCGACGACGCCCAGGGCGCCGTCGAGTTCTACCTGGCCCACCGCGCCCACCGGCTGGCCCAGGTGGAGACGGCGGTGGAGAACGGTCACCTCACGACGGCCGAGGTGGTGGCCCTGGTCTACGCGGACGTCGACCGCTCCCTGTGGCCGGCCGCCGAGCTCTCGGTGCGCGCGCAGCTGGAGTATCTGCGCGAGCACGGGCTGATCTGACGGGCTGTGCGCGCACCGGGAGCCCTGCGGCGCACAGCCCCGCGAGATCCGCTTCAGGACTGCTTGCGCTTGAACTTGCTTGTGGGGAGCGGGACTTCGGGTCCGTCCGTCAGGTGGGCACGCCTGTGACATCAGGGTGAGGACTGTCGTCCGCCCACGCCAATGGGCCCGCCTCCTGGGAGGCGGGCCCATTCACGTACGGCGCGGAAGGGCCGGGGTCAGCGCGACCGCTTCGCCAGGCGCTCCACGTCCAGCAGGATGACCGCGCGCGCTTCCAGGCGCAGCCAGCCGCGCTGGGCGAAGTCGGCGAGCGCCTTGTTGACCGTCTCGCGGGACGCGCCGACCAACTGGGCCAGCTCTTCCTGCGTGAGGTCGTGCACGACGTGGATGCCCTCTTCGGACTGCACGCCGAAGCGGCGCGACAGGTCGAGGAGCGCGCGGGCCACGCGGCCCGGCACGTCGGAGAAGACCAGGTCGGACATCTGGTCGTTGGTCTTGCGCAGGCGGCGGGCGACGGCGCGCAGCAGGGCCGTGGCCACCTCCGGGCGGGCGTTCAGCCAGGGCTGAAGGTCGCCGTGGCCCAGGCCGAGCAGCTTGACCTCGGTCAGCGCGCTCGCGGTGGCGGTGCGCGGGCCCGGGTCGAACAGCGACAGCTCGCCGATGAGCTCGCCGGGGCCGAGGACCGCCAGCATGTTCTCCCGGCCGTCGGGCGAGGTGCGGTGCAGCTTCACCTTGCCCTCGGTGACCACGTAAAGGCGGTCACCCGGGTCGCCCTCGTGGAAGAGCGCGTCGCCGCGGGCGAGCGTCACCTCACTCATCGAGGCGCGCAGCTCCGCGGCCTGCTCGTCATCGAGCGCCGCGAAGAGCGGGGCGCGCCGCAGAACGTCGTCCACGAATCTCTCCTTGTGACCGGTTTCAGGGGATCCAGCTCCCCATTTTGCCGGACGGTATAAACAGTGCGATCAATCACAGGATGACGTACCGGAGTGCCGGACCGTGAGTCAGGGGGCCGATTGGGGCGCTGATTCGCCGTGCTCGGGGCGGATGTCGGTGCCGGGCTCTAGGCTGGCCGGGTGTCCAATTCGCCGGTGGGAGCGCAGGCCAGGGGGGCTGAAGGAGTGTCCGCGGAGAACGATTCAGCTGTGGGCGAACAGTCCGCGTCCACGGCGAAAGGTGCCGCGAAGAGGGCAGTGCGGGGGCCCACGAGTGGCTCCGCGAGCGGCCCCGCGGCGGGGCGGCCGGACGCGTTGCCGGAGCCGGCGGGGCGAGCTCCACGGCGAGCTCCGTGACGCCTGCGGCGAGGTCCGCAGCCAGGTCGACGGTGACGCCCGGGGCGACGTCCACGGTGGCGGCCGGGGCGACGCCCGCGGCACCTGCGCGAGGGCGCGCCCGCAACGACTCATCCACAGTCGGTGAAGGAAGCAAGGACAACACTGTGCGCAAGTCTCAGAGCACGTCCGAGGGCGAAGCAGCCCCCGAGGCCAACACCGCGGCGCGGGCCGGCACCGGGGCCGCCGCCCCGGGCACGCCCGAGCGCCGGGCCGCCGCCAAGGGCTCGGGTGGGCCCAAGGGCTCGGCCGCCGCCGAGCGCTCGGCCGCCCCCAAGCGCTCGGCCGCCCCCAAGCGCTCGGCCGCCCCCAAGAAAGAGCCAGCTAAGAAGGCCGCGGGCGCCTCCAAGCGCGCGGCCGGCTCCAAGACCCCGGCTGCCTCCAGGACCCCGGCCGTCCCCAAGCGTGCGGCCGCCTCAAAGGCGGCGCCCGCCTCCACGTCCTCAGCCGCCTCCAAGACCGCGGCCGCCCCCAAGCAGGTCCCCGCCTCCCCTGCCAAGTCGGGGGCCGGGCGGGGTGTTGGGGGTGGGGGCGAGTCCCGTACCGCGATGGTGCGCCGGGCCCGCCGGATCAATCGCGAGCTCGCCGAGGTCTATCCGTACGCCCACCCTGAGCTGGACTTCCGCAACCCGTACGAACTGCTCCTGGCCACCGTCCTGTCCGCGCAGACCACCGACCTCCGGGTCAACCAGACGACACCGGGGCTGTTCGCCGCGTACCCGACCCCCGAGGACCTCGCCGCGGCCAACCCCGAGGAGGTCGAGGCGCTCATCAGGCCGACCGGGTTCTTCCGGGCCAAGGCCAAGTCGATCATGGGGATCGCCGTCGCCCTCAGGGACGAGTTCGGCGGTGAGGTGCCGGGGCGCCTGGAGGACCTGGTCAAGCTGCCCGGCGTCGGACGCAAGACCGCGAATGTCGTCCTCGGCAATGCTTTCGGGGTGCCGGGCATCACCGTGGACACCCACTTCGGCAGGCTCGTTCGCCGCTTCAAGTGGACCGAGCAGGAAGACCCGGTGAAGGTCGAGGCGGAGATCTGCGCGATCTTCCCCAAGAGCGACTGGACGATGCTCTCGCACCGCGTCGTCTTCCACGGCCGCCGCATCTGCCACTCCCGCAAGCCCGCCTGCGGTGCCTGTCCGATCGCGCCGCTCTGCCCGTCCTACGGGGAGGGCGAGACGGATCCGGAGAAGGCGGCCAAGCTCCTGAAGTACGAGAAGGGCGGCTTCCCCGGCCAGCGGCTCAGCCCGCCGCCGGACTACCCGGGCCTCCCGGCGCCGCCGCTCGCAGGCGCCTGACGTCACCCGTAAGACGGACGCCGGGGCCGGCCGGAACGAATGCGACCGTGACAGGCGTTGTGGACGATGAACGACGGGGGTGCAGATGACGCACACGAGCAAGACGTACGACGGTGATCTGAGCGGCATCGGCGGGCCGGGCCGCACCGGCGGCCCACCCGCCCTCACCGTGACCAGCGACGGCCTGCCCGGCTGGCTGCGGCCCGTCGCGCGGGCGGCCGAAGGCGTGCGGCCCGAGCAGATGAGCCGGTTCCTGCCGCCGGAGAGCGGCGACGGACGGCAGTCCGCCGTGCTCGTGCTCTTCGGTGACGGGCCGCGCGGCCCCGAGCTGCTCCTCATGGAGCGGGCGAGCCAGCTGCGGTCGCACGGCGGCCAGCCGTCCTTCCCCGGCGGCTCCCTCGACCCCGAGGACGGCGACCCGGCCACCACCGGCCCGCTGCGGGCCGCGCTGCGCGAGGCCGAGGAGGAGACCGGGCTCGACCCCGCCGGCGTCCAGCTCTTCGGCGTGCTGCCCCGGCTCTACATCCCGGTGAGCGGCTTCGTCGTGACGCCGGTGCTCGGCTGGTGGCGCGAGCCCACGCCGGTGCGGGCCGTCGACAGCGGCGAGACGGCCCGGGTCTTCACGGTGCCCGTGGCGGATCTCACGGACCCGGCCAACCGCGCCACCGCCGTCCACCCGAAGGGACACGCAGGCCCGGCATTCCTGGTCGAATCGGCGCTGGTGTGGGGGTTCACCGCGGGTGTGATCGACCGGATCGTGCACTTCGCGGGCTGGGAGCGCCCGTGGGACCGGGCCAAGCGGGTGCCGCTCGACTGGCACGCGTGACAGGCTGGGGCCCGTGAACGTGCTGGACATCCTGTTGCTGGTCGCCGCCGTATGGTTCGCGATCGTCGGCTACCGCCAGGGCTTCGTCGTCGGCATCCTGTCGGTGATCGGGTTCCTCGGCGGTGGTCTCATCGCCGTGTACCTGCTCCCGCTCATCTGGAACCAGCTGACCGACGAGTCCCAGGTCTCGACGACGGCTGCCATCGTCGCGGTCGTCATCGTGATCGTCTGCGCCTCTGTGGGCCAGGCCTTCACCACCCACCTCGGCAACAAGCTGCGCCGGTACATCACCTGGTCGCCCGCGCGCGCCCTGGACGCGACCGGCGGCGCCCTCGTCAACGTCGTGGCCATGCTGCTCGTGGCATGGCTGATCGGCCTGCTGCTCGCCGGGGCCGCCCTGCCGACGCTGGGCAAGCAGGTCCGCAACTCCAAGATCCTGCTCGGCGTGTCGGACGTGATGCCCCAACAGGCGTCGACCTGGTTCAGCGACTTCTCCTCGGTCCTCGCGCAGAACGGCTTCCCGCAGGTCTTCACGCCGTTCTCGAACGAGTCGATCACCGAGGTCCAGGCGCCCGATCCGAAGCTCGCGGGCAGCCCGGTCGCGGCCGCCGCCAA
The DNA here is from genome assembly GCF_036014195.1 of Streptomyces sp. NBC_00442. NCBI lineage: Bacteria > Bacillati > Actinomycetota > Actinomycetes > Kitasatosporales > Streptomycetaceae > Streptomyces > Streptomyces sp. NBC_00442. Next base: position 4,195,457 of record NZ_CP107918.1, read on the forward strand.
GAAGTCGATCGTCAAGGTCGTCGGCATGGCGCCGAGTTGCGGCAAGCGTCTGGAAGGCACCGGCTTCGTCTTCGCCGACCGCCGCGTCATGACCAACGCGCACGTGGTGGGCGGCGTGGACGAGCCGACCATCCAGGTGGGCGGCCAGGGGCGTACGTACGACGCGAAGGTCGTGCTCTACGACTGGCGCCGCGACATCGCGGTCCTCGACGTGCCGGATCTGAAGGCGCCCGCGCTCCAGTTCACCTCCACCGATGCCCACACCGGCAACGGCGCGATCGTGGCCGGCTTCCCCGAGGACCACCCCTACGACGTCCGCTCCGCCCGGATCCGCGGCCGCATCAGCGCCAAGGGGCCGGACATCTACCGCCGCGGCACGGTGCGCCGCGACGTGTACTCGCTGTTCACCACGGTCCGGCCGGGCAACTCCGGCGGCCCGCTGCTGACCCCCGACGGCAAGGTCTACGGCGTGGTCTTCGCCAAGTCGCTCGACGACCCGGACACTGGGTACGCGCTGACCGCCGACGAGGTCAAGGCCGACGCCCAGCAGGGCCGCACGGCCAACCAGCAGGTGGACAGCGAACAGTGCGCCCTGTGACCCCCCGACGGGCCATGCTCCCCGACGGGTGACGACCCCCGACGGGTGACGACCCCCGACAGGCCATGGCCTCCGACAGGCCATGGCTCCGACGGGCCGTGACCCCCTGACGAAAAGGCTGCGATGCGACTGACGATCCTCGGCGGCGGCGGCTTCCGGGTCCCGCTCGTGTACGGCGCACTGCTGCGCGACCACGCGCCCGGCCGTGTCACCGAGGTGGTCCTCCACGACCTGGACGCGGCCCGGCTGCACGCCATCGGCCGCGTCCTCGCCGACCGGGCGTACGGGATCGAGGACGCCCCGGCCGTCCGCACCACCACCGACCTCGACGAGGCGTTGCGCGGCGCGGACTTCGTGTTCTCCGCGATCCGCGTCGGCGGTCTCGAAGGCCGGGCCGCCGACGAGCGCATCGCGCTCGCGGAGGGCGTTCTCGGCCAGGAGACGGTCGGGGCGGGCGGCATCGCCTACGGGCTGCGCACCGTGCCGGTCGCCGTCGAGATCGCCCGGCGGGTCAAGGCGCTCGCCCCCGACGCCTGGGTCATCAACTTCACCAATCCGGCCGGCCTGGTGACCGAGGCGATGGCCGAGCACCTCGGCGACCGTGTCATCGGCATCTGCGACTCGCCGGTGGGCCTGGCGCGCCGGGTCGCCGTCGCGGTGGGCGCCGACCCCGACCGGGTCCGCCTCGACTACGCCGGCCTCAATCACCTGGGCTGGCTGCACGGCCTGTACGAGGGCGAGAAGAACGTCCTGCCGCGCCTGTTCGAGCGGGGCGACGAGCTGCTGACCTCCTTCGAGGAGGGCAAGCTGTTCGGAGCCGACTGGCTGCGCTCGCTCGGTTCGGTGCCCAACGAGTACTTGCACTACTACTACTTCAACCGTGAGGCGGTGGCCGCCTACCGGCAGGCCGAGCTGACCCGCGGCGCCTTCCTCAAGGACCAGCAGGCACGTTTCTACGCCACCGCCGAGACGGTGCCCGACGCCTCGGTGTGGGCGGCCTGGGACCGTACGCGGGCCGAGCGCGAGGCCACGTACATGTCCGCGAACCGTGACGTGTCGGGGGCCGGCGACCGGCATGCCGACGACATGGAGTCCGGCGGGTACGAGAAGGTGGCGCTGGCCCTGATGCGGGCCATCGCGCGCGACGAGGCGGCCACGCTCGTCCTGAACGTGCGCAACGGCGACGCGCTGCGCGTGCTCGACGAGCGGGCCGTCATCGAGATTCCGTGCCTCGTCGACGCGGAGGGCCCGCACCCGCTGCCCGTCTCCCAGCTGACGGGCCATGAGGCGGGCCTGGTCGGCTCGGTGAAGGCGGTCGAGCGGTGCGTTCTGGAGGCGGCACGGAGCGGGTCGGCGCGGGCGGCGGTCAAGGCGTTCGCCCTGCATCCGCTGGTCGACTCCGTCCACGTGGCCCGAAGGCTCCTGGACGGCTACCGCAGCGCCCACCCCGGACTCGGGTACCTCAGGACCGACTAGGCCGCCATGGGACCGGCCGGGCCGTCACGTGCGGCCCGGGTCCGCTTCGGCCGTGGCCCGTTCCGCCTCGGGCCTGCGTGGGCCCGGGTGCGCTTCGCCCTGGGTCCGCTTCGGCCTAGGTCCGCGCATGTCGCAGCCGGGCCGAGACCCAGCGGGCCCGGCGGCGCAGGATGCGCGGAATGCCCACCTCCCGGGAGTCGGGGGAGGGGAGTTTCAGCCCCCGCCCCTGCGGGCCGCCCCTCTCGTACGAGACCGGCCCTGCGGCCGTTCGGCGGTTGCGTGCTGCGTCACCGTAGTCGTGCGTCCAGCCCATACCCCGACGTGTGCCCGGGGCCCAAGGTCGGTAACCGCCTCGGAGGGGCCCAATTGGCTTATGCGCCAGGCAATTGGCTGTTCGTAGGACAAGCGTTCCAGTGGCCGGCGGAACTCAGCGGTCCGGTTCCGGGTCCTTGAGCCAGTTGACGAGCTCGGTGGAGAACGCCGCCGGGTCCTCCTCGTGCGGGAAGTGCCCCAGACCGTCGAACAGCCGCCAGCGGTACGGGGCTTCGACGTATTCGCCCGAGCCCGCGGCGCTGCGGGTGCGCATCACCGGGTCGAGCGAGCCGTGCAGATGCAGCGTCGGCACCCGGACCGGCCGCTTCATCCGCCGGTTGAACTGGATGCCGTCGGGCCGCGCCATCGAGCGCACCATCCACCGGTACGGCTCGATCGAGCAGTGCGCCGTGGACGGGATGCACATGGCGCGCCGGTAGGTCTCCACCGCGTCGTCCTCCGGTTGGCGCGGCCCCGACCAGTCCCGTACCAGTCGGCCGACCAACGCACCGTCGTCCGCCACCAGTTGACGCTCCGGCAGCCAGGGGCGCTGGAAGCCCCAGACGTAGGAGCCGGCCGAGGTCTGCTTGTAGTCGGCGAGCATCGCCGAGCGCCAGCGGCGCGGGTGCGGCATCGACGACACCACCAGCCTGCGCACCACCTTGGGGCGCATCACCGCCGCCGTCCACGCCAGATAGCCGCCCAAGTCGTGCCCGACCAGGGCCGCGTCGGGCTCGCCCAGGGACCGTACGACGCCCGTGATGTCGAGGGCCAGGTTGGCCGGGTCGTAACCGCGCGGGGTGCGGTCGCTGCCGCCCACGCCGCGCAGGTCCATCGCGACCGCGCGGTAGCCGGCGTCGGCCAGCGCGGTCAGTTGATGGCGCCAGGTCCACCAGAACTGCGGAAAGCCGTGGAGCAGCAACACCAGTGGTCCGTCGCCGAGTTCGGCGATGTGGAAGCGCGCCCCATTGGCAGCCACGTCCCTATGGGTCCAGGGACCATCGATGCGGACAGGGCTGCCGGTGCCGCCGGGGCTTCCGGTGCCGGGCTCGGGTGCGGTCATGCAGACGAGCGTGCCACAGTGGCGCCGGTGTCCGTGACCGTCACCTCGACGGTGGCCGGGCGCGGGTGCGGCTTGACGCCCTGCATCACGGCCGCCGTCGCCTTGGCCGACGCGATGGACTTCTCCGGCGGCTTGACCTTCTTGAACTTGGTGACGGCGAGCACCCCGAGCAGCGCCGCGAGCAGCAGGAACGCGCCACCCACGATGAGGAACGACCAGGCGAGCCCGAGCCCCAGGTTGTGGATGCCGTACGCCGCCGCGAAGCTCAGCACCGGCAGCGAGAACAGCGCGAGCACACCGGCGGTACTGATGGCGATGCCACCGATCGCCCCGCGCTTGACGTCCTGCCGCAGCTCCACCTTGGCCAGCGCGATCTCGTCGTGCACCAGGGCGGACATCTCGGCGGTCGCGGAGGCGACCAGCTGGCCGAGGCTGCGCTCGGCGCTGCCGGCGTTGTGGCTGGGGTCGCTCATCGCTGACTCCCTCATCTCTTCTCGGTTACCGACGGGTCCAACGGGTCCAACAGGTCCGTGGTCAGATCATGCCGGACGGTCGGCGTCATCGCGCTCCGCCCCCGCCAGTTGCGCCAGTCTGCGGTGCTCGGCCGCCTTGTTCTCGTAGATCGCGGCCATCCGCAGGTGGTACTCCGGCTTGTCCGCTTCGTACACGTCGGGGATGCCGTCCTGGTCGTCGTCGCGCTCCTCGTCGTCGACGAGTTGCCGGTACTTGCGCACCCGCAGCTTGAGCAGGATCGAGGAGAGTACGGCGGCGGTCAGCGAGCCCACGAGGACGGCGGCCTTGATCTCGTCGGCCAGCCGGTCCTGGCCGTCGAAGGCGAGTTCGCCGATGAGCAGCGAGACCGTGAAGCCGATGCCGGCGAGCGAGGCGACGGCGAAGACGTCGGGCCAGGCCAGGTCGTCGTTGAGTTGCGCCTTGGTGAAGCGGGCGGCGAGCCAGGTCCCGCCGAAGATGCCGACGGCCTTGCCGACGATCAGGCCGAGGACGACGCCGAGTGTCTCGGGCCGGGTGAAGACATCGGCCAGGGTGGCTCCACTGATGCCGACACCGGCCGAGAACAGTGCGAAGAGCGGCACCGCGAGCCCGGCCGACACGGGCCGCACCAGGTGCTCGATGTGCTCGCCGGGGGAGTGCTCCTCGCCCTCGGTGCGGTGACAGCGCAGCATCAGGCCCATCGCGACGCCGGCGATGGTGGAGTGGACGCCGCTGTTGTACATCAGCCCCCAGATGACGAGCGCGAGCGGGATGTAGACGTACCAGCCCCGCACACCCTTCCTGAGCAGCCACCAGAAGAGGACGAGCCCGACGACGGCGCCGCCGAGGGCCGCGAAGTTGATGCTGCTGGTGAAGAAGACGGCGATGATCAGGATCGCGAAGAGGTCGTCGACGACGGCGAGCGTGAGCAGGAAGGCGCGCAGCGCCGAGGGCAGCGAGGTGCCGATGACGGCGAGCACCGCGAGGGCGAACGCGATGTCTGTAGCGGTCGGCACCGCCCAGCCGTCGAGCGAGCCGTTGCCGAGCACGTTCACCAGCGCGTAGACGAGCGCGGGGACGGCCATGCCGCACAGGGCCGCGATCACGGGCAGCGCGGCGGCCTTCGGGTCGCGCAGCTCACCGGCGACGAGTTCACGCTTGAGTTCGATACCGGCGACGAAGAAGAAGATCGCGAGCAGGCCGTCGGCGGCCCAGTGCTGGATGGAGAGGTCGAGCCCGAGGGCGCTGATGCCGATGTGGAAGCCGCGGACCGTCTCGTAACTCGACCCCAGGGTGTTCGCCCAGATCAGCGCGGCGATCGCGGCCACGAGCAGCAGCACACCGCCGACGGTCTCGGCGCGCAGGGCCTCGGCGATGTACGTGCGCTCGGGGAGCGAGAGCCGGCCGAGGAACTTCTGCTTGCTGGGGGTGGGCGTGGCCACGAGGGCGACCTCCGGTCGGTTCGGCGGGCATGACTGAGCACGTTGCCGACCAGACTTCCCGGCGCACCTGACGTTCTTGTCGCGTCGTTGACGCTTTCCTTACTTTACCTAACTTTACGGTGCGGTGCCATGCGCCGGGGTGGATCCGGTGATCATCACTTTAGGTGCACATCGGTCATACGGCGCGCGAAAGGGCCCGGCCGCGCGTGCGGCCGGGCCCTTCGGGCGACTGCTGCCCGGCTCCGCTGCCTGGCTCAGTCCTCGCTGGAGGCGCTGGGCAGCTTGGTCTGGATGAGGTCCATGACGGAGGAGTCGGTCAGGGTGGTGACATCGCCCAGCTCGCGGTTCTCGGCGACGTCCCGGAGCAGGCGGCGCATGATCTTGCCGGAGCGGGTCTTGGGGAGCTCGGCGACCGGCAGGACGCGCTTGGGCTTCGCGATCGGGCCGAGGGCCGTGCCGACGTGGGCGCGGAGTGCCTCGACGAGGCCTTCGTCGTCTGCGTTGGCGGTGCCGCGCAGGATGACGAAGGCGACGATGGCCTGCCCGGTCGTCTCGTCGGCGGCGCCGACGACGGCGGCCTCGGCGACCGAGGGGTGCGAGACGAGCGCCGACTCGACCTCGGTGGTGGAGATGTTGTGGCCCGACACGAGCATGACGTCGTCGACGCGGCCGAGCAGCCAGATGTCGCCGTCGTCGTCCTTCTTGGCGCCGTCACCGGCGAAGTACTTGCCTTCGAAGCGGGACCAGTAGGTGTCGATGAACCGCTGGTCGTCGCCCCAGATCGTGCGGAGCATGGAGGGCCACGGCTCGGTCAGGACGAGGTAGCCGCCCCCGCCGTCGGGGACCTCGTGGGCTTCGTCGTCGACGACGGTCGCGGCGATGCCGGGCAGCGCGCGCTGGGCCGAGCCGGGCTTGGTCTCGGTGACACCGGGCAGCGGCGAGATCATCATCGCGCCGGTCTCGGTCTGCCACCAGGTGTCCACGATGGGGCACTTGTCGGCGCCGATGTGCTTGCGGTACCACATCCACGCCTCGGGGTTGATGGGCTCGCCCACCGATCCCAGGACCCGCAGGCTCGACAGATCGAACTTGGCGGGGATGTCGTCGCCCCACTTCATGAATGTGCGGATCGCGGTCGGCGCGGTGTAGAGGATGGTGACGCCGTACTTCTGCACGATCTCCCAGAACCGGCCCTGGTGCGGGCTGTCCGGGGTGCCCTCGTACATGACCTGGGTCGCGCCGTTGGCGAGCGGTCCGTAGACGATGTACGAGTGTCCGGTGACCCAGCCGATGTCGGCGGTGCACCAGTACACGTCGCTCTCGGGCTTCAGGTCGAAGACGGCGTGGTGGGTGTACGCGGCCTGGGTGAGGTAGCCGCCCGAGGTGTGCAGGATGCCCTTGGGCTTCCCCGTCGTACCCGATGTGTACAGGATGAACAGCGGGTGTTCGGCGTCGAACGCGGTGGGCGTGTGCTCCACGGACTGGCGGGCGACAATGTCGTCCCACCACACATCGCGGCTGTCGTCCCAGGCGACGTCCTGGCCGGTGCGCCGCACGACCAGGACATGCTCGACCTGGGGGCAGCGGGCGACGGCGTCGTCGATGGCGGGCTTCAGGGCGGACGGCTTGCCCCGGCGGTAGCCGCCGTCGGAGGTGATGACGAGCTTGGCGTCGGCGTCCTGGATGCGGGAGGCGACGGCGTCGGCGGAGAAGCCGCCGAAGACGACGGAGTGGGCGGCGCCGATGCGGGCGCAGGCCAGCATCGCGACGGCCGCCTCGGGGATCATCGGCATGTACACCGCGACCCTGTCACCGGCCTGGACACCGAGCTCGGTCAGGGCGTTGGCGGCCCTTGACACCTCGTCCTTGAGCTCGGCGTAGGTGATCGCGCGGCTGTCGCCCGGCTCGCCCTCGAAGTGGATCGCGACCCGGTCGCCGTTGCCGGCCTCGACGTGGCGGTCGACGCAGTTGTACGCGACGTTCAGCTTGCCGTCGGCGAACCACTTCGCGAACGGCGGGTTCGACCAGTCCAGGGTCTCGGTCGGCTCGGTGGCCCAGGTCAGGCGCCGGGCCTGCTCGGCCCAGAAGCCCAGCCTGTCCGCATCGGCCCGCTCGTACGCCTCCGCCGTCACGTTGGCATCCGCGGCCAGCCCGGAGGGCGGCGCGAATCGCCGTTCCTCTTTCAGCAGATTGGCCAAGCTCTCGTTGCTCACGACATCTCCCTTTCCCAGGGCGTCCTCAATGCGTATGTGTCCCGGGCCATAGCTCATCAGGCCAAGGGGCCGGGTGACAAGGGCCTCCAAGGAATTGGTTTAGACCTGTAGAGATTTCCTGGTCATCGGCGTGGCACACGAACGGCCTCCCCCTTGGTGGGAGAGGCCGTACGGCAGCGGGACGGGCGAGGCAGGGTTCAGGCGGGCGTGTCCTCCAGGAGGTTGACGCCGACACCCTCGAAGACCTCCTCGTGGTCGTCGGCCGAGAGCAGATAGGCCTGGGCCTCGCCGACGTGGAAGTACATGCCGTGCAGCGCGAGCGTGCCCGCGGCGAGCGCGCGCGCCACCGACTCGTGCCGGCGCAGGTGCTCCAACTGCTGGACCACATTGGTCAGGCAGAGCTGCTCCACGGCGTCGGCCGGCAGCCGGCCGGCGATCCGGGCCCACGCGTGGCTGCGGCTCGCCATCCGCTCAAGACTCGGGCCGCCGTGCCGCAGCCAGCGGCGCAACGGCGTCATCGGCGCTCCTTGTCTGCCGTTGAGCAGCGCCGTCATCGCACCGCAGCCGGAGTGGCCGCACACGGTGATCGACTGGACCTGGAGGATGTCGACGGCGTACTCGATGGCCGCCGCCACCGACTCGTCGCCGCCCTCCTCGCCCGGCGGCGGCACCAGGTTGCCGATGTTGCGCACCGTGAACAGGTCACCCGGGCCGCTTGAGGTGATCATGCTGGTGACGACGCGGGAATCGGCGCAGGTGATGAAGAGCTGCTGCGGGCGCTGCCCCTCGCGGGCGAGCCGGGCCAGCTCCTCACGCACCAGGGGGGCCGTATTGCGCTGGAACGAGCTGAGCCCGCTGGCCAGTTGATGGCCGTGGGTGCGTTGCTGCGGCTGGTCGTGGCAGTGGTGGTTGCGCCACGGGGTCCACGGGCGGCAGCAGGCGTGCGCCGTGGCGGCGGGCTCGGCGATCCTGCCCCCGGCGCGCGTGGTGACCCGCGCGCTGCCGCCCCGCGCCTGGTGCGCGTTCTGCCAGCCCTGCAACGCCTCGAAGGCGGCGTGATCCATGAACGATCCGTCCAACTCCACGATGGTGTCCGCTCCTTGGGGAACATGGCCGAGCGTCCGGGTCAGCCGGGGCACGGCGAGAAACGTCAACTGGCCGCGGGCGCGCACCAGATAGGTGCCGTCCGCCTCCTGCTGTGCGGTGATACGGGTACGCGAAAGGCGGTGCAGCGCCACCGCGACGGCGACGGCGATTCCCAGGACGACTCCTTGCAGGACGCCCAGGACGAGCACTCCGCCGACGGATGCCACATAAACCAGGAACTCGCGGTGTTTGTGGACGTTGCGGATGTGCGCGAAGTTGACCATCTGGATGCCGACCATCATGACCAGGGCGGCGAGCGCGGCCAGCGGGATCCACTCCAGCACGGAGACCAGCAGCCCGGCCGCGAGCAGCACCCACACGCCGTGCAGCACCGTCGAGGCGCGGCCGGTCGCGCCCGCGCGGACGTTGGCGCTGCCGCGCACCGCGCCGCCGGAGACGGGCATGCCGCCGACGAGCCCGGACACGGCGTTGGCGATGCCCTGGCCGCGCAGTTCGCGGTCGAGGTCGGCGCGCGGCACGGTGCTGCCCGGCCGCTCGGCTCCGAGGCGGTCGACGGCGACCGCGGAGAGCAGCGACTCCAGGCTGGCGACCAGGGTCACGGTCAGCACCGCGGTGACGAGCCCGAGCGCCGGGCCGTGCGGCATCTCGGGCAGGACGTGGGCGTCCCAGGAGGGCAGGTCGACGCGGGCGATCCCCGGGGCGGCGAACGCGGCGACGCCGGTGGCGACCACGACACAGGCGAGCGCGGCGGGGATGCGGCGCAGGGCCTTGCCCGTACGTCCCGGGATGCGGGGCCACAGCAGGAGGACGGCGAGGGTCAGCGCGCCGATGAGCGGTTCCGCGGGGCCGACCTGGGCGAACTGGCCGGGCAGCGCAAGGGCGTTGGCCACCGCGGAGCTCTGCGGGGAGCCGCCGAGGACGATGTGGAGCTGGGCCAGCGCGATGGCGGCCCCGATGCCGGCGAGGGTGCCGTGCACGATGGCGGGGCTGACCGCGAGGGCGGACCGTGCGGTCTTCAGGCAACCCAGCGCGATCTGGAGCAGGCCCGCGCACACGGTGATGGCGCAGCTGGTGCGCCAGCCGTACGTCTGGATCAACTCGGCCGAGACCACGGTCAGTCCGGCGGAGGGACCGCTGACCAGGAGGGGCGAGCCGCCGAGCAGTCCGGCGACGATGCCGCCGATGCCGGCGGCGATGAGGCTGGCCTCCAGCGGTGCGTCGATGGCGACGGCGAGGCCGAGCGACATCGGGACGGCGAGCAGGAACACGGTGATGGACGCCGACAGGTCGGCGCCGCGGATCCGCAAGCGGCGGCGGGGTCCGCCGGGGGCGGGCGGCTCGTGCGGCCGGCGGCCGCCGGGCGGCTGGGCCGGGTTGGTGGCGCGAGGGGGTACGCAAGCAGGCATGGTTCCCGTCTCCTCCGGGGCAGCGCGGTCGCGGAACGTGGGGTCGCGGCCGTGGGTCACGGCAGTGCAGCGGCGGGATTCTCAACTCTCGGTAAACGAATCGTAATGCAAAGTAAAGCCGCTTACTTCCCATTTAGGGCAAATAGGGCAATGGTTCACTCGCTGGGGTGAATAGGCAGCTTTTCGTTCGGCTTGTCGTTCCGGTGTGCCCCACTCTGCGTGCGACTTTTGCGGCGCCGTGACGGCACTCAACGCACAGAACCGCAAGGAAGAGGTGGGCGGATGATCGCCGCCACGCACGCCAAGAGGATCGCAGTCGGCGTCATCGCCGCCGCGCTGGCCGTCGGAGCCGCGGGCTGCTCCTCCGGCGCGGGCCCGGCCAAACCGGCACCCGCCGGCCGCCAGGGCGCCGCCGCCCCCAACAACGCCCCGCATGTCATCGGGGACGGCTCGACCGCGTACACCGGGGTCCAGCCGCACCTGCTCAAGGCCACGAAGCTGCAACCGGGACAGCGGCCGCCGCAGTTCGTGGTGTTCTCCTGGGACGGCGCGGGCGAGGACAGCCAGAAGCTCTTCTCGCACTTCCGTGAGGTCGCCAAGGAGTCCAACGCGACCATGACGTACTTCCTGAGCGGCGTGTACATGCTGCCGGAGGCGAAGGCGAACCTCTACACCGCGCCCAAGCACTCCCCGGGCCACTCGGACATCGGCTTCAACGACCTCAAGGGAATCAAGGACACCGTCACCCAGGTCCGCGCGGCGTGGAAGGAGGGCAACGAGATCGGAACCCACTTCAACGGGCACTACTGCGGGCCCGACGGCGGCGTCGGCACCTGGTCGGTGGCCGAGTGGAAGAGCGAGATCGCCCAGGCCAAGTCCTTCGTGAAGAACTGGAAGACGAACTCGGGCCTCAAGGCGGAGGCGCCGCTCCCGTTCGACTACGACAAGGAGCTCGTGGGCGGCCGCACCCCCTGCCTCGAAGGCCAGAAGAACTTCGTCAAGACCGCGGGCGAACTGGGCTGGCGCTACGACACCAGCGGCGTCAACGACCAGGTGTGGCCGAAGAAGAACCCCAATGGCGTCTGGGACCTGTCGATGCAGCTGGTGCCGGTCCCGGGCCGGGAGTTCCAGACCCTGTCCATGGACTACAACTTCTACATGAACCAGTCCAACGCGATGACCGGTGACGCCGATCAGCACGAGTACTGGGGCAACCAGATGCGCGACGGCCTCCTCCAGGCCTTCGACCGCTCCTACGACGGCAACCGCGCCCCGCTGATCGTCGGCAACCACTTCGAGTCATGGAACGGCGGCGCCTACATGAAGGCCGTCGAGGAGACCATCAGGACCGTCTGCGTGAAGCGCGACGTCCACTGCGTCTCGTTCCGTCAGCTCGCGGACTGGCTGGACGCCCAGGACCCGGCCGTGCTCGCCAAGTTCCACTCGCTCAAGGTGGGCGAGGCCCCCAAGGGCGGTTGGCCGGCGCTGGAGGGCGCCCAGCCGGCGGCCCCCGCGAAGCCCGTCGCCCCGCTGAAGCCCGCGATGCCCCAGCCCGTCGTCAAGCAGGCTGCGGCTCACTGACCTCGGCGATCAGTCGCTCGCTCAGGACGAAACCGGGGTCCACCTGCGCCGCCAGGTCGGCCCCGGTCTTCGCGTTGCCCCAGCTCTCCGCGTTCTTCAGGTGGAAGTGCACCATCTGCCGCGTGTAGCGCTCCCAGTCCCGGTGCACGTACGAGTCGTCCGCCGCGTCCTGCAGCGTCTGCAGGGCGAGCCGGTTGTCGGCCTCCAGGAGCTCGAAGCGGGCCGGGCGCCCCTTCTCCATGGCCCGCACCCAGTCGGAGTGGCCCACCGTGACCAGGAGGTCGTCGCCGACCTCGGCGCGCAGGAAGTCCACGTCGTCCTGACCCTGCACCTTGTTGCCGACGACCTTGAGCGCGACCCCGTAGTCCCGGGCGTACTCCTTGTACTGGCGGTAGACGGAGACGCCCTTGCGGGTCGGCTCGGCCACCAGGAACGTCATGTCGAAGCGCGTGAACATGCCGGAGGCGAACGAGTCGGAGCCCGCCGTCATGTCGACGACGACGTACTCGTCCACGCCGTCCACCAGGTGGTTCAGGCACAGTTCGACCGCGCCGACCTTCGAGTGGTAGCAGGCCACCCCCAGGTCGGACTCGGTGAACGGGCCGGTCGCCATCAGCCGGATGTCCCCGTCGTCCAGACCGACCCGGCGCGCGCAGGCCTCGTACACGGGGTTGGCCTCGCGCACCCGCAGCAGCCGGGAGCCGTGACCGGGCGGCGTCGTCTTGATCATCGTCTCGGTGGAGGCGATCCGCGGGTTGGTGCCGCGCAGATACTCCTTGATGAGGGGCAGGTGGGCGCCCATCGCGGGCAGCGCGGCGGCCTCCTCGTCGTCGAGCCCGAGCGCGGCCCCGAGGTGCTGGTTGATGTCGGCGTCGACCGCGACGACGGCGGCCTCGTTGGCGGTGAGGTGGCGGATGAAGAGCGAGGACAGCGTGGTCTTGCCGCTGCCGCCCTTCCCCACGAAAGCGATCTTCATGTTCACCAACGGTAATCGCATCGTGACGTGAAGTATGCGAGCCGAGTGAAGAAGACCACTCGAAGGTGGGGCGCGGCTTGCCAACGCGTAGCCTCCTTACCTATGAGTACGAACGCCGCTGACCCCCTTGTCGCCCTCGGTGGACTGCCGGGCGTCCCGGACGCCGTGGACCGTGTGCGCAAGGCCGTGGACCGGGTGTACGGGCACCGCGTGATGCGGCGCCGCAGCAACGAGATCACCTCGGAAGCGGCCCTGCGCGGAGCGCGTGGCAGTGCCGCCCTGTCCGGCGCGGACTGGGCGCTGGAGGAGGTGCGGCGGCGCACGGACTTCGGTACCGAGCCCGACGCCCGTACGGTCGGTGCCGCGCTGCGGCTGACCGCGGAGGCCGGCCAACTCCTGTCCATCTGGCGGCAGTCGCCCTTGCGCGTGCTCGCCAGGCTGCACCTGGTGGCGGCCGCGGACGCGGGCGACGCGGTGGGGCGGCCGAGGCAGGCCGGCGAATCCGTCGACGAGCCTCTGATCGAAGGTCGTCTGCCGGACGCGGACGAGGTCGCGGGCCGCCTCGAAGGGCTCTCCCGGCTGATCATCGCGGGCGGTTCGGCTCCCGCTCTGGTGACGGCCGCGATCGTGCACGGCGAACTGCTGGCACTGCGGCCCTTCTCCTCCTGCAACGGCCTTGTCGCGCGCACCGCCGAGCGGATCGTGCTGATCGGCAGCGGGCTCGACCCCAAGGCGATCTGCCCGGCCGAGGTGGGCCACGCCGAACTGGGGCGTGCGGCGTACGCGGCGGCGCTCGACGGCTATGTGTCGGGCACCCCGCAGGGGATGGCGGCCTGGATCACCCATTGCGGCAAGGCCGTCGAGCTGGGTGTGCGCGAGTCGACGGCCGTGTGCGAGGCGCTTCAGCGCGGCGCCGCGTAGGGCGTGCACGCGGGTGTTCGCGAGCGCGTCCCAGGGGGTGTTCGCGTGCGGTCGCCCGCGTTTTCCCGGGCGGGAAAAGGGTTGCGGCGGTATCGGAGACCGATACCGCCGCTGGCATGTTCACCGTGTTACCAAGCGTCCTCGAATGATGCCCATCAGGCCGGGATTCTCTGCCCGTTCACCTGGTGCGGCTGGCCCGTAATCGACGGGTCGACGTCGCGTGGGTGCTCGATGTCCATGCGCGGTCCGTGGGGCCGTGATTGCGTAGAAGGTGATCCTCTCGGATGTCCCAGGTCTCGCGGGCCGTTGAGTCCTTTCTACTCCCGTACGGCGAGAAGCGAAACCCCTCACCCCAGTTCTTTACTTTTAGGTTCAAACAGGGGTGAAACGGACGGCTGTTTTCAGAAGCCGTCCCTGGACGCGCCGTTCGGACCGGCCCTCTCCCTCCGGCCCGCCCCTCTTCTCGTCGCTCGCGCCCTCAGGCCGGGACCGAGCCGCGCTTGCGGGCGGCGTACCAGACGATCCCTGCGGTGGCCGCGGCCGCGCCGACCGCCGCCGCGGCCAGGAGCGCGGACCGGGGCGGCATGGAGAGGCCGGGCAGTCGTTGCTTGAGGCTGACCGGCCGGTTGAAGACGAGAATCGGCCATTTCCTCGCGGTGGCTTCACGGCGGAGCGCGCGGTCCGGATTGACGGCGAAGGGGTGGCCGACCGACTCCAGCATCGGGACATCGGTCGCGGAGTCGCTGTAGGCGTAGCAGCGCGCCAAGTCGTACCCCTCGGACGCGGCCAGGTCCTTGACGGCCTCGGCCTTCGTCGGCCCGTAGGCGTAGTACTCCACGTCTCCCGTGAAGCAGCCGTCCTCGCCGACCACCATGCGGGTGGCCACCACCCGGTCCGCGCCGAGCAGTTCGCCGATCGGCTCGACGACCTCGGCGCCCGAGGTCGACACGATGACCACGTCGCGGCCCGCCGCGTGGTGCTCCTCGATGAGGGAGGCGGCCTCGTCGTAGATGATCGGGTCGATCAGGTCGTGGAGGGTCTCGGCGACGATCTCCTTGACCTGCTGGACGTTCCACCCCTTGCAGAGGGCGGACAGATACTCGCGCATCCCCTCCATCTGGTCGTGGTCGGCGCCGCCGGCGAGGAATACGAACTGCGCGTACGCAGTGCGCAGTACGGCGCGGCGGTTGATCAGCCCTCCTTGATAGAAGGACTTGCTGAAGGTCAGCGTCGACGACTTGGCAATGACTGTCTTGTCCAGGTCGAAGAAGGCGGCGGTACGCGGCAGCGAGTGGTTTTCCACGAGTCCGAGCATAGGCGCCCACCATTCGGCGTAAGCTGGGGCGCGTGGGTTTGCCTGAGAAGGCTCTCGGGTACACCATGGAAGTCACGGATCGTTCGCGACCGTGCTAACCCGGTCCGGCTCCTCCCCCCCCGAGTCAGACCGTGGGGACGACCCCCGCTCTCCCCCCCGGCGGGGGTCGTCGCATGTCCAGATGCGTTTTCGAGCCTGGACCATCGCCGGACCCCCTCCTGACGCCCCTCTCCGTGGGCCTCCGTCCGGGTTCTCCATGATCACGAATCGTGACTGTGTGTAGTGGTTGCGCTGCGCTCCGGAAGTCACCGGTATAGGTGAACGGGATATTCACAACGCGCATAGCTGTCCACAGATTTCGACCAAGATCCACATTATTTCGGGTCTCCCTCCACCGTGATTCCAGTTCGCGAAGAGCGCGGACGCAGGAATCGTAGGGAGAAGGGGGCGGAAATCATGGATGGACCCATGGCTTCCGATCGGCCGCCGGGTACGCGCGGCGCTCAGGGGCGGCACGGCGGCCCGCTGATCGTGACCGAGGACGAGGATCTGCTCGACGATCTGCTGCGGCTGTGCGCCGCGGCCGGCACCGAGCCCGAGGTGTGTCATCAGGTGCCCGCCCGCAGGGGCGGATGGGAGAGCGCGCCGCTGATCCTGGTGGGCGACGACGCGGCACCCCGGCTGCGCGGGGCGGCCCGCAGGCGCGGCGTGCTCCTGGTGGGCCGGGACCAGGACGACCCGGGCGTCTGGCAGGCGGCGGTCGAGCTCGGCGCGGACCATGTGCTGCGGCTGCCCGACGCCGAACCCTGGCTCGTCGACCGGATCGCCGACGCCGTGGAAGGTGTGGGGCGCCCCGCCCTGACCGTGGGGGTGATCGGCGGGCGCGGCGGCGCGGGCGCGTCCACGCTGGCGTGCGCCCTCGCGGTGACCGCCGCGCGCGCCGGTCGGCGCACCATGCTGATCGACGGCGACCCGCTCGGCGGCGGACTCGACGTGCTGCTCGGCGGGGAGCAGGCCGACGGCCGGCGGTGGCCGGATTTCGCCGCTTCGCGAGGACGGGTCGCCGGGGGAGCCCTGGAGGAATCCCTGCCGAGCCTGCACCGGTTGAGGGTGCTCAGCTGGGACCGGGGAGACTCGGTGGTCATCCCGGCGGAAGCGATGCGCGCGGTCCTCGCCGCGGCCCGGCGGCGAGGTGGAGTGGTCGTCGTGGACCTGCCGCGCCGGATCGACGACACGGTGGTCGAGGCCCTCGCGCAGCTCGACCTCGGGCTGCTGGTGGTACCGGCCGAACTGCGGGCGGTCGCGGCGGCCAACCGGGTCGCCTCCTCGGTCGGCATGGTGCTGCGCGATCTGCGCGCGGTCGTACGCGGCCCCTACGCGTCGGGCCTCGACGAGCAGTGGGTGGCCCAGGCGCTGGCGCTGCCCCTGGCCGGTGAACTGCCGCTGGAGCCGGGCCTGTTGGAAGCGCAGGAAAGCGGCGCGCCACCAGGGAGCGCGGCGCGCGGGCCACTGGCCAGATTCTGCGCCGCCTTCTGGGACCAGGCGCTGGCAGGCGGCCTCGCCGGGGGAGCGCCGTCATGAACGGGAAGCGGGACGCCGACCTGCCCTCCGCCGGTGCGCCCGGCCCGGCCGGCGGCGGGACATGGCCCCGGGGCGCGCCGTCGTGGGGCGCGGGGCCCCCTCTGCTCGACGCCGTGCGGCAGCGGCTCGCGCAGAGCGGGGCCGAGCCCACCCCGGCCAGGGTCGCGGCGGCACTGCGCGCCCAGGGCCGGCTGCTCGGGGACGCGGAAGTGCTCGGCGGAGCGGAGGAGTTGAGATCCGAACTGGTGGGGACGGGCCCGCTGGAGCCGCTGCTCGCCGACCCCGAGGTGACGGACGTCCTGGTCTCCGCGCCCGACCGGGTCTGGGTCGACCGGGGCGGCGGGCTCGAACTGACCGGCATCCGCTTCGCCGACGCGGCGGCCGTGCGCCGACTGGCCCAGCGCCTCGCCGCGGTGGCCGGCCGCCGGCTCGACGACGCCCGGCCCTGGGTGGACGCCCGGCTGCCCGACGGCACCCGGATGCACGCCGTCCTGGAACCGGTCGCCGTCGGCTCGGCCTGTCTGTCGCTGCGCGTGGTGCGCCCCAGGGCGTTCTCGCTGGCCGAACTCGCGGCGGCGGGCATGATCCCGCCCGAGGGGGAGCGGCTGCTGCGCGCGCTCGTCAAGGCCCGGGTGTCGTTCCTGGTGAGCGGCGGCACCGGCACCGGCAAGACCACGCTCCTTTCGACCCTGCTCGGCCTGGTCGGCGCCGGGGAGCGGATCGTCCTGGCCGAGGACTCCGCCGAGTTGAGGCCCGACCACCCTCATGTCGTACGTCTCGAATCTAGGCCCGCCAATCAGGAGGGCGCGGGCCTGGTGACCCTGCGGGACCTGGTGCGCCAGGCCCTGCGGATGCGCCCCGACCGGCTGGTCGTGGGGGAGGTCAGAGGAGCCGAGGTGACCGATCTGCTGGGCGCCCTGAACACGGGGCACGAAGGGGGCTGCGGAACGGTTCACGCCAATTCGGCATCGGATGTGCCGGCCCGCCTGGAAGCCCTCGGCACCGCGGCCGGGCTCGACCGGGCCACGCTGCACAGCCAGTTGGCGGCCGCGCTGTCCGTGGTGCTCCATCTCGTACGCGACCGGGAGGGCCGGCGCCGGATCGCGGAGGTGCGCGTCCTTGAGCGGGACGCGGCCGGACTGGTGATGACGGTGCCCGCGCTGCGGTGGGGCGCGACGGGGTTCGTGCGCGACTCGGGCTGGGAGCGGCTCAGGGCGCTGATCGGGGGTGCGTTGTGACAGATCCTCGTATGGGGCTGCCCGCGTGGGCGGCGATGTGCGCGGGCGTGGCCGCCTGGCTGTGGGCCGGCCAGGACCAGGGGATGCGACGGGCCCGGCTGATGTTCGCCGGCGCCGGAACGGGATCGGGATCGGGATCGGGATCGGGAACAGAGGCAGGAGCAGGAGCGGGGGCGGGGGCGGAGGTCCGTGCCGGGAGCGGCGGATCCGGCGCGGTCGGTGCTGTCCGCGCGTTCAGGGCCTCGCCACTGGGGCGTTGGCTCGAGGGGATGCGCAAGCGGGAGCGCCGGCGCGTGGAGTGGCTGTGCCTGCCGCTGGGCCTGGTGCTCGCCGTCCTGGGCGGCTCGGTGCTGCCGCTCGTCGCCGGGGCGGTGGCGCTGCCCCTGCTGGGAAGGCGGCTGCGGGCCGAACGGCGCGAACGGGCCAGGGAGCGACGAGCCGACGAAGTGATCGCCTGGTGCGCGGCGGTGGCGGGAGAGCTGCGGGCGGGCCGCCAGCCCGGACCGGCGCTGGTCGCGGCCGCCCGGGACACGGCGGCCCTGGGCGCGGCGGCGGCCCCGGTGGTGGCCGCGGCGAAGTTCGGCGGCGATGTGCCGGCGGCGCTGCGGTCGGCGGCCGGGGAGCTGGGCGCCGAAGGCCTCGCCGGGATCGCCGCATGCTGGCAGGTCGCGGTGGACGGCGGGGCAGGGCTGGCCTCCGGCCTTGAGCGCCTGGAGAGCGCGCTGCGCGCGGAGCGGGAGCAACAGGACGCCCTGCGGGCGGAGTTGGCCGGATCCCGCACCACGGTGCTGCTTCTGGCGTTGTTGCCGGGGCTCGGACTGGTGCTCGGCACCGCGATGGGCGCGAGTCCGCTGCGGGTACTGCTGCACAGCCCGGCCGGGTTCGGGTGCCTGCTGGTGGCCGCGGTCCTGGAGACGGCGGGCGTGTGGTGGGCGGCGCGGATCGTCCGGGCGGGGGAAGGCCGATGAGCGCGTTCGCGCCGGATGTTGTCCACAGGCTGGGGGCGGTGGCGGGGGTGGTGGCTCTCGCCCTGTGGACGATGGCGGGCGTGACCCGCCGCAGGGAGGAGCGCAGGATGCGTCGCCGGGTGGCCGCGCTGCTGGCCCTGGAGGCGCTGACACCGGCCGCGTCGAAGCCCTGGAACCCGGCATGGACGGCACACGCGAAGCAGTCGGCAGCGCCACTGGGGGCGTGGGTGGCGTGCTACGTGCTCGTCGGCGGACCTATCGGGGCCGTGGGCGGCTTGGCGGTGAGCTACGGGGCCTGGGTGTGGGCGCGTCGGCGCCGTGCGCGAGGTGGCGGCGCCGACACGCTCAAGGCGGCGCGTGAACTCCCCCTGGCCGCCGACCTGTTGGCCGCGTGCCTCGCGGCCGGGGCCGGGCCGCGCGAGGCGGCCGGTGCGGTCGGTGCCTGCCTGAACGGCCCGGTCGGCGCCCGCCTGCGCCAGGCCGCCGCCGAGCTGCGCATGGGCTGCGAACCCGGCGAGGCCTGGGGGAGGTTGGGGGCGATACCGGGCGCGGCCGACCTGGCCCGCTGCCTGGAACGGGCGGCGTCCTCGGGGGCACCCGCGGCGGGCCCCGTGGCCCGGGTCGCCGCCCGCTGCCGTGCCGAGCGGACCAGGGACGCCTCGGCCCGCGCCCGACGCGCGGGCGTACTGATCACGGGTCCGCTGGGCCTCTGCTTCCTGCCGGCCTTCCTCGCGGCGGGCGTCGCGCCGGTCGTGATCGGTCTGGCGGGAGGCCTGCTGAGGCGGTGAGGCGAGGCGGTCGCCCCGCCCTCCACCACCGTCACCCACATCCACCAGGCGCTTCGGCCTGGTGGAGCGAACAACGTACGTGTCACACAGTCACACAGTCGCACAAAGGAGTTGGAAGCGATGAACGCAATCACGCACACGAACCGGCAGGCGACCGCCATGAGGAGCCGTCTGCGGCACTGGACTTCGGCGCTGCGCCGCCGAGTACGCCGCGACGACGGGATGTCGACCTCCGAATACGCCGTGGGCACGCTCGCGGCCTGCGCCTTCGCGGCGATCCTGTACAAGGTCGTCACCAGCGAAGGGGTCGTGTCGGCGCTGAACCAATTGATCACCAAGGCGCTCGATGTCCAGGTCTGAGCGCGGCCGACGGAGGAGGGGCGACCGGGGCTTCGTGACGGCCGAGACGGCCGTGGCGATTCCGGCCCTCGTCGGGTTCGCGCTGGCCCTGCTGTGGGCCTTGATGGCGGCCTCGTCCGAGATCCGGTGCGTGGACGCGGCCAGGGCCGGGGCTCGGGCGGCGGCCCGTTCCGAGCCGGAGGCCGTGGCGCTCGCGGCGGCCAGGTCCGCCGCGCCGGAGGGCGCCACGGTGACGGTGCGGCGAAACGGGGAACTGTGGCGGGTCCGGGTGGAGGCCGCCACGCCGGGCCCCCGCCACCTGGCCCTGACGCTGAGCGCGGAGGCGGCGGCCTTGGCCGAGGACACGGTGGGTGAGATCCCGTGAACGGGTGGCGGCGGTGGCCCGTGAAGGGGCCGACGCGAAGGCTCGGGAAGGGGCGCGGGCGCATCCCCGGTCCGCGTGGTGCCGGGCGCCTCTTCGGAACGGAGGGGGCGGGGCCGGACGCGAGGAGGTTCCCGGGCTGCGGTGACCGGGGTTCCGCGACCGTGTGGGTGGCGCTGACGGCCGCCACGATGTGTGCCGTGTTCGCGGCGGTGCTCTGTCTCGGTCAGGCGGTGGCCGCGCGGCACCGGGCCGCCGGTGCCGCGGATCTCGCGGCGCTCGCGGCCGCCGACCGGGCCCTGTGGGGGGCGCCGGACGCCTGCGCCACGGCGGTCCGGGTGGCCGGGGCCCAGGGCGCCGAGATGGTGCGCTGCACCGTCGTCGGGGAGGTCGCCGACGTACGGGTGCGGGCGAGGTTCGGCCCGTACGCACCCAGCGTCAGGGCGCGGGCGGGACCGTCCCTGGCCGTTCCGGGGCCGCCCGCGGCTCTTCCGGGACTGTCCCCAGCCCGTCCGGGCCCACCCCAGGCGGCTCGGGTTCCTCCGGGGGCGTCGGACCGGGCTCCTCCGGAGCCCCCCGCAGCAGCTCCGTGAGGAGGCGGACCGCGCCCCGCTTGTGGAGGGGATCGTTGCCGTTGCCGCACTTGGGTGACTGGATGCAGGACGGGCAGCCGGCCTCGCACTCGCAGGAAGCGATCGCCTCGCGGGTCGCGGTCAGCCAGCGCGCGGCGGTGTGGAAGGCGCGCTCGGCGAATCCGGCGCCGCCCGGGTTGCCGTCGTACACGAAGACCGTCGGCAGCAGGGTGTCCGGGTGCAGCGGGATGGAGACGCCGCCGATGTCCCAGCGGTCGCAGGTGGCGAAGAGCGGGAGCATCCCGATGGAGGCGTGCTCGGCGGCGTGCAGGGCCCCGCCGAGGATCTCCGGGTTGATCCGGGCGGCATCGAGCTGGTCCTCGGTGACCGTCCACCACACGGCCCGGGTGCGCAGGGTGCGGGGCGGCAGGTCGAGCTTGGTCTCGCCGAGCACCTCGCCGGTGATGAGTCTGCGGCGCAGGAAGGAGACGACCTGGTTGGTGACCTCGACGGAGCCGTAGCAGAGGCGGCCGGATCCCCAGGGGATCTCGGTGTCGGTGGTGAGGACGGAGATGGAGGTGGTGTCCCTGGCAACGGTCGAATAGGGCGGGCTTGCTTCCTCGACGAGAGCGGCGGAGTCCTCCAGGTCCAGATGCTTCACCAGGTACGTACGGCCCTGGTGGAGATGGACGGCGCCGTCGTGGACGGAGGCGTGGGCGGCGGCCTCGTCGACCGTGCCGAGCAGCCGTCCCGTCGCGGCCTCGACGATCTGGACCGGGCGGCCGCCGCCGCCCCGGATGTCGGTGAGGTCGGCGGCCCGCTCGCGACGGGTCCAGAACCAGCCGTTGCTGCGGCGCCGCAGCAGCCCCGCCCGCTCCAGCTGCGGCATCAGCTCGGGGCTCGCGGGCCCGAAGAGTTCCAGGTCGGCCTCCGTGAGCGGCATCTCGGCCGCCGCCGCGCACAGGTGCGGGGCCAGGACGTAGGGGTTGTCCGGGTCGAGCACGGTGGACTCGACGGGCTGCTGGAACAGCGCCTCGGGGTGGTGGACGAGGTAGGTGTCCAGCGGGTCGTCGCGGGCGATCAGGACGGCCAGGGCGCCCTGGCCCGAGCGGCCGGCCCGGCCGGCCTGCTGCCACAGGGAGGCCCGGGTGCCCGGATAGCCCGCGATCAGGACGGCGTCGAGGCCCGACACGTCGATGCCGAGTTCCAGGGCCGTGGTGGCGGCGAGGCCGAGCAGCTCGCCGGAGTGCAGGGCCTGCTCGAGGGCACGGCGCTCCTCGGGCAGGTAGCCGCCCCGGTAGGCGGCGACGCGCCGGGCGAGGGTGCGGTCGACCTCGTACAGGCGCTCCTGGGCGATCACCGAGATGAGCTCGGCGCCGCGCCGTGAGCGGACGAAGGCGACCGTGCGGACCCCCTGCACGGTCAGGTCGGTGAGGAGGTCGGCGGTCTCGGCGATGGCCGTGCGGCGCACCGGGGCGCCCTTCTCGCCGGGCAGCTCGGTGAGCGGCGGCTCCCACAGGGCGAAGACCAGCTCGCCGCGCGGGGAGGCGTCGTCGGCGACCTCGACGACGGGCAGGCCGGTCAGGCGGCCCGCTGCGACGGCCGGCTCGGCGGCCGTGGCCGAGGCGAGCAGGAAGACCGGGTCGGAGCCGTAGCGGGCGCACAGGCGGCGCAGGCGGCGAAGGACCTGGGCGACGTGGGAGCCGAAGACACCGCGGTAGGTGTGGCATTCGTCGATGACGACATAGCGCAGGGCGCGCAGGAAGGAGGCCCACCTGGGGTGGGAGGGCAGGATGCCGAGGTGCAGCATGTCCGGGTTGGTGAGGACGAGGTTCGCGTACTGGCGCACCCACTCGCGTTCCTCGACCGGGGTGTCGCCGTCGTACACGGCGGGCCGGATCGCGTGGCCCAGGGGCGCCGCGAGGGCCTTGACCGCGCGGCGCTGGTCGGCCGCCAGGGCCTTGGTGGGGGCGAGGTAGAGGGTGGTCGCGCCGCGCCCGTTCGGCGCCTCGGAACCGTCCAGGAGGGCGCTGAGGACGGGCGCCAGGTAGGCCAGCGACTTGCCGGACGCGGTGCCGGTGGCGATCACCACCGACTCGCCGTCGAGGGCGTGCCCGGCGGCGGCTGCCTGGTGGGCCCAGGGGTGCTCGATGCCGGCGGCCTGGATGGCGTTGATCACTTCCGGACGGATCAGGTGCGGCCACACTGCATGACGTCCCCCTCGTGGGGGCAAGTGCTCCGTATGAGTGATGCGCGCAGCCCGGCCTGCGCCGGCGCCGAGCCGGTCGAGGACCGTGCCGGGATCGGGTCGATCACCCGTGCTGTCGGCGGGTGTTCTGGGGCTGTGGTTCCTGGCCATCGGCACCGAGTGTGTCACTGGCGTAGCGGACAATGGTCCCAAGGCGTCGTGCATGGCTGCCGGTAAGTGATTGAATGCCATCGCGGCTGGCGATCCGTTCTCTGGCTCCGCCGGGGAGACTCAGGGGGCGGCCGCTCGATAGCAAGGTGCTGGAGGATCCGTGGACCTGTCCCTGTCGACTCGCAATGTGTCCGGCCCTGGTGGCGACCGTACGGTCGTCGAGGTCGGTGGCGAGATTGATGTGTATACCGCGCCCAAGCTGCGCGAGCAGTTGGTCGAGTTGGTGAACGACGGCAGCTACCACCTGGTTGTCGACATGGAGGGCGTGGACTTCCTCGACTCCACGGGCCTGGGTGTCCTGGTGGGTGGGCTCAAGCGCGTGCGCGCGCACGAGGGCTCGCTGCGCCTGGTCTGCAACCAGGAGCGCATTTTGAAGATCTTCCGGATCACGGGGCTCACCAAGGTGTTCCCGATCCACGGCTCGGTCGACGAGGCCGTCAACGCAACCGACTGACGGCGGCCGTCCGTGGACGGCTCCGGAGGAAGGACAGGGGCGCCGGGCGGCACAGTGGCCCGGGGCCCCTGAGATGTACGCCCGTACGTTCGAGGGGGATCACCATGGCCACCGTTGAACTCCGTTTCAGTGCCCAGCCCGAGCACGTCAGGACGGCCCGTCTGGTGGCGGCCGCCGTGGCGCGCCGGGCCGGGGTCGATGAGGCAGTGCTCGACGAGGTCAGACTCGCCGTCGGTGAGGCGTGCAGCCGTGCCGTCGGGCTGCATCGTTCGCACGGCATCGACGTCCCTGTCCACGTCGTCCTGACCGAGGAGGAGAAGCTGTTCTCCATCGAGGTCGGCGACGGGGTGCCGGGGTCGGGCGGTGGCGCCGCGGCGGTGCCGGGCGTGCGCGGCTCGGAGCCCGCCGACGAGCTGGACGACGGCGCGGAGGACGAAATGGGCCTCGCCGTCATCAGTGGGCTCGTGGACGACGTGGAGGTCATCTCCGGCGAATCCGGGGGTGTCATCCGGATGAGCTGGCCCACCACGCCGGCCGAGGTGCTCCCCTGATCCATTGTTGTTACCTATGAAAAAAGGCCCTGCTGAGCAGGGCCTTTTTTCATTTCTTGATCCATATGCATCCATGGTGATCCACATTTTCGGACCGGTTCCTAGATCGCCGATCAAGCGTCAATGCTTTTGCCCCATTACCGCTTTCGGGGGCATTTTCGTGACCGGATCTCTCTCTGATGAGCCGATGAAGGTCAATTCCATTTGCGGCACCCTGTTTTGATCGTGTCCCGCTACCTACAATCCGTCCACATCTTGAGCTCTGAGCGTCAAGGAGGACGAATGGCGGGGCTCTTCAACCCAACGGAACTCGACCACCCCACATCTCTGGCCGCCGCGGTACTGACCGACGGCAACCGGACGATCGTGATCGTCATCGCGGCTGTCGCGCTGGCGGCCCTGATCGTCGCCCAATTGCTGGTGCGCCAGGTCCTCGCCGCGGGCGAGGGCACCGACTCGATGAAGAAGATCGCGGCGGCCGTGCAGGAAGGCGCGAATGCCTATCTGACCCGGCAGTTGCGCACCCTCGGCATCTTCGCCGTCGTGGTGTTCTTCCTGCTGTTCCTGCTGCCGTCCGACAACTGGTCGCAGCGCGTGGGCCGTTCCGTGTTCTTCCTGATCGGCGCCGTCTTCTCGGCGACGACGGGATACATCGGGATGCGTCTCGCCGTGCGCGCCAATGTGCGCGTCGCGGCGGCGGCCCGAGAGGCGACTCCCGCCGAAGGCGAACCCGAAAGGGATCTCACCGCGGTTTCCCACAAGGCCATGAAGATCGCTTTCCGTACGGGCGGCGTCGTCGGCATGTTCACGGTGGGCCTCGGCCTGCTCGGTGCCTCCGTCGTCGTGCTCGTGTACGCGGCCGACGCGCCCAAGGTCCTGGAGGGCTTCGGCCTCGGCGCCGCGCTGATCGCGATGTTCATGCGTGTCGGCGGAGGCATCTTCACCAAGGCCGCCGACGTCGGCGCCGACCTGGTCGGCAAGGTCGAACAGGGCATCCCCGAGGACGACCCGCGCAACGCCGCCACCATCGCGGACAACGTGGGCGACAACGTCGGCGACTGCGCCGGCATGGCGGCCGACCTGTTCGAGTCGTACGCCGTGACCCTGGTCGCGGCGCTGATCCTCGGCAAGGCGGCGTTCGGCGACTCGGGCCTCGCCTTCCCGCTGATCGTCCCGGCGATCGGCGTGGTCACCGCGATGATCGGCATCTTCGCGGTCGCCCCGCGGCGCGCCGACCGCAGCGGAATGTCGGCCATCAACCGCGGCTTCTTCATCTCGGCGGTGATCTCGCTGGCCCTGGTGGCCGTCGCGGTCTACGCCTATCTGCCGTCCTCGTACGCCAAGTTGAACGGCGTCACGGACCAGGTGATCAAGAGCCATGACGGCGACCCGCGGATCCTCGCGCTCGTCGCCGTCGCCATCGGCATCGTTCTGGCGGCGCTGATCCAGCAGCTGACGGGGTACTTCACCGAGACCACCCGGCGTCCCGTCAAGGACATCGGCAAGTCCTCGCTGACCGGCCCCGCCACCGTCGTCCTCGCCGGCATCTCCCTCGGTCTCGAATCGGCCGTCTACACCGCCCTGCTGATCGGCCTCGGTGTGTACGGGGCCTTCCTCCTCGGCGGCACCTCGGTCATGCTCGCGCTGTTCGCGGTGGCGCTGGCCGGCACCGGCCTGCTCACCACGGTCGGCGTCATCGTCGCCATGGACACCTTCGGCCCGGTCTCCGACAACGCCCAGGGCATCGCGGAGATGTCCGGCGACGTCCAGGGCGCGGGGGCCCAGGTGCTCACCGACCTGGACGCCGTGGGCAACACCACCAAGGCCATCACCAAGGGCATCGCCATCGCCACGGCCGTACTGGCCGCGGCGGCGCTCTACGGCTCGTTCAAGGACGCCATCGCCACGGCCGTCAACGACGTGCACGCCAAGGGGAGCGAACTGACCCTGAGCATGGACATCTCGCAGCCCAACAACCTGGTCGGGCTGATGCTGGGCGCGGCGGTCGTCTTTCTCTTCTCGGGGCTCGCGATCAACGCCGTGTCCCGGTCGGCCGGAGCCGTGGTCTTCGAGGTGCGGCGGCAGTTCCGCGAGCACCCCGGGATCATGGACTACACCGAGCAGCCGGAGTACGGGCGCGTCGTCGACATCTGCACGAAGGACGCGCTGCGCGAGCTGACCACCCCCGGCCTGCTCGCGGTGCTCGCCCCGATCGCGGTCGGCTTCACGCTCGGCGTCGGCGCTCTCGGCTCGTACCTGGCCGGCGCGATCGGCACCGGCACCCTGATGGCGGTGTTCCTCGCCAACTCGGGCGGCGCATGGGACAACGCCAAGAAGCTGGTCGAGGACGGCCACTTCGGCGGCAAGGGCAGCGAGGCCCACGCCGCCACCGTCATCGGCGACACCGTCGGCGACCCCTTCAAGGACACCGCGGGCCCCGCGATCAACCCGCTGCTCAAGGTGATGAACCTGGTGGCACTCCTGATCGCGCCGGCCATCGTCAAGTTCAGCTACGGCGACGACGCGAACGCGCTCGTACGCGGGATCGTGGCGGCGTTCGCCATCCTCGTCATCATCGGCGCGGTGTACGTGTCGAAGCGGCGCAGCGTCGCCGTGGGCGACGACGGCACCAACGAACGGGTCACGAAGTCGGCCGACCCGGCGGTGGTTTCGTAACCAGCAGGGCATCAAGGGGCGGGCGGACGGTGGGGTTTGACACACCGTCCGCCCGTTCTGCTTGATGCAAATGGCTGCAAATAGCCCCAATAGGGGACGTATCACACGGACGGCAAGCGATTGTCGCCCACTTGGCGTGTATGTTCCGGGGCCGAGAGCCTTGGAAGGGACCAAACCGGTGAACAAGAAGCTTGCGGCCGCACTGTCCGGCGGTGCGGTACTGATGCTGACGTTGTCGGGCTGCAGCGACGACTCCGACAAGAAGGTCGACGACTGGGCGAAGACCTTCTGCAACACGGCCCAGCCCCAGTTCAAGAAGATCACTGACGCCAACGCCGCCATCCAGGCGCAGACGCGCGACGACAGCAAGCCCGCCGACGTGCAGAAGACCGACTCCACGGCCTTCCAGCAGATTTCGGACGCCTACAAGGCGCTTGCCGGAGCCGTCGACAAGGCGGGCGCCCCGCCGGTCAAGGACGGCGCCACCACGCAGCAGGAAGCCGTCAAGGGCCTGAACGCCTCGTCCGTGGCGTACGCGAACCTCAAGAAGAAGGTCGACGCGCTCGACCCCGGCGACCAGGCGGCCTTCGCCAAGGGCCTTGAGGACATCGCGACCGAGCTCGGCAAGACCAGCTCGACGGGCGACGCCTCCCTGAAGAACCTGGAGTCCGGCGACGTCGGCAAGGCCATGCAGAAGCAGCCCGGCTGCCAGAAGCAGACGCCGTCCTCCCCGGCGCCCTCGGGCTCCGGCGCGGGCGCACCGGCCGACCCGTCGGCCGCGCCGTCCCAGTCGGCCTCGCCCTCGGGCTCCGCGTCCCCCTCGGCATCGGCGTCGCCGTCCGGCTCCGCCTCGCCGTCGCAGAGCGCCACGTAGTCCGTACGCGCACCTCGCTCGTGGCCCGGCCCCTCAGGGGCCGGGCCACGGCCGTGAGGCGGTGATTGTCAGAGGCAGCGGCCACAATGGCGGGGTGAGTACGACCAGTCTTCCCGCGCCCGGTCACGCAGCCCGCCTGCGCGACGCCCTGCTCGCCGCCGCCTTCACCGCCGACGGCCTGCTCGACCTGCTCGGTGCCCCCGCGTACGCCGCGCTGGCCCGCAGCGAGACCGTCCCCGCCCTGCGTGCCACGCGCGGGCAGGCGCCCCTCGACACACTGGTGCGGCTCTTCCTGCTCCAGCAGCCCGTCTCCGACGAGAGCGCCCGCGCCGCCCTGCCGCTCGACGAGGCGCTCGCCGACGGCTGGGTGGTCCGCGCCGGCGACGAGGTGCGGGCCACGGTCGACGTGCGGCCCTACGGCGGCCCCGAGGGACAGGACTGGTTCATCGTCTCCGACCTCGGCTGCGCGGTCGGCGGCGCGGGCGGGGCGAGCGGGCGCGACGAGGCCATGGTGCTCGGCGTCGGTGGCGCCTCCACGACACTGGCCGGCATCACGGTCCGGATGCCCGTGGGATCGGCCCTCGACCTCGGCACCGGCTCCGGCATCCAGGCGCTGCACGCCGCGCAGCACGCCACCCGGGTCACCGCCACCGACCTCAACCCGCGCGCCCTCGGCTTCACCCGCCTGACGCTGGCTCTGTCGGGCGCGCCCGAAGCCGAGTTGCGGACGGGCTCGCTGTACGAACCGGCCGGCGAGGAGACGTACGACCTGATCGTCTCCAACCCGCCGTTCGTGATCTCGCCCGGCGCCCGGCTGACCTACCGGGACGGCGGCATGGGCGGGGACGATCTGTGCCGCACGCTCGTTCAGCAGGCGGGACAGCGGCTCAACCCCGGCGGCTACGCCCAGTTCCTGGCCAACTGGCAGCACGTCGAGGGAGAGGAGTGGCAGGACCGGCTGCGCTCCTGGGTCCCGCGCGGCTGCGACGCCTGGATCGTCCAGCGCGAGGTCCAGGACATCACCCAGTACGCCGAGCTGTGGCTGCGCGACGCCGGGGACCACCACACCGACCCGGCGCGCTACGCGGAGCGCTACGAGGCATGGCTGGAGGAGTTCGAGGCGCGCAGCACCAAGGCGGTCGGCTTCGGCTGGATCACCCTGCGCCGCACCGACAGCGACCGGCCGTCCATCGTGACCGAGGAGTGGCCCCACCCCGTCGAGCAGCCCCTCGGAGCGGCCGTACGGGCCCACTTCGAGCGCCACGACTACCTGCGCCGGCACGACGACGCGGCGCTGCTCGCCGACCGGTTCCGCCTCGCCGACGAGGTGGTGCAGGAGCAGGTGGGCCGGCCGGGCGCCGAGGACCCGGAGCACGTGGTGCTGCGGCAGAACCGCGGCATGCGCCGGGCCACCAAGGTGGACACGGTCGGCGCCGGCTTCGCGGGCGTCTGCGACGGACAGCTCCCGGCCGGCCGGATCCTGGACGCGATCGCCCAGCTGATCGAGGAGGACCCGGTGCTGCTGCGCGACCGCACGCCGGAGTCCATCCGGCTCCTCGTGGAGCAGGGCTTCCTGGAGCCGGTGGGGGAGTGAGCGCGGGAGGGGCGAAGCGGGTGGCCGGTGCCCCGACGAAGGAGGGGGAGCGGTTGCGGGTGGAGGAGCGGTTGCGGGAGGGGGAGCGGTGATCAGGATCGAGCTGGACGAGGCGGCGCTGGGGTCGACCCGCATAGCCGTCAGCCCGCTCTGGGACGCCTTCTGCAGCCTGCATCTGCTCGCCGGGCACCGGCGGCCGTCGTGGCCGTACCAGGAGTGGGCGGCGCGGGCGCGGGAGGTCCTGAAGGAGGACGAGCGGGTCGAGCCCCTGCGTCGCCTCCTCCACGGCCCGTTGAACTTCCCGGACTTCATCCTGCCGTTGCCCATCGGGACGACCTCGGTGGAGGAGGAGCTGGCCGCGCTGCGCGGCACCCCGCCCGAGGTGGTGCGCCAGCAGCTCGCCGAGCACTATCCCGGTATGGAGGACAGCCCCCTGGTCCGCCCCTACCAGGAGGATCCGCCGGCCGCCTGCGCGGCGCTCGCGGACGCCTACCAGGCCTACTGGGACGGCGCGTTGGCGGATCTGTGGCCCACGATGCGCCGCCTCGTGGAGGACGAAGTCCTGCTCCGGGCAAGGACGTTCGCGACCGAAGGCATCGACGCGCTGTTCACCGGTCTCGAATCGCGGGCCCGATGGAACCCGCCGGTCCTGGAACTGACCAAGCACATCGACGCCGAGTACGCGGCGGGCGAGCGGCGGCTGCTCCTGGTCCCGCTGGTCTTCGCAGAAGGCTGCCGGCTCTACTCGACGGACGACCCCGAGGTGCTGGCCGTCTCCTTCCAGGCCAGGGGCGCGGGCGTGCTGCGCGAGCCGCCCGGGATACCGGGCGACGACCGGCTCGGCCTGCTGCTCGGGCGCGGCCGCGCCGCCGTGCTGCGGCAGTTGGGCGGCCCGCTGACCACGGCCGGCCTCGCCGACCGGCTCTCGCTCGCCCCCAGCACCGTCTCGGAACACCTGTCGGTGCTCGCGGAGGCCGGGGTGGTCACCCGGCACCGGGTGGGCCGCAGCGTCTATTACCAGCTCACCGACACCGGCCGCTCCCTCCTCGCGCTGCTGTCGGGGCAGAACGTGCTCCAAGCGGCCGGCTGAGCCGCCGGGGTCGTCGCCGGCTGCCCTGCGGCCTGCCCCGTCGGCCGCTCCTGAGGATTCGGGGCGTCCCGAATCGATGGCCCCGGCCCCCGGCGGACTCCTAGCGTCCGGTGCATGACAGCGATCGAAGTACGGGACCTGCGCCGCACCTACACCTCGCGCAGCGGCTGGCCGCGGCCCAGGCGGGTGGTGACCGAGGCGGTGCGGGGGGTCAGTTTCGACGTCGGACGGGGCGAGCTCTTCGGGCTGCTCGGGCCCAACGGCGCGGGCAAGACCACCACCATCAAGATGCTCAACACCCTGCTCCTGCCGACCTCGGGCACCGCCCGGGTGCTCGGCCACGACGTGGCGCGCGAACCGGTCCCCGTACGCCGTCGCATCGGCTACGTCTTCGGCGGCGACCGGGGCCTGTACGAGCGGCTCTCCGCGCTCGACAACCTCCGCTACTTCGCCGAGCTGTACGGCGTCGACCCGCGCGAACAGAGAGCGCGGATCGCCGAACTCCTCGACCTGGTCGGGCTGCGCGGACGCGAGCGGGAGCGCGTCGAGGGGTACTCGCGCGGCATGCGGCAGCGGCTGCACATCGCGCGCGGACTGCTGCACCGGCCCGACGTCCTCTTCCTCGACGAACCATCGATCGGCGTCGACCCGGTGGCCGCGCGCGATCTGCGGCGCACCGTCGCCGACCTGCGGTCCGACGGCACCACCGTGCTGCTCGTCCCGCTCGTCTACGCCACGCTCGCCGTGTATCTCTTCCGCGCGGCCGGCGACCCGGACCGGCTGCTCACCGCCTCGGTCGGTGCCGGACTCATGGGCATCTGGTCGTCGGTCCTGTTCGGCTCGGGCGGCGCGGTGCAGAACCAGCGCTGGCTGGGCACCCTGGAAGTGCTGGTCCTCTCGCCGACCCGCCTCCCGCTCGTCCTGCTGCCGATCACCCTGGCCACCGCGGTCGTCGGCACGTACTCCATGGTGGCGACCGTGCTGTGGGGACGGCTCCTGTTCGGGGTCCCGCTGAGCTTCGCGCACCCCGTGCTCTTCCTGGTCGCGGTGCCGGTGTGCGTCCTCGCGCTCGGCATGATGGGGCTGCTGCTCGCCGCGGCCTTCGTGCTGTTGCGCAACGCCAACGCCCTCGCGAACCCGCTGGACGCGCCGATCTGGCTGCTCTCCGGAATGCTCCTCCCGATCACCGTCCTGCCGGCGTGGACCCGGCCCATCTCCTGGGCGCTGCCCACCACTTGGGGCTCGCGGTCGGTGCACGCCGCCACCTCCGGCGGTGACGTGCTGACCCCGATGGGCATCGCGCTCGCCCTCGGCGCGCTCTACGCGCTGCTCGCGGTCGCCGTCCTCGGCCGGGTCGAACACCGCGCCCGCGCCGCCGCCTCGCTCGCCCTCGCCTAGGAGACAGCCGACATGCGTCAACTCATCCGTACCGGGCGCCTGGTCGTCGTCGGCGGGACGATCTCGTACCGGGCCCTGTTCAACTGGACGACACCGCCCATGTTCATCGGGACCCTGCTGGTCGGGCCGGTCCTGCAACTTCTCTTCTTCGTCTTCCTCGGACGGGAACTCGGGGTCGCCGACGACCGTTTCCATCTCGTGGGAAACGCCGTCCTCGCATCCTCCACCGCATGCGTGTACGGCGGCACGATGGCCGTCGCGAACGAACGGCGGTACGGCACGCTGGGGGCCGTGCTGCTCTCACCGCGGGGCCGCGCGCCCCTCTGGTTCGGCCGCGCCCTGCCGTACGTGGTGAACGGCCTGGCCGTCAGCGCCTTCACGCTCACCGCCGCGTGCCTGGTGCTCGGCCTGAGCCTGCCCGTCGCCGCCCTGCCGGGGCTCGCCCTGGTCGTGGCCGCCGTCGCCTGCTCGGTGTTCGGCCTCGCCCTCGGCGCCCTCGGCCTGCGCTTCAGGGACGTGTTCCTCGTATCCAACGTGGCCAGTTCCGCCCTGCTGCTGCTCACCGGGGCCAATGTGCCCCGCTCGTCGCTGCCCGGATGGATGCGTACGGCGGGTGACGTACTGCCGCTCACCCATGCCGTCGACGCGGCCCGGCTGCTCGCGGCCGGCCGGGGCATCGCCTGGGGCCCGGTCGGCGCGGAGTGCGCGGTCGGCGCGGGGTACGCGCTGCTCGCGGTGGGGCTGCTCGTCCTGTTCGAGCGGGGCAGCAGGCGGCGGGCCACGCTCGATGTGATGTGACGCCCGGTGCGGATGTGACGCTCGACGCCTCGTGGGGAGGGGATTCGGGCCTCACGGAGAGAGGGATCTGGCTGAAATGCGCATGATCGGGTGACCGTTCACCCGGTGTTCGCCGCGATGCGGCCCCCGCTCCGCCCGGGGGCGTCGCACCGTGACGAGGATCGCGCCCATGAACGCACTGGGAGGGACCGAGGCGGGGCCGGCCGTCTTCGCGGGAACGGTGTTCGTGCTGTTCGGGAGCGCTCTGCTGCTGTGGACGGCGTCCTGCGCGCACCGCCGCACTCCGGTCGCCCACGGCGTGTCACCGGTGACCTCCGCCGTGCTCGCCGGCGCCTTTGGTGTCGCATTCCTCCTGCTTGGCGTCTGGTGCTTCACCCGCATCCAGGGAACTTTCTAGACCGAAAGGGGATGAAACGCTTTTCGGAAGGCTTCGGGACGGTCCGGGCGGCAGGATCTCGGTAAGTCGGGTTACCGTTCGAGTGGCCGCTGCGGGCTTTTGCCGTTTGACACGGGGGCGGGTTGTACCGTCACACTCCGCAGCGTCACGTACTGACACCCGAGTGCCGACCGGAGAGAAGAGCGAAGTTGTCCCCGACCAGCGAGACCGCAAAGGGCGGCCGCCGACTCGTCATCGTCGAGTCTCCTGCCAAGGCGAAGACGATCAAGGGCTACCTCGGCCCCGGTTATGTCGTCGAGGCGAGCGTCGGGCACATCCGCGACCTGCCGAACGGCGCCGCCGAGGTGCCCGAGAAATACACCGGCGAGGTGCGCCGGCTCGGCGTGGACGTCGAACACGACTTCCAGCCGATCTACGTCGTCAACGCCGACAAGAAGGCCCAGGTCAGGAAGCTCAAGGAGCTCCTCGCCGAGTCCGACGAACTGTTCCTCGCCACCGATGAGGACCGCGAGGGCGAAGCCATCGCGTGGCACCTCCAGGAAGTCCTGAAGCCCAAGGTTCCGGTCCACCGGATGGTCTTCCACGAGATCACCAAGGACGCCATCCGGGACGCCGTCGCCAACCCGCGCGAGCTCAACCAGCGCATGGTCGACGCCCAGGAGACCCGCCGCATCCTCGACCGCCTCTACGGCTACGAGGTCTCGCCGGTCCTGTGGAAGAAGGTCATGCCGCGGCTGTCCGCCGGGCGCGTCCAGTCCGTGGCCACCCGGCTCGTCGTGGAGCGGGAACGCGAGCGCATCGCGTTTCGTTCCGCTGAGTACTGGGACCTGACCGGCACGTTCTCCACCGGACGGACGGGCGACGCCTCCGACCCGTCCACCCTGGTGGCACGGCTCAACACGGTCGACGGCCGGCGCATCGCGCAGGGCCGCGACTTCGGCCCCGACGGACAACTCAAGAGCGACGTCCTGCACCTGGACGAGGCCAACGCGCGGGCCCTGGCCGCGGCGCTCGCCGACTCCTCCTTCGCCGTGCGCTCGGTGGAGTCCAAGCCCTACCGCCGCTCGCCGTACGCCCCGTTCCGTACGACGACGCTCCAGCAGGAGGCCTCGCGCAAGCTGGGCTTCGGTGCGAAGGCGACCATGCAGGTCGCCCAGAAGCTGTACGAGAACGGCTTCATCACCTATATGCGTACGGACTCCACGACGCTGTCCGACACGGCGATCAACGCCGCCCGCGCCCAGGTGACGCAGCTGTACGGCGCCGACTACCTGCCGGACAAGCCGCGCACGTACGCCGGGAAGGTCAAGAACGCGCAGGAGGCGCACGAGGCGATCCGCCCTTCGGGTGATCGTTTCCGCACCCCGGCCGAGACGGGCCTGAGCGGCGACCAGTTCCGGCTCTACGAGCTGATCTGGAAGCGGACCGTCGCCTCCCAGATGAAGGACGCGGTCGGCAACTCGGTCACCGTGAAGATCGCGGGGCGGGCGAGCGACGGCCGGCAGGCCGAGTTCAGCGCGTCCGGCAAGACGATCACCTTCCACGGCTTCATGAAGGCCTACGTCGAGGGCGCGGACGATCCCAATGCCGAGCTCGACGACCGCGAGCGCCGGCTGCCGCAGGTCGCCGAGGGCGACGCCCTGTCGTCCGAGGAGATCTCGGTGGACGGCCACGCGACCAAGCCGCCGGCCCGCTACACCGAGGCCTCCCTGGTCAAGGAGCTGGAAGAGCGCGAGATCGGTCGTCCTTCGACGTACGCCTCGATCATCGGCACGATCCTGGACCGCGGGTACGTCTTCAAGAAGGGGACGGCGCTCGTGCCGTCCTTCCTGAGCTTCGCCGTGGTCAACCTCCTGGAGAAGCACTTCGGGCGGCTCGTCGACTACGACTTCACCGCCAAGATGGAGGACGACCTCGACCGCATCGCGCGGGGCGAGGCCCAGGCGGTGCCGTGGCTGCGGCGCTTCTACTTCGGCGAGGGCGACGCGGCCACGGCCGGCGCCGCCTCCTCCGCGGGCAACGGCGACGGCGACCACCTCGGCGGACTCAAGGAACTCGTCACCGACCTCGGCGCCATCGACGCCCGCGAGATCTCCTCGTTCCCCGTCGGCGACGGCATCGTGCTCCGCGTGGGGCGCTACGGCCCGTACGTCGAGCGCGGCGAGAAGGACTCCGAGGGCCACCAGCGCGCCGACGTCCCCGAGGATCTGGCACCCGACGAGCTGACCGTCGAGTACGCGGAGGAACTGCTCGCCAAGCCGAGCGGCGACTTCGAGCTGGGCGCGGACCCGGTGAGCGGCCATCAGATCGTCGCCAAGGACGGGCGCTACGGACCGTACGTCACCGAGATCCTGCCCGAGGGCACTCCGAAGACCGGCAAGAACGCGGTCAAGCCGCGCACCGCCTCGCTCTTCAAGTCGATGTCCCTCGACACGGTGACGCTCGACGACGCCCTGAAGCTCATGTCGCTGCCGCGCGTGGTGGGCACGGACGCCGAAGGCGTGGAGATCACCGCGCAGAACGGGCGCTACGGCCCCTATCTGAAGAAGGGCACCGACTCGCGCTCCCTGGAGACCGAGGACCAGCTCTTCTCCATCACGCTCGAAGAGTCCCTCGCGATCTACGCCCAGCCCAAGCAGCGTGGCCGCGCGGCCGCCAAGCCCCCGCTCAAGGAGCTCGGCGTCGACCCGGTCAGTGAGAAGCCGGTCGTGGTGAAGGACGGCCGCTTCGGTCCCTACGTCACCGACGGCGAGACCAACGCGACGCTGCGGACCGCCGACAGCGTCGAGGAGATCACGCCCGAGCGCGGCTTCGAGCTGCTCGCCGAGAAGCGGGCCAAGGGCCCCGCCAAGAAGACGGCGAAGAAGGCTCCCGCCAAGAAGGCCGCCACCGCCAAGAAGGCGCCGGCCAAGAAGACGACGGCCGCGAAGAAGACGACCGCGTCCAAGACGACCGCGGCGAAGAAGGCACCGGCCAAGAAGGCCGCCGCCAAGAAGGCCGCGACGTCGGAGTAGGACAGGGCTGTTGACGGGGGGCCGGGGCACACGCCCCGGCCCCCCGTCCCGTGTCCGCCCTGCTCCGGGTCCCGCGTCCGCCCGTATGTTCGGGCACCCCCGCCGGGACCAGGGCGCTCCGGATAGGCTGGGCGGATGACGCGAGGAGCCGAGCATCACCCAAGCTCTGAAGGATCAGGGGGGACCCCCACGGTTGTGAGCCCCATCTCCGAAGCCCTGGCAGCAGATTCACGCGAACGTGCCGTACGCGCCCTGTTGCGCATCCCCACGTTGCGACGCCTGTGGAGCGCGCAGCTCGTCGGCGGGATCGGCGACGTACTCGCCGTCCTC
Organism: Streptomyces sp. NBC_00442; assembly: GCF_036014195.1. NCBI lineage: Bacteria > Bacillati > Actinomycetota > Actinomycetes > Kitasatosporales > Streptomycetaceae > Streptomyces > Streptomyces sp. NBC_00442. Next base: position 4,231,822 of record NZ_CP107918.1, read on the forward strand.
GTCACACTGCTGTTGGCGTTGCAGGCCGCGCTGTCCCAGCAGTCCTTCGGGGGTGGTTACCGGGGGGCGGCATTCGCCGTCGCTGCGGTGCTCGGAGCGCGGGCGCTCGCGACGGTGCTCTTCGGCGCCGTGCTGCTCGGCCCGGTCTCCGCGCTCACCGCGCCGAACGGACCGCTCGACCGGCGCTGGACCATGGTCGGCGCCGACGGCGTACGCGCCGCGCTCCTGATCGTGGCGCCCCTGTGGATCGACTGGACGCCGTCCCACGCCCTGCTCCTCGTCCTCGTCACCGCCTTCCTCGCAGGCGTGGCCGAACGGTTCTGGACGGTCGCCAAGGAGAGCGCGGCGCCCGCGCTGCTGCCCGCGCCGCCTTTGGAGGGCGCCGCTGTCCGGCCGCTCCCCGACCATCTGGGCGCGCTGCGCCGCCTGTCGCTGCGTACGACGTTCGTGGCGATCCCGCTGGGCGCCGCCGCCCTGCTCGTCGCCGCGCTCATCAGCAACCTGCTCGGCACGGGCATCGACTGGTTCAAGCTGCACCAGGCCGCGCTCGGCTCCTACCTCGCCGCCGGACTGTTCGCCGCGTCGATCTCCGTGGTCGCCCTGCTCGAACTCCCGGACACCCAGACGCCGCGCGCCCGTTCACCCCTGGAGGGGCTGCGCAGGCCCAGCACCGGCAACGGTCCCGACAAGGGCCGCACCGGCGCCGTCCCGCTCCTGGTGCTCGCCTGCGCCTCGGTCGCCGGGGCGATCGCCGCGGCCGCGTCCGTCGCCGTACTGCACGCCGTCGACCTCGGCGGCGGCCCGGCCGCGTTCGCGCTCCTCGTGCTCGCCCTGACCGGCGGCACGGTGCTCGGCATCCGCGGCGCCGCGAAGATCCTTCCGGTGCTCTCGCGACGCCGGCTGCTGTCGTTCGCCATCACCGTCACCGGCGTCGCCCTGCTCGCCATAGGCCTCGTGCCCGACCTCGCGACGGTCCTCTTCATCGCGCTCGTCGCGGGCACCGCCGCCGGCGTCGCGGCCAACACCGGGCACGTACTGATCGACCAGGAGACCGAGGAGTACCGCAGGACCCGCACCGGCGAGCACCTCCAGGCGGTCGTGCGGGTCTCGATCGGGCTCGGCGCCATCGCCGCGCCGCTGCTCGCCGCGGCCATCGGCAGCCACCGGGTCGAGTCGGGCTCCTTCGTCTTCGCGCACGGCGGCGCCGGGTTCACGCTGATGCTGGTCGGCGCGCTGCTGCTGCCGCTGGCCGCGGTCGTGCTCGCCAAGGCCGACGACCGCCAGGGCGTGCCCCTGCGCCGCGACCTCGCCGACGCGGTGCGCGGCGCGGACCCCGCTCAGCTGCCGGCCGCGAACGGGTTCTTCATCGCCCTCGAAGGCGGCGACGGAGCCGGCAAGTCCACCCAGGCCGAGGCCCTCGCCGAGTGGATCCGCGCCAAGGGCCACGAGGTCGTCGTCACCCGCGAGCCCGGCGCTACACCGGTCGGCAAGCGGCTGCGGTCGATCCTGCTCGACGTGTCGTCGGCGGGCCTGTCCAACCGGGCCGAGGCGCTCCTGTACGCGGCCGACCGCGCGGAGCACGTCGACTCGCTGGTACGCCCCGCCCTCGAACGCGGCGCCATCGTGATCTCGGACCGCTACATCGACTCGTCCGTCGCCTACCAAGGCGCCGGACGCGATCTGTCCCCGACCGAAATCGCCCGGATCAACCGGTGGGCGACGGGCGGACTCGTACCGCATCTGACCGTTCTGCTCGATGTGTCGCCCGAAACGGCCCGCGAGCGCTTCACGGAGGCGCCGGACCGCCTCGAATCGGAGCCGCCCGAGTTCCACGGCCGCGTCAGGTCCGGGTTCCTCACCCTCGCCGCCGCCGACCCCTCCCGCTACCTGGTCGTCGACGCGGGACAGGAGCCCGAGGCCGTCACCACCGTCGTGCGCCACCGGCTCGACCAGATGCTGCCGCTCTCCGAGCAGGAGATCAGGGCCCAGGAGGAAGCGCGCAAGAAGGCAGAGGAAGAGGCCAGGAAGCGCGCGGAGGAAGAGGCCGCACGCAAGGCCGAGGAAGAGCGCCTGGAGCGCGAGCGCCAGGCCCAGCTCGCCAAGCTGCGCGCCGAGGAGGAGGAGCGCAAGCGGCGCGAGCTGGAGGAGGCGCGCCGCCGCGAGGAGGAGCGCAGGGCGCAGGAGGCCCGGGAGCGGGCCGAGGAGGCCAGGCGGCTCGCGGAGGAGGAGCGCGTACGGCGCGAGGCCGAGGAGAAGGCGCGCGCGGTTGAGCAGGAACGCCTGCGCAAGCAGGCGGAGGAGGAGGCCCGGCTGCGCGCCGAGGCGGAGGCGCGCCGCCTGGAGAAGCAGCGCAAGGCCGAGGAGGCGCTGCTGCGCGCGGAGGAGGCCCGCCGCCTCGCGGAGTCCGCCGCCGCGGCGGCCGCGGCGACCGCTGCGGCGACCGCGGCCTCGTCGTCTTCGGCGGCCGAGAGCGGTGGCGCGGGCCCGGCGTCGACGACCCGCTCTTCGGGCGCGTCCGGCACGGCCCGGCCCGCGTCCGGCTCCTCGAAGCCGGGCGGCGGCGCTGGTGCTCCGGGTTCCTCAGGTTCGGCCGGCGGACCGGCCCGCGCGGCCCGCGCGGCGCACGAGTCGGAGTCGGAGGTCACCGTGACGACCCCGGTCGTCAGCCCCAACGAGGTGACGCAGCCGGTGCCGGTCGCCGAGTCCAACGAGGTCACCCAGAACGTGCCGGTCGTCGAACCGGAGAAGCGGAACACCAGGAATGCCGGGGGCGCCAAGGGCGCCAGGGGGCCCAGGGGCGCCGCCGGTGCCGCGGCCGGTCGCGGCGGCGACGCCGAGGAGACGACGGTCCTGCCGGCGGTGTCCGCCGACGAGACGACCGTGCTCCCCGCGGTGTCCGCCGACGAGACGACCGTGCTCCCCGCGGTGTCCGCCGACGAGACCGCGGTGCTTCCGCCGGTGCGCGGAGCCGACCCTGCGGACCGGGTGCCGCGCGGCCTCTTCCGCGACGAGCACGACGCCGGCCACCAGGACGCCGGCAGGGGTGCCAGTGGCAGCGGGGGCACCGGTGACGGCCGGGGCCACACGGGCAGCGGGGGTGACGGCGGCAACGAGCGCACGCGCGAGCTGCCCCAGATCGACCCGGTGACCGGCCAGGAACGCCCGCGCCGGCGCTCGGACTGGGCGGAGGAGACCCCGCTGGACGATCTGCCGACGCTCGCGGACGAGCTCCTCGGCCCGCACGACGGCGACGAGGACGACAACGGCGCGCGGCGCGGGCGCCGCCGCTGAGACGTCCGGATCCGGCGGGCCCGGGGCTCGGACGTCCGCCGGGCCGGGGCTTTCGTGCCCGGGTGGGGCTTCCCCGCAAAGCCGGATCGGGCCCAGGCATCCACCCGATGGGGCCTCGGCGTTCCTGACGGGTGGGGCCTGCCACACCTCGAACCTTCGTGCCGGTACGCAGAGCGATCTGCGTGCCGGCACGATCGCGTGGGGCGCCGGGATTTTCTATCGTGGTCAGTGCCGCGCAGGGCAGGGCGACGACCACCGCCACAGGGCTCCCATCCCGCCCACAGCCACCCTGACCTGCAAGGTTCTGCGCTCTGGCATCCGCTGTCAGTGGGGTGCCGCACAATGGGCGAAGCAGCGACCGGAGGGTACGGAGGGGCAGCACATGACCGTGTGGGACGACCTGGTGGGCCAGGAACGAGTACAGGAGCAGCTGGGTGCCGCCGCCCGGGATGCCGATGTGCTCGTCACCGCCGAGCGTTCCGGTCAGCCGCGCCCCGAGGCGTCCAAGATGACCCACGCCTGGCTGTTCACCGGCCCGCCCGGCTCCGGCGGTCCCACCGCCGCCCGTGCCTTCGCGGCCGCACTGCAGTGCGTGAGCCCGGACCGCGCGCTGGGCGGCATCCCGGGCTGCGGCTTCTGCGACGGGTGCCATACCGCTCTGATCGCCACCCATGCCGATGTCACGGTCGTCACCACCGAAGGCCTCACCATCGGCGTCAAGCAGACCCGCGAGCTGGTGCGGGGCGCCCAGATGTCGCCGTCCGGCGGCCGCTGGCAGGTGATCATCGTCGAGGACGCCGACCGGTTCACCGAGCAGGCGGCCAACGCGGTCCTCAAGGCCGTGGAGGAGCCCGCCCCGCGCACGGTGTGGCTGCTCTGCGCCCCTTCGCTGGAGGACGTGCTTCCCACCATCAAGTCCCGCTGCCGCCATCTCACGCTGCGCACGCCGCCGGTCGAGGCGGTGGCCGACGTGCTGATCCGGCGCGACGGCATCGAGCCCGAGGCCGCGTACGCGGCGGCCCGCGCCACGCAGGGCCACATCGGAAGGGCCCGCCGCCTGGCCACCGACGCCTCGGCCCGTGCCCGGCGGGCCGCGGTCCTGAAGGTGCCGCTGCGGGTCGACGACGTGGGCGGCTGCCTCAAGGCGGCGCAGGAATTGGTGGACACCGCGGCGGAGGACGCCAAACAAGTCGCCGAGGAGGTCGACGTCAAGGAGACGGAGGACCTCAAGGCCGCGATGGGCCAGGTCGCGGGCGGGCGCATGCCGCGGGGCACGGCCGGGGTGATGAAGGAGCTGGAGGACAAGCAGAAGCGCCGCAAGACCCGCACCCAGCGCGACAGTCTGGACCTCGCGCTCACCGAACTGACCGGGTTCTACCGCGACGTCCTCACGCTGCAACTCGGCACGAGAGTGGCCATCGCCAACGAGGACGTACGCGACGCGGTGGACCGGATCGCCCGCGCCTCCGGCCCCGAAGGCACCCTGCGCCGCATCGAGTCGATCCTGGCCTGCCGCGACGCCCTGGACCGCAACGTGGCCCCGCTCCTGGCCGTCGAGGCGATGACGCTGTCCCTGAGAGCGGGCTGAACCCGGGCGCCCCTGCCCCCGGACCGGAGCGCGCCGCGGGCGGCCGGGGGTTGACGCAATCACCCGTACGAGCCGCGACGCCCCGCCCCCGCATGCAACACGTCACGGGGCGGCTACGCTCCGGAGATGGACTCCAGGCGCCTGCTCCGTACCTCAGCCATCGCCGTCGCGACCGCCGGCCTGCTCATCTCCGGCTGCTCGTCGGGCAGTTCGTCCACCTCCGCGACCGCATCCGCGCACACCGCCACGAACGCGGACCCGGCCGGCGCGCCGACGGCCGAGGACCTCGCCCCGTACACCTCGCAGAAGCTGAGCTGGCGGGCGTGCGGAGTCGCCAAGTTCGAGTGCGCCACGATGAAGGCGCCGCTCGACTACGCGAAGCCCTCCGGCCCCTCCATCAACCTGGCGGTGGCCCGGGTGAAGGCGACCGGGCCCGGCAAGCGGATCGGATCGCTCCTGGTCAACCCGGGCGGCCCCGGCGGCTCGGCGGTCGGCTACCTCCAGTCGTACGCGGGCATCGGCTACCCCGCACCGGTGCGGGCCCGCTACGACATGGTGGCCGTGGACCCGCGCGGGGTGGCCCGCAGCGAGCCCGTCGAATGCCTCACGGGCCAGCAGATGGACGCGTACACGGAAGTCGACCAGACCCCCGACGACGCGGCCGAGCAGGCGGCCCTGGCGAAGGCGTTCAAGGAGTTCGCCGCCGGCTGCGAGGCCACATCGGGAAAGATCCTGCCCCATGTGTCGACGGTCGAGGCGGCCCGCGACATGGACCTTGTGCGACAGGTGCTCGGAGACCAGAAGCTGCACTACGTCGGCGCCTCGTACGGCACGTTCCTCGGCGCGACGTACGCCGAGCTCTACCCCTCCCGCACCGGCCGGCTCGTCCTCGACGGCGCGATGGACCCCTCGCTCTCCTCCCTGGACATGAACCGCGACCAGACGGCGGGCTTCGAGACGGCCTTCAAGTCCTTCGCCACGGACTGCGCCAAGCAGAAGGGCTGCCCGCTGGGCAGCGGATCGGTGCAGGACGCGTCCGACCGGCTCCGGGCCTTCTTCAAGTCCGCCGACGCCAAGCCGATCCCCACCGGCCAGAGCCGCAAGCTCGGCGAGTCCCTGGCCACGACCGGCGTGATCGCGGCGATGTACGACGAGGCGGCGTGGCCCGAACTGCGCACCGCGCTGACCCAGGCCATGAAGGGCGACGGTGCGGGGCTGCTCACCCTCGCGGACTCGTACTACGAGCGCGACGCGAGCGGGAAGTACGCGAACCTGATGTTCGCCAACGCCGCCGTGAACTGCCTGGACCTGCCGCCCTCCTTCTCCGGCCCCGACGAGGTGACCGCGGCCCTGCCCTCCTTCGAGCAGGCGTCCCCGGTGTTCGGCGTGGGCTTCGCCTGGTCGAGCCTGAACTGCGCGTACTGGCCGGTCAAGGCCACCGGCGCCCCGCACCGCATCGAGGCGAAGGGCGCGGCCCCGATCCTGGTCGTCGGCACCACCCGCGACCCCGCGACCCCGTACAAGTGGGCCCAGTCCCTCGCCGCCCAGCTCTCCTCCGGCACGCTCCTCACCTACGAGGGCGACGGCCACACGGCGTACGGCCGCGGCAGCGACTGCATCGACACCGCGATCAACACCTACCTCCTCGACGGCACCCCGCCGGCCAAGGGAAAGCGCTGCTCATAGCCCCACAAGCGCCCGCCACGACCCTGGTCGGGAGCACTCCAGAAACTGTGTAGACTTGGCGACGCTGCTGCTCGCACCATGGTGCGCAGAGCGGTGCCGCCTTAGCTCAGTTGGCCAGAGCAACGCACTCGTAATGCGTAGGTCTCGGGTTCGAATCCCGAAGGCGGCTCTGTGGAAGCCCCAGGACTCACTCGCCGTGACCTGGGGCTTTTGCTCTTTCCGGAGCCGCTTGGGACGTGGCGAGGTGCACGGCTGGCACGCCGCCGAGGGGCGTGCGTGAGTAATGCGCGAGCGGAGGGGCTCGGCGACCTACCTCTCGGGCTTCCTTCGCTTGGCCTTCGGCGGCGCTCTTGCCGACCTGCGGCAGGACGCTCTGGGGCCGACGCCGCCCGCCAAGCCGTCCAGCATCTCCAGACAGCCGCCGACCGAGCCTTGCCCCGACGCTCGCCGACCTCTCGGCCCGACCGCCCAGGCATCAAGCCCGCCGCGTTCTTGCGAAACGACGTACGGGCGGCCGTGCCCGAGTGCGTCGATCGCATCCTCCCCGACGTGGCCTGGCCGGCCCTCGCCACCCTCCTCGCCGACGCCGAAGTTCGCGGCCACGAGCCCCCTCAACTCCTCAAGGAGGTAGCCGCGCAAAGGGAGTTGGACACCGCGCGCCAACCCGCCCACGTCCTCCTCACCCGCATCCAGCACACCGGCCACAACCCCGCACCCTGCAGCCTCGCCGAAGCTTCCCGTCGACGCTCTGTCAGGGCCCGGAATCCCAACGTGGCGCCACAGCCGGAGCCGCCGATCCATCCTTCTGCGGCTGCGGGGCAGGGCAACGGTCCTAGGCGATAGCGCGTCGAAGGGTTATGGAGGCTGCGGTTCGGGTGGGGTGCGTCTCATCTGAAGCCCGCTTGCATGAGCAAAACCCATCTGAGGGAGAACGGTTCTGCTATGTGGTGGCGCACGAGTCTCGTCAACGGGGAGGCGAAGCCGATGGGGATGCCCGCCGATCTCGACATGATCACCAAGGACATGATCGGCGCGGCCATGGACATGGTGAAGGCGGTCATGCCGGGCGCTCGTGACACCACCATCGCGCTCTTCCACGACCTGGACCGACAGAAGGGCATGGCCGGAGACGACGATGCCGGCCACGAGTTCGCGAAGGTCTACGAGTCCGCAGCCTCCACGGCCCTCGACAAGATGGGCTTCAGCGCTCTGGTCATGAGCGAGACCGGGCGCGGCCTGATGCACACGGCACGCGAGTTCATGGCCAGGGAGAGCCACATCGCCTCGCAGATCTTGGGCTTGTGCTTGTCGCCTCCTATCAAGGCGGCTTGTCCGGCGTCATGCCCGCGTCGTATGTCCCTCCGGACCCGGGCATCCCCGGCAAGGACCCCGTGCCCCCGGCCCCGGGTACGACGCGCTTGCTGAGCAGCAACGAGCGGATGGAGTTTGTCTCCTTCGTCAACACCCTCGAACCGCTCGGCCTGGGCAGCAACGCGGACGACCCCAATTTGCCTGAGAACGCCTACCAGTTGAGGACGGCCGGTTACCCCGAGCGCAAGATCCCGCTGCTGCCCACGTCCAAGCGCCCCTTCAAGGCGGCCGACGGCATGCGGCCCGCGGACGGCTACATGATCGACTCCAAGTACGTGAAGGACGACGGCAAGGACTGCTGGCGCAAGCCGGAGACCTTCGACCAGCTGGAAGACAAGTACGGTGCCGACGGCAAGAAGAAGTGGAACAGAGGGTCCTTCTTCAAGGGCCTGGACGAGGGTGAACTCGGCCAGTATCGCGACGCCATGACCGCCCACAAGGAAATCCGCGGACTGTCGATAGTCACCAACGACAAGGACGCGGCGGCCTACTGGCAGACGCTCATGGCGCAACAGGACGTCAAGGGAACCTCGCAGTACGTTCCGTAACCGAGAGGAAGCGTCTCCGTAAATTTCAACGAGTACACCACCGCGTACCTGTTGTATGCGCCGGCGAAGAACCCGCAAGGGTGGAACCTGGACCTGTCCGCGTTCGGCCAGGCGCTCGACGACGCCTTCCCTGAGGTGCGCTATGGGCCCGAAGAAGGCCACGCGGCTCGCCTGTCGTTCTGGGCCATGACCGCAGACGGCGAGGAGTTCGACGGATTCGCCGACAACGAATCCCGTGCCACGATCGCACTGAGCTCGGCCACGGTCGACGAAGCCGCCAGATTCATCCTGTGGCTGCGCGACTCATACCTTCCCGCCCCCGACCTCATCCGCTTCACCTCCGAACTCGCCTACGAGCGAAAGATCGACACCGACTGGCGTGTCCCCGCCACCGGAGACCACGCGCGGATCGCCGATGAGATCAAGCACCATATCCAGGTCGTCGTCGGCTGACCGACAACGCGACTGGCGGACGGGTGGGCCGAAGTTGTCCCACTTCCCCACCTCCGCCGCGGCGCGGCGCGCGGGTTCGCGTTGGCGTTCTGCGCGAGCCACGCGGCCACCTGCAGTTTGGGCGCCGCTACGGTCACACCCATGACGCTCTCGGTTCCCACCGGCCGTGCTGTCGATCTGCGAGTCCAGCCAGTCGACGAGATTCTTGATCGTGTCGAGCGGTCACTCCAGACGAGCTGTGACCGGGACAGTGTGGTGCGTAAGCGCCGTTCCGTGGGTGCACGAACGGATCGTGACACCTGGGTGCGGATCGAGCGCCGCCACTTCGACAAGATCAACGCTCAGGGTTGGAACGGCACCGAGAGCGCCGCACGCTTGGCGGGTGTCTCCCAACCCGCGTGGCAGGGATGTGTGGTGTGGCCGGACACGGACGAGGCCACAATGTGGCGTGCCGACGAGACTGCGCTCTTGCCCGGTGACCCCATCGGTACTGCTGTGCTGAGTGAGGACCCGCAGCTCGCGGACGCGTGGTGGCGGGCGTTCAACGGCCTCGTTGGACGCCCTTGCGGCACAGAGCACGAGCCGGGTCGCCACGCCGGACACCGAGGCCATCACGCAAGACCTCGTTACGGGGGTCCATCCTGGGCGCGATCCCCGGCGGCGTATTCGACACCAACGTTGAGCTTCGACAGCAACGTTGAGCAGTGGGTACCGGCACATGCGGACCTGAACTGGGCCAACATGACGGCACCGACGTTCTGCCTGTTCGACTGGGAGGACTGGGGGAACGCGCCGCGCGGGCTGGATTCCGCCTCGCTGTGGGCGAGTTCGCTTGCCGTCCCGGCTCTGGCCGACCGCGTACAACAGGAGCGGCACGTCGACTTCGCGAGCCGGGATGGCAGGCTGATGACGCTCTTCGCATGTTCGAAGATCCTCGGGCCCGATGCGCATCCCCAGGATCCGCGGCTGGAACCGGCCCGGCAGATGGTGGAAGAGACCGTCCAAGACCTTCAGTCCGACTGAGAACTCAGGCGGTCGCGAAGTAGGGTGCGGTACTCGCCGACTGCCTGTTCGTCGGGCTCGGCGGCCAAGGTGCCGACCAGTTCCCCCAGGTGAGCGGGTTCATCAGTACCGACGGACACGGCGCTGACCCTCGGGAGTCGGTAGGAGACACGGAAGGCTGCCTGCGCGTGGGAGTACCGGCTGCCCTCCCGGAGGAAGACACGGGGGCCGATCCGAGCCCACACCGGTGCCCTGGTGCTGCCGCCGAAGGGACTCATCCCCCACACCGCGCCCGCACCCAGGCCCCACGCTTCCGTCAGGGCCTCGGCGGCATCGAGTGTTCGGCCACCGACCAGCAGGCCGGCACGCACCATGAGCGCGGAGGGAGTTGGCGCGGACGCGCCGACCAGGGCCGGCAGTGACATCGGGTCCCAGGTTGCGATGCCCCACGCCCCCCACAGCCCCCTCGCTGTAGCGCAGTCGAGGGCCGCGCACGCTTCGCGCAGGTCCTCACGCGACTGGACGGCAGGCCCTGCCAGGGAGTGTTCCGGGTTGTGCAGGAAGACCAGGTCCGGCTCCCGCCCGAGGTCGCGGGCCGACTGTTCTACCGCAGCGTGCAGTCGTACGGGGTCGAGGGAGTGCTCGGTCCCGGCGGTTCCCGGAAAGTAACCCACCTTGGTGGAGAGTGTGAACTGCGGCAGCAGATCGCCGGCCACTCGCGCCAGAACCTCGTGCGAGCGGAACGAGGTAGTTGGTGCTGGTGTCGAGCGCCGTGACTCCGAGGTCCAATGCCCTTGTCAGAAGGCGGCGTTCGTGACGAGACCGGTGTAGCCCGAGGACAGCTCGGGGATCGAGCTGGACGATCACCTCCGACCCGACTCAGTTCCCCCGGCTCCTCCAGAGCGCGTGCTCCGCGGAGTCGAGCCGCATGCGGATCCGTACGGCGTGACGGATGCGGGAGGACTCGACGAACGTCTGGCGCCGGGCGGGTTACGTCGGGCGCCGCTCCGCCAGCAGGTCGCACCGCTCGCCACCGCCCCAGCGCACGACGTACGCGACCTCCGGCCGGCCGAGGCCTGGCAGCGTCGCGCGCAGCTCCTCACCGGGGATCGGCGGCACCCGTCCTGTCGTCGGCCTTGAAGTCGAAGTTGACCTGATCGCCGTCGACCGAGGTGACCGTGACCGTCACACCCAGGACGCGGTCGTCGGTCCCGGTGAGGGTGCAGCGCATGGTGGTGCCGACCTTGCCGGCGAGGTCCTCGGGGCAGGTGACGTGCGGCTTCGGCTGCCCCGTCGCGGCGGCGAGCTTGGTGGCGACGGTGTCGGCGACCTTGTCCGCGGCCACCCTGGGCGTGGACCTGCCGACCCCGACGGAGGCCGAGCAGCCCAGAAGCAGCGCGCCGGCCGCGACGGCGGTGACCGACGCGAGGATCGACATGCCGCGGATCGACATGCCGGTGGGCATCCGGGCGGTGAACATCGTGCGCTCCAGGTCGGTGGGGCAGGGGGTGGGGAGGGGCAGGGCGGAAGACCCGATGAGCATACTGGCGCGGTCTCGACGGCCAACCAGGCCGGGGGAGCGGGGCAAGGGGGCGGCTCAGCGCACCGACCGGATCCGGCCCACGAGCACCGACCCGCCCACCCCGAGCACCCCGGCCAGCGCGTACAGCACCCCGTACCCGCCCAGATGCGTCACGACCGGCGCCGCGATCGCCGGGGCCAGCACCTGGGGCAGGGCGTTGGCGATGTTGATGACGCCCAAGTCCCGGCCGCGGTCCGCGGCGCTCGGCAGGACGTCGGTGAGGAGCGCGAAGTCGACGGACGTGTACACGCCGTATCCGACGCCGAGCACCAGGGACGCCACCACGGCGCCGGTCCACGTCTGCCACACCGCGAGCAGCAGCGTCGCCGCCGAGATGACGAGCCCGGACCAGACGACGAAGACCTTCCGGCGCCCCGTACGGTCCGACCAGACGCCGCCGACCACCACCGTGCCGAGCAGGGTGACCGCGTCGAGCGCCGTCAGGATGAGCACCCCGGTGTCGGCGTCACCCTCGTAACGCACCGCGTCCGTCAGGTAGTACAGCAGGTACATCGTGCTGATGGAGTACGAGAGGTTCATCAGGAAGCGGGTCAGCCACGCCCAGCCGAAGTCCCGGTGACGCCGCGGATCGATCCAGAAGCCCGACACGAACTCCCGTAGCCGAAAAGGCAGTTGCCCGGTCGGATCGAGAGCCGTGTCCCGGCGCATCGCCACGTACGGGACGACCGCGAGGAGCGAGAAGCCCGCACACACCACGTACCCCGCGGTGATGCCGCCCGCGGCCGTCGCCAGCGCCGTGCCGACCAGGATGCCCCCGACCTGGGACACCCCGAGCCACCCGCCGACCCGTCCGCGCCGCCGGTGCGGCACCTGGTCGGGGACCGCGGCGGTCAGCGCGGCGAACGAGGCGTTGAGCGCACACTGCACCAGGCACCAACCCGCCGTCATCACCGCCACGTCCGGCGCCCACGCCAGGACGAGCAGCCCCGCCACCCCGCCCGCGCCGCCCGCCACGACCCAGGGGATCCGGCGCCCCACCCGCGCCGTCGTACGGTCCGACAGCGCACCGAACACCGGGTTCGCCACCATCGACACGGCCGCGCCAACACCCGTCACCAACGCGAGAGTCGATGTCTTGTGGTCGGGCGCGAAGTGCTGCGCCTGCCGGGCCAGGAGCAGTTGCAGCGGGCCGAACCAGCCGACCCACACCCCGAGATTGGCCAGCGCGAGCGCCCCCACCCAGCGCCCGGCGGGACCCGGAGCGCCGGCCCTGTCCCCGGGCCCCGCCGTCACCGGCCCGGCCCTGTCCCCGGGCCCCGCCGTCACCGGCCGTCCCCGGCACCCCGGATGACGTCCCGATACCAGGCGAAGGAGTCCTTGGGCGTGCGCTTGAGCGTCTCGTAGTCCACGTGGACGAGGCCGAAGCGCTGCCGGTACCCCTCCGCCCACTCGAAGTTGTCCAGGATCGACCAGATGAAGTAGCCGCGCACGTCGACGCCGTCCGCCATCGCCCGGTGCAGGGTCCGCAGATGGCCGTCGTGGAAGGCGATGCGCCGGACGTCGGCGACCCGGCCCCCGGCCTCCGGGTCGGGCTCGTCGCCGTACGAGCAGCCGTTCTCGGTGATGAACAGCGGGGGCAGACAAGCGCCGTACCGCTCCCGGAAGGCGACGAGCAGTTCATGGAGCCCCTCGGGCACCACCGGCCAGCCGAAGTCGGTCCTCTCGTGGCCCTCGATCTCGTGGAGGCCGAACGGCAGGTCCGGGGGAAGCGCGATCCCGGCGAGACTGGTGACGGCGTCCGGCGCCGGAGCGCCGACGAGCGCCGGGTTGTAGTAGTTGATCCCGTACCAGTCGAGGGGCGCGGAGATCTTCTTCAGGTCATCGGCGACCGGACCCGGCATCAACTCCGCCCAGCCCTCGGGGTAGGCGCCGGTGAGGACGGGGTCGGCGAAGAGGCGGTTCATGAGGGTGTCGTACAGCTCGGCCGCGCCGCGGTCCTCGTCCGTGCCACCGGCCGTACGGACCGGACTGTGCGAGGCGGCGATCCCGATCTCGCGCGCGCCGGCGGCACGCAGTGCCTCAACCGCCCTGCCATGAGCGAGGAGTTGGTGGTGCGCCACGGGCAGCGCGTCGAAGACGAGACGCTTGCCGGGGGCGTGCTCGCCGAGCCCGTAGCCGAGGAGGGTGACTTCGGCGGGCTCGTTCAGGGTGATCCAGCGCGGCACCCGGTCGGCGAGCCGCTCCGCCACGACCGAGGCGTACGCGGCGAACCGCTCGGCGGTGTCCCGCTCCAGCCAGCCACCGCGCTCCTCCAGGGCGAGCGGGGTGTCCCAGTGGAACAGGGTGGGGACCGGGGCGATGCCGGCGGCGCACAGCTCGTCGACGAGCCGGTCGTAGAAGTCGAGCCCCCGCTGGTTGACGGGGCCCGTGCCCGCCGGCTGCACCCGTGACCAGGAGACGGAGAACCGGTAGGCGCCGACGCCGAGCCGGGCCATCAGGGCGACGTCCTCGCGGTAGCGGTGGTAGTGGTCGGTGGTGACGTCCGCGCGTGAACCGTCCTTGATGCGTCCGGGCTCTTTGGTGAAGGCGTCCCACACCGAGGGCCCCCGGCCGTCGGTGTCCACGGCGCCCTCGATCTGGAACGCGGAGGCGGACACGCCCCACAGGAAGCCGGGCGGGAAGGCGGGCAGGGGCGGCGGAGTGAACGGTGGCGTGGGCGGTGGCGTGGGCGGCGGCGTGGGCGGCGTCATGGGGGAACTTTTGGGGCGGGGGGCGGGTCCTGTCAATGGAAAGTGAACAAACTTCATGTTCTGCGGGTCGGTCGGCGCCGGCAACCGCAGGAAGGTCAACTGGCGTGTAAGGAGTGTCGGATGCCGCATGCCGCATGCCGCATGCCGCATGCCGAAAGTCAGTCGCCGAATGCCGAATGCCGAATGCCGAATGCCGAATGTCGGATATCGGATATCGGACATTGAGTATCGGATGCCAGTCGTCGGATGTCAGACGGTGTCCGCCCACCGCCAAGGAGTACCCCCGTGCAGAGTCCCACCGCCACCCGCTACCTCTACCTCACCCGGCATGGTGACGCCGGAGACGAAGGGCCCGTGCTGACCGTGGCGGGGCGGCGCCAGGCTGCCCTGCTCGGGCGGCGGCTCGCCGGGGTGCCGCTGGCCGCCCTGCACCACGGCCCGCTGGGCCGGGCCGCCGAGACCGCGCGGCTGATCGCTGCCGAGCTGGACGGTGTGGCCCCGACGGAGGCCGCCTGGGCGGGGGACTACGTGCCGCACTGGCCGCGGCGGGACGAACTCCCGCCGGCCCACGCCGACGGCATACTCGGCTTCCTCGGTGACCCCGGGCCGGGGGAGCGGGAGTCGGGGGACGCGCTCCTCAAGGAGGTGACGGCGCGGTGCACCGGTCCGGTCGAGGGGACCGGACCGCGCCACGAGCTCATCGTCACCCACACCTTCCTCATCGGCTGGCTGGTGCGCGCCGCGCTCGATGCGCCCGACTGGCGCTGGGCCGGGCTCAACCACGGCAACGCGGCCCTCACCGTCATCCGGTACGCGCCCGGCCGGCCGGCGTCCGTCCTGCTCTACAACGACATGGCCCACCTGCCCGCCGAGCTCAAGTGGACCGGATTTCCGGAGCAGTTCGCGACCGAGTTCGGGCAGTACGCGGTCTGAACCCCCACGGCGGTGGGGCCGCACCGCCCCGCGGCCGTACTGCCCCGCGGCCGCACTGCCCCGCGGCCGCACCGCCCCACGGCCCCAACCCCTTTCTCCCCAGGGCTATTTCGCATCCGAGTAGCGCTCCACGATCGCCGTCGTGAAAGGAAACCGCACCGGAGTGTCTCCGAAGGTGATGCGCCCGGCCAGCTCACCCGCCTCGCGGATCGCCTTCGCCACCGTGTCGGCCTCGTCGGCGGGGCAGTGCACGATCACCTCGTCGTGCTGGAAGAAGACCAGCTCGGCCCGGAGCCCGGCCGCGGAGATCGACTGACGCAGCGCGGCGAGCAGGAGCAGCGCCCAGTCGGCGGCGCTGCCCTGGACGACGAAGTTGCGTGTGAAGCGGCCCCGGGCGCGGGCGTCGCGCGAGGCGTAGCCATACGTGAACTCGCCTTCCGGAACGCCGGGTTGGGGATCGGTCTCCTGGGGGATGCCCGCCTCGTCGGCCTCGCCCGCACCCAGCGCGGGCGGGCTGGTGCGGCCGAGCCAGGTGCGGACCAGGCGGCCTTCCTCGCCGGCCTTCGCCGCGTCGTCCACGAAGGCCACCGCGAGCGGGAAGCGCCTGCGCAGCGCCGCCAGGTTCTTCAGGCCGTCGCCCGATGTCTGGCCGTAGATGGCGCCGAGCAGGGCCAGCTTGGCGTGGTTGCGGTCGCCGGAGAACGCCCGGTCGGACAGTGAGGTGTACAGGTCGCCGTCGTGGCCCGCCACCTCCATCAGGCCGGGGTCGCGGGAGATCGCGGCGAGCACCCGCGGCTCCATCTGGTCGGCGTCGGCGACGACCAGGCGCCAGCCCTCGTCGGCGACGACCGCCTGCCGTATCACCTTGGGGATCTGGAGGGCGCCGCCGCCGTTGGTGGTCCAGCGGCCGCTGACCGTGCCGCCCGGCGTGAACTCGGGGCGGAAGCGGCCCTCGCGCACCCAGTCCTGCAGCCAGCTCCAGCCGTGCGCGGTCCAGATCCGGTACAGCTTCTTGTACTCGATCAGCGGCTCGACCGCCGGGTGGTCCAGCTCGGCCAGTTCCCAGCGGCGGGTCGACTTGATGCGCATCCCGGCCTCGCCGAACGCCTTCACCACGTCGGCCGGCAGGTCCGGTCTGACCCGGCGCCCGAACGCCGCGGACACCTGGTCGGTGAGCTCCGCGAGACGGCGCGGTTCGCCCCCGCCGCCGGTGCGCGGCGATCCGCTCGCGTAACGCTCGCCGAGCAGCCCGTTCAGGAGCTCGCGGTGCACGTCGGCGCGCCAGGGAAGGCCCGCCCGGTGCATCTCGGCGGCTACCAGCATGCCCGCCGATTCGGACGCGGTGAGCAGCCGCATCCTGGCGGGGTGTTCGGCCCGGTCGTGGCGGCGCTGCTGGTCGGCGTACACCTCCAGGAGCGCCTCGAAGGGCAGGCCCGCGGTGCCGCGCGGCTCGAACGCGAAGAGGGAGGACTGCGAGCCCGGTTCGGCGGCCCTGGGTGGCGGGTCGGGCGGTACGGGTCTGTTGTGCAGGCGGGCCCAGGCGGCCGCCGCCGAGCGGGGTTCGCCGTACCGGCCCGCGTGGCCGAGCAGCAGCAGCTCGGCGTCCTCGATGTCGTAGCACCGCTCGATCCGGGCGCCCGCGGCGAGCAGCCGGGGGTAGATGTCGGCGGTGGAGCGCCATACCCAGCGGCCGACCTGGGGGCGGCTGCGGACGGCCGCGACCAGGTCGGCCTCCTCGCGCACGGCGCCCACGGGCAGCCCGTCGTCCCCGAGGGGTGCGAGCCGTGCTCCGCCGCCCTCGGTCGCCTCGATGGCCCACCGGTCCCACCGTTCGTTCACGCGATCGAGTCTGGCACCCGCCACTGACAACGGCCCGCCACCACGACCGTCACGCCGGGCCCCGGCCACCATTACCGTCAGGCCCGGCGCCGGCCGGCCCGCGCCCCACGTCACTGCCCGCACCTCAGGCCACCGCCCGCGCCTCATGCCACCGCGTGCAGCAGTGCCGCCGCCTCTCCTCGTGAGCTGACGCCCAGCTTGGCCAGGATGTTCGCGACGTGGAACTTCACCGTCGACTCGCTGATGTGCAGCTCCTGGGCGATCGTCCGGTTGCGGTGGCCCCGGGCGAGATGGCCGAGCACCTCCGCCTCGCGCGGGTGCAGCTCGGACAGCGGGTCGAGGCGCGGTCCCGGTGCGGTGCCGAGTGGCAGGGTCGCGGTGACCGTGGTGCCCCAGCCGGACAGCGCGTCCACGGCGAGGGTGCCGCCGAGCGCGGCCAGGCGCTGGGCCACGCGGTGGGCGTCGAGGGCCGCGCGCGGCAGGTCGCCGGGCCCGTCGTCCCGTACGGCGGCGACCAGTTGGCAGTCGGCGAGCCGCCAGCGGACGTGGATGCGGCGCACCCCGTCCTGCCCGGCCATGGCAAGGACGACGGCGCGCACGGCGGCGCGTGCGAGGTGGGCGACGTCCGCCGCGAGGGAGGTCTCCGCGGTCTCCGCCTCCGGGGCGGCGAATTCGAGGCGTACCTCGCTGTGGCGGAGCAATGTCCGGAGGGATCGGGCGAGTTGGGCGAAGGCCTCGGCGGCGGGTTCCTCGGTGAGTTCCTGGTTGCGGTCGGCCTCGGCGCGCACCGCGACCAGGGCGGACACGGCGAGGTCGACGGCGCGCGAGCGGGCCTCGCGGTCGTCGAGGGCCTTGCTGCGCAGCACGCCGAGCAGCGCGGTGAGCGCGGTTTCGTGGGCCTCGCCGAGCTCGGCGATCACCCGGGCCCGCTCGGCGGCGGTGGACCGGGACTGGGCGAGGGCGCCCGGTACGGCCTCGGAGGTGAGGCGGGCCCGGTGTCCGGTCGCCAGGTCCCACAACTGCTGGGCGGTCTCCGTGTCCGCCGGTGCCGGCGGGCCGCCGGGGGAGGCGAGGACGAGCACGAGCAGCGGGGGCCGTCCCGCCATCGGCGCGGCCTCGCTCGCGATCGCCAGCACCGCCCGCTCCTCGCCGCCGAGCACGGCGGTGCCGTGCCAGGGCCGGCCGGGTGTGACGCGGGGTTCGAGCGCCTGGAGGTCGGCGACGGTGACGTGCGGGGCCGGCCCCGTGTCGCCGTGCACCAGGTGCACCTTGAACGGCGAGTGCGCGCACTGCCCGGACAGTTCGGCGGCGACCGTGTGCGCGACCAGCGGGGCCAGGGCTGCGGAGAGGGTCGGCAGGATCGCGTCCAGTGGCCCGCGCACCAGCTCGGCGGCGCGCGCGAGGGTGAAGGCGGCGGGCGCCGGGCCGGCGGCGGCCGGGGGTGTGCCCGGGGGTGTGCTGCGGCTCGTGCGGGGCTCCATCGCCCCAGCGTACGGTCGCCACGGCCGGGTGCGCCCCGCCTTGTGGCCAGGTCGAACCGGCCGTAAGGCGGGCCGGGTCGGGCCGGCGGGCGGCGGAGGCTGGATCCACCGCGCCGGACACGACGTGGTGAGCGATGCGAGGAGTGCTGTGATGGAAGCGATCGTCTACGAGCGGTTCGGCGGCGTCGAGGTGCTGGCCCTGGGCCGGGCCGACAAGCCCAGGCCGGGCCCCGGCCAGGTCCGGGTGAAGGTGGCCGCGGCGGGCGTCAACCCGGTCGACTACCGCATCCGCAACGGCTGGATGCGGCACGCCTTCCCGGTGGCGTTCCCGGCGATCCCGGGTCTGGAACTCGCGGGCACCGTGGATGAACTGGGGGCGGGCGTCACCGGGTTCGCGGTCGGCGACGAGGTGTTCGGGCACTCGGACACCGGCGCCTACGCCGAGTACGCCCTGGCCACCCATGTCGTGGCCAAGCCGGCCGGGCTGACCTGGGAGCAGGCCGTGGCGCTGCCCATCGCGGGCGAGACGTCCGAGCGGGTCCTGGGCCAGCTCGGACTGGCCGCGGGGGAGACCCTGTTGGTGCACGGCGCGGCGGGTGTCGTCGGCTCGGTCGGCGTGCAGCTCGCGGTGGCCCGGGGTGCCACCGTCATCGGTACCGCGTCGCCGGACAACCACGCCTTCCTGCGCGAGCTCGGCGCGATACCGGTGGCGTACGGTCCCGGTCTGGTCGAGCGGGTGCGCGAGGTGGCCCCGGCGGGCGTCGACGCGGTGTACGACGCGGCGGGCAAGGGCGCGCTGCCCGACTCCATCGAGCTGCGCGGCGGCACCGCCACGCGCATCGTCACCATCGCCGACACGAGCGCCGCCGAGCACGGCGTCCCGTTCAGCGGGGAGTCCATGACCGACCCCGTGCCGGTCTTCGCGGCGCACGCCCGGCTCGCGGTCGAGGGCAGGCTGCGCATCCGGCACGCCGAGACGTTCCCGCTGGCCGGGGCGCCCAAGGCCCTGGAGCTCAGCGAGGGCGGCCACACCCGGGGCAAGCTCGTCGTCATGCCGTGACGGACGCCGCCCGGTAGCGCCCCGGCGTCGTGCCGTACTGCCTGCTGAAGGCGTGCGACAGGGCGTACGGGGTGCTGTAGCCGACCCGTGCGGCGATGGCGTCCAGCGCGTCGGGGGTGGTGCGCAGCAGGGCCGCGGCCCGGGTGAGGCGCCACCAGGTGAGGTACGCCATCGGGGCGCGGCCGACCAGGGCGGTGAAGCGGCGCGCCAACGTGGCCCGGGAGACGCCGGCGTGGGCGGCGAGGACGTCGTTGTTCCAGGCCGCCGCGGGATCCTCGTGCAGGGCGTGCAGGGCGGCGGCGACCGCCGGGTCGTGGAGTGCGGCGGGCCAGCGCGATGTGGTGCTGTCCGCCATCCAGGCCCGTACGAGATAGACGAGCAGCAGGTCGAGCAGGCTCGGCAGGGCGATGGCCGCGCCGGGGCGGGCGGAGCCGACTTCGCGGCCCAACAGGTCGATGGCGGCGCGCAGTTCGTGGTGGTGGCCGTCGTGACCCGGGATGTGGACGACGTCCGGCAGGTCGGCCATGAGCGGGTGGGTGTGGCGCCGGTCGAGCCGGTACTTGCCGCACAGCAGCTCCGTATCGCCCGTTCCGTCGGGGGAGTTGGCGGCCGCTTCGCGCGACCACTGGGCGAAGTCGACGGCGCGGGCGAGCCGTTCCCCGTCGGCGGGGCGGTCGGCGATGACGTGTCCGCTGCCGTGCGGGAGCAGTACCGCGTCGCCGGTGTTCAGGGCGAGCGCCGTGCCGCCCTCGGTCAGCATCCAGCAGCGGCCCTCCAGGACGACGTGGAAGCCGGCGCCTTCGTAGGGGTCGAGCCGGGCGCACCACGGGCCGCCCACCCGCAGCCTGGTGGAGGAGGGTCGGCCCACCCGTACCGCGGAGATCGCGTCGCTCACCAGGTCCATGCGGCCAGCTTAGCGACACGCCACCGACGTGCTGAGACGTTCGAGTATTCCGGTGAGCCGGGAAAGCATTGAACGTCTCATGTCTGCGTGCCTAGGGTCGTGGCGACGGACAGTGAGCGGAAGGCGGCAGGGCATGCGGAGCATCACGTTGGGAGAGGTCGAGATCGTCAGGGTCGTGGAGTGGGAGGGCACGTTCGGGCCCGCCCGCACCATCGTGCCCGAGGCCGGGATCGAGACGTGGAAGGCGAACGAGGAGATGCTCGCGCCGCACTTCTGGGAGCGCGAGAGCGACCGGTGGATCGGTGCGCTCCAGACGTGGGTGCTGCGCAGCGGCGGGCGGACGGTGCTGGTGGACACCGGAGTGGGCAATGGGCGCGAGCGGCCCAGCATGCCGATGTTCCACCACCGGAACACCGATTTCCTGGGCGGGCTCGCGGCCGCGGGGGTGCGGCCCGAGGACGTCGACGTCGTCGTCAACACCCATCTGCACGCCGACCACGTCGGCTGGAACACGGTGGCGGCGGGGCCCGGCGCGTGGACGCCCGCCTTCCCCAACGCCACCTACCTCATGCCGGCCGCCGACCACGCCCACTTCGACCCGGCCAACGGGCGCGATCTGCGCGTGGACGACGTGGAGCTGTTCGAGGACAGCGTCGCGCCCGTGGTGCGGGCCGGGCAGGCCGTGCTGTGGGAGGGCGAGCACCGCATCGACGAGAACCTCGTCCTGGAGGCCGCGCCCGGACACACCCCGGGCTCCTCGGTGCTGAGGCTCGCCTCCGGCGGCGAGCGGGCCGTGTTCGTCGGCGACCTGCTGCACAGCCCCGTACAGATCGCCCACCCGTCGCACAACAGCTGCTTCTGCGAGGACGAGACGCAGGCCGCGGCCACCCGCCACCGCATCCTCGGCCGGGCCGCCGACGAGCGCGAACTCGTCGTGCCGGCCCACTTCGGCGGCCCCGGGGCCTTCGAAGTGCGGCGCGACGGCGGCCGGTTCGCGGTCGGCGCGTGGGCCTCCTACGGCGCGTAGGGGGCTTCGGCCCGAAGTCCGTAGCGGGCGCCGAGCTCCCAGGCTCCGTGCAGTGCGTCCGCGAAGGCGCCCGCCAGCTTGTGCTCGCCGGCGGGGCCCGGGTGCGTGCCGTCGTAGGTGTCCGTGCGGATGTCGTAGGTGTCGGGGACCGCGGCGAGCAGCAGCGGTGAGGCCGCCGTGTCGAGGTCGGCGACGGCCTTGGCGAGCAGCGCGTTGAAGCGGTCCACCTCGGCGGCGAACGCGGCGTCGTCGCGCGCCCGGATGTTGGGGATGACGGGCAGACACACCATGCGCACCCGCGGGTTGGCGGCGCGGGCGCCCTCGACGAACGCGCGGACACTGGCGGCGGTCTGTTCCGCGTCCGTGTAGAACCCGAGGTCTATCAGGCCGAGCGAGACGAGCAGCACGTCCGCCCGGCTCTCCGCGACGGCCGGGCCGATCAGCGGCGCCATGTGCAGCCAGCCCTCGCCCCAGCCCGCCAGGTGGCGGCGGGCCGCGGGCGGGAAGGCGGGGGCGGCGTAGTCGTGCGAGACGGGCGCCCCGGCCGCCGGGTCGTACAGCGCGGTGCGCGGCCCGACGATCTCGTACCGGCCGGGCAGGGACGTTTCGAGGTGGCACCACATGCGGTAGCGCCACGTGAAGTCGCCGGGGCACCCGATGGTCATGGAGTCGCCGACGAAGAGAAAACGCATGGGGGACATCATTACCGATCGGTACGCCCGGCGGCGACGTGACGGTCGACACCCCGGCATGCACCGGAGGCCAGGGAGACTGGGCGCATGCGTTCGCTTCTGAGAGTGTGCGGGACGGCCGGCCTCGTCCTGTGGTGTGCCGCGGGTCCGGCCCTGGCCGACGACGGCGGCTTCACCATCAAGGACCCCCGGATCAAGGAGTCCAGCGGGCTCGCCGCGAGCCGCGCCCATCCGGGCGTCTACTGGACGCACAACGACAGCGGCGACGGCCCCTACGTCTACGCCGTCGACGCGAAGACGGGCCGCACCGTCGCGCGGATCACCATGGAGGGCGTGGGACGGCCGCGCGATGTGGAGGCGATATCGATCGGGCCGGACGGCGACCTCTACGTCGGCGACATCGGCGACAACCTGGACGGCTCCTGGAACCACGTCTGGATCTACCGCTTCCCCGAGCCCGCCCAGCTGCGGGACCAGACGGTCAAGGCGACGCAGTACGACGTCCGGTACGCCGACGGGCCGCGCAACGCCGAGGCGCTGATGGTCCACCCGAAGACGGGCCGCGTCTACATCGCCTCCAAGCGCGAGAGCGGCGGCGGCCTCTACGAGGGCCCGGCCACGCTGTCGGCCTCGGGCACGAACGTCTTCCGCAGGGTCGGCGAGGTGCCCTGGGTGACCGACGGCGCGTTCTCGCCGGACGGTACGAAGCTGGCGCTGCGGGGCTACTTCTCGCTGGCCGAATACGCCTGGAAGGGCGGGACGGGCGATCCGCTCGGGGACTGGCACGCGGTGCCCGGAACGCCGGTGCAGGGGCAGTCGGAATCGGTGACGTACACCCCGGACGGCTCGGCCCTGATGGTCGGCTCGGAGGGCGCCGAGAGCGGCGTGGTCCGCGTCCCCCTCAAGGAGGACGGCGCCAAGTCGCCCGCCGCGGGCGGCAGTTCCACCGGATCGGGCGAAACCGCGGGCAAGGGGAACGTCCTGGTCGGTGCGATGGTTCTGGCGCTCGCCACCGCGCTCGCCCTGGGCGCGAAGCGCGTGCTGCGGCGGCCGAGGAACGGCTGAGCAACCACGACGGCGGCCGGGGCCCGTGGGCGGACCCGGGGCGGGGGCGGACCCGGGGCGGGGGCCCGCGCCGTGCGGTGCGGGCCCCCGGTGGTGCGCGGTGCTCAGCGCTGTCCCGGGCACTCCTTCCATGCGAGGTGGTAGATGGTCTGGATGTCGCCGTCGGTGGAGTCCATGGCGATGAAGCTGTTGGTGTGCGGGTCCGAGGTGCCGGCGTTGGCCCGGAGCTCGGTGTTGATGTTGAAGTTGCGCTGGACGCCGCAGGGGGCCCACACCAGCTGGCCCCAGTCGGTGGAGTCGGTGGCCTGCCAGTCGTCGTCGTAGGGGCCGGTGAACGGGTGCGTTCTGCTCGCCGTGTCGGGCGAGCCCTGGAAGTAGTACGAGGCCTTCTGGGTGGCGTTCGCGCCGCTCTCCAGGTGGGCGTAGCCGCGGTAGTCGGCGCTCGCGACGGCGTAGGTGAAGCCCGACGGGACGTGCACGATCAGGTTGAGCTGGCAGTTCTTGCGGAAGTCGGTCGGCTTGGCGCCGGCACCGGCCTGGGCCAGGTACTGGCTGTAGGTGACGGTGAAGGCGGTGTTGTCGGGCGAGACGGCGACCGCGGCGGTGCCGATGGGGCAGCCGGAACCGTTGACGGTCGCGACCTCGATGACGATCTTGTCGGGCGGTGCGGTGATGCCGGAGGGGGCGGACGCGGCCTGCGTGAAGAGCGACGAGGCGAGGAACGCCGCGGTCGCGGCGCCTGCCAGAAGTGCACCGGGCATGATGCTCCGATCGGTTGTCGGTGGCCTTGCGGAACGTGGGGGGTCCAGCCGCATGCCCATGTCGCCGTGGAGCACGGCCGACGGTGGATGACGGAGACGTCAGGACATGGACATGTCAAAAATTGAACCGGTCCGGCCGTGGTGCGGAGCGCGCCGGACCGCTTTGGATGCTAGGGACCAACTCCCCTGCGGAATAGGGCGGTTATCGGCCGACGCGACAACGGCCCTCGCGCCCGCACGCACGAGGGCCCGGCACCACGACGGTGCCGGGCCCTCACGCGTGCGCCTGATTACACGCCGATGCTCAGAGCTGCTCGATGACGTAGTCGATGCACGCCGTCAGGGCCTGGACGTCCGCCGGGTCGATCGCCGGGAACATCGCGACGCGCAGCTGGTTGCGGCCGAGCTTGCGGTACGGCTCGGTGTCGACGATGCCGTTGGCGCGCAGCGCCTTGGCGATCGCGGCGGCGTCGATGCCGTCCGCGAAGTCGATCGTGCCGATGACCTGCGAGCGCTTCGCCGGATCCGTCACGAACGGGGTGGCGTGCTTGGAGTCCTCGGCCCAGCCGTACAGAGCGGCCGAGGACGCGGCCGTACGGGCCGTCGACCAGGCGAGCCCACCCTGGCCGTTGATCCACTTCAGCTGTTCGTTGAGCAGGAACAGGGTGGACAGGGCGGGGGTGTTGTACGTCTGGTTCTTCAGCGAATTGTCGATCGCGGTCGGCAGCGAGAAGAACTCCGGGACGTGACGGCCGCTCGCGTGGATGCGCTGCGCGCGCTCCAGGGCGGCCGGCGAGAACACCGCGAGCCACAGGCCGCCGTCCGAGGCGAACGACTTCTGCGGGGCGAAGTAGTAGACGTCCGTCTCGGTGATGTCGACGGGCAGACCGCCGGCACCGGAGGTCGCGTCGACCAGGACGAGGGCGCCCTCGTCGGCGCCCGCCACGCGCTTGATCGGGGCGGCGACACCGGTCGAGGTCTCGTTGTGCGTGAACGCGTACACGTCCACACCCGCCTCGGCCTTCGGGTCCGGGTGGGTGCCCGGGTCGCTGCTGATGACGGTCGGCTCGGCCAGCCAGGGCGCGAGCTTGGCGGCCTTGGCGAACTTGGACGAGAACTCGCCGAAGTTCAGGTGCTGGGACTTGTTGTCGATCAGGCCGTGCGTCGCCACGTCCCAGAACGCGGTGGAGCCACCGTTGCCCAGGATCACCTCATAGCCCTCGGGGAGGGAGAAGAGGTCGGCCACGCCCTGGCGCACCTCGCCGACCAGGTTCTTGACCGGGGCCTGGCGGTGGGAGGTGCCGAGGAGGGAGGTGCCGGTGGCGGCCAGGGCGTCCAGCGCCTCCGTACGCACCTTGGAGGGGCCCGCGCCGAAACGGCCGTCGGCGGGCTTCATGTCAGCGGGAATCTGGATCTCAGCCACGTTCGCGAGCGTATCCGGTTCCGCACCGCCCGGTCCCCCGGGTCCGCCCGATGAGACGCCCCCCACACTCCGGGGCGGTGCCCCGGGGTGAGGGCGGCGCGGGGTCAGGCCAGGCGGACCGGGAGGTCGAAGAGGTCGTTCTGGGTGACTATCGGCTTGTTGCGGAGCGAGGACGCCGCGACCGCAAGACTCAGCGAGGGGAAGCGCGCGTACAGGGCCGGCAGCGCCACCCCCGCCTCCAGGCGGGACAGCGCCGCGCCGGGACAGACGTGCGGGCCGTGACCGAAGGAGATGTGCCGGTTCGGCGTGCGGGTGACGTCGAAGTCGCCCGCCGTCGCCCCGTGCTGCCCCTCGTCGCGCCCGATCGCCCCGAAGGAGACGATCAGCGCCTCCCCCGCAGGCAGGACACGCTCACCCACCGCCACGTCCTGCGTCGCGAAACGGAACAGGACGTGCGAGGTCGGCGTCGACCAGCGCAGGGTCTCCTCGATCACGTTCTCCCACGGCACCGCCCCGTCAAGGACCAGCTTGCGCTGCTCGGGGTGCGTCTCCAGGGCCACCACCGCGTTCACGATGAGGCTGATCGTGGTCTCGTGGCCCGCCGCGATCATCAGCTGGAGGGTGTTGGTGATCTCCTCCGTGGTGAGGTGGTCGCCCCCCTCGGACGCCGCGAGCAGCGCGCTCGTCAGATCGTCGCCCGGCGCGCGCCGCTTGGACTCGACGATCCGCGCGAACAGCTCGCCGAGGTCCGCCATCATCTGCGGCACCTCCTCGGGCGGCGTCTGCGTGGAGAAGAACTTCTCGAAGAGGGACTTCAGACGGGGGTGGTCGGCCGCGTCCACACCCATCAGCTCGCTGACCACGTTCATGGGAAGGGGGTAGGCGAACTCCGCCTTCAGGTCCACCACTTCACCCGCGGGCAGCGCCGCGAGCCGCTCCAGCATCGACTCCGTCAGCGCCTCGATGCCGGCCCGCAGCCGCTCCACCCGGCGCACGGTCAGCGCCTGCGCGACCAGGGTGCGCAGCCTGCGGTGCTCCTCGCCGTCGACGGTCAGCATCGAACGGCCCGGGTTGGCGAGCCCGATCAGCGGCCAGTCCATCGGGATCTCGCCGCGCCGCCAGGCGCCCCAGCTGTCGATGTCCTTGACCAGACGCGGATCCGTCAGGAGCTGGCGGGCCTCCGCGTGGTGCGTCACTGCATAGCAGCCCACCCCGCCGGGCAGCACCACCCGTACCAGCGGGCCGGCCGCGCGCAGCGCCGCGCTCTCCGCGTCGAGGTCGGCGACGAACGGGTCGAGGGTGAGGGCACCGCTGTGGTCCACGGGGCACTGCGACGGGCTGCTCATCTGGCTGCTCCAAGGGCGGGAGTAGGAGTGAATGTCACGGGAAGCTCGGTCAGGCCGCGCAGCCACGGCGACGGCCGGCGGGTCAACTGGCCGGCGGACAGCGGGAGATCGACGTCCGGAAGCCGGTCGAGCAGCACCTCGATCCCGGTCCGCGCGATGACCTCGGCGACCTCCTGCGCGGGGAAGGGACAGCGGTGCTCGCCGTGCCCGAAGGAGAAGAACGCGCTGTTGCCGCCGGTGAGCGCGCCCGCGTCGGTACGTATCTGCGGGTCGCCGTTGGCGGCCGCGAGGCCGAGGAGCAGCAGATCGCCGGCGCGGATGTGCTGGCCGCCGAGGCGGGTGTCGCGGGCGGCCCAGCGGCCCGCCACGTTCTGCGTGGGGGTGTCCTCCCACAGCACCTCGTTCATCGCCTCGCCGACGCTGTGCCGGCCGCCGGCGAGCGACGCGGCGAACCGGTCGTCGGTGAGCATCAGGCGCAGCGAGTTGCCGATCCAGTCGGCGGTGGGCTGGTGGCCCGCGGCCATCATCACCATCAGGTCCTGGCCGACCTCCTCGACGCTGAAGCCGTACGGATTGGCGAGCATCCGCGACGCCACGTCCTCGCCCGGCTCGACCTGCTTGGCGTTGAGCAGCGCGTACATCGACTCGGCGAGGTGGCGCTGGCCCTCCAGGGCGCCCTCCCTGCCGTTGATCATGTCGTTCATGGCGGTGACGAGCCCGGGGCCCTGCTCGTCGGCGAACCCGTACAGCCGGGCCAGGACCCGGACCGGCAGGAGCATCGCGTACTGGCCGACGATGTCGCAGCTCCCCGCGCCGCACAACGCGTCGATCAGCTCGTCCGCGAACCGCTCGGCGTGGCTGCGCAGTTCGAACGGGTCGACGGCCTCAAGGGCCTCTGAGACCATCGCCGCGCGCTCGCGGTGACGCTCGCCCACCGTGTACAGGATCGACGGCTGCTTGCGGCCGATCATCGGGAGGAGCGGCCAGTCGGCGGGGATGCGGTCCCACTGGTTCCACAGGTCGGAGTCGCGCGAGAACAGCATCGGGTCGCTGGTGACCTGGTGCAGCTCGCGGTAGCCGAGCACCAGCCAGGCCGGCACGTCGCCGTCGAGGACGACGGGCGCCACGGCACCGTGGTCGCGCCGCAGGTCGCGGTAGAGCGCGTTCGGCTCGGTCTGGAAGCGGGGGCCGCTCAGCGGGACGGGGGCGGGGATCGGGCACGTCACGGTATGAGCTCCGGTGCTTGTCGCAGGCGTGCGAGATGTTCTACGAGGGTGATCAGTACGGTCTTGCTCGACGCGCGGGCGCGGGCGTCGCAGCGCAGCAGCGGCACCTCGGCCGGCAGGTCGAGCGCCTCGCGGACCTGCGCCTCGGTGTGCGCGGGCCCGCCGAAGTCGTTGCACGCCACGACGAACGGCGTGCCGTGGTGCTCCAGGCGGTCGATGGCGTACCAGGAGTCCGCCAGGCGCCGCGTGTCGACGAGGACGACCGCGCCGAGCGTGCCCGCGAAGAGCCGGTCCCACAGGAACCAGAACCGCTCCTGGCCGGGCGCGCCGAACAGGTACAGGACGTTGCGCGCGTCCAGGGTGATGCGGCCGAAGTCGAAGGCGACGGTGGTGGCCGTCTTCGTGCCGACGCCGGCGAGGTCGTCGACCGCCTCGCCCGCCTTGGTCATGGTCTCCTCGGTGTTCAGCGGACGGATCTCGCTGACCGAGCGCACCATGGTCGTCTTTCCGACGCCGAAACCTCCGACGACGACGATTTTGAGGCCATTGTCCGCGGTCCCCGCGAGGGCGGGCCGTTCAGAGATTTCGGAGGCCAACGAGCACCTGCTCCAGGATGTCGGGGTCGGGAAGGCGGTGGGAGGAGCGCGGATGGCGGGCGCTGATGCGGCCGGTGTCGTGCAGATCGGCTAGCAGGATGCGGACCACCGTCACGGGCAGACCGAGCTCGGCGGCGATCTCCACGACCGCGGTCGGGAAACGGCACATGCGCAGGATCGCCGCGTGCTCGGACTGCATGCCGGGCATCGGGTCGGACTCGGTGACCACCAGGGTCACCAGGTCGAAGGCCGCCGAACCGGAACGGCTGCGTCCGCCGGTGAGCGTGTAGAGCCGGTCCGGCGAGTCGTCCCGGCCCGGCCGGCTCATGCCCGCGGCTCGGCGCTGAGGTATTCGCCGAGCTGCTCCACCAGCTCGGACATGTTGTGTCCGACGAGCCCCGCGTCCGCGTCCTCGGCGGCGACCACCGCGAGGTGCGCGCCCTCGCCGGCCTCGACGATGAAGAGGATGCCGCCGTAGAACTCGGCCATCGCGGAGCGCACTCCGCCGCTGCCGTCGCCGAACTCCATGGACGCCCCGTGCGACAGGCTTTGGATGCCCGCGGCGATCGCGGCGAGCTGGTCCGCCTGATCGACGGAGAGCTCCGGGGTGCGGCACAGCTTGAGGCCGTCGCGGGACAGGACGAGCGCGTGGCGGGCCCCGGGAGTGCGCTGGAGCAGGTTCTCCAGGAGCCAGTTGAGCTTCTCGTCGGTGGTGGTGCCGGTCATTCTGTGGTGCCTTCCGGGGTGGGGGACTTCGCGCGTACGGCCTGGCGGAAGCTGCTGAAGCGGGCGGCGGCGTCGGATGCCGCCGTCGTGGCGCGGGCCGGCGCCGCCGGGGCGTCGGGGCCCTGGGGATGCGCCGCGGCAAGGGCCCGGCCGCGCTTGCGCTTGGGCAGCCCGCTCTCGCCGAACTGCGGGAACTCGCCGCTGGTCTCGCTTGCGGTCCCGGACGAGGTGGTTCCGGGTGAGGCGGTCCCGGACGGGGTGGTTCCGGGGTCGGCGGGCGACTCGTGCGTGGCGTCGGGCTCGCCCGGCGCGGGCTCCGCCACCGCGGGCGCCGGCACCGCGGGCGCCGGCACCGCGGGCGCCGGCACCGCGAGGTCCCGGGATGCGTCCGCGAGGTCCCGCGGCAGGTCCACGGCGGCCGGGGCGGGGGCTTGGGCGGCGGCCGGGGCGGGGGCCTGGGCGGCGGCCGGGGCGACGTGGGAGACCAGCTCGTGCGGCAGCAGCATCAGGGCGCCCGTGCCGCCCCGCGCGGAGGGCCGGAACGACACCGTCAGACCGTGCTTGCGGGCGAGGCGCCCCACGACCGCGAGGCCGAGCCGGGTTCCGGAGAGACCCGCGAGGTCCGACGACTGCCCCGACACGGCCTGTTCGGCGCGGCGCTGCTGCACCTCGCTCATGACGAGACCGCTGTCCTCCACGGTGATGATCACCCCGGCCGGCACCTCCTCCACGTACACATGGACCTCGGCGGTCGGCGGCGAGAAGTTGGCCGCGTTGTCGAGGAGTTCGGCCAGGGCGTGCATGACGCCCTCGGCGGCGTGCCCGGCGACGGCCGCGTCACTGGTGGAGTGCAGCCGCACCCGCTGGTAGCCGCCGATGCGGCCCATGGCGCCGCGCAGGATCGACTCCATGACGATGGGCCGGGACCAGCGGCGGCCCGAACGCGCCCCGGTCAGTACGGCGATGGAGTCCGCGAGGCGGCCGGCCTGCGCGGTGCGGTGGTCGAGGTGGAGGAGGTCGCCGAGGACCTCCTCGTCCGCGTGGCGGTGCTCCATGTCGCGCAGGTCGGCGAGCATGCCGGTGGCCAGCGCCTGCATGCGGCCCGCCGCGTTGGCGGTGGCGGCGAGCGCGGCGGCGCGGGCCGACTCGGCGCGGCGCAGCTCGGCGGTGTGGGCGGCGATCAGGGCCTTGCGTTCGGCGGACTGTGCCGCGTCCAGGCGCACCGCGTCGGCGCTGCGCCGGGCGGCGTTGGCCTCCTGGGCGCCGATCTGGGCGTTGAGCGCGGTGAGCCGGTCGCGCAGCACGCGGTTGCGCAGCACGGTGTGCGTCACGGCGTACGCGCCGGCGCTCAGCAGGGCCGCCGCGGCTCCGAGGCTCCAGCCGACCAGGGCGCGGGAGGCGGGCGTGGCCGAGACCACCGCCGCCGTGCAGAACGCGCCGGTGACCACCGCGGTGATCAGCAGGGCCAGCGCGGAGGGGCGAATGGGAGAGGGCGACGCCGTCATTGATCAATGCCTTACAGCGCTTATGGCGGGCGAAGGGATGGTCGGGGTGGTGCGAGAGGCGGTGCGGGGGCGGTGCGGGGGGTGGAAGGTCGTGTTCCTGATCTGCGGGGAACGAGGGGCAACTATAGGAGAGTTGGTGATCGAATTGGATAGTTCTTGGTGAACATTCCCGCTCATTGGGACCGTTGACCAGCCGCATTCAGGTCATCCGGGTAGTTTCAGGACACGCCATGCGTGACGTCGCGTCAAGTCCGGTGCACGGTCCCCTGGAGGCATCCTGGGCGCATGGCACATGGCGCGGAGGTCCCTGACACGGGACGAGAACTGGAGCGGGCGCTGTCCCGCGTGGTGCGCGGCCGGGTGGATCTCGGGGTCACCGCCCGCGCCCTGGTCACGATGGACGCCTCGAACTACCGCCGGGTCCCGCTGGGGGTGGTCGCCCCGCGCGACGCCGACGACGTGGCCGCGGTCCTCGCGGTCTGCCGGTCGTACGGGGTGCCGGTCGTGCCGCGCGGCGGCGGCACCTCGATCGCGGGCCAGGCCACCGGCACCGGGATCGTGCTCGACTTCACCCGCTTCATGCGCTCCCTCGTCTCGGTGGACGCCGAGACCCGAACGGCCGTGGTACAGCCGGGACTTGTCCTCGACGTCCTCAGGGACGCGGTGGCCCCCCACGGGCTGACCTTCGGGCCCGACCCGTCGACGCACAGCCGGTGCACGCTCGGCGGGATGATCGGCAACAACGCGTGCGGGGCGCATTCGGTGGCATGGGGGACGACGGCGGACAACATCCGTGATCTGACGGTCGTCGGCGCGCGGGGCGACCGGTACCGCCTGACACAGGGGTGGGGACATGCGACATCGCCCGATGGACTACGCGATTTCGTCAGCCGTCATTTGTCCATCCTGCGCACCGGTTACCCCCAGGACCTGCCGCGCCGCATCTCCGGCTATGCGATGGACGCCCTGCTTCCCGAGCGCGGCGCCGACACGGCACGGGCGTTCTGCGGGAGCGAGGGCACGCTCGGCGTGGTCACCGAGGCCACCGTACGTCTCGTGGAGGCGCCACGCGCCCGTGCGCTCGCGGTGCTCGGCTACGCCGACGAGAGCGCGGCCGCGGAGGCGGCGCCCGGCCTGCTGCCGCTGGGACCGCTGACCGTGGAGGGCATGGCCGCCGACCTCGTACGGGTGCGGGGCGACGCGGGGCTGCCGCGCGGCGGGGCCTGGCTGTTCGTCGAGGCCGGCGGCGCCACGGAGGCCGAAGCACGCGCCCGAGCCGCGGAGTTGGCCCGGTCCGGCGAGGCGCTGGACTCCCTCGTGGTGAGCGGTCCGGCCGGGATGCGCGCGCTGTGGCGGATCCGCGAGGACGCCGCGGGCACCGCGACCCGGATGCCCGACGGCACCGGGGCATGGCCCGGCTGGGAGGACTGCGCGGTGCCGCCGGCCCGGCTCGGCGCCTATCTGCGCGCGTTCCGCTCCCTGCTCACCTCGTACGGGCTGCGCGGCACGCCGTACGGACACTTCGGCGACGGCTGCATCCACGTCCGCATCGACTTCGACCTGGTGACCCCCGCCGGGATCGGACGGTTCCGGGCGTTCTCCGAGGACCTCGCCGGACTCGTGGTGGCGCACGGCGGATCGCTGAGCGGCGAGCACGGCGACGGACAGGCCCGCGCGGAGCTGCTCCCGAAGATGTACGGGAGCGAACTGGTCGGCCTGTTCGGCGAGTTCAAGGATCTGTGGGACCCGGACGGCATCCTGAACCCGGGCATCCTGGCCCGCCCGTCCCGCCTCGACGAGAACCTGCGCTTCGAGGTGCTGCCCCGGCGCCCGGTGGACGTGGAGTTCGGCTACCCGGCCGACGGCGGCGATTTCCCGGCGGCGGTGAGCCGGTGCGTGGGCGTCGCCAAATGCCGTACGGCGGCGGGTAGTTCGGCGTCGGTGATGTGTCCGTCCTTCCGGGCGACCGGCGAGGAGGAGCACTCCACGCGGGGCCGGGCGCGGCTGCTGCACGAGATGCTGGCGGGCGAGGTGGTCACCGACGGATGGCGCTCGCGCGAGGTGCGGGACGCGCTCGATCTCTGCCTGTCCTGCAAGGGCTGTCGCAGTGACTGTCCGGTGGGCGTGGACATGGCCACGTACAAGGCGGAGTTCCTGCACCACCACTACGAGGGGCGCCGCCGCCCCGCCGCCCACCACGTCCTTGGCCGGCTCCCCGAGTGGCTGCGGCTCGCCGCGCCGCTGGCCCGTCCGCTGAACGCGGCGGCCCGGATCGGCCCGCTCGCGGCGCTCGCCAAGCGGCTCGCGGGCATCGCCCCCGAGCGCGCGATTCCGCCGCTGGCGCCCCGTACGTTCCTGAGCGGGGTGAGCGTGCCGGGCGGGGTGAGCGGGCTCAGCGGGTTGCGCGGGCGGCCCGTGCCGGGCGGGGCGGCGGTGGTCCTGTGGCCGGACACGTTCACCAACCATCTGGCCCCGGAGGTGGGGCGGGCCGCGCTGCGGGTGCTGGCGGACGCCGGGGTGGAGGCGGAGCTCCCGTCCGGACGGGTCTGCTGCGGCCTCACCTATGTGTCCACCGGACAGCTCGACCGCGCGAAGGTGGTGCTGCGCCACACGCTCGATGTCATGGAGCCGCACCTCTCCGATGCGGCCCGGACCGTCGTCGTCCTCGAACCGAGCTGTGCGGCCGCCCTGCGCACGGACCTGCCGGAGCTGCTCCCCGCCGACCCGCGCGCGGCCCGCCTCGCCGCTTCGGTACGCACCTTCGCGCAGGCCCTTGAGGAGTGCGCGCCCCACTGGGCCCCGCCGCTGCTCGACCGCCCCGTCGCCGGGCAGACCCA
Source organism: Streptomyces sp. NBC_00442 (assembly GCF_036014195.1). Lineage (NCBI taxonomy): Bacteria > Bacillati > Actinomycetota > Actinomycetes > Kitasatosporales > Streptomycetaceae > Streptomyces > Streptomyces sp. NBC_00442. Next base: position 4,265,475 of record NZ_CP107918.1, read on the forward strand.
CTGCCACCAGCACGCCGTCCTGGGGGAAGCGGCCGAGCGCCGGCTGCGCGCGAAGGCAGGCCTCGCGGGTGAGCTCAGCGGTGGGTGCTGCGGTCTGGCCGGGAACTTCGGATTCGAGCGCGGCCACTGGGAGGTGTCGCAGGCCTGCGCGGAGGACCAGCTGCTCCCTGCGGTACGGGCCGCCGCCCCCGGCGCGGAGATCCTGGCCGACGGCTACTCCTGCCGTACGCAAATCGCCCAGCTGGCGGGCCGCCGGGCCAGGCACCTGGCGGAGGTCCTGGCGGACGGGCTGGGGGAGGGGCGGGGGGAGGGCCCGGCGGCGGCCGCCGGACGGTGAGGGTCGGCCGGCTTGGTCGCCGCTTACATTGGATGGACCGAGTCATTCCGCTTGCCGTCGCGAAAATGCTTGCGCCGGAGAAGTCGAGTGCAGAATACTAAATCCCATAGTCCAATGTAGTGAACGATTGAGGTGAGCGCCGGTGAATCCGGTCAAGGGCGCGGGTACGGCGGAGCCGGTCGCGGCGGCCGCTGTCGCCGTGCCGGAGGCCGCCGGCGCGTTGCGGGGCGCGGGCCGTGGCGGGCGCCGGGCGGCGTTCGGGTCGGTGGCGCTGGTGGTGTCGGGCGGCATATCGGTGCAGTTCGGGGCCGCGGTGGCGGTGACGCTGATGCCGCGGGCGGGGGCGGCCGGGGTCGTGACGCTGCGGCTCGTCGCGGCGGCGCTCGTCCTGATGCTGCTGTGCCGGCCGAGGCTGCGGGGGCACTCGCGGGCGGACTGGGGGACGGTGGTGGTGTTCGGCGTCGCGATGGCCGGCATGAACGGGCTGTTCTACCAGGCCGTCGACCGGATCCCGCTCGGTGTCGCCGTCACCCTTGAGGTGCTGGGCCCGCTGGCGCTGTCGGTCTTCGCGTCCCGCCGCCTGGTCAACGTGGTGTGGGCCGGGCTCGCCCTCTGCGGTGTCGTCCTGCTCGGCGGGGGCGGCTTCGGCAGTCTGGACCCGGTGGGAGTGGCGTACGCGCTGGGGGCGGGGGTGTGCTGGGCGCTGTACATCCTGTTCAGCGCGCGTACGGGGCGGAGGTTCCCGCAGGCCGACGGACTTGCCCTCGCGATGGCGGTCGGGGCGGTCGTGTTCCTGCCGATCGGCATCGCGCAGGCCGGGGGCGCGCTGGTGGTGCCCTCCACGATGGCGCTGGGCGCGGTGGTGGCGGTGCTGTCCTCGGTGCTGCCCTACACCCTGGAGCTCCTGGCGTTGCGGCGCCTGCCCGCGTCCACCTTCGCGATCCTGATGAGCCTTGAGCCGGCGATCGCCGCGGCGGCGGGGTTCCTCATCCTGAACCAGGCGCTGTCCTGGCCCCAGGCGCTGGCGATCGGGCTGGTCATCGGGGCGAGCATGGGGGCGGTGCGGACGCAGATCCGGGCGGCCTCGGGTACGGCGCCCTGAGGATGCGGCCCCCTGGGGCTCCGCCCCAGCCCCGTTCGCCCGTTTTCCCACCCTCCCACCCGTGCGGCAAGTCTGAGGGCCTCGGCTCCCTGGGGCTCCGCCCCAGACCCCGGTTCGCGCCTGAAGGGCGCTCGTCCTCAATCGCCGGACGGGCTGAGGGTGTCCATGCTGCCCGGCACCGAGTAGCTAGGGGCGCGAGAGCTGTGACATTGCGCGGCTCCGCCGCGGTGGGCGCGACCGCTCGGCTCCGGTTGCCCTACAAGGGGCGCGGGGAACTGCGCGAGACGCGGGCACGGTCCGCACCCGAACCGGGGTTTTGGGGGCGCGGGGAACTGCGCGAGATGCGGGCACGGTCCGCACCCGAACCGGGGTTTTGGGGGCGCGGGGAACTGCGCGAGATGCGGGCACGGTCCGCAGGCGAACCGGGGTTTTGGGGGCGCGGGGAACGGCGCGAGCAAGTGCCCGCCGGGCCGCGCACGGAGGCGGGGTCTGGGGCAGTGCCCCGGAATGCGGGACGGGGGCTGCGCCCCCCTGTGGCTCAGCCCCCGCCGGCCCGGGTGGGGCCGTTCAGTCGGTCTCCGCGATTCAGTTCGCCCCGCCCTGGCCCGCGCTGCCGATGGGGCCCACCTTGACGGGGGCGGCGCCGCTCTCGGTGATGGGGAGGGACGCGGCGCCGGGCCACGGCAGGGTGGCCGGCTTGGTCTCTCCGGGCGGGGTCACGACCAGGCCCGTGACGCGGATGCCCGAGCCGCCCGTGTCGTTGGCCGGGTAGGTGAGGCCGAAGTAGACGGACTTGCCGTTCTTGAGGGTGTAGGGCGTGGCCGGCTCTCCCGTGCGCTTGGCCGAGATCGCACCGTCGTTGGTCTTCAGGTCGACGCCCGCGAACCCGGACACCATGCAGTCGTGGCCGCTGGTGTTGTTGAACTCCACGGCCACGGTGCGCTCCGCGTCACCGCCGACCGTGGCGTCCTTCGCCGTGATGTTCAGGTCGTTGGTGCGGCACTTGGCGACACCCTTGGCGCTCCCCCCGGAGCCGCTGGAGCCGGTTCCGGCCGTCGTGCCCTTGCCGCCGGTGCCGCCCGTGCCCTTGCCGCCGCCCTGGTCCGAGCCGGTTCCCGTGCCCGCGTTCGCGCCCGCCGAGCCCGAACCGCCGCCCGTGGACGACGCGTTGGCGGGCGCCGAGTCGCTCGGCGCGGGGGAGCCGTCGTCGCTCTGGCAGGCCGTGAGCGAGAGACCCGCGGCAACGGCCAGGGCGGCGAAGGTGAGCTTGCGAACGCGCATCGAATCGTCCTCAGTATCGGTTGGCTGTGTGGGCCGCTCGGTACGGGTCGGTACCAGCGAGCGCTTGTGCTCAACAGGACCACACGGACGGGCGAACCGTTCCTCCCGCCCGCCGCCTAAGACATTCCTGTTACACGCACAGGTGTCCCACAGGGGGCGCTCCGCTCGAACGACGCCGCCGTGACGCCCACCTCGGCCCCGGCACGGCCTACCACGGCCCACCACGGCCCGTGAGGAGCGCCGGTTTCCGTGCTCTTCACCCGCCAACTCCCCGCGGGCGCCCGCTGGGACAGAGCCGTAACCCGGTGGATCTTGACGCCGGCGGCCCGTCCCATTCAGCCGCCCCCGTCCACCCGCCCCCACCCAGCCGGCCCGTCCGGCCCTTCCGCACGCGGCCGAAAATACATGCAAGCACGCTTGCTTGTTTTGCGGCCGGCTGCCATGCTCCGGGGCACACCCGCCGTCCGCTGTCCCGGAGGGGAGCGCACCGTGTCCGAACCGGCCGGTCCGTCCGACGCCGTACTCGACGTTCTTGACGACCTGCGTGCCGAAGGAGGTGAACTCGACGTCCTGATCGGTGAGTTGAGCCCAGCCCAGTGGGGCACCGCCACCGCCGCCCCCGGGTGGAGCATCGCCCATCAGGTCGCCCACCTCGCCTGGACCGACACCGCCGCCCTGCTCGCCGTCACCGACCCCGAGGCCTTCGCGGCCGAGGTCGAGAAGGCGTCCGCCGCGCCGGACACGTTCGTCGACGACGGAGCCGAGGCGGGGGCCGTGCTGCCGCCCGCCGAGCTGCTCTCCTGGTGGCGGGACAGCCGCGTACAGCTGCAGGACGCGCTGCGGGCGGCGCCCGCGGGAGCGCGGTTCCCCTGGTACGGGCCGCCCATGTCGACCGCGTCGATGGCCACCGGCCGCCTGATGGAGACGTGGGCCCACGGCCAGGACGTGTTCGACGCGCTGGGCCGCACCCGCAGGCCCACCGACCGGCTCCGTCACGTCGCCCGCATCGGCGTCCGGGCCCGCGACTACGCTTTCGCCGTACGGGGGTTGGAGGCGCCGGCCGAGGAGTTCCGGGTCGAGCTGACCGCGCCGGACGGGGAAGAGGTCTGGGCGTACGGACCCGAGGGCGCCCAACAGCGTGTCACAGGGCCCGCGTTGGACTTCTGCCTTCTCGTCACCCAGCGGCTGCACCGCGACGACACGGCCGTACGCGCCGAGGGGCCGGACGCGGACCGCTGGCTCGGCATCGCCCAGGCCTTCGCGGGCCCCGCGGGTCCTGGCCGGCCGCCTCGCGCCGCTTCCGGCACGGATCCGGGTACGTCCGGCGGCGCCGCGTGAACGAGGACGGCCACGGTGGCGGGCAGGGCGGGCGAATACTGCGCATCGGGAACGCCTCCGGGTTCTACGGCGACCGGTTCGACGCCATGCGGGAGATGCTCACCGGCGGCCCCCTCGACGTCCTCACCGGCGACTACCTTGCCGAACTCACGCTGCTCATCCTCGGCCGCGACCGGCTGCGCGACCCGCGGCTCGGGTACGCCAAGACGTTCCTGCGGCAACTGGAGGAGTGCCTCGGCCTCGCCCGGGAGCGCGGGGTGCGCATCGTGGCCAACGCCGGGGGCCTCAACCCGGCCGGACTCGCCGACGCCGTAAGGGAGTTGGGCGAGCGGGTCGGCGTTCCCGTGCGGGTCGGCCACGTCGAGGGCGACGCGCTGGAACTGCCCGAGGGCGCGCTCACCGCCAACGCCTACCTCGGCGGCGCCGGCATCGCGGCCTGCCTGCGGGGCGGGGCGGACGTCGTCGTCACCGGCCGGGTCACGGACGCGGCACTCGTCACCGGGCCGGCCGCGTGGTGGTTCGGCTGGGGGCCCGACCGGTACGACGCGCTCGCGGGAGCGGTCGTCGCCGGGCACGTACTGGAATGCGGCACCCAGGCCACCGGCGGAAACTACTCCTTCTTCACCGAGTTCGCGCCCGGCGCCCTCGCGCGGCCCGGCTTTCCCCTCGCCGAGATCCACGCCGACGGCACCAGCGTCGTCACCAAGCATCCCGGCACCGGGGGAGTCGTCGACGTCGGTACGGTCACCGCGCAGCTCCTGTACGAGACGAACGGCGCGCGGTACGCGGGGCCCGACGTCACGGCGCGGCTCGACACGGTACGGCTCGACCAGGACGGGCCCGACCGGGTACGCGTCACCGGCGTGCGCGGCGAGGCGCCGCCGCCGACCCTCAAGGCCGGCATCACCCGCATCGGGGGGTGGCGCAACGAGGTCGTGTTCGTGCTGACCGGGCTCGCCGTCGAGGAGAAGGCCGACCTGGTGCGCCGGCAGATCGAGGACGCGTTCGCGCGTGCCAAGTCCCGCCCGGCCGAGGTCGGATGGGAGCTGGCCCGTACGGACCGGCCGGACGCGCCCACCGAGGAGTGCGCGAGCGCGCTGCTGCGGCTCGTCGTGCGGGACACCGATCCGGAGGCGGTGGGCCGGGTGGTCAGCGGCGCCGCGATCGAGCTGGCGCTCGGCAGCTATCCGGGCTTCCACGTGACGGCGCCGCCGGGGAAGGGCGCGCCGTACGGGGTGTTCTCGGCGGCGTACGTGGACGCGGGCGCGGTCGAGTGTGTCGCCGTACTGCCCGATGGCGTACGGGAGTTGATGCCGCCGGCGCCACGGAGCGCCGTACTCGGCCCGGTCCCGGAACCGGATCCTGCCCCGTTCGATGCCTCGGGGCCCACGCGGCGGGTGCCGTTGGGGGTGGTGGCGGGGGCGCGGAGCGGGGACAAGGGGGGCGACGTGAATGTGGGGGTGTGGGCGCGGTCGGAGAGCGTGTGGGGGTGGTTGGTGTCGACGCTGACGGTCGACGTGTTGCGTCAACTCCTGCCGGAGGTGGGTGAGTTGACGGTCACCCGGCATGTGCTGCCGAACCTTCGGGCGGTGAACTTCGTGGTGGAGGGATTGCTGGGGGAGGGGGTCGCTTCGCAGGCGCGGTTCGATCCTCAGGGGAAGGGAGTGGGGGAGTGGTTGCGGGGGCGGGTGGTGGAGGTGCCGGTCGCTTTGCTGGAGTGAGCCGCCCCCACCCCGCCCCTTCCGAGCCGCCCCCACCCCGCCCCTTCCCGCCCCGCCCCTCCCCCCAAGGAGCCCCATGCCCACCCTCCGTACCGCCCTCGACCCCACCTCCCCCGAGTTCCGGCAGGCCGCCGTCGCCATGCGGGCCAAGCTCGCCGAGCTGGAGGGGGAGCACGGCAAGGCTCTCGCCGGGGGCGGGGAGAAGTACACCGAGCGCCACCGGCGGCGCGGCAAACTGTTGCCCCGCGAACGCATCGAGCTGCTGCTCGACCCGGACACCCCGTTCCTGGAGCTGTCGCCGCTCGCGGCATGGGGCAGCGACTATCCCGTGGGCGCCTCGATGGTCACCGGCATCGGCACCGTCGAGGGCGTCGAGTGCCTGATCACCGCCAACGACCCGACCGTCCGCGGCGGCGCGTCCAACCCCTGGACGCTCAAGAAGGCGTTGCGCGCCAACGAGATCGCGTACACCAACCGCCTCCCCTGCATCAGCCTCGTCGAGTCCGGCGGCGCGGACCTCCCCTCGCAGAAGGAGATCTTCATCCCGGGCGGCGCGATCTTCCGGGACATCACCCGGCTGTCCGCCGCGGGCATCCCCACGATCGCCGTCGTGTTCGGCAACTCCACGGCGGGCGGCGCGTACATCCCCGGGATGTCCGACCACACCGTGATGATCAAGGAGCGGTCCAAGGTGTTCCTCGGCGGGCCGCCGCTGGTCAAGATGGCGACGGGTGAGGAGAGCGACGACGAGTCGCTCGGCGGCGCCGAGATGCACGCCCGTACCTCCGGACTCGCCGACCACTTCGCCGTCGACGAGCACGACGCGATCCGCCAGGCCCGCCGCATCGTCGCCCGTCTCAACCACCGCAAGGCGCACCCGGATCCGGCGGGGCTCGCCGAGCCGCCGAAGTACGACGAGGAGGAGCTGCTCGGCGTCGTCCCCGAGGACCTGAAGACGCCCTTCGACCCGCGCGAGGTCATCGCCCGCATCGTGGACGGCTCCGACTTCGACGAGTTCAAGCCGCTGTACGGGACGAGCCTGGTGACCGGCTGGGCCGCGCTGCACGGCTACCCCGTCGGTATCCTCGCCAACGCGCAGGGCGTGCTGTTCTCCGCCGAGTCGCAGAAGGCGGCCCAGTTCATCCAGCTCGCCAACCAGCGCGACATCCCGCTGCTGTTCCTGCACAACACCACCGGCTACATGGTCGGCAAGGAGTACGAGCAGGGCGGCATCATCAAGCACGGCGCGATGATGATCAACGCGGTGTCCAATTCCAGGGTGCCGCATCTGTCCGTCCTCGTCGGGGCCTCGTACGGCGCCGGGCACTACGGGATGTGCGGGCGGGCCTACGATCCGCGCTTCCTGTTCGCCTGGCCCAGCGCGAAGTCCGCCGTGATGGGGCCGCAGCAGCTCGCGGGCGTCCTGTCGATCGTGGCCCGCGCCTCCGCACAGGCCAAGGGGCTGCCGTACGACGACGACGCGGACGCGGGGCTCCGCGCGATGGTGGAGCACCAGATCGAGGCCGAGTCGCTGCCCATGTTCCTGTCCGGGCGGCTGTACGACGACGGGGTCATCGACCCCCGTGACACCCGGACCGTCCTCGGTCTTTGCCTGTCGGCGATCCACACCGCTCCCGTCGAAGGCGCCCGCGGCGGCTTCGGCGTCTTCCGGATGTGAGGGCCATGACGGAGTCGAAGGCCATGACCGGGCCGAAGGCCGTGACCGGGCCGGGGGCCATCGCCGGGCCGGCGGCCGTGACCGAATCGAGGGGCATGATCAAGTCCGTACTCGTCGCCAACCGGGGCGAGATAGCCTGCCGCGTCTTCCGCACCTGCCGTGAGCTCGGCATCGCCACCGTCGCCGTGTTCTCGGACGCCGACGCGGCCGCCCTGCACGTACGGGAGGCCGACACCGCGGTACGGCTGCCGGGGGCCGCGCCCGGCGAGACGTACCTGCGCGGCGACCTCGTCGTCGAGGCGGCGCTCGCCGCGGGCGCCGACGCCGTGCACCCGGGGTACGGGTTCCTCTCCGAGAACGCCGGCTTCGCGCGGGCGGTCACCGGCGCCGGGCTCACCTGGATCGGGCCGCCACCGGACGCCATCGAGGCCATGGCGTCCAAGACCCGCGCCAAGGAGCTGATGGGGCTGCCGCCGTTGCGCCTCGACGAGGTGGGCGAGGACGATCTTCCCCTGCTCATCAAGGCGTCCGCGGGGGGCGGCGGCCGGGGGATGCGCATCGTCCGTCAACTGGCAGACATCAAAAGTCAGTTGTTGTCGGCGCGCGCCGAGGCGCTGAGTGCGTTCGGTGACGACGACGTCTTCGTCGAGCCCTACATCGAGGGCGGCCGCCACGTCGAGGTGCAGATCCTCGCCGACGCCCACGGCACGGTCTGGGTGCTCGGCACCCGCGACTGTTCCCTCCAGCGCCGCCACCAGAAGGTCATCGAGGAGGCCCCGGCACCCGGCCTCGCCCCCGAGACCGCCGCCGAACTGCACACCCTCGCCGTGCGGGCGGCGAAGGCCACCGACTACCGGGGCGCCGGAACGGTGGAGTTCCTGGTGGCCGACGGCGCCGTCCACTTCCTGGAGATGAACACCCGCCTCCAGGTCGAACACCCTGTCACCGAGGCCGTGTTCGGCATCGACCTCGTCGCGCTCCAGTTCCGCGTCGCCGAGGGCGAGGCGCTCGCGCCGGCCCCGCCCGAGCCGCACGGTCACGCCATCGAGGCACGCCTGTACGCCGAGGACCCGGCCGACGGCTGGGCCCCGGGCACCGGCACCGTCCACCACCTCGCCGTCGACGGGGTGCGGCTCGACCGGGGGTACGCCGACGGCGACACCGTCTCCGTGCACTACGACGCGATGCTCGCCAAGGCCGTCGCCCACGCCCCGACCCGCGCCGGGGCCGCCCGCCTGCTGGCCCGCGCCCTGGAGCGGGCCCGCGTCCACGGCCCGGCCACCAACCGTGACCTGCTCGTACGGTCCCTTCGTCATCCCGACTTCGCCGACGTCGGTGCGGCACGCCTGGACACCGGGTTCTACGACCGCAACCTCGCCGAGCTCACCGCGCCGCCACCCGGCGCGCACCACGCCGCGCTCGCCGCCGCGCTCGCCGACGCGAGCGCGCGGGCCGGTCGCTTCGGCGGCGGCTGGCGCAACGTGCCCTCGCAGCCCCAGGTCAAGCGGTACGGCGACCACGAGGTCCGCTACCGGCTCACCCGCCACGGCCTCGAAGCGGACGGCCACCCCGGGGTGCGTCTCGTCGCCGCCGAGCCCGGCCGCGTACGGCTCGACATAGCCGGTGTGGTGCGGGAGTTCGCCGTCGCGTGCCACGACGGCACCGTCTACGTCGACTCCGCGTCGGGCTGTCACGCCCTCGCCGTCCACCCCCGCTTCACCGATCCCAGCGACCTCGTCGCCCCCGGCTCGCTGCTCGCCCCCATGCCGGGGGTCGTCGTGCGGGTCGCCGACGGGGTCGAGGAAGGCTGCCGCGTCGTCGCGGGGCAGCCGCTGCTCTGGCTGGAGGCCATGAAGATGGAGCACCGCGTCACCGCTCCGGCCGCCGGCACGCTCACCGCGCTCCACGCCGTCCCCGGCCGCCAGGTCGAGGTCGGCGCCCTGCTCGCCGTCGTCGCATCGGAGGACGAAGCCGTATGACCGGTGTCATCGAAAGCCAGGAGAACAAGGATCTGCGGGCCGCCGTGGCCGCGCTCGGCGCCCGGCACGGACGCGGATTCGACCGCGCGGCCCTGTGGTCGGAGGCCGCCAAGCTCGGCTACCTCGGCGTCAATCTGCCCGCCGAGCACGGCGGCGGTGGCTGTGGCATGGCCGAACTGTCCATCGTTCTGGAGGAGTTGGGGGCGGCGGGCTGCCCGCTCCTGATGATGGTGGTGTCGCCGGCGATCTGCGGCACGGTCATCGCCCGCTTCGGTACCGAGGAGCAGAAGCGGACCTGGCTGCCGGGGCTCGCCGACGGCACCCTCACCATGGCGTTCGGCATCACCGAGCCCGACGCCGGCTCCAACTCGCACCGCATCACCACCACCGCGCGGCGCGACGGCGACGGCTGGATCCTCAGCGGCCGCAAGGTCTTCATCTCCGGCGTCGACATAGCGGACGCCACTCTCATCGTCGGGCGTACGGAGGACGCGCGCACCGGCAGTCTCAAGCCCTGCCTGTTCATCGTCGCGCGCGACACCCCGGGCTTCCAGCGCTCGCGGATCGACATGGAACTCCAGGCGGCGGAGAAGCAGTTCGAGCTGGTGCTCGACGATGTGCGGCTGCCCGCGGAGTCGCTCGTGGGCGACGAGGACGCGGGGCTGCTCCAGCTGTTCGCGGGGCTCAACCCCGAGCGGATCATGACGGCCGCGTTCGCGATCGGCATGGGCCGCTACGCGCTCGCCACCGCCGTCGACTACGCCACGACCCGGCAGGTGTGGAAGCAGCCCATCGGCGGCCACCAGGCCATCGCCCACCCGCTCGCCCAGGCCCACATCGAGCTCGAACTGGCCCGTCTGATGATGCAGAAGGCGGCCGCGCTGTACGACGCGGGTGATGACGCCGGGGCCGGCGAGGCGGCCAACATGGCCAAGTACGCGGCGGCCGAGGCGTGTGTGAAGGCCGTCGACCAGGCCGTCCACACCCTGGGCGGCAACGGGCTGACCCGCGAGTACGGCCTGGCCTCGCTCATCACCGCGGCCCGGGTCGCCAGGATCGCGCCGGTCAGCCGCGAGATGATCCTCAACTACGTCTCGCACCAGTCCCTGGGCCTTCCCAAGTCGTACTAGACGTACTAGGAGACTCCCGCATGGACTCCTCCGACTCCGGCACCCCTGCCTCCCCCGCTCCCGCCGCCTCCTGCGCGCCCCCCGGCGCCCCGGACGCTCCGGCTCCCCGTCATCCCGGTGATCTCCGTACTCCCCGCGTCTTCCGCAGCGAGTACGCCGACGTGCCCGTCCTCGACGAACCCATCCACGATGCGGTCCTCGCCCGCTCGGCCGCCGACTTCCCCGACGCCGTCGCCCTGATCGACGGCGCCGACCCGAGCGGTACGACCATGCTCACCTACGGGCAACTCGACGCCCAGCACCGCACGTTGGCGGACGAGCTCATCCGGTCCGGGCTGCGCAAGGGCGACGTGCTCGCGCTGCACAGCCCCAACTCGGTTCTCTACCCGGTGGTGTTCTACGCGACGACCCGCGCCGGCGCGGCCGTCACCACCGTCCATCCGCTGTGCACGCCCGAGGAGTTCGCCAAGCAGCTGGGCGACGCTCGGGCCCGCTGGATCGTCACCGTCTCACCGCTCCTCACGACCGCCCGCCGGGCCGCGGAACTCGTCGGCGGCATCGAGGAGATCTTCGTCTGCGACCGCGCCGACGGGCACCGCTCGATCGTCCACGACCTCCTGGCCGCGGGCCCTTCGCAGGCCCCCGCCGGCCCGGATTCCACCGCCACCCCGGAGTCCACCGCGGCCCCCGAGGCCACCGCCGCCCCGGGCCCCGCCGTCCCGATCGACCCCGGCGAGGACATCGCCGTACTGCCGTACTCCTCCGGCACCACGGGCGTCCCCAAGGGCGTCATGCTCACCCACCGCAGCATCGCCACCAACCTGGCCCAGCTCCATCCGCTGGTGCCGATGGTGCCCGGGGACCGCATCCTCGCCGTGTTGCCGTTCTTTCACATATACGGGATGACCGCGCTCCTGAACGCGCCCCTGCGGGCCGGCGCCACCGTCGTGGTGCTGCCGCGCTTCGACCTCGACCAGTTCCTGCGCGCGATCGAGACGCACCGCATCACCGGCCTCTACGTCGCCCCGCCCATCGTGCTCGCCCTGGCGAAGCACCCGGCGGTCGCACGGTACGACCTGTCGAGCCTCGACTACGTCGTCAGCGCGGCCGCCCCGCTCGACTCCGCGCTGGCGCACGCCTGTTCGGCGCGGCTCGGGCTGCCGCCGGTGCGCCAGGCGTACGGCATGACCGAGCTGTCGCCCGGTACCCACGTCGTGCCCCTGGCCACCGCCGACCAGCCCGCGGGAACCGTCGGCAAGCTGCTCCCCTCCACCGAGATGCGCATCCTGCGCCTGGACGACCCGGCCCGCGACGCCGAACCCGGCGCGGAGGGCGAGATCGCGATCCGGGGCCCGCAGGTCATGAAGGGCTACCTGGGCCGGCCCGAGGCGACCGCCGAACTGATCGACGCGGACGGCTGGGTGCACACCGGCGACGTGGGCCGCGTGGACGAGGACGGCTGGCTGTACGTCGTCGACCGGGTCAAGGAACTCATCAAGTACAAGGGGTTCCAGGTCGCCCCCGCCGACCTGGAGGCGCTCCTGCTCACGCATCCCGGCGTGGCGGACGCCGCCGTCGTCGGAGTCGTCGACGCGGACGGCAACGAGGTGCCCAAGGCCTTCGTGGTGCGCGGGCCCGGCGCGCCGGACCTCGGCGCGGACGAGGTGATGGCGTACGTCGCCGAACGCGTCGCCCCGTACAAGAAGGTCCGCCGGGTCACGTTCGTGGAGGCCGTGCCCCGGGCCGCGTCGGGCAAGATCCTGCGGCGTGAACTGCGGCAACGAGAGAAGGACGAGACGTGACACTCATCAGGGCCGCCCACGAGCGGGGCATCACCACCCTCGCCCTCGATTCGCCGGCCAACCGCAACGCGCTGTCCGCGGCGCTGGTCACCGAGCTGTCCGCGGCGCTCGCGCGGTGTGCGGGGGACCCGGACGTACGGGCCGTGCTGCTCACCCACACCGGCACGACGTTCTGCGCGGGCGCCGACCTGAAGGCGCCGCCCGATCCCGAGGCCTTCGTCGCCCTGATGCGTGCCGTGGTCGCCCTGCGCAAGCCGGTCGTGGCGCGGGTGACCGGCCACGTCCGCGCGGGCGGCCTCGGGCTGCTCGCGGCCTGCGACATCGCCGTCGCGGGGCCCGATTCGTCGTACGCGTTCACCGAGGCGCGGCTCGGTCTCGCGCCGGCGGTGATCTCCATGCCGGTGCTGCCCCGCATGGACCCGCGCGCCGCGAGCCGCTACTACCTGACGGGGGAGCGGTTCGGCGCGGCGGAGGCGGCCCGCACGGGCCTGGTCACGATCGCCGTCGCCGCCGGTGACGACATCGACGAAGCCCTCGAACCGGTCCTCGACGGGCTGCGCAGGTCCTCGCCCGAGGGCCTGGCCGCGTCGAAGGCTCTGGTCACGGCTACCGTGTCGGAGACCTTCGACCGCTGGTCGAAGGAGCTGACCGCCCGCTCGGCGTCCCTCTTCGCCTCCGCCGAGGCGCGGGAGGGAGTGACGGCCTTCCTCGAACGACGGGACCCCGCATGGGTGTTGTGACCCCACCGAAGACCCCACCGAAGACCCCCAAGCAGGATCGCAGCCGGGCCACCCGGCAGCGCCTCCTGGAGGCGGCCGTGGCGTGCCTGGCCGAGCACGGCTGGGCGGGGTCCACGGTGTCGGTGGTCGCCGAGCGCGCCGGGGTCTCGCGGGGCGCGGCCCAGCACCACTTCCCCACCCGCGAGGACCTCTTCACGGCGGCGGTCGAGTACGTCGCCGAGCAGCGCTCCCACGCACTGCGCGCCCTGGACCGCAGCGACCGCGGCGAGGTCGTGGCGGCCCTCGTCGGGCTCTACACGGGCCCGCTGTTCCGGGCCGCGCTCCACCTGTGGGTCGCCGCGGCCAACGAGCCCCAGCTGCACGCGCGGGTGACGGAGCTGGAGGCGAGGGTGGGCCGCGAGTCGCACCGCATCGCGGTGGAACTGCTCGCCGCCGACGAGTCCGTACCGGGGGTGCGGGAGACGGTGCAGGGCTTCCTCGACATGGCGCGTGGCCTGGGCCTGGCCAATGTGCTCACCGACGACGCGGCGCGCCGGGAGCGGGTCGTGGCGCAGTGGGCGGTGCTCCTGGACGAGGCACTGCGGTAGGGGCGCCCTTCAGGGGGTCCCGGTTGTGTCGGTGGCACCGGTTGTATCGGTTGCACCGGTTGTGCCGCCGGGGCTGCCGAGGAGGCGTTCGACGAGGAGCTCCGGGTAGCCGGCGGCCGGCGGTTCGACGCCGAAGATCGCGCGCAGGTAGAGCGGCGCGATGAGCTGGTCGAGGATCCGGTCGAGCGGCGGCGGGTCCTCGCCGCGGGCCGCGGCCCGCTCCCGGATGGCCTCGATGGCGTCGGTGCGGCGCCGGAAGTGCCGGCCGCGCTCGCCCTGCGCCTCGGCGCTGCCCGGCATGGACAGGGCGACGGCGCGGATGAGGAGCCGGCCCTCGGGCTTGCGGATGCTGGCGACCCCGGCGGCGGCCCACGCGGTGAGGTCGCCGCGCAGGGTGCCGGTGTCGGGCAGCGGCCAGTCCCGTTCGAGGCGGGTGACGACGACGTCGGCGAGGAGCGCCTCCTGGCTGCCCCAACGGCGGTAGAGGCTCGTGTGGTTGACGCCGGCGCGCTGGGCGATCGCGGGGATGGTGAGGTCGCCGCCGCCCGGGTCGGACAGCAGGTCGACGACGGCCTGGTGGACGGCGGCGCGGACTTGTTCGGGGCTCTTACGGATGCGGGGTGTCGGCTGGTTCGGGCTCACCCCACCATCGTAAGCACATTTATTTGCTTCTCGGCGCCGGAGGGGTCTACAGTCGGCGACGTACGCACAGATCTGTGCTTAAGGAGAGAGCCATGCAGCAGCTTCTGTTCCCCGGCAACATCCAGTTCTGGTACGAGACCCTGCGGTCGATGAGCCACATCGCGTACGGCGGCGCCGACTTCGGCGAGGTCGTCTCCACCGCCGAGCGCATCACCGAGGGCGACTACGACAGCTGGTACACCGAGTGGCTCGCCACCGCCGACCGGGTGGACGCCGAGGCCCGGAAGGCGCTCGACGCCGGTCACCGGATCAGCGCGCGGGACGGCTTCCTGCGGGCGTCCAACTACTACCGGTCGGCGGAGTTCTTCCTCCACGGCAACCCGTGCGACGCCCGCCACGACCACGCCTACGACCGCAGCGTGGCCTGCTTCCGCGCGGCGGCGCAGCTCTTCACCCCGCGCATCGAGCCGGTCGCCATCCCGTACGAGGGCACCACGCTGCCGGGCTACCTCTACCGGGCCGGCGCCCCCGGCGAGCCGCGCCCGACCCTGATCATGCACAGCGGGTTCGACGGCACCGCCGAGGAGCTCCACTTCAGCGGCGCGCTCGCGGCCGTCGAGCGCGGCTACACCGTGCTCACCTTCGACGGGCCCGGGATGCCGGGGCCGCGCCACCACCAGGGCCTGGTCTTCCGGCCGGACTGGGAGAACGTCATCACCCCCGTGATCGACTTCGCCGAGGGGCTGCCCGAGGTCGACAACAGCCGTATAGCGCTGTTCGGTTCGAGCATGGGCGGCCTGCTCGCGCCGCGGGCCGCCGCCTTCGAGCACCGCCTGGCCGCGGTGATCGCCGTCGACGGCGTCTTCGACCTGGGCGAGGTGTCCGTACGGCACATCCCCGGCGGCCGGGAGGAGGCCGAGCGGCTGCTGCGCGCGGACAGCGCCCCCGAACTCGACGTCGCGCTGGAGGAGTTGATGGAGCGGGACCCCATCTCGCGCTGGGCGATGAACCACGGCATGTACGTGATGGGCGTGGACACCCCGCGCGCCTTCAACGCCGCCTACCTCGACTACACCCTGCGGGACGGCACGGCCGAGCTGATCCAGTGCCCGACCCTGGTGTGCGACGCCGCGGAGGACGAGTTCTTCCGGGGCCAGCCCGAGGAGCTGTACGCCCGTCTGACCTGCCCCAAGGAGCTGATGGTCTTCACCGCCGAGGAAGGGGCCGGCGCCCACTGCCACCCCGGCGCCATGCGGCTCGTTCTGGCCCGCGTCCACGACTGGCTGGACGGCGTCCTCGCGCGGCCCGCCGCCTGACGCCGTGGGTACGGTGTCCGGACATGCGAAGGCCGGCCCCGGGTGACCCGGGGCCGGCCGTCGTTCAGGCTGGTCAGCCGTTGCTGACGCCGTTGCCCGAGAGGACCGGGATCTGGTCCAGGATGTGCGACAGCGGCTCGTCGCCCTTGGCCTGGGTGGAGTTCTCGGTGCACTGCTGGTTCTGCGGCGCGGAGAGGATCGGCACGTCCTGGAGGACGGTGACCGGGACGAGACCGACGAGGGACGCCAGGTTGGCCTTGACCGGAACGCCGGCGCAGACCTTGTTCAGCGAGCCCTGGACCAGGGTCATCTGGGGGCTCATGTCGCCGTCGGTCTTCGAGTTGCCGAAGGCCTGCTCGGCACCGTTGCCGCTGAGCGACGTCGTACCGCCGTCGTTGCCGATCGCCATCGCCTGCGGCGCGGCCATCATCGCGACACCGGAAACGGCTGCGGCGACGGCTGCGGCCGACCACAACTTCTGCATGTCTACTCCTGTTGGTCTGATTCCACTGACGGGGATCTGTGAAGAGAAACGGTAAGAATCTCTTTTGGTTGCGCCCTGTCCCCCGGACAGAGCATTGCGGAATCGACTCCGCCCGATTCGTGGTAATAGGCAGTGACCACGAACCGATGGTGAGGAAACATGACTGAGACGCAGGGTGCATGGCGCCGGCAGACTTTCATCCCGATCACCCGTCGACGATTCGAGAGCGAGGCCGCGGCCGAGCCCGTCTATGCGGACCTGGTGCGTTCCTGGGCCGCCGAGGGGCGTACCGTCCCGGGCCTGCCGGACTGGGAATGGAACCAGCTCGTCAACGGTTCCTGCTGGCCCTCATGAAAACGTCCCTCGTGAAGACGTCCCTCGTGAAAGCGGCCTGAAGGAGGCCGGCCCGCGTGAAACCGGCCTCGCGATGTCGGCCGCCCGGCCCCGAACATCGCGAAGGACCGGGCCGCCCCTGTGCACCGGCGGCCCGGCCGTGAACATCAGGGTGCCGGACCGCCGAAGGGATTGACAGCGGTCCGGCCGTCCTGCGGAACCCCGGCTCAGTGGTTGGCGGCACCGTTGCCGGAGAGGACCGGGATCTGGTCCAGGATGTGCGACAGCGGCTCGTCGCCCTTGGCCTGGGTGGAGTTCTCGGTGCACTGCTGGGTCTGCGGCGCGGAGAGGATCGGCACGTCCTGCAGCACGGTGACCGGCACGAGACCCACGAGGGACGCCAGGTTCGCCTTGGCCGGCAGGGCGATGCAGGGCTTGTTGAACGAACCCTGGATCAGGCCGATCTGCGGGCTCATGTTGCCGTACGTGGAGGAGTTCCCGTACGCCTGCATCGCGTTGTTGCCGCTGACCGAGGTGGTGCCGTGGTCGTTGCCGATCGCCATCGCCTGCGGCGCCATCGCCGCGGACGCGCCGACGACGGACACGCCGACGGCTGCTGCCGCCATAGCCTTCTTGATCACGTCTGGTCCCTTTCTGGTGGATGCCCCGTACGGAGCCATCTGACCAACTGGCCGATCGGTGGATTGGTTTCTGCCCTTCACTCTTTCGGCCGTACGAAAATGGGGCCGAACGGGTTCTGTCCGGCTTTGCGGGCTGGGATTATATGGAGATCCGATACGACGGGTCCCGGGCGTTGTGTTCGGTATCCCTCGCGCCTCTTGCGGAACCGTTCGGGTGAAGCGCCGGAACCAAACCAGGGCGGCGAAGTTGACCAGGCAGTAGTACGGCGCAGTGGATATGAGCGCGGTACTGCACGTGCTCTCCACCAAGAAAAGGGAAGACCATGCTCAAGAAGGTTATGGCCGCGTCCGCTGCCACCGTTTCGCTCGTCGGCGCGTCCGCCATGCTGGCCCCCCAGGCCATGGCCATCGGTGACAACCACGGCACGACCTCGCTCAGCGGCAACGGTGCGAAGAGCGCCTTCGGCAACTCGAAGACCGACGGTGACATGAGCCCCCAGCTGTCGCTGGTCCAGGGCACGCTGAACAAGCCCTGCCTCGGCGTTCCGGTCAAGGCCAACCTGGCGTCCCTCGTCGGTCTCGTCCCGGTCACCGTCCTCCAGGACGTGCCGATCCTCTCCGCGCCGCAGAACCAGCAGTGCACCGAGAACTCCACCCAGGCCAAGGGCGACGAGCCGCTGTCGCACATCCTGGACCAGATCCCGGTCCTCTCGGGCAACGGCGCCGGCAACAACTAAGTCGTCTGCACGGCCGCTCGGGCTGCCGCGGCCCCCTTCGGGGCCGCGGCAGCCCGAGTTCTTTATCCATCCCAATTGCCGTGCGGTTAAAGGGCAGAGGCGCGGTGGGCTGCCGCCTCCTGCCATTTGGGTGAGGAAATCGGTGGCGCAGTTCTCCTCGGTTTCCTTTGCCTGGATCGATCGTTATCAGGTCGTCAACGGCACCTTGGGCGAAAGCTCTGGCAACGCGCCGTGAGCAACGACTGGTTGCGCGACTTTTTGACTGAGGGAAGGAAATCCACGTGAAGTACATGAAGGCTGCGACGGTTCTGACCGGTCTCGTCCTCGCCGCGGGCGGTGCCGCTCCGGCGTTCGCCGACGCGGGTGCCGAGGGTGCCGCTGTCGGCAGCCCCGGTGTCCTGTCGGGCAACCTGCTCCAGGTTCCGGTTCACATCCCGGTCAACATCTGCGGCAACACCGTCAACGTCATCGGTCTCCTGAACCCGGCGTTCGGCAACACCTGCATCAACAAGTGATGTAGCGCCAGGACTCTCCACTCCGATTTTGGGGCGTGCTCACCGCACGCCCCAAAGTCGGTTTCCCCCAACTTTTCCCCGCGACGGAAGACAGCCCATTGCGCCAGGTCATCAGTAAGACCCTGTTCACTGCCGTGGCAGCCACGAGCGTCCTTTCGATGAGCGCGAATTACGCTCAGGCCGCCGGCACCGATGCCGAGAACGCGGGCTCGCCGGGCCTGTTGTCGGGGAACACGATCTCTGCGCCGGTGGACGTGCCGATCCAGGCGTGCGGAAACTCCGTGAACCCGGTCGGAGGTCTCAACCCGTCCTTCGGAAACAACTGCGCTACGGGCTCCTCGTCCGCGGAGGAAGCGGCCGACGACGCGGCCGACCGCGCGGGCGCGGAGGGCGACGGGGACGCCGGCGCGGGCGATGGCGCGGGCCGCGACGGGGCGCCGTCGCCGGACGAGTACGGCGCTTCGTACGAGCGGGAGTACGCCGCCGCGTACGGCCTCGATCACTACGAGGCGGCCAGTCGGGCCAGCAGCGTCACCAGTGGGTCCCCGGGTGTTCTGGCGGGCAACTCCGTGGCGGCGCCGGCCGATGTGCCGGTGCAGGCGTGCGGGAACACGGTGAGCGCGGTGGGTCTGCTCAACCCGGCGATGGGCAGCCACTGCACGACGGGCCCGACGACGCCCCCGCACCCCTCGCGCCCCCACCACACCCAGCACCCCCACCACACCCAGCACTACGCGCACGAGGCTCCGCCGGTTCACCACGTGCCGCCGGTGCACGAGGCTCCGCCCGCTCACCACGCTCCGCCCGCTCACCACGCCCCGCCGGTTCACCAGGCTCCGCCGGTGCACCACGCGCCGCCGATGCATGAGGCTCCTCCGGTGCACCACGCGCCGCCCGTTCACCAGGCCCCTCCGGTGCACGAGGCTCCGCCCGTCCACCACGCCCCGCCGGTGCACCACGCACCTCCCGCGCACGAGGTCCCGCCCGCTCACCACGTGCCTCCGCACCACTGCCCGCCCGGCCACGAGGTGCACCACGCCCCGCCCGCGCACCACGCGCCTCCGGTGCACGAGGTCCCGCCCGTCCACCACGCGCCGCCGGTGCACCAGGCTCCGCCCGCGCACCACGCGCCTCCCGTGCACGAGGCCCCGCCCGTCCACCACGCCCCGCCCGCCCATCAGGCACCCCCGGTGCACCACGCACCCCCGGTGCACCACGCACCCCCGGTGCACCACGCACCTCCCGCGCACGAGGTCCCGCCCGCTCACCACGTGCCTCCGCACCACTGCCCGCCCGGCCACGAGGCGCACCACGCCCCGCCGGAGCGGCACGTACCTCCGGTGCACCACGCCCCGCCCGTCCACCACGCCCCGCCCGTGCACCACGCACCCCCCGTGCACCACGCCCCGCCCGTGCACCACGCACCCCCCGTGCACCACGCCCCGCACGGGCGGCATGCCGCGCCCGTGCTTGCGTACCCGGGTGCTCGAGTCGTCGCGCCCGTGGCCGCCGCGCACCTGGCCGACACCGGGGCCGACCCGGCGCTCCTGGCTGCTGCGGCCGCCGGGGCTGCCGGGCTCGTGCTCGGTGGGGGTGTTCTCTACCGGCGCGGCAGGGCGATGGCCAAGGTCTGATCCGGGGTGCCCGCCGGCCCCCACCCGCGGCAAGTGACGGCCGAGGGTTCGGAGTGGGGGACGGGCGGCACACGTAACACCCGGACGCGGCAGGTCAGTTGACGAGCGCCCAGGCGCTCACGGTTCGGGATGTGCTCGCTGCGGCGAAGGGTCCGGCTCCTGAAAGGGAGCCGGACCCTTCGGCGTTTTCCGTGGCCGGGCGGCGCGGCTCTGAGGGCCCATCAGGCGGCCGTCCCGCGGCGTGCGTCCGTTCGGGGGGCTTCCGGCGTGGGCTGCTTAGGTTCCCTATCGGCGCAATAAGAATATTTTCAACCGGGAACCCGGGAGGTCCTCCGAACCAAGGGCAAGGGAGCGCACATGCGTCTACGACGTCATCGAGCGGCCACCTTCACGACGAGCGCACTGGTGGCGGGTGCTCTCTTCAGCCTCGCTCTGGCCCCCGGTGCCGAGGTCACGCCGCCGGGGAGCGGCGCCGATCCGCCGCCCGCCGGGCACCCCGCCGTCGCGAACTTCGGTGCCTTCCTGGACTCCGGGCTCCTCGGCGTCAAACGGATCCCGGCCCTGGAGAAGTGGCTCGGCGGCGCGGACATCCGGGTCGGGCACACCTATCTGGCCGGGAACACCTGGTCCGACATCGAGGGCAGGGCCGGGTTCCTCGACGACTGGGCCTCCTGGCGCACGGCGCGCGCCGACCGCACCCTCGTCCTGAACGTGCCGATGCAGGCGCTCAACGAGGCCGAGATCCCCGACGGTCGGGTGCGCCAGCTGCTCGCCAAGGGCGCCGCGGGGGAGTTCGACGAGCACTTCACACGGCTCGCCGAGCGGCTGGTCGACCTCAAGATCCCGGACACGGTGATCGTGCTCGGCTGGGAGATGAACGGCACCACGTACACCCATCGCTGCGGCCCGGACCCGGCGGCGTGGAAGACGTACTGGAAGCGGGTCGTGACCGCCATGCGGGCGGTCCCGGGGCAGAAGTTCCGCTTCGACTTCACGCCGAGCCGCGGCCGGGACGCGGTGCCGTGGACCGAGTGCTATCCCGGTGACGACGTGGTCGACATCGTCGGCATGGACTCCTACGACCAGCCGCGCGGCCAGGACTTCGACAAGCAGGTCAAGGAGCCGTACGGGCTCCAGCAGCACGTGGACTTCGCGGCCGCGCACCACAAGCCCGTCTCCTACCCGGAGTGGGGGCTCTTCCGCAACGGCGACAACCCCGAGTACATGCGCCGCATGCTGGCGTGGATGGACGCGCACAAGCCCGTCTACAACACCATCACCGACTACTGCCCGCACGGGGTGTGGGGATGCGCGGACAACCCCCGCTCCTCCGAGGTCTACCGCACGCTCCTGTACGGCCGCACCGAACCGACCCCCAAGCCGTCGGCCCCGGTGAGCCCCCTGCCGTCGGCGCCCGTGAGCCCGCAGCCGTCGGCCCCGGTGAGCCCCCTGCCGTCGGCGCCCGTCAGCCCCCTGCCGTCGGCCCCGGTGGGCCCGCTCCCCTCGGTCCCGGCGAATCCCGCCCCGCAGCCGGCGGCGCCCGCCGCCGTCACCCCGGCGCCGAAGCCGCCGGAGAAGTGCGCGCCGGTCGAGCTCGGCCCGTGGGTGGAGTACTGGATCGGGGGCAAGCTCTGCCTCCGCTTCGACTGGTACTCACGCCGGTCCTGACGGCTGCGCGGCGGGGCGGCTGCGGTCGTCCCGCCGCCGGCGCAGTTCGCGCAGCGCGGCGCCCGCGCCGCGGCGCAGCCGGGCGTGCAGGGCGCCGGCCCACAACAGCGGCAGGGTCCGCCGCCGGGCCAGCAGGAAGCGCTGGTTGACCCGGACCTCGGGACGCCAGTGCTGTTTGTACGGTTCGTTGCCGCGCAGCATGCTCAGGGCGGCGCGGCCGCTGCCGTCGATCCGCTGGGCGCAGGCCCGCAGCAGCATCGTGGCCACATCCACCTTGCGCCCGCGCAGGCCGGGGTGGGCCCCGTACAGGTAGCCGCCGGCGAGGGCGGGCGAGAGCAGGGTCAGATCGGCCGCCACGACCTCCCCGTCGAGACGGAACTCGGTGACCACCGCGTCGCCGTGCCGGGTCATCTCGCCCACCGCGCGCGCGAGATGCTCCTCGAAGCGCGGGCGCGTGTGCTCGCGGGTCACGCCGCGGCCCTGCCACTGGAGGCCGTGCAGTTCGAGCAGCGTGCGCATGGCCCGGGGCACTTCGTCGGGCGGTACGTCACGCTGCTCGATGCCCAGTGCGTCGATCTTCCGGAGTTTGGCGCGGGCCCGCTGGGCACGGTTGGCCGGCAGGCGCCCGAGGAGGGTGTCCATCCCGGCGGCGGGCAGTTCCAGACAGCCCGAGTCGGTCAACCGATGCCGCTTTCCGGGCCAGTTGGCGTAGACCCGTTCGGCTCCGGCGCCCGGCCTGACCTCGCCCAGGTCGATCAGGGCGCCGCGCGCCGAGCGCATCAGGGAGCCGGTGAGGGCGGCCGCGGCCTCCTCGGCGCAGGCGTCGTCCAGGAGGACGTCCGTGAAGTCGGAGATGGGGCCGCCCAGCGGTACCAGGGCCGGCAGCGGGCGCAGCACCCGCATCAGCGGCGCCGCGCCGATCAACTCCTCCCCCCGGTACACCAGATGGATCCGCAGTCGGCCGCGCGTCCCGTACGAGAGCCACCACGAATGCAGCCACGCGTGACTCTGGAACGGGGTCGCCGTCGAGCAACGGCCGTGCAGGCGACGCCAGTTCGGTGCGAGATCGGCGAAGGGGAGCTCCTCGGCGCACACCTCCACGCGGAGCCGGGACACTATCCGACCTCCTGCGGCACGGAGGCCGCGCCGGCCGGTCCCGGTACCGCCGCCGCGAACCCTGGCTCGGAGCCGGACCGGGATCCTTGCCCGGCGTCGGGTTCGGCGTCGGGGCGGCGGCGCGGCCGGGCCAGGAGCGCGAGCCCGCCGAGCAGCCCGCCCGCGCAGCCGCCCACGAGGGCGGTGAGCGAGGCCGAGGGGGAGGAGGGGGCCAGCGGCTTGGCGGCGCGCGAGAACTGCACGACGCGGACCCCGGTGTCCTTCTGGTTGTGCTCGCCGTTGACGGTGAGGGCGCGGGCCACCGCGTTGGCCATGCCCGCGGCGTCCGCGGCCCGCGACGAGCCGGCGGTGATGGCGATCATCGGGGCGTCGGGGGACGTCGCCGTCTGCACGCTGGAGCGCAGTGTGGCCGCGCTGACCCCCGCCCACACCTGGGCGTCCCCGATGACGGCGACCTCGGTCGCGACCCGGCCGTAGGCCTGCGCGAAGCCGAGTGCGACCGACGGATCGGCCTTCTCGGCGGGGGTGACCACGACATAGCTGGTCGCGCTGTACTCGGGCGTCTTCACCGCGCCGTACACGCCGCCCGCCGCCGCGCCGAGCAGCGCGCACACGGGCAGCGGCCACCAGCGCGGCAGCGACCGGGCACGCAGCGGACCGCGAACGCCGTGACGCTGGGGGCGCGGGCCGGACACTTGGCTCATCTGGACTCTTCTTTCTCCGAGGTGTTCGTCGTGAGGTGCGCGCCGCCGGGCGTGGACCCGGCGTCGGGCCCGCCGGTGGGTGCGGGCGCCGCGTCGTACGCCGGGCGGGGCAGCGGCACGCGGGCGGCCGCCGCCTCGTACACCCGGACCAGCTGGGCGGAGGTCGCGGTCACGCCGTAGCGGCGCACCGCGTCGGGCACGGGAAGCCGGGTGCGGCCGGTCCGCATGAGGGCGCGCAGGGTGCCGGTGAAGGCGGCGGCGGTGCGGCCGGTGCGCAGGGCGCCGGGTACGGAGCCGGGCGGCAGGTCGTCGATGGCCGGGCAGGTCACGTACGCCACGGGGAGCCCCGCCGCGAGCCCTTCCACCACGGCGAGGCCGAAGGCCTCCTCGCCCGAGGGTGAGGCCAGGCAGTCCACGGCGGAGAGCAGGGCGGGCAAGGAGGGCCGCCCCGCGCCTTCGGGGTCCGCACCCGCCGGGACCCCGCCTTCGGGGTCCGAACCCGCGGCGGCCCCGTCGTCCTGGGGGCATTCGCCGGCGAAGATCACCCGGCCGGTCACGCCGAGCCGTTCGGCGCGGGCCCGCAGCGGCTGTTCCTGTTCGCCGGCGCCCGCGAACACCAGCCGTGCGTGGGGCAGTTCGGCGAGCGCGTCGAGCAGGACGTGGAACCGCTTGCCCGCCGCGAGCCTGCCGACGGCGCCGATCACGAACGCGTCGGCGGGGAGGCCGAGTTGACGGCGTACGGTGTCGCGCGCGTCGGCGCTGAACGCGAACCGCGCCGCGTCGATGCCGTTCGGCACCACGTGGATGCGGCGCTGCGGCACGCCCCAGCGGGCGAGGCGCCGGGCGATGGTGGGGGAGACCGCGACGGTCGCCGTGCCGAGCCGTTCGCTCGCCAGGTAGAGGCCGCGCACGCCGGGGCCGAGCGGCCGCCCCTCCATGCGGGCCTCGCCGAGGGAGTGTTCGGTGGCGACGACGGTGCGCACCCCGGCGAGCCTGGCCGCGAGGCGTCCGTACAGGCAGGCCCGGTACAGGTGGGTGTGGACGACGTCGTAGTGGCCGGCCGCGACGAGCTTGGTGAGGCGGGGCAGCGCGGCGAGGTCGCGGTTGCCCGCCATGGCGAGATCGCGCACCCGGCCGCCGTCGCGGACGATGCCGCGGGCCACGGCGCCGGGGTTGGTGAGGGTCACCACGTCGGCGTCGTACGGCAAGTGCCGTAGCAGGAGCCGAAGTTGCTGTTCGGCGCCGCCGACGCCGAGGCCGGTGATGACGTGCAGGACCTTCACGAGCCCTCCGGCAGGTCGGCGGGGTCTTCGCGGCGCCAGCGGTGCAGGCTGCGCTTGAGCTGGAGCCGCCAGGCGGTGTCGCGTTCGCCGACGTGGACGCGCGGCAGGGCGTAGCGGCCGGTGAGCGGGCCGGGGTCGATGGCGCAGGCGTACTGGTAGCCGGCCGCGCGGACCGCGTCGACGGCACGCACGTCGACGGCGCCGTACGGATAGCAGAAGCCCGTCACGTCGTGGCCGGTGAGCTCCTTGAGCAGCTCCCTGCTGGTGCGTACCTCGCGGTGCAGGGCGTCCTCGTCGACGGCGGTCAGGTCGAGGTGGCGCAGGCCGTGCGAGGCGACCTCCATGCCCCAGGTGGCGGCCTGCTGGATGCCCCGCTCGTCGAGCAGCGGGCGGCGCGGGCCGAGCGGGTCCCACTCGTTGGTGGCGCCGAGCAGCCCCGGCAGTACGAACACCGTGGCCGTGCACTCGTAGCGGCGCAGCAGCGCGAGGGCCTCGCCCGTGAAGTCGGCGTACCCGTCGTCGAAGGTGAGGCCGACCAGGCCGCGGGAGGTGCCGGCCGCGCGGGCCCGCAGCAGTTCGGCCATGCCCACCCCCTTGAGGCCGTGCCGGCGCAGCCAGCGCAGCTGGCGCTCGAAGCGGGGCGGCGAGACGGTGATGCGGTAGGGATCGTCCGTGGTGTGGCACACCGAGTGGTACATGGCCACCCACAGCGGTGCGGCGGGGCGCGGTCTCGAACCAGTCAGTGGACCCCGTGGGTCGCCGACTGCCGTGTCAACGGGCATGCCAGAGCTTTCGTGTGACGGGACGGAACAGCAGACAGAACTCCCTGACCCGCAGCAGACGGGCCACGACGACGAAGGTGATGGCCGCGGCGAGAGCGCCGACGGCGGTGGCGAGCAAGGGACTTGACGGCGCCGACGCCCCCCACCAGGCGGCGGCGGTGGCGCCGCACGCGGCGGCCACGAGACGGGCGAGCTGACCGCCCACCCACCGCACGGACAGCGCCGTGCGGCGGCGCCCGCTGCCCCACAGGAGCAGCAGCGCGGTCAGGGTGATGCCGAGCGCGTTGGCGGCGGCGATGCCGGGCGCGCCCCACGCCGGGACGGCGAGCGCGCCGGCCACGGCGGTCGCGGTGAGCCCGGCGAGCATGGCGCAGGCCGGGAACCACAGGGGGCGGGCCTCGGAGAAGTAGGAGCGGGCGAGGACCCCGACGAGGGTCTGGCCGAGCAGGCCGAGCGCGTACACGCGCATCACGCCGGCGGTCGCCGCGGTGTCGTGGGCGGTGAACGCGCCGCGCTGGAACAGGAGGTGGATGATCTGCGGCGCGCAGGCCACCACCACCGACGCGCCGAGCAGCACGATGGTGCCCGCCACGATGAGGTCGCTCTCCACCCGCCGCCTGGCCCGCTCGGTGTCGCCCGCGGCCAGAGCGCGCGCGATGACGGGGAAGGTGACCGTGCACAGCATCAGGGAGAGCACCATCGGCATCTGCGCCACCTTCTGGGCGTAGTTCAGGTGCGAGATGGCGCCGGCGGGCAGCGGCGCGGCGAGGAAACGCTCGATGAGGACCTGCGTCTGGCGGCTCAGGGCGAACACCACGACGGGGGCGACCAGCGCGAGCCGCAGCGCCCGCGCCGTGCCGTCGCCCGTCGCGCGCCGTGCGGCGGGCACGGCGGGCGGGCGCTCCCGCCGGTGCCAGCTGCGCCACAGCGCGGGAAGCTGCACGAGCACCATGAGGACGCCGCCGAGCGCGACCCCGGCCGCGGCCGCCCGCACCCCCCATGCCCCGCCGAGCAGCAGGAGCAGGGCGATGATGCCCACGTTGTACGCGACGTAGATGGAGGCGGGCGCCAGGAAGCGGCCGTGTCCGCGCAGGGCGGCGCTGCAGTAGCCGGTGAGCCCGAAGGTGAAGACGCAGGTGGCGGTCAGCCGGGTGCAGTCGACGGCCAGGTCGGCGCGCGGCAGCCCGGGGGCGAGGACCGCGACCACGGCGGGCGCGGCGGCGACGAGGGCGGCGGCGCCCGCGGTCAGCGCGAGCGTGAGCCGGGGCAGGGTCGCCGCGACCAGGGCGCGGACCGGGTCGGGTCCGGGGCGGCCGCGTTCGACGAGGGCCAGGCTGAACGCCGGTACGAGGACGAAGGCGAGCCCGTCCTCGATCAGCAGGGTCGCGGCGACCTCGGGCACCGTCCAGGCGACGAGGAAGGCGTCGGTGTCGGTGTCGGCGCCGAAGACGTGCGCGAAGGCCTGGTCGCGCAGCAGGCCGAGGACGGCCCCTGCGACGGTCAGGACGGCGGTCAGGAGCGCGGCCCGCGCCAGCAGCCGCCCCGACGGGCCGGGTTCGGGGGGCGCGGCGGGCGCGGGCAGCAGCGGGGGAGCGGTCTCCGTCACGTCGTGGCCGCCCCTCGTGCGGCCAGGGCCCACCAGGCGGCGAGGCCGATGACGAGCGCGGTCAGGGCGGTGGAGGGGCCGCCGATGTCACCGTAGAAGAAGTCCACGAGCAGCCAGGTCAGCAGCCCGGCGGCGACCAGCGCGCAGTCCAGGGGGGCGCCGCGGCGGCGCGCCCGGTGGAGCCTGCGCACCCCGGCGACCAGGAGCGCCGCCCAGCCGCCGGCGAGGGTGACCACGCCGATGAGGCCCTGCTCGCTCAGGACGAGGAGGTACATGTTGTGCGGGGAGAGCAGGGGCTGGCGCTTGAAGGCGGCGCCGGCGCCGGCGGTGTCGCTGCCGGAGGACAGGGCGAGCGAGGAGTTCGCGTCGCGGTGGTCGGGGAAGCCCTTCAGCCCGACGCCGCTGAGCGGGGATCGACGCCACATCTGTTCCGCGGCCGCCCACATCGTGTACCGGTCGGTGACGGACTGGTCGGGGGCGCTCTCGACCTGGGTGATGCTGGAGAGCCGTTCCTGGAGCATCCGGCTGCCGGAGCCGCTGGCGCCGACGAGGACGACGCTCGCGGCCGTGAGGGCCGCGAGGACGACGAGGGCGCGCCGCACGCCGGAGAGCAGCAGCACGGTGCAGGCCGCGACGGCCGTGGCGATCCACGCGCCCCGGCTGAACGACACGGCGAGCGGCAGGAGCAGCAGCGCGGCGCAGCCGAGCGCGGCCCGGCGCCGGGTGCGGCTCGCGCCGGGCGCCGGGTCGAGGGCGAGGCCGATCGAGCAGAGCAGGCCGCACGAGACGACGGTGGACATGCCCATGATGTCGGAGGCGCCGAAGGTGCCGACCGCGCGGATGTCCTCGCCCATGTAGGAGGCGCCGGTCGCGGTGAGGTACTGCTCGACGCCGACGGCGCCCTCGAACAGGGCGAGCGCCACCACGGCGCCCGCCGCGACCCGGAAGTCGTCGCGGTCGCGCAGCAGGAGCAGCACGGCGAGCGGTACGAGCACGAAGATCTGGAGGTAGCGGCCGAGCCCGGCGATCGCCGTCGAGGGGTCGGCGGCGCCCATCGCGGCCACGCAGATCCCCGTCACCGGGAGTCCCATGACGATCGCGGCGCGGCGGCTCAGCGGCCGCTCGCCCGAGCGCAGCACCCGAAGCAGCGCCCACAGCACGAGCACCCCGCACGCGGCGTCGGCGGCGGTCGCCGAGCCGTCGCCGCCCAGCGGGGGAGTGGCGAGCAGGGCGATGACGGCGAGCAGGGGCAGCAGGTGCAGGGCCCGGCGTGCGGGGGCGGGCAGCGGCATCGGCGGCGCGGCCAGGGCGGCGTGCACGGTCAGCTCCCCGTCGGCCGGACGAGGCAGGACGCGGTGCGCAGCAGGATGCACAGGTCCTGCCACAGCGACCAGTGGTCGATGTAGTAGTTGTCGTAGCGCGCCCGGTCCTCGATCGAGGTGTCGCCGCGCAGCCCCTGCACCTGGGCGAGCCCGGTGAGGCCGACCGGCATCCGGTGCCGGGCCGCGTAGCCGGGGTGGGCGCTGCTGAACTGGGCGACGAAATAAGGGCGTTCGGGCCGCGGCCCGACGAGGCTCATGTCGCCGCGGATCACGTTCCACAGCTGGGGCAGCTCGTCCAGGGACGTGCGCCGCATGAAGTGCCCGGCGCGGCTCATGCGGTGGTCGGCGGCGATGTTCCAGCGGGTGGCGGCCTCGTGCACGGTGTCGGGGCGCAGCGTACGGAACTTCAGGAGGGTGAACGGCGTGCCCCGCACCCCGATGCGTTCCTGCCGGAACAGCACCCCGGGCCCGTCGCTGCGGCGCAGTACCAGGGCGCACACCAGCAGGACGGGCGAGGCGGCGATCAGCGCGGGCACGGTGAGGGCCAGGTCGAGGAGGCGCTTGGCGAAGAGGCCGAAGGCGCCGGCGGGGGTGCTGGTCAGCGGCCGGCAGGGGAAGGCGGCCACTTCGTCGGCCTGCCCGCCGGGCGCGGTGTGGCCGGGCGCGCGCGTGTCGAGCTGCCACAGCGCACACCCCATGGCTTCGAGGAGCGCCGGGGGCACGGGTGTCGGGCCGCCCGCTTCGACGGCGTACGTGAACAGGCAGTCCCGCACCCCGTTCTGGATGACGGCGCGCTGGACCTCCTCCAGGCTGCGCAGCACCGGCACCGGGCCGGCCTCGACGGTGGCCTCGGACGGCGGCACGACGACCCCGACCGGACGGACCCCGCCGCCCGACTGTCGCACCAGCGCGGCGGTGACGCGTACGGCGGTGGCCGCGGGCCCCACCACCAGGGCCGGGCGCGGCCTGCGGGCGGCCTTGCGGCGGCGCAGCCACAGCGCGGCGCCGCGCCCGGCGCAGCTCGCCGCCGTCTGCGCAGCGCATCCCGCGGCGGCCGCCGACACCGCGAGCGGCACATCGCCGGGGTCGCGGACCAGGACGTTCTGGTGGGCCAGTACGGCGGCCAGGACGCACCAGCCGGTCAGGGCGCGGACGAACAGGGCGGGCACGTCGCCGAGGACGCCGCCCGCCATCGTCGGCCGGTAGAGCCCGGCCTGGGCGTTGAGGAGGAGCACGGTGGCCACGAGCAGCCCCGCGGGGCCGGGCGGCAGCCCGGAGTACGGCAGGACGAGCATGCCGAGCAGGCCCGCCGCGCAGTCGACGGCGAGCAGGACGGACACGAACGTGCCGCCCGTGCGCGGCCGTACCGCCGTGGGGACGAAGTGGTCCGGCGCCTCGCGGGGCGTGACCACCGAGACGGTTCCCGTTGACATCCCGCCGCCGTGGGGCGGTCCCCCGGCGGACGGGACGATGCTTTCCGCGGTCACTGGCTGATGGGTTCCCTGTGCTCGGAGCGCTGCAGGGCGGCCACGTCGCGGTAGACCCGCGCGATGCTCCGGGCCGTCTGCCGCACGTCGTGGGTGGTGGTCACGTGTTCGTGGCCCTGGCGGGCGAGGGAGGTACGCAGCGGGGCGTCGGTGAGGAGGCGGGTCATGGCGCGGGCCAACGCGCCCGGGTCCTGCGGCGGTACGAGGCAGAGCGGCGCGTGGCCTGGCGCGAGGCTCTCGGCGGAGCCCCCGACGTCGGTGACCACGACCGGCGTGCCGCACGCCATCGCCTCCAGCGGGGCGAGCGCCATCCCCTCCCAGCGCGAGGGCAGCACGACCAGGTCGGCCGCGCGGTACCAGGCGGCGGTGTCGCTGACCGCGCCGACGAGGGAGACCGACGCGGGGGCCGCCGTGCGCAGTGCCGCGAGGTCGGGGCCGTCGCCGACCAGGACCAGGTGGGCGCCGGGCACCGCGCGGCGCACGTCCTGCCAGGCGCGGAGCAGCACGTCCTGGCCCTTCTGCCGGCAGAGCCGTCCGACGCACACCACCAGCGGCGCGTCCGTCGCGGCCGGGGCCTCGTCGGGCGCGCGGTACTGGTCGAGGTCGACGCCGTTGGGGATCACCGCGAACGACGCGAGGACTCCCGCGCGTTCCCCGGTGGCCCGCTCGCCCTCGCTGACGCACACGACGCGCGAGGTCCAGCGCACCGCGGCCCGCTCCCAGCTCCGCGAGAGCCGCGCGGTGATCCCGCCGACCGCCTCGAACGACCAGGCGTGCGGCTGGAAGACGGTGGGGACGGAGCCGCGTGCGGCGAGCCGTGCGGCGACCCCGGCCTTGGCGCTGTGCGCGTGGATCACATCGGGCCGCACCCGGCGGATCAGCCGGGCCGCGCGCAGTGTTTCGCCGAGCAGCGCGGGACCGGGGGAGCGGGTGGCGGGCCAGGGGCGCACCCGGGCGCCCAGGCGCGACAGTTCGGTGCTCAACGGGCCTCCCTCGGGGCATGCCACGGTGACGCGGAATCCGCTGCGCAGCTGGTCCCGTACCAAGTCCGTGACGACTCGGGCTACGCCCCCCTCAACGGGCTGAACCAGGTGCAGGACACTCAAGTCGTCCCCGGCACTGGGCCCATCGGGTCCGCCGGGGGCGTTGGCTCTCGTGGGCATGCGCGGTCACTCCGGTCCTGGCGCTCGAAAAAGAAAGCTGGACAAAGGTGCTGCGGGGCGGGCCCGATGGGCGGCCCGCTCTCGAATTCCGCTTTACCGGTCGTGCGGTTGCCGGGGTTCCCCACGCGATGAACGGCCCCGGGGCGAGGAGCACTGTAACCGTATTTACGACCCGGTCCCGTCATGAATGCGCGGGCCGGAGTGTCCCTTCGGGCGATTCGGCGTATCCCGTTGACGGTTGGCTCGTTATTGAGCCGGGCTTGCTCTCCGTGCGCGGAGAAAAACGATGCATCGCGAGGTCAGGTCGGCCGTGACGGTGTGCGCGGACGGCGCGGACCTCGACAACACCGGCGACGAAAATTAACTCCTCGGGGTGATGTTCTCCGATGGCGACGGCCGCTGGTGGCCATGGTCCGGACATGTCCCCTGGCCACCTTTTCGACTCCGGAAACCCGGGTTCACCCGTTAGGGGCAAAACCGGGCGGCCGGGTCCGCGTTGAGGTGTAGGTCGAGTGACACCACCCGGTCACTGCCTTTCCCAAGGTCAATGACTTTCCCAATCTAGGAGTGCTTCTCCATGTCGCGTACCGCGAAGGCCCTGGTCCTGTCCACCGCTGCCGTTGCCGCCATTGCCGGTGGGGCCGGCGTCGCCGCCGCCGACGCCGACGCGCACGGCGCGGCCACCCACTCCCCCGGCGTCCTGTCCGGCAACATGGCGCAGGTTCCGGTCCACGTGCCGGTCAACGTCTGTGGCAACACGGTCAACGTGATCGCCCTGCTGAACCCCGCCTTCGGCAACACCTGCGTCAACAAGTAGTTCCCCGCGCGAGCCCCGGCCGCCCCCATCCAGGGGGTTGCCGGGGCTCTGTGCTGCCCGGATGGCGCAAGCCCGACGCGGGTGTCCGCTCCCGGGGTTGTGCCAGCTCGCCCCGGCGCGTCGCGCACGGGGCGGTCGGCGGCGGCGAGGACGCGGTTGCGGGGGTTCGGGGGTCCGCGCACGGTGAGGGAAATTCGCACGTCCCAGCGAGGGAGAACCGTTTCATGCGTGCACGAACACCGCGTCGACTGGCCGCCGTGGCCCTCTCGACCGCGCTCGTCGTCGGATCGGCCGGAACCGCGTGGGCCGCCGCAGACGTGCAGCCGCCGCGCCCGGCCGGCGCCGAGGCTCCCGTGCCGGGCGCCGACGCCGTGCTCAAGCAGGTCAAGACGCTGGCCGACCTGGGGGGTGCGCTCAAGCCCGTCACCGATCTGCTGACCGGGGCGCTGGGCGGGGCGTCCCCGGCCGACGTCACCGCGCCGGCCGCCAAGGCGACGTCCGCCCTCGACGCCGTGAAGGCGGCGGCCCCGGCCGCCCCGGCCGTGCCCGCCACCCCGTCGGCCCCGGCCGCCGTGCCGGCGCTGCCGCTGGGCGGCTCCCAGCTCGCCGCCGGGCCGACCGACATCAAGGCCGACGCCGTCGCGGCCCTCAAGAAGTCGATCGACAGCCTCGTCAAGGCGGTCACCAGCGCCAACGTCGCGGGCATCGTGCCGGCGGCGACCGAGGTGGTCACCGGGCTCGTCGGCCTCGTCGTCGCCACGCTCCTCGGCGGCGGCCTGCCGGTGCCCAGCCTGCCGGGCCTGCCCGCGCTGCCCAAGCTCCCCACGGACGCGCTGCCCGTGGCACCGCCGAAGCTGCCCGTCTGACCCGTCCCCCCTCCGGGTCCCGTACGCCCATGTCCCCGCGTGCGCTCTGCACCCCGCACACCCGACACCCCGTACGCCCGCGAGCGCCGGCCCGGAAACGGAACCGGCGCTTTCGGCTGTCCGGGGCCGGGCAGCCCGCTATTGCCTCCCCAACTAGCGCCTGCATAGCCGGAATTAATGAAATCGCATACGAATATCTGCGGTCCTCCGCAATTGGGTGGGGTGTCCCATGAATCCGCGCCCGAAGGGTTTCCCAACCGCCCGCGAGTCGTTACCCAGGGCGAAGTGGCGCACATCATTCAGGGATACGCGCGGCGCTGCCGTTGCGCGGCGCGTGCAGTTGATTTCGGCGATCGAACTCGCCGCGGAAGGATTGATGATGAAGTCGATGAAGGTGGCCGCGGCGGTCGCCGGTTCGCTCGCGGTCATGGGTGCGGCGGCTCCGGCCTTCGCGACCGGGGCCATGCCTCCCATGAGCCTCAACGGCGGGCTCGACGCGCTCACCCAGCAGATGGCCTCGGCCCCCATGGTCGACGCGGCGCCCGTCCACACCACCCTGCTCGACCCCAAGTCGGACGACTCGCTGCTCCACACCGCGGCCGCCACCGCCAAGGACCTCAACAAGACCAACGGGGCCCCGAATCAGAGCCCGCTGATCGGCGGTCTTCCGATCGGCTGATTCTCGGCCCGGAAGGGGCCGGTCGTCCGGTCCGAAAATGAGCTGATCGTTCCGGCTCACGCATGAACAGATCCTCCGCGACGGCGAATTGACGCCCGCCAGGGCCGTCGTGCGCTGTACGAGGGAAAGACAATAAACCCGGCGTGTTCGCTTCCGGCGACTCCCGGACCCTTGCCTACGCTGAGGCAACCCCCGAATGGAAGGTTTTTCACCATGAACACTGCCAAGAAGACCGCGCTCGTCGTCGCCGCCGCCGGGCTCGCCGCCGGCGCCGCCGCCGGTTCCGCCTTCGCCGACGCGGGCGCGCAGGGCGTCGCCGCCAACTCGCCCGGCGTCCTGTCCGGCAACCTGGCGCAGGTCCCCGTGCACGTGCCGGTCAACCTCTGCGGCAACACGGTCAACGTCATCGGCCTGCTGAACCCGGCCTTCGGCAACACCTGCGTCAACGACGACTGACGCGAAGCCGGTTCGTCCCCGGTACGCGTGCGGTATGTCATGAGCGGCTCCGTGGAGTTGGGGATCCCGGGGCCGCTCCGCCATGTCCCCACGGACACGCCGCGGCACGCGGACACGCCGCCCGCACGCGGACGCCGGGACGCCCGGTGCGCCCCCGCGAAGGGCGGTTCATCCGGATGGGTGACGACTGCGAGGGGCTCGGCCCGGAATGTCCTAGAGTCCCGGCATGACTTCAGCCACCAGCGCCGTACAGCCGTCCAGGGCAGCCCTGTTGGGCTCGCTCATCGTCATCGCGTGGAGCGGCGAACACCCCGACGCATCCGGCGACGTGCCCTTCCTCATGGCGTACTCCCTCGGTGACGGCACCGAGGGCCCCGAGGGCGCGGAGGCCGCGGCGCGGGCGCTCCTCGACGAGATCGGCATGCCGGCCGGCAGCGTGACCGACCAGACCCAGGGCGGCTCGTTCCCGGTGACCCTCATCGTGCAGGGCGGCCAGGCCGTCCTGACCATGCCGACGCTGACCGCCCAGTGCCCGGTGCCGCCCGAGTGGCTCGCGGCCGCCGAGGAGCGCGGCGCCGTCCAGTTCATGTTCGCCACCCGCTCCTGGCCCGATGCGGTGCCCGGAGTCGCCGTCGACGACGAGCAGTTGAAGGCGTTCGCGGGCCACGAGGACACCATCTCCACCGCCGGCCACTGCGTGCTCCCCGTCCGCCGCCTGCGCGGCTGAACCCCGCCGGACGAGAACGGAACGGAGACGACAGCCATGGCCCTGAACGGGACGCTCAAGCAGCGGGCGCCGGTCACCGACTCGTCCGGACCCCCACCCCGGGCCGGCGCCGCCTTCGGCGCCGGCCGCGGCTTCGCCTGGCTGGTCGTCCTGACCGGCGCGGCCGGCCTGCTCGCCTCCTGGGTCATCACCCTCGACGAGTTCGAACTCCTGCGGAACCCCGACTTCGTCCCCGGGTGCAGCCTCAACCCGGTGATCTCCTGCGGCAACATCATGAAGAGCGCGCAGGCGTCCGTCTTCGGGTTCCCCAATCCGATGCTGGGTCTGGTCGCGTACGGGATCGTCTGCTGCGCGGGCATGAGCCTGCTCGCGGGCGGCCGGTTCGGGCGCTGGTACTGGCTGGCGCTGAACACGGGGGCGCTGCTCGGCGTCGTCTTCGTCAGCTGGCTCCAGTTCGAGTCCCTGTACCGCATCGACGCGCTGTGCCTGTGGTGCTGTCTGGCGTGGGTCGCCACCATCGTGCTGTTCTGGCGCGTCACCACGCTGAACCTCGTCAAGGGAGCGCTGCCCGGCCCGGGTTGGGCGCGCGGGCTGTTCTGCGAGTTCGGCTGGGCGGTGCCGGTGCTGCACATCGGGGTCGTCGCGATGCTGATCCTGACCCGCTGGTGGGACTTCTGGACCGGATGAGCCGCCGACGACGTACGGGGCCGGCCGCCGCCCAGCAGGAACGTTGGGCCAACCGCGTGAATCGCCTCCGCGGCCCGACACGGCGGCCCTCCCCGGGCGTTGACCCCATTGACCAGTCGCATGGTTGAAGCCTCCCCGGGCCGTGCAACCAGTACCGGCCCGGGGAGCGCCGGCGGCGGTGGCGGGAGCCCCGCGGCCGTTTCCTGCGCCTGGGGACGTCGTTGAACCCGGCATCGGACGAGAAGAGCGGACGCTTGGAGGGGCCCCGGAACCAGGACGGTTTCCGGGGCCCACGCATGTGCCGGACCGGTCCGCACGAGCGAGCACGAGGGAGACGCCGATGAACCACGCGACACACTTCTGGCACGCACGACGGACGGGCCGCACCCGCCCCCGGGGCCGCACCCCCGAGCCCACGCGGCCCGGGGCGCCCCCGCCCCGTACCGCCTGGCACATCGCGCGCCGCGGCCTGCTGCGGGTCCTGTTCGCCTCGGCGACCGCCGCCTTCACGGGGGCGGCGCTCTCCCGCATCCCGTCCGCCGCGCCCCGGGGCGAACCGGCGGGCGCGGCCGGGCCGGGGCCCGGATCCGTGTCCGCACTCGGCCTCGCCGAAGGATCCGCCTTCGACGAGATGCACGCAGGGCACCGCATCCAGGGCCGCGCCCAGCGGACGGACGCCGCCGAGGCCGTCGTGTTCGTGGACGGGCGGCAGTTGATGCTGATGCGCCGGGCCGACGGCAGCTATCTGAGCTCCGTCGACCACTACGAGTCCTACGCCACCGCCCGCGACGCCGCTCGCGCCGCCGCCGCGGAGCTGGGCCCGGCCCGGCTCGCCGCGGTGCCCGTGCACGCCGGTCACGAAGGGGGAGCCGCCCGTGGTGTACACGCGTAAGAACCAGCGGAACCTGACGAGCGCCGAGCGCAGGGCCTTCGTCAACGCCGTACTCGAACTCAAACGGCGCGGAGAGTACGACGAGTTCGTGCGCACGCACATCGACTTCTACGTGACGGACGGCGACCGGGGGCTGCGGGTCGCGCACATGGCGCCGTCGTTCCTGCCCTGGCACCGCCGGTTCCTGCTGGAGTTCGAGCGGGCCCTGCAGAAGGTCAACCCCCGTGTGACCGTGCCCTATTGGGACTGGACGCGCGACAACTCGCCGGCCTCCTCGGTGTGGGCGGACGACTTCATGGGCGGCAACGGGCGCCGCGGCGACCTCCAGGTCATGACCGGGCCCTTCGCGTACGCGCACGGCAACTGGGAGGTGACGGTCAACGTGACCGAGGAACGCTTCCTGACCCGGGACATGGGCCGCCCCAGGGACCCCATCAAGCTGCCCACCGCCGCCGACGTCAGCCGCGCGCTCGCCGACCCGGTGTACGACGTCTCGCCCTGGAACTCGACCAGCGGATCCGGGTTCCGCAACAAGATCGAGGGCTGGACCACGGCCCCGGGCAACGCCCGCTTCCGTACGCACAACCAGGTGCACCGCTGGATCAGCGGGCTGATGCTCGGCGGCGCCGCCGTCAACGATCCCGTGTTCTGGCTCCACCACGCCTACGTGGACAGCCTCTGGTCGCGCTGGCAGGCCGCCCACACGGGGTCCAAGCAGTATCTGCCGGACGTGCCGCCGCCGTTGGGCGACCCGCAGCACGGCCGGGTGGCCGCGCTCGCCGACCCGATGCCGCCGTGGGACGTGGCACCCTCGGCGCTCCTGGACCACAGCGGGATCTACCGGTACGCCTGACACGGCAACGGCCTCCCGGGGGGAGAAGTCCGGGAGGCCGCAGGCACGGATCAAGCGTCCGGCCGGGCGGTCACGAGGACCGTCCGGCCGGAGTGGGGGCGTCAGCCCCCGTAGCCGCCACCGTCGTGGTGGGAGTCGGCGTTGACGCAGGTGGTGCCGAACACCGGGTTCAGCAGACCGGCGACGTTGACCGAGTTGCCGCAGAGGTTGACCGGGACGTGCACCGGCACCTGCAGCAGGTTGCCGGAGAGGACTCCGGGGGAGTTGGTCGCGACGGCCTCGGCGCCAGCGTCGGCAGCGGCAATACCCGCACCGGCCAGCGCCACGGCGCCCGCTCCGGCGACGACGGCGGCCGTCTTCGCGATACGAGACATCAGAGTTCTCCTTGAATGGACACGCGACCGCAGACTCGCAGTCGTCATTTCACTTCAACGTGTCGAACGGCCATAAGTAACGGACACCTGCGCCCAAATCGGTTCCGCGGTTCGCCGCGCGGGCGTGGCCGCACGCGCGGCTACTCGCCGTCCGTCCCGCGCGACGCGCGCCGGGACAGGGCGACCGCCGCGGCCCCCGTGACGAGCGCGCTCACGCTCAGCGCGCCGAGCAGAGAGGCGTTGGCGTCGGCGCCGGTGTCGGCCAGGACCGGCGCCGCCGACGGGACCGCGCCCGGCGCGGACGAGCACGGGGCGCACGTGCCGTGCGGAGCGGCCGCGGCGGGGCCGCCCGCGGCGTGCGCCGCGGACCCCGTGCCCAGCGCGGCGACCAGCCCCGCGACGAGAGCGGCCCGCGCCGCGGGACCCGAGAATTTGTCCATGCCGCGACCCTTCAACAAGAATTCCGGAGGGAGATCGGATGCTGATACGCATAATTGGGACCCGGGCCGCGACGGCCCCCCGGCCACGCGCGCCGCGGCGGCCCAACCACCCGTCCGGCGCACCGGGCGCCCCCGCGCGGCGCAGCGGCGCCACTCAGTGCGCGCGATAGGCCCGCGCCGCGTCGGGATGGCCCGCGCACTCCCACAGGCCGTGCGGGCAGTAGTCGGTCAGCGTCTGGTAGACGGGCCGGTACCTGCTGAACCACGCGGTCATCCCGCGCACGTACCGCGCGTCGTCCCCGTTGCGGAAGAGTCCCCACTCCGGGTACGACACCGGCTTTCCGTGCCGGGCCGCGAAGTCGACCTGGGCCCGCAGCCCGTACGGTTCCTCGACCTGGTCGGGGAAGGACATGCCGGCGGGCTGGTCATAGGAGTCCATGCCGAGGATGTCGACGAAGGCGTCGCCGGGATAGCACGCGGTCCACGGCACCGCGTCCCGGCCGCGGTTCGGCGCGAAGTCGAAGCGGAACCGCTGCCCCGCGACCGAACGCATCGCGGTGACCGCGCGACGCCAGTACGCCCGCCACGCGGCCGGGTCGGGGCCGCAGCGGTGCGTGTAGGTGGTGCCGTTCATCTCCCACCCCAACACGACGATGGAGTCGGCCAGTTGGAGGGACACGAGGCGTTCGGCCAGCGTCCTGAAGTGGCCGTCGAAGGCGCCCCGCGCGCCCTGCCCGAGCAGGCCGCGCACCTCGTCGTCGGGCAGGCCGGCCTCGTTGCGGGCGAGCATCGGCACGTTGAGCACGAAGATCCGGTCCGCGCGGTGACGGCGCCAGCGGGACCAGGGCGCGAGCAGCGCGGGCGGCCCCTCGATGCCGCTCCAGGTGTCGCCCGGCAGATAGGTGTGGCCCGCGCGCAGCAGCCCGCGGCCGCGCCACTTCTCGACCGCCGCGAGTTTGCCGATGCCCTCCGTGCCGGAACCCGTGAAGACGCCCGCCGCGGTCCGCGACGCGGTCGGCATCGGGCCGCGCGGGACGTCGCCGGGCAGCTGGACCAGCGCACAGACCAGCAGGACCAGCGCGCACAGCGCGGTCTGCCACGACGGCGGAGCGTTCCGGGACGCCGAGGAGGTGCCGCGCGGCCGGCCACGGGCCGCGCGCTCCCGGCGGGGCCGGGCCGTCAGTTGCCCCCGGTCGCGCCGCCGCGCTGGAGGGTCCCGCCGAGCGAGGCGACGCCGGCGGTGAGCGTCTCGGCGATCTTGCCCTGCCCGCCGAGGACCTTGGGCTGCCCGTACTCGCTGACGCTGCCGTGGCCCGCGCCGGGGCTCGAGTCGGCGGCCGCGACACCGGGCGCGGCGAGGAGCAGGAGCGAGGCGGCGGCGGTGGCGGCCCTCAGGCGGCGCTGTGGGTTCATGGCGTTCATGTCCGGTACAACGCCGTCGGCGCGGGGAGGGTGCGCGCGCCGCGGGGCGGGCCGGGGTTCAGGGCTTGGTCACATCAAATGCGAAGTGCTGCCTGCGCACGCGGTGGTCGAAGTTGGACGTGCCGAGTTCGGGTTCGCCGAGCGCGCGCACGGCCAGCGGGCGGGTCAGGAGTTCCCGGAGCACGGCCTTGATCTCCAGGCGTGCCAGATGGGCGCCGAGGCAGAAGTGCGGGCCGCCGCCGCCGTATCCGAGATGCGGGTTGGGGTCGCGCGTGATGTCGAAGGCGTCCGGGTCGTCGAACACCGAGGCGTCGCGGTTGGCGGACGCGTACAGGAGCATCACCTTGTCGCCCGGCAGGAAGGTGTGGCCCGCCATCGTGTAGCGCGCGACGACCGTCCTGCGGAACTGGATGATCGGCGTGGAGTGCCGCACGATCTCGTCGACCGCGCCGTCCGCGTAGCGCTCGAAGTCGGCTACGAGCAGGTCCAGTTGAGCGGGATGGCGGGTCAGGAGCGCCAGGGCGTGGGCGATGGCGTTGCGGGTCGTCTCGACGCCGGCCACCAGCAACAGGGAGAAGAACGAACCCAGTTGACGATACGTCAGATGGTTGCCGTCCTGGTCGGCGCGGACCAGGGCCGAGATGAGGTCGTCCGCCGGGTGCCTGCGCCGCTCGCGGCCGATCCGGGCCACGGTCAACTCCATCCGGGCCAGGGCCCGCAGACCCTTGCCTGGGCTCCTCAGGCGGGCGCCGAGGCCGCGTCGTACGCCGGCGTGCTCGGAGGCCCGGTCGATCTGACGGGCGATGCGGTGACGGTCGGCGTCGGGCACGCCCAGCATCGCGCAGATGACCTCGAACGACATCCGGGAGGCGACCGCCGAGACGAACTCGTCGGGCCGCTCGGCGACCATGTCGTCGACGATGCGTACGGCCAGCTCCTGGATGCTCGCCTCGGTCGTGGCGAGCAGGCGCGGGGTGAAGGCCTGCTGCACGATGCGGCGCAGCCGGGTGTGGTCGGCCCCGTCGAGGTTGACCATCGAGTCGCCGAACAGGGCTCGCACCCAGCGCGCCGGTTCGGGCGATGTGACCCCCGGCGCGCTGGCGAACACCCGGGGGAGCCGGCTCGCCTTGAGGACGTCGGCGTGCCGGACCAGGGCGTAGAAGCCCTGCTCGGGGCGGCGCCGGGTGGCCCGGCGTTCGGTGAAGAACACCGGGCGCGGCTCGTCCCTCAACTCCCCGAAACGCGCGAGGCGTTGGGCCGCGGGGAGTTTCCAGAACGCCGGGTCGGCCAGATCGGCGGCGGGGCCGCGGCCGGCGGGGGCCGTCCGGTAGTGGGTCACGTTCGCACCGTCCTGGCCGCCGTGCGGCTGTCGGAAACACATTGGACCAGCTCGGACTGACATGCAGGGGCGCGGAGTTGTCCGGGCCGGCCCCAGGGGCGGGCTCAGCCCACCAGGTCGTGCCCGGCCTTGACCGCGTCGTTGGCGGCCTTGACCGCTTCGGCCCCGGCCTTCACTCCGCCCTTCACGGCGCCGACCTTCTGGCCCAGCTTGTCCCCGACGACGCTCTCCGCCGCGGGCTTGATCTGGGCGCCCGCGGCGCTCGTCGTGGTGGCCGCGCCGCTCAGGGTGGAGCCGAGGTCGAGGGCGTGCGCGGACGGGGAAAGGGCGGCGGCGAGCGCGGTTCCGGCTGCGGCGGCGGCGAGGTATCGGCGTACGTTCATGTCGGCTACAACGCACGAGCCGCACGGAGGGCACGCCCCGGCGCGGCGCGCCCCGCGGATGCCCTGCGCATTGCTGCAAGCAGGCGAACTTTGCAGTGATACCGCCGCCGGGATCGTTCTTGCAGAACGACACGGCCGAAGAGGCCAGGGAAGGAAGAGAACACCCATGGGAATCACTTCACGCGCGGGCCTGGCGAGCGTCCTGACATGCATCGCGACGGCGGCGGCGGTGGCGCCGGCCGCGGCCGCCCCGGCCGTTCCGGTCGATCTGCCCCTCGGCGGGCTGAACACGGTCCTGCCGTTCGACGCCCCCACCGTGCACACGGGCATGCCGCTGCCCGTACCCGGCGCCCCGGACGGCCCGCGCTACGTGAAGGGCAACCTGCTGCCCCACAACATGGTCCCCGCGATCCCGATCGAGTCCGCGCTGCCCGACACCCACATCGGTACGCCGCTGCCCGACCCGATGAGCTCCCGCAACCTCGGCACCCCCGACCTGGTGAGCCCCGGCACCGCGCTCCACACCGTCACCCCGGGCGCGGACCTCGGTGCCCCGCTGAGCGAGCCGCGCGCCGCGCTGTTCGGGCTGCCCGCCGTCACCCTGCCCGAGGCCGGTCTCACCGCGCCCGCGGTCCAGGGCGACCCCGCGGCCACCGCGACCTTCTGAGCATCCCCCACCCCGGACGCCGGGGCCGCTCCCGTCCGTCCCCCCCCCAAGCCCAGGAGTTGAACCGTGCCCCGTCCGCCGAGGAACGTCCCCGCCGAGGCGCCGTCCCCGCATGTCCCGGCCCGGACGCGTCCCCGCGACGTCCTCGCCGAGGCCCCACTCGGCAGGGCGGTCG
Source organism: Streptomyces sp. NBC_00442 (assembly GCF_036014195.1). Classification (NCBI taxonomy): domain Bacteria; kingdom Bacillati; phylum Actinomycetota; class Actinomycetes; order Kitasatosporales; family Streptomycetaceae; genus Streptomyces; species Streptomyces sp. NBC_00442. The sequence continues at coordinate 4,307,380 of NZ_CP107918.1, forward strand.
CGGCGCTGCTCGCCGTCGCCGCCGTCACCGCCCTCGCGGCCGGGGGCGCTTCGGCGGCGCCCGGCCGTCCCGACCCGCACGGGGTGGGTTCGGGGCAGGGCGCGCCCCCGTGGCCCGCGCCCGCGGACCCCGCGGCGGCCGCCCGTGCGGCGGGTCTGGAGATGATGTCCGCCGAGGGCATGGTGCAGCACACCCACACCCATCTGGACGTCCTCGTCGACGGCCGGCCGGTCACCGTCCCCGCCGCGATCGGCATCGACCTGCCGCACCGGCTCATCAGTCCCCTGCACACCCACGACACCAGCGGCGTGATCCACGTCGAGTCGCCGCGCAGGGCGGACTTCACCCTCGGGCAGTTCATGGCCGAATGGCGCGTGCCGCTCACCGCCGACCGCATCGGCGGCCTCCACGCGAGCGCCGGGCGCTCTGTGCGGGCGTACGTCAACGGGCGCGCGGTGGCCGGGAATCCCGCGACGATCGTGCTGCGCGAGCACGACGAGATCGCCCTCGTCCTGGCCCGGGACACCGACACCCGCCCGGTGCCGGCGAGCTACGCCTGGTCGCAGCACGGGCACTAGCGCGGCCACCTTGGCTCCCACGGGCCCCGACGCCCGGCGCGGCACCGCCCGTCAGGTACGCCTGTCGGGTGAGTGCGGGGGGCGGCCGTGTCCGGGACTGCCGCTCCCCGTTGTGCAGGCGTGATCTCAACACGACGAATCGCCACTGTCCTCGCTGTCGCCGCCGGTGTCTCGGGCCTTGCCGTCACGGCCGCGAACGCCGCGGGCCCCCTCGACACCCTCGTCAAGCCGATCAACCCGATCAGCGAGCTCGACACCATCGCCACCACCAACATCCCGGCCTCGAACGCGGCCCAGCTGCCCAAGGTCAAGGACCAGCTGGCCGGGCTCAACCACCTGAACGACCTGGGCCAGCTCTCCCAGCTCACCGACCCGGTCGCCCCGCTGATGGGCCTCGTGCCCTCGGTGGAATGACCGTACGCCGCCGCACCGTGACACGGGTGCGCGCCCGGAACGTGGTGTTCCGGGCGCGCGTCCGTGCCGCGGTGCGGCGGGTTCCTCGGTCAGAGGAGGACGTAGAGCAGGCCGCTCAGCAGGCCGTAGTGCTGGCGGTGGCGGTTGCCGTAGTCGTGGTTGTCGTACGTGCCGTGGTTGTCGTGGGCCGCGACGCGGGGCGCGGTCAGCGGGGCGGCCTGGGCGGCCGCGGCGGCGGGAACGGTCACGGCGACGGAGAGTACGACCGCAACGGCGGCGCGTCGGACGAGGCTCACAATGAACTCCACAAGGGGGGTGGACGAACGGTACAAATGCGACGCTAGACCGCTCCTGACGGACTGTCGCGTTCTGTTACGTATCGGCTACTCCATGTGAGACCGTCGAATCGTACGACGCTCGCTCGCCCGTTCCCCTTCTCTTCTCGTTCCCGTCCGCGTCCCGTCCGCGTCCCGTCCGCGCCCGCCCTCAGCCCGCGAGGCCGGCGCCGCCCGGCGCGTCCGAGATGTCGGCGTACCCCTCGATCGACTGCGGGTCGCGCGAGCCCGGACCGACGTAGCGGGCGGAAGGGCGCACCAGGCGGCCCGTGCGCTTCTGCTCCAGGATGTGCGCCGACCAGCCCGCCGTCCGCGCGCAGGTGAACATCGACGTGAACATGTGCGCCGGAACCTCCGCGAAGTCCAGGACGATCGCCGCCCAGAACTCCACGTTCGTCGCGAGCACCCGGTCGGGCCGCCGTGCGTGCAGCTCCTCCAGGGCGGCCTTCTCCAGCGCCTCGGCGACCTCGAAGCGCGGCGCGGCCAGCTCCTTGGCGGTGCGGCGCAGCACCCGGGCTCGCGGATCCTCGGCGCGGTAGACGCGGTGGCCGAAGCCCATCAGGCGCTCGCCCTTGTCGAGGGCCTGCTTCACGTACGCCGTCGCGTCCCCGGTCCGCTCGATCTCCTCGATCATGCCGAGTACGCGCGAGGGGGCGCCGCCGTGCAGCGGCCCCGACATCGCGCCGACCGCGCCGGACAGCGCGGCCGCGACGTCCGCGCCGGTGGAGGCGATCACCCGGGCGGTGAACGTCGAGGCGTTCATGCCGTGTTCGGCGGCGCTCGTCCAGTACGCGTCGACCGCCTTGACGTGCTTGGGGTCCGGCTCGCCGCGCCAGCGGATCATGAATCGCTCGACGACGGACTCCGCCTTGTCGATCTCGCGCTGCGGCACCATGGGCAGGCCCTGCCCGCGCGCCGACTGGGCGACGTAGGAGAGCGCCATGACGGCGGCGCGGGCCAGGTTGTCGCGGGCGGTCCGCTCGTCGATGTCGAGCAGGGGCTTGAGCCCCCACACCGGCGCCAGCATGGCGAGCGCGGACTGCACGTCCACCCGGATGTCCCCGGAGTGGACGGGAATGGGGAACGGCTCGGCCGGCGGCAGGCCGGGGTTGAACGCCCCGTCCACCAGCAGGCCCCACACGTTCCCGAAGGAGACGTGTCCGACCAGGTCCTCGATGTCGACGCCCCGGTAGCGAAGGGCACCGCCCTCCTTGTCCGGCTCGGCGATCTCCGTCTCGAACGCGACGACTCCCTCAAGTCCGGGTACGAAGTCGGACATCAGGCGGCTCCTCAGGGTGTGTGCGACGGGCTGCGGGCGGGCCGTGCCGCCCCGGGTCCCTCGGTCATGCCCCGTACGGCGGTCAGGAATCCCGCCGCGGGCTGAACGTGTGTATGGAGGCCACAGTGGCCCAGCCGAGAGTTTGGCGGGTCCCGACGACGCGGGGAAGCGTGACATCCGGCACACTGCCCCAATTCGGCGGTGGGGGATTAACGCCCCGCCGCCGCGGGCAGACTGGGCCCCCGCCGGGGGTGGCGCGAGGGTGCGGCAGGATGGGCCGGGTGACCGACCTGGACCCCGCAGCGATGCGCGAGCAGTACCGCACCACCCTCCTCGCCGAGGAGGACCTCGCCCCCACGCCCATGGGGCAGTTCGCCCGCTGGTTCAAGGAGGCCGTCGCCGGCGGCCTGCACGAGCCCAACGCGATGGTCGTCGCCACCGCCACTCCCGACGGGCGCCCCTCGACCCGCACGGTGCTCCTGAAGTCCTACGACGAGCACGGCTTCGTCTTCTTCACCAACTACGCCTCGCGCAAGGCGGCCGAACTCACCGCGAACCCGTACGTCTCGCTGCTCTTCCCCTGGCACCAGCTGGCCCGGCAGGTCATCGTGACCGGCACCGCGTCCCGCGTCCCGCGCGCCGAGACCGAGCGCTACTTCCGCAGCCGCCCGCACGGCTCCCGGCTCGGCGCCTGGGCCAGCGACCAGTCCACGGTGATCGCCTCGCGCTCCGAACTGACCGAACGCTACGAGGAGTTGACGGCCCGATACCCCGAGGGGAGCGAGGTTCCGGCGCCCGAGCACTGGGGCGGCTTCCGGGTCGCACCGGGGAGCGTCGAGTTCTGGCAGGGCCACGAGAACCGGCTGCACGACCGGCTGCGGTATGCCGCCGAGGGCGACACCTGGCACGTGGAGCGCCTGGCGCCCTGAGCCGGGCGGGTCCGGCCCCCGTCACCGGTCCCGGCCACCCGCATCGAGTCGTCCGGATCGGGCCACCCGCATCGGTCGTCCGGATCGGGCCACCCGGGCCGCGTGTTCGGTGCGGACACGCAGAGACCCGCGGGCTCGGGTCCTCCGGAGAGGAGCCGGCCGGACGTACCGGCGAGCCCGCGGGTCGGTGACTGCTGGGAATTTCGGCCGGCGTCATGCCGGCACCGCACAAAGAGTGCGACTGGCAGGCGTCAGCCCGCAGTCACCTCACGCGTCCGGTTTGCATACATCTGTCAAACCACCTCCCTTCTCGTGTGCACCACACATTAGGCAGCGCTCCCGCACCCCTCAACCCATTTGTTTCAGGGCACGCCGGAGCTCCGGTTCAGCCCGCGCGAAGCCGTGCGACGCCGCGCGGGACCGGGCGAGACCGGGGGAGTGGCCGGTAGCCGCCGTTGGCCGAAAAGATTTCCACGAAGTCGGTGTGGGCTGCGTCACGTTCGAGTTGAATGATCCCGCGCGGGTGACTCCGCGCGTCGGCCGTGCGACGCGGCGACCACGTCCTGCAGGGGGTGCCAGGATGAGTGCTTCCCGGAGCGAGGCCACCCGGGTCACGGGCCCGGAGGGATCCGGTACGGAACCCGCGGGCCCGCCCGCCCAGGAACCCGGCGGGGACCTCCTCGCCGCGCTGCTCGACGGGATGGACGCCGCGCTCTGTGCCTTCGACGCGGACGGCGTCGTCACGCACTGGAACCGCGAGGCCGAGCGGATCCTCGGCTGGGCGGCCGACGAGGCCGTCGGGCGCCGCGGATTCGCGGGCTGGGCGGTGCGGGCCGCCGACGCCGAGGAGATCCACGAGCGCCTGATGGCGGTGATGGACGCACCGGGCCGCCAGGTCCACGAGTTCGCCCTGCTGCGCAAGGACGGCAGCCGCGTCCTGGTCCGTACGCAGTCGGCGGGCGTGCGGGGCGCGGACGGCGCCGCGGCCGGGGTGTACTGCGCGTTCAGCGAGGTGCACGCGCAGATCGACCTGGAGCGGTCCATCGCCCTGAGCGAGGCCCTGTTCGAGGACGGGTCCTGGGGCGTCGCCCTGGTCGACGTCGACCTGCGGCCCACCGTCGTCAACGCCTACGCCGCGCGGGCGCTCGGCACCGCCCGCGCGACCCTGCTCGGCCGCCCGCTGGGCGAGCTGATCGTCCAGGGCGTCGAGAACCTGGAGGGCGCGCTCCAGCACGTTCTGGCCGAGGGCTCACCGGCCAGTCCCGCCGAGGTGTGGGTGGTGCTGCGCACCGCGGAGGGCGAGCGGCGGCGCTGCCTGCGCAGCGGCTTCCTGCGGCTGTCGTCCCCGCTCGCGGAGGAACCGGTGCCGCTGGGGGTCGGCTGGCTCTTCCAGGACGTCACCGACCAGAAGCTCGCGGAACAGGAGGCGGACCGGCTCCGTTTCCGCTCCAACCAGCTCCACCGGGCCGCGCGGAACGCCGCCGAGTGCGAGGACCCGATGGAGGCGGTCACCACGCACCTGGACTTCGCCGTGGCCGGGTTCGCCGACCACGCCCTCGTCGACCTGGTCGTGGGGGAGCGGCTGGTGCGGGCCGTGGCCACGCCGGCCGGCGCCCCGGGCCCCGCGGCCCCGGTCGCGGGCGGCGGCATCCCGGTCCGCTACGCGCCGGGCCACCCGGCCCTCCAGGCGGTGGACCGTACGGGGTCGGTACGGGCCTGCGCGGGCGGCGATACCTGGGCGGCCGAGCGCCAGTGGCCGCCGGACGCGGCCCACGCCCTGTGCGTGGTGCTCCGCAGCCGCGGCCGCACCCTGGGCGTCCTGACCTTCCTGCGCGGCCCGGCCCGGCCGGCCTTCGAACGGCCCGACGCGGCGTACGCGGAAAGCGTGGCATCCCGGGTGGCCGCCTCGGCCGACCTCGCCCTGACCTCGCCCACCCCGAGCCGCCCTGCCTGACGGCCCGCGCCCAACCCCTTACGTCTTCGGGTGCGGCCCGGTGGGGGCCGCACGCGCAGTTCCCCGCGCCCCTATCGGGGTGCATCTTGGCAGGGTGGCCAGCACAGGCCACCTCAGCCCGTCATGGGGGTCCCCCCCTGGCCCTTGAGGCCTTGGGGGAGATCGAGGACGAGCGCCCTTAAGGCGCGATACGGGGTCCGGGGCGGAGCCTCAGGAGCTCTTCACCCCCGGAGGGGTGCGGGAAGGGGCGGGGCGGGGCGACTCCCGGGGTCCGGGGCGGAGCCCCAGGGGGCCGGGCTCCACCCAGCCATCGTCGGCCCGGCGGAGCCTAGTGGCGGAAGAAGATGCGGTCGCCGTACTCCGCCATCACACGCCCATTCCACTCGTGGCCCCCGTCGACGTTCCCCGAACGAAGAAGCGGAGGCTCGATCCCCCGGGCGACCAGCGCCTCCGCCGCCGCCGCCATCGTCGCCTGCATCAGCGCGCTGGTCACCACCGTGGACGCCGGCGCGAAGGGCGCCTCGATGCCGTCGTGGGTCAGCTCCGCGTCCCCCACCGCGATCTTGCTGTCGAGCACCACGTCGCAGTGGTCGCGCAGGAACGTCCCCGAGACGTGCCGCGACCGCGTGCTCTCGGCGTACGCCACCGACGTCACCCCGATGACCTTGAGCCCGAGCGCCCGCGCGTTCATCGCCATCTCCACGGGCAGCGCGTTGCGCCCGGACAGCGAGATGATCACGAGGACGTCCCCCGGCTTGGCGGGGCTGGAGTCGAGCACCGCGCCGGCCAGGCCGTCGACCCGTTCGAGGGCGGAGCCGAGCGTCGCGGGCATGACGTCGACGCCGACCACGCCCGGCACCGCGAGCAGGTTCATCAGGGCGAATCCGCCGGCGCGGTAGACCACGTCCTGGGCGGCGAGCGAGGAGTGCCCGGCGCCGAAGGCGAACAGCCGGCCGCCCGCCTCCACCGTGTCCGCGATCACCGCGCCCGCGGCCGCGACGTTCAGCGACTCCTCGTCCCGCACCCGCCCCAGGAGCCCGATCGCGGCGTCGAAGAACTGACCGGCCAGCTTGCTCTCGCTCATCGCCGAGGACCCTTTCCGGGGTGGGTGTACGACCGTGCGCCGATCACGGTGCGGTCTGGACCTTTCCCCTGTCAATACGGTGTCCACGGGCAGTGGGTCAAGATGGGGAACGGTCGTCATGGCACGGTTGTCAGTGCGATGCGTCAGAATTGGTCCAGGGCCAGCGGCACGACGTTTTTTGTCACAGCATCGAGGGGCACGTATGTCCGGACTGATCGACACCACGGAGATGTATCTCCGCACCATCCTCGAACTGGAGGAGGAGGGTGTGGTCCCCATGCGCGCCCGCATCGCCGAGCGCCTGGACCAGAGCGGCCCGACCGTGAGCCAGACGGTGGCGCGCATGGAGCGCGACGGTCTGGTGCAGGTCGCGGGCGACCGCCATCTGGAGCTGACCGACGAAGGCCGCCGCCTGGCGACGCGCGTCATGCGCAAGCACCGGCTCGCCGAGTGCCTGCTCGTCGACGTGATCGGCCTGGAGTGGGAGCAGGTGCACGCGGAGGCCTGCCGCTGGGAGCACGTCATGAGCGAGGCGGTGGAGCGCCGCGTCCTTGAGCTGCTGCGGCACCCCACCGAGTCGCCGTACGGCAACCCGATCCCCGGCCTCGAAGAGCTGGGCGAGAAGGCCGAGGCCGACGCCTTCCTGGACGACGGCATCATCAGCCTGGGCGAGCTCGACCCGGGAGCCGAGGGCAAGACGGTGGTCGTACGCCGGATCGGCGAGCCGATCCAGACCGACGCCCAGCTGATGTACACGCTGCGACGGGCGGGCGTGCAGCCCGGGTCCGTGGTGAGCGTGACGCAGTCGCCGGGCGGGCTCCTGATCGGCAGCAGCGGCGAGGCCGCGGAGCTGACGCCGGATGTCGCCTCGCACGTCTTCGTCGCCAAGCGCTGACCGAGCGCACCGGGCTGGCCGGGCACGCCGGCCGCACCGGGCTAGCCGGGCGACCCGGCCGCACCGGGCGACCCGGGCGACCCGGCCGCACCCGGTGAGCCGGGTGCACCGGGTGCGGCCGGTGAGCCGGGTGCACCGGGGCGGGCGCCGCCGTCGCCCCGTCGCGTAACGGAACGTCACCGGCCGTTCCCCGTACGGAAGTTGACCGCACCGCGTGAAGGGTGCGGGAAGCTTGCGGGGAAGGCCGGTTTCCGGGTGGAATGGCAGCGGCCGGGCGGATCGCGTGCGAGGCTGTGGCTTGAGGCATATGGCCGCGGAGCCGCGCGGCAGGGGAGGGGGCGGCAGCCATGAGGCCCTGCGAGCCACGCGCACCGTCGTCGGCACTGCGGCCCGCTCGTCCGTTTCCGCTCCGGGAAGACCAGGGCCCCGGCGCCTCGCGGCGCCGGGGCCTGTCCTCCCCGGTGTCGACCCGGAGCCCCGAGCTCCCAGGGTCGACCCCCGCGGACCGTCTTCCCCGAGCGGCCCGCCTCCCGGAGAAGATCTCCCCTCGGCACGTGGCGTCAATCCTTGAGCGTGGTCACTCGAACGAGGGGTGTTGCGCGAGATGCGCGCGTTTTCGAATAGGGGTTCGATACTCTGCCGTGAACTCGTGAACTGACCACGCGGGAGCTGTTCGGGGACTGAAGGGGGTGCCAGGGCACATGGTGCGGCGCATCGACGTGACAGGGGCCGGCGGGGTTCGCCTCGCCGCCTGGGAGTTCGCGGAGCAGCCGAAGGGCCGCCCGGAGGCGGACGGCGCCCCCGGGGTCCTCCTGCTCCACGGCCTGATGGGCCGGGCCTCGCACTGGGCGTCCACGGCCCGCTGGCTGGCCGAGAAGCACCGGGCGGTCGCCATCGACCAGCGGGGCCACGGCCGCAGCGACAAGCCGGCGGAGGGCCCCTTCACGCGCGAGGTCTACGTGGCCGACGCGGAGGCAGCCGTCGAACAGCTGGGCCTCGGTCCGGTGACCCTCATCGGGCACTCCATGGGCGCCCTCACCGCGTGGCAGCTCGCCGCCAAGCGGCCCGACCTGGTGCGCGCCCTGGTCATCTGCGACATGCGGGCCTCGGCGCTCGGAGCGGCCTCGCAGCGCGAGTGGGAGGACTGGTTCAAGGCCTGGCCGGTGCCGTTCGCGACGCTCGCCGACGTACGCAAGTGGTTCGGCGAGGACGACCCGTGGGTGGAGCGGCCGAGCCCCTCGCGGGGGGAGTTCTTCGCGGAGGTGATGGCGGAGCGGGCGGACGGCTGGCGCCCGGTCTTCTCCCGCCGACAGATGCTGACCTCACGCGCGACCTGGGTGCACGACGCCCACTGGGAGGAGCTGGCCCAGGTCGAGTGCCCCGCACTGGTGGTGCGGGGCCTGGACGGCGAGCTGGGGCGCGCGGAGTCCCAGGAGATGGTGCGGGTGCTGCCGCGCGGGCAGTACGCGGAGGTGGCCGATGCGGGGCACCTCGTCCACTACGACCAGCCGGAGGGGTGGCGCGACGCGGTGGAGCCCTTCCTGGCCGGCGCCCTCACCCCCTGACCCGGCCCGCGCAGTCCCCGCGCCCCCTGCGGGACTCGGCAGAGGCGACCTCGGCGGGTCGGGGTCAGCCGGTGCTGACGGCCGAGAGGATTTCCGGCAGGCGATCCGCCGTCCGCCGAGCCGCCACCCGCAACCCCGCCCAGCACACCAGACCCCCGTAAACCGCCCCCAGCGGCAACAGCACCCACAGCCCGGCATGGTGGCCGGAGACGTGCAGCCAGATCGCGAGGGCGATCATCGGCGCGCACAGCACCGCGCTCACGACCATCCCGCCGAAGATCGACAGCGCCGCGATGCCACCCTGCCCCGGCGCCACGTTCTTGCGGCTGTCCTGCGGGATCGAGTACGCCAGCGTCGCCGACGCCACCGACCCCGTCGCCAGCATCGCGCCGAGCAGGGACAGGGCGAGCCCGACGACCTCGGGCAGCTTCGCCCAGTCGCCGAGCATCCCCGCGGTCACCGCGGCCACGAGAACCGTGTACGGAAGCGTCACGAGCAGCAGCGCCAACGCCCGCGCCCGCAGCTCCAGATACGCGTCCCGGGTCGAGGAGATGCTCAGGAGCACCATCCAGAACGCCGAGGTGTCCTGACCGAACTGGTTGTACATCTGCATGCCGAGCATGCCCGTCGCGAAGCACGCGAAGTAGACGGTGCCGGCGCCCTGGAGCGCGTTGAAGACCGGCACGATCAGACCGATCGCGAGCGAGGTGATCCACGACGCCTTCGTCTTGGGATCCCGCCAGGCGTAGCGCAGCGTACGCAGCATCGCGGTGCCGGTGCGTCCGTCGGGGAGCAGCGAGGTGAGGCCGCGGCCGGTGGACTCCTTGCGGGAGGCGTCGGACGCGGCGAGCGTCGAACCGTCCGGCGTGGTCATCAGCTTCACGAGGGAGCGCTTCCAGGCGTACAGGAGAAGCCCCAACGCGCCGACCGAGAGTAGGAGTTGGACGGCCGCGCGGGCGTACGCGCCCTCGCTCACCGAGTCGACCGCGCCGATCGCCGAGGCCGGCGGCAGCCAGCGCACCACGTCCGCGGCCGGGTCGAGCGCGGTGACCCCGCCGGACCTGCCGAGCCGCTGCATGCCGAAGTTCACGAACTGGATGCCGACCGCGATGACCAGGCCGCTCAGCACCGCGAGGTCGCGGCCCTTGCGGGAGGTGAGCAGCCGGGTGTTGGCGGCCGCCACGGCGCGGGCCAGCGCCAGACACACGAGCAGCGCGAGCGGCACGGCAAGCACGTCGAGCAGGGCCGCGCCGGCGCCGTGCGTGACCGCGATCGCCGCACCGAGCACCAGGCAGAGCGTGAACAGCGGCCCGATCCCCACCAGGGAGGCCACGAGCAGCGCGCCGACGAGCGGGCCCGGCCGCAGCGGCAGCATGACGAGCCGGGTCGGGTCCAGGGTCTCGTCGCCGCTCGGGAAGAACAGCGGCACGACGGTCCAGCCCACCGCCACCACGGCCACACAGAGCACCGCGACGGTGGCGGCGTGCTCGTTGCCGTGCAGCGCGATCAGGCCGAGCAGTTGCAGGGCCGCGAAGAGCAGGGCGAGGACCGCGGAGGTGACGTAGGCGGCCCGGCGTCCGCCGGACCGTCGCAGCCCGTTCTTCAGGAGCGACAGTTTGAGGCGTACGAAGACGGGTGCCAGCGCGGTGGCGCCCTGCGGCGGCACGGTCGGCGGCGCGGCGGACGTCGCGGTCGAGGACACGGTCATCGGGTACCGCCGCCGAGCCAGTCCAGCGAGTCCCCGGCGGTGCGGCCGCCGGCGCCGACGAGTTCGAGGAAGGCGTTCTGCAGCGAGGGGGCGTCGCCGCGCACCTCGGCGAGGGTGCCCTGGGCGCGGATGCGGCCCGCGGCCATCACGGCCACCCAGTCGCACAGCGACTCGACGAGCTCCATGACATGGCTGGAGAAGACGACGGTGGCGCCGGAGCCGGTGTAGCGCTCCAGAACGCCGCGGATGGTCTGCGCGGAGACCGGGTCGACGCCCTCGAACGGCTCGTCCAGGAACAGGACTTCGGGGTTGTGGAGCAGGGCGGCGGCGAGCCCGATCTTCTTGCGCATGCCCGTCGAGTAGTCGACGACCAGCTTGTGCTGGGAGCCGGCGAGGTCGAGGACGTCGAGCAGCTGCGCGGCCCGCTTGTCGACCTCGGCGCCGGGCAGCCCGCGCAGCCGGCCCGAGTAGCCGAGGAGTTCGCGTCCCGAAAGGCGCTCGAACAGGCGCAGCCCCTCCGGCAGGACGCCGATGCGGGACTTCACCGCGACCGGGTCGCCCCACACGTCGTGCCCGGCGACCTCGACCCTGCCCTGGTCCGGCCTGAGCAGCCCGGTCACCATGGACAGGGTGGTGGTCTTGCCGGCGCCGTTCGGGCCGACGAGGCCGATGAACTTGCCCGCGGGCAGCTCCAGATCGATCCCCGCCACCGCGATCTGCTCGCCGAAGCGCTTCCACAGCCCCTGTACGCGGACGGCGGGCGGCGCCGTACGCGCTCCGCCCGCCGTGTCCGACGATCCTTCGAATGCCTGGTCCGGCATGGTGGTGCCTCTCATCCCCGTGATGATGCCTACCCGGACACCATAGGAGTTGAAGGCGCCGAGACCCTAGGGGCGGCGGGCCCTCGCATCCGCGGCCTCGCGTCCGCAGGCGTAGGCGAGGGGGCTGATGAGTTCCTCCGCGTCGGGCAGCCAGCGGTTGGCGGGGGTGGGCCGGCGTGCCCACTGCACCGCGCCCGAACCGCCGATGCGGGTGGGCGGCGCCGCCACGTAGTCGCCCTCGCCGCGGGTGATCAGGTCGACCGCCGCAGGTGACCACCCCAACTTCCTTACCAGATCGGGAACTTTCGCGCCCGCGCCGGGCAGCACGAAGAACAGCATCCGGCGGTCGGGGGTACAGGTGACCGGGCCGAGCGTGAGCTCCATCCGCTCCATGCGGGCCAGGGCCAGGAACCCGGCCGACTCCGGTACATCGATGGCGTCGAAGGTCCGCCCGGTGGGAAGCAGGATCGAGGACCGGGGGTTCTTGGACCACAGGCGGCGGGCCGCGACGGCGCTCCCGGTGGCCTGGGTCGCCCAGTCGGGCCTGGCCGGGTGCGCACCCGGCTTCGGGCACGCCGTGTCACCGCACGAGCAGCGCTCGACCCCCTCGTCGGCCTCCAGGGAGGTGCCGGGGAAGACGTCCCAGTGCCGCTCCTCCGCGTACCGAACGGCGCTGTCCAGGAGCTGTTCGCCGCGCTGCTTGGGGATCTGTGCGGATTCCGTATCCGTGCCCGTGCCTGTGATGGTTTCTTCCACGACGGACTCAACGGGGGCCACCACCCAGGGTTACGGGCGCGGTCACGGCGGGATCAGGGGTATCGGTCCTGCATATGGGGCGCATGGGTGCATGGGCGGGGGCGCGCGTGCGGCTGTGCGTCGGCGGCAGGGTAGCCCTATGCGGGGGAAGCACCCGGGAATTCGGTCAATGACGCCATATTTCCGATTCCCCTCGTTTCTCTGCATATTCGCAGGGCAGTGATCAGGGTGCTGATCACTGCCGCTCCAGGGGGTTTTCATGGCAGCCAGGCCTCTCGTCGCCCGCCAGCCCAACGAACGCTTGCAGGCGCTCATCCAGGAAGCCGGATGTTCCAACGCCGGTCTCGCCCGCCGGGTGAACATGGTGGGCGCCGAGCGGGGCCTCGACCTCCGCTACGACAAGACGTCCGTGGCGCGGTGGTTGCGCGGACAGCAGCCGAGGGGAAGGGCGCCCGGCATCATCGCGGAGGCCCTCGGCCGAAAACTGGGCCGCACGGTCACGATCGACGAGATCGGCATGGCCAACGGCAAGAACCTCGCGTCGGGGGTGGGCCTCCAGTTCTCCCCCACCGTGCTCGGCGCGATCGAGCAGGTCTGCGAGCTGTGGCGCAGCGACGTGGGCCGCCGCGACTTCCTGTCGGGCTCCACCGTGGCGGCCTCCGCGCTCGTCGAGCCGAGCCGGGACTGGCTGATCACCGGCGCGGACACCCAGGTCGCGCGCAGTGCGGGGCAGCGGGTCGGCGCCGCCGACGTCGAGGCGGTCAAGGCGATGACCGACGCCCTGATCCAGCTCGACCACCGCTTCGGAGCCGGCCATGTGCGGCCGGTCGTCGTGCACTACCTCAACAGCGTCGTGTCCGGGCTGCTCGCCGGGTCCTACCGGGAGTCCGTGGGACGGCAGTTGTTCGCGGCCGTGGCCCGGCTCACCGAGCTCGCCGGATACATGGCCGTCGACACCGGCCAGCCGGGCCTGGCCCAGCGCTACTACATCCAGGCGCTGCGCCTGGCCCAGGCCGCCGACGACCGGGGCTACGGCGGCTATGTGCTGGCCGCGTCCATGAGCCACCTCGCGGCCCAGCTCGGCAATCCGCGCGAGATCGCCCAACTGGCGCGCGCCGCGCAGGAAGGCGCCCGCGGCCGGGTCACCCCGCGCGCCGAGGCGATGTTCCATGCCGCGGAGGCGCGCGGGCACGCCCTGCTCGGCGACGCGCGCACCTGCCAGCTCGTGTCGGGCCGCGCGCTCACCGCCCTCGACGCCGCGGATCCCGGATCGGGCGACGACCCGCCGTGGATCGCCCACTTCGACCACGCCTACCTCGCCGACGAACTCGCCCACTGCCACCGGGACCTGGGCCAGTCGGAGGCCGCGGCCCGGTGCGCCGAGGAGGCGCTTGCCGGGCACCCCGAGTCGCGCGCGAGGCGCCGCGCCATCGGGCTCGTCCTGCTGGCCACCGCCCAGGTCCAGCAGCGCGAGGTCGAGCAGGCGTGCGCGACGGGCACCCGGGCCGTGGAGCTCCTGTCCACCCTGCGCTCCAACCGGGGCGCGGACTATCTGGAGGACCTCCAGCAACGCCTCGAGCCGTACCGGGACGAGCCCGCGGTGCGGGAGTTCGGGGAGCGCGTGGAGGTGCAGGCAGCCTGAGCGCGTCACGTCAAGGGCGCCTGAGCAGGGGGTTGTGGGAGGGCTTGGCAAGGGCGTGGGGGTACCCGGTAGCGTGAACCGACGATTCCTAGGTCCACGTACAGGAGTTCCGGTGACGCAGCAGAGCCGACAGGGTGACGAGCCGCAGCTTCCGGCTGTGCGGCCCGCGCACGAGGGCGTCGTGCTGCCCGCCGACGGGAGCGGCCCCCGGGCCGGGGAGCCGCGGCCCGCGCCCGGCGGAGCCCAGCCCTGGGGACAGCCCTGGGGTCCGCAGGTCCAGACGCGGGGGGCGGGCGAGACGCAGGGTCAGGGTCAGGGCCAGCCGCAGGGTCAGGGCCGGGCCTCGCAGCCGTCGCCCGCCGCGCCCGGCCACGGTCCTGCCACCTTCGGGCAGCCGCTGCCGCCCGAGAACAGCGGCCGCGACGCGGAGGCGACCCCGTACATCGCGCCCATGCCCGGCGGCTCCGCAACGTTCGGGGGCGAGGCCACGCAGTACCTCGCGCCGATACCGTCCGCAGGCGGGGACTTCGAGGCGACCCAGTACCTCGCGCCGGTTCCGGGGGGCGCCGGAACGTTCGGGGGCGAGGCCACGCAGTACCTGGCCCCGGTGCCGGGCGGCGCGGGCTCCCCGGGAAACTCCGGGAGCGAGGCCACGCAGTACCTCGCGCCCGTGCCGGGGGGCCAGGGCGCGCCCGGTGCGCTGCCGCCCGAGGGCGCGGGCCGGCAGGCCTCCTTCGGCGGCGACCGGGGTCAGGCCCGGCAGCCGGGTTCGGACGCCGACCCGACCCAGTTCCTGCCGCCGGTGCCGCCGGCCCCGCAGGACGCCCCGTACGGGATACGGCCGGGCGCGCCGGGCGACCGGCAGCCCCCCGCCGAGTTCGACAGTCTCTTCCGGGCGAACGGGGCGGACGGTTCGCCCCAACAGGCCACCGAGGGCGGGCAGTTGCCGCGCTTCCAGCCGTCCGTCCCCCTCAACCGGCAGCAGCAGGGGCCCCCGCAGGCGACCGTGGGCGGCCAGTTCCGGCCGCAGCAGCAGTTCGCCGCGCAGCCGCCGCACCAGGATCCCCCGGGGCAGCAGTCGGCGTACGAGCCGGAGCGGCCGCGGCGCAGGTCGCCGGTCGTGCTCATCGCCGGCGTCGTCGTCGGGTGCGCGGTCATCGGGCTCTGCGCGGGCGCCTTCCTGAGCGGCGGTGACGACGGCGCGTCGAAGGACGACAAGCAGCCCGCGGGCGTCAGCTCGCCCGTCGCCAAGGGCTCCGGCGACGCCAAGGGCGACGCCGACCCCGCCAAGGCGCAGGCGCAGGCCCTCGACAAGGTGCTCGCCGACAGCGGCAACAGCCGCGACGCGGTGATCGGCGCGGTCGCCGAGATCCGCCGGTGCGACAAGCTCGACCAGGCGGCCTCCGCGCTGCGCGACGCCGCCAAGCAGCGCGGCGACCTGGTGACCAGGCTCGGCGCGCTCTCCCTCGACAAGCTGCCCGACCACGACAAGCTGTCCGCCGCGCTCACCAAGGCCTGGCAGTCGTCGGCCTCCGCCGACAACCACTACGCGGCATGGTCCGACGCGGTCGCCAGCGACAAGGGCAAGAACTGCAAGGGCGGCCACGCCAAGCGCACCAAGGACGCGGGCGAGGGCGACAAGGCGAGCGGCGAGGCGACGAAGTCCAAGCAGGAGGCTTCGGGGCTGTGGAACACGATCGCCGCGAAGTACGACCTGACCAAGCGCGGCGCCACCCAGCTCTAGCGCAAGGCCCTGGGGCCGCGCCCGCCCGGGGTGGGTCAGCCGTTGGCGGCCGACGCCTCCAGGGTCGAACTCACGTCGGTGAAGCCCTTCTTGAGGGCGACGAGCCGCCCTTCGCGCACGACCTGGAAGGTGACCCGGCGGTTGACGATGCGCGGGAAGTCCGCCGCGGCGAGCATGTCCTCGAAGCGCCAGCGCAGCACCGGCGTGAGGCCGCCGGTGTCCACGGTGACGCCCTTGTTGAGCGCGCGCACCAGATCGAGGGCGCGGACCGAATCCTGGTGCAGGGCCTCGACGAGCCGCTTCAGTGCGGTGTAGGCGATCCATGTGGTCTGCACCCCGGAGTCGGCGGCGTCGATCGCGTCGTCCCCGAAGGCGTGTTCGCGGATGACCCGCTTCATCGGCTCCCACCGCGGGTCGTCGGACTCCGGGTACCAGCCGGTGACGTACGCGCCCTCGAAGGGGCCGTCCTTGCCGCCGGTGCGGTCGAGGAGCGGCTGGTTGACGGAGCCGACGACGGACGCGACCCGCACCGTGCCCGAATCGCTCGCCACGCGCCGGAACGAGTCGAAGAACGTCTCCGTGCGGTCGCCGAGCACGGCCGTCACACACCCCTTGCCGCCCTTGGCCCCGGCCCCCTTGCGGCCGGCCCCGGCCCCGCTGGACGCGGGCGCCGCCCCCGCCCGCTCCAGGGCGCGCACGGCCTCGTCGGTGTAGTCGCCGGCGTCCTCGGCGGTACGGATGTCGGCGGCCGGCCCGTGCCGCGCGGCGAGCAGTCCGGCGTCGAGCAGCATCGGCAGCACGTCACCGGCGAGGGTGTCGGGGCGCACCAGGGAGACCTGGTCGCACGCGGTGGCGAGCTGCTGCCCGCTGCCCGCGATGAGGGCGGCCTGGCCGCCGTTGACGGGGTAGGACAGCGCGCTCGTGAACTCCCGGTCGGATATGCCGTACCCGCCGAGATAGGGGATGCCGGCCACTTCGAGCGGCGGGGTGAACGCGTTGTCGTACTGGCTGTACGAGCCGACGACCGCGGCCGCCTTCTCCTTCACCGCGCGCCGCGCGCAGTCCGACGCGCCGGTCGCGGTGTTGTGCTCGTTGCAGGTGAGGACCTTCAGCTCGTGACCGTCGATGCCGCCGTCCGCGTTCACCCAGCGCGCGAACGCCTTGGCCATGGCGGGCATGCCGGGGGCGTTGGTGGCGGAGCTGCCCTCGGGCGCCCAGGTCATGACGGTGATGGGCTCCCTGGAACCCCCCGTGACTCCAGGGAGCACACCGCAGCCGGCCAGCAGAGTGGCGCCGACCGCCGACCACACGGCGATCGTGGTGGCCGTGGCGCCGAACGAGCTCGACGGGCCCTGGGGACGCCGCCATCCGTAACCGGTCATGGACCCGCACACTTCCGCCCCATGGGTAACGGAAGAGCGAACACACCTCAACACAGGGTGAGATGCGGGTGAATTGCAGGGTCCGGCCGGGCGGCGTGGGCGGGGAACGTACGATCGCAAACGTGCAGCAAGGTTCAGCAGGCTCTTCCCGTCGCGGCCGTCGCTCCTCCACCATGGGCGGCATGCCGTTGAATGACATGCCGTGGTGGCGCTGGCGTACGAACGTACGGTCCGCGCTGCACATGCTCTCCGACCCCGTCTTCCACGAGGAGACCTGGCTGGCCGGACGCGAGGGGTTCGGGGACGTCACCGACGCCGTGTACCGGCTCGTCGAGGACACCTGGCTGGACAACTGGTCGGCCGAGAAGTACGTCGGGACGATCTTCCGCGACTCGGGCGAGGCGGCCGCCGTCGACCTCGCCGTGCTGCGCCTGCTGCGGATCATGCACCAGGTCGGCGCGGACGCCCCGGTCTCCGCCTACCTCGCCCACGAGGCGTGGCCCGAGGCCGTGCTGGCGGCGCGCGAGGCGCACGTGCGGCTCGCGCAGAGCGACGGAGAGGACCCGGACGCGCCGCCGCGCTCGCTCGAAGTGCTGAGCATCCTGACCCGCTCCGCCTGACCGTGCCGGCCCCCCGACCGCCGGGTCCGGATCATGGGCGGCCCGCTGGCGGGGCGCTCGTCTGTGGCATCCTTCCTGGATGACTGACCAGTACGTCCTCACGCTCTCCTGTCCGGACAAACAGGGCATCGTGCATGCCGTGTCGAGCTATCTGTTCATCACGGGCTGCAACATCGAGGACAGTCAGCAGTTCGGGGACCGCGACACGGGTCTCTTCTTCATGCGGGTCCACTTCTCGGCCGAGTCGCCGGTGACCGTCGACAAGCTGCGCGCCAGTTTCGCCGCGGTCGGCGACTCCTTCCAGATGGACTGGCAGATCCACCGCCCCGAGGAGCGGATGCGGATCGTCCTGCTGGTGTCGAAGTTCGGCCACTGCCTGAACGACCTGCTGTTCCGGGCGAGGTCGGGCGCGCTGCCGGTGGAGATCGCGGCGGTCGTCTCCAACCACACCGACTTCGCCGAGCTCGTCGCCTCCTACGACGTGCCCTTCCACCACATCCCGGTCACCAAGGACACCAAGGCCGCCGCCGAGGCGCGCCTGGTGGAGCTGGTGCGCGAGGAGCGCGTCGAGCTCGTGGTGCTCGCCCGGTACATGCAGGTGCTCTCCGACGACCTGTGCAAACAGCTCAGCGGCCGGATCATCAACATCCACCACTCGTTCCTGCCGAGCTTCAAGGGCGCCAAGCCCTACCACCAGGCGCACGCGCGCGGGGTGAAGCTGATCGGCGCGACCGCGCACTACGTGACGGCCGACCTCGACGAGGGGCCGATCATCGAGCAGGAGGTGGAGCGCGTCGGGCACGACGTCACTCCGGCCCAGCTCGTCGCGATCGGCCGGGACGTCGAGTGCCAGGCGCTGGCGCGGGCCGTGAAGTGGCACGCCGAGCACCGCATTCTGCTCAACGGGCGGCGCACGGTGGTGTTCGCGTAGGTCTTCGGCCGGTCTCCCTACAGCCGGCTCAGTGACGCGGCCGCGAACAGGACGTCGCTGATGGCCTCGCGGTCGCCGACCTGACCGGCCGCCGCCTCCTGCGGCGACACGTGACCGGCGGCCAGCTTGCAGAACTCCACGCCGTCCAGGGCCACATGGGCCACCGCGCGGGCGGGCGAGGCGAGGGCGGCGGGGGAGTCGAGCGCGATGTACCAGTCGCCGCCGCCCACGCCCTCGATCTCCAGGCGCAGCGAACGGCCGGGGGAGCCCGCCGTGACGAGCCCGCGCGGCGGCGAGGCGAGTCCCGCCCGGCGCCGGCCGGCCAGGGTGGCGGGCAGGATCCGCGCCGCCAGGTCGATCATGCCGTGCAGATGTGTGCCGGACGGCGGATCGTAGGGGTAGTCCACGGCGTCCGCGATGTCGCCCGCGTGGATCCAGCACTCGAAGGCCCGGTCGAGCATCGCGTCCTGGAGCGGCAGCGCGAACTCCCCGTAGGGCACGTCGAGTTCGGCCGCGCCGCCGCCGGCGAAGGACACCGTGCGGATCAGGGTGTGGGACTGCTCGCGCCAGGGCTCGCGGACCGTACGGGTCAGCGGATACCGCGCGGCGCGCCACAGGGCCTCGGTGCGTGCGGTGGGCCCGGCCGCCGTGGCCTCGGGGTCCAGCGGCACCGGCTCGTCGAGACCGAGGGCGGTCGCGACCATCGCGTCCACGGTCATCAGATGCCCGATGACGCCGGCGACCGTCGTCCTGCGCCCGGCCCGCCGGTCGTCCTCGAACCACTTCAGGCGGACCGGGGCATGCCACTCGGCGTCCCCGAAGTCGTTGAGCAGCGCGTCGAGCCGGGCGGCCTCGGCGTCGTAGGGCGCCGCCCAGGCGGGCACCGGGATCCTGGCGGGGCGCCGGCCGAGGCAGTTCTCCAGGACGCGGGCGCGCAGCAGCGGGTCCAGGTCGAGGCTGCGCTCGGCCTGGAGCAGCCCCACCGCGTCGCGCAGCCGCAGTGCCTCGTCGGCGCAGGGAGCGCACTCGGTGAGGTGCGCCTCCACGGCGTCGGTCTCCTCCGTGGAACACGCCGCCAGTGCCCAGGCGCCGAGCAGCGACTTGAGGACGGTGTGGGAGGGCGCCCCGGTGACGGGGCCGGGGCCTGGCGCGGCGTCCGTGCGAGCGGGTTCCGCCACGGCCGGTTCGGGCCGCCGCGCCGCGGGCGGGCCGGCGCCCGGGGCGTCACGGCCGCCCTCGCGGGGGCCGGGCACGAGCGTGCCGGAACCGCCGCGCGCGTCGTCCGGCAGGTCGTCGCCCGCGGCGCGCTGGGCCGGTATGCGCGGGGTGTTCTCGTCGTCGGGCATGGGCTCGCCCCGCTCCACGGGCCCCGTCACAGCGCCCGTCCGTATCCGGGCGGCGCCGCGCCGTCGGGGGGCCGGGTGGTGGCGGAGGAGAGCAGTTGCAGACCGAGCCGCAGGCGCCGGCGCGCCTCGTCCTCGGTGATGCTGAGGTCGGCCGCGGCCTGGCGGTAGTCGCGGCGCTGGAAGTAGGCGAGCTCCAGGGCGGCGCGCAGCGGGGCGGGCATCGACGTCACGATGTAGTCGGCGCGGGCGGCCGCCGAGGCGCGCCGCACCATCAGTTCGAGCTCCTCCGTCGTGCACCCGCCGTTCTCCGCGCGCGAGGCCGCCTCGGAGGACTGGCGCAGCCGCTGCACGGCCTGGCGCTGGGTGAGCTTGGCGACCCAGGAGCGCATGGAGCCCTGCTTGGGGTCGTAGGCATCCGGGTTCTCCCACACGTATCCGAAGACGTCGCGGGTGATCCGGTCCGCCTCGCCCTCGTCGCTGAGCACCCGGTGGGCCAGGCTGTGCACGAGGGAGGCGAACCGGTCGTACAGCTCGCCGAGGGCGGCGGCCTCGCCGCGCGCGAGGCGCTGCTGCATCCGGCGGTCCCACCGAGGTGGTGCGTCCTTCGGCATAGGCTCCCCAACCCTGTCGTTCCCCGCGTGTGCCCCTGTGCGCCCGTCTCTGCGTACCTACGAATGTAATGCGACGGGCTGACAATGCACGCAGGTTTGCCTCAACTGCGCCCCCTGGGGGCCGACCGGTGGTAATGGCGGTGTTTCGCGTGGGCCGGCATGGGCAGCCGCGCCCCAGGGGGCAGGGCAGCACAGAGAGGGACCGGTGGCGTGACGCTGAGAGTGGACGAGTCCGAGCAGGGCACGTGGACGGTGCTGCGGGTCAGCGGCGAGCTGGATCTGGTCACCTCGCCGAGACTGCGCCGCCAAGTGCACGAGGTGGTGGCCGAGGGGCGCAAGGATCTGGTCCTGGACCTGTCAGGGGTGCAGTTCTGCGATTCGAGCGGCGTGGGCGTGCTGATCGCGGCCCGCCGCCTGATGCGTTCCTGCCAGGGCCGGCTGCGGCTGATCCTGCCGGCCCGCGGTGCCCTGGACGGCAGCCATGTGAACAAGGTGCTCGCCGCGCTCGGCGTGCGCCGCCTCTTCGAGGTGTACGGGGATGTGGGTTCGGCCTCCGACGACTTGGCCGAACCGCTGTCCGCGTAGCCGGGGCCCGTCCGCCCCGCCCGGGGCACGCCCCCGCGTTCCCCCCGCGCGCGGGCCCCATCGGTCGTACGCTCGGGCCATGGCCAGTATGGACAGCATGGACAGTTCCGACAGTTCCGACAGCGGCGCGTACGAGCGGAGGGTCGCGGCCCGGTTCGCCTCCTTCGACCAGGACGGCAACGGCTGGATCGACCGCGAGGACTTCTCGACCGCCGCGGCGGCCCTGCTCGCCGCGTTCGGCACGACCGCCCGCTGCGACAAGGGGCAGGCCCTGTACGGCGGCGCGGAGGCGCTGTGGCAGGGCCTCGCCGGGATCGCCGACGTGGACGGCGACCAGCGGGTGACGCGCAAGGAGTTCGTGGGCGGCGCGCTGAAGCGGCTGCGGGACCGCACCAGCGGCTTCACCGAGATCGCCCGGCCGTTCCTGCACGCCGCGTTCGCGGTGGCCGACACGGCCGGCGCCGGAACGGTCTCGGTGCGCGACGCCGAACGCGCGCTGTGCGCGTTCGGCGTCGCGCCCGCCGTAGCGGCCGATGTGGCCGTGACCCTGGACAAGGACGCGGACGGCCGCATCACGGAGCCGGACGCGGTGGCCGCCTTCGCCGCCTACTTCACGACGATGCCGTGAGCGCGGGCCCCGGCCCCGGGGCCCGGCGCGGCGCTCAGTGCCAGTTCCAGTCGATCAGGGTGCGCAGCGTGTCCGCGTGGAAATCGGGGAAGTCCATCGGGACGACGCCCAGGTGGGTCCGCTCGCCCAGGCGCGCGTTCAGGTAGCTCTGCACGCCCGGCATGATCGCGTCCGCGTTGACCTTGGGCCAGCCGCCTCCCGCGTAGCTGGTGAAGTTGATGTAGAGCTGCGCGGAGTCCTGGTCGTAGAAGGCGTTGTCGAACTGCTGGGTGACCTTGGCGGTCTTCTTCGACGGCCAGGACAGCCCCTGGTAGACGTCCTGGAGCTTGATGTACTGGTTGGAGAGGAAGTCGTTGTCGCCGCCGGGCCATTGGAGGACCGGCCAGTCGTTGTCGAACTGCGCGATGAGGACGATCTTCCCTCGGGCCTCGCCGAGCGTGGGCACCCGGTCGGTGAGCAGGAAGCGCGAGCGCCAGCCCTTCTGGTCGAGGTAGACGTTGAGCACGTTCTTGAAGTTGGCGCCGACGTCGTTCTTGGTCCCGCCCTCCTGCTTGAGCCGCATCAGGAGGACTTCGCCGGGGTGGCTGTCGAGGAAGGCCGCGCTCTGGGTGAGGACGTCGCCGAACGTCATGCCCTGGTAGAAGGCGGCGTGGTAGATCCCGAACGCGTCGTTCAGATGGTCCTGGAGCCCGTTGGCGCGGATGTCGAAGAAGCGGATGCCTTCCTGCAACTGCTGGGTCAGGCCCCAGTTCTGGGTGTGCGACCACTCGGTGCCGTTGTTCGGGTTGGTGCAGCAGGAGTCGTGGGTGCCGGGGATCGTCATGCGCAGCAGGGACAGGCCGTCGGGGAGCTGGGCCATCCAGTTGGCGGGGTCTGCGCTCGCGCGGGGACGCGCGGCGGCGCGGGCGG
Organism: Streptomyces sp. NBC_00442; assembly: GCF_036014195.1. Lineage (NCBI taxonomy): Bacteria > Bacillati > Actinomycetota > Actinomycetes > Kitasatosporales > Streptomycetaceae > Streptomyces > Streptomyces sp. NBC_00442. Next base: position 4,330,096 of record NZ_CP107918.1, read on the forward strand.
TGCCCGGCAGGAGCGCGGTAGTGGAGATCGCGGCGGCGCCGAGTATGAGGTGTCTGCGGGTGAGTTCCATCGGTCACGTCCTCGTGGGGGAGTGGCGGGGCCCAGGGGTCATGCCCCGCCGAACCGCTCCCGCAACTTGAATTTCAGGACCTTCCGCAGCGCCTCGTTCCTCGGCAGCGCCTCCACCACTTCGAGCCGCTCGGGCAACTTGTGCACCGAGAGCCCCTGTTCGCGCAGGTAGGAAGTGAGGGCGGGCAGGGTCAACACGTCGGCGCCCGGCGGCTGTTCGACGACCGCACACACCAATTCCCCGCGCTCGGGATCGGGCAGGCCCACCACGGCGGCGTCCCCCACCGCGGGGTGGGTGTGCAGCAGGTCCTCGATCTCCTTCGCGGAGATGTTCTCGCCCTTGCGGATGATGATGTCCTTGATCCGCCCGGTGAGGACGAGGTGCCCGGACTCCCGCAGGTGCCCCACGTCGCCGGTGATCAGGAACCCGTCGGCGTCGAAGACCGCCTTGGACTGGACGGGGTCGAGATAGCCCCGGCACACCGCCTCGCCGCGCAGCCGTACCTCGCCGTCGACGCCGTACGGGAGCGGCGCGCCCGCGGGGTCGGTGACCCGGATCTCCATGCCGGGAGGCGGACAGCCCTCGGTGGTGGCGAGGTTCTCGGCGGTGTCGTCCGGGGCTCCCATGGTGATCATCGGGACTTCCGTCATGCCGTACCCGTGGGTGAGCTGGACGCCCATCTCGCGCACGACCGCGTGGTAGACCTCGGGCGGCTTCGGCGCCCCGCCGCCGGCGAGCAGCCGCAGGCTGGGGACGACCTTCTCGCCGGGCCGTTTGCGCTGCTCGGCCAGGAACATCGAGTAGAACGCGGTGGAGCCGCCGGCCACCGTCACGCCGTGGCGCCGGTACTCCGCGAGCGCGTCCGGCAGCGCGAAGTGCTCGAACATCACGGCGGGGAAGCCGTACAGGAGCAGCATCACCGTGTAGTCGGGCCCGGCTATGTGGGCGAAGGGGAAGGCCATGGAACCCACGTCGGCCTCCGACAGGTGCAGCGCGTGGGCCAGGCACGAGCCCCCCGCGATCAGCGAACGGTCGGTGTGGAGCACGCCCTTGGGGTCGGAGGTGGTGCCGGAGGTCCAGTAGATCCAGCGTACGGAGGTGCCGTCGCGCGGTGCGGGCGGCAGCAACGCCGGGTCGCCGTCGGGAAGTTCGTCGTACGCCTCGAAGACGCCGCGCGCGCCGAGCCGCTCGGCCATCGCGGTGTGGTCGAAGCCGCGCCACACGCCGGGCACCGCGAAGAACTCCGCCTTGGACTCGCGCAGCGCGAAGCCGACCTCGCGGTCCCGGTAGAACGGGATCACCGGGGACTGGACCGCGCCGAGCCGGGCGAGCGCGAACGAGAGGATCGCCGTCTCGATGCGGGTCGGCAGCTGCCAGGCGACCACGCTGCCGGGCCGCACCCCCTTGCCGTACAGGCCCGCCGCCACCCGCTCGCAGCGCTCGCGCAGGGCGCCGAAGGTGAGGGCGCGGTCGCCCTGGAGGAGGACCGGGCGGTCCGGGGTGAGGGCGGCGCGGCGCTCGATCAGTTCCCACAGCGTGCCCGAGGAGTCCAGTACGTGTGCGGTGTCGTTCATGCCGAGCCCCCAATGGTCATGCCGAGCCCTTGAACTGACGGTCAGTCAGATATGGCGGAGAGCGTAGGTCCCCGCTCCTTGCTGGTCCAGGGGTGCGGGGCTAGCCTGCAATCTGACGGAGCATCAGATGTGCGGAGGGGACCTCATGACCGAACTGCCGCGGATCGTCAGCGTCGACGACCATGTGATCGAGCCGGCCCATCTCTTCGACGTCTGGCTGCCCGCCAAGTACCGCGAGCGCGGGCCGCGTCCGCTCACCGCCGGGATCGGCGAACTGGCCTATGTGGCAGGCAAGTACCAGATCACGATGGACCCGGACGGACCGCCCACCGACTGGTGGATCTACGAGGACCTGAAGTTCCCGTACAAGCGCAACATCGCCGCCGTCGGCTTCGACCGCGACGACATGACGCTGGAAGGCATCACCCGCGCCGAGATGCGGCGCGGCTGCTGGGATCCCAAGGCGCGCCTGGACGACATGGACCTCAACCACGTCGAGGCCTCGCTCTGCTTCCCCACCTTCCCGCGCTTTTGCGGCCAGACCTTCGCCGAGGCGCACGACAAGGAGGTCGCCCTCGCCTGTGTCCGCGCCTACAACGACTGGATGGTCGAGGAGTGGTGCGGCGACAGCGGGGGCCGCCTCATCCCGCTGTGCATCATCCCGCTGTGGGACATCGACCTCGCCGTCGCCGAGATCCTGCGCAACGCCGCGCGCGGGGTGCGCGCGGTGACGTTCTCCGAGATCCCCACGCACCTCGGCCTGCCGTCCATCCACTCCGGCTACTGGGACCCGTTCTTCGCGGTCTGCCAGGAGACCGGCACCGTCGTCAACATGCACATCGGCAGCAGCTCCCAGATGCCCGCCGCCTCCCCCGACGCGCCGCCCGCCGTCCAGGCCTCGCTCAGCTTCAACAACGCGATGGCCTCGATGATGGACTTCCTGTTCAGCGGCGTCCTCGTGAAGTTCCCCACCCTCAAACTCGCCTACAGCGAAGGCCAGATGGGCTGGATCCCGTACGCCCTGGAACGCGCCGACGACGTGTGGGAGGAGCACCGGGCCTGGGGCGGGGTGCGCGATCTGATCCCCGAGCCGCCGTCGACGTACTACTACCGGCAGATCTTCTGCTGCTTCTTCCGCGACAAGCACGGGGTGGCCTCCCTGGACGTGGTCGGCCGCGACAACGCCACCTTCGAGACGGACTACCCGCACGTCGACTCGACCTTCCCGCACACCAAGGAGGTGGCCCTCGACCACGTCAAGGGCCTCGACGACGAGACGGTCTACAAACTGATGCGCGGCAACGCCATCCGCATGCTCGGCCTCGACCTCGACCGCGCCCGCTGATGGACCTCACCTACAGCGAGGAGGAAGAGGCCTTCCGTGCCCGGCTGCGTGCCTGGCTGAGCACGGCCCTTCCCGAACTGCCGCCCAGACCCGACCCGTTGGACTGGCCGGCGCGACGGGCGTACGACACCGCATGGCAGCGGATGCTGTACGACGCCGGGTACGCGGGCCTGCACTGGCCCGAGGAGGCGGGCGGCCGGGGCGCCACGCCCACCCAGCACCTCATCTACCTGGAGGAGACCGAGAAGGCGGGCGCGCCCTACGTGGGCGCCAACTTCGTCGGGCTGCTGCACGCCGGACCCACCGTCGCCGCCGAGGGCACCCCCGGGCAGCGGGCCCGCTGGCTGCCGCCGGTCCTGCGCGGCGACGAGATCTGGTGCCAGGGCTTCAGCGAACCCGACGCGGGATCCGACCTCGCGGCGCTGCGCACCCGCGCGGTCCGCGACGGCGACGACTACGTCGTGACGGGCTCCAAGATCTGGACCTCGCACGCCGAAGTCGCCGACTGGTGCGAACTGTTGGTGCGCACCGCGCCCATCGCCGAGGACACCCCCAAGCACCGGGGCATCACCTGGCTCGCGATGCCGATGGACGCGCCCGGCATCACGGTCCGCCCGCTGCGCACCCTCGCCGGCTCCGCCGAGTTCGCCGAGATGTTCCTCGACGAGGTACGGGTCCCCGTCGCCAACCGGGTCGGCGCCGAGAACGACGGCTGGCGGGTCACCATGGTGACGCTCTCCTTCGAACGCGGCACCGCGTTCGTGGGGGAAGTGGTCGCCTGCCGCAGGACGCTCGCCGAACTCGCCAAGACCGCGCAACGCAACGGCAGCTGGGACGACAACGCCGTGCGGCGCCAACTGGGGCGACTGAACGCCGAGTTCACGGCCCTGTGGCGGCTCACCCAGTGGAACGTCAGCGCGTCGCAGCGCGGCGGGGGCGTACCGGGCATCGGGGGCTCGGTCTTCAAGCTCCGCTATTCGCACGCACGTCAGGAGCTGTACGACACCGCCGCCCGTGTCCTTGGTCCCGGCGCGCTCGACCTCGCCCACGACTGGACCCTGGACCGTCTCTCCTCCCTCTCCTACACCATCGCCGCCGGCACCTCGCAGATCCAGCGCAACATCGTCGCCGAGCGCATCCTCGGCCTGCCCAAGGGGCGCTGATGGACTTCCAACTCACCCCGGACCAGATCGCCTTGAAGTCGGGCATGCGCGACCTGCTCGCGGCGCGCTTCGACCGGGAGGCGCTGCGGGCGGCCGTGGAACGGCCCGGCCTCGACCGGTCGCTGTGGCGGGCGCTCGGCGATGCCGGGTTCTTCGCACTGCGGCTCCCCGAGAGCCGGGGCGGCGTCGGGCTCGGACTCCCCGAGGCGGTGCTGGTGTTCGAGGAGGCGGGGCGGGCGCTGCTGCCCGGCCCGCTGGTGGCCACCCATCTGGCCGCCGGCACCGAACCGGGCGCGGCGGACGGCGAGTCGGTGGTCACCTGGGCGGACGGCCCGCTCACCGCCTGGCTCGACGAGGCCGACCACGTATGGGGCGACACCGAAGGCGCCGTCCCGCTGCGCTCCGTCGACCCGCTGACCCCGCTGCACCGCACGCGCGGAACCCGTACGCATGTGCCCGAAGCGGCCCTGCTCGCCGCGGCGGAACAACTCGGCAGCGCGTCGCGCACCACCGAACTCGCCGTCCAACACGCCAAGGAGCGCATGCAGTTCGGACGGCCGATCGGCGCGTTCCAGGCCGTCAAGCACCTCTGCGCCGACATGCTCGTACGGACCGAGGTGGCGCGCGCCGCCGTCTACGCGGCGGCCGTCACCGAGGATCCCGACGAGATCGCCGGAGCCAAACTCCTCGCCGACGACGCGGCCGTGCGCGGCGCGCGCGACTGCCTCCAGGTCCACGGCGGCATGGGCTTCACCTGGGAGGCCGATGTGCATCTGCACCTCAAGCGGGCCTGGGTGCGCGCCGAGCAGTGGCAGTCGGCGGACGAGGCGGCGGAGGTCCTGGCGCGGTCGCTGTAGGGCGGCGCGGGACCCCCAAGGGGCCGCCGCCGGGCGCCCGGCCGGGCCGCGGCCGGCGCACCGGGCGGTCACGGTGCGTGGACAAGGGCGGCCCGGCGCACCCGTCGCGAGCCGGAGTCGGGGGCGCTCTCCGGTACTCTCCGTGGGATGCGAGTGGTGGTGTGGCGCGGTCCTCCCGGTGTTGCCAGTGCGGCGGCTCCGGGCCCGGGAACGCGCGCCGCCCGCACCGCACGGGCGCGTCGTACGCGCTCCCGTTCGGTTCCCCGCAAAGTGAGCCGCACAGTATGCACCACGCATACTCCTTCGCGCTGGAATATGCCCGAAGCGCTTGTTGCGGTGACTGTACGTCAACCATGCTGTCTCCCGGGGGAATCACGTTCCGTGACCCCGATGGTGGTCCCTGTGAGGCGCGAGGCGATGTGTCCGCCGGTTCGGATGGTGTGAACGGTGCAGGTGCTTCAGGTTCAGTTGGAGGTCGGTCCCGATCCCGCCGAGGTGGGCCGGGCCCGCAGGTGGGCCCGTTCCAGGCTGGCGGGCTCCGGAATAGGGCTCGATGAGCCGGTCGCCGAGACGTTGATCCTGCTGATCTCGGAGCTCGTCACCAACGCCGTGGTGCACACGGGCTGTCCGGCGGTCCTGCGGATGCTGCTCGGGCCCGCCGAGGGCGGCACCGTGCGCGTCGAGGTCGCCGACGCCAGCTGCCGGCCGCCCGAGCCGCGGCACGCGCAGGGCGACGACACCAACGGCCGGGGCCTGGAACTCGTCGACGGTCTCGCCGACCGCTGGGGCTGGCGGGCCGAGGACGGGGGCAAGGCCATCTGGTGCGAGGTGGACCGCGCCGCGCCCGGCATGCCGTCGGCGCCGGAGCGTTCGGGGCACTCGGGGCTCAAGGAGCACCCGAGGCGCATGGACGGGGCGTGCGAGAGTGCGACGTATGTGCCCCCACGCGCTGTCATCAATCGGGCATAACCGGCAAATCCTTCAGTGGGTGTTGACGGGTGGTGGCGCGCTGATCACCCTGGGACGAGCGATTCGTCGCGAGGGGACGCCGAGGACACTGCACGGCCTCGGCGAGTGCGGGTCGTGGCGCGGCGTCGGCTTCACCAGGGCGACGCTCCCCCCGGGGTCGGGGGAGCGGAGCGGGCACGCCGCTGCCGGGGTGGCGGCGACGGTGCCGCGCTCGGGGCGCGCACGCGGCGCCGCCACCCGCGAGGTCCCCGGGCCGCGGCCGTGGGGCCCCCGCCCGGCCGAGGGTGTGGCGGCCCCGCCCTGCCGCCGGGTGGAAGGCGCGCGCCCGCTACAGGACGGCCACCGGGGCGACCGGGGTCCCCGTACCGCCGACGAACGGCTCCGGCATCGCGCTCAGCAGGAAGGCGTACCGCGACGCCTCCGCGCAGGCCGTCGACAGCTCCTCCAAGTTCCAGTTCTGGCCCTGGAGCATCCCCATCTCGACCAGGTCGAGCGCGTGCACCGGCAGCCACAGGTCCTCGATCTCCGGCGGGAAGATCTCGAACGTGAGGGTGTCGTTGGCGACCGCCGCGACGTCCCGCGCGTGGAACCACTCGGGCGTACGGATGGACAGCCCCGGTGAGGGATAGCCGTAGCCGTGCCTGTCCCCGGACAGATACACCTGCATCTGTCCGGTCCGTACGAGAACGACGTCCCCGGCGCGCACGGTGACCCCCGCGAACTCCTCGGCCTCCGCCAGATCCTCCGGGGTGACCGCGTGGCCGCCCGCCAGGCGGTCGAGGCCCTTGGCGCGGGCCACGTCGAGCAGGACGCCGCGCGAGAGGAGGTGGCGGGGCTTGTCGATGCCGCTGAACTCGGCGCCCCCGTGCGCGGTGATGGTGGCGGCGGGCCGGCCGTTGTAGATCTTCCCCGAGTGCGAGACGTGGGTCAGTGCGTCCCAGTGCGTGGCGGCCTGGAGCCCGAAGGTCACCGCGTCGTCGCTGCACGCGACCGTGCCGGGGCCGAAGAGTTCCTGGTTGATCTGGACCATGGTGTGCAGCGGATTGACCCGGCCCGGGATGACCCCGGTCTGCACGCCGTCCTGCCGGAGCGGCAGCGCCAGCGGGACGCGGCGCCCGCTGCGGACGCTCGCGGCGGCCTCGCGCACGACGGCCCCGGTGACGAGGTTGAGGGTGCCGATCTCGTCGGCCTCCCCCCAACGCCCCCAGTTGTTCACGCGTTTGGCGATCTCGTGGAACTCGGGCGGCAGTGACATACGCGTCCCTCCCGGGGGCTTGTGGTGGAGTATCCGACCGGTCATAGAATCTAACGGTCCGTCAGAAACCGCGGGAAGGGGCCGGACGTGGGGAACTTCTTGGCAGGCAAAGTCGTCGCCGTGACGGGGGCGGGCCGTGGCATCGGCCGCGCCGTCGCACACGCCGCGGCCGCCGAAGGGGCGAAGGTCGTCGTCAACGACTACGGCGTCTCGATCGAGGGCGGCGAGCCGAGCAGCGAGATCGCGGACGGGGTGGTGAAGGAGATCCTCGCGGCGGGCGGCGAGGCGGTGGCCGTCGCCGACGACATCTCGACGATGGCGGGCGGTCAGCGCATCGTGGACACCGCGCTCGCCCGGTACGGGCGGATCGACGGAGTGGTGTGCGTCGCGGGCATCCTGCGCGAACGCATGCTGTTCAACATGGGCGAGGAGGAGTGGGACCCGGTGCTCGCCACGCACCTGAAGGGCACGTTCACCGTGTTCCGGGCGGCCTCGGCGGTCATGCGCAAACAGGGCTCGGGCACGCTGATCGGCTTCACCAGCGGCAACCACCAGGGCAGCGTCGCCCAGGCCAACTACAGCGCGGCGAAGGGCGGCATCATCTCCCTGGTGCGCAGCGCGGCGCTCGGCCTGCACAAGTACGGCGTGACGGCCAACGCGGTGGCGCCGGTGGCCCGCACCAGGATGTCCGCGAACGTGCCCATGGAACTGAAGGAGATCGGTTCGCCCGAGGACGTGGCGGCGCTCGTGGTCTACCTGCTGTCCTCCCGGGCCCACGAGGAGGGCATCACCGGGCAGGTGTACACGATCGCGGGGCCCAAGATCGCGGTGTGGGCGCAGCCGCGGGAGCTCCGCGCGGGGTACGCGGAGGGTTCCTGGACGCCGGAGCGCATCGCGGACTTCCTCCCCGGGACGGTCGGGGTGGACCCCATGCCGCTCCTGGCCCAGCTGGAAGCGATGGCCCAAGCCGCCTCCAACGCCACCCGCCCCAACACCTAACCCCCCGGGCCTCCGCCCCGGACCCCGACGCGTTTTCCCACCCACCCGCCCGTGCGGCGAATTGAGAGGCTCGGCCCCCTGGGGCTCCGCCCCAGACCCCGTTCGCGCCTAAAGGGCGCTCGTCCTCAAACTCCCCCAAGGCCTTAAGGGCCAGGGGGGACCCCCATGACGGGCTGAGGATGCCCATGCGGGCCGGCACCGAGTGGTTAAGGGGCGCGGGGAACTGCGCGGGAAGCGAGCACGGCCCGCAGACGAACCAGGGTTTCTAGGGGCGCGGGGAACTGCGCGAGACGCGAGCACGGTCCGCAGGCGAAAGCGGGGTTGGGGGCGCGGGGAACTGCGCGAGACGCGAGCACGGTCCGCACCCGAACCAGGGTTTTTAGGGGCGCGGGGAACTGCGCGAGAAGCGAGCACGGTCCGCACACGAAGGCGGGTTTCAGGGGCGCGGGGAACTGCGCGGGATGAGGAGGCACCGGCATCATGGACTTCGGCTTCGGCCCCGCCGACACCGCGTTCCGCGAAGAGGCAAGAGCCTGGCTCAGGGCGCATGCGAGCGTGCAACCGCAGGCGTGGGAAAGGGAGTTGGGCCGGGCAGGATGGATCGGCATGGGATGGGCCGAGGCGGCGTACGGGAACCGGACGGCCAGCCTCACCCAGCAGGTCGTCTGGGCGGAGGAATACGCCCGCGCCCACGCCCCCACCCGCACCGGCCACATCGGCGAAAACCTCCTCGCCCCCACCCTCATCGCCCACGGCACCCCCGCCCAGAAGGCCCGCTTCCTGCCCCCGATCGCCCGCGGCGAGGAGCTGTGGTGCCAGGGCTACAGCGAGCCCGGCGCGGGCTCCGACCTCGCCGGCATCCGCACGACGGCCCGCCGCGACGGCGTTAACGGCGCCAACGGCGGTAGCAAGGGGGGCACTTACCGCGTCACCGGCCAGAAGATCTGGACCTCGCTGGCCCACGAGGCCGACTGGTGCTTCGTGCTGGCCCGCACCGAGGAGGGCTCGCGGCGCCACCACGGCCTCTCCTTCCTCCTCGTGCCGATGGACCAGCCCGGCAGGATCGAGGTCCGGCCGATCCGGCAGATGACCGGGACCAGTGAGTTCAACGAGGTGTTCTTCGACGGGGCCGAGGCCCGCGCTGAGCACCTGGTGGGCGGCGAGGGCAACGGCTGGCAGATCGCCATGGGCCTGCTCGCCCTGGAGCGAGGGGTGTCCACACTGGCCCAACAGATCGGCTTCGCGGCCGAGTTGGAGGGAGTCGTCGCACGGGCAGTCGCCGGATCAGGTCCCCTCGATCCCGCCCTGCGCGCCCGCATCGCCGCGCAGTGGGCCGAGCTGAAGGTCATGCGCTGGAACGCCCTGCGCACCCTCGGCGGCGCCGACGACGCCGGGGCGCCCAGCGTGGCCAAGCTGCTGTGGGGCGGCTGGCACCGGCGGCTCGGGGAGCTGGCGATGGCCGTGCGGGGCGCGGCCGCCACCGTCGGACCGTACGACTGGGACGGCGCGTCGCGACCGTACGAACTCGACGCGCTCCAGCACCTGTTCCTGTTCTCCAGGGCCGACACGATCTACGGCGGCTCGGACGAGATCCAGCGCACCATCATCGCCGAGCGGGTGCTCGGCCTGCCCAGGGAGGTCCGTGTTCCGTGAGAGGTGTCCTTTTCGACGGGAAGCAGAGCCAGGTCGTGGACGATCTGGAGATACGGGACCCGGGGCCGGGGGAGGTGCTCGTGGCCATCGCGGCGGCGGGCCTGTGCCACTCGGACCTCTCCGTCATCGACGGGACGATCCCGTTCCCGGTGCCGGTGGTCCTCGGACACGAGGGTGCGGGCGTGGTGGAGGCGGTCGGCTCCGGGGTCACCCATGTGACGCCCGGCGACCACGTCGCGCTGTCCACGCTCGCCAGCTGCGGCGCGTGCGCGGAGTGCGACCGGGGCCGGCCCACGATGTGCCGCAAGGCGATCGGCATGCCGGGCCGGCCGTTCTCGCGGGGCGGGGCCCCGCTGTACCAGTTCGCCTCGAACTCGGCGTTCGCCGAGCGCACCCTCGTCAAGGCCGTGCAGGCGGTGAAGATCCCCGAGGACGTGCCGCTCACCTCGGCGGCGCTGATCGGCTGCGGGGTCCTGACGGGCGTGGGTGCGGTCCTGAACCGGGCCCGGGTGGACATCGGGGAGAGCGTCGTGGTCATCGGCGCGGGCGGGATCGGGCTCAATGTCCTCCAGGGCGCGCGCATCGCCGGCGCCTCCGTGGTCGTCGCGGTGGACACCAATCCGGCGAAGGAGCCGCTGGCCCGCCAGTTCGGCGCGACCCACTTCCTGCCCTCGGTCGAGGGGGTGCGCGAGATCCTTCCCCGCGGCGCCGACCACGCCTTCGAATGCGTGGGCCACCCGGCCCTGGTGCGCGCCGCCGTCGACCTCCTGGACCGGCACGGCCAGGCGGTCCTGCTGGGCATGACCGCCCCCACGGTGGAGGCGGCCTTCCTGCCCGCGGAGCTCTTCCTCGACAAGTCCATCCTCGGCTGCCGGTACGGGAGTTCACGCCCACAGCGCGACATCCCCCGCTACTGCGATCTGTACCGCACGGGGGCCCTGCTGCTCGACGAGCTCGTCACCAGGACGTACCCCGTCGAGGACTTCACCAAGGCGGCGGAGGATCTGCACGAGGGGCGGGTGGCGCGCGGCGTGCTGACCTTCTAGCTCCCGGGCCGGCCCGCCGTCCCCGTGCGGAACGTGCGCCGGTAGGCGGTCGGCGGGACGCCGAGGGCCGCCTGGAGGTGCTGGCGCAGCGAGGTCGCCGTGCCGAAGCCCGCCGCGCGCGCTATCGCGTCGACCGAGAGGTCGGTCGATTCGAGGAGCTGGCGTGCGTGTTCCACGCGCTGCTGGGTGAGCCACTGGCCGGGGCTCAGGCCCACTTCCTCGCGGAAGCGGCGGGTGAAGGTGCGGACCGACATCGCCTCCTGTTCGGCCATGTCGCGCAGCTGGATCGGCTCGTGCAGGCGGCCCAGCGCCCAGGCGCGGGCGGCCGTCGTCGTCGCCACCTGGGGTTCGGGGACCGGACGTTGGATGAACTGGGACTGGCCTCCGGCCCGGTGCGGGGGGACCACCGTGCGCCGGGCCACGTCGTTGGCGACGGCCGAGCCGTGGTCGCGCCGCACGATGTGCAGACACAGGTCGATCCCGGCGGCGACCCCGGCCGAGGTCAGCACGTCGCCGTCGTCGATGAACAGGACCTCCGGGTCGACGTCCACGGCCGGGAAGATCCGCTGGAAGTGCTCGGCGCAGGCCCAGTGCGTGGCGGCGGGGCGCCCGTCGAGCAGCCCGGCCGCGGCCAGGACGTAGCCGCCGGTGCAGATCGCCACCATGCGGGTGCCGGGGCGTACGAGGGCGAGGGCGGCGGCCAGTTCGGGGGTGAGGACACCCTCGTCGAAGACCGGCCCGAGTTCGTAGGACGCGGGGACGACGACCGTGTCCGCGGTGGCCAGCGCCTCGGGGCCGTTCTCCACGAGGACCGAGAAGTCCGCGTCGGTGCACACCGGGCCGGGCGGCCGCACCGAGCAGGTGACCACCTCGTACAACGGTCCGCGCACCGGGTCCTTGGCCCGGCCGAAGATCCGCTGCGGGATGCCCAGTTCGAAGGGGAGCAGCCCGTCGAGCGCGAGCACCACGACCCGGTGCGGCCGCGCGTCCTCAAGGGCGCCGTCGCCGCCACGACCACGGGCACGAGCCGGATCCATCGCGCTCTCCTCCCTGCTGTTCGGTGGTGGTCCCGCCGTCCAGTGGTGGTATAGACCATCACCTGGTACATCTGCCATCTTGTGACGGACAAGTCTGCAAGCGCCCAGGACATTCCCCCGGCGGCATCCCCAGCGATATCCCCGGCGACATCCCCAGCGATGGCCTCAGCGGCGGCCCCGCCGTTGAACGCGCTGCCCGCGCCCGGCCCGCAGCTGTGGAATCACCAATTCCGGCTCTTCTTCACGGCTCGCACGGTCGCCCTCTTCGGCGACGGCATGGTCCCGGTCGCGCTCGCCGCCGGGCTGCTCGGCGCGGGCCGCCCCGCCTCCTCCGTCGGCTACGCGCTCGGCGCCTGGATGGGGCCGTTCGCCGCGCTCGTCCTGTTCGGCGGCGTGCTCGCCGACCGCTTCACCCCGCGCCGGATGATGGTCGTCGCGGACGCCCTGCGGCTCGTCGGGGCGAGCGTGCTCGCCGTCTCGTTCATGGTGCTCGACGGCGGCCCGCCGCTGTGGGAGGTGTACGCCCTGAGCGCGCTTTCCGGCGTCGGCGCGGCCCTCTTCCAGCCGGGCGTCGCCTCGACGGTGCCGCGCATCGCCACCGACGTTCAGCGCGCCAACGCGGTACTCGGCGTCTCCGAGGCCCTCATGGGCATGGCGGGCCCCGCCTTCGCGGGCGCGGTCGCCGGGCTGTGGGGCGCGGGCGCGGTCTTCGCCGCGAACGCCGCGACGTTCGGCGTCAGCGGCATCTGCCTCTTCCTGCTCAGGCTCGGCGCGGCCGGGGCGAGCGACGTCCCGCGCGGCGGCTTCGGCGCCGAACTGGCCGGGGGATGGCGGGAGTTCAGGGCGCGCACGTGGCTGTGGGGCGTCATCACCGTCTGGACGGTGTACGGCCTGACCGTGCTCGGCCCCGCGACCCCGCTCACCGCGGTCCTGGTGACCGAGGGCCACGGCGCCGGAACGTATGGCGCGCTCATGGCCGTCAACGGTGCGGGCAGCGTCCTCGGCGGCCTGCTGGCCCTGCGGCTGCGCCCCGCCCGGCCGCTCGCGGCGGGCGCGCTCGCCCTCCTCGGCGTATCCGTCGCGCTGCTCTCGCTCGGGCTCGACCTGCCCGTGGCCGCCCTGGGCGCCGGCCAGTTCACGCTCGGCGCGGCCTTCGCGTTCTGGCTGGTGATGTGGTCCACGACCGTCCAGACCCAGGTGCCGCCCGAGGCCCTGAACCGGCTGCACGCCTACGACGTCGCCGGATCCCTGCTGATGCTCGCGGCCGGACGGGCGCTGGCCGGCCCGGTCGCCGAGGCGTTCGGCGCCGAGAAGCTGCTGCTCGTGGGGGCCGGCCTCAACGTCGTGGCGGTCGCGGTCCTCCTCGCCGTCCCGGCGATCAGCGGCCTGCGGCGCGTCGGAAGCGGGGTGGGCTGAGGAGGCGGGCCCTCTGGGGGCGGGTGGCGGGTGGGGCGGGGCGCGAGGGGGGTGTTGGCCCGATCCCTGCGAAGGGTGGCCTCTGGGCCACTCGTACGGCCGGAACCGTACGGCCACGCTGGATGACGTGACCCAGACAACCGACAGCCCCGTCGCCGTCCCCGCGCCGCCCCGCAAGGCCGAGCCCAGGATCCACCGCGCGTGGTTCGTCGCGGCCGTCGCCTTCGTCACGATCATCGGAGCCGCGGCCTTCCGCTCGCTGCCCGGACTGCTCATCGACCCCCTGCACCAGGAGTTCCACTGGTCGCGCGGCACGATCGGCGCCGCGGTCTCGGTGAACCTCGCCCTCTACGGACTGACCGCGCCCTTCGCCGCCGCGCTGATGGACCGGTTCGGCATCCGCAAGGTCGTAGCGGTCGCCCTGACCGTCATCGCGGTGGGTTCCGGGCTCACCGTGTTCATGCACACCGCCTGGCAACTCATCCTCTATTGGGGCCTGTTGGTGGGACTCGGCAGCGGCTCGATGGCGCTCGCGTTCGCCGCGACCGTCACCAACCGCTGGTTCACCGAGCGCCGCGGCCTGGTCACCGGCATCCTCACCGCCGCCTCCGCGTCCGGCCAGCTGATCTTCCTGCCGCTGCTCTCCTGGATGGTCGAGGCCCACGGATGGCGCCCGGCCGCCATCACGGTGACGCTGGCCGCGCTCGCCGTCGTCCCGTTCGTCTGGCTCCTGCTGCGCGACCACCCCGCGGACGTCGGCCTCGCACCGTACGGTTCTTCGGCCGAGTACGTCCCCAAGCCCGCCCCCGTCACGGGAGCCGCCCGCCGCACCCTCACCGTCCTCGTCAAGGCCGCCCGCACCGGGCCGTTCTGGCTGCTCGCCGGCACCTTCGCGATCTGCGGCGCCACGACCAACGGCCTGGTGCAGACCCACTTCGTACCGGCCGCCCACGACCACGGCATGCCGGTCACCGCGGCCGCGGGACTCCTCGCGGTCGTCGGGGTCTTCGACGTCGTCGGCACGATCTTCTCCGGCTGGCTCACCGACCGCTTCGAATCGCGCCGCCTGCTCGCCACGTACTACGCGCTGCGCGGCATCTCGCTGCTGTTCCTGCCCATGCTGCTCGCGCCCAGTGTGCACCCGCCGATGATCTTCTTCATCGTCTTCTACGGGCTCGACTGGGTCGCCACCGTGCCGCCGACCATCGCGCTGTGCCGCGGGCACTACGGCGAGGACAGCGCCATCGTCTTCGGCTGGGTGCTCGCCTCGCACCAGGTCGGCGCGGCTGTCGTGGCCTTCCTCGCCGGAGTCGCCCGTGACGTCTTCGGCAGCTACGACGTCGTCTGGTACGCCTCGGGCGCGCTGTGCGCGGCGGCCGCGCTGATGGCCCTCGTCATCCGGCACCGCGGCCCGGCCGGGGAACCGCTCGCCGCGTGAGTCCCTCTTCCTCCGTGGAGGCCCTACGGGGCCGCGACCGAGGGGGAGCGTGCCGTGAGACCGAGCGAGAAGGCGGGCGCCGTGCTGGCCGCGGCCCTGCTGTGCGCGACCACGGCCGCCTGCGGCACCGCCCACCCGGGCGCCACGCCCCGGGCCCCGGCGAGCACGGCCCCGGCGACCTCGGCATGCGCCGCCGCCGGCACGCCGGGCGCGGCCGCCGACGGCCCCGCGAGCCCCTGCCTGGCGGAGGGCTGGTCCGACATGACGCGGGGCTTCGTCGACTACTACGCCCAGCACCTCACCAAGGCGGACGACGGGATGTGGCCGTCGGTCGTGGCGGTACGGATGCACCGGCAGGGCGGGAGGGGGAAGGCCGTCGTCACGGTCAACTTCGTTCCGCTGGGCTCGGGCGGCTGGCAGGGGCGCCGGGTGGCGGAGGTGTTCGGGGACTGGCGGGGTGGGGAGTACGGGGACCAGGGGGTCCTCCGGGTGGAATCTCCCACCGGAGCCCTCATCACCGAGCGCCCCTGGTAAGCGCCTGCCCGGATTTGAGGGGCGTGGGGAACAGCGCCCCAGGGGCGCGGGGAACTGCGCCGGACCTCCCTCGCGACAATGGCCGCATGGAATTCCGCCAGCTCCTCCACACCCTCCGCGTCTGGGACGCAACGCTCCCCACCTTCAACCCCGACACCGCCCCCCAAACCCCGCTCCCCCTCTTCCAGTCGTGGCTGACGCACGCCGCCGAAGCCGGCCAGCCCGAGCCGCACACGATGTCGCTCGCGACGGTCGACCCGCAGGGCCGCCCCGACGTCCGCACCCTCACGCTGCACGACGCCGACGACCAGGGCTGGCACTTCGGTTCGCACTCCACCAGCGCGAAGGGACGGCAGCTGGCCGCGCACCCGGAGGCCGCGCTGGCCTTCTACTGGCCGGCGGTGGGCCGCCAGGTGCGGGTGCGCGGCACCGTGACCCCGGCCGGCCAGGACGTGTCGCAGGCCGACCTGCACGCCCGCTCGACGGGTGCGCTCGCGGCGGCCCTGGTCGGCAGGATGAGTGAAGTCCTGGACAGTTTTGAGGAGTTGGAGCGGGCATCGGCGGCAGCCTGGGAACGTGCCCAGGCGGCCCCGGACACTCTCGTACCCACCTGGACCCGTTACGTGCTGGACCCGACGGAGGTCGAGTTCTTCCAGGGCGACGCGCAGCGACGGCACGTACGGCTGCGCTACCGCCGCGAAGGCGCCGCCTGGTCCCGCGAACTCCTCTGGCCCTGACGGCCCGAAGCGGGGCGGTGGCCCCGCACCGGAAGGGTCTGTGCAACCCCCACGCGCAAGCCGGTGCGGGGCCGACCGGGGGCGTTCGCCCGTCAACGGGGGCGCTGGGAGCCCCCGTCCGGCGCGGGGCCGAACACGGGCACGGTCACGCCGTCCTCGGCCCCGGTCCGGAAGCTCACGTACAGCTCCATCCCGATCCGCAATGCGGCCTGGGGGCACCCGACGACCTCGGTCATCATGCGGGGGCCCTCGGCCAGGTCGACGACGGCGGCGACGTAGGGGACGCGGTCGCCGAAGGGCGGCAGGTCGTTGCGGTGCACGACGGACCAGGTGTAGAGCGTGGCGCGCCCTTCGGCCCGGAGCCAGGTCACGTCGTCGCTCCAGCAGTACGGGCAGAACTCGCGCGGGTAGTGGTGCGGGCGGCCGCAGGCGGCGCAGTGGCGGATGAGGAGGCGGCCCTCGGCGGCGGCGTCCCAGTACGTGCGGGTGAAGGCGTCGACGTCGGGCGTGGCCGCGCCGGACGCGCCGGGCCCGGTCATCGGAACAGTCCCATCGCGTCGTCGAGCGACCAGGTCTGCCACGACATGGCGCCGAGGGCGACCAGCGAGATGAGGGCCATCATCGCGTTCTGCCCCTGCTCGGCCCAGTCGTGGATCATCAGGACCAGATAGAGAAGATTGAGCAGGAGCCCGCAGACGAGGGCGACGGGGGTCAGGAATCCGGCCACCAGGCCGAGGCCCAGGGCGAGTTCGGCGTAGACGACCACGTACGCCATCGCCTTCGGGCGAGGGCGGACCACGGCGTCGAAGCCGCTGCGGACCGCGCTCCATTTGTGCTTGGCGGCGACGTCGGACGCCCAGGCGATGCCGGTACCGCGCTCGAACCAGCCCTTCTTGTCCTTGTGCCGCCAGCTCTCCAGCCACCACAGGCCGAGGCCTATGCGCAGGACGGCCAGCCACTCGGCGCCGCCGAGCCAGATCGAGTCCACGCCGGGCCCCTTCCGCGTACGTCTTCCGTGCACGTGTCCGCCTACGTGTTCCGTGCACGTGTCCGCCTACGTGTTCCGTGCACGTGTCCGCCTACGTGTTCCGTGCACGTGTCCGCCTACGTGTTCCGTGCACGTGTCCGCCTACGTGTTCCGTGCACGTGTTCCGTGTACGTGCGTCCCCGTGTTTCTGACGGTACGTCAGTTCAGCGGATCCGGGGGCCGTGCGCAAGGGGCGGGGGCGTGATCAGATCGCAATCCATTCCGGGCTTGACCGAGACCCATCAAGTATTCACAGCGTTACGCTCAGCGTTCATGGTCGACACCACCCACCCCGCGAGCCCCGTCTATGTGATCGGCGCCGGGCCCGGCGGTCTCGCCGTCGCCGCCTCGCTGCGAGCGCGGGGCGTGCGGGCCGTCGTGCTGGAGAAGTCCGACGCCGTGGCGGCGTCCTGGCGGCGCCACTACGACCGGCTGCACCTGCACACCACGCGCCGGCTCTCCTCGCTGCCCGGCCTGCGGATGCCGCGCCGGTTCGGACGCTGGGTCGCTCGTGACGACGTCGTGCGCTACCTGGAGAAGTACGCCGCCGTCCACGACCTGGAGATCGTCACCGGGGTCGAGGTCGAGCGCATCGAGCGCGGCCCGGGGGGCGAGGGGTGGGTGCTGCACGCGACCGGGGGGCGGCGGCTGGTCACGCCGGCCGTGGTGGTGGCCACCGGGTACAACCACACGCCGTATGTTCCCGACTGGCCCGGAGCGCGGACGTTCACCGGCGAGATGGTGCACGCGAGCCTCTACCGCAATCCCGGGTCGTACGTGGGCCGGGACGTCCTCGTCGTGGGGGCCGGCAACACCGGGGCGGAGATCGCGGCCGACCTCGCGGGGGGCGGGGCGGCGCGGGTGCGGCTCGCGGTGCGGACCGCGCCGCACATCGTGCGCCGCTCCACGGCGGGGTGGCCCAGCCAGGCCACCGGCATTCTGGTGCGCCGGCTCCCGGTACGCCTGGTGGACCGGTGTGCGGCGCTGATCGAACGGCTCTCCGTGCCCGACCTCTCCGCCTACGGTCTGCCACGGCCGGCCCGTGGGTTGTACGCGCGGGTGCGCGAGGGGGCGATTCCCGTGCAGGACGTGGGCCTGATCGAGGCGGTCCGCGCCGGGCGGGTCGAACCGGTCGCGGCGGTCGACTCCTTCGACGACGGCAAGGTCGTCCTCGCGGACGGGACGCGACTTTCGCCGGACGCGGTGATCTGCGCGACGGGGTACCGGCGGGGGCTTGAGCCGCTGGCCGGGCACCTCGGGGTGCTCGACGAGCGGGGGCGGCCTCGGGTGCGGGGGGCTCGTACGGTGCCGGGGGCGGCGGGGCTGTACTTCACGGGGTTCACGAATCCGATCAGCGGGATGCTGCGGGAGCTCCGCATCGATGCGGAGCGCATCGCGAAAGCCTTGTCCCGCTGAGTCCGGCACCGCCCGGCCGGCGGGTACGCCCTGCGGCCGGGGCGCGCGCCCTCGTCCACGGGCCGTGGACAGCCGGGCGCGCAGTTCCCCGCGTCCCTCGAAGGGTCGTCTTCAGGGTGCGGGCCGTGGAGGGTTGCCCGCGCAGTTCCCCGCGCCCCTAACCCCGCTTTCGTCCGCGGACCGTGCCCGCTTCTCGCGCAGTTCCCCGCGCCCCTAACCCCGCCTTCGTCCGCGGACCGTGCCCGCGTCCCGCGCAGTTCCCCGCGCTCCTAACCCCGCTTTCGTCCGCGGACCGTGCCCGCTTCCCGCGCAGTTCCCCGCGCCCCTAACCCCGCCTTCGTCCGCGGACCGTGCCCGCGTCCCGCGCAGTTCCCCGCGCCCCTAACCCCGCCTTCGTCCGCGGACCGTGCCCGCGTCCCGCGCAGTTCCCCGCGCTCCTAACCCCGCTTTCGTCCGCGGACCGTGCCCGCTTCTCGCGCAGTTCCCCGCGCCCCTGTAGGGCACCCGGCGCCGAGGGGTCGCGCCCGTCGCGGCGGGGCCGCGCAGTGCTGCAGCCCCGCGGCCCATGGCTACGCGGTGCCGGGCGGAGGCCCAGGGTGGCTGGAAAGGGGGTTTGGGGGTGGCTTGGGGGCGGGCAGGGCTTGCACGCGTCCCACGTACGGGGGCGCTCGCCCCGCAAGGTCCAGGCTTTGCCCGCACACCGGTTCCTGACTGACCGTCAGGTCTGTAATCTGACTGTACGTCAGTTACCACCGGCACGGCTCCATCATGTTGGCCATCGACCCAGGAGCGGGCGGAACGATGCTTGGATCGACTCACGGCACCCTCACGACCGACTTCCGCGCACGGGTGGTCGCCTGCGGCGAACAGCCCGGCCCCGGCGCCGTCCACGGCAGAGCGGCGGGCGAGGGCGACCTGGACGTCAGCGGCCGCCCGCTGTACGCCGACGTACCGGACCTGGACCGGTTCTTCCGGCCCGAGTCCGTCGCCGTCATCGGTGCCTCCGATGCCGAGGGACGCCCCAACACCGGCATCACCCGCCAGCTCGTCGACTGGGCCCAGCGGGTCGGCGCCCGCGTCCACCCCGTCCACCCGACCCGCACCACCGTCTTCGGACTGCCCTGCGTGCCCGCCGTTTCCGACCTGCCGGAACAGGTCGATCTCGCCGTGCTCCTGGTCGGTGACCCCCTCCCCGTCATCGAGGAACTCGCCGAAGCCAAGGTGAAGTTCGCCGTCGCCTTCGCGTCCGGGTTCGCCGAGACCGGCGAGCGGGGAGCCGCCGCCCAGGAACGGCTCGCCGCGGCCGTCAAGCGGTCCGGGCTCCGGCTGCTCGGGCCCAACACCAACCTCAACGCCTTCGAGCGCTTCCGGGACGACCTCGACGGGCCGGCCATCGCCCTCATCACCCAGTCCGGGCACCAGGGCCGGCCCGTTTTCACCCTCCAGGAGCTGGGTGTGCGGCTCTCGCACTGGGCGCCCACCGGCAACGAGGCCGACCTCGAAACCTCCGACTTCATCTCCTACTTCGCCGAACGCCCCGAGGTCGGCGCCATCGCCTGTTACGTGGAAGGGCTCAAGGACGGGCGGGCCTTTCTGCTGGCCGCCGACCGCGCGGCCCGCGCCGGCGTACCCGTGGTGGCCGTGAAGGTCGGCCGCACCGAGGCCGGCGCGCGCATGGCCGCCTCACACACCGGCAAGCTGACCGGCGCCGACGACGTCGTGGACGCCGCCATGCGTCAGTACGGCGTCATCCGCGTGGACGGCCTCGATCAACTCCAGGACACCGCGACCCTGTTGGCAAGGGCCCGCAGGCCGAGTGCCGACGGCGTCGTCGTCTATTCGATCTCCGGTGGCACCGGGGCGCACTTCTCCGACCTCGCCAGCGCCGCCGGGCTCCACCTGCCGGCCCTCTCCGCCGCCAAACAGGCCGAACTCCACGAGTGGATACCGCCCTACCTCAGCGTCGCCAACCCCGTCGACAACGGCGGGCACCCCGTCGGCGACTGGCGCGGCCGGAAAATCATCGACGCGATCCTCGCCGACCCGTCCGTGGGGGTGCTGATCTGCCCCATCACCGGACCTTTCCCGCCCATGAGCGACAAGCTGGCGCAGGACCTGGTGGACGCGGCGGAACAGACGGACAAGCTGGTGTGCGTGGTGTGGGGCTCGCCGCTCGGCACCGAGGCCGCCTACCGGGAGACGCTGCTCGGCTCGGACCGGGTCGCCACGTTCCGCACCTTCGCCAACTGCATCGGCGCCGTGCGGGCCCACCTCGCCCACCACCGGTTCACCACCGGATACCGCTCCCCGTTCGACGAGGCGCCCCGCGTGCCCTCCCCCTCGTTCCGCAAGGCGCAGGCCCTGATGCGCCCGGGTCAGCAGCTCAGCGAGCACGCGGCGAAGCAGCTGCTTCGGGCGTACGGGATCCGGGTGCCGCGCGAGCAGCTCGTGACCAGCGCGGCTGCGGCCGTGCGCGCGGCGGGGCTCGTGGGCTACCCCGTCGTCATGAAGGCCTCGGGCGCCCGCCTCGCCCACAAGAGCGAACTCGGTCTGGTCAAGGTCGGGTTGACCTCGGCCAGCCAGATCCGCGACGCCTATCGCGAGCTGACCGACATCGCCCGGTACGAGGGGGTCGACCTGGACGGCATCCTGGTCTGCCAGATGGTCGAGCGGGGCGTCGAGATGGTCGTCGGCGTCACGCACGACTCGCTGTTCGGGCCCACCGTGACCGTCGGGCTCGGCGGCGTCCTCGTGGAGGTGCTCGGCGACTCGGCCGTGCGGGTGCCGCCGTTCGGCGAGGACCAGGCGCGGGACATGCTCGACGAGCTGCGGGGGCGGGCGCTCCTCGACGGCGTACGCGGCGGGCCCCCGCTGGACGTGGACGCGCTCGTCGAGGTCGTCCTGCGCGTCCAGCGCATGGCCCTCGAACTGGGCGACGAGCTCGCCGAGCTGGACATCAACCCGCTGATGGTGCTCCCGCGCGGGCAGGGCGCCGTCGCGCTCGACGCCCTCGCCATCTGCCGCTGACCCCCACATCATCGCGCGGCCCACCCCGCATCCCCGTACCCCCCTGTCGCCCATACCGGGCCCTCCCCCCCGTACCGGTCCTCGTACTCGGACCCGTGACCCGCCTCGCTTGGAGCCCCTCCATGGACCCCCTGCACTCATTGGTACTGCACGCCACTGACAACGGCGTCTCGTGGATCACGCTCAACCGCCCCGATGCCATGAACGCCGTCACCTGGGACCAGCGCGAACGGGTCATCTCGCTGCTCGGCGCGGCCTCCGCCGACCCTGCCGTACGGGCCGTCGTGATCACTGCCACCGGCAAGGGGTTCTGCGCGGGGGCCGACCTGCGCGGGGCTCCCTCGACCGGGGGTGAACGGGTCGCGGGGGACGTAGCGCGCACCATCCGCCAGGGCGCCCAACGTCTGATCGGCGCCGTACTGGACTGCGAGAAACCGGTGATCGCGGCGGTCAACGGCACCGCCGCCGGCCTCGGCGCCCACCTCGCGCTCGCCTGCGACCTGGTCCTCGCCGCCGAATCGGCCCGGTTCATCGAGGTGTTCGTACGCCGGGGCCTGGTCCCGGACGGCGGCGGGGCCTATCTGCTGCCGCGCCTCGTGGGACCCCAGCGCGCGAAGGAACTCATGTTCTTCGGGGACGCGCTCGGGGCGGCCGACGCCGAGCGCATGGGCCTGGTCAACCGTGTGGTCGCGGATGCCGCGCTCCCCGCCATGGCCAAGGAATGGGCCGAGCGGCTCGCCGCCGGGCCGACCCGCGCCATCGCCCTCACCAAGCAGCTGGTGAACGCCTCCCTGGACACCGACCGCGCCGCCGCGTTCGCGGCCGAGGCCTGGGCCCAGGAGATCAACATGACCACGCGGGACGCCAACGAGGGTGTGGCGGGCTTCGTGGAACGACGCACGCCCAAGTACCGCGGTTTGTAGGGGGGTGTGGGCCGACGGGCGAGTCCCGACCCCCGGCCCACAACACCCATCCCCGGCTCCCGCTTCCCGGCCCCCGCTCCCCGCTCTCCGGGGGTTCTCATCTGACGCATCGTCAGGTTCAATGGGTGACGTGATGGGACACGCAGGGATGGCGGCCACCGTCGTCCGATACCTCAGGTCCGTCGGCGCCGCCACGGTCGCCGAGCCCGTCGAGTTCTTGCCCCGGCCGGATCTTCGGGCCGTCCGGGACGACGAACGGGCGCCCCTCGATCCCGCGCTGTTCCGGCGCGTGCTCGGGCAGTTCGCCAGTGGGGTCACCGTCATCACCGCCGAGGACCCGGGCGGGCCGACCGGCTTCGCCTGCCAGTCCTTCGCCTCGCTCTCCCTCGACCCGCCCCTGGTCGCCTTCATGGTCGCCCGCACCTCGACGACCTGGCCGCGCATCGCGCAGGCCGGGGTGTTCTGCGTGAACATCCTGGGGGCCGAACAGGGCTCACTGTGCAGGGGGTTCGCGGTCAGTGGGGCCGACAAGTTCGCCGGGGTCGCTCATCGTCCCGCGCCGGCGACGGGGTCGCCACTGCTCGACGGGGTGGCCGCGTGGGTCGACTGCCGTGTCCACGCGGTGCACACGGGTGGGGATCACCTCATTGTGGTGGGGCGGGTCGAGGGGCTGGGGGAGGGCGGGGAGGGGGTTGGTCCTCTGCTCTTCCACCGGGGGCGGTTCGGGCAGTTCACCACCTGACCCCGCGGCCCGCCGCGACCCCCGCCGCGACCCCCTCGGAGTGTCGCAGAGGGGAGGGGAGGGGGGATCGGGGGCTCCCGGGGTCCGGGGCTACCCGCGGCCCAGGACGACCGTTCCGGAGGAGCAGAACCAACCCCCCGTCCCCGAGGCCACCGCCACCTCGGGAAGGCTGCCGTCGGCCCGACGGACCTGCCCCGCCCCGCTCTCCCCGCGCAGCTGCCGCACCGCCTCCACCAGGAGGAACAGCCCCCGCATCCCGGGATGACAGGCGGAGAGCCCGCCGCCGTCGGTGTTGACGGGCAGGCTCCCGCCCCGCAGCAGCCGCCCCTTCTCGACGAACGCCCCGCCCTCCCCCTTCGCGCAGAACCCCAGGTCCTCCAGCGTCACCAGGGTCATATAGGTGAACGCGTCGTAGATCTCGGCCAGGTCCACGTCGCCGGGCCGCACCCCCGCCCGCTCGAAGGCGATCCGGCCCGACTCCGCCGCCGGGGACACCGTGAAGTCCTGCCACTGCGACATCGCCGTGTGGGAGACCGACGTGCCCGAACCCAGCACCCATACCGGCGATTTGACGGTGTCCGGCACGTACTCCTCGGCCGCGAGCAGTACCGCGCAGCCGCCGTCGGAGCGTATGCAGCAGTGCAGCTTGGTGAAGGGGTCCGCGATCATCGGCCCGGACAGCACTTCGTCGACGGTGATCGGGTCGCTGAACATCGCGTCCGGGTTGGTGGCCGCGTTCGCCCGCGCCTGCACGGCCACCTCGGCCAACTGCTCGATCGTCGTGCCGAATTGGTGCATGTGGCGTCGCGCGGCCATCGCGTACTTGGCGATCAGCGTGTGGCCGTACGGCGCCTCGAACTGGAGCGGCCCCCGGCTGCCGAAGGAGAGGTTCGAGGTGCGCCGCCCCGCCTTGATGTCGGCGCGCGCGGTCGACCCGTACACCAGGAGGACGGCGCGCGCGTGCCCGGCGGCGATCGCTTCGGCGGCGTGCGCGGCCATGACCTCCCAGGTGGCGCCTCCGACGGAGGTGGAGTCGACCCAGGTGGGCCGGAGCCCGAGGTACTCGGCGACCTCCACCGGCGCGAGCGTGCCGAGCCCGGCCGAGCCGAACCCGTCGATGACGCCGCGGTCGAGCCCGGAGTCGGCGAGCGCGCGCCGGGCGGCCTGGGCGTGCAGGGCGTAGGGGGTGAGGTCGTCCACGCGTCCGGTGTCGGACAGTGCGACGCCGACGACAGCGACCTTGCGGGGGCGATGTGCTGAGGGCGAGGAGGACATGAATCTGACGGTACATCAGATACGGGGCCGGCAGGAGGCGTCGAACAACTCCGTGCGCGGGCTGTGCATCTGTCGGCTCCGCGCCTAACATGACGCCCCGTCAGTTCAGAGGCACGGCCTCTGGGGGAGGAGCCCGCCGATGGACGCCACCTTCACCGCGGAACAGGACGAGATCCGCCGCACCCTGCACGAACTGCTCGCCAAGCACTGCCGCCCACAGGACGTGAAGAGCGCGGTCCGCACGCCGCTCGGGCACGACGCCGCGCTCTGGGGCCGGCTCTCCGCCGAGCTCGGACTCGCGGGCCTCGCGCTGCCCGAGGCGTACGGGGGAGTCGGCTGCACCCCGGTCGAACTCGCCCTGGCCTGCGAGGAGGTGGGCCGCGCCCTGCTGCCCTCGCCGCTGCTCGCGACGGCCGTGCTCGCGGCCCCGCTCATCGCCGCCCTCGGTACCGAGGCCCAGAAGGCCGAGCTGCTTCCGCCCCTGGCCCGCGGTGAGCGGAGCGCCACCCTGGTGGTGCCCGGCACCGGCCTCGCGCTCGCGCTCGGGCTCACCGGAACGGGCGAGGACGGCGCGTGGGCCGGCGGCGGCCGGGCCGGAGGCGTGCAGGCCGGGCATGCGCCGGACGGCGGATGGCGGCTGTACGGGGAGGCCGCGCAGGTGCTCGACGGGCACAGCGCCCACCTGCTCCTGGTCGCCGCGCACACCGGCGGGTTCGCTCGCAGCCGCACCCTCCTCTTCGCCGTACGCGGCGATGCGGCGGGCCTGCGCCGCACCCGGCAGACCACCCTCGACGAGACCCGCACGCAGGCGCGGGTCCAACTGCGCGATGTCGAAGGACAGTTGCTCGGGCCCGACGACTCCACCGATCCGCACGCCGCGCTCGCCGCCGTAGGCCGCAGCGCCGCGGCCTGTCTGGCCGCCGAGGCGGTCGGGGCGGCGAGCGAGGCGCTGGAGCGGACGGTGGCGTACGTGAAGGAGCGCGAGCAGTTCGGGCGGGCCATCGGATCCTTCCAGGCGGTCAAGCACCGGCTCGCCGACCTGTACGTCCAGGTGCAGGCGGCACGGTCGGCGGCGTACTACGCGGCCTGGGACCCCGGCGCGGGCGCCCTCGCGCTCGCCCAGGGGCTCGACGCGCTGCGGTCAGCCGCCTCCGAGGCGGTCCAGCTGCACGGCGGCATCGGCTTCACGTGGGAACACGAGGCGCACCTCTACTTCAAGCGGGCCGCCGCCGACGAACTGCTCTTCGGGCCCGTGCACCGGCTGCGCGGACACGCCGCGGAGCAGGCCGGTCTGTTCGGCCCCGCCGCGCACGAGGTGACGGCGTGAAGCCCGGGGCCGCCAAGGCCGCGCCGGGGGTGCGGCTCATGCGGAGGGTGTCCTCGACACGGGCGTTCGCCAGGGTCGCCCCGCACGTCGTGCCCGCGATGGACCGGGCCGTCCACCGCCTCACCCGGGGCAAGGTCTTGCTCAGCGCGCAGATGCTGCCCGGCGTCGTCCTGACCGCGCGCGGCGCCAAGTCCGGTCTGGCGCGCAGCACTCCGCTGGCCTGCATGCCGCTTGAGGAGAGCGGGGCGTGGGTGCTCATCGGGTCCAACTTCGGCCGGCCCGGCCACCCGGCGTGGACCGCGAACCTGCTCGCCCATCCGGATGCCGAGATCAGCTGGAAGGGCCGGGACATCGCGGTGCGGGCCCGGCTGCTCGAAGGGGCGGAGCGTGCCGCGGCCTGGCGGGCCGCGCTCGACTTCTGGCCGCCGTACGCCACGTATCAGTCCAGGATCGAGCGCGAGATCCGGCTCTTCCGCCTGGAGCCGAGAGCCGACGGGCCCAGGGCTCAAGGGGCGCCCTGAGGAGCCGCCCCGGGGCGCCGGGACCCGGGGATCCGGGATCGGAGGGGCGAAGACGCAAACGCCGACGGCGGTCATCCCCTCACGGGGGTGAACCGCCGTCGGCGCGACAGGACTTGCTCGGCGGACGGTGTGCGCGCGTACTCCCGCTATTTCGTCGGCTTCTTGCCCGTGATGCCCAGGTGGACCAAGAGCGCCAGGTTCGGCCGGAGTTCGGCCTGCTTGACGCCCCAGGTCTGGAAGCCCTTCTGGTGCGAGGCCACCGACGCGAGCATCGCCACGAGGGAGCCGGCCATCGCCGCGGGGCTGACGTCCTTGTCGACCTTGCCCTTGGTCTGGAGGTCGGTGACCGCGTCCGTAAGGGAGTTGGTGACCGAGTTCAGGATCTTCATGCGGATCTTGTAGAAGCGTTTGTCGCCCTCGGCCGCGCCCAGGTCGACGACCCGCAGGATCGCGTCGTTCTTGCGCCAGAAGTCGAGGAAGCCCTCCACGAGTTCCTCGGCCGTCTGCCAGCCCGCCCGGCCGACCCAGGAGCGGCCCTCGACCAGAGCGGTCAACCCGGCGCCCTCCTTGGCCATTTCCTCCGCGATCTCCAGGACGGCGCCCTCGACGTCGGGGAAGTACTGGTAGAAGGTCGCGGGTGAAGTGCCCGCCTTCCGGGCCACATCGATGACTTTTACGTCCCGGTACGGCGACGAGCTGAGCATTTCACTGAGGCAGTCGAGCAGCTTCTGCCGTGTCGCCTGGCCGCGTCGGCCGGCCACGCGGCCGTCGACGGTGCGTACTTGTCCTGTCATGCCGTCAGCTTACCGAGGGGTGATCGGAGCGCGATTCGGCCGAGTGCAAATGGGGGCCCGAGCGCGATCCGCGCCCCTGGGCACGCGGAAACGGGCACGCGGAACCGGGCGCGGGGGGCGGGTGCGGGCGGCGGGTTCCGGTGGCCTGATCTCGTCCACCACTCGAATGGTGTTATCAACAGCCTGTGGACAACTTTGGTGGACAAGCGGTGCGCGGTCTGGGGTGAGAGGGCCCCCGTGCGTCGAAAAGTGACCATATGTTCGAATTGTGCGCCTGCGTCGGCCGGGACGGCTCGTTAGCTTGGCCCCGACGCGGCCTCGCGGCGGGACGGGCACCTCAGGAAGGAAACAGGCGCATGGGCGGATATCCGGAAGGCGCGCCGTGCTGGGCCGACGTCTCGCTGTCCGACGTCGCGGCCGGCAAGCGGTTCTACGGGGAGCTCCTCGGCTGGACCTTCGACGAGAACGCCGACGAGCAGCGGTACGGGCAGTACACGAACGCCTACCGGGACGGACAGCGCGTCGCCGCCCTCCAGCCCAAGCGGGACGGGCGGATGCCGACCACCTGGACCGTCTACTTCGCCACCCCCGACGTCCGCGCGCTGGCCGCCCGGGTCCGCGACGCGGGCGGCCGGGTCATCACCGACCCGGCCCCGGTGCCGCCGCACGGCACGATGGCGATCGCCACCGACCCGGGCGGCGCCGTCTTCGCCCTGTGGCAGGCCGACGCGCACGCCGGCTTCGAGCGGACCCGCCGGCCCGGATCGTTCTGCTGGACCGAGGTCTACACCCGCGACAAGGACCAGGCCGACGCGTTCTACGAGTCCGTCTTCGGCTACCTGGGGGCCGCCGCGGGCAGCCCCGACGAGCTGGGGGCCGACATGCGCACCTGGTCGCTGCCCGGCACCGCACCGGGGCCCGGCACCGCGGTCGCCGCCCGTGCCCTGATGTCGCCGGCCTTCCCCGCGGCCCTGCCCGATCACTTCCTCGTGTACTTCCTCGTCGAGGACTGCGACGCCACGGCCGCCGCCTGCACCCGGCTCGGCGGCCGGGTCACCGCCCAGCCGTTCGACATCCAGTACGGACGGATGGCCGTCCTCCACGACAACCAGGGCGCCACCTTCGCCGTCCTGCAAGGTGCGGACGCGTAAGTACGCGAGGGCGCCGCGGGCGTCCAGCCCGGGGCGGGGCGTCCACGTCCCGACCCGGGTTGGCCACCGACCACCTCCGGCAGGGAGAATCGGGGTGCCGCGTGAGACGCTGCACGGGGCCGCATTCACGCACGGCCCGTACGGGGAGGTGGCAGGCAAGTGGAGCAGCTGACGCAGCACGACCCGAGGCGGATCGGTCCCTTCGAGGTCTTGGGACGGCTCGGTGCCGGCGGCATGGGTCTCGTCTATCTGGCGCGCTCGGCGTCCGGCCGCCGCGTCGCCATCAAGACGGTGCGCACCGAGCTCGCCGAGGACCAGCTCTTCCGGGTCCGCTTCACGCGCGAGGTGGAGGCCGCCCGCGCGGTCAGCGGCTTCTACACCGCCGCCGTCGTCGACGCCGACCCGCGCGCACCCGTCCCGTGGCTGGCCACCGCCTACGTACCGGCGCCCTCCCTCGAAGAAATAGTGAATGAGTGCGGGCCCCTCCCGGCCCAGGCGGTGCGCTGGCTCGCCGCCGGCATCGCGGAGGCGCTCCAGTCCATCCACGGCGCGGGCCTGGTGCACCGCGACCTGAAGCCGTCCAATGTCCTCGTCGTCGAGGACGGGCCCCGTGTGATCGACTTCGGCATCGCGTCCGGGGTCTCCAACACCCGCCTGACCATGACGAACGTCGCGGTCGGCACGCCCGCGTACATGTCACCGGAGCAGGCCAAGGACTCGCGCAGCGTCACCGGGGCGTCCGACGTCTTCTCGCTGGGCTCCACCCTCGTCTTCGCGGCCACCGGGCACGCGCCCTTCCATGGCGCCAACCCCGTCGAGACCGTGTTCATGCTGCTGCGCGAGGGCCCGGACATCACGGGCCTGCCGGACGAGCTCCGCCCGCTCATCGAGTCGTGCATGCAGATGGAGTACCCCAACCGGCCCTCGCCCGAGGACCTCCAGGCGCAGCTCGCCCCGCACCTCTTCGCCTCCGGCTCGGACGACAGCGGCACCGCGTCGGCCTGGCTGCCACCGCGCTCCGTCGCCATGATCGAGCAGCGCAGGGGCGGCGGCCGCATGCAGCTCCTCGCTCCGCCCGCCGACCCGGCGCCGAGCCCGGCCGCGCGCTCGGGCCGGCCGGGCCCGCAGGCGCCGCCCCGCCCTGCGGACCCCCCGTACGCGGCCCGGCACGCCGGGGCCTCCGCCGTCACGTATCCGCCGGTCCACGCCGACGAGCCGGTGCGGCTGCCCGGCGCCAAGGTGCCCATCGGGCCGGGGCCCCGCGTCGCCGACGCCTCCCGGGTCGCCGTCGACGCCGGATCCGCCACGGGCTGGGTCCGCAGGCCCGGCGCCGCTGCGACGGGCGGCGCCCAGACCGCGCCGGTGCCCCCGCCCGCCCATCCGCCGGAAGTGCCCGGCCGCTGGCGCCCCTGGCGCTTTCGCATGTCGAACGACGTGTGGGGCACCCCCGCCGTGGCCGGGGACCTGCTGTACGTGACGTCCTTCGAGGTGCACGCCCTGGACGTGGGCACCGGCCGCCGCCAGTTCAAGACGCGCGACGTCGCCTGGGCGATGGCCGTCGAAGCCGGCCGCATCCACGCCTCCGACGGACCCACCCTGTACGCCCTGGACGCGAGCGACGGCGGCGAGCTGTGGCGGCTCCAGGCGGACGCCTGGGTGTACTCGCTCAAGGCCGACCGCGGCACCGTTGTCACCGGCACCCGCGGCGGCGGCGTACAGGCCTGGGAGGCCGCCAACGGCGAGCAGCTGTGGGCGATCTCCGGCGCCCAGAGCGACTTCGAGACCCCCGAGGCCGGCCCGGTCGTCCACGACGGCACGGTCTACGTCTGGCAGGACGCACGGCTGCGCGCCCTGGACGCCCGCACCGGCACCGAGCGCTGGTCCTACCCGGTGGGCGACGCGGCCTCCTGCGGCGGCGTCCCCGTGCGGGTCACGCCGGCCGAGGACGGATACGTCTACGTCTCGGCCGGCACCCGCGTCCTCGCCGTCGACATCGGGTCCGGCCACGTCCGCTGGCACTTCGAGGCGCCCGCGGTCTTCCTGTGTCCCCCGGCGTTCGCGCCGGGCCCCGCGGTGACCGGCGGCGGCGTGTACCTCGCCGACTACCTCGGCACGGTCTACGCCCTCGACGCCTCGACCGGCAAGGACCGCTGGCGCATCGCCACCGAGGCCCGCGCCTCCGTCGAGCCGGTCCTGGTGGCCGACGGCAACGTCCACGTGGGCAGCGGCAACGCGCTGTACACCCTGGACGCGGTCACCTCGACCCCCAAGTGGCGCTTCGCCGCGGGCGGCGCGGTGGTGGGCACCCCGGTGGTCGCCGACGGCCGCATCCACTTCGGCTCCGCCGACCACTGCCTCTACACGCTGGACGCGGCAGGCGGCCAGCTCCGCTGGAAGCTCGCCACCGGCGGCGAGATCAGCGGATCTCCCGTGGTGCGCAACGGAGTTGTCTACGCGTGCAGCAAGGACCGCTGCGTGTACGCCCTGGACGCGGTGAAGGGAACGGCCACTTCGGGCTCCCGGTGAGCCCCCGCATGACGTACTGTGGCGCTCGCCCGCACGGCCCCGTACGGAGCCGTCGGCAGCGAGGCGAGGAGGTGGGACCCATCACCGCAGCAGCAGGCAGGGTGCTCTCCCTCCGCGACCGCTCGGTCCGCCCCTGAACAGGTGACCGCGAGAGCGCCCTTCGGTATCCGAAAGGCCTTGTCCCGCATGTCAGTCGAACCGCTTTCCCCCTCCACCGTCGTGACCCGGCTGCGCGCCGCCGGGTGCGTATTCGCCGAGGACGAGGCGGAGTTGCTCCTCGCCACGGCCCGCCGTCCCGCCGAGCTCGCCGCGATGGTGGAGCGCAGGATCTCCGGCCTTCCCCTCGAACACGTCCTGGGCTGGGCCGAGTTCCACGGCCTCCGAGTCGCGGTGGACCCCGGGGTCTTCGTCCCGCGCCGGCGCACCGAGTTCCTCGTCCAGCAGGCGCTGGCCGCCGCGGACGCGTCCGGGCCGGTCGTCGTCGTGGACCTGTGCTGCGGCTCGGGGGCGCTGGGCGCTGCCCTGGCGTCGGCGCTGCCCGGCTCCGAACTGCACGCCGCCGACATCGAACCCGCCGCCGTGCGCTGCGCCCGCCGCAACCTCGCCGCGTTCGGCGGTCACGTCTACGAGGGCGACCTCTTCGCGCCCCTCCCCGCGGAGCTGCGCGGCCGCGTCTCCATCCTGACGGCGAACGTCCCGTACGTGCCCTCCGGCGAAGTCGGCCTCCTGCCGCCCGAGGCCCGCGACCACGAACCGCTGGTCGCCCTCGACGGCGGCGCGGACGGCCTCGACATCATGCGCCGCGTCGCCCTGGCCGCACCGCGGTGGCTCGCCCCCGGCGGCACCCTCCTCGTCGAGACCAGCGAACGGCAGGTGCCGGGGGCGCTCGCGGCGATGGCCGCGGGCGGCCTGCGCGCCCGCCTGGTCACCTCGGACGAGCTGTACGCGACGGTGGTGACGGGCGTACGGGAGTGATCGCCGTACCGGGACGAGGGCGCACCGCCCCGGCCTGAGCGGGCCGGAACGGCGGGCTACTTGTGCCGGGGTTCGTCCGCGGGCGGCTCCTCCGGGGGCTCCTCGGGGAGAGGCTCGTCCGGGGGCTCGGCGGAGCGGGGCTCGTAGGGGGCGCCGACGGGGTGCCCGTGCGTGTACGGGGAGTCCGAGGCGTGCCGGTAACGGGTCCCGGCGGCCGGCGGCTCCTGCGCGGGCGGGGCTTGACCGGGGCTCTGGCCGCCGGGGTACGGGCCACCGCCGTCCTCGCCGCCGGGGTAGTGGTCGCCCGGGTGCTGGTAGGGGCCCCCGGCCGGTCCGGGCCGTCCGGCCGCACCGGGCCGCTCCCGGCCGGGCTCCTCGTACGAGGGCCGGGGCTCGACGGGCTCTTCGCGTCCGGCCTCGTAGGCGGGCTCGTCGCGGCGCGCGGCCCGCTCGTCCAGGGTCGGCCTGCCGTAGCGGCTCCGCGCGGGCGCGGAGCGGCGGCCCGACATCAGGGCCGCGCCGATCAGCATCACCACGCCGCCGCCCAGCGCCAGCGCGACGCCCTGTCCGAGTCCCTTGCCCGACGAGTCGACCGTCAGGCTGCCCGCGGCCTGGCCCTGCCGCACCATCCACAGCACGGTGAAGCCGAGTACCACGAGGGCGGCGACGATCACGAGCACGCGGGAACGCAGCACGAGGGCGATCAGGGTCACCAGGGCGGCGAAGGCGAACGGGAGCAGCATCGAGCCGGCCACCTCGGCCTTGTCGGCGGAGATGCCCGAGAACAGGTCGTCGATGCGGTAGGCGCTGCCGTGACGGCCGTCGTACCAGGCACGGAAGGGGCTCCAGACGGCGGCCGCCGCTCCTACGAGAGCGAGGATCGAGCCGATGACATTGCGCACCATCTCCGGCCCTCCTTAAAGGCGGCTCTCGCTGCCGACGCTACGCCCGGTGCGCCCGCGCCGCTACCTGTGGGAGTGCGGCGGGGACGGCGGGGAGATCGTGTGCCGGGCGGCGCGCGGGCCGCGAAACCGCCCTGCATGTCCATGCCGGCCGCTGTTACGGTGTCGGCCGGTCTTCGGAGGGGGTACGACGGTGTTCCGTCGCGGAATGAAGTGCGCGGCCGTGCTGGCGGGGACGGTGCTCGCCCTGACGGGTTTCTCCGGCCACGGCCACGGCGGTCACGGCCACGGTTCGAGCTCGGGGGGCGGATGCTCCAACTCCCACAAGAGCAACGGGAGTTCGGGTACGAGCGACAGCAGTGACGACAGCAGTGACGACAGGACCACCACCGGCTACACCACCGGCGGCGGCAGCAGCAGTACGAGCGGCGGCACCGGCGACGCCTCCGGCGACAGCGGCAGCACGAGTGGCGGCTACACCGGTGGCACCAGTGGCTACACCAGTGGCAGCCGTTACGGCACCAGCACCAACGGCACCACATCCGGCTCCGGCGGCCGCTCCACGGCCGGGACCACGACCGCCGTCAGCTCGACCGTCACCGCGTGCGCCTCGGCGAACACGGGCGTGGAGAGCTCCACGGTGCATGTGACGACGGGCAGCGGCTCCGGCACCGGCAGCCGCCGCTACCAGGTACGGGTCACCTTCCTCGACGCGAACGGCGTATCCGTCGACGAAGGGTCCACCACGGTGAGCCTGACCCCGAGCGCCTCGCGCGACGTCACGGTGCCGATGGACCACCCCGGCCTGCTCGACAAGGTGGCCCGCTGCGAAGCCGAGGTGAAGCCCGCCTAGCCGAGGCCGTGCGGCCGTTCACCGCATCCGGAACTCCTTTCACCGCATCCGGAACTCCTTCGAGCGCCGCGCGCCGAACAGCTCCGCCTGCCGGCCGGGCGGCAGGTTCCCCAGCGCCACGAAGGCCGGGGCGCGGGAGAGGGCCTGGGCGAGGGTGGCCTCCTTTGCCGCCCACACCGAGCGCACCGTCCCCTGGACCGCCTCCGTCGGGAACGAGGCGATCGTCTCCGCGCACCGCACGGCGGACGTCAACTCCCCTCCAGGTGCGGTGACTTCGCTGACGAATCCGATCTCGTGGGCCCGTCGCGCCGACATCCGCTCGGCCGTCCCCATCAGCGCGAGGCGGGCCGCCTCGCCGTGCGGCATCCGCAGCGCGAGGTACATCGACTCGTAGGCGCTGACCATCCCGTACGTGGTGTGCGGGTCGAAGAAGCTCGCGTCCTCGGCGGCGATCACGAACTCGGCCTCGCCCAGCAGGTAGAAGGCACCGCCGCAGGCCATCCCGCGCACGGCGGCGATCACCGGCTTCCACAGGTCGTTGGCCTTCGGGCCGATCGAGAGCAGCGGATCCTCGGTGGAGTACGGGGACGAGGGCTGCGCCACCTCGGCCGAGCGGTCGATCCCGGTGCAGAACGCCCGCTCCCCGGAGCCGGTCAGAACGGCGGCCCGTACGGTGTCGTCGAACCTCAGATCCCGCCATACTTGGGCAAGTCGACGGGCCGTCTCCAGATCGATGGCGTTGAGGCGCTCGGGCCGGTCCAGGGTGACCACCGCGACGCCGGTGTCCTTGTCGCGGGTCACCTGGACGCTCATGGGCGCTCCAGGAGCCAGCGCGGCACGCTCACCCCGTCGACCTCGGTGAACGTGACCTGGACGCGGGCGCCGATCCGCAGCCGGGACGGGTCGACGGAGTCGAGCGGCGCGTCCGGCTCGGCGACCACGTTGCCGACCAGGCGGATCAGGGGGTCCTCGGCGAGTTCGACGACGACCGCGTTGTAGGGAGCCATCGCCGCGTAGTCGGGGAGCAGCGGGGGGTGCGGGAAGACGTACGACCAGATGCGGGCGCGGCCCGACACCCGGCGCCACTCGCTGTCGAAGGACTGGCAGTGCGGGCAGCAGGGGCGGGGCGGGAAGCGGAGCCGGCCGCAGTCGGGGGCTGCGCAGGCCTGGACGCGGAGCTCGCCGCGGGCCGCGTACTCCCAGAAGGGGGCGCCGTCGTCGTCCACCACGGGTGTCAGCATCTCTCAACTCCTCAGCAGGATCGCGGACGTGGGCACGCCTTCGCCCGCGGTGACCAGGCAGGTGGCGGCGTTCGGCACCTGGGCGGTGCTGGTGCCGCGCAGCTGTTTGACGCCCTCGTTGATGAGGTTGAACCCGTGGACGTAGGCCTCGCTCAGGCCGCCGCCGCCGGTGTTGAGGGGCAGCCGCCCGCCGATCTCCAGGGCGCCGCCCTCGGTGAACGCGCCGCCCTCGCCGCGCCCGCAGAATCCGTAGCCCTCCAGGGAGAGCGGGATGAGTGGGGTGAACGCGTCGTAGATCTGCGCCACATCGACGTCGCCGGGCCCGAAGTCGGCCTGTTTCCACAGGTGTCGGGCGGCGGTCCAGGCGGGCCCCGTGAGCGGGTCGTCGTTCCAGTAGTTGACCATGCCGTGGTGCTGGGCGGGCAGGCCCTGGGCGGCGGAGTGCACGTACACGGGCTTCTGCCGGCAGTCCCGGGCCCGCTCGGCGGAGACCACGACACACGCCAACGCGCCGTCCGTTTCGAGGCAGTTGTCGAAGAGGCAGAGCGGGTCGCTGATCCAGCGGGAGGTCATGTACATCTCGCGGGTCAGCGGGCGCTCGTACATGATCGCGGCCGGGTTCTGGTTGGCGCGGTTGCGGCAGGCGAGCGCCACGTTGAAGAGGTGGTCGCGGGTGGCGCCGTACTCGTGGAAGTAGCGGCGGGCCAGCATGCCGATCTCGTCGGCGGGCCGCAGCAGGCCGAAGGGGCGGGTCCACTGGGCGGGAGTGGGCAGCTGAACGGCCGTGTTCTTCCAGGGCCTTGGCCCGCTGCCCCGCTTGCGCGAGCGCCAGGCCACGCCCACGCTCGCCTGCCCGGTCGCGATGGCGGAGGCGAGGTGCCCGACGGTGGCGCAGGAACCGCCGCCCCCGAACCCGATCTTGCTGAAGAAGGTCACGTCCCCGGCACCGACGGACTTGGCGACCTCGACCTCGTCGGTCTCCTCCATCGTGTACGAGGCGAACGCGTCGACCTCGGAGGGGCTGATGCCCGCGTCGTCGAGCGCGGCGAGGATCGCCCGGCACGCCAAGGTCTTCTCGGATTCGGGCAGTTGCCTGGCGAACGGCGTCTGCCCGATGCCGACTATGGCTGTCGCGTCCTTCAGAGTGGCCATGGCCCCACCTCCACGAGCGTCACCAGTGCTGACAGCGGAGGAGGCTACAGCTAATCTGACGGTTAGTCAGCTAGCGTGGGGAGGGCTTTCGATGCGCGGGGACCTGGAGTGGGGCACGATCGCGAAGCTGGTGCGGAGCGCCGCCGAGCGGTACGGCGACCGGGAGGCGGTCGTCGAGGGCCGCGGCCGGATCTCGTACGCGGAGCTCGGCGAGCGCGTGGAGCGCGCGGCGGCGGCGTGCGTCGCGGCCGGGGTGGAGCCGGGCGACCGCGTCGCGCTGTGGGCGCCCAACACCGCGGACTGGATCGTCTCGGCGCTCGGCGCGGTGAGCGCGGGCGCGGTGCTCGTGCCGCTGAACACACGGTTCAAGGGCGCGGAGGCCGCGTACGTCCTGGAAAGCAGCCGCGCCAAGCTGCTGTTCATCACCGGCACCTTCCTCGGCACGTCCTACGTCGCCTCGCTGCGCCGCGCCACGGCCCAGGGGAGCGGCACGGGCCCGCTGCCCTCGCTCCCGCACCTGGAGCAGGTGGTGGTCCTCTCGGACGACGCACCCGACAGCTTCCGCACGTGGAAGGACTTCCTGGCCGGCGGCGAGGGCGTATCGGCCGCCGAGGTGACGGCACGCGCCGAGGCGCTCTCCCCGTCCTCCCCCTCCGACATCGTCTACACCTCCGGCACCACCGGCCGCCCCAAGGGCGCGGTGATCACCCACGCCCAGACCCTGCGGTGCTATGCGATCTGGGCGGAGCTCGCGGGCCTTCGCGCGGGCGACCGCTATTTGATCGTGAACCCGTTCTTCCACACCTTCGGCTACAAGGCGGGCATCATCGCCTGCCTCATGCGGGGCGCGACGATGGTGCCGCAACCGGTGTTCAACGTCGACACCGCGCTCGCCAACATCGCCGCCGAACGCATCTCGGTCCTGCCCGGCCCGCCCACCCTCCACCAGGCGCTCCTCGACCATCCCTCCCGCGACCAGCACGACCTGAGCGCCCTGCGCCTCGTGGTGACCGGCGCCGCGGTGGTGCCGCTGCGCCTGGTCGAGCGGCTGCGGACCGAACTGGGAGTGGACACCGTCCTGACCGCGTACGGCCTGTCCGAGGCGAGCGGCATCGTCACGATGTGCCGCCGCGGCGACCCGGCACAGGTCATCGCCTCGACCTCGGGCCGCGCGATACCCGGCACCGAGATACGCGTCCTGGCCGAGCCGGGCGAACCGGGCGAGATCCAGGTACGCGGATTCAACGTGATGCGCGGCTACTTCGAGGACGCGGCGGAAACGACCCGGACCATCGACACCGACGGCTGGCTGCACACCGGGGACATCGGCGTCCTGGACCCCGCGGGCAACCTGCGCGTCACCGACCGGATCAAGGACATGTTCATCGTCGGCGGCTTCAACGCCTACCCGGCGGAAATAGAGCAACTCCTCGGCCTGCACCCGGAGGTGGCCGACGTGGCCGTGATCGGCATCCCGGACCCCCGCCTCGGCGAAGTCGGCCGCGCCTACGTGATCCGTCGCCCCGGCTCCCCCTTGACGGCGGACGACCTGATCGCCTGGTCCCGCCGCGAGATGGCCAACTACAAGGTACCGAGGGAGGTCGAATTCGTGGCCGAACTCCCGCGCAACGCGAGCGGGAAGGTCGTGAAGGGAGAGCTGCGGGGGAGGTGAGCGGGCCGGATCGCGCGGCGCCGGCGGCTGCGTGGTCGTTGGCCGTGCGGGGAGGCAGCCCGTTCCCCGGACCGGCGATGATCACACCTTGTTAGCCTCTTGGCAGCGATGTGCCCGGACCCCCGGGACGCTCACACGCGCGCACTGATCAGAGCCGCGCTCACGAAGGAGAGACTCGGTGACGGGCCGTCTCAAGGGCATGTGGAAACGCTTCCGGGACCGCCGCATGGGGACCGAATAC
Organism: Streptomyces sp. NBC_00442; assembly: GCF_036014195.1. NCBI lineage: Bacteria > Bacillati > Actinomycetota > Actinomycetes > Kitasatosporales > Streptomycetaceae > Streptomyces > Streptomyces sp. NBC_00442. Next base: position 4,367,954 of record NZ_CP107918.1, read on the forward strand.
CCGGACAGCGGCGTCACTCCGCTTCCCGCCTGGCAGGTCAAAGAGGCGTTGATGGCGCTCAATGGCACCGGTGTGCCGTTCCGCGTACGGACCGCTTTCGGCGGGGAGAAGGCCCATGTGGTGGCGGAGTGGCAGATCGTGCTGCCCGCGATGGGGGACTCCGTCTCGGCAGAGAAGGTGGAGCGGTCCATGAAGACCCGCATGCGGCTGGCCCCCGCCGTGCGCGAGGTGCACGTACTCGACGAGGTGCGTGAGGTGGGGCTGGTGGGGGACCCGCCCCGGCGGACCCTGTCGCGCCGATGGAGCCGCGGACCGTACGTCGGGCGGCAGTGGTGGTGGGAAAAGGGTCCGGACGGCCGTCGCCACAAGGTGGTCATCTTCGACTCGCGGGACATGCGTGATCCCCTGCGCAACACCGTCCTGGAGGCGGGCTGGACCTGGCGTGGGGTAATGCGGCTGAGGTGACGGTCCCCGCGCTGTCGGAGAGCGAAGGCCGGCCGCGATGCGGGACCGCTCCCCCCCCGGGGTGGTCCCGCATCGCGGCCGGTCGTGTGCCTCGGCCGCGGCGGCTCCCCTCCCGCGCCGCCGCGGCCGTCCCCCGCTCGGATGGGTCTACTGCACCTGCGACCGGTGCGGCTCGGACGTGGCGTGCTGGTCGAGCGGCGTGATAGGCGGCTCGTCCGTGGCGTGCTGGTCGAGTGTGAGGACGGGGCTGCCGGTGGCGTGCTGGTCGAGCGTGGCGATGGCGGGCTGGTCCGTGGCGTGCTGGTCCTGAGGCGTGACGATCGGCGGCTCGTTCTTCTTCACGTCGCCCATGAATCTCATCTCCCGTTGAAGACGCTGCCTGATGCTCGGCGAAACCGTCCGGCCACTCCCCCGAGGGTGGCCGGACGGACTTGCCAGGGCCGGCCCGAACAGCGGCCGGCCTCCCCGCCGGCCCCGGTGCCCCCCGACACGACGGGCCGACATCCATGAGCATGCCGGGTGCCGATAAACGTTCAATGAACGCCCCGGCGGGATTCGTTAAGCGGCCGCCACGGGGCTGAGCAGGGTGCGGACCTGGGCGGCCTCGGGGGAGCCGAGCTCCTCGAAGATGGCCAGCGCGTCGCGCCAGCAGACCTGAGCCCGGCCGGCGTGCCCGATGTCGGCGAGCGCCCGGCCGAGCACGGTCAGCACATTGCCGCGCCGCCACTCGCCGCCGATGCCGCGCAGCACCGTGAGCGCCATCTCGGCGTTGGCCGCGGCCTGCGCGGGCCGCCTGCCCGCGAGGTCGACCTCCGCGAGCCGGAACAGCGTCATGCCCTCCCACAGGCGCTGCCTGCTGTCGCGGAACACGGCGAGCGCCTCGTGGAGACGCTCGGCGGCCGCGGACAGGGTGCCGCTCTGGGTGAGCGCGAGCCCCAGCGCGTACCGGGCGTTGGCGCCGCGCAGCTCGTGACCCATCGCGTCGTAGATGGCGAGGCCCTCCTGGGCCAGGGTCACCGCGCTCGCGGTGCGTCCCATGGCCAGGTGGATCCGGGACAGGTTGCACAGCGCGCTCGCCTCGCCGGGCCGGTTGTCGTCGGCCCGGAACGCGTCGATGGCGCGCGTCAGATGGGTCTCGCCGTCGGTGTGCCGGTTCTGGTAGAGCGCGATGATCCCGCGGGCGTTGGAGGCCCAGCACAGCGGCAGCGGATCCTGCGTGGGGGCCGCGAGGCGCATGGCTTCCTGGGCCTCGCGGTCGGCGGGTTCGAAGCGGCCCGCCAGCTGGTGCACATTGGCGAGCGTCATCACCGCACGGCCCTCGGCCCGGGTGTCGGCCACGGTGCGGGCCGCCTCACGGACGGCCTCCGCGGTCGCCTCGTACTGCCGGGAGTTGGCGCCGGACTCGCCCAGGTCGAGCGCCGCGTACAGGAGGTCGACGGCGCGGCGCAGGGTGCGCGGCCCCGACTGCTGGCGTACGCAGGCGAGCAGCGGGTCGGCCTCGGAGTACAGCCAGTCCTGCGCCGAGCGGCGGTCGCCGAACGCGAGCCCCCGGTGCGCGGTCGGCTCCAGGTGGTCCACGAGGCGGTCCCCGGGCCGTTCGAGCGCGTACACGCCGGCCGCCGTCGCCAGGTAGAAGTCGAGCAGCCGCGACATCGCCGACTCCCGCTCCGCCGCCGGAAGGTCCGGGCGTTCGGCGCAGGAACGGGCGTAGAGGCGTACGAGGTCGTGGTAGCGGTAGCGGCCGGGCGCCGCGGACTCCACCAGGCTGGTGTCGACCAGGGACTCCAGGATGTCCTCGGTCTCCTGCTCGGGCAGGTCGAGGACGGCGGCCGCGGCCGCGAGCGAGATGTCGGGCCCGTCGGGCAGCCCGAGCAGGCGGAACGCACGGGACTGGGCGGGCTCCAGATGCCCGTAGCCGAGCTCGAAGGTCGCCTTGACCGCCAGGTCGCCGGCCTGGAGTTCGTCGAGGCGGCGGCGCTCGTCCGCGAGCTTCGCGGCGAGCACCGAGACCGTCCAGGTGCGGCGCGAGGCGAGCCGGGACGCGGCGATGCGGATGGCGAGCGGCAGGAAGCCGCAGGCGGCGACCACGTCGAGGGCCGCCTCGCGCTCGGCGGACACCCGCTCCACGCCGACGATCCTGGTGAACAGCTGGAGCGCCTCGTCGGGGGACATCACATCCAGGTCGACGAGGTGCGCGCCGGCGAGGTCGACCATCCGGATGCGGCTGGTGACCAGCGCCGCGCATCCGGCGGTGCCCGGAAGCAGCGGCCGGATCTGGGCCGCGTCACGGGCGTTGTCGAGCAGGACCAGGACCCGGCGGCCGTCGAGCGTGGAGCGGAACAGGGCGGCCCGCTCCTCCAGCGAGTCCGGGATCGCCGAGTCCGGGGTGCCGAGCGCGCGCAGGAACGCGCCGAGGACGGTGTCCGGTTCCGCGAAGTGCGACCCCGCACCCTGGAGGTCGACGTACAGCTGGCCGTCGGGGAAGCAGGGCCGGGCGGCGTGGGCGACGTGCACGGCGAGCGTGGTCTTGCCGACACCCCCGATGCCGGCGAGCGCGGAGACCGCCATCACCGTCGTCTCGGCGCCGGCGAGCCGCGCGGTGAGCTCGCGCACGAAGGAGTCGCGTCCCGTGAAATCCGGTACGGAAGCGGGCAGTTGGGCCGGCCGCATCGGGGCGGGAGCGGCCGCCGCTGCTCCGGTGCCGGCCCCGGCCCCGGTTCCGGCGGGCCTGCGGGCCAGGTCCTCGTCGGCGCGCAGGATGCGCTGCTGGAGGCGGGCCAGTTCGGGCCGCGGGTCCACGCCGAGTTCGTCGGCGAGCAGCCGCCGGGTGTCCGCGTACACGGCGAGGGCCTCGGCCTGGCGGCCGCTGCGGTACAGGGCCAGCATCAGGAGTTCGCGCAGGCGCTCGCGCAGCGGATGGGCGGCGGTCAGCGCGGTCAGTTCGGAGACGGCCTCGGCGTGGCAGCCGGCCTCCAGGTCCATGTCGAGGCGCGCCTCGATGAGCTGGAGGCGCCATTCGCCGAGCCGGGTGCGCTGGTTCTCGGCGTAGGGACCGGGCACGTTGGCCAGGGGCTCGCCGTCCCAGTGGGCGAGCGCGGCGTTCAGCAGGTGGCGGGACCGGGCCTGGTCGCCGCCGGCCCGCGCCTTCTCGGCGGCCGTGGCCAGCTCCTGGGCGCGGGTGAGGTCGAGGGCGCCGGCGGCCGCCCGGATCGCGTACCCCCCGGACTCGCTGACCAGGACGCCGGGGCCGAGGATCTTGCGCAGCCTGGAGGCGTACGTACGGATCGCGGCCAGGGCCTGCGAGGGCGGCTCGTCGCCCCAGATGGCGTCGATGAGTTCGGAGGCGGTGGCCGTGCGGCCGTCGCGCAGCAGCAGGGCGGCGAGCAGGGCGCGCTGCTGGGGGGAGCCGGACGGCAGGAGCTCCTCGTCCCGCCAGGCCCGCACGGGTCCGAGTACGCCGAAGCGGAGTCCGGCGCCGGTCGCCTCCGGAGCGCGCTGCTGCGGTACGCGTGGCCCGCCGTCACGGTCCATTCCTGCCCCCTGTACCCCCGTACTCCTGTGTGTGGCCCCCGCCAGTCTGCCCTGTCCGGAGGGGTCGCGTCAGCAACGGGTGACGCTCTGCACAAGGCCTCGACACATGCCCTTCACACACATCGCGGGCCCGGTGGTTCCCCGAAGCGCACGCGACTTACTGACGGATCGTCAGATTCGGTCTACCGTAGGACACATGGAGACCGAGCGCACGGATACCTTCCCGAAGATCATCTCGGTGGACGACCACACGGTGGAGCCCCCCACCGTCTGGCAGGACCGCCTCCCGTCCAAGTACCGGGACATCGGCCCGCGCATCGTCCGCGCCCCCTTGAAGGAAATGACGTTCCTCGGCGGCAAGTTCGCGCCGGTCATGGGCGCCAAGGGCGACGACGGGCCGGTCGGCGACTGGTGGGTGTACGAGGACCTGCACCGCCCGCTGACCCGCCTCGACACGGCGGTCGGCTACGACAGGGACGAGATCCGGCTCGAAGTCATCACCTACGAGCAGATGCGCAAGGGCTCGTACGACGTGACGGCACGCCTCGCCGACATGGACGTGAACCACGTCCAGTCCGCGCTCTGCTTCCCCACCTTCCCCCGCTTCTGCGGCCAGACCTTCACCGAGGCGTCCGACCGCGAACTCGGGCTGCTCGCGGTGCGGGCGTACAACGACTGGATGGTGGAGGAGTGGTGCGGCCCCGACGCCCACGGCCGTCTCATCCCGCTCACCCTGATCCCGCTGTGGGACGCCGGCCTCGCCGCCGCCGAGGTCCGCCGCAACGCCGCACGCGGGGTGCGCGCGGTGGCCTTCTCCGAGATACCGCCGCACCTGGGACTGCCGTCCATCCACACCGACGCGTGGGACCCCTTCCTCGCGGCGTGCGACGAGACCGGCACGGTCATCGCCATGCACATCGGCTCGTCCAGCAAGATGCCCTCCACCTCACCGGACGCACCACCGGCCGTCGGCTCGACGATCACCTTCGCCAACTGCTGCTTCTCGATGGTCGACTGGCTGATGAGCGGCAAGTTCGAACGCTTCCCCAACCTGAAGATCATGTACGCGGAGGGCCAGATCGGCTGGATCCCGTACATCCTGGAGCGGGCGGACGTGGTGTGGGAGGAGAACCGGGGCTGGGGCGGCGTCGCGGACAAGGTCCACCGCCCCCCGTCCGAACTCTTCACCGAGCACGTCTACGGCTGCTTCTTCGACGACGCGTTCGGCCTCCGCAACCTGGACGCGATCGGCGTCGCCAACGTCCTGTACGAGACGGACTACCCGCACTCGGACTCGACGTGGCCCAAGTCCAAGGAGGTCGGCGAGGCGCAGATGGGGCACCTGGCGGGGGATGTGGTGGAGCGGATCGTGCGGGGCAACGCGATCGAGCTTCTCGGGCTTACGCCCGGGGGGTTGTGGGCGGGGGAGTAGGCGGGGGCGCGGAGGAACCCGGGCCCGGCGGGACCCCGCACACCCGCAACCCCGCCGGGGCCCCCGGGGCTCAGCGCCCGGCCGCGTAGGAGACGAAGGCGGCCCAGGTGCGCGGGGTGACGCCGAGGCGGTCGCCTTCGGGGGTCTTGGAGTCGCGGATGTGGATGGTGGTGGGGCAGGCGGCGATCTCTACGCAGTCTTCGCCGTCACTGCTGCTGCTGTAGCTGCTCTTGAACCACGTCGCGGCGACCTCGACGCAGTCGTTGCCGTTGCTGCTGTCGCTGTAGGTGCTCTTGAACCACGTCAGCTCGGTGCTTTCGACGGCGGACTCGCGGATCATGTTTCTCCCAGCACTCGCTCGATGAAGGCCCGTGATTCCCCTGGCGTGAGAGCCTGGGCCCGGATGATGCCATAGCGCAGTTCCAGGATACGAAGCTGGCACGGATCTGAGATCGGCCGACCACCGAATTTGCCATCCCCACGACCTACCGCTGAGCCGTTGCCGAACTTCAGCACCTCGATCATGCCGGCCGTCCCGGGGTGGTCGCCGCGGGACGTCGGCATCACCTGGAGTTCCACGTTCGGCAACTCTGCCAACACTAGGAGCCGTTGGAGCTGCTGGCGAAGAACCGTGCTCCCTCCGATCGGTCGCCGCAGCGTCACTTCCTCCTGGACGAAGCTGAGCTCGGGGCCAGGCGTGCGATCGAAGACGGAACCACGGGCGACCCTCGCGGAGACCATCCGCTCCAGTTCGCCCGACGAATAGGCGGGCCTTCGTGTTCGCAGGAGCGCCCGCGCGTACTCCTCCGTCTGCAACAGCCCATGGATGTTGTGGTTGGCGTACATGCACAACTCCACCGCCTGCCCCTCCAGTTTGGCCAGTTCGCGAACCGTCTTCGGGTATCGGGCCACGGCGACGTCCTTCTTCATCGCCGAGAGCCTGCCGCCCGCCCCCAGTACCTCGTCCGCCTGGTCGAGGTACTCGGAGCGGGGGATCCGCCGCCCGCCCTCCACCTTGTAGACCAAGTCCTCGCCGTACCCAATCGCCGCACCGAACTCCGCCGCCGTCAACCCGGCGGTCTCGCGCCAGAGTTTGAGCTGGCGCCCCACCGTCGCCGCCACCGCACACGCCTCGTCGTCCGGGTCCACGCCCCAGTCGTCACTCATCCGCACCCACCTCCGAGCAAAGCCGTACCCCCGGACACTCGGGACGCCACCGGACAGAGCCGGGACAGAAACTCTGCGTACTCACCCGATCACTGGTCAGGGTAGGCGCGCGTGGCCACGCTGAGTGACGTGAAAGAAGAAACTGCCCCAGAGGTACGTCAGTTCAGCGTCCAGCTCTCCTGTACACGGCGCGGCGTCCGGATCGCCCGGGTGCTGGCGATCGAGCAACTGCGCCGGTGGGGGCGGGAGTTCGAGGAGGTGCAGTACGTCGTGGGCGAGCTGGCGGCCAATGCCGCGCTGCACGGGCGGGTGCCGGGGCGGGACATGCGGCTGGTGCTGCGGGACGACGGGGTGACCCTGCGTATCGAGGTCGTGGACGCGCGCGGTGACCGGCTGCCCGTGGTGCGCAGGGACCCGGGCGGCGAATCGGGCCGGGGGCTGCTGCTCGTCGCGGCGCTCGCCGACCGCTGGGGCGTCCTCGCGGGGCCGGGCCCCTGCAAGACGGTGTGGGCGGAGCTGCCGGTGCCGCGCGCGGCGGGCCGCGAGGGTCCGGGGCCGGGCTCAGGCGGCCGTGCGGGGAGCGGCCACGTGCCACCGTCCGCGCGTGACGGTGAGGGCGGCGCCCAGGACGCACCCCACCAGCACGCCCACGCCGTGGTTGTTGTGCAGGACGCACAGGACACCGCCTGCGGCCGGGATCAGGAGGGGGAGGAGGCGGCGCGGCAGCGGGCCGGAGCGTAGGGCTACGGTCACGGCGAGGGCGCCCACCAGGCCGCACAGGGCCACCGAGTCGCCGCCGCCGACCGGGCTCCACCCCGCCATGCTGACCGCCTGCGCGGCGACCCCGCTCACCGCGAACACCACCGGCATCACGGCCGGGCCGAGCGCGCGCTGGGCGGCCGGTGCGATGACGAGCAACGCTGCCAGGTTGAAGGCGAGTTGGTACCAGCCGGAGGTCTGCACCAACAGCGCGGTCACCGCCCGCCACCAGGGCGCGCCGGGCTCGCGCCGGAGGTGGCCCATGACGGACGGCGCCGCCGTCTGCACGACGGCCATCACCGTCATCGCGCCGGCCATGGCCGCCGCCACCCACGGCACCGGCCGCCCCCACAGGGCACGCACCAGCTCGACGGGGCTCATGCGCCGCCCGCCGCCGACGAGGCTCTTGATGACCTCGACCCCGGGCAGCACGACGGCCGCCGCGCAGCCGTAGAGGATCACCGTGTGAAGGGACATGGCTTCATCCTGACCGGTGGCCCCCGGGGCGCGGCAGAGCGGTCCGTCCTCGGACGGCGGTGACATTCGTCCGGCCCGGCGTCACCATGAACGCCATGGCGCTGACACCTGACGAAGCAGACAGGATCCTTGCCGACAACTTCGCCCCCTGGGTGCTCGAACTCGGGCTCCGTGTCGAGGAGACCGGCGAGCGGCACGCCGTGCTGCGCCTGCCCTGGTCCGAGCGGCTGGCCCGGGACGGCGGCGGGCTCAGCGGTCAGGCCCTGATGGCCGCCGCCGACACCGCCACCGTGATCGCGGTGGCCTCCGCGCGAGGAGCGTACGGCCCGATGACGACCGTGCAGCAGTCCACGAGCTTCCAGCGCCCGGTGACCGGCGCGGACGTCCTGATCGACGCCCGCGTGACCAAGCTCGGCCGGCGGATGGCCTTCGCCGAGATCACGATGACGGCCGAGGGAACGGAAGAGCCGGCCGCCCGCGCCTCCACGGTGTACGCCCTCCTCGGCTGAGCCCGGATATGTGACTGGCGAGGCGCAACTCGGTTTTTCCCGGAGGCAGTTGTAGTTGACCAATGCATTGCCCGTGCTATATCAAACCTAGGCTCCGATGGATGAAATGAGGTCGCCTGGAATCGATGGTCAAGTGATCGTTTCGCATGTTACGTTCGGTCGTGTCCGGCAGGGAAAGTCCGGTTGACGGTCCGTCGGCCCTACGCAGAGACGGAGCGTCCTGGATGAGCGACACCGCGTCCGCCCGCGCCGCCGCCCGGGTCACCTGGGCCCTTCCCCTGTTGGCACTGGCCCCGCTCGCGGTCATCGGCGTCCTCGCGGATCGGACGTCCGGTGGATGGAGCGGAATTTCCTGGGCGCTGTTGACCCTGTCCTTCCTTTTGGCCGCGTTCGAGTGGACGGCGGTATTGCGTCACGGAACTCGCCGGTCCGCGCGATGGGGCATGTGCATTCTCGTCCACGCCGTGCTGGCCTGGCAGTTGATTGCTCTTTTGATGCGCGCGTAACGGCACTCACGCCTTCAAGGCGATGAGACGGTACAGCGGGTCCGGGCGTGCCATGTCCTGGTCCGGTAGCGCGGCGAGGCGTCGGTGCGCCTCGGACGCCTCGTCCGGTGCCGCCGCGTCCGTGTACCAGGGGATGCGGCCGGCCTCGATCGCCTGACGCCATCCGTGCGGGCTGCGGCCCTGCCCGATTCCGGGGAACACCGTCTCTCCTGCGAGCTCCAGCCCCAGCTCCGCCGCCCAACTGAGCACCCGAGCACCGTCGTCGGGGACGCGGGGCGCGTACTGGCGCCGCAGGTCCGCCGTGACCTGGGCGATGTCGCTGTCCTCGGCGAAGTGTGCGTCGTTCTTGTCGACGGTGGTGATCAGTACCCCGCCGGGCCGCAGCACCCTGGCCGCCTCGGCCAGGACCGATGCGGGGTCCGGCAGGAGGTGCAGCAACCAGACGATCACGACGGCGTCCACGCCCTTCGATGCGAAGGGCAGCCGCGTGGCGTCGCCGCACACGACGCCTCCCGGCAGCCGCTGCCCGGCACGGCTCAGCATCCCGGGCGAGCGGTCGATGCCCACCACGGTCCGCTCCGGGCCCCGCAGCCTGCTGGTCACGATGCCCGTCCCGCACGCGATGTCCAGGATCGTGGACGGTCCTCGCGGCAGCAGCGGCTCCACCGCGGCAGCGGCCGCTTCGGCTCGCGGTTCACCGCCTCGGGACGCGTCGTAGGTCCGGGCCTCGTCGTCGTAATTGATCACCCGCCCATTCTGGCCCGGCGTCCGTCGCGCGGCGCATCCATTACGGGGCGGCCTCGAAGTGTCCTTCGCGAGTCACCGCTTCCCGGCACCGTCGCCTCCCGCACACCCCTTGCCTGACGATGCATCAGCTATGACGATGGGGTCCGTACGCATGTGACGGATCGTCAGATACGGCTGGAGGCGGGCACGCGGTGCCGATACTGCCGAACGGGCGTCTGGTGTACGGGATGCAGCTTCCCGTCCAGTCGCAGAGCACCATGTACGCGGAGGAGTGGGAGGCCGGCGCCGGCCCCCGCGACCTCGTCGAGATCGCGCGGGCCGCCGACCGGTCGGGCTTCGCCTATGTCGCGAGCTGCGACCACGTGGCCATTCCGCGCCGGCTCGCCGGGCCGATGAGCACCATCTGGTACGACCCGGTCTCCACCCTCTCCTACCTGGCGGCCGCCACCGAGCGGGTCCTGCTGATGAGCCATGTCGCGGTCGTTGGGCTGCGCCACCCCCTCGTCACCGCCAAGCAGTACGCGACCTTGGACCACCTCAGCGGCGGCCGGCTGATCCTGGGGGTCGGCGCCGGGCACGTGCGGGAGGAGTTCGACGCGGTCGGGGCGGACTTCGAGCGCCGCGGGCCCGTGCTCGACGAGACGATCGACGCGCTCAGGGTCGCGCTCGGGCCCGAGGAGTACCCCGAGTTCCACGGCGAACGGTTCTCCTTCGACGGGCTCTGCCAGCGGCCCCGGCCGGCGCAGCGGCGCGTGCCGATCTGGGTGGGCGGGTCGTCCCCGGCGGCCGTGCGGCGGGCCGCCCTGCGCGGCGACGGCTGGCTGCCGCAGGGAGACCCGCGCGATCGACTGCCGTCCCAGATAGCCAGGTTGAGGGAACTGCGGGAGCGGGCCGGCGTGGACGATCCCATCACCGTGGGCGCGATCACCGAGGCGCTGTACGTGGGTGAACCCGGCTGGGCCACCGGCCGGCGCACCCTCACCGGCAAACCGGAGGCGCTCGCCGAGTCCCTGCGGGCGTACCGGGCGATGGGCGTGGACCAGATCCAGGTGCGGTTCCGGTCGCGCGGATGCGACGAACTCCGCGACCAGATGGCCGCGTTCGGGGCCGAGGTCGCCCCGCACCTCAATGACTAGGAGTCGCTATGGGCAAGCTCGACGGACGGGTCGTCTTCATCACCGGTGGTGCGCGGGGGCAGGGGGAGCAGGAGGCGCGGCTGTTCGTGGCGGAGGGCGCCCAGGTCGTCGTCGCCGATGTGCTCGATGAGCAAGGGGAGGCTTTGGTAAAGGAGTTGGGTGAGGGGGTCGCCCGGTTCGTGCATCTCGACGTGAGCCGGGAGGAGGAGTGGGGGGCCGCCGTCGCGACGGCCAAGGAGGCCTTCGGGAAGATCGACGGGCTGGTCAACAACGCGGGGATCCTTCGTTTCAACTCGCTCGTCGACACCCCGCTCGACGAGTTCATGCAGGTCGTCCAGGTCAACCAGGTCGGCTGCTTCCTCGGGATCAAGACGGTCGCGCCCGAGATCGGTGCCGCGGGCGGCGGCACCATCGTCAACACCGCCTCGTACACGGCGATGACCGGCATGGCGGCGGTGGGGACGTACGCGGCCACCAAGCACGCCATCCTCGGCCTCACCCGGGTCGCCTCGCTGGAGCTCGCCCACCTCGGGATACGGGTCAACGCGGTGTGTCCCGGGGCCATCGACACCGCGATGTCCAACCCGGCGCAGCTCGATCCGACGGCGGACGCGGCGCAGACCTCGGCCGCCCTCGACGAGCTCTACCGCAAGCTCGTGCCGCTCGGCCGGGTGGGCAGGCCCGAGGAGGTGGCCGCCCTCGCCCTCTTCCTCTCCGCGGGGGACTCCTCGTACATCACGGGACAGCCCTTCGTGATCGACGGCGGGTGGCTCGCGGGGGTGTCGCTGTTCTGACGGTGCGTCAGGTATTGACGGTCCACGCGGCCGGTGGAACAGTCGAGCCCGTCACAATCTGACGATGCGTCAGAAACTCGTGATATCTCATGAAGGAGAAGTCCCTTGGAATTCGGACTCTTTGTGCAGGGATACGTGCCGGCAGCACGGTCCGCGGTCGACCCCATGGCGGAGCACAAGGCGCTGATGGAGGAGACGAAGTACGTCATCCAGGCCGACAAGTCCGGCTTCAAGTACGCCTGGGCCTCCGAGCACCACTTCCTGGAGGAGTACTCCCACCTCTCGGCCAACGAGGTCTTCCTCGGCTACCTCGCCCACGCCACCGACCGCATCCACCTCGGCTCGGGCATCTTCAACCCGCTGGCCCAGGTCAACCACCCGGTCAAGGTCGCCGAGAAGGTGGCCATGCTCGACCACCTCTCCGAAGGCCGCTTCGAGTTCGGCAGCGGCCGAGGCGCGGGCTCGCACGAGATCCTCGGGTTCATACCGGGCGTCACCGACATGAACTACACCAAGGAAATCTGGGAAGAGACCATCGCGGAGTTCCCCAAGATGTGGCTCCAGGAGGAGTACCCGGGGTTCCAGGGCAAGCACTGGCAGCTTCCGCCGCGCAAGATCTTCCCCAAGCCGTACGGGAAGTCGCACCCGGCCATGTGGTACGCCGCCGGGTCGCCGTCCTCGTACGCGATGGCGGCGCGCAAGGGGCTCGGAGTGCTCGGGTTCTCCGTGCAGAAGGTCTCCGACATGGAGTGGGTCCTGGAGCAGTACAAGACGGCGATCCGGGACGCCGAGCCGGTCGGGGACTTCGTCAACGACAACGTAATGGTGACGTCGACGGCGATCTGCGCGCCGACGCACGACGAGGCGGTACGGATCGCCGTCGAGGGCGGGCTCAACCGGCTCCAGTCGCTGGTGTTCCGCTACCACGACACGTTCCCTCGTCCCGAGGGGATTCCGGAGTGGCCGGAGCTGCTGCCGGAGTACAACGCGGAGATCATCGAGCTGCTCATCGCGGAAGAGCTGATGATCTGCGGGGATCCGGACGAGGTTGCTGCGCAGTGCGGGCGGTGGGAGCGGGCGGGGGCGGATCAGTTGTCCTTCGGACTGCCGATCGGGGTGTCGTTCGAGGACACGATGCAGACGATTCGGTTGATCGGGGAGCATGTGATTCCGAAGATCGACACGGATCCGGTGCACCGGACGTCCCGCTTCCGGGCGGCGTCGGGTTCCTGAGGGGTCTGCCCACCCCTTCGCCCCGGCGGCGGGTTGCGAGGCCCGGCCCCCTGGGGCTCCGCCCCAGCCCCCGACGCGTTTTCCCACCCTCCCCCAAGCTCTTAATGAGCAGGGGGGACCCCCATCCCGTGCGGCGAGTTGAGAGGCTCGGCTCCCTGGGGGCTCCGCCCCCAGACCCCCGTTCGCGCCTTAAGGGCGCTCGTCCTCAATCTCCCCCAAGGCCTTAAGGGCCAGGGGGGACCCCCATGACGGACTGAGGATGCCCATGCGGGCCGGCACCGAGCAGTTAAGGGGCGCGGGGAACTGCGCGGGACGCGGGCACGGTCCGCAGACGAAGGTGGGGTTGGGGGAGCGGGGCTGTGGGCGCGAGCCATCGGCGCCCGGTGCCCTACAGGGGCGCGGGGAACTGCGCGGGACGCGGGCACGGTCCGCAGACGAAGGTGGGGTTGGGGGAGCGGGGCTGTGGGCGCGAGCCATCGGCGCCCGGTGCCCTACAGGGGCGCGGGGAACTGCGCGAGACGCGGGCACGGTCCGCACCCGAACCGGGGGTTTTTGGGGGCGCGGGGAACTGCGCGACCAGCCGTCCACGGTCCGCGGACGAAGGCGGGGTTAGGGGCGCGGGGAACTGCGCGACCAGCCACGCACGGGCTGCGGGTGGAAGGGGGGTGGGGCCGAGCCCGTCGACCCCGGGGAACGGGGGGTGGGTGGGGAACCCCCCGGGCCGGGGCCCAGCGAGCCCGACCGACGGGCGGAGGGCGCGAAGAACCCGCCCCGCATGCGCGAGACGGCGTCTTCCCGGACCGCCGTCTCGTAACCCGCCCCGGCCGGAGGCAACCCCGCGGCCGCCCCCGGCCGGGCCGGGCCCACCCCCCGGGTGCGACGTACCCCGGGTGCCAAGAGGAGCTCCGTACCGGAAAGCCGTACCGGAAACCCGTACCGGAAAGCCCGTACAGGAAAGGGACCCCATGCTCGACCATTTGATCAAGGGCGCCACCCTCGTGGACGGCACCGGCGCCCCCGCCCGGCTCGCCGACGTCGGGATACGGGCGGGGCGGATCGCCGTCGTCGCCGGGCCAGGAGGGGTGACGGAGGGCGCCGTCACCAGTGAGGACGCCACCGGGCTCGTGCTCGCGCCCGGGTTCGTCGACCCGCACACCCACTACGACGCCCAGCTGTTCTGGGACCCGTACGCCACCCCGTCCATGAACCACGGCGTCACCACCGTCGCCGGCGGCAACTGCGGATTCACCCTCGCCCCGCTGCACCCCGACCGTCCCGAGGACGCCGACTACACCCGGCGCATGATGTCCAAGGTGGAGGGGATGTCCCTCAAGGCCCTTGAGGAGGGGGTCAGTTGGGGCTGGAGCGGCTTCGGGGAGTACTTGGACGCACTCGACGGACGCATCGCCGTCAACGCGGGGTTCATGGTCGGGCACTGTGCGCTGCGGCGCCACGTGATGGGGCCCGACGCGGTCGGCGGGCAGCCGAGTCCCGAGCAGCTCGACGCCATGCTCGCCCTGCTCCACGACGCCATGGACGCCGGCGCCTGGGGGCTCTCCACCACCCAGTCATCCACCCACTCCGACGGCGACGGCAAACCCGTGGCATCCCGGCACGCGCTGCCCGCCGAACTCCTCGCGCTGTGCGAAGCCGTCGGGCAGCACGAGGGCACGCAGTTGGAAGCGATCGTCGCCGGGTGCCTCGACCAGTTCGCGGACGACGAGATCGACCTGCTCGTCGAGATGAGCTCCGCCGCGGGACGTCCGCTCAACTGGAACGTCCTGACCATCGACGCCGCCGTACCCGAACGCGTACCGCGTCAGCTGATCCCAAGTGAGCGTGCCCGCAAGGCCGGTGGCCGCATCGTCGCGCTCACCATGCCGATCCTGACGCCCATGAACATGTCGCTCGGCACGTTCTGCGCCCTCAACCTCATACCGGGGTGGGGCGAGATCCTCGGCCTGCCCGTCCCCGAGCGCATCGACAAGCTGCGCGACGCGGACGTACGGGCCGAGATGCTGCGGCGCGCCGACAGCAAGGAAGCCGGCATCTTCCGGCGGCTGGCCAACTTCGGGCGCTACGTCATCGGTGACACCTACAGCCCCGAGAACGAGGGTTTGTCGGGGCGGGTGGTCGGGGACATCGCCGCCGAGCGGGGGCTCGACCCCTTCCACTGCCTCGTCGAGATCTGCGCCAACGACCTTCTGCGTACAGTCCTTTGGCCCATGCCGACCGACAACGATCCCGCCACCTGGGAGCTGCGCCGCGAGACCTGGGAGCACGACGACGTGCTGCTCGGCGGGTCCGACGCCGGGGCGCACCTCGACCGGATGTGCGGGGCTCCGTACACCACCCGCTTCCTCGGGGACTGCCTGCGCGGGCGCAAGCTCGTCCCGTTGGAGCGGGCCGTGAAGATGCTCACCGACGATCCCGCCCGCCTCTTCGGGCTGCGCGGGCGCGGGCGGATCGAGGAGGGGTTCCATGCCGACCTCGTCCTGTTCGACCCGGAGCGCATCGAGGCCGGGCCCGCCACCCTCGTGCACGACCTGCCGGGCGACAGCCCCCGGCTCGACTCCAAGGCGATCGGCATCGTCTCGGTCCGGGTCAACGGCGTCGAGACGCTCCGCGACGACCGGGTGACGGGCGCGGTGCCCGGCACCGTGCTCCGTTCGGGGCGCGACACCAGGACGGTGAGCACCAAGTGAGCGCACAGGAAGAAAAGTTGTTCATCGGTGGCGAGTGGGTCGAGCCCGACGGCGGGCACTATCCCGTGCTCGATCCCGCGACCGAGGACGTGGTGGGGCTCGCGCCCGAGGCCGGCCGCGACCAGGTGTACCGGGCGGCCGCCGCGGCGCGGGAGGCCTTCGGCGCCTGGTCGCGCACGCGTCCCGAGGAGCGGGCGGCGATCCTGGACCGGGCCGCCGACCTCATGCAGCGCGACTTCGTGGCCAACGCCGAACTCGCCCGCGCCGAGACCGGAGCCACCACCGCCACCGCCCGCGGCATGCAGGTCGGGGTGGGGGTCTCGCGGTTCCGGCGGTACGCCAAGGGCGCCCTGGAGCCGGTGGAGCGGGCGCTCGTACCGCAGGTGAACGAGGCGGGGCCGATGGGGCGCGCGGGGGTGTTCGGCGCGCTCGCCGTGCGCCAGCCGGTCGGTGTGGTCACCTGCATCACCTCGTACAACAATCCGTGGGCGAATCCGGCGGGCAAGGTGGCGCCCGCGCTCGCGATGGGCAACACCGTCGTGGTGAAGCCCGCTCCGCAGGACCCGCTGTCGGTGTTCAGGATGGCGGCGGCGCTGGAGGAGGCGGGGGTGCCGCCCGGGGTTGTGAACGTGGTCACCGGGTCCGCGCCGGCGGTCGGCGAGGCGGCCGTCGACTCGCCCGACGTCGACATGGTCTCCTTCACCGGTTCCACCGCCGTGGGGCAGCGGATCGCCGAGGTGTGCGGGCGCGACATGAAGCGGCAGCTGATGGAGCTCGGCGGCAAGGGCGCCGCGGTCGTCTTCGACGACGCCGACCTCGACTCGGCGGTCCAGGGCATCGGCACCACGTTCTCCTTCTACAGCGGGCAGATCTGCACCGCGCCGACCCGCGTCCTGGTCCAGCGCGCCGTCCACGACCAGCTGGTCGAGAGGCTCGCGGCGTACGCCGGGTTCCTGAAGGTCGGAGATCCGACGGCCCGTGACACGGTGGTCGGTCCGGTCATCTCGGCCGCCCACCGCGACCGGGTGGAGTCTTATGTGGAGCTGGGCCGCAAGGAGGGGGCGACGGTCGTGGCGGGCGGTGAGCGCCCACCACTCGACCGCGGTTTCTATGTGGCCCCGACCCTCCTCGCGGAGTGCACCAACGCCATGCGGGTGGCCCGCGAGGAGATCTTCGGCCCGGTCGTCGTGGTCATCCCCTTCGACGACGAGGAAGAGGGCGTCGCGCTCGCCAACGACAGCGAGTACGGCCTGCTCGACTACGTGTGGTCCGGCGACGTGGCCCGCGCCTTCCGCGTCGCGCGCCGGCTGCGGGCCGGCGGGGTGGGAGTGAACACGATCGGCCGCAACATGGAGGCGCCGTTCGGCGGCTTCAAGAAGAGCGGGGTGGGCCGGGACGTCGGCTCGTACGCGCTGCACGCGTACAGCGAACTCCAGTCGATCGTCTGGCCCGGCTAGACCGCGCTGTTGCTGCCTGGCTGCTCCTGCCCGACTGTTCCGCCCCGACTGTTCCGCCCCGACCGTTTCTCCCCGACCGTTTCTCCCCGGCTGCTACTTGGGCTGGAGCTCGGCCATCTGGCTCCAGCCCTGTCCGGGCACCTCGACGTTGATGATCTCCGGGGTGGCGGCGATGGCACCGGCCATCGTTTCGAGCCCGGCCCGGAAGTGGTCGGACTCGACGTGGGCCGAGCCCGCGGCGGCGTCGGCGAAGGCTTCGAGCAGGGTGTACTGGGCGGGGTCGTCCAGGCCGCGCGACCAGTCGAAGAACAGGTTGCCCGGCTCGGCGCGGGTGGCGCGGGTGAAGGCGTCGACGAGGGTGGGCCAGTTGTCGGCGTGCTCGGGGCGGACGGTGAACCTGACGGCGATGAAGATCATGCCTTTCACTGTGCCAGGCCCACCCACCCACCGCGAAACCGGCCATACCGGACGCCCGTCGGGTGCCGTCTCACCCTCCCAGGAACACCGGGTTCGTGAGCGCCGCCATCGGGCCGGGGAAGCCGGGGGCCGTGGGGGTGTGACGGACCTCGGCGCGGATGTAGGTGGCGTTGGCCGGGGTGGTCCGCCACGTCGCCGTGCCGGTGCCCGAGGCGGGGAGCGCGGTGGTGTGCAGGGTGCCCTGGTCGGTGACGAAGGCCACCGTGCAGCCGGGGGCGCCGGTCACCTCCAGTCGGGCGGTCACCGGCTCGTCGGGGGAGGCCCGCAGGCGGTCGCCGATGCCCGCGTGCCGGCCGTAACCTCCCGAGACGCCGAAGGACAGGGAGACCGCCGCGGACTCCGCCACGTACGAGTGTCCCGCCCGCAGGCCCGCCTGGATCGCCCGTGTCGTCAGGTCGTCGGCCAGGACCACCGTCTGGGGGCCGCCGACGCGGTCCGGGTCGCGGTGGGCGTCGCTGTTGCCCATCGCGGGCAGCCACGCACGTCCCGAACGGGACGCGACAGCAAGGGAGTTGTCCCATTCGGCGAGGGTCGCCTCGTCGTCGGGGGTGTACGGGCCGTTCCACACCTCCACCGCGTCCGCGTCACCGAAGCCGAACTTCCAGTTGCAGCCGACGCACGTGGCGTGCGGGTGGGCGGGGACCACGAGCCCGCCCGCCGCGCGGACCCCGCGCGCGACGTGGCCGAAACGGTGGTCCCGGGCCCGGTAGCGCCAGTCGACGAACCGGCCGGGCTCGGTACCGAGGGCGACCACGTGCCCGTTGCGGGTGGTTATCTCCTCGCCGGTCATGATCAGCAGATCGTCGCCCCACAGGCCCTGCCACGCCCGGTGGCCCGACGTCGTGTTGTGCTCGGAGGTGTTGATGAAGTCGAGCCCGGCCGCGCGGGCCAGCGCCGCGATCTCGGCCGGGGTGCGGCCGCCGTCGGAGTGCACCGAGTGCAGATGGCAGTCGCCCCGGTACCAGGCGCGGCCCCGCCCCTTGGCGCGCGGCGGCGGATAGACCGGCGCCGGTGTGGTGCCGGGATCGCCGTACTTCAGCGTGACCGTCACTGTGTACGGCAGGCCCTGCGGGGCGACCGTGTACGGGCCGAGCGCGATGTGCCAGGTCCCGGCGCGCACGGGGCCCCGCAGATAGCCGGGGGTCGCGTCGTCGGCCCGCAGGAAGAACTCCGTGCGCGCCCCGCCCGACCAGCCTCGGAACCCGGCCCCGCCGAGCGCCGTGCCGCGCTCGTCGAAGATGCCGATGTCGAGCGCGTTGTTCTGGGTGCCGGCCGGCACGCTCGCCTTCTCGTACGCGTAGGAGACCGCCAACTCCCGTACACCATGTGGCACTTCCACGGGAAGGTAGACGAAATCGGGGGCGCCGGGCGGCAGTGTGCCGCGCACCGTCCTGGTCTCGTCGGGGCGCGCGCCACCGGCCGCACCGGCCCCGCCGCCCGGCGCCGCGTTCGCGAAGCTCACGCTTCCCAACGTAAGGGCGGCGGCCGCGCCCGTCGCGATGAGGCCGCGTCTGCCGATGGATCCGGATCCGTTCTCGGTCATGAGCTGAACTCCCAGCGAATCGAGAGGGGTGGATCGAGAGGGGGTGGAACGAGAGGGGGGGATCGAGAGGAGCAGGAGGAGAGGGCGCCCGCAGACTGCCGGGTGCCTGCCCACTGTCGTACCCGCGGGTGAACGGGGGGAGTCGGTGAGTTGAGGGGGCGTGTCCGATTCACGCGGCGCGCGGAGGCGACCGCCGGGCGTCCCTTGCGGGCTCGCGGCGCTGGGGATAGGAAGTGATCCCCACCCCGGACCGACCGGAAGGTATGCCGATGCGCATCGCCGTCACCATCTTCCTCACCGACCAGACGATCACCCCCGTACGGCTGGCGCGCGAGCTGGAGGAGCGCGGGTTCTCCGGGCTCTACCTGCCCGAGCACACCCACATCCCGGTCGAGCGGGCCACGCCCTACCCGGCGGGCGGCGAGCTGCCGGAGGAGTACGGGCGCACCCTCGACCCGTTCGTGGCGCTCGGCCAGGCCTCGGCCGTCACCGAGCGCCTGCACCTCGGCACCGGGATCACGCTGGTCGCCCAGCACGATCCGATCGACCTCGCCAAGCAGATCGCGACGCTCGACCACCTGTCCGGCGGGCGCTTCACGCTCGGGCTCGGCTTCGGCTGGAACAAGGAGGAGGCGGCGGATCACGGCGTCGAGTGGACGACCCGGCGCGACCTCGTGCGGGACCGGATGGCGCTCATGCGCGCCCTGTGGGCCGCTGAACCGACCGCCCACGACGGCGTGTTCGGGTCGGTCAGGGCCTCGCACGCCCACCCCAAGCCGCACCGGAACGGCGCGCCGCGCACCCTGGTCGGCGGGGCGGCGGGGCCGAAGCTGTTCGCGGGCATCGCGGAGTACGCGGACGGCTGGCTGCCCATCGGCGGGCGCGGCCTGAGCGAGTCGCTGCCCGTGCTGCGCCAGGTGTGGGCGGACGCCGGGCGCGCGGAGGGCGACCTCCAGGTCGTCCCGTACGCGGTCCTGCCGGAGACGGGCAAGTTGGCGCACTACGCGGACCTCGGCATCGAGGAGGTCGTGCTCCAGCTGCCGTCCGCCGACGACACCTCGGTGCTCAAGGTGCTCGACGAGTACGCCCGGTACCTGTAGGCGGGCGCCGGGGGACGACAGGAAGGGGCGGCCCCGGTGGGGCCGCCCCCGTCCCGCGCTCGCTCAGCTCAGCGGGATCTCCAGATACGACGGGTCCTCGTCGGGCGAGGTGACGGTGATCGTGCCGGGTGTCTCGTCGGCGGGGCCGCCGTAGAACGGGTCCACCGAGTCGAGGACCAGCATCAGGCGGTGGCCGGCCTTCACGTCGTACCCGGTGACCTGGAGCGCGAGGTCGACGGCGGTGGGCGTGTCCGCGGCGCCGAGCAGCGTGTACGGCGCGTGCGTGATGATGCGGGCGATCCCGAGGGCGTTGACGTCGAAGAGGTACGCCACGAACAGCGCGTCCGCGGTGTCGGCGGCGACCGTCACCCGCAGCCGCGGCACGCCGCGCAGCTGGTGCCGCGAGGGCAGGGGGGCGCTGGTCCACACGCCGGCCGCGCTCCGGTCGATCTTCCCGGTCCGGTACGCCTTGGGCAGGCCGGCCAGTTCGGCGTACCCGGTGACCAGGATCTGGTCGGCGACGGTGGCCGGGGTGTCGGTGCCGGTGGTGAACGTGGTGTGCAGGCCGTCGGCGGGCTTGTCCAGGAGACCGCCGTCCCTGGCGCCGTCGGCGGGGCCGGTCAGATAGAACCGCTCGGGGGTGCCGGTGGCCGCGTGCCAGGTCGGCCGGGACTCCAGGGCCCGGCCCCACATGACCTCGCTGACCACCTGGTCCTCGGCGCCGGACTCCTCGTCGAAGGCCGCGGCCGCGGCCTCGTCCCCGTTCTCGCCCCCGCCCACTTCGAGGAGGTGGCGGTCGAACCAGCGGTGGGCGTCCTGCCAGATCCGGTTGGGCAGGCCCAGGATTCCGGTCATCTCGGGGCCCGAGTGGTCGCCGATCGACCAGAGCAGCCGCTTGGGGCCGCTCAGCGCGTTGAACATCTTCAGCGTCTGGTTGCCCGGGAACAGCGTCTCGTGCCAGGCCTGCGCGAAGAGCACCGGAACCTGACGGTCATTCAGTTTCTCGGCGCGGTGGTACGGCGAACGCGACGCGGCCCACCGCAGTGTCTCCTCGACGTTCTCGTTCGCCAGGACGTCGTCGAACGCCTTCTGGGTGCGCGCGCTGAGCCGGGCCGTGGCCGCGGCGCCGAGCAGGGTCCGCACGGCCGCCACGTGCCGGGTGTTGTTCTCGTAGAACGCCTCGCCCAGGTCGCCCCAGGTGCTGAGCGCGACCACCGCGTGCACCCGCGGGTCCTCCGCGGCGACGAGCTGACTGATGCCCGAACCGTAGGAGTCGCCGAGGAAGCCGACCCTGCCGATGGCGCCGGGGCCGCCCGCCTCGGAGACGAGGTGGTCGAGCGCCTTGATGCCGTCGGCGATGTCCGCCTCGCCCGCCACCTCGACCTCGCCGCCGGACTCGCCGAAGCCCCGTGCGGTATAGGCCAGTACGTGATAGCCGCGGCGCGCGAAACGCATGGCCTGCACGGCGTAGACGGTCCAGCCCTGCTTGGCCCACGGCGAGGGCATCACGATCAGCGGGTGCGGCCCTTCGCCGTTGTGCAGCCATAACGCGGCGTCCAGCTCCACACCCTCGCCGACCGGCACCCTCACCCCGTCCCGGAACGTCGCCGCCTCGCGTGCCGCGTCGACCTCGGCCGCCCGCGCGGGGGCGAGCGCGGAGGTGTCACCCGTGCGCAGCGCCTGGACGACCTGCGCGAGCACCCCTTCGTCCAGCTCCGGGTAGAGGCTCACCACGGCGTTCGGTCGCGTTTCCTTTGAAGTCACGTCGGTCCCATCCCAGTTCGTCGTCGACTCGCACCGATGCCGCCGCCCGGACCGGCGGCGACAACGCTCAGTATCGACGCGAACGCACTGCGTGCAGGCCCGTTTGGTGGGGATCGGCCGGAAACGTCCCGCACCGTGGTGCGGTCGTGGCCCGGGGCGGCGAGAGGTGCCCGAGATGACGCCCGCGGGTTCGCCCCGCGCTCGCGCTCGTATCCTCGAAGGATGACTCCCAGCGCACAGTCCCCGCAGGCAGAAGGACCGGACCCGGCCCAGCGGCGGTCCGGGGCGCCGACCGCCAACTCGATGCGGCGCGCGCTGAAACGCGCCAGGGACGGTGTGGCGCTCGACGTCGCCGAGGCGGCCGTGCTGCTCCAGGCCCGCGGCGCCGACCTCGACGACCTCACCGCCTCCGCCGCCCGGGTCCGCGACGCGGGCCTCGAAGCGGCCGGCCGGCCGGGCGTCATCACGTACTCCAAGAGCGTCTTCATCCCGCTCACCCGGCTGTGCCGGGACACCTGCCACTACTGCACCTTCGTCACCGTGCCCGGCAAGCTGCGCCGGGCCGGCCACGGGATGTTCATGTCGCCCGACGAGGTGCTCGACATCGCCCGCCGCGGGGCCGAACTCGGCTGCAAGGAAGCCCTGATCACCCTCGGCGACAAGCCCGAGGACCGCTGGCCCGAGGCCCGCGCATGGCTCGACGCGCACGGCTACGACGACACGATCGCCTACGTACGCGCCATGTCCGTCCGCATCCTGGAGGAGACGGGCCTGCTCCCGCACCTCAACCCCGGGGTCCTGTCGTGGACCGACTTCCAGCGGCTCAAGCCCGTCGCGCCCTCCATGGGCATGATGCTGGAGACCACCGCGACCCGCCTGTGGTCCGAGCCCGGCGGCCCCCACTTCGGCTCCCCGGACAAGGAACCGGCCGTGCGGCTGCGGGTGTTGGAGGACGCGGGCCGCTCGTCCGTGCCGTTCACCAGCGGGCTGCTCATCGGCATCGGCGAGACGTACGAGGAGCGCGCCGACTCGCTGTTCGCGCTGCGCCGCGTGGCGCGCGCCTACCACGGCATCCAGGAGCTGATCATCCAGAACTTCCGCGCCAAGCCGGACACGGCGATGCGCGGCATGCCCGACGCCGACCTCGACGACCTGGTGGCGACGGTCGCCGTCGCCCGGCACATCATGGGCCCCGCCGCCTGCCTCCAGGCGCCGCCCAACCTGGTGGCGGGGGAGTACGGGCGCCTGATCGGCGCGGGCATCGACGACTGGGGCGGGGTCTCGCCGGTCACCATCGACCACGTCAACCCCGAGCGCCCCTGGCCGCGCATCGAGGAACTGGCGGAGAAGTCCGGCGCCGCAGGCTTCTCGCTGCGCGAACGCCTGTGCATCTACCCGGAGTTCGTCCAGCGCGGCGAGCCGTGGCTCGACCCCCGGCTGCTGCCGCACGTACGCGCGCTCGCCGACGCGGAGACCGGCCTCGCCGACGAGGGCGCCGCGGTGCGCGGGCTGCCCTGGCAGGAACCCGACGAGGGCTTCACCAGCAGCGGCCGCACCGATCTGCACCACACCATCGACACCGAGGGCCGCACCGGCGACCGCCGCGAGGACTTCGACTCCGTGTACGGCGACTGGGCGGCGCTGCGCGAGGCGGCGGCCCCGGGCATGGTGCCCTCGCGCATCGACGCCGACGTACGTCAGGCCCTTTCGGCCGCCGCCGACGACCCGACGAAGCTGAGCGACGACGAGGCGCTCGCGCTGCTGCACGCGGACGGCGAGGCGCTGGACGCGCTGTGCCGGATCGCGGACGACGTCCGCAAGTCCGTGACGGGCGACGACGTGACGTACATCGTCACGCGCAACATCAACTTCACCAACGTCTGCTACACCGGCTGCCGCTTCTGTGCCTTCGCGCAGCGCCGCACGGACGCGGACGCGTACACCCTGTCCCTGTCCCAGGTGGCGGACCGGGCCGAACAGGCCTGGGAGGTCGGGGCGGTCGAGGTGTGCATGCAGGGCGGCATCCACCCCGACCTGCCGGGCACGGCCTACTTCGACATCGCGCGGGCCGTGAAGGAGCGGGTGCCGGGGATGCACGTCCACGCGTTCTCGCCGATGGAGGTGGTGAACGGCGCGACCCGCACCGGGATGTCCGTCCGCGAGTGGCTGACCGAGGCGAAGGCATCCGGTCTGGACTCGATCCCGGGCACGGCGGCGGAGATCCTCGACGACGAGGTCCGCTGGATCCTCACCAAGGGCAAGCTGCCCACCGCCACGTGGATCGAGGTGGTGAAGACCGCCCATGAGCTGGGCATCCGCTCCTCCTCCACGATGATGTACGGGCATGTCGACCAGCCCCGCCACTGGCTGGGGCACTTGCGCACCCTCGCCCGCATCCAGCAGGAGACCGGCGGCTTCACGGAGTTCGTCACGCTGCCCTTCATCCACACCAACGCGCCGGTGTATCTGGCCGGCATCGCACGGCCCGGCCCCACGGCCCGCGACAACAGGGCCGTCACGGCGATGGCCCGCCTCCTCCTCCACCCCCACATCCCCAACATCCAGACCAGCTGGGTGAAGCTGGGACAGGAGGGCGCGGCGGAGATGCTGCGCTCGGGCGCCAACGACCTGGGCGGGACGTTGATGGAGGAGACCATCTCCCGTATGGCGGGCTCCAGCTACGGCTCGTACCGCTCCATCAAGGACCTGGAGGCCATCGCGGAGGCGGCGGGCCGGCCGTCCCGGGCACGCACGACGCTGTACGGCGAGGTGCCGGCCGAGCGGGTCTCGGCGGCCCGCACCTCCGACGGCCACCTTCCGGACCTCCTCCCGGTCCTGGACGCCTAGGGAATGCGAGAGGCCCATCAGCAAGGGGTTGGCCAGGCCGATTCCTCGTCACTCCACAGCGCGCCGATGAGTTTGTCGCTCCCGGTCGGTCCAAGCTCGTGACACCCCAGGAAAGGACACCGCCATGTCGGAGCTTCTCGTCGACTTCATCACCTCCCTCGACGGCTACGCATCGGGAGAGGGATGGCCCGGGTTCTGGGGCCTCGAGGGCCCGGAGTACCTCGCATGGCTGGGCGAGCAGCCCGAGGCCACCTACCTGATGGGAGCGAACACCTACCGCCTGATGTCGGGCTTCGCCGCAGGCGACGTCCCCAGTGGCCAGGACGAGTTCAGGCCCGAGGAGGAGGCCTCCGTCGACGAGCTCACGCAAGCGTCGAAGGTGGTGTTCTCCTCCTCCCTCAAGGAGCCACTGACGTGGGCCAACTCCACGCTCGTCCGCGACGACGCGGTCGAGGCGGTCCGTGCCATGAAGTCGAGCGGCTCGGGGCTCCTCCGCACGATCGGCAGCCTCAGCCTGTGCCGGTCCCTGCTGCGAGCCGGACTCGTCGACCGCTTCCGGGTCGTGATGTTCCCGGTGATCACCGGGGCCACGGGCGAAGAACGCATCTACGACGGCTATCCGGACGTTGCCCTCGAGCTGGTCGAGCACCGCACCTTCGACGGCCGCAGCCAACTGGTCGAGTACAAGCCCCGCGTGCTCGAACACCCGCCGCTCGGCGCCCCTGCGTGATGTCGCCCTCGGCGCCGGCCCGGACGCCGCCGGGCCGGAGCCCGGTGCGCCTGGCCCTTAAGGCCTTGGGGGAGTGTGCCGGCGAGCGCCCTTCAGGCGCGAACGGGGGCCGGGGCGGAGCCTCGGGGTTGGCTGGGAACGGTCGGATTGGGGGCTTAAGCGGGCGCATCCGTTCAGGTACCGTGCTGCCGCATGAGCGCAGCCGCATCCGCACCCATATGGGGCCGGGCCGAACAGCAGGACTTCCGCAGCCGTGTGCGGGGCTGTCTGCTGGGCGGGGCGATCGGCGACACCCTGGGCGCGGGCGTCGCCGGGCTCGCGCTCGGCGAGATCCGCGAGCGGCACGGCCCGGACGCCCTGGCCGACCTCGTCCCGGTGTACGGCCGCGCGGGCGCCGTGACCGCGGCCAGCCAGCTCACCCTGTTCACCGTGGACGGGCTCATACGCGCCCAGGTCCGCCGTGACACCGGCGCCTGGCACCCGCCCACCGATGTGCACCGGGCGCATCTGCGCTGGGCCGCCACCCAGCGCGACTGGGGTCCCGACGAGCGCCGCGAGGACAACGGCTGGCTCGCCGGCCAGGAGTGGCTCTACGCCCGCCGCGACCCGGCCAAGGCCTGCCTCGTGGGGCTCGGCGACGACCTCATGGGCACCCTGGAGCAGCCCAAGAACCCCGGCGCCGACGACCCCGCCGCGCTCACCCGTTCCGCTCCGTTCGGCCTCCTCGTGGGCTGGGAGCCGCAACTGGTTCTGCAACTGGCCGTGGAGTGCGCCACGCAGACCCACGGCGACCCGGCGGCCTATCTTTCCGCGGGCGCGCTCGCCGTCATCGTGCACGGCCTCGCCCGGGGCGAGGCCATCGACGGCGCCGTGCAGCGGGCGCTGGCGCAGCTCGCCGTGCGCCCCGGGCACCAGCGGGTCACCGAGGCGCTCCAGCACGCGCTGGGCGCCGTACGCCAGGGCATGCCGAGCCCGGCCCTCGTCGCCACCCTCGGCACCGGGCACACCGCCCCCGAGGCGCTCGCGATCGGCGTGTACTGCGCCTTGGTCGGCGAGGACATCCGGCACGGGCTGCTGCTCTCGGTCAACCACGACGGACCCTCGGACGCCACCGGCGCCGTGTGCGGGAGCCTGCTCGGCGCGATGCACGGCGAGACCGCGCTGCCACCCGCCTGGCTCGCCCAACTAGAGGGCCGCGCCACGGTACTTGAGCTCGCCGACGACTTCGCGATGGAGATGACGCAGGGGCCTGCCCTGCACGGCCCCGCCGTCAACACGGCGGGGTGGCTGCTCCGCTACCCGAGGGGCTGAAACCACTCGTGCGGGCGAAGGATCGCCTTCCGCGCCGCGTGTCACTCGCGCGCACGCGCGGCCGTTCGCCAGGGTCGTCGTCATGACCCCCCTCCCCACGGCCCGTACCGCGCACGCCCGTCGCGCCCTGTCGGCCCGCTGGTTCACGGCACCGCTGGTCGCCCTCGCGCTGCTCGGCTCCGGTGCCGGGCCCTCCTCCGCGGCTCCCGCCGCCGACGCCGATCAGCAGAGCTACGTACAGAGCGAGGCCGACCCCGCGTTCACCGGCCCCGCGTTCACCGGCCCCGCGTTCACCGAGCCCGCGTTCACCGACCCCGCGTTCACCGACCCCGCGGCCCGGCGGGACGAACTCCCGCCGTACGACGCCGGGGAGGCCCAGCAGGCCGTGGACGACATGGTGATGGACGAGCAGGAGGGCGCGGAAGAGGGCGCGCGGGAGGACGGGAAGGGGCGGCACTGCCCGCCGGCCGACGACGACGGCAAGGGCGGCATCGACGGACAGGGTGGCGTCGACGGGCAGGGCGGCCTCGGCCGGCAGGGCACGTACGAGCGCTGGGGCCCGCACCGCGACGAGGCCTACCCGGCAGAGGGCGGCGGCGACGGCCAGGACGCCCCCGCGCCGAGCGGCGACGACCCGCGGGGCCCGCAGGACTCGCAGGACCCGCAGGACCCGAGGATCGTCGGCTGACACGCCGCACGAGCGACGGCGGGCGGGCCGGGCGGGGTCGAGCCGCCCGGCCGTACCGTCCGGGGACAGGGGACAGGGGACAGGGGACAGGGGACAGGGGACCGGGACCCGGGGTCAGTCGGCGACCCGGGGTCAGTCGGCTGCCACCGCCGTCGTGTCCGCGGCGCCGGGCTGCGTCGGCACGCCGGTCGCCGCGCCCGTCGAACCGGGGCCGCCGTCATCGGAGTTGATCCGTGCGAGCAGTGCGTCCCGCTCCGGGGTGTCCTCCGGCTTGAGCAGCCCGATCACGACGTACAGGACGAGCGAGATCGCCAGCGGCACCGACACCTGCCACTGCAGGGCCACGCCCGCCTTCTGCGAGCCGTCCAGGTCGTAGTTGACGAAGAAGAACGCGACCAGCCCGGCCGCCCAGCTGGTGAGCGCCGCCGTCGGCCCCGACCTGCGGAACGGCTTGAGCAGGCCCAGCATGAACGGTATCGCGATCGGGCCCATGAGCCCCGCCACCCACTTGATCACCACGGTGATGATGTCCTTGAACGTGGGCGAGCTGACCTGGGTCGCGACCGTCATCGACAGGCCGAGGAAGGCCAGTGTCGACAGACGGGCCGCCACGAGGCCCGCGCGCGCGTTCCAGCCGCGCGCCGCCTTCGACACGACCGGCATGATGTCCCGGGTGAAGACGGCCGAGATGGCGTTGGCGTCGGACGAGCACATGGCCATGGTGTGCGAGAAGAACCCGACGACGACCAGGCCGAGCATGCCGTGCGGCAGGAGCGTCTCGGTCATCAGGGCGTAACTGTCCGATCCGTCGGGCTTGATGGCGTGGACGAGCAGCGGCGCGCACCACATGGGGAAGAAGAGCACGGTGGGCCACACCGCCCACAGGATCGCCGACAGCCAGGCCGAACGGGTCGCGGAGTGCGCCGAGTCGGTGGCCATGTAGCGCTGTGCCTGGTTCCACATGCCGCCGTTGTACTCGAAGGTCTTGATGAACAGGAACGCCAGCAGGAAGGTGATGGTGTATGGGCCCGCGGTGGGGTTCGTGTGGCCGCTGGGCAGCTTGTCCCAGACCGTCCACAGGGTGGAGACGCCGTCCAGCTTGCCCATGACGGCGACGAGCATCGCGACCCCGGCCGCCAACTGGATGATGAACTGGCCGAGTTCGGTGAGCGCGTCCGCCCACAGGCCGCCGACCGTGCAGTAGATCGCGGTGATGCACCCGGTGACGAAGATGCCCTGGGTGATGCCGATGCCGGTGAAGACCGACAACAGGGTGGCGATCGCCGCCCACTTGGCGCCCACGTCGACGATCTTCAGAAGCAGTCCGGACCAGGCGAGGGCCTGCTGGGTGGAGACGTTGTAGCGGTTCTTGAGGTACTCCAGCGGCGAGGCCACGCGCAGCCGCGAGCGCAGCCGGTTGAGGCGGGGCGCGAAGAGTCTCGCTCCGGTGGCGATGCCGACCGCGATGGGGAAGGACCAGGTCACGAGGGATGTGACGCCGTACTGGTAGGCGATGCCGGCGTAGCCGGTGAACATCACCGCGCTGTAGCCGGACATGTGGTGCGAGACGCCGGACAGCCACCACGGCATGCGGCCGCCCGCGGTGAAGAAGTCGGAGACGTCGTCGACCCGCTTGTGGGACCAGATGCCGATCGCGACCATCACGCCGAAGTAGCCGATGAGCACGGTCCAGTCGAGACTGTTCATGTGCCCCCTCCCAGGGGTCCGCCTGTGCACGTCGCTGTACGACGCCTGTGAACTCGGATGCTCTTCGTCGGCACGTCCGGCTCAGCGGTACCCCGTGCGGGAGTGGGGACTTCGGGGATTGAACCCTTTGGCGGAGGGGGTGGTCAAGACATCTGATGGTCATGGATATGAACGTCGATCAGAAAGTCGAACGAATTTGCCTTCGCTTTGCCTTTGGGAGTGTTGTCGTACGCGCGGCGGGAGCCACACGATGGGCGGGCGCTTCGTCGGCTCCGCCCACCAGGGCGTGTACGTACAGAAACGGACGACCGCACGGGATGCGGGTCCCGTGCGGTCGCGGTGGAAATGCTCAACCGGCCTGCTCTTGTGCGGAGTTGGGGGTTAGGGCGGATCACCTCATCAGTTCACCGGCGTTCACCAGGAGGGACTGGCCGGTGATCGCGCGGGCCCGGTCGGAGGCCAGGAAGACCACGGCGTCCGCCACGTCGCCGTCCGTGGCCAGCTCCGGCAGTGCCATCCGCTCCGTGAGGCGCCCGAGCACCTCTTCCTCGGGCACGCCCTCGGTGTGCGCGGTGAACTGCACGTACGCCTGCACCGGCGGCCCCCACATCCAGCCCGGCAGGACCGTGTTGACCCGGATCCGGTCGGGCCCGAGCTCCCTCGCCATCGAGTACATCGCGGAGGTGAGCGCGCCCTTGGACGCCGCGTACGCCGCCTGCCACACCTGGGAGGGCGCGGCCACCGACGACTGCGTACCGATGACGACGACCGAGCCTCCGCCCGCCTTGAGCGCCGGCAGGCAGGCCCGGGTCATGCGCAGGGTGCCGAGCAGGTTCACGTCGATGACCTGCTGCCAGGTGGCGAAGTCCGCGTCCTGGAGGCCGCCGAAGTAACTGTCCCAGGCCGCCACGTGCACGACCGCGTCGATGCCGCCGAACCGCTCCAGGGCGAGCGCGGCCAGCGCCTCGCACTGCGCCTCGTCGGTGATGTCCGTCGCCAGGTGGGCGGTGCGGGCGCCGTCCGGGTCGATCTCGGTGGCGGACTTCGCGAGGTTGGCCGCGGTGCGCGCGCCGAGCACCGCGTTGCCGCCGTCGCGCACGACGGCCGCGGCGACCTGGTGCCCGAGCCCGGCCCCGACCCCGGAGACGATGACGGTCTTCCCACTCAGCAACATCCGGTGGCCTCCCGGCTCTGGCACATTTTCTGACGGAGCGTCAGAGTAAGGCGCGTCCGGTGGCAGAGGGAAGGGACGCGGCATGAGCGAGGACACACGGCCCGAGGCGTACGCGGAGCTGGCGTCGGTGGGGCCCTACGGGGTGCGCCCGGGGCACGCGCTGATCACCATGGTGGAGCCGCACCCGGGCCATGAGTACGCGTACAACCGCTGGTACGAGGACGACCACTACTACGCCGGCGCGATGGCCATGCCCTGGATGTTCTCCGGGCGGCGCTGGGTGGCCACCCGTGAACTCCAGGAACTGCGCTACCCCGAGAAGTCGGCGATCGCCCAGCCGGTCGGCGCCGGGTGCTACCTCTCCACGTACTGGATCACCGACGGCCGCTACGACGAGCACATGAAATGGACCGTCGGCATCAACAAGCGCCTCAACCGCGACGGGCGCGTCTACCAGGACCGCACGCACGTCTTCACCGCGTTCCAGGACCACGAGGCGACCGTCTACCGCGACGGCGCGGCCGGCCCCCGCGACCATCACGCGCTCGACCACCCCTACGCGGGCCTGGTCCTCCAGGTCATCGACGCCGAAAGTCCCGCCGCGCGGGGCGAGTTGCTCGAATGGCTGCGCTCGCGCCACCTGCCACGGCGCCTCGCCGGCGGGCCGGCCGCCCTGGTGACGGTCTTCGCGCCGACGCCCCTGCCGGGCGACCGCATGACGTACGTGAAGCAGGTCGAGGGCGTCGGCACCCGGCTCACCCTGCTCTGGTTCCTGGAGCGGGACCCGAGGGAGGTGTGGGCGGAGCACTTCACCGGGCTCGATGCGGCGGTCGCCGAAACCGGCCTCGGGAGAGTGGAGTTGGCGGCGCCCTTCATCCCGACCGTGCCGGGCACCGACCGCTACGTGGACGAACTGCGGTAGCCCGGTCGGGTCGCGGTGTCCGGCCGGAGGGGAGCGGAGCGGCCGCCCCTCGGTCCACGGGCGCGGGCATGGCCGAGCCCCCTCGGCCGGGACGGCGGGCCAGTCGAGAGGGCTCTTGTCGGTAATGCGGGTATCACGATGGCGGATGGCGTGGTCAGCTGAGGGAATCCCGGGTCACCTCGGCCACGAACGCGTTCCACGCGCCGGGGGCGAAGGAGATCGAGGGGCCCTCGCAGACCTTGGAGTCCCGCACTGCAATGGCTTCCATCACAGGGGACTTGACCTCAACGCATGCGCCGTTTCCGGTGGAGTACGAGGACTTGGTCCAGGTGTCCGTGGCGCCCTGAAGAATTGCCATGTTCGCTCCGGTTCTTGCGAGTTGGTCGTTCTCGGCCAGCGTTTTTCGTTGGCGTGATCGACGCTACTCGCAGCGTCCGGGGTGCGGGGCGGCCATTCACTCGACCGGATGGCATATTCCGGCTGGGCCTTCCACCACGGTACGCGTGGGGTGTACCGTGCCGCGTTTCAACGCTCAGTCGGCCGTTCCATCGGCATACCCCTTGGCGATCGCGGTGATGAATTCCCGGGTCTGGTCCACATTCAGGGCCTGGGCCCGCAGATGCTCGTACATCACGCTGTATTTCTGGACATCATTGGCCTTTTCCAGGTACAGATCGCTGGTGATGCCCTCGATGTAGACGACGCTGGAGTCCGACGCGTCGGGGAATTCCAGGATCGCGTACTGACCGTTGATTCCGGGATGCGCGCCCATGCTGAACGGCAGCACCTGCACGGTCACATGGGGCAGCTGGGACTGCGTGATGAGGAACTCCAGCTGGTCGATCATCAGCTGCTTGCCGCCGACCGTGCGGCGCAGCGCCGCCTCGTCGATGACCACCCAGAGCCGCAGCGGGTTCTCCTCCGCCTTCACGCGCTCCTGCCGGCGCAGCCGGACGTTCACCCGCTTCTCGACGTCGGTGGTCGCCGTCTCCGGGAGCGCGCCCGCGATCAGCGCCTCCGCGTACTGCCGGGTCTGGAGCAGGCCGGGCACGACCTGGGGATCGTAGACGCGCAGGCTCGCCGCGTCCGTCTCCAGGCCGATGTAGACGCTGTACGGGATGTCGCCGAAGGCGTGCCACCAGCCCTGCTGGCGGGAGTCCTTGGCCATCTGCATCAGCGAGTCGACGATGCGGTGGTCCTCGACCTCGTACACCCCGCACAGATCGCGCACGTCGCGCTGGCTGATGGAGCGGCGGCCGTTCTCCAGACGGCTGATCTTCGACTGGGACACCAGCAGGCGCTCGGCGACCTCTTCGGCCGTCATGCCCTTCAGCTCGCGGAGTCTGCGCAGCTCCTGGCCCAGTCGGCGCCGCCTGACGGTGGGATTGACATTGGACGCCACGGGTAACGCACCTCCGGCTCACGGCTTTTCTGTTCTTCTGCTCAGCTGTACTGCTCAGCAGACTGCCACCAACATCCGGGCGCGCGCTGGAAAACGGCCACACACAGCTACTACGCGAACGCGCGGGGCTGTTGGGACAGCCCCGCGCGTCGTGGTGCGGCTCCCGAACCGGGTCATGGGGACGACGGTGCGGCGGTGGTGCGGTGTGCGGTGTAGCGGTGGTGCTAGGAGTGGTGCGGCGGCGCTAGTGGTGAACCACGGCCCTGGCCATCGCCCCGTGATGCGGCTGCATCGGGACGCCGGCCGCCGCGGCGTGGCGGCTTCCGTTGTCCGGCGTGGTGGTGCTGCGGCGTGGCTGAGCGGCCACACCGTTCTGGACGTCCATCACCGCGTGCGCGACGAGGCCGCCCATCGGGTCGTGCCTGATCAGATCCCTGAGACGGGAGCGCGATGACCGCCCCTCGTTGCCGGGGTACAGGTGCTTGCCGAGCCCGACTGCGTGGGCCAGCGCGGCAAGCGCCGCGGTCCGCGGGTCCGGCGGTACGCCGGTGCGGATCGCGCTGTCCAGCCGGGCCCTGATGTCCCGGCTGATCGCCGTGTCCGTCGCTTGGTAGCGAGTCGTCGGCAGCACCCCGCACATCTGGCCCGACACGGCATGGACCATGCCGCACCGCTCCAGGTGCGCGAGGTAGATCTGACGGAGCCCGAGACGGGGCCCGCCGATCCAGTGGACCGCCCGAACCGGACTGCCGCGCCTGCGCAGCAGTTCCAGTGCGGAGTCCAAGGTCGGATCTCCTGTCGGCCGTGCCATCACCACGGCGATACGATCCCCGTCTGGGGCTATCCGTCCTGCCAGAGCCAGCTCCACTAGCTGGGCTCCGGCGAGGCCGAGGTCGAGCGACTGCGGCTGCGCTGTGGTACCCGTGGCCGGGTCCAGAGCGAGCAGCAACAGCTCTTCCGGAATAGTTCTGCGGCTCCTGCCCATCCATGCCTCCCCGCGTGGATGAATGACAGGGTGACCCCTCTCACATTCATCTGTCGAGAGCGCCTGGGTGGTTCGTACGGGAACCAACAGGTATGTCGTTCTCGTCTAGCCGGGGGGTCCTACCCGGCACACAGGACACTGGTACATGGTTCGGACAGTTTCGGATGACGCCACCCGGCGTCTGGAGGAGGCATCGGTGGCGGGCGAGTCCCCCGACAAGTCGGAGCAGAAGCAGTCGTCGGGGGAGACGGCTACGAGCGAACGCGATCCGCGGTTCGCGCTCTCCCACTCCCCGGCCCCTTCCGGGTTCCCCTCCGGATCTCCTTCGGGATCTCCTTCCGGATCCCCTTCCGGCTCTTCGTCCGACGAGGGGGAAGACGGCACGAAGGCGGGGAACGGTTCCGGGACGATGTCGGCTTCGGGTTCTGGTTCGGGTACGACCTCGGGTTCGGACTCGGGTTCGGACTCGGGTTCGGACTCGGATTCCGTGGATCACGCGACCGCGGTCTTCCGGACCCCGCGGCAGGAGGACGGCGACACCCGGCTCCGGGCCGCGGTCGCCGCGTGGGTCGACCAGGAGGACGAGGCGTCGCAGGAGCAGGACGGGGCGTCCTCGGAGGCCAAGTCCGCGGGTGCGGGCGCGGGTACGAGCGCGGGTACGGGTACGGATTCCGGCGCGGACCTTGACGCCGACGCCGACGCGGCTGCCGATGGTGCCGCCCCCGACTCCGGCGTGCGTGAGCCCGCCGCCATCGAATCGGCCTCCGACGCAGGTGAGGCCGGGACCGACGGCGACGGTGACGACGACGGCGACGCCCGAGCGGATGCGGGGCGCGGCGAGCCCGAGCCCGAGCCCGAGCCCGAGCCCGAGCCCGAGCCCGAGCCCGAGCCCGAGCCCGAGCCCGAGCCCGAGCCCGAGCCCGAGCCCGAGTCCGGGTCCGGGTCCGAGTCCGCAGGGGACGCGGCGAAGGCGTCCGAGCGCGAGGCGGCGGCCACGACCGCCGGGGCGGACACCGCCCGGCCGGACACCGCCGAGGCCGGGCCCGAGGCCGGGCCCGCGGACGCGTCCGGCTCGGATGCCGCCCCGGCCGGCAGCGATCGTGACCCCGACCCCAGCGCCGACTCCGGCGCCGAGCAGGGCGTCCCCGCGGCCAAGGAAACCCCTTCCGAGGGCAAGGTGAGCCCGGCCGACGCCGAGCAGGACTCCTCCGCCGACGACGTGAGCCCGGCCGATGCCGAGCAGGGCACGCCCGCCGGCGGAAAGCGGGATGCTTCCCGCGACGCGCAGGACACCCGCGACGCGCAGGACACCCGCGACGCCGAGAAGGGCGCCCCCGTCGGCAAGGCGGCCGCCGCTGCGGCCGGCACCGCCGAGGCCGTTGCCGGCGGGCGCGGAATCGATCAGCCCACGGCCGTGTTCAAGGCGGTCGCCCCGCCCGCCGTCGACCAGCCGACGGCGATGCTCAAGCTGCCGTCGCCCCAGCGGGAGCCCGCCGCGGAGCGGACCTCGGAGCGCACGCCGGAGCGGACGCCGGAGCGGGCCCCGGAACGCACCAGCCAGTTCGTGCCGCTGCGCTCCGACGACGCGGGCACCAGCGCCCCCGTCAAGAAACCCGAAGCCCCGGCCAAGCGGCCCGAGGCGCCGAAGGTGACCCCGCCGCCCCCGCCCACCGGCGCCGGCTTCGGCACCGCGGGCCCCGCCGCAGCGGGCGCGGCCGTCCCCGAGCGCGCCGAGCGGACCCGGCAGCAGCCGCTGCCGCCCAAGCCCCCGCTCGACCTGCTCGCCGAGCTGACCAACACCCCGCCCCCGGCACAGACCGCGGTCCGCTCCACGGTGCGGCGGTTCAAGATCTGGACCCCGCTGGTCCTGCTGCTCGTGATCGTCTTTGCGGTCGTACAGATCATGCGTCCGCTCCCCGAGCCGAAACTGGACCTCACCTCCTCCGCCACGTTCACCTTCGACGGCGGCGCGCTCGACCTGCCGTGGCCGTCCGAGGGCCAGTCGGCGATCACGGTGGACGGTGTGGGCAGCCTCGGCACGCACGGGGAGCAGAAGCCCGCGCCGCTGGCGAGCGTGGCCAAGACGATGACGGCGTACGTGATCCTCAAGGGCCACCCGATCTCCGGGAAGCAGGAGGGCGACAAGATCACGGTCGATCAGCAGGCCGAGGACGACGCGAAGAAGCCCGACGAGTCGACGGCGCCGATCCGCAAGGACCAGCAGTTCACCGAGAAGCAGATGCTCGAACTGCTGATGATCCCGTCCGGCAACAACGCCGCACGCCTGCTGGCCCGTTGGGACGCCGGGAACGAGGAGGCGTTCATCGCGAAGATGAACGCCACCGCCAAGGAACTCGGCATGACCGGCACGACGTACACCGACCCGAGCGGTCTGAAGGAGACCACCGTCTCCACCCCGACCGACCAGCTCAAGCTGGCCCAGGCCGTCATGCAGAACGACGTGTTCCGCGGGATCGTCAACACGCCCCAGATCAAGATCCCGGGCATCCCCACGATGATCTACAACAACAACAAGATCCTGCTCAAGCCGGGTGTGAGCGGCATCAAGACCGGCTCGTCCACGCCGGCCGGCGGCAACCTGCTGTGGGCGGCCGACACGGTCGTCGACGGCAAGAACCAGCGGATCTACGGCATCGTCATGGGTCAGCGCACCGGCACCACGCTCGACAACAAGCTGACCTCGGCGATCAACAACAGCTACAAGCTGATCCAGGCGGTACAGAAGGCCGTGACCTCCGCGACCGTCGTCAAGAAGGGCGATGTCGTCGGGTACGCGGACGACGGGCTCGGCGGCCGTACGCCGCTGGTCGCGGCCAAGGACCTCAAGGCGGTCGGCTGGCCGGGCCTGAAGGTCGACGTCGAGCTCGGCTCGGGCGGCAAGCCGGTCCCGCACTCGGCCAAGGCGGGTGACGTGGTGGGCGAGCTGTCCATCGGGTCCGGCATCGGCAGGCTGACCGCGCCGGTCCAGCTGAAGAGCGCGCTCACCGAGCCCGGCGTGGGCGCCAAGCTCACCCGACTGGGCTGACGGCCCCTGACGCATCGAGGGCGCCCCCGACCTGCGGGGCGCCCCCGTGCTAGCTTCGGGCAACTGGGGACGCGGGGACGGCGTCCTCGTCTTCGGGGGAGAATCGAGTCCTTCCCGTTCACAGCAGTACGGGCCGAACCGGGCGGCCCCCGCGCATGCCGTGTGCACCTGCACACGGCCGCGCATTTCCAGCTGAGACAGCGTGAGGCGGGAGAGCCGCAGTGACCACCGCTGAGCCGACGCCGACCCGCGCCGACAGCAGCACGAGCAGCAGTACGGGGACGGGTACAGGTACGGGGACGAGTACGGACGCGAGGGCGAGCGGGAGCGCGCCGGGGACCTCGTCCGGAACGGCGCCCGGGACCGCACCGGGACCGGGGCCCTCGGGATCGCGATCCCCGCAACCGGAATCCCCGCAACCGGAATCCTCGGGCCCGGAGGCGTCGGGCCCGGAGGCGTCGTCGCCGGGCTCGGGACCCACGGCACGAATACGACACCTCCTGCGAAAGCTGCGACAGCTGCGCCCGGCCCCGGATTCCTGGCCGATGCGTCACCCCGTCGCGTTCATGACGATCGCCGGGGCCGTGACCCACGTCCTGTGGTTCTTCCTCTTCGCCAACAGCGGCGGCGACCTCGCGGCGCAGGACGCCTGGACCGAGTTCGTCGGCCGCAATCCGGAGTCCGCGTACAACCTGGCCTGGTACGGCGGGATGCACCCGGTCTCCTACAGCGTCGTCTCGCCGTATCTGATGGCGCTGGTCGGTGTCCGGACGACGATGATGATCGCCGGGACGGTCTCCGCGGGCCTCACCGCGCTGGTCCTGGTGCGCGTGAAGGCGGTCCGCAACCCGCTGGCCTGCTCCTTCGCGGCTCTCTTCGCCTTCCTGTGCAACGCCATGTCGGGCCGGGTCACCTTCGGCCTCGGCACGATGTTCGCGCTCGGCGCGGTGGCCGCGGTGTTCTGCTGGCCGCACAACAAGCGGGAGAACCGCTGGCCGAAGGCGGCCGTGGCCGCGCCCTGCGCCGCGCTCGCCACCGCGAGCAGCCCGGTCGCGGGCCTGTTCCTCGGACTCGTCGCGGCCGCCCTCTTCCTGAACAAGCGCCGGCCGGGCGCGTACGCGATCGGCCTCCCGCCGGTCGTGGTGGTCGCCCTGTCGGCGTGGCTGTTCCCGTTCTCGGGCACGCAGCCGATGTCGCTCGCCACCACATCGGGGCCGTTCCTGTTCGCGGCCCTCATCTTCTTCCTGGTGCCTAAGGACTGGCGCACGGTCCGTACGGCCGCGGTGGTGTACGGCGTCGCGGTGCTGCTGTGCTTCGCGATCCAGTCGCAGATCGGCTCGAACATCACACGGCTCTCGATGCTGTTCGCCGGCGTGGTGCTGCTCGCGGCGCTCCCGTACACCGTGCCGAGGACCCTCAAGTGGTACGCGGTGCTGCTCGCGTTCCTCGGCCTCAACGGGTGGATCGGCTTCAAGTCGGTCGACGACATCGTGCACACCGCGCCCGCGGCGACCTGGGCGCGCGATCTGGCGCCCCTGGTCGACCAGTTGCAGGGGCGCGACGCCGCGACCGGGCGGGTCGAGGTGGTCCCCGCCTCCAGCCATCGGGAGGCCTCGGCGTTCACCCCGTACGTGAACCTCGCCCGCGGCTGGAACCGGCAGGCGGACATGGAGCGCAACCCGCTCTTCTACGACGACACCCTGAACGCGGACAACTACCACGCCTGGCTCGACCGCTGGGCGGTGCGGTACGTGGTGCTGCCGCTCGGCCCCGCGGACCGCAACGGCGCCGTGCAGGAGGGCAAGCTCATCGAGCAGGGGCTGCCGTATCTGAAGCAGGTGTGGTCGAACGAGCACTGGCGGCTGTTCGCGGTCGACGACCCGACCCCGCTGGCGGACCCGCCGGCCACGGTCGAGCACGCCGGCGAGGGCGAGCTCACCGTCGACGTCCGTACGGCGGGCACGGTGCTGATCCGCGTCCCGTACTCGCCCTGGCTGAAACTGGTCGACGAACACGGCAAGGGCGTCGAGGCCCCGCAGGAAACCCCGGAGTCCAAACTCCGCGGCCACGGCCCCAAGACGTACAAGAACCTGAACGGCTGCCTGCGCAAGTCGCCGGTGAACGCGTCCGGCGACGAGTGGACCGAACTCGTCGCCCCGAAGCCGGGCACGTACCGCGTGGGCGCGCCCTACAGCTTCCCGCGCGGCACGGGGTGCCCGGAGGGCGAACTCGTCGGCCCGTGAACGGGGCCCGGGGCGCCGGGAGTTGGTGGCCCAGGCACGGAACCCAGCCGAATCCGACACAGCTCACGGGGGGCACACAAATGGCGATCTACGCCGAGATCACCAAGGTCGGCGAGGACCTGAGCCGGGCGCGCTATGGGTTCTCGGACGGAGTCGAGGCGGCGCGTTTCGCGATCCTCGACAAGACCGACGGGAGCGTCCGAGCCGAGGACGGGCTCGAAAACATCGTCTACTGGGCCGTAGCGAGAAAAATCAGCACGGCCTGGGCGCGAGGCGGGACGGCTCCGGAACGGTTGATGGTCGCGTCCTGACGGCGGCGGACGCCCGGGGGTGCCTGGCCGGGTGCCCCAGGAGCGCGCGACGGGCTCCCGCCCCTCCGGCCGCCCGCATTGATGTCCTCCGTATACGCCGAAGACCACACCCCGACGTCGAGGTGTGGTCTTCACGCTGGTGCCCCCGGCAGGATTCGAACCTGCGACACCCGCTTTAGGAGAGCGGTGCTCTATCCCCTGAGCTACGGAGGCGGGGATCGGTGAAACATGTGGGGGAAGCGGCAGGCGAAGCTGCTGGTCCCGGACACACAGGTCCACTGATGTGGTGGTGCGCCAGCGGACTGGCACGCCGCCGCAAGTGTAGCGGGTGGGGGAGGGCGGGCGAGGGGGTTACCCCGCCCGGTGCCGGGAGGGCGGCTGCGCGGACATGCGCTCGGGCGCGACCCGCCCCCCTGAGGGAGATCAGTCCGCTCGGCGGGCTCGCCGGAGGCCGGCGGTCCCGAGCTCCGCTGAAGCGCGCCGTCCCGCCTCGCGCCGTCCCGCCTCGCGCCGTCCCGCCTCGCGCCGTCCCGCCTCGCGCCGCCCCACCCCGTCCCGCCTCAGGCCGAGGCCCCCCGCAGGACCTCTGCCGCCTTGCGCAGCACCGTGTCCCGTGCGTGCTTGCACTGGCGCAGGCGCGGTTCGTTCTCGCGGATCAGCGTCTTCTGGTATGCGACTTCCACCGAGAACCAGATCCCGACCAGGTTGGTCTTCTTCGCGCAGCGGGTGTCCGCGACGGCCGTCTCGGTCTCGCCGGGGGCCGGAGTGTACGGGTGGGCCTGGGTGTTGAACCTCGGGTCGTTGCCCGGCGCGTACGGATCGGCGGGGTAGGGGTGGCCCGCCGTGTTCATGCAGGAGGACCAGGCGGCGATGGCCTTGGCGACCCGGGGGTCCTTCTCCGAGTCGGTGTGGGGCTTGTTCTCCAGGTCGTCGACGAACTTCATGTCCTCCATCCACCGGAGGGAGCCGTCCGGAGCGAGCGACCTTCTGGCCTGTCCGATGCAGCCGCGCTCCGGCAGGGCCTTTCCCCGGTACGAGGCCGAGGCCTGCGCGGGCGGCGCGGGGCCGGCCCCGGCCGGGCCGATCAGGACCGCGAGCTGATCCGCGGGCAACTGCTGTGCCCGCCGCTCGCCCTGGGCGACGGCTTCGTCCGCGCGCTGTTGCCCAGGGCGTTTGAATCCGTACCGCGAGGCCAGCTCCTCGTCGAGGTTTGCGTAGCGAAGCTCCACGAGGGTTTCCGGTCCGGCGTATGCAGGGGGAAGCGGCCGGTAGGAAATCCCGTAACTCTTCATGCACTCCTCGACGAGGATGTCTGTCGCGCCGTCCACGGCGCTCTGCTGTTGCCGCCCGGCGATGAAGTAGTCCTCCAGCGGCAGGTGGAGTCCCTTCGTGGTGGTCGTCCGTGAGGCGCCGGGGGAGGGGAGCGCCGTGTCCTCGCCGTTCGCGGGGGACGAACCCGCGCATCCGACGAGAACGTCGGACAGGAGGACCACGGCGGCCACCACACCCAGGCGGCGCATCAGGAGAAGTGCCAGGAGGCGTTGTTGTTGTAGGTGGAGCTCAGGTTGCGCCAGTCCTGATACGACGTGAAGTCGCTCGGGCCCTGGTAGTTGCTGTTGTAGTAGACGATGGCGCCGCTGACCCTGAAGGCGTTGATCACGGAGGCGGCGTTGTTCTTCAACGGCTCCCCGGTGCCCGGAAGTCCAGGTCCCCAGAAGGTCTGTCCCGCGAAGTCCTTCCAGTTGATCCAGTAGGACTGCATGGCGCCTCTGGTGTTGGAGTTGTAGTAGAAGCAGATCTTCTGCGAGCAGGGCAGATCGGTCGAGGGCAGGGCGAGGCTCGCGTTCCCGGCGCTGTCGGCCCTGGGCTGCAACGTGGCGGCGGCAAGGGTGCTCGGCGTGGAACCGTCCGGGTTGCGCAGCCCGTCCCGCACCTCTGCGGCTTCCTTGTCCGCCTTGCGCCGGAGGTGGTCCGGGTCGAACTTGCCGTCGGCGACGTCTCTTTGGTGCTGGACGGCCGGGCTCGCCGGGTCCGGTGCGGGCCCTCCTGCCTGATCGGCCGAAGCCTGTCCGGCTCCGGCCGAGACCGCGAGACCGAGCACGGCCGCACCGGCCAGAAGCCGCGACGCCCTCCGCGGCGAGAAGCGCTGTTCCATGAACTCTCCGGACCTCGTTCGGTACCTCTGCGGGTGGGGTGACAGTGCACTCGGCAGGTCCGTCACAGCAAGGCGTTCGGTGCGTCGGGGCGCGATCGGGGGGCGGGTATCCGCCACCGCTTGGGTGGGGCCCGGGATGTCGCTGAATGCGCCTGTGATCAGGGGAGGTTGATGGTGCGGTGTGGCGTGGGCGCTGCTCGAATGACGCGTTCCGGCGGGTTGGAATGGCTTGTTCCCCCCTCGTTTCGGCCGCGTTGTCCGTTTCGCCTGCTGGAACGGTTGCCGGTGCCGCCCTCTGGAACGGCTGCGGGTTCGCCCGCGGGTACGCCCGCCGGAACGGCTGCGGGTACGCCCGCGGGTACGCCCTCTGGAACGGCTTCGGTCAAACCTGGGTGAGGGGGCCGGCTCCGCTCGCGTCGGGCCGGCTCCGCTCGCGTCGGGCCGTCTCGCCGCGGCCGGCCGGCCGGCCCGTTCCCCGGCGCTACGTGAGCGCGCTCCCCGCAGTCCACTGGGCCCACGGCAGATTCCAGCCGCTGAGCCCGTTGTCCGGGGCGACCGTGCCGCCGCCCACGGAGTTCCGCACGATCACCACGTCCCCGAGGATCGAGTTGGCGTAGAACCAGGCGGCCGCGGAGTCCGGGTCGCCGCCGCCCTGCGTGTCCTGGATGCCGATGCAGCCGTGGCTCGACGCGCGGGCGCCGAACGTCGCGGGCGCGGCCCAGTAGTTGCCGTGGATGAAGGTGCCCGAGTTGGTCAGGCGCTGGGCGTGCGGCACGTCGGGGATGTCGTACTCGTCGCCGAGCCCCACCGTCGTGCTGTTCATCTTCGTCTGCCGGTCCTGCTCGCTGATGACCATCGTGCCGTTGTACGTGGCGTGCTGCGGCGACCCCGTGGAGACCGGCACCGTCCTGACCGTGGCGCCGTTCTGCTGGACGGTCATCTCCTCGGTGGCCGCGTCCACGGTGGAGATCTGCTCGCGGCCCACCGTGAAGGAGAAGGCCTTGTCCTGAACTCCGTATATTCCCTTGGCCAGTTCGAGCCCGTCGAAGTCGAAGGCGACGGCGACCTCGGAGCCGGGCGTCCAGTAGGTCTCGGGGCGGAAGTCGAGGCGCCGGTCGCCGAACCAGTGGCCGACGGCCCGCTGGCCGCCGCTGGAGGAGATCTTGACGGCGGACTCGGCGGCCTTGCGGTCGCTCACCGGCTTGTCGAACCGGAACGAGACCTCCATGCCGACGCCGACCGTCGAGGCGTCCTCCGGGGTGTAGAACGCGATCGCCGAATTGCTCTCGGAGACCGTCGTGAAGTGTGTGGTCACGGCCGCCGGCCGCCCGTCGGGGTCCTTCGCCTCTGCGGTCAGCGTGTACGCCGTGCCGCGGGTCAGGGCCGCCGAGGGGTGCCAGGAGGTGCCGGCCGCCGACGTGGCCCCGGGTATCGCCGGGCCGCCTTGGGCCATCAGGGTGACCGAGGTGAGGGTGCCGTCCGCGACGCTCGCCCCGACGTCCTTGACGGTGATGCCCACATGGCCGGCGCCGTCCTTGGGCGTGGTGGTGATCCGGGCCCTGGAGACCGTCGGGCTCGGGCTGGGGGCCGCGTGGTCGCCGCCGCCCGACGAACAGGCGCTCAGGGAGGAGGCGGTCAGCGCGAGGACGGCCGCCGCGAGCACGGCGGGCGCGGTGCGCCGGCGCCGGGTCGGTATCCGGCGGCCGGGCACGGGCCGGGTCGGTGTCCGGGTGGACGCCGACCGGGCCGACCGGGGCGGTGTTCTGGTCTGCGTCAGGGTCTGCGTCAGGGTCGGCGCCCCGGTCAGCGCCCGGGTCAGCGCTCTGGCGGCCGCTGCGGTGAAGATCACTGTGGACGTCTCCCCTCCGGCAGCCCGAGCTGCCCGTTATGCGGGGTAATGCACCTTTCTTGTAGTGTGCGGTAACGCCCTGTACGCACGCATGCCGAGTTCTTGGAATCAGGGCTCATGGAGATCTCGGGGTTCTTGGGTCGCCGACGGACGGAGTCGAGGGATGGCACGCAGACCTCGCTGGGGCCGGATACCCGGGAGCCGCACGCGCCGAATCGGCCGGCTCCGGATCGGCACACGCCGGAGGGGCGAGTCCCGCACCGGCACCCGCCGGAGCGGCGAGACCTGGAGCGGCACCCGCCAGAGCGGCACGACCCGTACCGGCCCCCGCCGGATCGGCCGGACAGGCCGTATCGTGCTCTGCTCGCTCCTCGGGCTGCTGCTGATCGCGGGCGGCGCGGCCGCGTACACCTGGCACCGCCTGAACCAGAACATCACCGGCGTCGAACTGGGCTCGCTGCTCACCCCCGCCGCCTCGGCCACGTCCGACCTCAACATCCTTGTCGTGGGCTCCGATTCGCGGGCCGGCAAGAACGCCGCGCGCGCGGGCGGGGGCGACGACACCGGCCGCTCCGACACCACGCTCCTGCTGCACGTATACGGCGGCCGCACGAAGGCCGCGCTCGTCAGCATCCCGCGCGACACCATCGTCGACCGCCCGGCCTGCACCACCTCCTCCGGCCGCAAACTGGCGGCGCGCGAAGGGGTCATGTTCAACTCCGTGTACGAGACGGGCGGCGCCCCCTGCACGGTCGCGGCGGTGGAATCGCTCGGCGGCGGGCTGCGCGTCAACCACTACGTCGAGGTGGGGTTCGACGGCTTCGCGGAACTCATGGACGCGATGGGCGGCATCGACGTCACCCTGGCCAAGCCCATCGACGACAAGGAGAGCGGCCTCCATCTGGCCGCGGGCAAGCACCACTTGAACGGTCAGCGGGCCCTCGACCTCGTACGCACCCGGCACGGTGTGGGCAACGGGAGCGACCTCGGCCGGATCCAGCTCCAGCACCAGTTCCTGACGGCGCTGATCGGGCGGATCACCGGCGGAAAGCTGCTGACCGACCCGGCCAGGCTCTTCGGCGTCGCCGACGCCGCGACGAAGTCCCTGACCACCGACACCGCCCTCGCCCACGTCGGCAACCTCGCCTCGCTCGCGTACTCGATGCGGGGGCTCGGTGCGCGGGACGTCCAGATGGTCACGCTGCCGGCCCAGCTGGAGCAGGGCGACGAGGACCGCCTGGTGCCGGACGCGGCCAGGGTCGCGAAGGTGTGGGCGGCCCTGAAGGCCGACCGGCCGGTCCCCGAGGACGCGCTGACGGGCACGGCGTCGATACCGAACGGAATCGGCCAGGTCGTGATCCCGGGCTGAGCGCGCGGCTCGCCTCCAACGGCCGCTCCCGGACCGCTCTTCAGCTCTCGTCGATGACGGGCATCGGGACGGGCAGGTCCCCGTCGCCGTGCCACCTCTGAAGGAAGCCGGCCTGCCGCGTCACATCCACCAGTTCGACGCGGGCGCCGATGCTGTCCACACGGTGGTAGGCGAAGGGGCGGCCGTAGGGGCAGCCGGAGAAGTCGGCGGTGAGGCCGGCGTCCTCCAGTCGGCGCGTACCCTCCTCGATGGAGCTGGTCCAATAGCCCAGATGGTCGAACCGGGCCCCTTGCGAGGCGTCCCAGGG
Organism: Streptomyces sp. NBC_00442; assembly: GCF_036014195.1. NCBI lineage: Bacteria > Bacillati > Actinomycetota > Actinomycetes > Kitasatosporales > Streptomycetaceae > Streptomyces > Streptomyces sp. NBC_00442. The sequence continues at coordinate 4,412,802 of NZ_CP107918.1, forward strand.
GCTGCCTGCGGGCCCCTCGATCAGCTCGATGAACGGGGGGCCGCCGCGGGTGAAGGCGATGCGGAAGTCCCACTCGCCGATCCGGTCGGCCGCCGGGGCGCTCCACTCGGCGCCCACGGACCGTCCGAGGTCGTCCATGGCCCGCTCGATGTCCGGCACGGCGAAACACACGTGGTAGAAGGCAGTCATCGGCTCATGGTCGCGCACGGGCGGATCCCGGCCCCGCCCGGCTACCCAGTCCGTTGTGTTCTACACCGACCTTGACCGCCGTGGGGGAGCGGCATAGCGTCGGGCACCACTGGGACTGAGCAGGCGCTTAGGAGGGCTTCCCGTGGTGACGACAGGGGCGACCGGGGCAACAGGGGCGACGGGTGCGCGGGGCGGTGACGCGCGGGCGGGTGGAGCGGGGCCGGGTGGAGCGGGGCCGGACGCGGTGCGGGCGGACGCGGCGCACATCGAGTCCCGCCGCGCCGAGGAGCTGCTCACCGCACCGGGTGCGCCCTTCGCCGTCGTACGGGGCGAGGCGGGCACCCTCGAATACGCCACCGGGCCGCGCACCCTGCGGGAGTTCGCCGAGACGGTCTGGGCCTTCGGGGACCGGCCGTTCCTGATCGGCGAGACGCGCACGTACTCCTACGCAGAGTTCTTCGCCGCGTCGTGCGCGCTGGCCCGCCGCCTCACCGGCGTGTACGGACTGCGTCCCGGCGACCGTGCCGCGATCGCCCTGCGCAATCACCCCGAGTGGCACATCGCTTTCTGGGCCGTCCAGTTGGCGGGTCTGGTGGCGGTTCCGCTGAACGCGTGGTGGACCGGAGAGGAGGTCGCGTACGCCCTCGACGACTGCGACCCGGGGGTGCTGTTCGTCGACGGTGAGCGCCTCGGACGAGTGGCCGGCTGGGCCGGTGCGCGGGGCGTGCGCGGCATGGTCTTCCAGCACGCGGGCGAGCTGCCCGACGGGTTCGAGCGCTGGGACGACCTCGACGAGCTGACCTCGCCCGACGCGGCCGCCGGGCCGCCCGACGTCGACGTCCTGCCGGAGGCGGACGCCACCATCATCTACACCTCCGGCACCACCGGCCGCCCCAAGGGCGCCGTCGCCACGCAGCTCGCGCAGGCCGGCGCGGTCATGAACCCCCGCTTCCAGGCGGCCATGTCGATGCTCGGGCGCGGAGTCGTGCCGGGGCAGGGGCCCGCCCCGGTCACCCTCATGACGTTTCCGTTCTTCCACGTCGCCGCGTTCACGTCGGTGTACGCGGCGATGTCGGCGGGCGGCGCGCTGGTCCTGATGCACAAGTGGGACGCGGGCCGCGCCCTCGCCCTGATCCGCGAACACCGGATCACGCACTATGCGGGGGTGCCGGCGACCGCGCTCCAACTCCTCGCGGCGGCAGCGGAGTCGGGGGACGGCCTCGACAGTCTGACCGCGCTCAACACGGGGGGCGCGGCGGCACCGCCCGGACTCGTGAGCGGGCTCACCGCGCGGTACGGCTCGCGCATCGAGCCGCGCAACGGGTACGGGCTGACCGAGACGAGTGGGGGAGTGCTGGCCAACTTCGGCGTGGAGTACCGCGCGTGGCCCGAGAGCGCGGGGCGGCCCACGCCGGTGACGGAGGTGCGCATCGCCGGGGCCGACGGTGCGGCGCTCCCCGAGGGTGCGATCGGCGAACTGTGGCTGCGCGGCCAGTCGTTGGTACGGGGGTACTGGAACGATCCCGAGGCCACCCGACTCGCCTTCCAGGACGGGTGGTTCAGGACGGGTGACCTCGCGGTGGTGCGGGACGGGCGGGTCGGGATCGTCGACCGGATCAAGGACATGGTGATCCGGGGCGGCGAGAACGTGTACTGCGTGGAGGTCGAAGGGGTGCTCCACGAGCATCCGGCGGTCCTGGACGCGGCGGTGCTCGGGGTGCCGCATCCGGTGCTGGGGGAGGAGGTGGCGGCGGTGGTCCAGGTACGGCCGGGCGCGGACGTGTCCCCGGACGAGCTCCGGGCCCATGTGGGGGCGGTGCTGGCGGGGTTCAAGGTGCCGGTGCGGGTGGTGGTGCGGGAGGGGGTGTTGCCGCGGAACGCGACGGGGAAGGTGGTGAAGGGGGAGCTGCGGGAGGAGCTGGGCGAGGGGTGATCCCCCACCCCGCCCCTCCCCGAAACCCTCCGGGGGCGGGGCGGGGCGGGGCGGGAAGGTAGCCATCCCGGGGCTGCGCCCCGGACCCGCGCGGGCTGCGCCCCGGACACCCTTCGGGGCTGTGCCCCGGACCCTGGGTGCGGGCTGCGCCCCTGCTCCCTTCGGGGCTGCGCCCCGGACCCCGCGCGGGCTGTGGCCCTGCACCCTTCGGGGCTGCGCCCCGGACCCCGCGCGGGCTGTGGCCCTGCACCCTTCGGGGCTGCGCCCCGGACCCCGGGCGGGCTGTGCCCCGGACACCCTTCGGGGCTGCGCCCCGGACCCCGCGCGGGCTGTGGCCCTGCACCCTTCGGGGCTGCGCCCCGGACCCCGGGCGGGCTGTGGCCCCTGCTCCCTTCGGGGCTGCGCCCCGGACCCCGGGCGGGCTGTGGCCCCTGCTCCCTTCGGGGCTGTGCCCCGGACCCCGCGCGGGCTGTGGCCCCTGCTCCCTTCGGGGCTGTGCCCCGGACCCCGCGCGGGCTGTGGCCCCTGCTCCCTTCGGGGCTGTGCCCCGGACCCCGCGCGGGCTGTGGCCCCTGCTCCCTTCGGGGCTGTGCCCCGGACCCCGCGCGGGCTGTGGCCCCTGCTCCCTTCGGGGCTGTGCCCCGGACCCCGCGCGGGCTGCGCCCCTTGCTCCCCTCGGCGCTGCGCCCCCGGACGTGTGGGTGGGCTCGGGGTCAGGAGCGTGTGATCTTCACGTGGTAGTTGCCCATGCCGTCCACCCCCGTCACCGCGATCCGCACCCCGCTCGTGTGGTCCGTGAAGGTTTCGCCTGTGGTGTAGGGGGCGTCGGAGAGTTCGGCGTTGACGTTGGGGCGGCGGGTGCAGCCGCCCGTGGTGGGTTCGCTGTCGGAGATGGTGACCGGGCCCCGGCCGGTGTCGATGGTGGCGTCCACGCGGTAGATCAGTACCCCGGGTTTGCACACCGCCTCGTCGTTGCCGGTCTGGGTGCGGACCTCGACCGCGTACCCGCTGTCCTTCGTGACCGGCACGAAGAGCAGCTTGGGGCCGCCCTCGGTGGAGAGCGGGGTCAGCGCGTACTGGCCCTCGCCCGTGCCGGTCACGCAGGACACCTGGCTGTTGTCCAGCCAGCCGAGCTTCCACTTGTGCCAGCCCAGCATGTCGTTGTTGGCGCCCCAGTCCTCGGACATGATGTCCCAGTGCCCGACGGCCCCGCCGCCCTGTGCGGTGTACAGGTCGGGCAGCCCGAAGACGTGGCCGTTCTCGTGCGGCAGCACCCGGTAGCCGGTCTGCGAGTACGAGCCGGAGCCGTCGTCCTGGCGGCTGTAGACGAACGAGGTGTTGGACAGCGGGACCCCGTCGGCGTAGGGCGCGTCCTCGTTGCCGGAGAACGTCACCGACAGGACGGTGTCGAGGGCGGAGGGCCCCGCGTTCGGGGTGACCAGGACGTTCACCAGGTCGTACTTGGAGAAGTTCACCCGCGAGCCCGCCGCCGCGATCATGTCCTGGACCAGCCGGTGGTAGCCGGGCTCATAGGGGGAGCCGCGGTCGATCCCGTACGCCGAGAACGCCTTGGGCATCCGGAGCCACTGGGGGATCGGGGCCTCGGGGCGGTAGTCGAGCCGGCCGTAGGAGGCGTTGCGGAACCAGTTGCTGGTCTGTGGGAAGAACTCCTTGTACCGGCTGAGCGCCGTCCCGCTGCCCTGCGCGTCGGGGAAGTCGATCATCAGCGTGAGGGCGCGGACGATGCCGGTGGAGTGGGCGTACCCGGGGGGCGTCGGCATGCCTTCCGACATCTGCACGCCGAGCGTGGCCGGGATCCGGCACGGGTCGAGCGGGGACTCCCCGGGCGCTGCGACGGGTCCGGCGGAGGCGCGGGTCGCGATGGTCAGCGTGGTCGAACCGGTGGTCAGCGCGGCGAGCGCGACCGAGGCGAGGGCGGCGCCGAAGAAGGTGGTCCGGCGCCTGGAGCGTATCCGGCGTCGGGGCGCCCCGCACGGGCGGGACTGGCTGGCATCCTGCATGCGCGCGCTCGCCTTCGGGTCCGCGACAGCAGGCCGGTTCCTGGCTGCGCTCGTCTGATCACCCTGTGTCGGGCGGGATGGGGGCGCGCGCTGGGTGGCCCGAATGTGGGTTTTTGCGGACATGCCATCCCGCGAGGAGGGCGTGGCGCAGGTCACATTCGGCGCGGGAAATAAACGGGGACGGTTTCCCCGTTTGACCTCGTGTCCCCGCTAAACGGGGAGTGCTTCCCCGCTTGGGCCAGTCGTTCTACGAAGCCGGTCGTTCTACGAAGCCGGTCGTTCTACGAAGCCGGTCGTTCCACGAAACCGGACGTTCTGTGAAACCGGACGTTCTACGAGGCCGCACGTTCTACGAAGCCAGACACGTTCTACGAAGAAGGAGCAGAGCCGTGCAGACTGCCGCCGCACCCGTCGCCGCGGAACCGCGCCGCGCCCCGCGTCCGCGGGCCGACGCCCTGCGCAACCGGGAGCGGATCATCGCCGCCGCACGGGAGATGTTCGTCGAGTTCGGCGCCGAGGTGCCGCTGGACGAGGTCGCCCGCAGGGCCGGCGTCGGCAACGCCACGATCTACCGTCACTTCGCCGACCGCACCGAGCTCATCACCAGCGTGGTGCTCTCGGTGATGGACCGCGTCTCGGACCGGGCCGAGGCGGCCGCGGTCGAGGCCGCCGACCCCTTCGACGCGCTGCGCCGCTTCGTGCACGCCGCGGCCGACGAGCGGATCGGGGCCCTCTGCCCGATGCTCTCCGACACCTTCGACCAGGACCGCGCCGAGCTGAACGCGGCCCGCGCACGCCTGGAGCGCGACGTCGAGGGGCTCATGGCGCGGGCCCGCGCCGCGGGCCTGCTCCGCACCGATGTCGCCGTGGGTGACCTCATGGTCGCCCTCTCCCAGCTGACCCGGCCGCTGCCGGGCACGCCCTGCCCCAACATCGACCAATTCGTCCACCGCCATCTGCAACTGTTCCTCGACGGGCTTCAGGCCCCGGCGCGGTCCGAGCTGCCCGGCAGTGCGGCGACCCTCGACGACCTGCGGAAGAGTTGATCGACTTCTTTCCTCAACTCCCCGTCCATCTCACGTAGTTGAAGCGCAGTTACAACACTTTTCTCGGTAATCCGCGTCCCAAGGTGGCTACCCCCATGTCAAAAACAGTCGGTCTGGACAAGCCGGACCAGTTCTCCCTCGTCCCGGATCCCAGTCGCTGGAAGGCGCTCGCCTTCATAGCCCTGGCCCAGCTGATGGTCGTGCTCGACGCGACGATCGTGAACATCGCGCTGCCCTCCGCGCAGCACGCGCTGCACATCAGTGACGCCAACAAGCAGTGGGTCATCACGGCCTACGCGCTCGCCTTCGGCGGTCTGCTCCTGTTCGGCGGGCGCATCGCCGACCTGTGGGGCCGCAAGCGCACCTTCGTCGTCGGCCTGCTCGGCTTCGCCGCGGCCTCCGCGCTCGGTGGCGCCGCCACCGGCGAGGCGATGCTGCTCGGCTCGCGCGCGCTCCAGGGCGCCTTCGGCGCGCTGCTCGCGCCGGCCGCGCTCTCGCTGCTCGCGGTCATGTTCACCGACGCCAAGGAGCGCGCCAAGGCGTTCGGCATCTACGGTGCGATCGCCGGTGGCGGTGGCGCGGTGGGCCTCATCCTCGGCGGCTTCCTCACCGAGTACCTGAACTGGCGTTGGACCTTCTTCGTCAACATCCCGTTCGCGATCGTGGCCGCGCTCGGCGCCTACCTCGTCATCCGTGAGCCGGCCGGCACCCGCAACCGCTCGCCGCTCGACGTCCCCGGCGTGGTCCTGTCCACCACCGGTCTCGTCGCCCTCGTCTACGGCTTCACCCGCGCCGAGTCGGCCGGCTGGTCCGACGCGCTGACCATCACCATGTTCGTCGCCTCGGCCGTGCTGCTCACCGCGTTCGTCACCATCGAGGCCAAGGTGCGGCACCCGCTGCTGCCCCTGCGCGTCGTCACCAACCGCAACCGCGGTGGCGTCTACCTCTCGCTCGGCCTCGCGATCATCGCGATGTTCGGCCTCTTCCTCTTCCTCACCTACTACCTCCAGGTCGTGAAGGGCTTCTCGCCGGTCAAGACGGGCTTCGCGTTCCTGCCCATGATCGCGGGCATGATCACCGGCTCCACCCAGATCGGCGCCCGCCTGATGACCCGGGTCCCGCCGCGCCTGCTGATGGGCCCCGGCTTCCTGACCGCGGCTGTCGGCATGCTGCTGCTGACCCAGCTCGACATCGACACCTCGTACGCCGCGGTGATCCTGCCCGGCCAGATCCTGCTCGGCCTCGGCATGGGCACCGCCTTCATGCCCGCCATGTCGCTCGCCACCATCGGAGTCGAGCCGCGTGACGCGGGTGTCGCCTCCGCGATGGTCAACACCTCGCAGCAGGTCGGCGGCGCGATCGGCACCGCCCTGCTCAACACCATCGCCGCCTCGGCGACCACGGCCTACGTCACGGGCCACATGGCCCTCGGCGCCACCAACCCCGAGCTCCTGAAGCTCCAGGCCATGGTGCACGGCTTCACCTCCGCCATCTGGTGGGCCGTCGGCATCCTGACGGCCGCCGCCGTCATCGCCGTCACGCTCATCAACACCGGGCGCCCCGGCGGGAGTTCGGTCGCGGGATCGAACTCCGGCGAGGACGTCGAGGACGAGGTGCGCATCCCGGTGGTCGCGCACTGACCCGCCGGCGCCGCACCGGACCGACCCGGTAGCACCCCGGACGCGACGACCTGCCCTGGCTCCGCTGATCTCAGCGGAGCCAGGGCAGGTCCGCTTTGGCGTCGGCGGGCTGGAGCCCCTGCGCCATCACCCGCATGATCTCGCCGAGCTGGTCCACCTGGGCGGGGGAGAGCCGGTCGAACATCGCCTGCCGCACCGCGGCCACGTGCCCGGGTGCGGTCCGCTCCAGCACCTCGTAGCCGGCGTCGGTGAGGATCGCGAGCTGGCCCCGCTTGTCCGAGGGGCAGTCCTCGCGCCGGATCCACCCGTTCTTCTCCAGGCGCGCCACGGCGTGCGAGAGGCGAGAACGGGTGATCTTGGCGTTCTTGGCCAGCTCGGTCATCCGCAGCCGCCGCCGTGGCGCCTGCGAGAGCTGGACGAGCAGCCCGTAATAGACGTGCGGCATCCCGGCGTCGCGCTGGAGCTGCCGGTCGAGGTGGTCTTCGAAGAGCCGGGTGGCGTGGAGGTAGGCGCGCCAGATGCGCTGCTCCTCGTCGCTGAGCCAGTTAGGTGCCGAGGTCATACATCTACTGTACGGACACTTCTTGAAAGTTGAACTAGCTGGAGTTAGGCTGACCTCAGAAGCTTGCTTGAGATTTCAAGCAACAGCCGGCCGTCAGACCCGCCCGGCCGGCCCGTGAACGAGCCGGAGAGTCCGCCATGACCGTCGCCCGCCCCGAGCGCATGCCCGCCCTGTACCTCTCCCACGGCGCCCCGCCGCTCGCGGACGACCCGCTGTGGCCCGCCGAGCTGGCCGCGTGGTCGGCGGACCTGCCCCGGCCCACGTCGATCCTCATGGTCTCCGCGCACTGGGAGGAGGCCCCGCTCGCACTCGGCGCCACCGAGACGGTCCCGCTCGTGTACGACTTCTGGGGCTTCCCCGAGCACTACTACCGCGTGGGCTACGCGGCGCCCGGCGCGCCCCGGCTCGCCGACTCCGTGCGGAAGTTGGTGCGCGCGCCCGGCATGCCCGTGCAGGACATCCCGGACCGCGGGCTCGACCACGGCGCGTACGTGCCGCTGGTGGAGATGTTCCCCGACGCCGACATCCCGGTGTTGCAGATCTCCCTGCCGACCCTCGACCCCCGCAAGCTCTACGACATCGGCCGCACGCTCGCGCCGCTGCGCGACGAGGGCGTACTGATCGTCGGCAGCGGCTTCTTCACGCACAACCTGGCCGCGCTGCGCCACCCCGGCGGCCAAGTGCCCAGCTGGTCGGCCGAGTTCGACGACTGGGGCGCGCGGGCGCTCGCCGCCGCCGATGTGGACGCCCTGCTCGACTTCGAGCACAAGGCCCCGGCCGGGCGCCTCGCCCACCCCCGCACCGAGCACTTCGCCCCGCTGTTCGTGACGATGGGCGCGAGCGAGGGCGAGCCGGGCGGGGCGCGCAGCGTCATCGACGGGTTCTGGATGGGGCTCGCGAAGCGGTCGGTGCAGTACGGCTGAGGCGGGGGCGGGGTGCCGGGCGCGGGTCGCGTCCGACAAATCGGGCATCGCAAGCAACCGGAAGGCGGGGCGAGCCGTCTTCAGGGGTGGCGGTGCGGCGGTGGGCGGCTTCGGCCCGGTGAAGGCGGCTGTGGCGCATGTGATGGCGGTCTCACGGGTGAAGAGCTTGTAAAGGACCCGGGCGGGCACCCGAATGGCCTCCGTACCGGCTCTGACCTGCACCTCTGTGCGTCCCTGCGGCACCTGTGCCCCGCTCGTGGCGCGACAGGATACTGCATGATCACGAAAATCGATGGGCGGGTCGGGAATTCTGTCCGGATTCCAGCCGTTGTTTCCATCGGATGCAGGGCACCCGGGAGGGTGTCGCGACCACTCAGTAAGGGAGCACGCATGGCAACCCGCGCCGTCGCCCGCCGACAGTCCGCCACCGGCGGTTCAGAGTCGGGAAGCAGGGTCCGCGCAGTCAGCGGTGAGATCGCCGACCGCGACCTGGTCGGTATGTACCTCGACGAAATCGCGCGTACGCCGCTGCTCGATGCCGCCAAGGAGGTCGAGCTCTCCCAGACCATCGAGGCCGGTGTGTACGCACGCCAGATCCTCGACGGGGAGGTGGAGAGCAAGGCGGCAGGAGCCTCGCGCGAGGAGCTGGAGGCGTTGTACGCCGCCGGCGAGCGTGCCAAGGACCTGTTCATCCGATCCAACCTCCGCCTCGTCGTAGCCGTGGCCCGCCGCTACCCGAGGGCCGGTCTCCCGCTGCTCGACCTCATCCAGGAGGGCAACGCCGGCCTGGTGCGCGCGGTCGAGAAGTTCGACTACGCCAAGGGATTCAAGTTCTCCACGTACGCGACCTGGTGGATCCGCCAGGCCATCACCCGCTCCATCGCCGACCAGTCCCGCACCATCCGCCTGCCCGTGCACCTCGTGGAGGAGCTGGGCCGCATCCGCCGGATCCAGCGCGAGTTCAACCGGGAGAACGGCCGGGACCCCGAGCACACGGAGATCGCCGCGGAGCTGGGCTCCACGCCCGCGCGTGTCGGTGACGTGCTCGACTGGGCGCGTGACCCGGTCTCCCTGAACATGCCGGTCGACGACCAGGGCGAGACCCAGTTCGGCGACCTGCTCGAAGACACCTCCGCGATCTCGCCCGAGCAGTCGGTGCTCACACTGCTGCGCAGCGAGGAGCTGGACGACCTGATCGGCAAGCTCGACCAGCGAACCGCCTCGATCATCAAGATGCGTTACGGCATTGACGACGGCCGGGAGCGTACGCTGACAGAAGTCGGTAAGGAACACGGGCTGACCCGTGAACGGATCCGGCAGATCGAGAAGCATGCCCTGCTCGAACTGAAGAAGATGGCTCGAGACACGGGTTTCGACGCGGCGGCCTAGGCCCCGCCCCCCAAGACGAGCTCCGGCACCCTCCCCCCCCTGGTGCTGGGGCTCCCGGCCCCGGCACCTTCCCCCCCTGGTGTCGGGGCCCCTCCCTTTTCCGGGCCCGCTCCCGCCTTTCGCGGGCCCGCTCCCGCGCGATGTCCGGGGTCCGTCCCGGTCGCCCCCGGGCGCCCCGGTTCTGCCGGGCTCACTCGTCCGGCGCAGTCGGGGTCGCCCGGATCAGGCGCTCGCCCAAGTCGTGCAGATACGTGGTCATCGCCGGCGGCCCGTCGACGGTGAACTCGCAGTCCGCCAGGGCGAGCCGCAGCGCCACCCACTCCAGGGAGTCGGTGCACGTGGTGCGCAGCCGGCAGCGCCCCGCGTCCAGCGGCTCGGGCGCGCCCAGGGATGCGGGCAGGCGGGCCGTCACGAAGTCGGCCGGGGCCTCGAAGGTGACGTCGATCTCCAGGACGGGCTGAGCGGGCCGGAGCCGGTTCATCGAGGCCCGTACGAACTCCGCCGCGTTCGCCTCGGGCAGCTCGCGCGGCGCGAACCGCGCCCCGGTCGCGAACGGCTCGGTGATCCGGTCGACCCGGAACGTGCGCCAGTCGCCGCGCTCCACGTCGTACGCCACCAGGTACCACCGGCGCCCCGTGGAGACCAGGCGGTACGGCTCGGCCAGGCGCTTGCTGGCGGTGCCGTCGCCGGAGACGTAGCCGAACCGCAGCCGCTCCTCGCCGGTGACGGCGGAGGCCAGGGTGGTCAGGGTGCGCGGATCCACGGTGGCGCCGTCGCCGCGCCAGGCGCCGGACAGCGGCATCGTGGCCGCCTGGAGGTTCGCGACACGGCGGCGCAGGCGCGAGGGCAGCACCTGCTCCAGCTTGGCCAGGGCCCGCACCGAGGCCTCCTCCACGCCGTCCACCGCATGGCCCGCGCCCGCCCGCAGGCCGACGGCGATCGCCACCGCCTCCTCGTCGTCCAGGACCAGCGGCGGCATCGCCTTGCCCGCGACGAGCCGGTACCCGCCGTCGGCGCCGCGCGCCGCCTGCACGGGATAGCCGAGCTCGCGCAGCCGGTCGATGTCGCGCCGCACCGTGCGTCGGGAGACCCCGAGCCGGTCGGCGAGCTCGCCGCCGGGCCACTCGCGCGGAGTCTGGAGCAGGGACAGCAGTTGCAGCAGCCGTGCCGGGGTGTCCGTCATGCCGTCCAGGATGCCCGGTCAATGAGGACACACCTTGACCTATACGGCGTCTAGTTTCCTCTCATGACTTCCACCACGACCAGCAGTACCCCAGAGGCCGCGGCGAGCGCCGCAGCCGACCGCCGCCGGTGGTTCGCCCTGGCCATCGTGATGACCGCGGCCTTCATGGACCTGGTCGACGTCACGATCGTCAACATCGCCATCCCGTCCATCCAGAAGGACACCGGGGCGAGCTTCTCCTCGATCCAGTGGATAACCGCCGGCTACGCGCTCGCGTTCGCCGCGGGCCTGATCACCGGCGGCCGCCTCGGCGACATCCACGGCCGCAAGAAGCTGTTCCTGCTCGGCATCGGCGGCTTCACGCTGGCCTCCGCGCTGTGCGGCTTCGCCGCCAGTCCCGAGATGCTCGTCGCCTCGCGCATCCTTCAGGGCGCGATGGCCGCCATGATGGTGCCGCAGGTCCTCTCGATCGTCCACGCCACCTTCCCCGCGCACGAGCGCGGCAAGGTGTTCGGCCTGTTCGGCGCGGTCGTCGGCCTCGGCGCGGTCGCCGGTCCGCTGCTCGGCGCCCTGCTCACCGAGTGGAACCTCTTCGGCCTCGAATGGCGCCCGATCTTCCTGATCAACCTGCCGGTCGGCGTCGCGGGCCTGATCCTCGGCACCAAGTTCATCCGCGAGTCCAAGGCGCCCCGGGCCCTCAGGCTCGACCTCGTCGGTGTCGTCCTGGTGACGCTCGGCCTGCTCATGCTGCTCTACCCGCTGACCCGCGGCCGCGAGCTCGGCTGGCCGCTGTGGGGCTACCTCTCGATGGCCGGCAGCGTCGTGGTCTTCGCAGGTCTCGTGGCGTACGAGCGGATGAAGGCGGCCCGGGACGGCTCGCCGCTCATCGAGCTGTCGCTGTTCAAGGTGAAGAGCTTCGCCGCGGGCATCGCCGTGCAGGCCACGTTCGGCGTAGCGCTCGGCATCTTCTTCCTGGTGTGGACGCTCTACATGCAGATGGGCCTCGGCTGGAGCGCCCTGCGCGCCGGCCTGACGGGCGTGCCGTTCTCCATCGCGGTCTCGGTGGCGGCCGGCCTGTCGGTGCAGAAGCTCGTCCCCCGCTTCGGCCGCAAGGTCCTCCAGGCGGGCGCCCTCACGATGGCGGCCGGCCTGCTGATCTACATCTGGGAGGCCGGCCACTACGGCCTGGCCATCGCCCCCTGGCAGATGGCGCTCCCGCTGGTCGTGATGGGTCTCGGCATGGGCCTCATCGTCGCCCCGATCACCGACGCGGTGCTCTCGGAGGTCCCCAAGGAACACTCGGGGTCCGCGTCCGGGCTCATCAACACCGTGCAGCAGATGGGCAACGCGCTCGGCCTCGGCCTGGTCTCCGTCGTCTTCTTCGGCTCCATCAACGATGGTCTCGCGCCGCCGCGCCTGAACCAGGCGTTCGTCGACGGGTTCCAGCACTCGCTCTGGTACGTCGCCGGAGTCCTCGCGGTGATCTTCCTGGTGATGTTCGCGCTGCCGGCCCGCCCCAAGCAGCACGTCGAGGGCGCGGTGGAGGAGCCCGAGCCGCTGGACCTGACCAAGGAGGCGCAGCCGGTCGGCTGAAGCCGGGCGAGCCGCCCCCGTCTCGGCGGGGGCGGCTCGCCCGTGTGTCCGCGCCGTGGGAAAGATCACCACGGCCGAAGCCCGTTTGTGCCCGCGGGGTCCACCGATCGACGTACGGAACGAGCTCACGGTCGTAACCTGGCTGAGCAACCACAAGTTCGGGCAGGGAACGGACGTAATCAAACGTGTACGCACCGGAGCGGCAGCAGGAGATCCTACGGATCGCGCGGGAGAGCGGGCGCGTGGACGTGCTCTCGCTCGCCGAGACCTTCCAGGTCACCGCCGAGACCGTACGGCGTGACCTGAAGGCACTCGACCGGGCAGGGCTTGTCCGCCGGGTGCACGGCGGCGCCATCCCGGCCGGGCGGCTCGACTTCGAACCCGACCTCGCCGAGCGGGAGTCCACCGCCGCCGACGAGAAGCACCGCATCGCCCGCGCCGCCCTCGCCGAACTCCCCACCGAAGGCAGCGTCATCCTCGACGCCGGATCGACCATCGCCCGGTTCGCCGCCGAGCTGCCCCTGGAGAGCGGTCTCACCCTCGTCACCCATGCCCTGCCCGTCGCGGCCCGGCTCGCCGACCACCCCGCCATCGACCTCCACCTCGTCGGCGGCCGGATCCGCCACCGCACCCGGGCCGCCGTGGACGCCTGGGCGCTGCGCGCATACGGAGAGATCCGCGCCGACGTCATCTTCCTCGGCGCCAACGGCTTCTGCGCAGCCCACGGCCTCACCACCCCCGACCTCGCCGAGTCCGCCGTCAAGCGCGCCGCGATCGGCGCCGCCCGCCGCGTCGTCCTGCTCGCCGATTCCACCAAGCACGGGCAGGAACACTTCGCCCGCTTCGCGGACATGGCCGACGTGCACGTCCTGATCACCGACCGCGGGCTCGCCCCCGAGGACGTCGCCGTCATCGAGGCCGCCGGCACGTCCGTGGTCACCGTATGAACATCCTGACCGTCACCCCCAACCCCAGCCTCGACCGCACCTATGAGGTCCCGGGCCTGCGCCGGGGTGCGGTGCTGCGCGCCACCGGCGAGCGCGTCGACCCGGGCGGCAAGGGCGTCAACGTCTCGCGCGCCGTCGCCGCCGCCGGGCACCGCACGCTCGCCGTGCTGCCGCTCGGCGGGGCCCCCGGCGCGCTCGTCGCCGAGCTGCTCGCCGCCGAAGGGATCGAGGTCGCCGTCGTGCCCGTGGCCGGGCGCACCCGGTCCAACATCGCGGTCGTCGAACCCGACGGCTCCCTGACGAAGATCAACGCCCCGGGCCCCGAACTGAGCGCGGGGGAAAGCGAGTTGCTGCTCGCCACGGTCCGCGAGCACTCCGCGCGCGCCGACTGGATCGCCTGCTGCGGCAGCCTGCCGCCGGGCCTCGGGCCCCCGTGGTACGCCGACCTCGTCGCCCGCGCCCGCGCGGCCGGAGCCCGGGTCGCCCTCGACACCTCGGGGCCCTGTCTCGTCGCCGCGCTGCGCGAACGCCCCGACGTGGTCAAGCCCAACGCGGAGGAACTCGCCCGCGCCGTCGGCCGCCCGCTCGCCACCGTCGGCGACGCCGTCCAAGCGGCCCAGGACATGCGGGAGTCGGGTGCGGGCGCCGTGCTCGCGAGCCTCGGCGTGGACGGCCAGCTGCTCGTCACCGCGTCGGGCACCTATTTCGCCTGCGCGGCCGTCGACGCCGTACGCAGCACTGTCGGCGCGGGCGACGCCTCGCTCGCCGGGTTCCTCACGGCGGGCGGCGAGGGCCCCCGGGCCCTGGCCGCGGCCGTCGCCCACGGCGCGGCCGCGGTCCGCCTCCCCGGCAGTGTGATGCCCGCCCCGGCCGACCTCGCCCCGGCGTCGGTCACGGTCACGGAAGCCGTCCCCGTGGACCGCCCGCTGCGGGCGCCCGCCTCCTGACCCCTGACCCGGGAAGCTCCCAAGGGGCTTCGGGGCCCTCAGGGGCTTCAGCGCGTCAGACGATTGCCGGGCCCCTCGGGCCCCGGGTAGTCGGGGTCGTCCTCGCCGCTCGGCAGGGGGCGATGCCCCTCCGACCAGTCGTTGGTCCACCCGCACACGCCGCACGCGTAACGCCCGTCGAGCCCCGCCACGCGGGTGCCGCACTTGCGGCAGTCCGCCTCGGTGATCTCCGGAGTGAACACGGGCTCGGGCTCGGGCAGCGGATCCAGTTCCGGCGGCCAGGGACTCATGCCAGGGAGCGTACCGGCAGGTCGGCGGGGCGTCCGAGCGCCGTCGCCCCGGTACCGCCGGTGCCGGGCGTCATCGCCTGTCATGACGTGACATGTACCACTTGGGGACCAAAGTCCCGGCACCCCCTGCCGTAAGGCCCGGCGGTGTTGTCTACTGGGCGCGTGGCTCAGAACATCACGATCATTCAGCAGATAGGCCTCTCCGTCCTCGCTGCGGCGAGTGTCGCCTGGGTCGTCGGACTGGTTCGCGTGCTGCGCCGGGAGCGCGCCGACCGGGCGGAGTGGCGGGCGATGCGCCCGCTGCGGGCGGTGGGCCGGCAGGCCGGGCCGCCCGCCGAGGAAACGGTGGCCCTCACCGAGGCCGAGCGGGCCGCCTTCGTGGGCCTGATGCGTCAGCTGGACCCGCGCCGCTCCTGACCGCAGACGGGCGAGGCGGGTGCGCGTGCCGTCAACTCACGCGTGCACGGCGCTCCATGGCGGTTCTGGCCGCCTGCTCGCTGCCGTACACCTCGCACATGTGACGGCCGTCCGGCGTCGCCGTGTGCTCGACTTCCCACAGGCTCAGCTCGCTGCCGTCGAGCAGCAGGAACGCGTGCTCGTACAGCGTGAACGCCGCGTCGTGGCCGGCCGAGCGGCAGTGGCTGCCGAAGGCCTGGCTGATCCAGTGCGCGTGCGCCGCCCGCAGCCGCAGCGCGGTGCGACGGCCGGGCCGGTCCCGGTTCTCGGCCCGGCGCAGCAACCGCCGCGCGTGGTCGGCGGAGTTGTCGGGTGCGTACGGGTGGAGGAGCCCCGTGCCCGAGGTGGGGCGCCCGTGGCCCGCGAGGGCGTCGGGGCCGAGCCCGGCCTCCCAGCAGTCGTCGAGGCCCTGGAGATCGGCGCATTCGTCGTCCATGCCGGGCGGCGCGTCCGCCGCGAGGTGCTTGCGGCGCAGCCGGGCGGCGGCGATGCGGGCCTCTTCCTCGGCCGAATACACCTCGTGCGTGTAGGCGCGGCCGTCGTGGTGGGCCACCTCCCACAGGGTGACGGTGGTGCCGTCGACGAGCAGGTAGCAGTGCCGGTAGGTCTCGCGGCTCAGGCGGTGGCCTTCCGGGGCCGCCGTCGAGGTGTGCAGGGACGAGTGGAGCGAAGTGGTGTGCGCCATCGCGGAGTCGAGGCGCTCGACGAGCTCGTCCGGCAGGTCGAAGGAGTTCAGGGCCCGCCCGAGCAGTGCGGCCAGCTGTTCCTGGGCCGATTCGTCGCCGGGGCCGCGCTCGCCGTCGAGCGGGTGGGGCACATGGAGCACCAAGGCTTCTCCTGGCCGTCGCTGTTGGTCACGTAGAAGGTGCTCAACGTAGCCCCTGAGGGCCGATCGCGCAGTGGGCATGGCCGAAACTTTTCCGGCCGGCACCCCATGTTTGGGTTACCGGCCGGTGAACTTCCGTCTGTGGAAGGGGAGTTGGTGGAGCGGGTCAGCTGGCGCTGTCCGCCGTCCACTGCGCCCACGACAGGTTCCAGCCGTTGAGGCCGTTGTCCGGGGCGATGGTCTTGTCGGGCGAGCCCTTCACGATGACGACGTCGCCGACGAGGCTGTGGTCGAACATCCACTTGGCCGTGGTGTCACCGGAGGCACCCTTCACGTCCCGCATGCCGACGCAGCCGTGGCTGGTGCCCTCGTTGCCGAACACCGAGGGGTCACCCCAGTAGTTGCCGTGGATGAAGGTGCCGGAGGTGGACAGGCGCATCGCGTGCGGCACGTCCTTGATGTCGTACTCGCCGCCGAAGCCCACGCTGTCGCCGTTCATCCGGGTCTGCGTGAACTTCTCGGAGATCACCATCTGTCCGTTGTACGTGGGGTGCGCGGCGCTGCCGGTGGAGACGGGGATCGTCTTGACGGTCTGGCCGTCCTGCTGGACGGTCATCTTCTGCGTCTTCACGTCGACGGTGGAGACCTGGTTGCGGCCGATGGTGAAGGTGACGTCCTTCTTCTGTACGCCGTAGATGCCCTTGGCGCCCTCGACCTTGTCCAGGTCGATCTTCATCGTCACCTTGGACCCGGCCTTCCAGTACTCCTCGGGCCGGAAGTCCAGGCGCTGGGAGTTGAACCAGTGCCCGACGACCTGCTGGCCGCTGCTGCTGGTGACCGTGATGTGGGAGAGGACGTCCTTCTTGTTGGTGATCGCCTTGTTGAAGGTGAAGGACACCGGCATGCCGACGCCGACCGTGGAGCCGTCGTCGGGGGTGTAGGTGCCGATGAAGCTGTCCTTGGCCGAGACGGTGGTGAACTGCGAGTTCTCCGTCGCGGGCCGGCCCTTGTCGTCCTTGCCGTTCGCCGTGATCTTGTACTGGGTGCCGCGCTCGACCTTGCCGGTCGGCTTCCAGGAGAGCCCGTCGGCGGCGAGCGTGCCGGCCACGGCCTTGCCGCCCTGCGCCTCGGTCATCGTCACGTCGGAGAGCTTGCCGCCGTCCGCCGTGACGGCGACGTCGTTGATGGAGGCGTTGGTGGAGCCGTCCTTCGCCGAGATGGTGATCTTCAGCGTGGAGGCGTCCTTGGCGGCCGCGGCGTCCGAGCCCTTGCCGTTCTTGGCGCCGTCGTCGCTCGCCTTGGCGTCGCCGCCGCAGGCGGTCAGCGCGAGCGCGCCGACGAGCAGGCCGGCCGCACCGGCGATCAGCCGGACACGACGCCGGGCATGCGGACGCGCGGTGCGCGGGGTGCTGAACTGCTGAGGCTGCGCTGCGTTGTCCGACGCCGGCGGTGTCACGGGCTGCTCCATGTCTGCGTGATGTACTGCGAATTGAATCCAGTACGGGCATAGAGCACCCAAATGGGCGCAGCGGTTGCGAGAGCCGAATGTGACGGCGGTCACATTCGCCGGTCTTCGGGCCTCAACTCCCGTACAGATCCCTATAAGAGGGGAATGTCCCCCCGGGACCTTCGCGTCCATCGATGCTCTCGGCCGCGCGCACGCCCCGCACGATCGCACGCGCCACGACGTCCGCCCCCGCGGCCAGCACCTCGTTCAGCTCCTCGGGGCTCAACGGCCCGTTCCCGGGGGAGCCGTGTGCGCCGCTCGCCAGGGCGAACACGGTGTCCCCGTCGTGCATCAGGTGGACGGGACGGATCGCGCGGGCCAGGCCGTCGTGCGAGGTCTCGGCGAGCTTCAGCGCCTGTGGCCGGCTGAGCGGCGCGTCGGTGGCGACGACGGCGAGCGTGGTGTTGAGCGGCGGAAGCCCCATGCGCTCGCGGGAGCGGGCGATCCGCTCCTGCGCCGCCGCGTGCACATCGGCGGCGGGGATGCGCAGGGGTCCCGCCCCGTACTCCCCGTACAGCACCCCGGTGTGCGGATCGACCGGCGAGCCGACGGCGTTGACCACGGCGAGCGCCGCGACCGTGGCCCCCGAGGCGAGCCGGACGCTCGCGGTGCCGACCCCGCCCTTGACCCCGCCGACCACGGCGCCGGTCCCGGCCCCCACGTTCCCCTCGGCGACCTCGGTCCCGGCCGCCTCCGCCGCGGCCCGCCCCACCGAGGCATCGGGCCGTGCCCGCCACGCACCACCCCGCCCCAGATCGAACACGCAGGCCGCGGGCACGACCGGCACGACCTGGTGCGGCTCGGGCCCCACCCGCACCCCGCGCCCCTGCTCCTCAAGCCAGGCCATGACCCCGCCGGCCGCGTCGAGCCCGAACGCGCTGCCGCCGGTCAGGACGACGGCGTCGATGCGCTCGACGACGTTCTTCGGATCGAGCGCGTCGGTCTCGCGCGTGCCGGGCCCGCCCCCGCGCACCGCGACGCCGGCGACCGCGCCGCCGGGCGGAGCGAGCACGACGGTGGTCCCGCTCAGCGCGCCGGGCCCGGGTACGGCCGCGTGCCCGACCCGGAACCCGGGCACGTCGGTGAGGGAGTTGGTGGTCGCGGGGGGCATGGCGGTCATGGGGGTCATGCCTACCACGCCCGGCCGATCCCGGGTGTGCCCCGCTGGACCGTGAGCCCGGCTAGCCCTTCAGCCCCGCGACGAAGGCCGCCCAGGCGGCGGGAGTGGTGGTCAGGGTGGGGCTTTGTTCCATGGAGAACTTCGAGTCACGCACTGGAACCACGGCAGCAAGGTTCAGGGCTACCTCGACGCATTGTCCTTCGGTATTGCTGCGCGTCGACTTGCGGAAGTCGGCCCCGGCCAAGTCGTGTTGCGGGTGTGTTTTGCTCATCTCGATCATGTCCTCCTGTGCGAGTCGAAGCAGGGCGACCGACTCACGGGGCGTGAGAGCGTGCGCTTGGAGGTGATCGTAGATCAGTCCATAGCGGGCCACGGCTGGTGCTTCCTCGAAGAGTTGACCACTGGAGGAACCTTCCAGATAAGCGACGTTGGCCCTTTCCGGAAGCGCAAGGACCGTGAGCGCGCCGCCCAGGGCGGGGTGTGCGCCGATCGCTTCAGGAAGTACCTGAAGGTTCACGGCCGGGTGCTCGGACATGGTGACCATGTGTCCCAACTGAGCCGCCATGACGAGGGGGCCACCGACGGGACGACGGAGCAGAGACTCCTCGACGATGAACCACAGTGCGGGTGGCTGTGTTCTGTTGATGATCTCCTGACGCCTCAGGCGTGCTGCAAGCTGAATGTCGATGGCGTCGGCATGCCCTATACGGCCCAGTCGCCCCATGGTCAACAGCTCTCGGGCGTAGGCCTCGGTCTGCAGTAGCCCGGGTACGGCCATCGGTTGGTACTCGCTGATGCTCACGGCCCGACCCTCGAACCCGATGAACAGGGCGAGCCAGTCCGGAATGGCGGGCGGGTTGTCCACCAGGATCATCAGGCGTTCCAGGATCCCGTCCGTCCCCAGCGCCGCATCGAGGTCCTTGGCGTTGTCGAGCGTCGCCGGAATCGTGGCGTTCTCGATCTGCCCGATCCGGGACACGGCCATGTGCGCCTTGTCCGCCAGCTTGGCCTGCGGCCAGCCCAGGGCACGGCGCAGCCGGAGGACTTCCTGCCCCAGAAACCACGCTGGGGAGAGTTCTGGCTCCGGTCGTGGGTTCGTCACGGGGCCATCACTCCTCTCTAATTCGTGCTCTTAGAGCCCTGACCACTCCCAACCTAGCGACCTGGCAGGCAAGTTGAGCGTTGCCAGGGAAATCCGCCCCGAACGAGGGGCGGAGCGCAGCACGGAGGTAAGCGATATGAAGCGTGGACGGTATGCGGTCGACGTGGACACGGGGCGGGTCGGGGAAATCGTCAGCCGGCACGCCGGGTCGGTGTTTCTGCGGCCCCCCGGTGGCGGCCGGGAATGGGCCGTCGCACCGCACCGCCTTCGTCCGCCCACCGAACCCGAACTCCGGCGCGCCGAGATGTACGGCACCCCCGTCGGCGGTGAGCGCTGATGTGGGCCGTACAGCCCTCGGCGAGCCTGGACGCGTGGCTGTACTGGGCCGAACCCGTCGACGGATGCGACGGCTGCGCACGAGCCATACGACGACTCGCCGAGGCGGAGAAGGCGGGCGATCAGACGGAGCGGTACGAGGCGTCCCGCGAGGTGCGGGCACACCCTCGTCACCCGGGGGAGCCGGGGCAGGGGCTCTGACCGTGGGGCGCTCCAGCCGCCTGGTGCGGCTGCGGCTGCGGGGGCGCCGCAGCCGCGGGCACGGTGAGTCCCGGCCGCGTGTCAGAGCGGCTTGATGCGGGCCTTGAGCAGGCAGAACTCGTTGCCCTCGGGGTCGGCAAGGACGTGCCACGACGTGTCCTCGGTCTGGCCGATGTCGGCCGGGCGGGCACCGAGCTTCAGGAGGCGTTCGAGCTCGGCGTCCTGGTCGCGGTCGGTGGGGTTGACGTCGATGTGCAGCCGGGACTTGCCCGGCTCCGGCTCGTCCCGGACGCTGAAGAAGATCGTGGGCTGCGGACCGCCGAACCCTTCCGGCGTGCCGATCTCCACGCAGCCCTCCGTGCGGTCCACCACGACGTAGTCCAGGACCTCGCACCAGAACCGCGCCAGCAGTTCGGGGTCGCGGCAACCGAGCACGAGCTCACCGATACGACATGCCATGAAGGATCCTGCTCTCAGTCGGCGGGCCCGCGGCCGTGCGCACGCCTCTTGGGGCTTCCGGCAGCGAAGACAACTCCGCGACCGTACCGGAGGAGGCGCGCGCGGAAAAGATCCTTTTCTCGTGCACGGGCTCCGGCTACGGCACGTTCCAGGCGGAGATGACCGGCTGGTCGTCCTCCGTGGTGAGGAAGCTGAGCGTGCCCGGGTGGGGGTGGCCCAGGAGGCGGCTCTCGGGCGGGGGCAGGCCGAGCCAGCGCACGGTCAGGATGCGGGCCAGGTGGCCGTGGGCGACGACGGCCACGTCGCCCTCGCTCAGGAGCGGACGGATGCGGGACAGGGCCGCGTCGGTGCGGGCTGCCACCTGGTCGAGCTGCTCACCGGGGTGGTCGGCGTCGCCCGGGATCACACCGTCGCGCCAGAGGTCCCAGCCCGGACGCGTCGCGCGGATCTGCTCCGCGGACAGGCCCTCGTAGCCGCCGTAGTCCCACTCCACCAGGTCGGGGTCGGGCTTGGCGTCGGTGAGGCCGGCCAGCTCGGCGGTCCGCAGGGCGCGGCTCAGCGGACTGCTGAACACGGCCACCAGGCGACGGCCGGCCAGCCTCGGAGCGAGGGCACGGGCCGCCGCCTCGCCCGCCGCGGTCAGGGGGACGTCGGTCCGGCCCGCATGCTGGCCTGTCAGGCTCCACTCGGTCTGACCATGGCGGATCACTATGAGTTCACCCATGGGCGCGCAGGTTGGCCGAGCTCGGGTTTCGCACTCAAGGGCATCGATCAGGAAGGGAGTTGGGCTCATTGGGCATCGTCATCGTCATCGTCATCGTCATCGGTGTCGGTGTCGGTGTCGGTGTCGGTGTCCGTGTCCGTGCCGGCTTCGGCGTCACGACGTGGTCGTGGCCTCGGGGCGCAGACGGTTCAGGGTCCAGCCGATCGCCACCGTCAGCGCGGCCACCACCCCGGCCAGCGGTACCGCCGTGTGGCCCGCGAACGTGCAGGCGACGATCGCCAACGCCGCTACGGGCAGCACCAGTTGCTGCGCTCTGCCCCGCTTGAAGTGGCGGGAGTGGAGGAGCCATACCGTCAGGAGGAACAGCGCGGCCGGGACCGTCACCGCCGATGCCGCCGCGTTCGCCGAGATGGGGGCCTTGCCGACGGTCTGCTCGATCGCCACCTCCATGCCCGCGCCGATCGCCGCCGCCGACGCGAGCACCACGTAATGACCGTAACCCCACACGAAGGCCTGCCGGTTGGAGGTCAGGTGGTCGTGGATGGGTGCCGCGAAATAGATCCACCACGCGGCGAACACGATGAGCAGCCCGCCTGCGGCGAGCGGCAGCAGATCGCCGAGTTCGTCGTGTTCGTCGAGGGCTTCCTGGACGGCGATGGTCGCCGCCGACACCGTCTCGCCGAGCACGATCAGCGTGAACAGGCCGTACCGCTCGGCGATGTGGTGCGGATGCCAGGTGGTGGTGTGCACATGCTCGGCGACCATCGGTACGGACAGCTCGGCGAGGGCGAGCAGCGGGAAGAACCAGGTGCGGGCCGAGTCGGGCACGAACAGCATGACGACCCAGCCCACTTGGCACACCACGAGCCCGGCCGCGTACCGCAGGCACATCGCGCGCTCGGCCCGGTCCTGGCAGGACATGGCGGCGCGCAGCCACTGGCTGGTCAGGGCGAGTCGCATCACGATGTAGCCGATCACGGCGATCGTGAAGTCACCGCTGTCGAAGGCGCGGGGCACGCCCGCCGCCAGGATCAGCACGCCGGTGATCTGTACGAGGGTCACGACCCGGTACAGGGCGTCGTCGGTGTCGTACGCGGAGGCGAACCACGTGAAGTTCATCCACGCCCACCAGATCGCGAAGAAGACCGCCGCGTAACCGGCGATACCCGTGCCCACGTGGCCCTCCGCGAGGGCGTGGACGAGCCGGGCTCCGGCCTGGGCTACGGCGACGACGAAACACAGGTCGAAGAACAGCTCTAGCGGGGTCGAGGCGCGATGGCCCTCGTGGCGGCTGCGTGCGGTCATGCGTGGCATGCGCACAGCACACCAGACGGGGTGGGGGGCTGGGCGGCCAACACCTCCGGCCGCACTGATTCGTACCGGTTCAGCACAAGGCGTGCGAGCAGGGAGTGATCGGCGATCGGGGCCGGTACGGCGTGCCGCCGGGTGCCGCCGGCCCGGCAGCGGTTGGCTGTGCGAGTCCGGCTGACCGGCGACGCGGACACCGACCGTACGGCGATGCCCGCGGCGGCCGAGCCCGGCGGTGCCCCAACTGTGGGCGCAGGCCGTTCACGCGGAGTGCCAGCCGGATTCATCCAGTCCCCCCATTGACCCCGGCAACGGCTCACGGTTGGCTGCTGACCCCGGCAGCGGCTCACGCTGGGCCGCCGCTGCTCGAACGTCAACTCACGCTCCAGCAAGGGGACTTACATGCGCCACTTAAGACGAACGGCCGTCGCCGCGGCTGTCCTGGGGACCTGCGCGGTGCTGGTTCTGCCGACGGCCGCCGCGGCGGACGGGCAGCGCGTGCGCACCGAGCGGGTGAGTGTCGCCGCCGACGGTACGGAGGCCAACGGCGAGTCGGGGGAGGGGGTGATCAGCGGTGACGGCCGCTTCGTCGTCTTCGGCTCACAGGCCGACAACCTGATTCCCGGCGACGCCTCGAAGGGCGGCCCCTTCGTGAAGGAGCTGCGCACCGGCAGGGTCGATCGGATCAACGTGGCCCTCGACGGAACACCGGCCAACGGCTTCGTCTCGGACGCTGCGATCAGCGCCAACGGCCGGTACGTCGTCTTCAGCTCGGACGCCACGAACCTCGTCCCCGGCGGCAACCCCACCGGCAGTACCGAGGTGTACGTACGCGATCGCTGGACGGGGCGCACCGACCTCCTCATCAGGGACCGGCCGCAGGAGCGCGTGGAGGACGGTGAGCCATCGATCAGCGCGGACGGCAGGTTCGTCGCCTTCGTCTCCTCGCGCACCGACCTGGTGACCGGAGACACCAACGCGGCACAAGACGTGTTCGTGAAGGACCGGTGGCGGGGTACCGTCAAACGCGTCAGCGTCGCCTCCGACGGAACGCAGGCGGACGAGTACTCCATCTCCCCGGTGATCAGTGCCGACGGCAGCCGGGTCGGGTTCAAGAGCAGGGCGTCCAACCTCACCCCCCAAGCGGGCACCGACGAGGATGCGCTGGCGCGGCCGCGGGCCCGCGTGTTCTACGCGCACGACCTGCGGACCGGCCGCACCCAGCTGGCCGCGCACACCCGCACCGGCTCGCAGCTGGCGGTCCTCACGGACATCGGCTTGAGTCCCGACGGGCGCTATGCGTTGTTCATGAGCACCAACAGCGACATCGTCCCCGGCGACACCAACGGCACCGCGGACGCCTTCGCCACGGATCTGTGCACGGGCGCGACCCGGCGACTGAGCATGGCGGCCGACGGCGCCCAGCCCAACGACATCTCCTATGGCCACGTGGCCATGAGCGCCGACAACCGGCGGGCGTTCTTCACTTCGGCCGCCTCCAACCTGGTGCCGGGCGACACCAACGGCGTCGAGGACCTCTTCGTACGCGATCTGCGTACGGGCGCGGTGGATCGCGTCAACGTCGCGTCAGGCGGGACGCAGGCCGGCGAGTTCACCCTGAGTTTCAGCGTCGATCTGGCCGGGCGCACGGCGGTGTTCGACAGCACGGCGAACAATCTCGTACCCAACGACGGCAACGGGGTGAGCGACGTCTTCCTGCGCCACCTGCGGTGAGTCGAGCGGTTCCGGCGAGGCGAAGGCGGCGTCGCACGGCCGGCCCCGGGCTGGGGCAGCGCGGCAGCACACCTTCAAGAGATGCGGAGAACTGCGCGAGCAGCCACGCACGGCCCGCACCCGAAAGTGGACCCCGCGGGGTGCGGGAACCGCGCGAGCTTGTGAGGGGCGCGGGGTTCCCTCGCCCACGGGGGAGGTTCCCCCGCCCTCGGGGGAGGTTCCCCCGCCCTCGGGGGAGGTTCCCCCGCCCTCGGGGGAGGTTCCCCCGGCGGGCAGGGGGAGCGCAGAGTGGGGGCATGACCGCACCCGCGCAAACGCTCCGCGACCTCGCTCGCACCCGCGCCTCCCTCGACGGCGAGGAGGTGGCCTACTGGTGGTCCGGCGACGTGTACTCCTGGGCGCCCGACGAGCCCTACCAGCGGCTCTTCGGGTTCGAGGGGGTCAACGTCGCCCGCCTCGTGCAGGACGAGGAGGCCGGCCCGGACGCGTATCAGCTGCTCACCCGCGAGGCCGCCTTCTATCTCGACCCCGGTACTCGCGAGATCCTGGAGACCTGGCAGGACCTGCCCGTCCTGCACATCTGGAACGACCCGGCCAACCAGCGCTGGCGCCCCTTCCCCGTGCCCACGACCGAGCTCGGCGGGCAGGTCTGCTTCAGCCTGGAGATCCCGCTCGCCTACCCCTCGCCGCTGCCCGTCGCCCAGTACCCCCTCCACTCGGCCGGCGACACCTACAAGGCCCTGGAGCTGTTCCAGTTCTTTGCCGACCGCGCCGACCTCGCGGGCGATGCGCCCAGCGTTCCGGCCACCATGTCCTGGACCCGGATGTCGCCGTGGCTGCCCTGGATGGCGCGCGGCCAGCGCCCCGGCGGCCTCACCTACCACTGCCGGGGCCGCAAGCTCGGCTCGTACGACGAGGTGCCCGAGCGCACCCGGTCGTACATCGCCGATCACCACCCCGAGTACGCACACGCCCCGGAGAAGTGGGGCGAACCGAACGAGACCAGCTGGACCTACTTCCGCAAGCTCAACCCCCCGGAGTAGACGCGGGGGCGGCTCGGGCCGGGTGGGGCCGGTGGGGTCGTACGGCAGGCCGCGGCAGGTCCTAGGGCCGCCCGCGCTGGTGGCGTTCGCCTCTCACCCCGGGGACGTGCGAGACGCAACCTGGATATGTCAGGACTCGTCTCAACCCCCTGGGAAGCACCATGAGTTCCGCACTCCAGCCGTCCGCCCGGCCCGACACCGGCCCCGTCGCCGCCGACGTCTCCTACGATCCGGAGAACTACCGTCCCGGCCGCACCATCACCGAGTGGGAGCCGGAGAACGAGGTCTTCTGGCGCACGGTCGGCCGGAAGGTTGCCACCCGGAACCTGTGGATCGCCGTTCCCGCCCTCCTCGTCGCCTTCGTGGTCTGGCAGGTCTGGTCCGTCACCGCGACCAACCTCAAGGACGTCGGCTTCACCTTCTCCACCTCGCAGCTGTTCTGGCTCACCGCCATCCCCGGCCTCACCGGCGGCACCGCCCGCATCCTCTACACCTTCCTCGGCCCGATGATCGGCCAGCGCCGCTTTACCGCGCTGTCGACGGTGATCCTCATCGTGCCGCTGATCTGGCTCGGCATCGCCATCCAGAACACCTCGACCCCGTACGGCGTCATGGTGATCATCGCCGCGCTGTGCGGCATCGGCGGCGCCAACTTCGCCTCATCGCTCGCCAACATCGGCTTCTTCTTCCCGAAGAAGGAGAAGGGCAACGCCACCGGCATCAACGGCGGCCTCGGCAACCTCGGCGTCTCCGTCGTCCAGCTGCTGACACCCATCGTCATCACCTTTTCGACGATTGCCATCGGTTCGGCCCAGCACAAGAAGGACGGCACCCCGGTCTACCTGCAGAACGCCGCGTTCCTGTGGGTCCCGGTCCTCATCGTGCTCGCCCTGATCGCCTGGTTCGGCCAGAACGACCTGAAGGTCGCCTCCACCCCCTTCAGCCGCCAGAAGGTCATCTTCCAGCGCAAGCACAACTGGCTGATGACCTGGCTGTACGTCGGCACCTTCGGCTCCTTCATCGGCTTCGCCGCCGCCCTGCCGCTGCTGATCAAGACGACCTTCCCGGCGTACTCCGTCGCCACCTACGCCTGGATGGGCCCGGCGCTCGGCGCGCTGGCCCGGTGGGCCGGCGGCTGGATCGCCGACAAGCTCGGCGGCGCGAAAGTCACCATCATCTCGTTCGTCGGCATGGCGCTCGCGATCATCGGTGTCATCAACTTCCTTCCCACCGGCGGTGGTTCGGGCAACTTCTACGGCTTCTTCGGCTGCTTCCTCGCCGCGTTCTTCTTCTCCGGCGTCGGCAACGGCTCGACCTTCCGGCAGATCCCGGTGATCTTCCGCAACCAGCACCTGAAGGGCCTGACCGAGGGCACCCCCGAGTACGCCAAGGCGCTGAAGCAGGCCGAGATGGAGGCGGGCGCCGTCACCGGCTTCACCTCCGCGATCGCCGCGTACGGCTTCTTCTTCATCCCGGCGATGTTCGCCAACTTCGCGGTGACCAGTGCGATGTGGGGCTTCGTGGGCTTCTACGCCAGCTGCATCGTCGTCGCCTGGTGGTTCTACGCCCGCAAGGGCGCGGAGGCGCCCAGCTAGGCCACGGCATCCCCGGGAGGGGTGACCGCTCCGGACAGGGCCCGCGCACGGGGTGCGCGGGCCCTGTCGCTGGTCGGGCTCGGGGTGCGCGGGCCCTGTCGCTGGTCGGGGCCGCCTGTCTGGACCGAAATTCTCGTGAATGTATTCACAAGCGAACTAGGGACCAAAGTCCTTCGCGAATGTGCAGGTCAGATTGGTTGTCAAGAAAAGGGGGCCGGAAATGACGGGGCCTTCGGCCCGTATCTGGTGACCTCTGCCGCCGCAATTGATCGATCAAAAGGAGTGCAATGGAGGCAGCCGGAGAGCCACCGCGAGAGCGCCGCTCAACGGCACGCGAAGTACCACGCAACGGCGATTCGGAAGGGTGCCCGCCATGACCGCGACCCCCGCAGAGGCGACGAAGAACCGCGAAGCCTGGGACGGCTTCAAGGGCGGACTGTGGCGCGACGCCATCGACGTCCGCGACTTCGTCCAGCGCAACTACACCCCCTACGAGGGCGACGCAGGCTTCCTCGCGGGTCCCACCCCGCGCACCGCCGCCCTGTGGAACAAGCTCCTGTCGATGTTCCCCCAGGAGATCGAGCAGGGCATCCACGACGTGGACGTGACGACCCCGTCCCGCATCGACGCCTTCAAGCCCGGCTACATCGACGGCACCCCCGCCGACCACAGCGACCTCATCGTCGGCCTCCAGACCGACGCACCGCTCAAGCGCTCCATCATGCCCAACGGTGGCTGGCGCATGGTCGAGAACGCCCTCAACGCCTACGGCTACGAGGCCGACCCCGGCGTCCGCGACGTCTACACCCACCTCCGTAAGACCCACAACGAGGGCGTCTTCGACGCGTACACCCCCGAGATCCGGGCCTGCCGCTCCTCCGGCATCATCACCGGCCTCCCCGACGCCTACGGGCGCGGCCGCATCATCGGGGACTACCGCCGCGTCGCCCTCTACGGCGTCGACCGGCTCATCGCCGCCAAGGAGGCCGACAGGGCCCGCCTCGGCGAGGACTGGGCCACCGAGACGGTCATCCGCGACCGTGAGGAAGTCTCCGAGCAGATCAAGGCGCTGAACGAACTCAAGGCCATGGCGCTGTCGTACGGCTACGACATCTCCGGCCCCGCCACCACCGGCCGCGAAGCCGTCCAGTGGCTGTACTTCGCCTACCTCGCCGCCGTGAAGGAGCAGAACGGCGCCGCGATGTCGATCGGCCGCATCGACAACTTCCTCGACATCTACCTCCAGCGCGACCTCGGGGCCGGCCTCATCACCGAGGAGCAGGCGCAGGAGTTCATCGACGACTTCGTCATCAAGCTGCGCATCGTGCGCTTCCTGCGCACCCCCGAATACAACACGCTGTACTCCGGCGACCCGACGTGGGTCACCTGGTCCATGGCCGGCATCGGCGAGGACGGCCGCCCCCTCGTCTCGCGCACCACCTTCCGCGCCCTCCAGACCCTCTACAACCTCGGGCCGGCGCCGGAGCCGAACCTCACCGTCTTCTGGGACCGCGAACTGCCCGCAGGATTCCGGGACTTCGCCTCCCGGGTCGCCATCGACACCTCGGCCATCCAGTTCGAGTCGGACGCCCTGATGCGCCCCAAGTACGGCGACGACACGGCGATCGCCTGCTGTGTCTCGGCCATGGCGGTCGGCAAGCAGATGCAGTTCTTCGGAGCCCGCGTCAACCTCGCCAAGGCCCTGCTGTACGCGATCAACGGCGGCCGCGACGAGAAGAGCGGCAAGCTCGTCGTCGAGGGCTTCACGCCCATCGAGGGCGAGTACCTCGACTACGAGAGCGTCGCCCGGCAGTACGACGCGATGCTGGACTGGCTGGCCAAGACGTACGTCCACGCCCTCAACGTCATCCACTACATGCACGACAAGTACGCCTACGAGCGCATCGAGATGGCCCTCCACGACCAGGACATCCTGCGCACCATGGCCTTCGGCGTCGCGGGCCTCTCGGTCGCCGCCGACTCGCTGTCCGCCATCAAGCACGCCAAGGTCAAGGTCGTACGCGACGAGACCGGCCTCGCCGTCGACTACACGATCGAGGGCGACTACCCGGCCTACGGCAACAACGACGACCGTGCCGACGAGATCGCCACCCGGATCGTGCACGACTTCATGGAGAAGGTGCGCAAGCACCCCACCTACCGGGGCGCCGTCCACACCCAGTCCGTGCTGACCATCACCTCCAACGTCGTCTACGGCCAGAAGACCGGCAACACCCCCGACGGCCGCCGCGCCGGCATGCCGTTCGCCCCGGGCGCCAACCCGATGAACGGCCGCGACGAGCACGGCTACATCGCCTCCGCCCTGTCCGTCGCCAAGCTGCCCTACGACGACGCCGAGGACGGCATCTCGCTCACCAACACCATCACCCCCGACGCGCTCGGCCGCACGCCCCAGGAGCGGATCGACAACCTGTCCGGCGTGCTCGACGGCTTCATGGCGAACGACGGGTTCCACATGAACGTCAACGTCCTGGACAAGGCCACCCTCGAGGACGCCATGCGGCACCCGGAGCACTACCCCCAGCTGACCATCCGGGTCTCGGGCTACGCGGTGAACTTCGTCCGCCTCAGCCGCGAGCAGCAGCTGGACGTGATCAACCGGACGTTCCACGAGGGGCTGTGACATGGCCGTCCTGCTCGGCCCCGAAATCCCCGTCGGCCGGCCGGCCCGTGCCGACGGGGGCGAGGGCGCCAGTACGCCGGCCGGGGCGGCCACTCGTCGGCCGATCGTCGGCTCGGTGCACTCCTGGGACCTGTCGACCGGTGTCGACGGGCCCGGCACCCGCTTCGTCACCTTCCTCTCGGGCTGCCCGCTGACCTGCCTGTACTGCCACAACCCCGACACCTGGCGGATGCGCGACGGCAGGCGCACCACCGCCGACGACGTGGTCGCCGAGGCCGCCAAGTACACGACGTTCATTCGGGCGGCGGGCGGTGGCGCCACCGTCAGCGGCGGCGAACCGCTGCTCCAGCCCGTCTTCGCCGGAGAGCTGCTCCACCGCTACAAGCACGACCTCGGTCTGCACACCGCCCTCGACACCTCCGGCTTCCTCGGCGCCCGCGCCACCGACGCCCTGTTGCGCGATGTCGACCTGGTGCTGCTCGACATCAAGTCGTGGGACCGCGACACGTACAAGAAGGTCACGGGCCGCCCGCTGCGGCCGACCCTGGACTTCGCCCACCGGCTCGCGGACCTGGGCAAGGAGGTCCACATCCGCTTCGTCCTGGTGCCGGACCTGACCGACGACCCCGCCAACATCGAAGGCATCGCCTCGTACGCCGCCTCCCTCGGCAACGTCTCCCGCGTGGACGTCCTCCCCTTCCACAAACTGGGCGAGAGCAAGTGGCAGGCCCGCGAAATGAACTTCACCCTCCACACCACACCGTCGCCGACGCCGGACGCGGTGGCGGCGGCACGCGCGGTCTTCACGTCGTACGGGCTGTACGCGGTCTGACGAGGCGCCCTGACGAGGCGGTCGGGCGACGCGCCCTGGCGGGGGCGGTCTGGCGGGGCGGTCTGGCCACGCCGCTCCCGGCCCCGGTGGGACGTCCACCGGGGTTCCGGTCGATGGTGGGTCCGCGTTCCGCGGGCGACTCACCCTGTTGATCCCTAAAACGAGTGGTTCAGACCGGAACATCCCTAACGTGAAGGCGTGACCGAGCCACCCGCACCCCCCGCAGCAGCGCCGGACGCGTCCTCGCCGGACGTCGTGTCTCCGCCGGGGCCCGCCCCGGCGCACGCGCCCGCCCGAGGTTCCGTGACGTCGCGCGCGACCCTGGCCGGCACGGTCGTCTCCGTGCTGCTCATCCTGGCCATCGTGTTCGGCAGCCGGCTGCTCAAGGACTTCGACTCCGCACTCCTTCCGTACGCGGTCGCCACCGTGTTCCTGGCCTTCGGTGTGGCCTACCGCTACACCGTGTGGATCTCCTCTCCAGGCGCGCGCCGCCTCTTCAAGCAGGGCTGGCGCAGCCTGTTCTCGGCCGCCAACTTCCGCAAGGCACCCACAGCCCTGCCGAAGATGATCGCCACCTATCTGGGGTTCCAGAAGTTCCTCGGCGCCCGCTCGCACGCCCGCTGGGCCGCCCACCAGCTGATCTTCTGGGGCTGCATCCTGGCTGCCGCGATCACGTTCCCGCTGACCTGGGGGTGGTTCACCTTCACCGGTGACTCCGGTGCCGGGCCCGGCTACGAGATGCGGATCTGGGGGTTCAAGGTCCTCGGGTTCGATTCGCTGAGTGTCGCCGGCTGGCTGATGTTCCACGGCCTGGACATCGCCGCCGTCCTGGTCATCCCCGGCGCCTCGTACTTCCTGTGGCGCCGGATGAAGGACCGCGGCGCCATCACGGGACAGCGCTTCGGCTATGACCTGGTCCCGCTGATCGCACTGATCGTCATCTCCGTGACGGGGCTCCTCCTGACCTTCTCGTCGATCTTCCTGCACGGCGGCGGATACGAGTTCCTCGCGGTCCTGCACATGGTCGCGGTGGTGTTCACGCTCATCTACATCCCGTTCGGGAAGTTCTTCCACATCGTGCAGCGGCCGGCCGCGGTCGGCATGCAGCTCTTCAAGTACACCTCCCGCCAGGACGAACAGGTCTTCCCGTGCAAGCGCTGCGGCGAGCCCGTCGACACCGCCCCGTACGTCGAGAACCTGCGCGGCACCATGCGCGACTTGAAGCTCGACTTCGACGCCTGGGCCGAATACTGCCCGCGCTGCAAGCGGGTCCTGCGCGGCACCGCCTACCTCAGCCACGTCAAGAAGGGCTTCAAGTGAGCAGCCCCATTCCGCTGGACCCTTCGATCGCCCCGCCCGGCACCCGCAACTTCCGGGACGCCGGCGGCATCCCGGCCGACCAGTGGCACGCCGACCAGAACGGCGAGACCCTCGTGCCCACCCACTGCTGCTTCTGCGGGGTGCAGTGCGGCATGTATCTGCGCGTCGACCGCGCGGGCAAGGTGTTCGGGGTCGAGCCGCGCAACCACGACATCAACCGGATGCGCCTGTGCCCCAAGGGCATCAACGCCTACCAGCAGGTCAACCACCCTGACCGGCTGACCGCGCCGCTGATGCGCCGCTCCCGCGACGAGCCCTTCCGCGAGGTGTCCTGGGACGAGGCACTCGACTTCACCGTCGCCGAGATCCACCGCATCCAGGGCGCCCACGGCAACGACGCGTTCGGGCTGCTCGGCGGGGCGAGCCTGTTCTCGGAGAAGACGTACCTGGTCGGCAAGTTCGGCCGGGTCGCGCTCAAGACGCGACACGTCGACTACAACGGCCGGCTCTGCATGGTCTCCGCGGCCGGCGCCAACAAGCTCGCCTTCGGCATCGACCGCGCGGGCAACCCGTTCTCCGACATCCTGCTCACCGACTGCCTCCTGATCGCCGGGTCCAACGTGGGGGAGTGCTTCCCCGTGATGACCCAGTACCTGTGGGGCGCCCGGGACCGCGGCGCCTCGCTGATCGTGATCGACCCGCGCGAGACGGCCATCGCGCGAACCGCCGACATCCACGTCGCCCTCAAGCCCGGCACGGACGCCGCCTTCTTCAACGCCGTACTGAACGTCGTCATCCAGGAGAACCTCGTCGACAAGGAGTTCCTCGCCGAGCACACCACCGGCTGGGACGAGGTGCGCGCCGCCGTCGCGGACTGCACGCCCGAGTGGGCCGGTGACATCTGCGGGATCCCGGCCTCCCAGGTCGTCCAGGTCGCCCGTGCCTTCGCCGGCGCCGACCGGGCCATGGCCTGGCACGCGCGCGGGATCGAGCACCATTCGCAGGGCGTCGAGAACTGCCTGACCGTCATCAATCTGTGCACGGCCACCGGCAACCTCGGCAAGCCCGGCGCCGGTTACGGCACCATCACCGGCCAGGGCAACGGACAGGGCGGACGCGAGCACGGGCAGAAGTCCGACCTGCTGCCCGGCGGACGCTCCATCTCCAACCCGGAGCACCGGCGCCAGATCTGTGAGATCTGGGGCATCGAGGAGACCGAACTCCCGCCCGCCGGAACCTCGATGATGGAAATGGTCTGGCAGATGCAGCGCCAGGAGATCCGCGGTCTGATCGGCATCTGCAACAACCCGTTCGTGTCCCTGCCCAACTACGCGACGGTCAAGGACGGTTACGACACCCTTGAGTTCCATGCCCAATTCGACTTCTTCCTTTCCGAGACCGCGGCCAACGCGCACGTCGTCTTCCCCGTGACCACCTGGGCCGAGGACGAGGGCGTGATGGCCAACGCCGAGGCGCGGGTGGTCAAGCACAACAAGGCGCAGGAACCACCCGCCGGGGTGCGCACCGACACCTGGGTGATGTGCCGGCTCGCCGAGCGCCTGGGCGTGGGCGACAAGTTCAGCTATCCGGGCTCGCGCGAGGTGTTCGAGGAGCTGCGCATCGCGTCGGCCGGAACCGTCAACGACTACTACGGCATCACCTACGAGCGTCTGGAGGAGACCGGCGGTATCGCCTGGCCCTGCCCCTCCACCGACCATCCCGGCACGCCCCGCCTGTTCGAGGGCGGCAAGACCGCGCACCCGGACGGCAAGGTCCATATGCAGGTCGTCGAGTGGCACCCGCCGATGGACCCGTACGACGAGGACCATCCGATGTCGCTCACCACGGGCCGTACCGTGGCCCACTTCCTGTCCGGTAACCAGACCCGCCGGCTCGGCGCGCTCGTCGAGCAGACGCCGCGGCCCTGGGTGGAGGTCCACCCCTCGCACGGCTTCCGCAACGGCGACCCGGTGCGGGTGGTGACCCGGCGCGGCAGTGAGGTCTTCCCCGCCCTGGTCACCGAGGCCATCCGCCCCGACACCGTGTTCATCCCGTACCACTGGCCCGTCCCCACGGCCGCCAACGCGCTCACCATCGACGCCCTCGACCCCCGTTCGAAGATCCCCGAGTACAAGGTGTGCGCCTGCCGCATCGAGGCCGCCGACCGGATCGACGAGGTGCCGGCGCCGCCGACCGCGCCGGGCCACACGGCGTATCCGGCGACCCAGGTCTCGCGCACCGACCCCCTGCCCCCCACGTCCCCGCAGGGCCGTGGCACCGCGGAGAGGAGCTGACGCCCGCCATGATGGGCAGAACGATCTTCATCGACCCGGGGCGCTGCATCGGCTGCCAGGCCTGTGTGTCCGCCTGCCGCGAGTGCGATTCGCACCGCGGCAAGTCCATGATCCATCTCGACTATCCCGACGAGGGTCATTCCGTCGCCTCCCTCCCGACCGTCTGCATGCACTGCGAGGACCCGGTCGCGCCGTGCGCCGAGGTGTGTCCCGCCGACGCGATCCTGGTGACCGCGGACGGTGTGGTGCAGCAGGCCGACACCACCCGCTGCATCGGCTGCGCCAACTGCGTCAACGCCTGCCCCTTCGGCGTGCCGAAGATCGACCTCCAGGCGAAGCTGCAGATGAAGTGCAACCTCTGCTACGACCGCACCGCCTACGGCCTCGCCCCCATGTGTGCCACGGTCTGCCCCACCGGCGCGCTGTTCTACGGGACCGTCGAGGAGCTGCGCGCCGAGCGCCCCGGGGTCCAGGTGGCCGACTCCTTCACGTTCGGCGATGTCGTCGTCTCCACCGGCGTAGCCATGGTCGTGCCCGCCGACAAGGTCCAGTGGCCGGTGCCCGGCGGCCTCCCGATCGTCGAGGTCAACGGGAAGGACGTCAGCCGATGAGCGTCACCGACCAGTCGCCGGCCGCGCCCGACCCCGCCGCGGACCCCGCCCAGGCCGCCCTCCGCGACCGCATCGCCGCCGATTCCCTCACCACCCGTCGTGATTACCTCCGCATCGTGGCCACCGTCTCCGGCGGCCTCGCGGTGGGCGGCCTCGCCGTGGCCGGGGGAGTGCTGCACCGGCACGGAGACGGCGACGGCCCGCCCGACGCCAAGCGCGTGGCCCCCGTGCTCGCCCCCGGCGAGTCCGTCGCCTTCCGCTTCCCCGGCGAGGACGACCGCGCTGTTGCCGTCCGCCTCAAGGACGGCACCCTCGTCGGCTACTCCGCGGTCTGCACGCACCTGGCCTGCGGGGTGCTGTGGCGCGAGGACCGGGGCGCCGACGGCGAGCTGTACTGCCCGTGCCACGAAGGGGTCTTCGACGCCCGCACCGGAGAGGTCACCGCGGGGCCGCCGCCGCGTCCGCTGCCCAAGGTGGCCCTCGTGGAGGAGGCCGACGGCAGTGTCTGGGCGGTGGCCACGGCCCGCTCCGGTGAGAGCACCAAGGACGCCATGTGCCGCGAGTTCGCCGGCACGCGTCCCGATCTGGCCGGCCGCATGGGCTGCCCCGCCGCCGGCGCCGGGGCGGCCGAGAGGAGCGAGCGGACATGAGCCCCGACGACGAGGCCCGCCCCGGGCCCGAGGACCATGCGCACTCCGGGCCCGACGACCTGCCCGGCCGTCACCGGCCCGCCCCCGGCGATCCGCCCGACCCGCACGGGCACGGCGGCTTCGGCGGTGCACCGGGCCCCGACGGCCTGCCGGGGCCCGGCGGCCACACCGGCCCCGGGCGGGCGGGGCGGCCGGGTGGGCACCCGGGTTCCGGGCCGGCAGAGCCCGGCGGGTACTCCGCTTCCGGGAATGCCGGGCCTGGCGGGCACTCCGGTTCCGCGGGGCGCGCGGGACCCGGCGAGGACCTCGCGGGTCCTCCGCGGCCCGCGTACACCCCCGGCTCCGCCCAGCCCCGGCTCAACCGGCCGGTCCACGAGCGCTATCCGCAGATCCGCCCGACCAGCGGCTACGGGGACCCCCGGACCCGGCACACCGGGCCGGGGCCGGGCGCGGGCAGCGAGCAGGAGCCGGAGCGATCCTCGAAGCTGACGGCCCGGCTCGTGCTGGCGATGACCGTGGTCATCGGCCAGCTGTGGGGGCTGACGGTGGTGGTCAACGAGTGGATGCGGGGCAACACCGGCACCGCCTGGTGGGGCGCGGGGTTCCTGTGTCTGTCGTTCCTGGTGGTCCTCGGCCTGTGGGCACTCGACCCCAAGGACCGTTGAGCGGGGGCTGCCCGACGGGGCGGCCGGCGCCGCGGCCCGCCGTACCCTGGAGGCATGAGCACCGCC
Organism: Streptomyces sp. NBC_00442; assembly: GCF_036014195.1. Lineage (NCBI taxonomy): Bacteria > Bacillati > Actinomycetota > Actinomycetes > Kitasatosporales > Streptomycetaceae > Streptomyces > Streptomyces sp. NBC_00442. Next base: position 4,448,958 of record NZ_CP107918.1, read on the forward strand.
CCCGCCCCCGGACCGCGTGACCGGGATTCAGCGCCCGAGGAGCCGTCCGAACCGAAGCCGAAGCCGAGGCTCGTGTTCGACGATCCGCTGGACCAGCAGTCGTCGGACGACACGGACTGCGGGTGGGGCGAGCGGCCGGCGTCCGCGAACAGCGCCGCCGACCTGGCCCGGTTCCTCGACGAGAAGCCGCCCCACCACATCTGAGCCGTCGGGGCCGGCGCCCTCCGGTCCGTGTCGGCCGGCCTCGTCCGAGCCGGATGGGCCCACCCCATCCGGCTCGCAGGGGCCGCTGCTAGAACTCCACACCCGGCCCGGATCCCTGGGCCGGACCTTGGCCGGGGCCCGAGCCGGGGCCCGTGCCGAAGCCGGGCGCGGAGCCCGTGCCGGGGCCGCGCTGGGCGACAAGGGCGTCGCGGATCTCCTTCAGCACCTCCAGCTCGCTGACCTCCATCGTCTCGCGCACTCCTTCCTTCGCGGCGTCGTGCCGGGCCCTCTTGGCCAGGATCCTGGCCATCGGGAGCACCATCAGGAAGTACACGACGGCAGCGGTGATGAGGAAGTTCAGGATCGCGCTGAGCACCCCGCCCCAGAGGATCTGGATGCCCGCATCGGCGGTGCAGGGGCCCTTCAGGCAGGAGGTGTAGCCGTCCAGGTCCTTCGTGCCGAACGCGCCGACCAGCGGGTTGATCACTCCCTTCACCACGGAGTTCACGATGGTGGTGAACGCGGCACCGATCACCACGGCGACAGCCAGGTCGATCACGTTTCCGCGCATCAGGAAGGCCTTGAAGCCGGCCAGCACGCTCGTCTTGTCCTCGGTCACCAATGGGCCTTTCTTCGCAAGTGCAGGGGGCGGAGCAAACTCCTGCGCCACCTTGGCCAGCGCGGACGGGCGCTGTCCAATCCATGCACGCGAACTGGTGACTTGACCGCTCGGCCGTACGAATCAGCACAGCGTCACCGCCAGCTTGGACGTGACCCCCGCACCTGCCAGCACCCGGGCCGTCTCGCGGGGCACGGCGAGGACGACGAGTGCCCCCGCGTCCGGCGAAGCACCGCCCGTCCTCGGAACTCCCTTGACCCTGACGCCGGTTGCCACCACGCGTGCCGCGTCCGAGCCCGGAGAGGGCGAGTTGGCGGACGCGATCACATCGACCCGGTCGCCGGGTCGCAACAGCCGTACGGTTTCCGCGTCCGCGATCCGTACCGGGGCCGACACGGTCGCGGCCTCCCGCGCCGGCCCGCGCCCACGTGGTGCGGGGGCCGCCGCCGGGGCCGCCGCAGGGTGGGTGCGCTCGGCCGCCTGGGGGCTGGAGACGGCGAGGGCCGCGGCCGTGACGGCGAGACCCGCGGCCACCGCACGCCGTCGCCTGCGCATCGCACGGCGCAGCCCGTGCCGCCCGCCACGCACCCGCAGCGGCGGGAAGAACGGCACCGCGCCGGGCTCGGGCGCGGGTACGGGAGGGAGGAAGGGGAGGCGGTAGGGCGCGGAGAAGGAGGAGAAGGAGGGGGGTGGGGGCGGAGGAGTGGGGGGAGGGCCACAGGTGGACGAGGCTGCCGAGGCGGCACAAGGGGTCGACCCGGGTGCGAGGCCGGGTACGGTCGCGGGCTGCGGTGTGGACGCGGGTGCGAGCCCGGGTGCGGGTGCGGGCCTCGGTGTGGACGCGGGTGCGAGCCCGGGTGCGGGTGCGGGCCTCGGTGTGGACGCGGGTGTTCCGGGCCCGGGGGCTGTGCGGTCTGCGGACATCGTGATCACTGCCGATCGTGGAGTGCCTGTGCTGCTCGGACGCTCCTCACGATCCCCCGTCCCGCGAGATCTCGCCGGGGCCTGTGGACCGCCGCCCGCTTGTGGACAACTCCCTCACCCGGACCGGTAGTTCACGTACCCGCGCGGGGGCTCGGCGGAGATCATTCGCTCACCGCTCGGTGGAGCCCTCCGCACCCGCCTCCCCCCCCCGGAAATCACGGCAGTTCGCTACTCACGGCAGTTCGATGCCCAGGTCCCACCCGTCGTGCGCGTGCGTGCACAGGCAGGTGCGGTTCTCGGTCGTGGGAAGGGCCGCGACCGCGTCGAAGAGCACCTCGCGCAGGCGCGCCACGTTCTCGCCGAACACGCGCAGGACCTCGGTGTGCGAGACGCCCTCGCCGGTCTCCGCGCCGGCGTCCAGGTCGGTGACCAGGGTCATCGAGGTGTAGCAGAGGCCCAGTTCGCGGGCGAGGACGGCCTCGGGGTGGCCGGTCATGCCCACTACCGACCAGCCCATCGCCGCATGCCACTGCGACTCGGCGCGGGTGGAGAAGCGGGGGCCCTCGATGACGACCATGGTGCCGCCGTCCACGGCCTGCCAGCCACGCCCGTCGGCGGCGGTGAGGGCCGCCTTGCGGCCGTCGGGGCAGTACGGGTCGGCGAAGGTCGTGTGCACCACGTTGGGGACGGTGCCGTCCGGCAGGGGCAGCCCGTCGAAGAAGGTCTGGGTGCGGGCCTTCGTGCGGTCCACCAGCTGGTCCGGCACGAGCAGGGTGCCAGGACCGTACTCGCGGCGCAGGCCGCCGACCGCGCACGGGCCGAGGACCTGGCGTACGCCGACGGAGCGCAGCGCCCACAGGTTGGCGCGGTAGTTGATGCGGTGCGGCGGCAGATGGTGGCCGCGGCCGTGGCGGGGCAGGAACGCCACCCGGCGGCCGGCGATCTCGCCGAGGAAGAGTGAGTCGCTGGGCGAGCCGTAGGGGGTGTCCACCTGGACCTCGGTGACGTCCTCCAGGAACGAGTAGAAGCCCGAGCCGCCGATGACGCCGATCTCTGCGTTGGTCATGCCGGTCACACTAACGGTGGTCCGGTACGCCAAAACCCCCGCCGTCGGACGGCGGGGGCGGTGCGCAGCGGTGGGGTCAGGCGGCCGGGCTCGCGCTCGACGAGGACGACGAGGACGAGCCGGAACTCGACGCCGCGGCCGGCTTGGAGTCCGAGCCCGACGACGACTTGGCCGTCGACGAGGAGGACCCCGACGAGGCGGACGACGACGCGGGCGAGCTGCTCGACGACGCGCCGCGGCTGTCGTTGCGGTAGAAGCCCGAGCCCTTGAAGACGATGCCGACCGCCGAGAACACCTTCTTCAGGCGTCCGTCGCAGTTCGGGCACACGGTCAGGGCGTCATCGGTGAACTTCTGCACCGCCTCGAGGCCCTCGCCGCACTCGGTGCACTGGTACTGGTAGGTCGGCACTTGTCTTCCTCCTGGCACTCTCACTCGATGAGTGCTAACGACGGTCCATAGTGACGTATTCCTCGGGATCAGTCCACCGTGACGGGAACACGGTGACCGACGCCACGCGCCACGGTACGGGTCGGAGCGGACGGGGCGAGCCGCGAGCGCAGGGCGAGCAGCGTGACCAGGGCCAGCGCCGTGCCCGCCATCGGCACCAGGAATCCGGCGGTCGAGCCGTGGGCGTCGGCCAGCCGGCCCGCGACCGTGACGGCGGCGGCCTGGCCCAGACCGACCGCTCCGGTCAGCCAGGTGAACGCCTCGGTGCGGGAGGTGGCCGGCACCAGGGTCTCGACCAGCGTGTAGCCGGTGATCAGGGCGGGGGCGATGCACAGGCCGACGATCAGCCCGAGGCCGCCGAGCAGCAGGGCGGAGTGGGCCGCCCACAGTCCGGAGGCCGCCAGGGTCAGCGCCGCGTAGCCGGCGATCAGCCGGACGCGGGGCGAGGACTTCCAGGCGATGGCGCCGCAGGCGATGCCGGCCAGCATGTTTCCGGCCGCGAAGATGCCGTAGAGGATGCCGTTGATGCCGGGGTTGCCGATCTCTTCCGCGAACGCGGTCAGGGAGACCTGCATACCGCCGAAGACCGCGCCGATGCCGAGGAAGGCCATCGCCAGGACGCGTACGCCCGGGATGGACAGCGCGGAGGTGTGCTCGAGCTGCTCGTGCTCGGCGGCGCTGCGCACCGGCGGCTGGGTGGCGCGGCGGGCCGCGAACAGGAGGCCGCCGATGAGGGTCAGGGACGCCTCCGCGACCAGTCCGGCCGCCGGGTGGACGCTGGTGCACAGGGCGGTCGCGAGGACGGGGCCGATGACGAAGGTGAACTCGTCGGTCACCGACTCGAAGGCCGCGGCGGTCGCCATCAGGGGCGAGCCTTCGAGCTTGTTCGCCCATCGGGCCCGCACCATGGGGCCGACCTGCGGCACCGAGGCGCCGGTGGGGACGGCCGCGATGAACAGCGCCCACAGCGGAGCGCCGGCCAGGGCCAGCGCGGTGAGCACGGACACCGAAGCCGCGTGGATCAGCACGCCGGGCACCAGGACGGCGCCCTGCCCGAAGCGGTCCGCGAGCTTGCCGCTCTGCGGGGCGAACAGGGCCATGGACACGCCGGTGAAGGCGGCCACGGCGCCGGCGCCGCCGTAGGAGCCGGTGGTGTGCTGGACGAGCAGAAGGATGCCGATGGTGAGCATCGCGAAGGGCTGCCGGGCAGCGAAGCCGGGCAGGAGGAAGGACAGTGCGCCGGGTGTGCGCAGGAGCTGGCCGTAACCGGGCCGCTCGTCAGAAGTGACCGTGGATGCCACGGCCCCTTGCCTTTCTGCCGCCTGGTAGCGCGCCCCGTGCACGTTTCGTGGGTGCGGGCGTTGCCGAGAGCTGTCCTCTTGCGCGGAACTGCGGTAGATGCCGAGGGCTGCTGCGGGAAGCTCTCGACCGCCATACGGTCGCGCCAGCTCTGCGTCAGGCAGAGTTGGTCGATCAGTGGTGTGCCTTCATGATACAGACGTTTGGCACTCCGTGCCTACGAATTCGCACGGAGTGCCAACTTTCGGCCTGTGTTTATTCGGCCGTCACGTGGCTTAACGAGGCGTTACGTGCCGTGACGTCCCGTTCGCCTGGGCTTCGCCTTCCCGGCGGCCTCGTCCGGGCCGCCGGTGCCGAGCCATCCGGCGAGCTTGCCGCCCTCGCCGACCGCGCGCAGCCGGGACTCGGCGGCGTCGCGCACCGGATCCGTCGCGACCACCAGGAGCTCGTCGCCGTGGCGCAGCATGGTCGTGGGGCCCGGCACGAAGCTGGCGTCGTCCCGTACGACCAGGGTGACGGCGGCGCCGGGCGGCAGCCTCAGCTCGTGCACCTCCACACCGTGCATCCGCGACTTGGGCGGGATGGACACGGACAGCAGATGGCCGCGCAGCCGCTCCAGAGGGGCGGATTCCACGCCGAGGTCGGCGGCCTCGTCGTCGTCGGAGAGCTGGAGCTTGCGGGCCAGCCACGGCAGCGTCGGACCCTGGATCAGGGTGTAGACGACGACCAGGATGAAGACGATGTTGAAGATCTTCTCGCTGCCCTCGATCCCGGAGACCATCGGGATGGTGGCGAGGATGATGGGCACCGCGCCGCGCAGGCCCGCCCAGGACATCAGGGCCTTCTCCTGCCAGGGCAGCCGGAAGGGCACCAGGCTGAGCAGGACTTCGAGCGGCCGGGCCACCATGGTCAGGACGAGGCCGATGATCACGGCGGGCCAGAAGTCGGCGGCCAGGTTGTGCGGGGTGACCAGCAGGCCGAGCAGGACGAACATGCCGATCTGGGCGAGCCAGCCGAGGCCGTCGGCGAAACCGCGGGTGGCCGGCCAGTGGGGGAGCTTGGCGTTGCCGAGCACCATGGAGGCGAGGTAGACCGCGAGGAAGCCGGAGCCGTGCGCGATCGCACCGGCCGCGTACGCGCTGACCGCGATCGCCATCACGGCGATCGGGTAGAGGCCGGAGGCGGGCAGCGCCACGTGGCGCAGTCCGTACGATCCGAGCCATCCCACCGCGAGACCGATCGAGGCGCCTATGGCCAGCTCCAGGGCTATTTTCCCGACCAGGAGGTACCAGGAGTCGACCGGGCCCGGCGTGGAGAAGGCGACGACCAGGATGACGACAGGGGCGTCGTTGAAGCCGGACTCGGCCTCCAGGACGCCGGTGATGCGCGAGGGCAGCGGCACCTTGCGCAGCACGGAGAAGACGGCCGCCGCGTCCGTGGACGACACCACGGCGCCGATGATCAGCGCCTGTCGCCACTCCAGGCCCACCAGATAGTGCGCGCCCGCCGCCGTGACGCCCACGCTCACCGCGACGCCGACGAGGGACAGCACCACGGCCGCCGGCAACGCCGGTTTGATCTCCTTCCACTTGGTGCCCAGGCCGCCCTCGGCCAGGATCACCACCAGTGCGGCATAGCCGATCACCTGCGTCAGTTCGGCGTCGTCGAACCTGACGTTGAAGATGCCGTCCTGCCCGATCGCGATCCCTATGCCGAGATACAGGAGCAGGCTGGGGAGCCCGCTGCGCGAAGAGATCCGCACCGCCGCCACGGCGATGAGCAGAACGAGCGAGCAGATGAGCAGGAGTTCGTTGAGCTGGTGGACAGTCAGTGGCCGATCCTTCCCCTCAGGCGCCGCAGGCACCCCATGAAAATCGTGCATCCCGGAGCGCCGGGTGCGCATCCGGGGGCTCCCTCGGACGCACCTGGTGAAACGTTCCGCCGTCCCAAGGTACTTCGTTACCTTACCTAATCTTTGACGCTTTCTTTACGTGCGGGCTCCTATGCGCGGTCTTCCGCACGTGCCTGTCCGGCGTCCCTGTATGTGAACGCAGACACCGCGTCAGGGGCTGTCAGCGGCTGCGCCTATGGTTGCTCCCAGCACTCCTGGACCACCCTGCCCCTCGAAGGACAGCGATGCCCGCCACCACAACCGCCCCTTCCGCCGGTACGACGGCCGGCAAGACGAGCAGGAAGAGGGGACGCCGCCTCAGGCTGTTCGTGCTCGTCCTGGTGCTGGCGCTGGTCGCGGGCGTCGCCTACGGCGCGTACTGGGGAGTCAGTACCGTGCGCGCCTCCTTCCCGCAGACCACCGGCACCCTCAAGGTCCCGGGCCTCGCCGGTGAGGTGCAGGTCAAGCGCGACGACTACGGCGTCCCGCAGATCTACGCCGACAGCGACGCGGACCTCTTCATGGCCCAGGGCTACGTCCAGGCGCAGGACCGCTTCTACGAGATGGACGTCCGGCGGCACATGACCTCGGGCCGTCTCTCGGAGATGTTCGGCAGCGGGCAGGTCGACACCGACGCCTTCCTGCGCACGCTCGGCTGGCGCAAGGTCGCACAGCAGGAGTACGACACCAAGCTGTCGCCCGCCACGAAGAAGTACCTCCAGGCCTACTCGGCGGGGGTGAACGCGTACCTCAAGGGCAAGGACGGCAAGGACATCTCCGTCGAGTACGCGGCGCTGAACTTCACCAACGACTACAAGCCCGAGGCCTGGACGCCGGTCGACTCGGTGGCCTGGCTCAAGGCGATGGCCTGGGACCTGCGCGGCAACATGCAGGACGAGATCGACCGCTCCCTGATGACGAGCCGGCTCAGCCCGCAGCAGATCAAGGACCTGTATCCGGCCTACCCCTCGGCCACCCACCGCCCCATCGTCGACGAGGGCTCGTACAACAAGGCGACCGGCAAGTTCGATCCCCAGCGCGCCTCCACGGCCTCCGACGGCACCTCTGGCACCGCGCAGGGCGCCCTGGAGGGCATGCAGAGCCAGCTCTCGTCGCTCTCCGACACCCTGGACAAGATCCCTTCGCTGCTCGGGCCCAACGGCAGCGGCATCGGCTCCAACTCCTGGGTGGTGTCGGGCAAGTACACGACGACCGGCATGCCGCTGCTCGCCAACGACCCGCACCTCGCGCCGATGATGCCCTCGCTCTGGTACCAGATGGGCCTGCACTGCCGGACGATCTCCAGCACGTGCGGCTACGACGTCGCCGGCTACACGTTCTCCGGCATGCCCGGCGTGATCATCGGCCACAACCAGGACGTCTCCTGGGGCTTCACCAACCTCGGCGCCGACGTGACCGACCTGTACCTGGAGAAGATCTCCGGCAACAACTACCTCTACGACAACCAGGAGAAGCCCCTCGCCACCCGCGAGGAGGTCATCAAGGTCGCCGGAGGATCCAGCAAGACCATCACCGTCCGCGAGACCAACAACGGCCCCCTGGTCTCCGACCGCGACGACGAGCTGGAGAAGGTCGGCCAGAAGGCGCCCGTCAACACCGCCGCCCCCGACCGGGGCGCCGGCTACGCGGTGGCCCTGAGATGGACGGCGCTCGACCCCGGCAAGTCCATGGACGCCGTGTTCGCGCTCGACAAGGCCAACGACTTCAAGTCCTTCCGGGCCGCGGCCAAGGACTTCGAGGTGCCCTCGCAGAACCTGATCTACGCCGACACCAAGGGCCACATCGGCTACCAGGCGCCCGGCAGGATCCCGGTGCGCGCCGAGGGCGTCGACGGCACCATGCCGGCGCCCGGCTGGGACTCCAAGTACACGTGGAAGAAGGGGTACGTCCCCTTCGACGCGCTGCCGTACGAGTACGACCCCAAGCGCGGCTTCATCGTCACCGCCAACCAGGCCGTGATCGACGAGAAGAAGTACCCGTACCTGCTCACCAAGGACTGGGGCTACGGCACCCGCAGCCAGCGGATCAACGACCTCATCGAGTCGAAGATCAAGGGCGGCGGGAAGATCTCCACCGAGGACATGCAGAAGATGCAGATGGACAACAGCAGCGAGATCGCCGCGCTGCTGACGCCCGCCCTGCTGAAGATCAACGTGTCGGACCCGTCGGTGCGCGAGGCGCAGAAGCTCCTCGAGGGCTGGGACTACACCCAGGAGAACGACTCGGCGGCCGCCGCCTACTTCAACTCGGTGTGGCGCAACGTCCTGAAGCTGGCGTTCGGCAACAAGCTGCCGAAGGAGCTGCGCCCCAAGGGCGAGTGCCTGTACGTCACCCCGCCGGTCGGCACGGGGCCGGTCGACGACCCCGACAAGAAGGTCCAGGAGTGCGGCGAGCGCGACGGCGACTCGGCGCAGCCCGACGGCGGTGACCGCTGGTTCGAGGTCGTGCGCAAGATCTTCAACGACCAGAACAACACCTGGTGGAAGGCGCCCGCGACCCGTCTGGACAAGGCCACCTCGACCCGCGACGAACTGCTGGCCCGAGCCATGAAGGACGCCCGCTGGGAGCTGACCGCCAAGCTCGGCAAGGACACCACGAGCTGGACCTGGGGCCGGCTGCACCAGCTGATGCTGAAGAACCAGACCCTCGGCACCGAGGGGCCGGGCTTCCTGCAGTACATCCTCAACCGGGGCCCGTGGAACCTGGGCGGCGGCGAGGCCGCGGTCGACGCCACTGGCTGGAACGCCGCCAGCGGTGACTACGGCGTCACCTGGGTGCCCTCGATGCGGATGGTCGTCAACCTCAAGGACCTCGACAAGTCCAAGTGGATCAACCTCACCGGCGCCTCGGGCCACGCCTATAGCGCGCACTACTCGGACCAGACCGAGAAGTGGGCCAAGGGTGAGCTCCTGGACTGGTCGTTCAGCGGGAAGGCGGTCGACGCGTCAACCGTCGACACACTGAAGCTCACGCCGTAGTACAGGCGCTCACGCGGGAAAGCGCGTCACCCCGTAGGGGGTGACGACGGCCTGCACGGGGTGGTCGTGCGGTTCCTCCGGGACCCGCGCGACCACCTCGTTCGCGTACAGGAGCACCACCAGGGCGGGCGCCGTCCCGGATGCCTCGATGCGGGCGAGGACCCGGTCGTAGGAGCCGCCGCCGCGGCCGAGCCGCATGCCGCGCGCGTCCACGGCGAGACCGGGCAGCAGTACGGCGTCGGCGCCCGTCACGGCGTCCGGGCCGAGCCGTTCGCCGTCGGGTTCCAGGAGCCCGCGCCCGGCGGGCAGCAAGTGCTCCGGCCCGGCGTAGGCGGCCCAGTCGAGGTCGTTGTCGGCGAGCAGCACCGGAAGCAGCACCCGCACCCCGCGGGCGTGGAGCGAGTGGACCAGGGCGCGGGTGCCGGGCTCGCGGCCCACCGACACGTATGCGGCCACCGTGGTGGCCGCGGCGAGTTCGGGCAGGGCCAGTGCCCGGTCGGCGAGCTCCAGGGACGCCGCGAGCAGCTCGTCGTCCTTCAGCCGCTTCCTGGCGTCGAGGAGGCTGCGCCGCAAGAGGGCCTTTTCGGACATGTGATCACACACCGTGTTTCTGTAATCCCCTCAAATGCGCGGATAAGAGAGCGAATTCACCGGAGAATAATCTTCCGCACATACGCAGCGGATAGGGTGCCCGCATGACTCAGTCGCCCCCACGGATCACCAAGGCTGTCATCCCCGCCGCCGGGCTCGGCACCCGGTTCCTTCCGGCCACCAAGGCCACGCCGAAGGAAATGCTGCCGGTGGTGGACAAGCCCGCCATCCAGTACGTGGTGGAGGAGGCGGTCGCGGCGGGCCTGTCGGACGTGTTGATGGTGACCGGCCGCAACAAGCGTCCCCTGGAGGACCACTTCGACCGGAACTACGAGCTGGAGTCGGCACTGACCCGCAAGGGTGACGCGGACCGGCTCGCCAAGGTGCAGGAGTCCAGCGACCTGGCGGCCATCCACTACGTACGCCAGGGCGACCCGCGCGGCCTCGGCCACGCGGTGCTGTGCGCCGCGCCGCACGTGGGCGAGCAGCCCTTCGCCGTCCTCCTGGGCGACGACCTGATCGACGCCCGCGACCAGTTGCTCTCGCGGATGGTGGAGATCCAGGAACACGAGGGCGGCAGCGTGATCGCGCTCATGGAGGTCGACCCCGAACAGATCCACCTCTACGGCTGCGCCGCCGTCGAAACCACCGCCGAGAGTGACGTCGTGCGGGTCACCGGGCTCGTCGAGAAGCCGGAGCCGGCCGAGGCGCCCTCCAACCTCGCCGTGATCGGCCGCTACGTCCTCGACCCGGCCGTGTTCACCGTGCTGCGCACCACCGAGCCCGGCCGCGGCGGCGAGATCCAGCTCACCGACGCGCTCCAGCAGATGGCCGCCGACGAGTCGATCGGCGGCCCGGTGCACGGAGTCGTCTTCAAGGGCCGCCGCTACGACACCGGCGATCGCGGAGACTATCTGCGAGCCATTGTCAGACTGGCGTGCGAACGTGAAGACCTGGGCCCGGACTTCAAGGCCTGGCTTCGCCGGTACGTCACCGAGGAGATGTAGGCACCCGTGAGCAACACGACCTGGTCGGTGGACGAGCACCTGGACGACATCCTCGCCGCGGTCCGCCCGCTCGAACCCATCGACCTGCAACTGCCCGACGCCCAGGGCTGTGTCCTGGTCGAGGACGTCATGGTGCCCCTCGCCCTGCCGCCCTTCGACAACAGCTCGATGGACGGTTACGCGGTGCGGGTCACCGATGTCGCGGGCGCCAGCGAGGAGTTCCCCGCGGTGCTCACCGTCATCGGTGACGTCGCGGCGGGCAGCGGCGACCTTCCGACCGTGGGCCCCGGCCAGGCCGCACGGATCATGACCGGTGCCCCGCTGCCGCCCGGCGCCGAGGCCGTCGTCCCCGTCGAGTGGACCGACGGCGGGACCGGCCAGGGCGCCGCCACCGGCATGCGCCCCGCGGGCGACGCCCCCGAAGGGGCCAGCGGCGAGGTGCGGGTGCACCGTGCCGCCGAGGCGCGCGCCCACGTCCGGGCCCGCGGCAGCGACGTCCAGGCGGGCGACCTCGCCCTCGCGGCGGGCACCGTGCTCGGGCCGCCCCAGATCGGGCTGCTCGCCGCGATCGGCCGCGGCACCGTGACCGTACGGCCGCGCCCGCGCGTCGTGGTGCTCTCCACCGGCAGCGAACTGGTGCAGCCCGGCGAGCAGTTGGGCGAGGGCCAGATCTACGACTCCAACAGCTTCGCGCTCGCCGCCGCCGCCCGGGACGCGGGCGCCATCTCCTACCGGGTCGGCGCGGTCACCGACGACGCGGCGGTGCTGCGCGACACCATCGAGGACCAGCTGATCCGCGCCGATCTGATCGTCACGACCGGCGGGGTCAGCGTCGGCGCGTACGACGTCGTCAAGGAGGCGCTGTCCTCCGTGGGAGACGAGGACGAGCCGGGCAGCGGCATCGACTTCCGCAAGCTGCGGATGCAGCCCGGCAAGCCCCAGGGTTTCGGCTCGATCGGCCCCGACCACACCCCGCTGCTCGCGCTGCCCGGCAACCCGGTGTCCTCCTACGTCTCCTTCGAGCTGTTCGTGCGCCCCGCGATCCGCACCTTGATGGGCATGGACGACGTCCACCGGCCGACCGTCCGCGCCACCCTGAAGGCGGACAAGGCACTGTCCTCGCCGGACGGCCGGCGCCAGTTCCTGCGCGGCACCTACGACGCGGCTGCGGGCGCCGTCAGCCCCGTGGGCGGCTCCGGATCCCATCTGATCGCGGCGCTCGCGCTCGCCGACTGCCTCATCGTGATCCCCGAGGACACCACGTCCGCGGAGCCCGACAGCGAGGTCGAAGTGGTCCTGCTCGGCTGAGTGTCGGCCGATGGGGGTACGGTGTCTGCCCACAGAAGCCGTACCGGGAGCGCCACCGAATGAGTACGACGCAAGGCAGGCTCACGCACATCGACGAGGCGGGAGCGGCCCGCATGGTCGACGTCTCGGAGAAGGACGTCACCGCCCGCACCGCCCGCGCGAGCGGCCGCGTGCTCGTCTCGCCGCGTGTGGTGGAACTCCTGCGCGGCGAGGGCGTGCCCAAGGGCGACGCGCTGGCCACCGCCCGCATCGCGGGGATCATGGGCGCCAAGCGCACCCCCGACCTCATCCCGCTGTGCCACCCCCTCGCGGTCTCCGGCGTGAAGCTCGACCTGGCGGTCGCCGACGACGCGGTGGAGATCCTGGCGACGGTGAAGACCACCGACCGCACGGGCGTCGAGATGGAGGCCCTGACCGCGGTGTCGGTGGCCGCGCTCACCGTCGTCGACATGGTCAAGGCCGTCGACAAGGCCGCCGTCATCACCGACATCCGGGTCGAGGAGAAGACCGGCGGCAAGTCCGGCGACTGGAACCGGCCCGGGGAACAGGCCGGAGGCGCGTCCAGCGGCCGGAACCGGCCCGGGGAGGCCGGATCATGACGCCCCCTCAGCCCCACGAAGCGTCCCATTCCCCGCAGCCGGACGCCGCCCCGCAGCCGGCCGCCGCCCCGCGGCAGCCGGGGCCACAGCCCGCGATCCCGTTCCCGGCGGGCGGCGAAGGCCTCGGCGAGGCGCTCCTCGCGCCGTACGCCGCGCTCGTCGTCACCGCGTCCAACCGTGCGTCCGCCGGGGTCTACCCGGACACCGGCGGGCCCCTGCTCGCCGAGGGCCTGACCGCGATCGGCTTCGCCGTGGACGGCCCGCTGGTCGTGCCCGACGGCGAGCCCGTCGAGCAGGCGCTGCGCGCGGGGACGGCCGCCGGGTACGACGTGATCGTCACCACCGGCGGCACCGGCCTGTCGCCCACCGACCGCACCCCCGAGGTCACCCGCGCCGTCATCGCGTACGACGTGCCCGGCATCCCCGAGGCCATCCGCGCCGAGGGCCTGGCCAAGGTCCCCACCGCGGCCCTCTCGCGCGGCCTGGCCGGAGTGGCGGGCGGCCGCACCCTGATCATCAACCTGCCGGGGTCCGCCGGCGGCGTACGTGACGGAATCGCCGTCCTGGAGCGGATCCTGCGGCACGCCGTGGACCAGATCCGCGGCGGCGACCACCCCAGACCCGCGGGGAGCCCGAGCTGAACGTTCCTTCGTGGCCGGTCGAGCTGGCGGAGGGCGATGTGGTCCTCCGTCCCATAAAGGTGCGCGACCAACGGGCCTGGCGCGAGGTCAACCGGCGCAACCGCGACTGGCTGCGGCCCTGGGAGGCGACGATCCCGCCGCCCGCCCCGGGCGCGCCCTTCCCGCAGCGCCCCACTTACCGGCAGATGGTCCGCCACCTGCGAGCCGAGGCGAGCGCGGGCCGCATGCTGCCGTTCGTCATCGAGTACCGCGGGCATCTGGTCGGCCAGCTGACGGTCGCCGGGATCACCTGGGGCTCGATGTGCTCGGGTCATGTCGGGTACTGGGTGGACCGCGAGGTGGCGGGCCGCGGCGTGATGCCGACGGCCGTCGCGCTCGCCGTCGACCACTGCTTCCGCGCGGTCGGGCTGCACCGCATGGAGGTGTGCATCCGCCCCGAGAACGGGCCGAGCCGCCGCGTGGTGGAAAAGCTCGGCTTCCGCGAGGAGGGCCTGCGCCCGCGCTATCTCCACATCGACGGCGCCTGGCGCGACCATCTGGTGTACGCGCTCACCGCGGAGGAAGTCCCCGAGGGGCTCCTCGCCCGGTGGCGGCGGGGCAGGCAGGCCCATCCCGGGCCCGGTAAATGAAATAAATGTTCGAATTCTATCGGGATCCGGTCCGTTCGTCTCGTCCAACGATCTGAGAAATCACAAAAAAAGCCGGTGATATCAGCCAGATCGTGCGACACACCGGCTCAATTGGCGTATCCCCGCGCGCCGGTCCCTCTACGGTGTGGTGTGTGAGCAGCAGCGGCCTCATTTACGCAGTCATCGTCGGGGCCTGGGCCGCCTACTTGGTGCCGATGTGGCTCCGCAGGCAGGACGAGCTCAACGAGGCACGCCCGACGGAACGCTTCAGCACCGCCATCCGGCTGCTGTCCGGACGGTCGGCCATGGAGCGTCGCTATGCCAAGGAGCTGCGCCAGCGGGCCACCGACGAGGCGGCGTCCGACGCGGACCCCGAAACCCCGGCGGACGCCCTCACCGAACCCCTCGCCACGGGGGGGCCGGCCGGCCGGGCGTCCGAGTCAACGGGCGGCCGGGAGCTCTCGGTCCCCCAGGCCCGCGGCAGGCGCCCGGCACCCGCGGAGCGCCAGGACGAACGGGAGCGCCAGGGGCGCCCGGCGCATCAGGACGACCCCGAGCATCGGGGCCAGGCCCACCCGGAACGCCACGCGCACCCGGAACGCCACGCCCGGCATGAACACCCCGAAAACCTCGCCCGCCACGAACACCACGAGCGTCTGGAGCGCCAAGAGCGGCGCGAGCACCCGGTCGAGGACGAGCCCCGGCGCGAACGGGGCGCGCGCCCCGCGCCCGGAGCATCGGCCGAACGGGCGCGCCGCGCCCAGCGCAGTGCCGTACTCGCCAGGCGCCGGCGCACCACGGTCGTCCTCTTCCTCGCCTTCACGCTGGGCGCGATCGTCGCGGCGGTCGGCGGCCTCGGCTTCCTGTGGGCGCCGGCGGTCCCGGCCGCGCTGCTGAGCGCGTACATCGTCCACCTGCGCATCCAGGAGCGACGGCGCTTCGCCTTCACCATGGACCGCCGTCGTGCCGAGGCGGCCGCGCAGCGCCTGCGCGAGAGCCGGCCGCGCGCCAGGGCCACGGCGCCGGGTACGGAGCCCGACGACGAAGCGGAGTCCCACCACCCGGCCCCCGTGCCCGAGCCCGCACCCGCCCCGGCGCTCTCCCCGCAGGAGGCCGGACGGCGCGCCCTGGTCGAGCAGACCGATCACGCGGAGTGGGTCGACCAGCAGCGCGAGCGCGGTCCGGAACGCGGCGCGAGCTGGGACCCGGTGCCGGTCCCGCTGCCCACGTACGTCACCGCGCCGGTCGCCCCGCGTGCCACCGGCAGCATCGATCTGGGCGCACCGGACACGTGGTCGTCGGCCCGCTCCTCGACGGCGGACCCCACCCCGGCGGCCGAGCCCGAGCCCGCCGCCGAGGAGCCCCCGCGCCAGCGCTCGGGCTCAAGTCGCCGCCGTACGCCGCTCTTCGACCAGTACGCGGACGAGGACCGGCCCCGCGCCGCCAACGAATGAAGCCCCTCTCGCTGACCAGCGAGGAACGGATTTCCAACCACTCCCATCCGGGTGCTAAGGTTTCACTCGTTGCAAGGGCCTGTGGCGCAGTCCGGTAGCGCACCTCGTTCGCATCGAGGGGGTCAGGGGTTCGAATCCCCTCAGGTCCACAACAACAACGAGATCCCGTCCGATCATTTTGATCGGGCGGGATCTTCGTCGTTTCCGGTGGCCGTTCGCGGGGGCCGGGGCCCGGGGGGTCGGCCCTTACGGGGAATGGGTCCACACCATGGTCAGGTAGCCGCTGTAGCAGGCGGAGGCCACGGCGCAGCCGGTGAGTACGGCGTAGACGGTGGTGGTGCGTGCGCGGGCGAGGGCTGTGGCGAGAGGGAAGAGGAGGGGGAAGGCGGGGAGGAGGAAGCGGGCCTTCGCGTGGAAGTAACCGGCGCCGCAGACCGTGATGAGGACCAGCGCGGCGGCGTAGATCCAGACGGCGGCGGGCGGGCGGCGCACGGCCAGGGTGCAGAGCAGGATGATCGCCGTGATGACCGTGCCGGCGACCACGACGTCGTCGAGGGAGAGCGCGGGTTGCGTGAACAGGTCACGCAGGCGCTGGACGGTGAAGGTGCCGCCGTCGAAAGTGGACCCCCACCGCCGCTGTTCGACGAAGTAGCCGTCCCAGCGGTGCATGCGGTGCCCGACCCAGAGGACGAAGGCGGCCCAGCCCAGGGGGGCCAGGACTATCGCGCCGTACAGTCGGGCCGTTGGGCGTCCGTGCGCGCGCTCGTCCGGGACGGCCGGCGGCTCGGCCCCGTGCCCGCCCGTCACCGGCAGCAGCTGCCAGGCCGCGCCGAGGGTGACGGCGGCGATGACGGCGAGGCCTGAGGGTCGAGTCGCTCCGGCGAGCAGGGCCAGGGTGCCGGCGGTGAGCCAGGCCCTCGTGAGCACCGCGTACAGGGCCCAGGCGGTCAGAGCGGTGAAGACCGGCTCGGTGTAGGCCATGGACTGCACGAGGGCATGGGGCACGACCGCGTACAGGGCGACGGTGAACAGGGCGACCCGTGCGCCGTACAGCTTCTCGGCGACGGCGAAGATTCCCCAGGCGGCGAGGAGTGAGGCGGCCAGCGCCATGCCCCAGGCGACCCAGTCGGCCGGGAGCCCGGTGACGGCACAGACGCCCCGTATCAGCGTCGGGTACAGGGGAAAGAAGGCGAGCTTGCAGGTCGGGCCACCTTCTTGGCATGCGGGAACCATGGGGCTGCTGTAGCCGTGCTCGGCAATGCTCAGGTAGTAGACCGAGTCCCACCGTGTCGCCAGGATCTCGTGCAGGCCGACTCCCTTGCGGTGTCCCCATGCGGCCACCATGCCGATGCCGATGAGGCGCAGCCCGCAATGCAGCAGAAGTGCTGTCCGTGCTCGCCGCCACGACGCGGCCACCGCGCGCCGAGCCGTCCGCACGTGCCCCACGGCGGGCGCTGTGCGCCGGCCGCCCTTGCGGTGAGGCACGTCGGGGCGTATCTGAGTCCCTGTCACATTCCCGTCCAGAAGTTCATTCGGCTACTTCGTCGCCCCGCGGGCACGAGTGATCCCTGCGGTGCCACAACGCATGGGGAGGCGGGGCGCGCACGGGCATGGCGAAGTCCGCATCCCTTGAGTTCGGAGCGGACTTCAGCAGTGCGGTGTCGCAGGTCGTAGGTGCTCGGAAACGCCCCCGCTTGCGCCGTGGGGTGCCGGTCGTCGGCCACACCACGGCTCGGTGCCGGGGCATTGATCTCCCCGTGCCCGGCATCGTCGGCGAGAGTACCTCACCTGTGAGTTCGCGCCGGCGTCCATCGTGGCACCGACGCTGACGCCTCGTCAGCGATCGGACGAGTGGGTCAAAGCGGAGCAAAGAATTGAGAGGGCCCGCGGTCCGGTGCCGCAGTGAAGTGGTGGCCTCGGTGACGCCGCCGCCATGGCTGAAAGGTCGTCCCTGAAACGCTTTGATTCAGGGCTAGTTCGCCGCCTCGTGGCACGCGCGGTCGGCTGGATTCGCCTGCTGGGCGTGGATGGTTGTGACTCCGGGCTGCCGGGCCGCTCCGTAGGGACACCTGTTGACCGGCGGCGTTGACGTTGCGTTTGATTCGCCCACTTGTGTTTTTTCTATGTGGTTCCTGTGGGGGGAGCGTCAGTGCGGGGTGGGGACGGCCTTCGTGCCGTGAGACAGGGGCGGCGCCGTGGGGTGGCGCGGTGGGCGGGGCTGGCGGTGGTGTCGGGGCTGGTGTTCGCCACCGTGCAGCCGTCGGCGGTCGCGGCGGATTCGGCGGTCCCGAGCGGGTCGTTGGGGTCGGACAGCGCCGGGCCGGGGCGGCCGGACACGGCGGAGTCGCTCGCGGTGGCCAAGGCCAGACGCAGTGGCCAGGACGTGAGCGTTCCGTCGCTGACCAGTGAGACGAGCGAGGTGGTCGCCAAGCCGGACGGCAGGCTCGCCGCGACGATCCACACGAAGCCGGTGCGGACCCGCAAGGGCGGCGCATGGCGCGACATCGACACATCCCTGCACGTCGCGAGCGGTGGCGCGGTGGTTCCGGCGGCGACGCTGACGGACATGCGGTTCTCCGGCGGAGGTTCGCAGCCTCTGGTGCGGATGGCCAGTGCCGGCAAGGAGCTGGAACTGACCTGGCCCAAGCCGCTCCCGGCCCCGGTGGTCAGCGGCAGCACGGCCGAGTACCGCTCGATCCTCCCGGACGTGGACCTGCGGATGACCGCCACCGAGTCCGGCTTCACCCAGCTGATCGTGGTCAAGACGCCGCAGGCGGCGAAGAATCCCGAGCTGGATCAGCTGAGGCTGGGCATGTCCAGCGCCGACCTGACGGTGCGCAAGGAGGCGGACGGATCCCTGTCGATGGTCGACAAGGCAGGGGGCGGCACCGTGTTCCAGGCACCGAAGCCGGTGATGTTCGACTCCTCGCCCGGTCTGACCGACGGCTCCGGGATGCCCGCGGCCCCGACTGCCCAGCCGAAGGACGCCGCCAAGCCGAAGGCCGCCGCCAAGCCGAAGAACGACTCCGCCGCGGCAGATGCGGCAGCGGCCCCTACGGCCCCTTCGACCCACGCGGCCACGGTGGACGTGGCGGTACCGGGCGACCAGAAGTCGCTCGTCCTGACCCCCGACCAGAAGCTCCTGGACGCGCCGGACACGGTGTTTCCGGTACTGATCGACCCGGACGTCCAGGCGCCGCGAGCGGCCGGCTGGGCCGGGATCTCCCGGTACTGGGGCAACCAGTCGTTCTGGAAGTTCTCCGGGGACTTCGGCATGGGGTACTGCGGAGACCAGGGCCGGTGTGTGCCCGCCGATGTGAAGCGGGTGCTGTACGCCATTCCCGTACAGAGCCAGGCCTTCGTCGGCAAGCACATCCAGGACGCCAAGTTCCGGGCGTGGGAGTCGCACGCCTGGAGCTGCACGGCTCAGCCCGTCGACCTCTTCGTCACGGGCCGCATCGGGTCCGGCACGACCTGGAACAACTCCAGCGGGATGGGATCGTCCTCGTTCTGGAAGAAGTACCTGGCGACGCGGAACGACGCGCGAGGCTACGACGGCTGTGGCTCCGGGTACGTGGAGTTCGAACCGCCGGGGCTGCGCGATGCGGTGCAGTCGGCCGCCGACCGCAGGGACGCCGACCTGACGCTGGGCCTGAAGGCCGGCAGCGAGAGCGCGTCGGCGTACGGGCAGTGGAAGCGGTTCACCGACGACGGGTACCTGCAGGTGTTCTACAACCTGCCGCCCAGCCAGCCCGCCATGAGGGACCTCTCGTCCTCGCCCGGTGGCCTCTGCTCCTCCTCCGTGACGCCCATCACGAAGGTGCCGCAGGTGTACGCGCGGGTGTGGGACCCGGACGGGGACAGCATCGGTGTGCAGTTCGCATTGCTCTGGGACGACAAGACCTGGTTTTCGACCGGAGGCGAGAACACTCCACCCGCATCGAACACGTTCAGAGCGTCCGGATCCACCTTCAGCCTCCAGCTTCCGCCCGGAACTCCGCAGAACCAGTCGGTCGGCTGGGCGGTGCGGGCCTGGGACGGTGCGGAATGGGGGCCATGGAGCCTCGACGGTGACCCCACCGGCTGTTACTTCATCATCGACACGAGCAAACCCGCGGGACCGGTGACCACCTCGTTCGACTTCCCCGGGTCCCACGACGCACAGGCCGCACTGGCGTGGACGGACGGGGTGGGCCGCTACGGCACCTTCACCATCGCCACGGCTTCCACCGACGTGGTGGCCTACCAGTGGGGACTGGACGAGCAGCCGACGGCAAACAGCGAGGTGGCAACGAGCGGTGGAGCCGCACGCTCCGTGAGGGTGTTGATGCCGAACGACGGCCCGCACACCCTGACGGCCCGAGCCAAGGACGCGGCAGGCAATGCCGGTGAGACCACCACGTACTACTTCAACGTGCGACGCGGCCAGGACCCGCGGGCGAGTTGGGCGATGAACGACGCGGCCGGCGGCACGAGCCTGGCTTCCGGTCCCGCCGCGAGCTTCCCCGCCACGGTCACCGGCGGCACGTTGGGTGCCGCCGGGCACACCGGAACGGCGGCGGCCCTGACGGGTGATGCGGCGCCGGACGGGACGCCGAAGACCTATCTGTCCACGCAGAGCGCCGTGCTGGAGACGGACCGGAGCTTCACCGTCTCCGCGTGGGTGAACACCGCCGATCCTTCCGCGCAGTTCCAGTCCGCGGTGAGTCAGAGCGGTGTGCATCAAGGAGTCACCCTGGGGCTGAGCGACGGGAGATGGGCCGTCAAGATGCCGACCGCGGACAACGCCACCGACTACGGCTGGTACACCGCATCCTCGGACGTCACTCCGGTGGCCGGCCAGTGGACGCATCTGGCCGGGGTGTACGACGCGGCGGCAAGGACGCTGACGGTGTACGTGAACGGAAAGCCTTCCCCGTCTGCGCAGGGCGTGAGCCTGTGGTCGGCGCGCGGGGGGATGGAGTTCGGCCGGGTGCGCTGGCGCGACACCTACACCGACGCGTGGAAGGGGTCGCTGGACGACGTCCGGGTCTACGGTCGGGCGCTGAGCCCGGCGGAGTCGACGCAGCTGGCTGCCGGCCGCCCGGTTACCACCGGAACGGGCGCGAAGGCGGTCTGGTCGCTCGACGAAGGCGGCACCGTCGCCGACGGCACCTCGGAGACCGGCGCTCTGACGGCGGCCGGTGATGTGCGGCCGGGCATCAAGGACGGCGTCGAGGACACGGCGGTCCACTTCGGGGCGAACGGTTACGCCGCCGCGTCCCGGCCACAGGTGGACGGCACACGGAGCTTCTCCATCTCCGCCTGGGTGCGACGGCCGGCGCTGGCAGCCGATGACGACACGTCCAAGGTCGCGGTCAGTCAACCCGGCATCCATCAGCCCGAGTTCTCCCTCTACTACTCGTCCTACTACAAGAAGTGGGTCTTCGCCCGGTCCACGGAGGACTCCACCGCGGACACCCTGGTGCGCACCGTCCAGCGATCCTGCACGGCCGGAAGCCAGGTGTACGGCGCGCCCTGCTTCATGCCGACGGACAACGAGTGGACCCACCTGGTGGGCGTATCCGACGCGGTCTCTCACAAGATTCGTCTGTACGTCGACGGCTACTTGGTCGACGAGAGCGACTACATCCAGACCACCCCCTGGGCTTCGCCGGAGCCGCTCATGATCGGAGGGCAGAGCCGCGAAGGTATCCCCGGGGAGTTCCTCGGCGGCGACATCGACGACGTCCGCGTCTTCGACCGCATCGTCACCGACGACGAAGCCAGGACGATGGTCCAGCAGCGCCCCCAGCTGGCGGCACGCTGGAAGTTCAACGCGGCCACCTCGGCCGCGCCGCCCGTCTCGGCGGAGGACCGCGGACTGTTCCCCGCGTCCCTGTACGGCGGATCGAGCGTGTCCGGCGCTCAGAGCGACGTGCGGGTGGGCACGGGGGCGCTGACCCTCAACGGGACGGACGGCTACGCGCAGACCGGCACGGCACCGCTCGACACGGGCCGGAGCTTCACCCTCGGCGCCTGGGCCCAGTCGGCCGCGCCGCCCAACCGGGACATGACCGTGCTCTCTCTCGGCGCCGCCAAGGGGCCCGCGCTGACCGTGCGCTGGAAGTTCCTGCGTACCAGCGACGACCCCGTCAGCCCCGGCAACATCGGGGAGTGGCAGGTGGAGACGGTGGACGGCGCCGACAAGACGACCGTCGTGACGCACACCTTCGACGGTTCGCAGGCCATCGGGAGCTACTGGAATCACCTGGCGGTCACCTATGACGCGTTCTCCGATCAGCTCACGCTCTTCGTGAACGGCCAGCGCGAGAACGAGATCTGCGCCGACGGCCAGACCGGTTGTACGGCTCATGTGTCCTTCGCCCCGGCGAACCAGCCCCGACAGGCCACCGGGGGACTCGGGTTCGGACGCAACCCGGCCGGCGTCACCAACGCCGACGCGTTCTCCGGCCAGATCGACGACGTCTGGGCCTATCAGGGCGTCCTGAGCGCCGCCGGGATCGCGCGGCTGGCACAGGGCGACGAACTCGACAGCACCACCGGTCCCGCCACCTAGAGGACGCCACGTCGGGTTCGGGCCCGCCCCTTCCTCGGGCGGGCCCGCGCCTCGGTCCCTGTCCGCCGTCCCTCCCTGCCGTCCCTCCCTGTCGTCTCTCCACACCTGCCTGGCCCCCGGCCGGCACGATCAGCCGCGCCGGGCCCGTCCCGGCGCGGCAGGGGATTTGCCTACGATGCGCATCACACGAGCCCGGCGAACGGGCATCACCCGTCCCACAGCGAGATTCGCTGCCGTCCTCTCGTCCGTCCTGGTGGCCGGGCTGCTGCAAGTCCTGCCCGGACCGGCGGCCGTCGCCGAATCGAACCTTCCCGTCGCGACGTGGAAGGAGAAGTCGGTCAAGGGCGTCAACGCCAGGACCAAGCCGCGGCCGGCGGACACGACCGTATCCAAACCCCGTGTCCCGAAGGCCACGTGGCCCGAGGCGGCCGCCACCGGACTCACCCTTCCCGCGGGCGGCGGCCCCGCTCTCGCGACCACCGCGTCCAGCGGATCCGGCGGCAAGGCCGAGGCCGGCTCGATGCCGGTCTCGCTGGCGGCGGTGCCCCACGGCCCGCTCGCCCCACATGCCTCGCACGCCCCGCACCAGCAGGCCGCCTCGTCGCTCGCCGTACAGGACACGGGCATCACCGTGAAGGTCCTGGACCGCGAGGCCGCGCAGCGGGCCGGGGTGGACGGGGTCCTCCTGACGGTCGCGGCCCAGGGCGGCACGGCCGACAAGGTGAGCGCCACCGTCGACTACGGCGCGTTCGCCGACGCGGCGGGCGCCGGGTACGGCGAGCGCCTGCGCCTGGTGCGGCTGCCCGCGTGCGTGCTGAGCACCCCGAGCAAGCCGGAATGCCGTAAGGCCACTGCGCTGGCGGGCAGCAACGACGCCGAGAAGCACACGGTGACCGCCGACGAGGTCCCCCTCACGGACACCGCGACCACGTCGGCGCCCGCAACCACTACGGCACCCGCGACCACGCCAGCGACCGCGCCGAAGCCCGGAGTCCGGGCCATGGGTGCGCGGGCGGCGTCCGCGGGCGCGATGACCGTGCTGGCCGCGACCGCCGGCCCGGCGGGGCCGGCAGGCGACTACAAGGCGTCCCCGCTGTCGGCGGCGTCCACGTGGAGCACGTCGCTGAACAGCGGTTCGTTCTCCTGGTCCTACACCATGGCGGTGCCGCCGGTCCCGACAGGACTCGCGCCCACCGTGGGCCTGTCCTACAGCTCGGGTGACATCGACGGGCGTACGGCGAACACCAACAACCAGGCCTCCTGGGCCGGCGACGGGTTCAACGTCGCCCCCGGGTTCATCGAACGCTCCTACAAGCCCTGCGGCGACGACGGCGTGAAGACCGACGGGGTCGAGCCGGGCGACCTGTGCTGGGCGTACGACAACGCCACCATCAGCCTCGACGGACACTCCGGCGAACTGATCCCCCTCAGCGGCGACGAATGGCGGATCAAGGGCGACGACAACACGCGCGTCTTCCGCCTGCGCGACGCCGACCGGGGCAACGGTGACAACGACGGCGAGTACTTCCGCGCCACCACTGCCGACGGCACCCGCTACTACTTCGGCTACAACCGCCTGACCAACTGGAGCGCGGGCAAGCCCGAGACCAAGTCCGTCGAGACCGTGCCGGTGTTCGGCAACGACAGCGGCGAGCCGTGCAACAAGAGCGCGTTCGCGGACTCGTGGTGCCAGCAGGGGCGGCGCTGGAACCTGGACCTGGTCGTCGATGCCAAGGGCAACGACATCACGTACTGGTACAAGCAGGAGACCAACACCTACGGCCGCAACCTCAAGGACACCGACGGCACCCCCTATGTCCGGGCGTCGGTCCTGGACCACATCGAGTACGGCCAGCAGCTGAAGGACGTCTACTCCGGCACCGTCAAGCCGATGGCCCGGGTGGACTTCACCACCGCCGAACGCTGCCTGGAGTCGGACGCCTCCCTGTGCGACCCGGCGAAGATCGACACCAACCGGCAGTACTGGTACGACACGCCGTGGGACCGGAACTGCACATCGGGCAGCAAGTGCGACATGGGCCGCCTGGCCCCGACGTTCTGGGGCCGCACCAGGCTCGCCAACGTCACCACCAAGACCCTTCAGGGCGACGGCAGTTACAAGCCGATCGACTCATGGGACCTGCACCACAAGTGGGGCACCGCCGACTTCGACTACCAGCTCCTTCTCGACTCCATCAAGCACACGGGACTCGCCGGTCCCACCCCCGTCCCGCTGCCCGCCACGACGCTGTCCTACAGCGCGCAGGCCGGACGCCTGGACAAGAGCGACGACGGCCGGCCGGGCTTCTACAAGCAGCGGCTGCGGACCGTGCTCGACGAGTCGGGCGGCCAGCTCGACGTGAACTACTCGCAGGCCGCCTGCTCCTGGGACAGCCTGCCGACCCCGCAGTCCAACACCTCGCGCTGCTTCCCGCAGAAGTACCAGGCCGGCTTCCACGATCCCGTGACCACGGAATGGTTCAACAAGTACGTCGTGGACTCGGTCATCTCCTCCGACCGGACCGGCGGCGCTCTCAGCACCCAGACGAACTACACCTACGCCGACGGCGGCGCGTGGGCGTTCGACGACACCGAGGGCATCACCAAGGAGTAGCTCAAGACCTGGTCGCAGTGGCGCGGTTACGGCAAGGTCCGCGTGCAGACCGGCAGCAGCCAGGCCATGTCGACGCAGGCCGACCACTACTTCCTGCGCGGCATGGACGGCGACCGCACCGACCCCGACGACAAGACCAAGACCCGCGGCGTCACCGTGCCCGACGGCGAGGGCAACACCCTCACCGACGACGAGGCGTGGGCCGGGTTCGAGTACCGCAGCGAGACGTTCGACAGGCCGGGCGGGAAGATCCTCGCCAAGTCCGTGAACACGCCGTGGAAGAAGGAGACCGCCAAGCGGGTCCGCGACTGGGGCACCACCACCGCCAACCTCACCGGCACCAGCCGTAACCGCGTCTTCACCTATCTGGACGCGCAGGGCACGTGGCGCGAGACCCGTGCCAACACCACCCTCGACGACCTCGGCCGCCCCGTCACCATCGAGGACCTGGGCGACACCGGGAACGACGGTGACGAGACCTGCACCCGGGCCACCTACGCGGACGGCGAGTGGATCCGTACGGCCATGATCCACACCGAGACGGTCGCCGCCACCTGCGCGGCCGAACCCGACCGGGACACCCGCGCCGACGGCACCTCCGTCGTCCTCGCCGACACCCGCACCCGCTACGACGGTCAGGCGTACGGCGCAGCCCCCACCAGCGGCCTCGCCACCATGACGGAGACCCTCAAGTCCCGTACCGGGCACAGCGCCACCTACCTCGACAGCACGGCCGGCTACGACGCCTACGGCCGCCCGCTGACCGCCACCGAGCTCGCCTCCACCAGCGTCTTCGACCCCGACGACGCCGCCAAGGCGCCCAGCACCACCCCGGCGGCCGCTCCCCGCACCACGACGACGGTGTACACACCGGCGACCGGGCGCCCCACCAAGGTCGCGGTCACGGGCCCTCCGGCCACCGCCGGCAACGCCGCCACGGCCCAGTCGACCACGTCCTACCTCGACCTGCTGCGCGGCGTTCCCTACATCACCACCGACGCCAACAACCTGCGTACCGACGTCGAATACGACGCGCTGGGACGGCCGTCCAAGGTGTGGATGCCCAACCGCTCCAAGCTGAACAACCAGTCGCCCAACCTTCAGTTCCGTTACGTCAACGCCGACAACACCATCCAGTCGGTGGCCACGCTCACGCTGAACAACGACGGTTCGTCCGACACCAGTTACACCCTGTACGACGGTCTGGGCCGGGTCCGCCAGACCCAGTCCCCGGGCCCCGACGGCGGGCGCCTGCTCACCGACTCGTTCTACGACGAGCGCGGCCAGGTCCGTCTCGCCTACGCGCCGTACCACAACACCGCAGCGCCGAGCGGTTCGCTGTTCACGGTGGTCGACGCCGACGGCATCGAGACCCAGACCGCGACCGAGTACGACGGCCTGGGGCGGCCCACCAGGTCGACCCTGCTGTCGGGCAACGGCACGGGCACCCCGCTGGCCACCACCACGACGTCCTACGACGGCGACCGCGTCACCGTCACCCCGCCCAAGGGCGCCACTCCCACCACCACGATCAGCGACGCCCACGGGCGCACGACCGAGCTGCGCCAGTACCAGGCCGCCAACCCGGCGGGTCCCGGAGGCCCGTACGACAGCACCACCTACCGCTATGACGTGGCCGGGCACATGACCGGCCTGACCGGTCCGCAGGGCGCCCAGTGGTCCTGGGCCTTCGACCAGCTCGGCCGCCAGACCAAGGCGGTGGACCCGGACAGCGGCACCAACACCAAGACGTACGACGACCGCGGTGAGGTCACCACGGCCACCGACGGGCGCGGCAAGACCGTCGCCAGCGTCTACGACAACCTGTCCCGCCTCCTGGAGACCCACGACGGCTCGGCCACCGGCCCGCTGCTGACCTCGCAGACCTGGGACAAGGTCAAGGGCCAACTGGCCACGTCCACACGGCATGTGACCGTCGGCGGCAAGGACTACCCGTACACGACCACGGTCAACAGCTACGACCCGCTGTACCGGCCGCTCAAGACGACCCTGACGGTTCCCTCCGTTCCGGGTCAGGAGGCTCTGGCCGGCGACTACGCGACGGGCACCAGCTACAACCTGGACGGCACCGTCCAGGCGACGTCCTACCCGGCCGCGGGCAGCCTGCCCACCGAGACGGTGGCCTTCACCTACAACAAGCTCCACCAGTCCACCGCCGTCGGCAGCAACCTGTCGGCCTACCTCGCGGGCCAGACCTACACCCTCACGGGCAAGCCCTACCGCTCCACGCTGAACGCCGGCGGCACCACCACCACGATCACCAACGGCTACGAGCAGGGCACCCAGCGCCTCTCGGTGAGCCGCACCGACACCGAGAACACGGCCGTACCGGCCCGCGCCAACGCCTACACGTACGACGAGGCGGGCAATGTCACCGAGCTGAGCGACGTCTCGCGCACCGGCACGGACCGGCAGTGCTTCCAGTACGACTACCTGGCCCGCCTCACGGAGGCGTTCACACCCACGGACCCGGCCTGCCCCGCCACCCCTGACGGCGGCAAGCTGGGCGGCCCCGCCCCGTACTGGTCCAGCTACACCTACAACACGGACGGCACCCGCAAGTCCGAGACTCGGCACGACGTCACGGGCGACGCGTCGAAGGACCGGTCCCGCACCTTCACCTACCCGGCGCCGGGCGCCGCCCACCCGCACGCCCTGCTCTCCACCGGCACGACGACCGGCAGTGGGCCGTCGACCACCGACTCCTACGCCTACGACGACTCGGGCAACACCACCCGCCGCACGCTGAGCCCGAGCGCGGCCCTCTCCAGCGACCAGTCGCTGACCTGGGACACGGAAAACCACCTGGCCAACGTCGCCGACACCGTCCGGACGACGAGCTCCGGCTCGACGGTGACGACGAAGAAGAGCACGGACTACGTCTACGACACCGGCGGCAACCGCCTCACCGGCCACACTCTCGACACGGCCGACCCGGCCGCCGAAAGCACCACGCTCTACCTGGGTGCCTCCGAACTGACCCTGCTCAAGGGCGCGTCCAAGCCGACGGCCACCCGCTACTACCCGCTCGGCGCGGCCACGGCCGTCCGCACCGACGACAACAAGGTCACCTTCCAGGCCACGGACCAGCACGGCACGGCCGACACGAGCATCAACGCCACGGACGGCGTCGCGACCCAGCGCCGCACCACCCCCTTCGGCGAGGACCGCGGCACGCCTCCGGCGAGCTGGGCCGGCACGAAGGGCTTCGTCGGCGGAACGAAGGACGCGGCGACGGGTCTCACCCACCTCGGCGCCCGCGAATACGACCCGACCACCGGCCGCTTCACCAGCGTCGACCCGATCCTGGCCCCCCAGGACCCGCAGTCGCTCAACGGGTACGCGTACAGCAACAACAACCCGGCGACGCTGAGCGACCCGACGGGGCTCTGCCCGGCCGACTTGTGCGGCTACGGAACTCCGAAGGGCGACGGCTCGGGCGAAATCATTACCGAAGCTCCCGTAGACCCCGGAAACCCCAGCGCGGGCTACTGCCACAAGGGCAGTTGCAAGGTCACCGACACCACGGGCACTCTCCGCCACAGCAAGGGGCGGCACGAAGTCTTCCCGGGTGTAACGGTGCCGGACGGATGGAAGGGCGAGGAAAAATTCACCCAGAAGCTCTATGACCTGATTTCTCAAAACGACTATAGCTGGCAGGCTTGGCTGGCCGATAGGAGCAATCCTGATACCCAGGCCCAGCTACGGCTTATGGTCTATCAGGCTTGTACTCGCATGCATGGGGCGTGCCCCAAAAGCATGGTCCTCCAAGCTGTGGGGCATGAGGGTTCCCTCGCTGCTCTGATTGGGCTGGGCGAAGCCGGGTTCCGTGGTGCCGGAGGCGTGGGGGCGAAGCTCGGAGGGCAAAAAGGGGCGGCTGCAGAGGTCGAGGAAGAGGCTGGCACCGTAAACCCGGGGTGTGGAAGCCCTAACAGTTTTCCAGCCTCCACCGAAGTGTTGCTTGCAGACGGTTCCAAAAAGGCCATAGACAAGCTGCAGATCGGAGACGAAGTTGTCGCTACTGATCCGGAGACCGGGGAATCGGCGGCACGCAAGGTCGATGCCACCATCCTCACTCCGGATGACACCGACTTCACGATCCTGACTGTCAGGGATGGCGCTTCGACAAGCACGGTCACGGCAACGGATCACCATCCCTTCTGGTCACCGAGCGCCCACGCGTGGATCGACGCCGGCGACTTGAAGCCCGGCATGACGGTCCGCTCTGCTAAGGGTGACGCGCTTCCGGTCACGGGCGTCAAGCACTTCACCAAGCTGCAACCGGCTTACAACCTCACCGTCGGCGATCTGCACACGTACTATGTACTCGCCGGGACCACGTCGATCTTGGTCCATAACACCGCTTGCCCGATTGATTCGGTTCCCGGGCCAAACGGGGAGTCGCTCCCATTGCCGAAGGGGGCGACTGGGGTGCCCGTCGATACGGGGAAGGGTTTCGCGTACGATATTCCGTCCGGCACGGAGGGGCTTGACTCGCGAGTGACGCAGGTCCGGATAATGGATCCGGTCACAACTGGCAGGTATCAGTACCCGAATGGGTATGTGGTCTACATGAACAAGGCAGGGCAATCAGTGAATCCGCTAACTGGGCAGACAATCGCCAAGTCCAGTCCCTTCAATCACCTTCCCTTGCCATGATCACGGCGGAAGACCTTATCTGGACGCCCGGCCGGGCGTCAGGGGTCCCCGGCCCCGACATGGATCCGCTTATCGAGAAGGACGCACTTCAGGAGGCGCAGCTGCTTGACCTGCGCGTACACGCGCTGGATTCAACGGTGGGTCTTCTATTCGAGCTGCGGACGGCATTGCAGTTCGAATATGGAAATGCGGCTGTTCTGGTTGTTCGTGGAGTGCAGACGTCTAATTGGCGGGCACTCCAAAGAGGCGGAGAGAGGACAGCCTGGAGCGTGATTGGAAGTGAGATGCGCTCAGGGTCTGGCCTTCTGGATCTTAATATCACGTTCTCTCCGAGTTCCTCGACTGAAATTCGTGGAAAGAGCGCAGAGTTCTACGTGCTTGACGTGCCGGAAATCAACGAAGTGCCGCCTGACTACTGCTCCGATGGGGATGCTCGTATCAGGAGTGGGTTGCCTGGGTGGGGCTCGCCTTTCACGCTCCTCCAAGCTTCCTATCTAGAGGGACGAGGAGAGTAGAAGAAATTCTGGGGCCCCACCGGATTTGATTCCGGTGGGGCCCCAGGAGTGTCTGACGGCAGTAGTTGACGGCAACGTCAGTGGACGGGTGCTGCACAAAGCGGTGGCTCATCGCCGTCGTCGGGCCGGGCGGCGGGTTCGGTGGGGTTGCGGAGGGCGTTGCCGAGGAGGTCGATAGCGTCGCGTTGGAGGCGGAGTCGGACGTGGGCGTACACCGTCGCGGTCACCCCGATGTGGGCATGGCCCAACAGCTCCTTGATCACGACGAGTTCGACGCCCTGCTCCAGGAGGAGGGTGGCCGCCGAGTGCCTCAGGTCGTGGAAGCGGATGCGGCGGAGGGTGGCGCGGCGGAGCAGGGTGTTGAAGTGCCGGGTGAGGGTGGCTCCTTCGATCGGGGAGCCGTCGGGCCGGGTGAAGACGTAGCCGCTCGCCTCCCAGCCCGTGCTCGCCGCCTCGCGTTCCTGGCGCTGCCGGTCGCGGTGCTGTTCGAGGGAGCGCAGGCACGGTGTCGGCAGGGCGATCCTCCGCTCCGAGCTCTGAGTCTTGGTCGGCAGAGCGACAAGGCCGCCGGAGTTGGTGCGCTGCAGGGTGCGGCGGATGCTGGCGGTCCCGCTGGCCAGGTCAAGGTCTTCCCAGCGCAGGCCCAGCAGTTCGCCCTTACGCAGACCGGTGTGCAGCGCAAGTTCGAACAGCGCGCTGAGCCGGTGCCCGTCGGGTGGCGGTGAGGAACGCTCGGGCTTCTTCGGCGGTGAGGGGTTCGAAGCGGCGGGGTCGGGGTGTGCCCATGCGGACGTTGCGGGCCACGTTGCGCGGGATCTCCTCCTCGCGCACGGCGTGCTCCAGGGCCGACTTGAGCACCGAGTGCACGTAGGCCAGCGTCAGCGCGGACAGCCGCCTGCGGCAGCATGTCCTGACAGCGCAGCACTTCGGCTGGTCGCGGGCGGCGTCGAGGCCGCGTGTGCAGCATTGGCAGGTGGTGCGGAGTTGGTCGAGCCAGGTGCGGACGTCCTTGGCGGTGAGCTTGGCGAGCTTCTTCTTACCAAGGCCCGGGATGACGTAGAGACGGACGACGGCGGTGTAGCGGGTGTGCGTGTTCTCGCGGAGCCGGTGGACGGCGACGGTCTCCAGCCAGTAGGTGAGGAATGCACCAACGCTGCCCTGTGCGGAGGGGGCGGGGATGCCGCGGTTGCTGGTGGCGATCTTCTCGGTCAGCTGGGCCAGGGCGTCCTTGCGCGTCGTGCCGTAGACGTGGATGCGCTTGCGGGTGTCGCCGGTGGTGAGGACGTACCCGGCGGCCTCCCAGCGTCCGTCCTTGCGCTGGTAGACGGTGCCGTCGCCGTTGGCGCGGATCCTGCGCGAGCCGGTGCTGGGGGTGGGGTTGGTGTCGGGGGTGGTCATCAGGCTGCCTCTTCGAGGTTGTGGTGGATGAGGGCGGTCAGGGCGTGGGCGGGGATGCGTCGGGCGCGGCCGAGGGTGATGGAGGCGAGTTGGCGGGTGCGGATGAGGTCGTAGACGGTGGAGCGGCTGATCTTGAGGCGGGCCATGACCTCGGGGACGGTGAGGAGTTCGGTGTCGGCGTTCACGCGACCGCTCCCGCCTGGACGGCGGCGGTCAGCGGACTGGTGGAGTGACCGGCCCGGTCGCTGGAGCGCCGCGCCTGCCGGGGACGGCTCGGGTGCTCGGGTCGAAAGCTCGGTGTAGCGGTCAGTAGGTCGGCGAGGTGGGCGAGTTCGGGCAGGAGGCCGGTTCCGGCGTACTGCCAGTGCGAGATCACCAGGGTCGTGTCCGCGTCGCCGGATCGCCCGTGCCTCTCGTGGTGACCGGTGCGGTGACCGGGGCCGGGGTCGGTGTGACCGGCGGTCAGGTCACGGCTGTCGTCACGGTCACCGTGCCGGTCAGTGACCGGCCGACCCTCACGCACCGGTCCCTGCTCGGCGTTTCGGCCGACCAGGGCCGGGTCGGCCGCCGTCGGGGCAGCGGTGGCATCGTCTTGGCGGGTGCGCCAGGCGGTGCGTTCGGCTCGAAGGTGGGCGAGGGTGATGGAGTAGCGGCGGGTGCGGGTGGAGAAGTGGCCTCGGAATCCGAGCATGTGGGCCCACTGCCGCAGGCGGAGGTGGGCGTACTGGGGCTGGGTGCCGAGGTGCCAGGCGGTGTGGATCATGCGGCGGGCGTGGTCGGTGAGGTCGTACTGGGCGAGTTCGGCCAGGAGGCGCAGGCGGCGGTCGAGGGTGCCGGTGGTGGTCTCGGCCCCCTTGGTGGCGTACTTGGCGATGTAGGCGGCGACGTGCCGGTCGGTGACGGGGGCGTCGCCGGCGAAGTCGGTGCTGCGGATCGCGCGGACGTCGATCTGCCGACCGAACCGGAACACCGAGGACCCCGGCGGCTGAGCCCCGTCGGGCTCCCCGGCCCCGGAGGGGCGTTCATGCTGGATGCGGGTGCGCTTCGCGGCGGCGCGGACGGCGTGGTCGAGAAGGCCGGTGGTGGCCCAGGAAGGCGGGGCAGTGGTCGGGCCGGTGGGTCCGTCGATGCGGATGACGGTGTGGAAGTGGATCTGGCCGCGCTTTTGGTATTCGGCGACCTTGGCGTTGGAGAGTGTGGCGTGGTGGCGCAGGGTGCGCTGGGTCAGTCCGGCGGCGTTGGCGATCTCGCGGCGCAGGTGGGTGGTGAAGCGGGCCCACGGGCGGGGGCATGGGCGTTCCACAGGACCGCGCCGGTGTAGTCGTACCGCTGCAGGTTCAGCGGCGTGCCGAGAGCGGGTCAACGTCGCCGTGCCGGGTGCCGCAGGCACAGGGGGCTGTGCCGGGCTGGTTGTGGACGGCACCGAAGCCGGGGGCGGTGAGGGTTGCAAAGACGCGGGGATGGGCGGCGACGGTGGCCGGGACGGTCTTGCCGCCGCGTAGTCCGGCGGCGATGAGCTGGTAGGTGTCGTAGCGGTAGAGGGTGGAGCAGGCGGGGCAGCGGGTGGCGCGGCGGTTGCCGCAGCGCACCAGGAGTTCGCCGGCGGGCAGGTGGCGGGTGTCGAAGTGGTCGAGGATCTGGCCGGTGGCAGCATCGACGCGGGTGCGGTGTCCGGTCATGCGGATCGGGCGGGCGCAGCCGCCCAGCGAGCCGATCTGCCGGGCCAGGGGCGCGAGGTGTCCGGCGGCGGCGAGCTCGGCCAGCCTGGCCGTCAGCCGCGCCCGGCGTTCCAGCGCCGAGCCCCTGTTCGCGGACACGTTGGCCTTCCTGCTGTCCGCTGGTGCGGTGAACGGCGCGTTCGAGTGCGTGGAGATGGTTGCGGGGGTGGGGAGTTGGAGCTGTGCGGGCATGGGGACAGACCTCCGGCAGGAGTCGGGAGAAGAAGGGAGATGGCTGAGGGACGACCCTGTGGTCAGCACACGGGAGAACGGTGTGCGGAAGGGCGGGTGCGGAGGGTGGGCCGGGGGCGTCTGGCCTGGTCAGCGGTGGTGCTCTCCAGCGGTGCGTGAAGGTAGTATCGCTTCAAGCGCGCATTCAAGTGCATCCCTCCTCATCTGTTTCGGTGGGCGGTTGGGATGCGGGCAGTGTGGACCCGGCTTTCCGTTTTGGACGGGCCGGAAATCGGTGATAGAGGCGCAGAGAGGGTGGGTGACCTGCGATGACGACGGGACGGCAAGGGCGCAGAGCGGCGGGGAGTACGGTGCTGCTGACCTTCGAGGTCATCGCCGAGGCACTGCGGGGGCGGATCCGCTCCGGCGGGCTGAAGCCGGGGGACGCGCTGCCGACGCAGGCGGTACTGATGCGCGAGTTCGGGGCCTCCAGCCTGTCCGTGCAGAAGGCTATGGCGCTGCTGAAGCGGGACGGCTACGCGATCTCCCGTCCCGGCAAGGGCGCCTTCGTCGCCCAGCCTGACGTCGACACCGACGAAGACCCCGGAACGCAGGAGGTGGGGAACGCGCCCGCTGGAGGGATGGTGGCCCGCGTCGAGGAGCTGGAGCTGGTACTCGCCCAGACGCTCGAACAGCTCGCTGGCCTGCGGGCCCGCGTAGATGCACTGGAGGCGGGCGTCACCACGTGAGGCTGCTGAACCTCGGCCCCTGGACGGCCCGGGGCCGAGGCGGTGCGTCCAGATTTTCTCTACGAGGTTCGAGGTTCAAGGCGGGCCCCGCCCGCTGGAACCGGCCCGATGTCGCCGACTGGTCCTGGGTCGGACCAGCACCCGAGGTCGTCACGGGCGTCGGCGATCAGCGGTCCGCCACGTTGTGAGCGGTGCTCGACTGGTGCCCGGTGGGAGCAAGTTGTGGGGTAAGGACTCCCGGCGCCTTGCGGAGCAAGTTGTCCCGTTGGATATCCCAACGGGCTCTCCAGCGGGAAGCGGGGCTGACCCGGGGGCGGGTCATGCGTGCTGGGTGGGGCCGGGCTGCCGGGCAGTCGCCCGTGAGCAGGTCAGTCCGTCGCCTTGGGGTGGCCGGTGCCGGCATAGGTGATCCAGGCGGTGCGGTTGGCATCATCGAGCAGGTACCAGATACGTCCTCCACCGGTGACTTCGTACTGCCAGCGTTCCAGAGCTTGCCCCTTGTAGGTGGTGGTACCGAGTTTGCCCTTGAGTCGGTGCTGGCGGTCGGGGATGTCGGCGGCGCGGGGAGTGGCGCGGATCCGCTCGAAGGCGCGGCGCAGGTTGCCCGGTGCCTGGCGGCTCAGGTGTTCCCAGCCGTCGGCGGCCTCGGTGTTGGCGAACCGGAGGTCGTACTCGTCGCTGGTCGGGGGTGGCGCGGCCCGGTCTCCGCGCTTGGGGCTCACTCCGCTGCCCCGGGCGCGGGGACGGGACCGAGGTCGCCCTCGGGTTCACGGGTGAGCAGTGCGTGCAAGGCGGGGTCCGCATAGATCTCGGCGCTGTGCCTCCACTGGGCGAGCAGCAGTGCGATCGGTGAGAGGTTGTCCAGGGCCACCGCGCCGCGCGCCGTGTCGACCAACTCGGCGAGCAGGGTGTCGATGTCCTCGGCGGGCAGGAAGGTGCTCCAGGGGAGGGCTTCGGGCAGCGCCTGGCGCAGGGCGCCGATGTTCTCGGTCCGGACCAGCCCGGCGAGCAGGCGGGAGGTGAAGTCCACGACGGTGGTGTCGCGCTCCATTTGGTCGACGCGCATCAGGGCCAGGTCCTCCGCGTCGCGTCTGCGCAGCCGCAGCGCGCGGACGGCGTCGAGCCGACGCGTAGTCGCGGCGGGATGGTGGAGAAGCTCGCTGAAGGGCATGTCCTCGTAGGCCGCAGTCATGACATCCACAGTAGCTCGGATGTCAATCGATGGATAGATGGCGCGGCGGTTCACTCTCCCCCAATGGACTAGACCTCTGACGGCAGTAGTGACGGCAACAACCACGCACACCAGCGCACATCGGCACACGTCGACGGACCGTTATATAGCCGCTGACCAGGTAAAACGCAGGTAGCGAGCGACCGCAGGCCACACGTACTATGTGCTGGCGGGAAAGGCTTCGGTACTCGTTCACAACTCCGGGTGCAGGCCGGGGATTTCCACACAGTACGAGAAAGCTGGCGATCTCGATAAATGTACTGAGGGGCAGAAGACTCGGGATCCAGCGTCTCAGTGGTATCACGAAGAGCTGAGTAACAAGGAACTCTTGGACGGGATTAACAATCCTGACGAGGGAGACGGAATTCTTGTCTCACCTGATGGCAAGATTCTTGGAGGTCATCACCGATGGGACGAAGTTCGAGCAAGGGTCGCTGACGGGCGAATGAGCCCAGATACTTCAATCCGTGTCGACGTCTATGGTGGGGGGTAGTAATCAGATGACTATGATTAATTCGACAGACCCGGACTTTCGAGTGTGCCAGATCGGTTTCGAGAATCTGATCGAGATTCAGTTGGAGGCGGAGGAGCAAGGCTGGGCGACTCGATGGACCTCGGTGGACGCGCTCCGCAGTCAGGTCAAGGAACAGCCTGTGCTTCTTCAATCGCTGATGCGAGAGGAGCGCGGAGGGGTTGTACGGGCCTACCGATGCCTCCTACTGCTCTCCTTGGATGGCGGAGATGCTGGCGGAATAGCCACAATCGATCTTGGCCCGGCACGGTTCGAGTCGCTGGAGCGGCTCGATCGAGACCCAGATGTTCGAAATGCGCTTGCCCGCATTTTCTTTCTGGCGTTGGGTGGGATTTCGTCAGTATCGAAGAAGTAGTGAGATCTGTCGATGTTCGCAGGGAGATTATCGAAATCCGATTGAAAGGGTGATCCCTTGATGGCCATTTAGAATGACCGCTGTGAGGATGGAGAACTCAAGATTCCGATGTATGGAATGGGGCTGACTTACCCATCGGCAGCCTCGGTCCGAGGATCGAAGAAGGCTCTGCCGGAGATATTTCTGGTAGACCCTTCGGGGTTGATTGACGGCAGTGATGGACGGCAGCGTCAGCGGAGGGGGGTGACGCAAAGGGGTGGTTCATCGCCGTCGTCGGGCTCGGCGGTCTGGACGGGCACACGGAGGATGTGGTGTGGCTAGGGCGGTTGATGGCGTCGCACTGGAAGCGCAGCCGGACGCAGACAATGGCGGTGACGTCGATGTGGGAGTGGCCGAAACGTTCCTCGATGACAACGAGTGCGACGCCCCCCTGTTCCAGCAGAAGGGTCACCGTGGCGGATCCTGGCCAGACGGAGCACAGCGTTGAAGAGCCCATTGAGGGCGGACCCTTCGATCGGGAAGCCGTTGGGCCGGGTGAAGACCTAGGCCCTGCCCTGCGAGGCGTCCCGCTACCGGTGGTGTGGTGGGACGGGGCTCTGCCAACAGCGCCGCAGTACTCAGTCCTGAGATTCGGTGAAGTCCTTACTCGTCGGCGAGGGGTCTCTCCGAGAACAGCGCGAGAAGCCGTACCTAGGTGAACCATCTGACAAGAAGTAGCAACGGCAGCACATCGGACAACCACGGACCCTCACGCGCCTTACCGCGCCAACGAACCGCACTTAGCCTGTGAAAAGAGGTCGAAGGCTTCGCTTAGCACACGTACCATCTGCTGCCGGGTGGGAAGCTGATCCATCAATATGGGGGTAATGGTGTCAGATACGAGTGATCTCAAGCGGGGTCGCGCCGCTTATCTTGGTAGCCGTGCGCGTAGTGCGGCCACCTTCGATCTGGATGCTCGTTTTCCTGATCAGGTCTTCAGGAATGGTGGGGCGGGCTCGTTGTTCTGTGAGTTCGACGCGGTGCTTTCGTCGGAGTTCTGGCCGGCGCTGTGCACGATGGCTCGTTGGCATGGTGATGACCATGTCGAGCTGCTGGTTCTCGAACCGGACGGGGACGACTTCTACGTCCCGCAGGGGCTGGGGTACCCGGCGGTTTCCTTGTCCGTCGAGGCCGGCGCGGAGGACTACTGGGCGGCCATCGGGTTCGAGCCCGATGGCGACGCCCTGCATGCGATCTCGATCACGGCGAATGTCGTCGCGTTCACCGGAGCGTCCGGTCGCTGGGGGTGCTGGGGGGAAAGGGATCCCGAGGTGGCGGTGTTCCAGGGGTTCCCCGACGCGGCCGCGCGACGCGAGTGGTGCGCGCGATTCGGGCCCTTCCTTGATGTGTCCGGTGCGTTGGAGTCGTATCTGCCCCTGGCATTCCCTGGGCGGCGGGTTGTTCCGGACGCGTATGCCGCAGCCCTGACCGCCAACTACGGGAATCGGGGCACGAGGCTGCCGTAATGGTGGGCGGTCGCGTCGTGCCGCTCCCAGGGCGCGTGCCGCCGCACCTCCGGGTCAGTCGAGTCGCTTCGCGAAGCAGCGGCTCGAGTCGT
This sequence comes from Streptomyces sp. NBC_00442, assembly GCF_036014195.1. NCBI lineage: Bacteria > Bacillati > Actinomycetota > Actinomycetes > Kitasatosporales > Streptomycetaceae > Streptomyces > Streptomyces sp. NBC_00442. The sequence goes on from NZ_CP107918.1 coordinate 4,486,756, forward strand.
ACGTGCGGTAGTGGCCGAACTTTTCGCACGGCTCGTAGCCGGTCGACCTGTACAGGGTGATGGCTTCCGGCTGCTTTATGCCCGTCTCCAGGACCATGCGGGTGCGGCCGGCCGCTCGGGCGTCGGCTTCCAGGGCGGCCAGGATGCGGCGGGCCAGGCCTTGGCCCCTCGCCTCGGGGACGACGTACATCCGCTTCAGTTCCGCGTCGCCGTCGCGGTAGTTCTCCTCGTTCGCCTCCTGGCCGCGCCAGCCGCCGGTCGCCACCGGGCGGTCCTCGGCGTCGTACGCGATCAGGTACAGGCCGCGCGGCGGCAGGAACATCGCGGGTTCCAGGTAGGTGACGTCGCCGCCGTCGCCGTACCGCTCGACGTATTCGAGCTGGACCTGGTCGTTGAGCTTCACGGCGTCGGGGTGGTCGTAGGAGAGGGAGCGGATAGTCATGCGTTGTATCGTACTTCTATGCGGAGGGGGGGTGGAGGCGGAGACGGAGGGCGGGTTCGCCGGGTCTGTAGGGTGCCGGGATGCTCACTGTTACCTCTGTGAATGTAAACGGGCTGCGCGCCGCCGCCAAGAAGGGCTTCGTGGAGTGGCTCGGGGGCAGCGAGGCCGACGTGGTCTGTCTGCAGGAAGTGCGGGCCGAGCCCCACCAGCTGCCCGCGGAGGCCGGAGCGCCCGAGGGGTGGTTCGCCGTGCACGCGCCGGCCGCCGCCAAGGGCCGGGCCGGTGTGTCCCTGCTCACCCGGCGCGAGCCCGACCGGGTGCGGACCGGGTTCGGGAGCGCGGAGTTCGACGGCAGCGGGCGTTACGTCGAGGCGGACCTGCCCGGTGTCACCGTCGCCTCCCTCTACCTGCCCTCCGGCGAGGTCGGCACCGAGCGGCAGGACGAGAAGGTCCGGTTCATGGGGGAGTTCATCGAGTACCTGAAGGGGCTGAAGGCGCGCGCCGCCGCCGACGGGCGGGAGGTCGTCGTCTGCGGCGACTGGAACATCGCCCACCAGGAGGCCGACCTCAAGAACTGGAAGGGCAACAAGAAGAACTCCGGCTTCCTGCCCGAGGAGCGGGAGTGGATGACCCGGGTCTTCGGTGAGGGAGACGGCGGGTACGTCGATGTCATGCGTGCGCTGCACCCCGGTGTCGAAGGGCCCTACTCCTGGTGGTCCTACCGCGGGCGCGCCTTCGACAACGACACGGGATGGCGCATCGACTACCAGGTCGCCACGCCCGGCCTCGCCGAGCGGGCCGTCAAGGGGTTCGTCGAGCGGGCCGCCACGCACGGCGAGCGGTGGAGCGACCACGCGCCCGTGACGGTGGTGTACGACCTCTAGACCCGGTCCCTTCCAGTGGGCCCCGGTCCCTCCAATTGGGCCCCGGTCCCTTCCATCCGCGCGGGGATCGGGTCCCTCCGCGGGGGCCGGGCGCCCGTCAGCGTTCCTGCGACAGGCGCCGGTCCAGTGCCAGGGACAGCTCCGCGTCCACCACCGCCTTGGCCAGCGGGCGCATGCGTTCGGCGTCCTTCGTCGAGGTGTGGGTGTGCAGCAGGTCGATGAAGAGGGCGGCCAGCGCGTCGGCGTGGTCGCGCACTTCGCGGCCCGCCGCCAGGACCGCGGCCAGCGGGACGCCCTCGCGGACCAGGGACGCCGAGACGTCCAGGAGACGGCGGCTGGTGTGGACGATCTCCTCGCCGGACACCGCGACGTAGCCGAGGTCGAGCGCCGCCGCCAGGTTCTCCGGGGTGACCTCGCCCGAGAAGTGGTCCGCCAGTGCCTCCGGCGTCAGGCGCACCGGGGTCTCCTCGGTGGGCTCGACCAGGCCGAGCGCCTCGCCGGCGTCGCGGCCCGACTCGAAGGCCGAGGTCAGGTCGGCGATGCCGGACAGGGTGTGGCCGCGTTCGAGCAGGGCCGTGATGGTGCGCAGGCGGGCCAGGTGGTGGTCGTCGTACCAGGCGATGCGGCCCTCGCGGCGCGGCGGCGGGATCAGGCCGCGCTCGCGGTAGAAGCGCAGGGTGCGTTCGGTGATGCCGGCCTCGGCGGCCAGCTCCGCCACGCGGTACTCGCGGACACCCGGGTCGTCGTTGTCTGCCTGGTCTTCTGCCACGGGCCTCAGCCTATGCGGTGCCCGAGCGGTGACCGGCGGATCTCCCGAGGGATCATCCGCTCGTTCGTACCGTCGGTAACTTTCCCCGCCCGCACCCCTACCGCTCGGTAGGTGTCTGCTCTACCCTCCGAACAGTGCCAGTGATTGCTGGCAAGGTTGTGGGACCGATCGTGGAGGCAGTGGCATGGCCCAGCACGAGGACGAGCGCGAGCATGGACGTGTGGACGAGCGCGAGCACGTACGTGTTGCGGTGATCGGGTCGGGGTTCGGCGGGCTCGGGGCGGCGGTCCGGCTGCGCCGCGAGGGGATCACCGACTTCGTCGTCCTGGAGCGGGCCGGCTCCGTCGGCGGTACCTGGCGCGACAACAGCTATCCCGGGTGCGCCTGCGACGTACCCTCGCACCTCTACTCCTTCTCCTTCGCGCCCAACCCCGACTGGCCCCGCACCTTCTCCGGCCAGGAACACATCCGCGCCTACCTCGACCACGTCGCCGACACCTTCCGGCTGCGCCCGCACATCCGCCTCGACCACGAGGTGACGATGATGCGCTGGGACGCGGAGCGGCTGTGGTGGGAGATCGAGGTCGCCAATGGCGCGAGCCTCACCGCCGACGTCGTCGTCTCCGCCACCGGGCCGCTCTCCGACCCCAAGGTGCCGCAGATCCCCGGTCTCGACACCTTCCCCGGCAAGGTGTTCCACTCCGCGCGCTGGGACCACGACTACGACCTGCGCGGCAAGCGCGTCGCCATGGTCGGTACGGGCGCCTCGGCCATCCAGATCGTGCCCGCGATCCAGCCCGACGTCGCCAAGCTCACCCTCTTCCAGCGCACGCCGCCCTGGGTCATGCCCCGCATGGACCGCGCGATCACGGGCCCCGAGCGCTGGCTCCACCGTCAGCTGCCCTTCACCGGGGCCGCCCGGCGCGGACTCCTGTGGGGGATAAGGGAGTTGCAGGTCAGCGCTTTCACCAAGCGGCCCAATGAACTCGGGCTCGTCGAGTCGATCGCCAAGTCGAACATGGCCCGCGCCATCAAGGACCCGGCCCTGCGCGCCAAGCTGACGCCCGACTACCGCATCGGCTGCAAGCGGATCCTGCTGTCCAGCACGTACTATCCGGCGCTCGCCCAGCACAATGTGGATGTCGTGGCCTGCGGGCTCACCGAGGTGCGCGGCTCCACCGTGGTCGCCGCCGACGGCACCGAGAACGAGGTCGACGCGATCATCTTCGGCACCGGGTTCCACGTCACCGACATGCCGATCGCCGACCGGGTCGTCGGCGCCGAGGGACACACGCTCGCCGAGTCGTGGAAGGACGGCATGCAGTCGCTGCGCGGCGCGACCGCCGCCGGTTTCCCCAACTGGATGACGATCATCGGGCCCAACACCGGCCTCGGGAACTCCTCCATGATCCTCATGATCGAGTCCCAGCTCTCCTACATGGCGGACTACCTGCGGCAGTTGGACGTTCTGGGCGGGCGCGCCGCGCTCACGCCCCGGACCTCCGCCGTCGGCGCCTGGAACCGGCGGGTGCAGGAACGCATGAAACGCACCGTGTGGAACACCGGCGGCTGCACCAGCTGGTACCTCGACGCCAACGGCCGCAACACCACCGTGTGGCCGGGCACCACCGGCGAGTTCCGCCGCGCGACGCGCGAGGTGGATCTGGGCGAGTACGAGATCGTACGGGCCCGCGCCGCCGAGGTGGAGTCCCCGCGGGACGCCGCCGACGAGACCGCGGCGGTGTCCGCGTGAGCCGGGCCGGGGCCGGGGCCGTGCGGCGCGGGGTGTACGCGCCGCCCGCGCCCGACCGCGTGCTGACCGCCCACTCCGCCGACGGCACCCCGCTCCACGTCGAGGTGCACGGACCCGACGGCGCGCCCGCCGTCGTCCTCGCGCACGGCTGGACGTGCTCGACCGCGTTCTGGGCCGCGCAGATCCGGGAGCTCGCCGGTCAGTGCCGGGTCATCGCCTATGACCAGCGCGGCCACGGGCGTACCGCCGCGGCCGACGTCTGCTCCACCGAGGCGCTCGCCGACGACCTCGAAGCGGTGCTCCGCGCGACGCTCGCGCCGGGTGAGCGGGCGGTGCTCGCCGGGCACTCCATGGGCGGCATGACGCTCATGGCCGCCGCCGGCCGCCCGGCCCTGCGCGAGCACGCGGCCGCCGTCCTGCTGTGCAGCACCGGGGCGTCGCGCCTGGTGGCCGAGTCGCGGGTGGTGCCGATACGGGCCGGGCGGGTGCGCACCGGGCTCACCCGGCGGATCCTCGGATCCGGGGCGCCGCTCGGTCCGGTCACGCCGCTCGCCAAGAAGGTCCTGCGGTACGCCACGATGGGGCCCGGGGCGTCCCCGGACAAGGTCGAGGCGTGCGCCAGGATCGTGCACGCCTGCCCGCGCCGGGTGCGCAAGGCCTGGTCGTACGTCCTGGAGGAACTCGAAGTGGACGCACGGGTAAGGGAGTTGACGCTCCCCGCTGTCGTGGTGGCCGGCAGTGCGGACCGGCTCACGCCGCCCGTGCACGCCCGGCGGATCGCGGCCGCGCTGCCCGACTGCCGCTCGCTCGACGTGCTTACCGGTGTCGGGCACATGACGCCCATCGAGGCGCCCGACATCATCACCGAGAAGATCCGCGCGCTGGTGGCCGAGTTCCTCGCCGCACCGGCCGCCGGAACCAATGCCGTTGACGCCGAGGAGCGTGCCGTATGAGCAGGGTCGGTCTTGAAGGACAGGTCGCGGTCGTCACGGGCGCGGCCCGGGGCGTCGGCGAACTCCTCGCACGCAAGCTGTCCGCGCGCGGGGCGAAGGTGGCGCTCGTCGGGCTCGAACCCGACGAGCTGAAGCGGGTCGCCGCGCGGCTGCACACCGAGGCGGAGTCCTGGTACGCGGACGTCACCGACCACGTGGCGATGGCGCGGGTGGCGGACGAGGTCAAGGAGCGGTTCGGGAAGGTCGACATCGTCGTCGCCAACGCGGGGGTCGCCTCCGGCGGGCCGTTCGTCGACTCCGATCCCGACGCGTGGCGCCGGGTCATCGAGGTCAACCTCATCGGCGGGGCCGTCACCGCGCGGGCGTTCCTGCCCGTCCTGATGGAGTCGCGCGGCTACTTCCTCCAGATCGCCTCGCTCGCGGCGATCACGCCGGCGCCGATGATGACGGCGTACTGCGCGTCCAAGTCCGGGGTCGAGGCGTTCGCGCACAGCCTGCGCGCGGAGGTCGGCTACAAGGGGGTGCGGGTCGGGGTCGGGTACCTGTCGTGGACGGATACGGACATGGTCCGGGGGGCGGACCAGGATGACGTGATGCGTGAGCTGCGCTCGCGGCTGCCGTGGCCGTCGAACCGCACGTATCCGCTCGGGCCGGCGGTCGACCGGATCGTCGCGGGGATCGAGCGGCGCTCGTCGCACGTGTACGCCCAGTGGTGGTTGCGGGGGATGCAGTCCGTGCGGGGGTACTTGCCGGGGGTCATCGGGGCGGTGGGGGCTCGGGAGATGCGGCGGTTCGAGCCGCGGCTCGGGTCGGTTTCGCGGGGGCTCGTCGGGGCGGGCGGCTCCGCCGACGAACAAGCGAGGCAGTCCCGCCTCTGACCCCCCATGGGGCTGCGCCCCAGACCCCGTTCGCGCCTGAACGCCGCCCGGCGCCGAGTGGTTGAGGGGCGCGGGGAACTGCGCGGGCGACCCGGCACGGTCCGCGGGTAGAAAGCGGACGGGTTACAACTCGCCCTCCCTCGGAGGGAGTTGGGGGCGGCGGCGGTTGGGGGTGGTTGTGTAGCCCGGGGGTGTGGACGCCGGGCGGGTGGTCAGCAGGTCCAGGGCCAGTTGGACCGCGTCGTCCAGCTGGGCGTGGCGGCCCTCCGCCCAGTCCAGCGGGGTGCGCAGGATCTCCAGGTCCGGCTCCACCCCGTGGTTCTCCACGGACCACCCGTACGCGTCGAACCACGCCGCGTTCATCGGCACCGTGATGACCGCCCCGTCCCCCAGCACGTGGCGGCCCGTCATGCCCACCACCCCGCCCCACGTGCGCTGCCCCACCACTGGCCCCAGCTTCAGGAGCCGGAACGCCGCCGTGATCATGTCGCCGTCCGAGGACGTCGCCTCGTCCGCGAGGGCGACCACCGGACCCCGGGGGGAGTTGGAGGCGTACGAGACGGCCTGGGCGTCCCGCGTCAGGTCCCAGCCGAGGATGCGCCGGGTCAGCTTCTCCACCACGAGCTCGCTGATGTGGCCGCCCGCGTTGCCGCGTACGTCCACGATGAGGGCGGGGCGGCTGACCTCCAGGCGCAGGTCGCGGTTGAACTGGGCCCAGCCCGAGCCGCCCATGTCGGGGATGTGCAGATAGCCGCACTTGCCGCCGCTCAACTGCCGTACGACTTCGCGGCGTTTGGCCACCCAGTCCTGGTAGCGCAGGGGGCGTTCGTCGACCAGCGGGACCGCCGCGACCCGGCGCGAGCGGCCCTCGCCCTCGGCGGGGCGGAACGTCAGCTCGACCGTCGTGCCGCCCGCGCCGGCGAGGAGGGGGAAGGGGCCCGCGACGGGGTCGACCGGCCGACCGTCGACATGCGTCAGCGCCGCGCCCTCGCGGATGCCCGTACCCGCCAGTGGCGAACGCGCCTTGGAGTCGGAGGAGTCGCCGGGCAGGATGCGGTGGATGATCCAACTCCCGTCCCGGCAGATCAGGTTGGCGCCGAGCAGGCCCTGCGCGCGCTGGTAGTGCGGGGGACCCTCGTTGCGGCGGGCGGCGGTGACGTACGCGTGCGAGGTGCCCAGTTCGCCGAGCACCTCGCGCAGCAGGTCCGCGAACTCGTCGGGGGAGGCGACCCGTTCGACCAGCGGGCGGTACTGGTCGAGGACGGCCGTCCAGTCGATGCCGCACATGTTCGGCTCCCAGAAGTAGGAGCGGATGATGCGGCCCGCCTCGTCGTAGGCCTGGCGCCACTCCGAGCCCGGGTCGACCTCGTGCAGGATGCGGCGCAGGTCGAGGTAGACCGTGGAGTCGTTGTCGCCGGGCTCGGTGGAGGGCACCGCGCGCAGCTCGCCCTCGTCGACCACGACGAGCCGGCTGGCGTCGCCGCTGATCGCGAAGTGGTCGAGGTGGTCCACCAGTTCGGTCCTGCGCGCCTTCGCGATGTTGAAGTGTTCGAGGGTGGGGCGGCCCGAGGTGTCCGCCGGGTTGGCGAAGGTCTCGCCGAGCGCGCCCGAGATGGGCCAGCGCAGCCAGACCAGGCCGCCGCCGGCGACGGGGTGCAGGGCCGAGTACTTGGACGCGGAGACCGGGAACGGCGTGACCCGGTTCTCCAGGCCCTCCACCTCCACCGTCACCGTGCCGTCGCCCGAATCGTCCAGCGGGTCGAGGCCGCCCGCCGCGGGCCGCCCGTCCGGGGAGAGCGCGAACGGCGAAGGGGTCGCCGAGTTGAGCGGTACGAGGTAGGGGCGGCAGCCCAGCGGGAAGGACAGGTCGCCGGTGTGCACGTCGTACACCGGGTCGAAGCCGCGCCAGGACAGGAACGCCAGATAGCGGCCGTCGCTGGTGAACACCGGGTTCTCGTCCTCGAAGCGGCCGTTGGTGACGTCGACGACGGTGCGTGCGCCGGGCCCCGCGATCCGGGCCATCTTGATCTGGCGCAGCGACCGGCCGATGCCCGGGTGCGACCAGGTCAGCCACGCCCCGTCGGGGGAGAAGGCGAGGTCGCGCACGGGCCCGTTGACGGACCGGATCAGCTCGGTCACCTCGCCCTCGCCGACCTGTGCCACGGATGCGGGGGAGGGCACGGGTGCGGGGGCGCCCCGGGGGACGTCGGGGGCGCCGGCGGCGTCGGGGGCGCCGTCCCCGCTGTCTCCGCCCGTTTCCGCGCCGGCCCCCGCGCCCGGCTCCGTGTCGAAGTGGGCGCGGGTGGCTCCCGTCGGCGCCGCGACGGCCGCCGCCTCCTCGGCCACGTCGATGAGCAGGAGCCGGCCGTCGTTGGAGGCGATCGCCAGGCGTTCGCCCTGCGGGTCGGAGACCATCTCCTGCACCCGGCCGAGCCGGCCGGCCGCCAGGCGTCGCGGGTGACGTTCGCCGCTCGCGCGCGGCAGGAAGGCGATCTCGACCGCGTCCTCGCCGTCCGCGTCCGTGACGTAGGCGACCTGGCCGCCGCCGCCCAGCATCACGGGCAGCCGCACCCGTACGCCCGGGGTGTCGGCGATGGTGCGGGCCGGGCCGTCGCGGTGGGTGAGCCAGTACAGGCTGCCGCGCACCACGACGGCGCTGGCCCGGCCGGTGGTGTCGACGGACAGCGCGTCGACGTGGTTGGCGGCGGGTACCTGGTAGCTGCGCCGCCCGGCGCGCGGCCCGCCCAGGCGGACGTCCAGTTTGCGCGGCACCGAGTCGGGGGTGAGGGCGTCCACGATCCACAGGTCGCCCGCGCACTGGTAGACCACGCGGCGCCCGTCGCTGGACGCGTGCCGGGCGTAGAAGGCGTCGTGGTCGGTGTGCCGGGTCAGGCCGGAGCCGTCGGGCAGGCAGGAGTACAGATTGCCGACGCCCTCGTGGTCGGAGAGGAAGGCGATGCGGCCGTCCACGAACATCGGCGCGTCCAGGTGGCCTCCGATGTCGGCGAGGAGCCGTTCGCCGTGCAGCCACAGGCGGCCGGTAGCGCCGCCGCGGTAGCGCTTCCAGGCGGCCGGCTCGTGCGGCGGCTTCCCGGTGAGCAGCAGGGTGCGGCGCTCGCCGTCCACGTCGGCGACGGCGATGTCGGAGACCGGTCCCCAGGGGAGCTTGCCGCCGGGGGAGCCGTCGGTGGGCACGCTGTAGGCCCAGGAGAAGTACGAGAACGGCTGGCCGTGCGAGGACACCGCGAGGATGTGGCCGTCCGGCGCCCAGCCGCACACCCGGGCGTCGGACGAGCCCCAGTAGGTGAGGCGCCGCGTCGGGCCGCCGGTGACCGGGGCGAGGTGGATCTCCGGGTCGAGGCTGCGCCAGGTCGTGTACGCGATCGTGCTGCCGTCGGGCGAGAAGCGGGGGTGGCCGACCTTGGTGCGGTCGACGGTCACCCGCCAGGCGCGCGAGGGGCTGTGCCCGGCCGGGACCAGAGGGGAGACCCACAGGTCGTCCTCGGCGGCGAAGCACAGCAAGTCGTCGTGCAGATGCGGGAACCTGAGGTACGCGGCGTCGTCACTCACCCCCCAATGCTTTCCGCGGGGAGGGGGTGCGGCAACTTGTGGGAGGGGTTTATTCCGTTCCGACTTATCCCGTTCCGACACTTGTGGTCGAGAACACAAGCGAAACGGTTCCGTTTCGCTTCGGGGCGGAGTTACCTTCGTACGGTACGAACGGTACGAAGAAGGAGAGGAGGTCGATCATGGCGGGCAGGCTCACCCCGGAACGCGAGGCAGAGCTCTACGAAGCCGTGCTCGACCTGCTGCGCGAGGTCGGTTACGACGCCCTGACCATGGACGCCGTCGCCACCCGCACCCGTTCCAGCAAGGCCACCCTCTACCGCCAGTGGGGGAACAAGCCCGAGCTGGTCGCACGGGCGCTGCGGCACAACAAGCCGGTCAGTCTCGCCGAGATCGACACCGGCTCGCTGCGCGGCGACTTCCAGGCGATGGTCGCCCGCGAGGACGACTGTCAGATGGAGAAGGACTCCGCGCTGATGCGCGGCCTGATGCGGGCCGTGCACGACAACCCCGAGCTGCACAAGGCGCTGCGCGAGGTACTGATCGAGCCGGAGATCACCGGTCTCGGCACGGTCCTGCGGCGCGCGGTGGAACGCGGTGAGGTCGCCGCGGACAACCGCGCCCTCCCCTACGTCGTACACATGATGGTCGGCGCCTTCGCGGCCCGGCAGTTCATCGAGGACCGGCCGGTCGACCAGGCCTTCCTCGCCGACTACTTCGACGCCGTGGTCCTCCCCGCCCTCGGCGACCCCCGCTAGGCGCACGCCGCCCGGCGCTCCCCACGCAGTACCCGCCCCACCTGACGTACGCCGCTCTCGTCGTCGGGCTGGTTCCCCATGCCCTGCTGTTCCATACGACTCGACCGGGAGTACGCCCTCGTGGCCACGTTCCTCTACCGCCTCGGCAGGTTCGCCTTCCGGCGCCGCCGCTATGTCGCCCTGGTGTGGGTGGCGCTGCTCGCCCTCGCCGGCTTCGGCGCGGCCTCCGCCACCACCGCCACCTCCTCCTCCTTCTCGATCCCGGGCACCGAGGCGCAGCGCGCCTTCGACCTGCTCAAGGAGCGGTTCCCGAACCAGGCCGCCGACGGGGCGACCGCCCGGATCGTCTTCAAGGCGCCCGCCGGCCAGAAGATGGCCGACCCCGCCAACAAGGCCGCGGTCGAGAAGACCGTCTCCGGCCTGAAGTCGGGCTCCGACCAGGTCGGCTCGGTCACCGACCCGTTCGCCGCGAAGGCCGTGTCCGAGAACGGGCAGGGGTCCGTCGCGTACATCCAGGTCTCGTACAAGGTCAACGGGATGGAGCTGACCGACGACACCCGTGACGCGCTCAAGAAGAGCGGCGACGAGGCGAAGAAGTCCGGGCTCACCGTGGAGATCGGCGGTGACGCGCTCCAGGCCATGCCGGAGACCGGCTCCGGCGAGATCATCGGCGTGGTCATCGCCGGACTCGTCCTGGTGATCACCTTCGGCTCGCTCGTGGCGGCGGGGCTTCCGCTGCTCACCGCGATCATCGGTGTCGGCATCGGCGTCTCCACCATCACGGCGCTGGCCAACGTGCTCGACCTCGGCTCGACCACGTCCACGCTCGCGATGATGATCGGGCTCGCGGTCGGCATCGACTACGCGCTGTTCATCGTCTCGCGCTACCGGGCCGAGCTCGCCGAGGGCAGGGAACGCGAGGAAGCCGCGGGGCGGGCCGTGGGCACGGCCGGATCCGCGGTGGTGTTCGCCGGTCTGACCGTGGTCATCGCGCTCGTCGGGCTGGCCGTCGTGAACATTCCGATGCTCACCAAGATGGGCGCGGCCGCGGCCGGCACGGTCGTCATCGCCGTCCTCATCGCCCTCACCCTGATACCCGCGCTGCTCGGCTTCGCCGGCCGGCGCGTGCTCGGCCGCAAGGCCCGCAAGGCGTACGACAAGGGCGAGAGCGCGGGCGAGTCCAAGCCCAACATGGGCACCCGCTGGGCGAGCTTCGTGCTGCGCAAGCCGGTGTGGGTGCTGCTCGTCGGCGTGATCGGCCTCGGCGCGATCGCGCTGCCCGCGAGCTCGCTCCAGATGGGTCTGCCGGACGACGGCTCCCAGCCGACCTCCACCACCCAGCGCCGCGCCTACGACACCCTCTCCGAGGGCTTCGGGCCCGGCTTCAACGGGCCGCTCATGGTCGTCGTCGACGGCAAGGGCAGCAAGGACCCGCAGGCCGCGGCCGACCGGACGGTCGACGCGATCAAGAAGCTCCCGGACGCCGGTCCTGTGATGCCCCCGATGTTCAACAAGGGCACCGGCAACGACACGGCGACCATCACGGTCATCCCGAAGTCCAAGCCGTCCTCGACGCAGACCGAGGACCTCGTCCACTCGATCCGGGACACCAGCGCCACGCTGAAGACGGACACCGGCGCGAAGCTCCTGGTCACCGGCTCGACCGCGATGAACATCGACTTCTCGCAGAAGATGAACGACGCGCTGCTGCCCTACCTGGCGCTCGTCGTCGGCCTGGCCTTCCTGCTCCTGATGGTGGTCTTCCGTTCGGTCCTGGTCCCGTTGAAGGCGGCTCTCGGCTTCCTGCTCTCGGTGGTCGCGGCCCTCGGTGCGGTCGTCGCGGTCTTCCAGTGGGGCTGGCTCGGCTCGCTGTTCGGCGTGCAGCAGACCGGCCCGATCATGTCGATGATGCCGATCTTCATGGTGGGCGTGGTCTTCGGCCTCGCGATGGACTACGAGGTCTTCCTGGTCACGCGGATGCGCGAGGCGTACGTCCACGGCGAGCGGCCGGGGCAGGCGATCGTCACCGGGTTCAAGCACGGCGCCCGGGTGGTCACCGCCGCCGCCATCATCATGATCGCGGTCTTCTCCGGCTTCATCGGCTCCAGCGAGCAGATGATCAAGATGATCGGCTTCGGCCTGGCGATCGCGGTCTTCTTCGACGCGTTCGTCGTCCGCATGGCGATCGTGCCCGCGGTGCTCGCGCTGCTCGGCGCGAAGGCCTGGTGGCTGCCGCGCTGGCTGGACCGGGTGCTGCCCAACGTCGACGTCGAGGGCGAGGGCCTGCGCGGGCAGCGGGCCGACGACGCCGACGGCGACCGCGAACTGGCGCGGGTCTGACCCCGCCCCTCCGGCGGGTCCGACCCGCCCCCTGAACGCCGGGGCCCCTCGAACCGAGCGGCCGAGGGTCCCGGCCGACGCCGGCGGCCTGTGGGGACGGGACCGCCGGCGACCGTGGCCCCCCGTGCGCACCGCGCGCGGGGGGCCTTCGCGTCGCCGGGGCCGGCCTCAGGGCCGGCGGCCCGCCGGGGACGGCGCGGCCCGTGCGTCGGTGGCGTAGGTGTGGCGCAGGAAGCGGACCAGGGGCGAGCTGTCGAACTGGACCACCGCCACTCCGTCCGGCGAGTGGAATTCGAGCACCGTCTGGGCCCGGCCGCACGGCCAGACGCTCACGTCGCCCCGGCTGGCCGGGGCGCGCAGGCCCGATTCGAGCAGCGAGCGCGGGAAGATCCACTCGTTGCCGCCGGGGAAGGCGAAGCAGACCGCACCCGAGGTGTCGGCGGGGTCGTAGCGCATGGCGACGGGGACGGGATTGGAGAGCGGGGCGTCCGTGACGACACGGGCCCGCGCGTGATCCTCCACGGAGCGGCCGGCGGTGTGGTCCTCGGCGTGGTCCTCGACTGCGGGGGACATCGATCGCTCCTCACCCTGGTGCTGTCGGATACCGGAATACCGGTTCGCGCTATTTGTTCTCCAATGTCCCATATTTCCGGAGGAAACCCTCGGCGAGTCGGCTTGGCACCTGTTGTTCGTACGCTTTTGCAAGAGGTTCGCAACAGGGCACTATCATCAAACGGTTCTGCGCACGCCCGCGCAGGGAAGAGGGCGCCCACGGGAAATCGGAGTCCACCCATGCACGTACCCGATGGATTCATCAACGCACCTGTATCGGCGGTCACAGGCGTGGTCGCCGCCGCCGCCGTCGCCATCAGCCTGCGCGGCGCGCGGCGCGAGCTCGGCGGCGACCCCCACGCGCTGAGCGGCGGCGGAGAGAAGACGGCGCCGCTCGCGGGCCTGGTCGCCGCGTTCATCTTCGCGGTGCAGATGCTGAACTTCCCCGTCGCGGCCGGCACCAGCGGACACCTGCTGGGCGGCGCGCTCGCCGCGATACTCGTCGGCCCCTACACGGGCGTGCTGTGCGTGTCCGTCGTCCTGCTCATGCAGGGCATCCTCTTCGCCGACGGCGGCCTCACCGCGCTCGGCGTCAACATCACCGACATGGCGATCACGACCACCGTCGTCGCCTACGTCGTCTTCCGCGCCCTGGTCAAGGTGCTGCCCCGCACCCGCCGCTCGGTGACCGTCGCCTCCTTCGTGGCCGCGCTGCTCTCCGTGCCGGCCGCGGCCCTCGTCTTCACCGCGATCTACGCACTCGGCGGCACCACCGACGTCCCGATCGGCAAGGTGCTCACCGCGATGGTCGGCGTGCACATCCTCATCGGCATCGGCGAAGCCGTCATCACCGCGCTCACCGTGGGCGCGGTCATCGCGGTCCGCCCCGACCTCGTGTACGGCGCCCGCGGCCTGACCGCGCCGCTCAAGCTGCGCGTCGGCGGCGAACTCGTCGACGCGCCGGCCGCACCCGCCCCCGCCGCGGCCCGCACCGGGTCCACCCGCAAGGTGTGGGGCATCGGCATCGTCACCGCCCTGCTGCTCGCCGGCTTCGTGTCTTTCTACGCCTCGGCCAGCCCCGACGGCCTGGAGAAGGTCGCCCACGACAAGGGCATCGACGCCAAGACCACCCAGCACGCCTCGTCCGACTCCCCGCTCGCCGACTACTCCGTCAAGGACGTCGGCGACGCCCGCCTGGCCGGCGGCCTCGCCGGAGTGATCGGCGTCGGCGTCACGGTGGCGGTCGGCAGCGGCGTGTTCTGGGCGGTGCGCAGGCGCCGCACCGAGTCGAAGCCCACCGCCGCCGAACGCACCCCGGAAGCCGTCTGACATGGGAGCGGGCCACTCCCACCGGCTGTACCGGCACGGCCACTCGCCGGTCCACGACCTGCCCCCGCACTGCAAGCTCGCCGCGGTGTTCCTGTTCGTGGTCGTCGTCGTGTCCACGCCGCGCGAGGCGATGTGGGCCTTCGCGCTGTACGCCGTGCTGCTCGCCGCCGTGGCGGGCGCGGCCCGCATCACGGCCGGCTACCTCCTCAAGCGGCTGCTCATCGAGATCCCGTTCGTGGCGTTCGCGGTGCTCATGCCGTTCGTCGTGCCCGGCGAGCAGGTGCACGTGCTCGGCCTCTCGCTCAGCGAGAGCGGGCTGTGGGGCGCCTGGAACGTGCTCGCCAAGGGCACGCTCGGCGTCGCGGCGTCCGTGATCCTCGCCTCCACCACCGAACTGCGCGCGCTCCTTCTCGGCCTCCAGCGCCTGCGGCTGCCCCCGCTGCTCGTCCAGATCGCCTCGTTCATGATCCGGTACGGGGACGTCATCACCGACGAGATGCGCCGGATGTCCATCGCCCGCCGCTCCCGCGGCTTCGAGGCGCGGGGCGTGCGCTCCTGGGGCGTCCTCGCGAAGTCGGCGGGCGCGCTCTTCATCCGCTCCTACGAGCGCGGCGAACGCGTCCACCTCGCGATGGTCAGCCGCGGGTACGCCGGCACGATGCCGGTCATCGACGAGGTGACGGCGACCGGAACCCAGTGGACGCGGGCGGTCGCCCTGCCGGGGGCGGCGCTGGTGGTGTGTCTGCTGGGGTGGACACTGTGACGCCCGAACCGTGTCTGCCGGGGTGGACACCGTGACGCCCGAACCGCGTACGCCGCCCACGGCCCCCGCACGCACCCTGCTCCCTACGACCGCTGAGGCCCCCGTGAACGTCGATGTCCCGTCCCTCGAAGTGTCCGGGCTGGCGTTCGCCTACCCCGACGGCCACCAGGCGCTGTTCGGCGTCGACCTGACCGTGGGGCGCGGCGAGCGGGTCGCGCTGCTCGGCCCCAACGGCGCCGGCAAGACCACGCTCGTCCTGCACCTCAACGGCATCCTCGAAGGCGGCGCGGGCTCGGTGACGGTCGCGGGGCTTCCCGTCGCCAAGAAGAACCTCGCGGAGATCCGGCGCCGGGTCGGCATCGTCTTCCAGGACCCCGACGACCAGCTCTTCATGCCGACGGTCCGCGAGGACGTCGCCTTCGGCCCTGCGGCGTCGGGGGTGCGGGGGGCGGAGCTGGAGGAGCGGGTGATGGGCGCGCTGGCCCAGGTCGGGATGGCGGAGTACGCCGACCGGCCGCCGCACCACCTGTCCTTCGGGCAGCGGCGCCGGGTCGCCGTCGCGACGGTGCTCGCGATGTCCCCGGAGATCCTCGTTCTGGACGAGCCGTCGTCCAACCTGGACCCGGCGTCGCGGCGTGAACTCGCGGACATTCTGCGGGGGTTGGACGTCACGGTGCTCATGGTGACGCACGATCTGCCGTATGCGCTGGAGCTGTGCGGGCGTTCGGTGATCCTGAGCGAGGGGGTCATCGCGGCGGACGGTCCCACCGTGGACATCCTGTCCGACGCGGCGCTGATGCGAGCGCACCGCCTGGAACTCCCCTTCGGCTTCACCCCGACCCGCCCCACAACCTGACCCCCTTTACGCGCAGTTCCCCGCGCCCCTCAGCTACTTGGTGCCGGGCGGCATGGACATCCTCAGCCCGTCCGGAGGACGAGCGCCCTTGAGGCGCGATACGGGGTCTGGGGCGGAGCCCCAGGGAGCCGGGCCATCAAACCCCGCCGCACGGGATGGGGGTCCCCCCTGCTCATTAAGAGCTTGGGGGAGGGTGGGAAAACGCGTTGGGGTCGGGGGCGGAGCCCCAGAGAGGTCGGGCACCATGGTGGGGGTGCCGGCTTGGTGCCGCGTGGGCGAGGGAGCGGATCGTGGTCGACGTACAGGGCGCCGTAGCACCGGGCTACGAGCCGGTCCAGGACGCCTTCGTGCGCAATTTCGAGCAGAGGGGCGACCGCGGCGCCGCCGTGGCCGTGTACCGCGACGGCCGCAAGGTGGTCGACCTGTGGGCCGGCACCAAGGACGTCGACGGGACGGCCCCCTGGGCCCTGGACACCGCCCAGATCGTCCGCTCGGCCACGAAGGGCGTGGCCGCCGCCGTCCCCCTCCTCCTCCATCAGCGCGGCCGCCTCGACCTGGACGCCCCGGTGTCGACGTACTGGCCCGAGTTCAAGACCGCCGGCAAGGAACGCACCCTCGTACGGCACCTCCTCGCGCACCGGGCCGGGGTGCCCGCCCTCGACCGGCCGGTGACCCCCGCGGAGGCCGCCGACGGCGAGAGCGGGCCCGCGGCCGTCGCCGCGCAGGCCCCGTTCTGGGAGCCCGGCACCGCGCACGGCTACCACGCACAGACGTACAGCTGGCTCCTCGCCGAGCTGGTCCGGCGGGTCACCGGGCGGACCATCGGGCGCTGGGCCGCCGAGGAGATAGCCGGCCCGCTCGCCCTGGACTTCTGGATGGGTGTGCCCGGCACGGAGGCACACCGGGTGGGCCGGGTCGGCCCGGTCGAGCCGCCCGAGGACGGCGCCGGCACGCTGCGGATGCGCCCCAAGCGCAACGTCGCCGAGGCGTACGCGGACCCGCGCTCGCTGACCCGGCGCGCGTTCGGCGCGATCGACCCGCTGCCCGACGAGAACGACCCCGCCTACCGCGCCGCCGAACTCCCCGCGTCCGCCGGCGTCTCCACCGCCCGCGGGCTGGCCCGTTTCTACGCGGCCACCATCGGCGAAGTGGACGGCGGGGAGCGGCTGTTCGCGCCCGCGACCCTCACCCTGGCCCGCACGGAGGAGAGCGCGGGACCCGACCGGGTGCTCGTCGTGAACACCCGTTTCGGGCTCGGCTACATGCTGCACGGCCCGGCGTCCCCGCTGCTCGCGCCCGGCTCCTTCGGGCACCCGGGCCGCGGTGGCTCGCTCGGCTTCGCCGACCCCGAGTCGGGGACGGCGTTCGGCTATGTGACCAACGGGCTGCAGAAGGGCGTCACGGCCGATCCCCGGGCCCAGGCCTTGGTGAGGGCGCTACGTTCGGTCGTATGACGCAACCTCAGACGACTCCGACCGCTCAGACGACTCCGACGGCTCCGCACATCGCACGCTTCCAGGGTCACGCCGCGCTGGTCACCGGCGCGGCCCGTGGCATCGGTGCCGCCATCGCGCGCCGGCTCACCGCCGAAGGCGCCCAAGTCCTGCTCGCCGACATCGACTTGGCGGGCGCCGAGGCCACCGCGGCCGGGCTGAAGGGCGCCGTCGCCCGGCACTGCGACGTCGCCGACCGGGCATCGGTGGAGGCCGCGGTCTCCTTCGCCGTCGAGGAGTTCGGCCGGCTCGACGTCCTGGTCAACAACGCCTACTCCTGCACGCCGGACGCCGCGCGCTTCGAGGACGAGGACGACGAGGAGTGGGCGCGCGACCTCGATGTCAGCCTCGGCGGAGCCTTCCGCTGTTCCCGCGCCGCGCTGCCGCACCTGGCCGCGTCCGGGCGGGGTGCGATCGTGAACATCGGCTCCGTCAACGGCGAGCAGGCCTTCGGCAACCACGCCTACAGCGCCGCCAAGGCGGGCCTGGCCTCCCTGACCCGTACGCTCGCCGGTGACGCCGCGCCGCGCGGGGTGCGCGTCAACCTCGTGCACCCCGGAACCATCCGGACCCCCGCCTGGGAGGACCGTCCGGACCAGCTGGAGCGGGTCTCGCCCATGTATCCGCTGGGCCGGGTCGGTGAGCCGGAGGACATCGCGGCCGCCGTCGCCTTCCTCGCCTCGGCCGACGCGTCCTGGGTCACCGGCACCACTCTGCGCGTCGACGGCGGCCTGCTCGCCGTCAACACCGGGTTCCTGCGGGCGGCGGGCGGGGCGTAGGCCTGCCCCGGGACCCCGCCTCCGCCTGCGGCCCGCGTCTCGCGCAGTTCCCCGCGCCCCTCAACCCCGTTTTCGGCTGCGGGCCGTGCTCGCGGTCTGGGGCGGAGCCCCAGGGGGGCCGGGTCAGCGGGTCAGCAAGTCGATTACGCCGGTCAGGTCCTCGTCGCCGCTGCCCGCCGCCAGGCGACGCCGCATCAGCGCGAAGTACGGGCTCAGCAGTTCCGGGCTGACACCCTGCTGCTCGGCGGTGCTCAGCAAGGTCGGTGTGCCGGCCACCTGCATGGCCAGACGGGAAACGACGCCCTTGGTGTAGTCGCCACTGCGCAACTGGTCGGCGGTCTGGTGCACCGCCGGGGACATCGCGACGAGCCAGTCCGCGAGCAACGGGGCGAGCGCCACGGGGTCGATGTCCTCCTTGCGGACCAGGGCGAAGGCGTGCGCGACTCCGGCGAACATCCCGTACATGGCGCTGAGCAGGGCCACGTCATGCAGGGAAGCGAAGCCCGCGTCCTCGCCGACGTAGGTGGTGCCGGCCGGGACGCCCAGGGTCACCAGGTGCCGCTCGAACAGTTCCCGCGAGCCGCTGTAGAAGACATAGCCGCCGGCTTCCGGGACGCCGATCATCGGCGGGACGGCCATGATTCCGCCGTCCAGGTAGCGGGCGCCGCGCTCGCGGGCCCACTCGGCGCGGGCGCGGGCCTCGGCGGGGGTGCTGGTGGTCAGGTTGACCAGGTCCCTGCCGGTCAGGTCGGTGCCGGTCAGCACCTCCTCGACCGAGGCGTCGTCCAACAGGCATACGACAATCAGGGTGTTCGCCGCGACCGCCTCGGCGGCGCTGCCGGCGACCGTCGCCCCCTCGGCGGCGAGCGCCGCGGCGCGGGCCGGGGTGCGGTTCCAGACGGTGAGCGGGTGGCCGGCGGCGAGCCAGGTACGGGCCAGCGCGGTGCCCATCGCGCCGAGGCCAAGCAGGGTGACGGAAGTCTGTTCAACAGTGGTGTGTGCCATGCCGATTAGGCTGGTCGCAGGCCCGTGAGTGATCAAGTACGCACTTCGGAGTGGGTGGTTACCCCGGGGTGAGCGAGCAGGTCGGAGGGGTGGGGCATGGCGACGCTGAACAGGCCGGGTGCACCGGACGGACACGTCTGCGGGATCGATACCGCGATGGAGGTGATCGGCGGCAAGTGGAAGGTGCTGATCCTCTGGGCGCTCCACGAACACCCCCGCCGCCGCTTCGGCGAGCTGCGCCGACTGCTTCCCGGCATCACCGAGAAGGTGCTGGCCTCCCACCTGCGGGAGCTGGAAGCGGACCTCGTCGTGCGCCGCGTCGCTCACGACGAGGTGCCGCCGCGCGTGGAGTATTCGCTGACCGAGGACGGCATGCGCCTCAACGACGCACTCGGGCCGCTGGCCGCCTGGGGCCGCGAGCGGCCGGCCACTCAGGGGCTGGATCAGGGGCTGGATCAGGCGTTGGATCAGGGGGTGGATCAGGCGCTGGCGGAGAAGGCGGACCAGGCTCTGTTCCGGGGGCCGCTTCCGTCCGTCCTCCCCAAGGTGTGAACCGGGGTCCGGGGCGGAGCCCCGGGGAGCCGCACCCTCGCGTGCGGGGTCACTCGCCGGCGTCGCGGAACACCGCCGCCCGCACCCACCCGCTGTGCGCCGCGGTCCGCAGCACCCCGCGGAGCAGCGTCCGGGCCAGGCGGCTGTCGGAGGTCGCCGAGCGGGTGGTGCGCAGCGACCTCGCGACCGCCTCGAAGCCGTAGGCGCGCATCTCGCTCTCGTACGCCGCGATCGCCTGCACCGGGTCGCGGCGCCGGGCGAGGAGCCGGCTCAGGAGGCGGGCGTCGCGCAGGGCGGTGGTGGCGCCGGTGCCGCCGAGCGCGGGCATGCCGTGGATGGCGTCGCCGAGCAGCGTCACAGGCCCCGGCGGCCACGCACGGACGGGCCGCATGCCGAGCATCCGTACCGGCGCCACGCTGTCCGGGTCGGCTTCGGCGACCAGGCGGACCAGGGCCGGATGCCAGTGGGCGATGCGTTCGGCGACCACGGCGCGCAGCGCCTTGCCGTCGAGGTGCTCGACGTCCCTGGGGTAGGCGGCGGTCTTGGCGACGTACGTCCACACCACGTGGGAGCGGTGGCGGGCGAGCAGCGGGCCGTCCGCGAGGGCCGCGTGGACGCCGAGGTCGGCCTCGGCGCCCGCGTACAGGCCGTCGATCCGCGGGCGGCCGTGCGCGGTGGCGCGTCCGGCCGTGCAGAACATCGCGTCCGCGCGCGGGGTGAGGACCGAGGTCGACGCGGCCGTCAGGGGTTCGGGCAGCTCGTCGGCCCGCGCGCCGGACAGGTCGAGGCTGCCGGTCACGGCGAGCACCTGGGTGTCGGTGCGCACGGCGTGCGGCAGGAGCTGGCCGCGTACCCGGGAGTCCGCGCCGTCCGCGCCGGCGAGCAGGTCGCCGTGGGCGGTGGAGCCGTCGGAGAAGTGCGCGCGGATCGCACTCCCGCCGCCGGCGCCGTCGTCGTCCGTGAGCTCGTACCGCACGAACTCCCGGTCGAAATGGACCAGATGACCGTCGAGGCCGGTGAGCAGGACGCGGCGCAGGGCGCCGGCGCTGGTCGCGTGCGAGGAGTGCTGCGGCGCGCGGCCCGCGGCGGGCTGCGGCAGGACGAGCAGTTCCCGCAGCCGCTCGGTGACGAAGACGGACCGCCCGCCGCTCTCCGTGCCCGCCGTGAACACCTCCCACGCCTCGGGCGGCAGGCACGCGTACAGGGCGCGCGCTCCCTGCGGGCCGATGCGGACGCGGTGGTCCTCGCCGTCGCCGGCGCGCGCCGGGCCGCGCTCGTACACCGCGAAGCCCAGGCCTGCCTTGCGCAGCCCCTGGGCCAGACAGAGCCCCCCAATGCCGCCGCCGATGATCAGGACGTGCGGTGTGCCGGTCATGGCGCCCCCTTCGTCGAGGCGCAACCTAGCGATGGGCCGCCCGGTGTCAACCCGCCCGCAGCATCAGGCCGATGCCCACCACGAGCAGGCCCGCCGCGGCGATCCGCGGGGCGCCGAAGCGTTCCTTGAAGAAGAGCGCGCCGATCGCCGCGCCCACGATGATCGACGATTCGCGCAGCGCCGCGACCGGGGCGAGCGGCGCCCTGGTCTGCGCCCACAGGACGAGCCCGTACGCGCTGACCGACAGGGCCGCGCCGAGCAGGCCGCGCGCCGCGAACGGGCGCAGCTGCGCGTACAGGGCTGGGCCGCGCGCGTACAGGGCGTACGCGGGGATCACCAGGCCCTGGAGGAGCATCAGCCAGGCGATGTAGCCGAACGAGGAGCCCGAGGCCCGCACGCCGACGCCGTCGACGACGGTGTATCCGGCGATGGCGAGCCCGGTGGCGAGGGCCGCGAGGATGGCGGCCCAGTGCGGCCGCGAGCCGCGCAGGCCCCACAGCGCGACACCGACGAGACCGGCGCACGACACCGCCACGCCCGCCGTCTGCCAGGCGTTCGGCGTCTCGTGCACGAACACCGCGGCGAGCACCGTCACCACCAGCGGCGCGGTGCCGCGCGCGATGGGATACATCTGCCCGAAGTCGCCCAGGGTGAAGGAGCGCATCAACAGCAGCATGTAGGCGATGTGCAGCACCGTCGACACCAGCAGGTACGGCCAGGCTCCGGCGGCGGGCAGCGCCACGAACGGCAGCGCGAGCAGACCGATCAGCGCGCCGCCGCCACCTATCAGGGTGAACGAGAGCAGCTGGTCCTTGAGGTGGTGGGCGAGCGCGTTCCAACTGGCGTGCGTGACGGCGGCGAGCAGCACCGCGCACGTGACGGTCACGGTCACGTGCGCCGCCCGCGCGCCTCGTGGGAGTGTTCCTGAGAGCTCATGCCCCGCACGCTAGTAGTGCGTGTACGGACCACCCGGGCCGGGGTCGGCAGGCCCGCCGGGGCCGCCGAGCCGCCCGCCGGGGTCAGCCCGCCATGAGCACCTGCGCGACGATGGGGCCCGCCGCGTCGCCGCCGTGTCCGCCGGACTGGACGAGGCCGGCGGCGGCAAGGCCGTTGCCGTAGCCCGTGAACCAGCTGTTGGCCTTGCCCTGCTGGTCGACCTCCGCCGATCCGGTCTTGGCGCCCTTGGTGCCGGGGACCTGGGCCATCGCTTTGACGGCCGTGCCCTCGCCGACGGTCGCCGCGTGCATCATCTGCTGGAGCTGGGTGGCGACGGAGCCCGGGAGCGGCTTGGCGGTGGCGATCTGGCGGCCGTCCAGGTCCTTGGGTACGAGGATCGGCTGGTGGAAGCCGCCGTTGATCACGGTGGCGGCCACCGACGCCATGTCGAGCGGGCTCATCTGGACCTTGCCCTGCCCGATGTAGGAGGCGGCCGTCTCCACGCCGGACGACTCGGGCACGCTGCCGTCGAAGGACGTCAGGCCGCCGATCTTCCAGTTGTTCTGCCCGAGCCCGAAGTAGTCGCGGGCCGTCTGTCCCAGGGCGGTGTCGGCGATGCCCTTGTCGTCGAGGGGCTTCACCGGCTTGATGAAAGCGGTGTTGCAGGACTTGGCGAAGGCCCGGGTGAGGGTGGCGTTCGTGAGTGAGAAGTCGTCCAGGTTGTGGAAGGTGTAGCCCTTCCACGGCACGGTCGAGGGACACTCCACCTTCTCGTTGGCGCCGCCCAGACCATTGTTCATGATCATCGTGGCCGTGATGATCTTCATGGTGGAGCCGGGTGCGACCGCGGCCTGCAACGACGCCGGGAACTTGTCGGCCCGGTTGTCCGCGATCGCCCGTATCTCACCCGTGCTCGGCTTCACCGCGACCACCGAGGACTCGCCGAAGCGCTTCACCGCCGACTCCGCGGCGGCCTGCACGTCCGCGTCGAGCGTCGTCCTCAGCTTGCCGGGGGAGCCCTTCTGAAGGGTGATCAGGGTCCGTGCCGGGGTGCCGGTGCCGGTGGTGTCGCCCTGGATCTGGAGCTCGATGCCGGGCGTGCCGTTCACCTTGGCGCCGTACTTCTCGCGCAGCCCGTCCAGGATCGCGCCGAGCGAGGGGTACTTCTCCTTGGTCAGCGGACGGTCCTTGTAGTCGACGGCCTCGATCTCGGGGTTCTGCGCCCTGCCCGTCACCAGGTGCTCGCCCGCCTTCAGCTGCGGATGCAGGACGGCGGGCTGCCAGTCCACCAGCGGCTTGAACGTGGACTGGCCCCGCACGACGGTCAGTTGGGAGGCGTAGGACAGCGGAGCCGTCTTTCCCTCGAAGGACACCTGGGCCTTCACCGTGTACGGCACGACCGCGCCGTTGGGCGTGCCCGGCGTGACCTGGACATCGGTGATGTGCGCCGTGTCGCGGTACCCGGTCAGGGCGGTGGCCGCGGCGCCCTGGTTGTTGGTCAGGGCCGCCGCGGCGGTCGCGTCGCCCTTGGCCCAGGCCTGGAGGAAGTCGGTCGACGTCTGCTTGATCTCGTCCGCGCCCAGCGGCCCGGTGCGGGCCGGCGCCCCTTGCGTGCGGTGCTGCGAGGACCCGCCGCTCCCGTCGTCGCTCACCAGCGCGTACCCCCCGTACGCCACGCCGCCGGCGACCACCATGAACACTCCGCCTGCGATGGCGACCTTCGCTCCACTGCGCATCCCGCAGTTCCCCTCCCCAGGAGTCCCCCGAACCTCTTGAACATGTTCAAGGGGTTACTTGCGGGTGACTCTACGGGACGACGGTGACAGCGGGGTCGGCACGTGTCCTAACGGTTACCGGAACGCGACCGGCATCACACCCAGCTGTCCAGCCACATGCGGCTGCGCCACGCGTCGATGGGGATCGCCGTACCGGTGTAGATCGGCCAGAAGTACACGAAGTTCCACACGATGAGGAGCACCAGCACCCCGGCTCCGATCGCACCCACCGCGCGCCGCCGCTCCGCACGGCCGAGCCCGGGTTCGACCGTCGCGGCGGCTCCTTCGGTCGCGCCCTGGGGTGGCCCGATGATCGCGCCGATCATCATCGTTACCGCCAGACACAGGAACGGCACGAACACGACCGCGTAGAAGAAGAAGATCGTCCGCTCCTGGTACATCAGCCAGGGCAGGAACCCGGCGCCGATGCCGCACGCGATCGCGCCCGCCCGCCAGTCGCGCCGGAAGATCCAGCGCCACAGGACGTACAGGAGCGCGAAGCAGCCGGCCCACCACAGCAGCGGGGTGCCGAGCGCGAGGACCTCGGAGGCGCACTTGGCGCCCGCGTCCGAGGGGCAGCCGCCAGTGCCGGGGCTCGGGCTCTCGTAGTAGTACGAGACCGGGCGGCCGTCGACCAGCCAGCTCCACGGGTTCGACTGGTAGGTGTGGCCCTCGGTGAGGCCGACGTGGAAGCTGTAGACCTCGGTCTCGTAATGCCAGAAGCTGCGCAGTGAGGCGGGCACCCAGCTCATGTCGAACTGCGGCAGGTGGTTGATCGTGCCGATGAGCGGCAGCTTGATGTGGTCGGGGGACAGGCCCGCGCGGCCGTCCGCCCAGTGCCGCCCGTACCCCTTGTCGGTGACGAACCAGCCCGTCCACGACACCATGTACGTGACGATCGCGACCGGCACGGTGGAGACGAACGCCCAGAACGCGTCCCGGCGCAGCACCGCCCGGTAGGGGCTGACCGCGCCCGCCGTGCGCCGTGCGCCCGCGTCCCACAGGACCGCCATCACGCAGAAGAAGACCAGGATGTACAGGCCGTTCCACTTGGTGCCGCAGGCCAGGCCCAGCATCAGCCCGGCCGCGATCCGCCAGGGCCGCCATCCGAACCGCAGGCCCGCGGCGATCTCCGCGTCCGGGCGCAGCCGCCCCTCCTCGTCCTCGGGCAGCGCGGCCGCGAGCCTGGCTCTCGTACGGTCGCGGTCGACGAGGAGGCAGCCGAACGCGGCCACCACGAAGAACATCAGGACGGTGTCGAGCAGCGCGGTGCGGCTCATCACGAAGTGCAGCCCGTCGACCGCGAGCAGGGTGCCGGCGAGGCAGCCGAGGAACGTCGAGCGGAACAGGCGGCGTCCGATGCGGCAGATCAGCAGCACCGACAGGGTGCCGAGCACGGCCACCATGAACCGCCAGCCGAGCGGCGTGAAGCCGAAGCCGAACAGCTTCTCGCCGATGCCGATCACGTACTTGCCGACCGGCGGGTGCACCACGTAGCCCGGCGCGCTCGGCACCGAGATGAGGTCGGGGTTGGCGAGGATCGACTTGTCGATGTCCTTCGGCCAGTCGCCCTCGTAGCCCTGGTTGATGAGCGCCCAGGCGTCCTTGGCGTAGTACGTCTCGTCGAATATCACCGCGTCCGGGGAGCCCAGCTTCCAGAACCGCATGAGCCCCGCGACGAGCGTCACCAGGAGCGGCCCGGCCCACGCCGACCAGCGCACGATGCGCACGCCCCACAGCGGAGGGATGCCGAGGACCGTCCACAGCTGGCCCGGTGGCCGGGTGAACGGCGGCACCAGACGCTCCCGCAGTCCGGTCGTCGGCCGCACGACATGGCCGAACCGGCGCATGCGGTGCTGCCAGGAGGGCGGTTCTTCCCCGGCGTCGTGGCCCGGCAGGGTCGGTGGCGCAGTACTGGTCACCGCGCCATCGTAGGGAACTCACCTATGGGAGTCCCGTGGCCGGGCCCGGCGACCTCGGCCTCGCGGGGCTGCGAGGATGGTCGGTGTGACTGGAACACTCGTACTCGCAGGCACCCCCATCGGTGACACGGCGGACGCCCCGCCCCGGCTGGCCGCCGAGCTGGAGCGGGCCGACGTCGTGGCCGCCGAGGACACCCGGCGGCTCCGCCGGCTGACCCAGGCGCTCGGGGTGCACACCCAGGGCCGGGTCGTGTCCTACTTCGAGGGCAACGAGTCGGCGCGCACGCCGGAGCTCGTCGAGGCGCTCGAAGGCGGCGCCCGGGTGCTGCTCGTCACCGACGCCGGCATGCCCTCGGTGTCCGACCCCGGCTACCGCCTGGTCGCGGCCTGCGTCGAGAAGGACATCAAGGTCACGGCGGTGCCGGGCCCCTCCGCCGTGCTGACCGCGCTCGCCCTGTCCGGGCTGCCCGTCGACCGGTTCTGCTTCGAGGGCTTCCTGCCGCGCAAGGCGGGCGAGCGCCTCGGCCGGCTGCGCGAGGTCGCCGACGAGCGGCGCACCCTCGTCTACTTCGAGGCCCCGCACCGCCTCGACGACACCCTCGCCGCGATGGCCGAGGTGTTCGGCGCCGAGCGGCGCGCGGCGGTGTGCCGGGAGCTGACCAAGACGTACGAGGAGGTCAAGCGCGGCCCGCTCAAGGACCTCGCGGCCTGGGCGGCCGAGGGGGTGCGCGGCGAGATCACCGTGGTGGTCGAGGGCGCCCCCGACACCGGACCGGCCGACCTCGACGCGGCCGAGCTGGTGCGCCGGGTGCAGGTGCGCGAGGAGGCGGGGGAGCGCCGCAAGGAGGCCATCGCGGCGGTCGCCGTCGAGACCGGTCTACCCAAGCGCGAGGTCTTCGACGCGGTGGTGGCGGCAAAGAACGCGGCACGTCAGAGCCCTGCGGACGGTAAAGGACTATCGTAAAAAGTAAAACGCAGGCCGCGCAGCGGGGCGGGCAAAAGGACGCAGCTCTAGGAAAGGCCAAGTCCGTGCCAACTCTCGACAGCCCCTGATGCGTTTTGGCAGCGAAAGGCGTCTCCTGGACCGGGGACCTTTTCGCCCCCGCTCGCAAGAGCGCTCGCAAGAGCTTGTCCAGCGGACAAGAGGAGCCGGCACATGAGTGAGATCGCTGAGACCACGGCACACGAGGCGTATGCCTTCGCGTGCATGAGGTGTGGATACGGCTGGGAACAGGCGTACGAGATAGAGCACCACGTAGACGCCACGGGCCAGGCATTCGTCATATACAAGGCCAACGGCGACCGGGTGCCTTCCCCGCTGTCCGCCCCCACCTGCCTCAACTGCGGCGGACACGTGGTGCGCATCATGCGCTCCGGGCGGGTGTCGTCCGCGCAGCAGGTCCAGCACCGTGCGTCCGCCCCGGCACAACCTGGGCCCCAGGAAGCGGCCGACGCCACCGGGAAGCCGGAGCACCACTGGCACCTGTCGGACCTCCTCCACCCCTTCCACCGCAAGTGAGCGGCCCGCACGGCGCATGACGACGAGGGGCGCGCGGAGTCACCGGACGCGCGCCTTTCGTAGGATCGGCGGCATGAGTGCCGCCACGAAGGACGCCCCGCCCCCGCTGCCCGAGCCGCTCGGCGTGCCGGTGGCCGATTCGCACACCCACCTGGACATGCAGGACGGCACGGTCGAACAGGCCCTGGAGAAGGCCGCGGCCGTGGGCGTCACCACCGTGGTCCAGGTGGGCTGCGACGTGAAGGGCTCCCAGTGGGCCGCGGACACCGCCGAGGCGTACGCCGCCGTCCACGCGTCCGTCGCCCTGCACCCCAACGAGGCGCCCCGCATCGTCCTCGGTGACCCGGACGGCTGGTCGCGCCAGGGCGCGCGCGGCCCCGGCGGCGAAGGGGCCCTCGACGAGGCCCTCGCCGAGATCGAGCGGCTCGCCGCGCTGCCCTGGGTCAAGGCCGTCGGCGAGACCGGCCTCGACTACTTCCGCACCGGGCCCGAGGGCAAGGCCGCCCAGGAGCGGTCGTTCCGGGCGCACATCGAGATCGCCAAGCGGCGGAACAAGGCGCTCGTCATCCACGATCGCGAGGCGCACGCCGATGTGCTGCGCATTCTGCGCGAGGAAGGCGCCCCCGAACGCACCGTCTTCCACTGTTATTCCGGCGACGCGGAAATGGCCGAACTCTGCGCCGAATACGGGTACTTCATGTCCTTCGCGGGAAACATGACCTTCAAGAACGCGCAGCCGCTCAGGGACGCCCTGTCCGTCGCCCCCCTGGAACTCGTTCTCGTCGAGACGGATGCGCCGTTCCTCACGCCGGCGCCGTACCGCGGACGGCCCAATGCGCCGTATCTCATTCCGGTCACGGTGCGCGCCATGGCGGCCGTGAAGGGCATCGGTGAAGACGCGCTGGCCGCGGCGATCGCGGACAACACCGCGCGCGCGTTTGATTACTGAGCGATAACGAATTCCGGCCGCTCGGGGGGCGGCCGGAGGGGCGCACAGGGTAGTGCCGCGCCACTGCGTAGTCGAGTCGCTTTGGAGAGTGACCCTCGCTCCGCTAGTGTCCCGGCCCGCAGCATCGCCACCGGACCGGACCCTGGAGCGTCGTGAGCAGTTCGACGGGCAGTCACCGTGCCGCACGCGGCAGCCAGGACGGTTACGCGCGTGCGTACGCCGACCTCGACACCCAGATCGCCCCGCTGCCCGTGCCCGAGCCGCGCGCACCCGAGGCGCCGCGCCAGGACACGGACGGCGGCGGGCGGGCCGGGGCGCGCCGCGCCGCCCGGCGCCGCAGGTCCTCGGGCGGACCCGACCGGCTGCGCCGCCTCATCCCGCAGGCCCTGGTCGTGGCGTTCCTCGCGGGCGGCACCTCCGCGTTCCTCGTCAGCGACAAGGCGGTCAAGCTCACCGTCGACGGCGTACCGCGCACCATGCACACCTTCGCCGACAGCGTCGAGGAACTCCTCGCCGACGAACACGTGCCGGTCGGCGCGCACGACATCGTGGCGCCGGGACGTGACGCCGAACTCGCCGGCGGCGACGAGGTGGTGGTGCGCTACGGCCGCCCCGTCCAGCTCACCCTCGACGGGCAGCGCCGCCAGGTGTGGACGACGGCCCGCACCGTGGAGGGCGCCCTGCGCCAGCTCGGCGTGCGCGCCGAGGGCGCCTACCTGTCGGCGTCCCGCTCCTCGGAGATCGGCCGCGCGGGCCTCGCCCTCGACGTACGCACCGAACGCTCGCTGACCTTCCTCGCCGACGGCCGCGAACACACCCTGCGCACCAACGCGGCCACCGTCGCCGAGGCCCTGGACGAGGCCGGGATCGACCTCCAGGGCCAGGACACCACCTCCGTCGCGCCCGCGTCCTTCCCGCGCGACGGGCAGACCGTCACCGTGATGCGGATCAGCGGCACCAAGGAGGTCCGCGAGGAACGCATCCCGTTCAGGACCGAGCGGGCCAAGGACGCGACGCTCTTCGCGGGCACCCAGGTCGTGGCCCGCCAGGGCGAGCCGGGCGTGCGCAGGGTCACGTACGCGCTGCGGACCGTCAACGGCGTCCGGCAGAGACCGAGGAAGATCGCGGAGGAGATCGTCCGCGCCCCCGTCACGCAGCAGATCAAGATCGGCACCAAGGCGCTGCCGTCCTCGGTGGGCGGCGCCGACCACCTCAACTGGAGCGGCCTCGCCCACTGCGAGTCCGGTGGCCGCCCGAGCGCGCTCGACCCTTCGGGCACGTACGGCGGGCTGTACCAGTTCGACCCGGGGACCTGGCACGCGCTCGGCGGCAGCGGGCGGGCCGAGCAGGCGCCGGCCGGCGAGCAGACGTACCGGGCGAAGAAGCTCTTCGTGAGGCGGGGGGCGAGTCCGTGGCCGCACTGCGGCCGTAGGCTGTATCGGTGAGCACCACTGAGCCCGACGCACTTCTTACCCCCGCCGACGTCCGTGAACTGGCCGCAGCGCTTGGCGTACGCCCCACCAAGCAGCGCGGCCAGAACTTCGTCATCGACGCCAACACGGTCCGCCGGATCGTGCGGACCGCGGAGGTCCGCCCCGACGACGTGGCGGTGGAGGTGGGGCCGGGTCTGGGCTCGCTGACCCTCGCACTCCTCGAAGCGGCTGACCGGGTGGTGGCCGTCGAGATCGACGACGTGCTCGCGGCCGCGCTGCCCGCGACGATCGCGGCGCGCATGCCCGCGCGGGCCGAGCGCTTCTCGCTCGTCCACGCGGACGCGATGGCCGTCCAGGATCTTCCGGGCCCGCCCCCCACTGCCCTGGTAGCGAACCTCCCCTACAACGTGGCGGTCCCCGTCCTGCTGCACATGCTGGCCCGCTTCCCGAGCATCGAGCGCACCCTGGTCATGGTCCAGGCGGAGGTCGCCGACCGGCTCGCGGCGAAGCCGGGCAACAAGGTGTACGGGGTGCCGTCGGTCAAGGCCAACTGGTACGCGGACGTGAAGCGGGCCGGTTCGATCGGGCGCAACGTCTTCTGGCCCGCGCCCAACGTCGACTCGGGCCTGGTGTCGCTGGTCCGCCGCGCGGCCCCCGTGGCGACGACCGCGTCGAGGGCGGAGGTCTTCGCGGTCGTGGACGCGGCGTTCGCCCAGCGACGCAAGACCCTGCGGGCGGCACTGTCCGGCTGGGCGGGGTCGCCCGCGGCGGCGGAGGCGGCGCTGGTGGCGGCGGGGATCTCGCCCCAGGCGCGGGGCGAGGCCCTGACGGTGGAACACTTCGCCGCGATCGCGGAGAACCGCCCCGGCTGACCCCAGCTTTCGTGTGCGGGCCGTGCCGGCTCGCTCGCGCGGTTCCCCGCGCCCCTTAAAACCCCGCTTTCGTGTGCGGGCCGTGCGTGGCTGGTCGCGCAGTTCCCCGCGCCCCTATCGGGGCTGACCTTGGCAGGGTGCCCAGTCGAGGCATCTTCAGCCCGTCCGGCGTTTGAGGACGAGCGCCCTTCAGGCGCGGTGCGGGGTCTGGGGCGGAGCCCCGGGTGGGGGAAGATGGGCGCGTCCGCACTCGAAGGAGCTCGCCCCGTGACCCCCGGCACCCCCACCCCCCGCACCGTCACCACCCGCACCCCCGCCAAGGTCAACGCCCAGCTCGGCGTCGGGCCCGCGCGGCCGGACGGGTTCCACGGCCTCGCCAACGTCTTCCTCGCGGTCGGCCTGTACGACACCGTCACCGTGACCCCGGCCGACGGACTCACCGTCACCTGCACGGGACCGGACGCCGCGCAGGTCCCCCTCGACCGGACCAACCTCGCCGCCCGCGCCGCCGAACTCCTCGCCGCGCGGCACGGGATCGAGCCGCACGTCCACATCCACATCGACAAGGACATCCCCGTCGCGGGCGGCATGGCCGGCGGCAGCGCGGACGGCGCCGGCGCGCTCCTCGCCTGCGACGCGCTGTGGGGCACGGGCACCTCCCGCGCCGAACTCCTGGACATCTGCGCCGAGTTGGGCAGTGACGTGCCGTTCAGCCTCGTCGGTGGCGCGGCCCTCGGCACCGGGCGCGGCGAGAAGCTCGCGCCCCTGGACGTGGGCGGCACCTTCCACTGGGTGTTCGCGGTGGCCGACGGCGGGCTCTCCACCCCGGCCGTCTACCGCGAGTTCGACCGCCTCACCCCGGACGCCCCCGAGCCCGCCGCCTCGCCCGAGCTGCTCGAAGCGCTGCGCACCGGCGATGCGAAGGCCCTCGCGGGCGCCCTCACCAACGACCTCCAGGCCGCCGCGCTCTCCCTGCGCCCCGCCCTCGCGGACACCCTCGCGGCCGGTACGGCGGCGGGCGCCCTCGCCGCCCTGGTCTCGGGCTCGGGCCCGACCACGGCGTTCCTGTGCGCCGACGCGCAAGCGGCCCGCACGGTGGCCGAGGCCCTCACCGCCTCGGGCACCTGCCGCACCGCACGCGTGGCGTCGTCACCGGCGCCGGGCGCGACGATCGTGGCGTCCGCCTGAGCTCAGTCCCTGCGGGCCGTGCTGAGATCGATCTCCATGGTGCAGGGCTTGTCGGCCTTGAGCCGTCCGCGTTGCATGCCCATGTGCACGTACGTGAGGGTGAGCGGGTCGAGCTCGTAGACGTGCACCACGGGCTCGTCCCCACCGCCCCGCTCGACCCGCCAAAAGTTCGGGATCCCGGCGGCGGCGTACTTCTGCGGCTTGGTGGTGCGGTCCCTGGACTCGGAGTCGGGGGAGACGACCTCGACGGCCAGCAGGACATCCTTGGGCTCGAAGCGGGTGTGGTCCATCCCGCTCACCGCGGAAGCGTCCACCACGCTGATGTCCGGCTCGGGGCAGTTCTGCCTGTCCAAGAGGACGGCCATCTCCCGCACGGCTTCCAGCTTCGCGGGAAGCGCGCGACAGAGCCCCTTCATCAGCAGCTCGATCACGAAGAAATGGAAGTAGCGCTGCGGACTCCCGAAAATCAGGCTCCCGTCGATCAGCTCGGTGTGAGACGGGAGATCGGGCAGCGTGAACAGGTCGTCCACGGTGTAGCCGTCCTCGGGCGGCACAGGCCACTGGTGGCGCTGCTCGACGGACTCGGCGGTCATGGTTCCTCCCGTGGACGGGATTCTTCGGCCTGCCCGTCCACGGGAGCCGCCGCTTTCCGAACACGTCACTACAAGGAGTGACGCGCCACCGCATGCCCCGCCTACTTCCCGCTCGCGCTCAACGCCACCACCCCCTCCGCCGCCACCCCGTAGACCCGGTCCCCGTCCGCCCACAGAGGCGGCCTCGTGGCGATCACGCCGCCGCTCAGTTCGTACTTCCAGCGCGCTCTGCCGTCGTGCGGGTCAAGTGCCCACAGGCGGGGGCCCGTTGTGACGTACAGGGTGTCCCCGGCGCAGTCGATCCCGGTTCCCTCGCCCGTGAGGAAGGGGAGCCTGCCCGCCCAGCGCACCGCGCCGCTGCCCGCGTCGAAGGCGTAGACGAAGGCGCCGAGGCGGTAGTCGGGTGCGGCAGCGTAGACGGTGCGGCCGTCGGGGGACGCCACCGCGGACTGGAAGGCGACCGCGGGGGACTTCCAGGCGATCTGGCCGGTGTCCGGGTCCACGGCGTAGAGGCGGTCGGAGAGGTAGAGGAAGTGGCCGCCCGCCGAACAGTGGCGGCCGTCGCGCCACGGAGCGAGGCTACCGTCGATCATGACGGCGGACTTCGCGTTGCCGTCGCCCGGGGAGGGCTGATGCCACACCGTCTTCGCCTGCGCGGCGGTGTCGAGGCCGGCCATCGTGCGGGCGCTGCCGTCCGTGTTGCTGCTCGTCCACAGCAGCCGCTTGCCGGACGTCGGTACGTACAGCTTGCCCTGGCCGTAGGAGTCGTCCGTGATGAGGGTGTGCCAGCGCAGCGCCCGGGTGGCCGGGTCCACCGCCCATACGGCCGTTCCCGATTTGATGGTGAACGGTGCCTCCGGGTCCCCCGGCGTGGTGACGGTCGCCGTTGCCTGGCCGCTGACGTAGACCAGCCCGTCGAGCACGCCCGGCACCGCCATCATCATGACCATTCTGTCCGGCGACGGTACGGTCCAGGCGACCTTGCCGGTGTCCAGGGAGACGGCACGCAGCTCGTGGTCGGGGCGGCCCGCCAGGATGCTCGCGGCGGTGGCCGGCCCGGTGCTCGCGGTGGTGAAGAGCAGGCTCGCGGCGACGGCGGCGGGGGCGCCCGGCAGGTTGATCCCCGTCTGCCCCGCGTTCTCCAGCGGGCCCCACGCCGGGTGGCCGGCCTCGTCGAAGGCCCAGATGTGCTTGCCGCCGACCGCGACGACCTTTCCGTTCCCGCCGGTGATCTGCGCGGGCGACTCCGCGACGGGCGCCGTCCACAGCGCCTTCGCGGTGACGTCCGTGTCCAGCGGGCGCTGCGGGTCGGTCAGCGCGGCGGACGGTGAGGGGGACACCTTCGCGCCGCCCCCCGCCGCACCACCCGATCCGCCGCCGCTGAGCCACAGGCCGAGCCCCACCCCGCCGCCCGCGAGCGCCATCGCGCCCCCAGCCACGCCGAGTACCAGCCTGCGGCGGCTGAGGGCGGGAGCCGGTGCGGGCACGGTCGACGGCGGCCCGCCGGCCGGGAGCCCGGGGGCCCCCGACGGCAGCGTCGGCGGCGGGGGAAGCGGCGGCGTGCCCGGCGCCCGGTGCGGGGTCAGGACCGCCGCGGCCCGCTCGATCTGCCCGGTCACCGCGGGCGGCAGCCACGCCCCCGTCATCGGCGGCGTCCCGTCCCGCTCCACGAACTCGACGAGCTGGCGCGGCGTGGGCCGGTCGGCGGGGTCCTTCGCCAGGCACGCCGCCACCATCAGCCGCAGCCCGTCCGGCACCGCCGACAGGTCCGGCTCGTCCTGCACCACCCGCCGCAGCACGTCCGACACCGCGCCGCCCCCGCCGAAGAGCCCCGAGCCGCGCGCGGCGAACGCCAGGGTCACGCCCAGCGAGAACACGTCGCTCGCCGGGGTCAGCGGGCGCGCCAGGGCCTGCTCCGGTGACATGTACTCCGGCGTGCCGAGCACCATGCCTGTCGCGGTCAGGACCGTGCCGTCGGCGGCCCGCGCGATGCCGAAGTCGATGACGTACGGCCCGTCGAGGGCCAGCAGGACGTTGCCCGGCTTCAGATCGCGGTGCGTGAGGCCCGCGGCGTGGATCGCGGCCAGCGACTCGGCGACTCCCGCCGTCAGGGCCCGCAGGCTGTTCGGCGGCAGCGGCCCCGCGGCCTCCACCGCCTCGGCCAGCGAAACACCCGGCACGAACGCCGTTGCCAGCCAGGGGACTTGGGCCTCGGGATCCGCGTCGACGACCGGGGCGGTGAACGCCCCCGACACCTTCCGCGCCGCCGCCACCTCCACCCGGAACCGCGCCCGGAACTCCGTGTCCCCGGCCAGCTCGGGACGGATCACCTTCACCGCGACCGTGCGGCCGCCCGCCGACCGCCCCAGATACACCGCGCCCATCCCGCCCGCGCCGAGCCGCCCGAGCAGGGCGTACGGGCCGATCCGCGCCGGGTCGGAAAGCTCCAACTGCTCCATCGTCAGGCTCCGTTCGCGTGCAGCGCGGCGACCGTCGTGGCGGTCGTGTCGGATACGCACAGGCGGCCGTCCCCCGCCGCCCAGGCGAGTTTCGAGGGGTCCGTGCCCTTCATGCCGGTGTACTTCCACAGCGGTTTGCCGTCGGCCGGGTCGAGGGCCCACACCACCGAGCCCGCATCCATCCGGTAGAGCGTCTTGTCGGCGTACAGGAGCCGGGCGCGGACGGCGGAGGGCTTCGCGTTGTCGGGCGGGAGCGGCGCGGTCCACCGCTTCTTGCCGCTCGCACTGTCCAGGGCCGCAAGCGAAAGCCCACCGTCCTTGTCACGCAGCAGCGCGTACAGGATGCTGCCGTCGGGGTTGACCGCGACGACACCGCCGCGGTTGGCCGCGCCCTCCACGCCCTGCACGCTCCACACCTTGCGGCCCGTCGCCGGGTCGAGGACGGACAGGGTGCCGGAGACGTCGGCCACGACGAAGTACCGCCCGACCGCGCCGACCGCCTCCGCCTGCACTTTCTGCGTCCAGCTGGTGGCGCCCTTGGCGTCGAGCCCCGTCAGGCGCTCGGTGTCGCCGATCAGCAGCCCGTCGCTGTCCGGCGGGAGCGCGAAGTGGATCAGCAGTGGCTCGTGGTCGTGGAACCAGGCGGTCTTGCGGGAGGCGAGGTCCAGCGCCCAGATGCCGTAGCCCGTGGTGGGCTGCTGCGGCGTCCCCAGCATGACGGTCACGTACGCCCTGCCGCCGCGGATGCCGGGCATGAGGATGGCGCCCACGTTCGGCGCGGTGTCGAGCGTCGCCGTCGACACGTTCTTGCCGTCGGCCAGGCCGACCCCGAGCACGGTGGCGTGCATGGTCAGGTTCGCCATCGTCGGGGCCGCCATCCCGGCGGCATACAGACGGTCCCCGTCCACGGCCGCGATGTTCTTGGGCGTAGGTCCCTGTACGGAGAACTGCACGCCGTGGTCGGCGCCCTTCACCGTCCACGCCGTCTTGCCCTGGTCGTCGAGCCCCCAGATCTGCTCAAGGGACACGCACGCCACCACCCCGCCCGCCGAGACCACCTGCGGACAGGTCGCCGGCAGCTTCACCTTCCAGGCGAGCTTGCCCTCCGGCACGTCGTCGCCCGAAGGCCGGCTGGGGGCACCGGCCGGCCGGCCGGACGCCCCCGCCGTCGTACCGCTCGACCCGTCCCCGTTCAGCGCGACGGCCGTACCGACCCCCGCGGCCGCGAGCGCCCCGGCGGCGAGCCCGAGGATCAGCTTCCGCCGCCCCGGCCCCGGCGCCTGCGGCCCGGCGTCGAGGTCCTGCGTCGGGGGGTCGAGGAGTTTCGTGGGCGCCGGCCGGGGGAGCGCGGTCATCACGGCCCGTACGGCCAGGACGTCCGTCGCGACCGCCTCGGGGAGCCAGCCCTCGCGCGGGGACGGACGGTCGCCCTGCTCGACGAAGTCGATGACCTCGCGCGGAGTGGGCCGCTCGCCCGGGTCCTTGGCCAGACACCGCGCGATCAGCGGACGCAGCTCCGCCGGTACCGCGTCCAGGTCGGGCTCGGTGTGCACCACCCGGAACAGCACCCCGGCCGCCGCCCCGCCGTCCCCGAACGGGCTGCGGCCGCACGCCGCGAACGCGACCGTCGACCCCAGCGAGAACAGGTCGCTCGCCGGGGTGAGCGACTGCCCCGTCGCCTGCTCAGGCGACATGTACGGCGCCGAGCCGATGATCGCGCCGGTCGACGTCAGCGCCGTGCCGTCGGTGGCCCGCGCGATGCCGAAGTCGATGACGCGCGGCCCGTCCAGGGCGAGCAGGACGTTGCCCGGCTTCAGGTCGCGGTGGATCACCCGCGCGCCGTGCACCGCGTTCAGCGCCTCCGCGAGCCCCGCCGTCAGCATGCGCAGGGCACCCTTCGGCAGCGGGCCGTGTGCGGCGACCGCCTCGTGCAGGGAGACCCCGACCACGAACGCGGTCGCCATCCAGGGCAGTTCGGCGTCCGGGTCGGCGTCCACGACCGGGGCGGTGAACGCCCCCGACACCTTCCGCGCCGCCGCGACCTCGCGCCGGAACCGGTCCCGGAACCCGCCGTCGCTCGCGAGCTCCGGCCGCACCACCTTCACCGCGACGGTACGGCCACCGGCCGACCGGCCCAGGTACACCGCACCCATGCCGCCCGCGCCGAGGCGCCCCATCAGCGTGTAGGGCCCGGTCGCCCGCGGATCCCCGTCGCCAAGCCGCTGCATCGGCCACTCCCTCCCACTGATCACCACAGGCTAGGGGAAAGATGCCCCCGAAATGGCGTGTGTGGGAAGGGAGTTGAGGGAGTCAGGTGTACGTCAGCCCCGGTGCGCCGCGACGAACGCGGACCAGGCTTCGCCGGAGAGGGCGAGGTGGGGCTTGGCGGTGTCCTTCGAGTCGCGCACGTGCACGGTGGTCGGGCAGACGGCTACCTCCACGCAGTCGTCGCCCTGGGTGCCGCTGTGGCTGGACTTGTACCAGTCGAGGGCGACTTCGATGCAGTTGTCACCCTGGCCGCTGCTGTAACTGGACTTGAACCACGCGAGTTCGGTGCTCATACGGCTCCTCGGATTCGCTCCAACAGGTCCCGTGACTTAGCGGGGTTGAGGGCCTGCGAGCGCAGTGTGTCATACGCCTGTTGGAGTGGCGCCACCTCTTTCAGGGCGCTGATCAGGCGGCCGTTCCTCTGTCCCTCCGAGTAGGCGTGCCGCTTCCCGTCCGGCCCTTCCAGGAGTGCGAGCGGTCCGGCCAGGCAAGAGTGGGACTCGGCGTCGGTCGGCATGATCTGAAGCGTTACGTTCCTGGGCGTCGTGCTTGCCAGAACGTGGTCCAACATCCCCCGTGTGACGCCTAAGCCGCCGATCCGCTGGCAGAAAACCACCTCGGCCACGATGAAGGTGAAGGGAATGCTTGGCCGGTCCGTCAGTAGCCGCTGACGCTCCATACGCGCGGCGAGCTGGCGCTCCACCTGTGCGTCCGAAAGTGTTGGCACTTCGTTCTCGAACAGTGTGCGCGCATACGCCTCCGACTGAAGCAGCCCAGGCACCATCCGACACTCGTATGTGCACAAGCTCACCGCCGTATGCTCCAACCTGGCCCACTCCCGAAACCACGCCGCCAACCCCGGCTGCCGCGTGAGGTGGCCGTACGCCCGCCGCAGCGCCCCCGTATTGCCGAGGGCGACCTCCGCGCGCTCCACGAAATCCTCGTCCGGCATGCGGCGGCCCAACTCCACCGATTCCACCGTGTGTTTGGAGAAGCGGACCAGCTGCGCGAAGGCGTCGCGCGTGAGGCCGGCGTGTTCGCGCAGGCCCTGGACGAACGCCCCGAACGTCTTGAGGCTGTCGGACGGCACGGGTTCACCCGCGCCCGCGCCGCCCCCGCCCCGTTCCCCGTCGTCGGTCATGTGCCGCCACCTTCCGGTGAGTTGATCTCCCCGCTCAACTCACCCAGGGTGACCGCTCGCGACCGTACCGTCCACCCTCCGTGTCCGTACGCTCGCTCAGCGTACGGACGGCCGGGGCGTCACGACGCGGCCTTCATGCTGGACTTCGCCAGTTCGAGGGCCGGGAGCATGTCGGTCTGCTCCTGGGTGTCCAGGCCGCTCAGGTGCAGGACGAGCGTGCCGTGCGGGGTGATGACCGCGAGGGCCCGCTCCTGCTTCGACTCGTCCATCAGCTTGCTGTACGTCTCGAAGACGACCTCGGCCGCGGGCAGCGAGCCGGCCTTGGTCTCCTTGTACGCCGCCTTGCTCGCGTTCTTGTTGGCTCCGACGAACCCTTCGAGGGCCGCGCGGGGCGTGCCGGTCGTGGCGGTGCCCGTCCAGGCCCGCAGGAAGCCGAGATGGCCCGCGGGCTTCGCGTCGATCTCGCAGGCCATCGAGAACTGGCCCTGCTGGGTGAGCCCGGAGAGCGGGGAGTCCGCGGGGTCCGCCTGGACCGCCTTCGCCTTCCACTTGTCCGCCACGTCGAAGACGGCGGGCAGCGGGCAGGCCGAGCCCGCCGCTCCCACCGAGCCGCCCTTGGCGGCTGCCGCCCCGCCCTTCGCCTGCCCGGCCGGGCTCGACGGGCTCGACGATGCCGACGACGCAGGCTTCCCCTCGCCGCACCCCGTCAGGACCGCCCCCGCGAGCGCCAGCGCCACCGCGCCCCGCGTCGCATTCCGCACATTTCGCGTATTCCGTATGTTCCGCTTCATGAGCCCCCGCCCCTTTGCGCTCCGTACGAACTCCGCGGGAGTCCGCCGTGCCGTGCGCGCGATCCCTTGATCGCCCACCGCACGCTATCCGAGCCGTCGGCGGCGACTACCCTGGATGACGATCCATCCCCCTGCTCAGGAGTGAAATGGCCGTCAACCTGGTCAATGTCGAGGCAGTCAGCAAGGTGTACGGGACCCGTGCCCTGCTCGACGGCGTTTCCCTCGGCGTCTCCGAAGGGGACCGGATCGGGGTCGTCGGGCGCAACGGCGACGGCAAGACCACCCTCATCCGGATGCTCGCGCAGCTGGAGGAGGCGGACACCGGCCGGGTCACGCACGTGGGCGGGCTGCGGCTCGGCGTGCTCACCCAGCACGACTCGCTCGACCCGACCGCCACCGTGCGGCACGAGGTCATCGGCGACCTCGCCGACCACGAGTGGGCCGGCAACGCCAAGATCCGCGATGTACTGACGGGTCTGTTCGGCGGGCTCGACCTGCCCGGGTTCGCGCAGGGCCTGGATACCGTCATCGCGCCGCTGTCCGGTGGCGAGCGCCGCCGGATCGCGCTCGCGAAGCTGCTCATCGGCGAGCCCGACCTGATCGTGCTCGACGAGCCCACCAACCACCTCGACGTCGAGGGCATCAGCTGGCTGGCCCGCCACCTCCAGGCGCGCCGTTCGGCCCTCGTCTGCGTCACCCACGACCGCTGGTTCCTCGACCAGGTCTGCACCCGCATGTGGGACGTGCAGCGCGGCTCGGTCTTCGAGTACGAGGGCGGCTACTCCGACTACGTCTTCGCCCGCGCCGAGCGGGAGCGCATCGCCGCCACCGAAGAGGCCAAGCGCAAGAACCTGATGCGCAAGGAGCTGGCCTGGCTGCGCCGCGGCGCCCCGGCCCGTACCTCCAAGCCGCGCTACCGCATCGAGGCCGCCAACGAGCTGATCGCCGACGTGCCGCCGCCGCGCGACACCAGCGAGCTGATGAAGTTCGCCAACGCCCGGCTCGGCAAGACCGTCTTCGACCTGGAGGACGTGACCGTACAGGCCGGCGACAAGCTGCTGCTCAAGCACCTCACCTGGCAGCTCGGCCCCGGCGACCGCATCGGCCTGGTCGGCGTGAACGGCGCGGGCAAGACGTCGCTGCTCCGCGCGCTGACCGAAGCCTGGCGCACCGGTGGCGAGGCGCAGCCCGCGGCGGGCAAGGTCGTCGTCGGCAAGACCGTGAAGCTCGCCTACCTCTCGCAGGACGTGGCCGAACTCCCGCCCGCGCTGCGGGTGTTGGAGGCGGTGCAGCAGATCCGTGACCGGGTCGACCTGGGCACGGGCCGCGAGATGACCGCGGGCCAGCTCTGCGAGCAGTTCGGCTTCTCCAAGGAGAAGCAGTGGACGCCGGTCGGTGACCTCTCGGGTGGCGAGCGGCGCCGCCTCCAGCTGCTGCGGCTCCTCATGGACGAGCCCAACGTGCTGTTCCTCGACGAGCCGACCAACGACCTCGACATCGAGACGCTGACCCAGCTCGAAGACCTCCTCGACGGCTGGCCCGGCTCCATGGTCGTGATCTCCCACGACCGGTTCTTCATCGAGCGCACCACCGACCACGTGTGGGCGCTGCTCGGCGACGCCACGCTGCGGATGCTGCCGCGCGGCATCGACGAGTACCTGGAGCGCAGGCGGCGCATGATCGAGTCCGCGCCGGCCCCGGCCGCCGCGCCCGCGGCCAAGGCCGCTCCCGTCGTCTCCGCGCAGGACGCGCGGGCGGCGAAGAAGGAGCTCCAGCGGGTCGAGCGGCAGCTCAACAAGATCAACGAGCGCGAGACGAGTCTGCATGCGCAAA
Source organism: Streptomyces sp. NBC_00442 (assembly GCF_036014195.1). Classification (NCBI taxonomy): domain Bacteria; kingdom Bacillati; phylum Actinomycetota; class Actinomycetes; order Kitasatosporales; family Streptomycetaceae; genus Streptomyces; species Streptomyces sp. NBC_00442. The sequence goes on from NZ_CP107918.1 coordinate 4,527,483, forward strand.
TCGCCGATAACGCCACGGACTTCGGGAAGGTGGCGAAGCTCGACACCGAGCTGCGCGAACTGATCGTCGAGCGGGACGAGTTGGAAATGCGCTGGCTTGAACTGGCCGAGGAGGCCTGAGACGCATACCGGTAGGGACGTCTTGCGGTGCTTGCGTAGAGACGGCGTACAGAGTCCATAACGGCAGCATCACGGGCCGGTTCTCCCTTGGGAACAGGGGCGGACCGGCCCGTGGTGCGTGCGTCCGCGAGTGATAGAAAGTAGCTCCGTTCGACTGACGTAAAGACGCAAAGACGCAAATTCGGGGGTATCTCGCTGTGACCCAGCCGCCCAGTTCTCAGCCACCGCAGGGGGGCTTCGGGGCACCGCAGGACAAGCCCCAGGGACCGCCTGCCCAGTCGCCCGCCCAGCCGCCCGCGCCGCCGCAGGGGCCGCCGCCCCAGCCGCCGCAGATGCCGGCCGCGCCGCCCACGCCTCCCGGGCAGCCGCCGCAGACGCCGCCGGCCGCGCCGCAGCCCGGGTACGGGAGCCCGCAGACGCCCCCGGCGCAGCCCGGCTACGGCTATCCGCAGACCGCGCCGGGCCAGCCGGGTTACGGCTATCCGCAGACGGCCCCGGGTCAGCCGGGTTACGGCTACCCGACGGCCCCGGGGCAGCCGGGCGCGCAGGGCAACCCCTACGCGCAGACCCAGCAGGGCGGTTACGGCTACCCCGGCCAGCCGCAGTACCCGGGTGCGCCCGTACCGCCGCAGGGCGGGGGCGGCAAGAACCCGTTCAAGGGCAAGCCCGCGGCGATCGTGGCCGCGGCGGTCGCGGGCCTCCTCGTCATCGGCGGCGGCGTGTACCTCGCGACGAGCGGCGGCGACGGCGACAAGAAGCCCGTCGCCGACAAGAGCCACAGCGCGGCGCCGAGCGGTTCCGCGTCGGTCGACCAGGGCGACGGCAAGGGCGACGGACGCAACGCCGGCACCGACGACCTCAACTCCGGCGCCAAGCCCGGCGACGCGAAGGTGTGGCTGCACGAGAACGACACCGCGCTGCCCCAGGGCGGAGCCGACCAGTACGGCCCGTGGGTGCTCGGCGACACCGTCGTCAAGGCCATGTACAAGGAAGTCGTCGCATACACGGTGGCCGACGGCAAGCAGAAGTGGTCGGTGCCCCTGGACACCCCGCTGTGCGGAGCGCCGCCGAGCCCGACCGCGGACGGAAAGATCGTCGTGGGTGTCCTGGAGAGCAACACCAAGGACGCCAAGTGCAACCAGATGCAGATGGTCGACCTCACCGCGGGCAAGCTCGGCTGGAAGGCGCAGGTGCCCGCGGAGGGCCTGTTCGACAGCATGGTGACCCTCGACATGACCATCAGCGGCAACACCCTGGCGCTGGCCCGCATGGGCGGCGCGAGCGGTTTCTCGATGACCGACGGCAAGAAGCTCTTCGGCACGCCGAAGACCGGTAACTGCCGGACCGAGGCGTTCGCGGGCGGATCCAAGCTCATCTCCGCGGGCAGCTGCATCGACCCGAACAACAACGACCTGGACGCACCCGCGTCGGAAGTCCTCCAGGAACTGGACGCGACCACGGGCAAGGCCAAGTGGAGCTTCCAGTACGACAAGGGCTGGACGATCAACCGCGTCTACTCGATGGACCCGCTGGTCGTGTATGCGGTCAACAAGGACAAGAAGGCGTCGAACATCTCGACGTTCACCGCCGACGGCAAGGTCCGCTCATCGGTCAAGACCACGTCGGCGCTCACCGCCAACTGCGTCGGCCTGGGCATCATCGAGCGTGCGCTCCAGGGCTGCTGGGGCGTGGTCGCCGACGCCAACACCCTCTACATGGCGACCGACGGCAAGGACAGCGGTGAGCTCGGGGTCGGGCGCAGCAACGAGGTCGTCGCCTTCGACCTCAACACCGGGAACGAGAAGTGGCACGCGGCCGCGCCCAAGGGCCGCATGATGCAGCCGCTCGCCCTGGAGAACGGCAAGCTCACGCTCTACGTGGAACCCGGCGTCGAGGAAGCGGCCGCGATCGCGTCGCTGCCGCTGACCGGCGGCACCCCGCAGACCATCCTCCAGAGCCCGTCGTCGGCCGGCTCGACCGAACGCAACTTCTACGACCCCGCGGCCGCCTGGGCGGGCGGACGGTTCTTCCTCTTGAACACCATGGTCAAGGGGCCCAAGGGCGACAACAAGGACAACTCGATCCTGTCCTTCGGCAAGTGACGCCCCAACTGCCCTGCCCCGCGCCCGACTTGAAGCCAGAGGTCACCACCCCATGAGCCAGCCACCCCAGCCGCCCCAGCCCCCGCAGCAGCCCCATGACGCGCCCAAGGGTTTCGGCGCCCCGCAGGAACCCCCGGCGCCCGGTTTCGGCGCGCCCCAGGAACCGCCGGCCGGCGGGTACGGTACGCCGGCCCCGCCACCGCCCGCCGGTCCGCCGAGCACCCCGCCGCCCGCGGGGCCCCCGGCGTACGGCTACCCGCAGGCCCCCGGGCAGCAGCCCGGCTACGGCTACCCCAACACCCCGCCCCAGCAGCCGGGTTACGGCTACCCGGGTCAGCCGCCCACCCAGCCGATGCAGCCGGGCCAGGCCGGCTACGGCTACCCGGGCCAGCCGGGACAGCCGGGACAGCCCGGCTACGGGTATCCGGGCCAGCCGCCGACCCAGCCGATGCAGCCGCAGTACGGAATGCCGGGCGCGCCCGGACCCGGCGGGCAGGGTGGGGGCGGCAAGAAGCCCAGCACCCAGATGACGATCATCATCGCGGCGGTCGTCGCGGTCGCCCTGATCATCGGCGGCGGCATCTGGTACGCCACCGGCAAGGACGACGGCAAGACCGACGCCAAGCAGGGCGACACCGGCGGCACCAAGGGCGGCGGCGGCACGACCGGAGGCGGCAAGGAGAAGGCGCCCGCCAACACCGCCGCCAAGGTGCTCTTCCAGACCCCGCAGCCCAAGGTCACCGACCTCACCGCGGTGCACGGCTCCTGGCTCACCGACAAGGTGTACGCCAAGGGCGGCGTCAAGCAGATCGTCGGCTACGACCCCGCCAAGGGCACCCCGCTCTGGACGCTCCCGCTGACCGGCAACGTCTGCGAGGCGAGCACGCACGTCTCCGCCGACGGCAAGACCGCGTTCGCCTTCGAAAGCACGGAGAGCGGCAGCAAGTACGCCTCCTGCACCGAGGTCGCCGGCCTTGACCTCAACACCGGCAAACTGCTGTGGCAGGCCGACATCAAGGGCGCCAACGGCGACCGCAAGACCAGGTTCGACGAGATCACCGTCGGCGCCGGCACCGTCGCCGCGGGCGGCCTCGACGGCGGCGCGGCCTGGGACCTGACCACCGGCAAGGAACTGTGGAAGCCCACCACCACCGCCGACCAGTGCAAGGACGTCGGCTACGGCGGCGGTGACGCGCTCGTGGCCGTCCGCAAGTGCGGCGACTACGACAAGCCCACCATCAACGTGCAGCCGCTCGACCCCAAGACGGGCCAGCCGATCTCCACGTACAAGATGATGCCCGGCATCGACTACGCCCACATCGTCTCCACCAAGCCCTTGGTGCTCGCCGCCGACGTCGGCGACAGCGCGGGCGACGGCAGCGGCATCTCCGACTTCTTCTCCGTCGACGACAAGACGGGCAAGCTGCTCGCGCGCATCCCGGCCCCGGGCGACAAGTACGCGGCCGACTGCGACAGCACCTCCGTCGAGAAGTGCACGATGGTCGCGGCGGGCGGCGGCAAGCTGTACGTGCCGACCGAGGAGCACGACAACGCGGGCGGTGGCACCTCGCTCGGCCACACCAACGAGATCGTCGCCTTCGACCTGGCCACGGGCCAGCCCGTGCCGGGCAAGGCGGACGCGGGCGACGGCTACACGATGTACCCGCTGCGCATGGACGGCAACAACGTCATCGCATACAAGGAAGCCCCGTACGACAAGGGCACCCAGGTCGTCAGCATCGACGGGGGCAGCCTCAAGGCGACGCTGCTCCTGGAGAACCCGGCCGACCGCTCGGTGCGCGACGCGATCACGTCGTTCTCGGGGAAGTACTCCGACATCCTCTACGGCAACGGGCGCCTCTACCTGGGCGCGCAGCTCCTGAGCAAGCCGTACTCGGACAGCGACGCCGAAAAGAAGTTCCTCTTCATGGCGACCGGCACCAGCTGAGCCGGATCGTGCGCGGGCCGCGGCCCCCGGTGGTGGATCGCTTCCACCGCCGGGGGCCGCGGTGTTCGCCGGCCCGGCGGGCGTGCGGCCCCGCCGACGCGCGCCCCCTCCGCCGCCCGCGTATCCCCGCCCATCTCTGCGTACTTCCTCAACTGGGGCCGTATGCCGGAGAATTCGGTCTTCCGGGGGCTTCTCGCCGGTAAGCGGAGCGTGACGTCGAACAAGCGTGTAGCTTGCCGGGGCAAGAGGGGCCGGGGATGGGGGTAGCTGGATGGGCGTGCGGCTCATGGTGGTCGACGATCACCGGCTGCTCGCCGAGGCACTCGCCTCGGCGCTGAAACTACGAGGCCATCGGGTCCTCGCCGCGACGGCTCCGGTCGCCGGCGCGGCCGAGCTGGTGGTGAGCCGGGCGCCCGAGGTCTGCCTCCTGGGCACGGCATCGCCCGCCGAACCGGGGGTGTTCGACCCGATCGTCCGGATCAAGCGGGAACGGCCGCAGGTCGCCGTGGTGGTGCTCGGACCGGTGCCGAGCCCGCGGGGGATCGCGGCGGCGTTCGCGGCGGGGGCGTCCGGGTACGTCCGGCACGACGAGCGGATCGAGGGGGTCGAGCGGGCGATGGCGAAGGCGCGGGCGGGGGAGTCGGCGGTCGCGCCGCAGCTCCTCCAGGGCGCGTTCGCCGAACTCCTCAATCCCGCGGCCCAGCCGGACGACGAGGGGCAGCGCCTCCTGCACCTCCTCACCCCGCGCGAGGTGGAGGTCCTGGTCCGGGTCGCGGACGGCGAGGACACGCGGCTGATCGCGGCGGGTATGGGGATCGCGCCCTCGACTGCCCGCACGCATGTGCAGCGGGTCCTGATGAAGCTGGGTGTCGGCTCCCGCCTGGAGGCGGCCGCGCTGGCCGCCAGAACCGGGCTCCTCGCCCGAGCCACCCCACCCCGCTGACCCGCACGACGACGCGAGGGCTCGCCCCCCTGGGGCTCCGCCCCAGACCCCGTTCGCCCGTTCTCCCACCCACCCACCCACCCACCCACCCGTGCGGCGATTTGAGAGGCTCGGCTCCCTGGGGGCTCCGCCCCCAGACCCCCGTTCGCGCCTAAAGGGCGCTCGTCCTCAAACGCCGGACGGGCTGAGGATGCCCATGCTGCCCGGCACCGAGCAGTTAAGGGGCGCGGGGAACTGCGCGAGAGGCGGGCACGGTCCGCAGGCGAAGGCGGGTTTTGGGGGCGCGGGGAACTGCGCGGGACGCGGGCACGGTCCGCACACGAAGTCGGGTTTGGGGGCGCGGGGAACTGCGCGGGACGCGGGCACGGTCCGCACCCGAAGGTGGGTTTTTAGGGGCGCGGGGAACTGCGCGAGACGCGGCACGGTCCGCACGCGAAAACCGGCCGTTCAAGGGGCGCGGGGAACTGCGTGGGCAGCCGGCAGGCTTCCTCGCCAGCCGGCCGGGCGGCAAGAAAACGCCAACGTCTTCGGAGCTTGGAGGGAACATGATCAAGCGAATGGGTTTCTTCCACGACAACGCGGCCACCGCCTCCCACCTGCGCGACTCCGTCCGGCCCGTCGGCGACCCGGACGAACAGCGACTCATCGACTACCTTCGCTCCGGTACAGAGATCTACTCAACGATGGGCGCCGAACACGACGTCGTCACGGGTGACGAACGGATCGCCGGATCGGGATCGCTCGTCACGGACGGAACATGGTTGTGGCCTGTCGAACTGGTCCACTACCTGCGGCGGTACCACATCGCCCTGCCCCACGCTTTCGTGGAACATGTGCGCGGTAACGGATACACCTGCCCCGATGTGCCCCCACAGACGGCCCTCGCGATCTGCGACGAGTGCTTCCAGGCCGAAGACGGCCACGCCGCCCCACCGCGCCCCGACGCGAAGGGGTTCGTCACCTGGTACGTCCCCTGTTCGCCCGCCGAGTCGGGCGGCAGGCTCGTAGGCCATCTCGAAGCCTCGGGCCTTTCGGCCGTGCACCCGTTGACCGAAGCCGCCTTCGGGTACCGCAGGACGCACGACGGGCTGTCCAAGCCATTGCTGGGCGGGCGGGAAGAAGTCATGGCGTGCCTGATCGACACCCGGAACGAGGAAGTCACGTTCCAGTGCTGGATGGGCCACGACCTCTCCCTCACCGCCACCGTCAGCCGTGCAAGCCAGTCCGTCCGCAAGGTCGCTTTCGAGATTCCTGACACCCTCGGGCCGGAACGCGAAAAGGCCTTCGCCGCGCTGGTGCGCATACTCGACCAGGACAAGTCCCGTTGCCTCGGCTTCGTCGTCGACCGATTCGGCGTGGCACGTGGCCAGGACTGGGACCACATCCTGCTCACGGCAGGAGCACACCTACGGGTCTGGCCCGAGACTTTGGGGATCCGGCGAACCCTCGCGTCAGCAGTCGACCGACTCGGCGCATCCGAGCCGAGCGAGCCGAGCGAGCCGAGCGAGGATGGGAGCCTGCTCGTCTTTCATCAGCCGCGCACGGCCCGCACGATGGCGCGACGAGGCGGCACCAGCGGCACCGACGGCAGCCGGGCGGGCTGAGGATGCCGGTGCCGCTTGGCGCCGGGTGCCCGCCCGGCGCCGGGTCAGTCGGATTCCGGGGTGGGCGGAGCCGTGGGGCGGAGCTTCAGCCAGATCAGGAAGAACAGGCCGAGCGCCAGCATCCCGAGCCCCGTCCACAGGTTGATGTTGATGCCCTGCGCCTTCTTCAGGTCCGCGTCGGACGCGAACAGCCCCGCCCCGCCGACGATCACCCCGTACAGGGTGAACAGCCCCCCGATGATCCGACGGATGTCGAAGAGCCGCGCGGCCGACGCCGACTTCCGCTCCAACTCCGATACCTCATGCTGCAGTTCGGACATGTCGATGCCTCCGGTCGGTGGGAGAGGTGAAAGGGGAAGGGGGAGGGGAGGGGGAAGCGGAACGGGCAGGGGGAGGGGGCGCAGACGCGGTCGGCGGCATCAGAACGAGTACGGGATGTAGCAGAGCGCGGCCAGCGCGATCGCGCCCCAGCCCAGCAGCGCGGGCCGCCGGTACCACGCGCTGTCGCCCTCGGCGGGCGGCTCCTCGACGCCGGGGGACTTCGTGCCGTACACCAGGCCCGCCAGCTCCGCCGCCGGCTTCGGCGCCGTGAAGAGCGTGACCGCGACCATCACCACCGCACCCGCCACGAATCCGACGATCGCCGAGACGAAGTTCGCGCCCTGGTCGGTCGGGATGGAGATGACGCCCTGCTTGTAGATCCAGAAGTAGTTGATCATCGCGGCGGAGGTGCCCGCGAACAGGCCCCACACCCCGGACTTCACCGACGCCCGCTTCCAGAACATGCCGATCACGAAGACCACGAACATCGGCACGTTGAAGAAGGAGAACAGCGTCTGGAGGTAGCCCATGATGTTGGAGAACGACGAGGCGATGAAGGCCGTGCCGATCGAGGCCAGCACGCCGATCGCCGTGATCAGGCGGCCGAACCGCAGGTAGTACGCGTCGGGCTTGTCCTTCTTCACGTACTTGGCCCAGATGTCGTACGTGAAGACCGTGTTGAAGGACGACACGTTCGCCGCCATGCCCGCCATGAACGCCGCGAGCAGGCCGGTCACCGCGATGCCGAGCACGCCGTTGGGCAGCAGCTCCTGCATCAGGAGCGGGATCGCGTCGTTGTACGTGAGGTCCGAGCCCGGGGTGCCGATCTTCGGGACCAGGGTCGCCGCCACCAGGCCCGGGATCATCACCAGGAACACGATGAACATCTTCGGGAACGCCGCGATCAGCGGGGTCCGCCGGGCAGCGCTCAGGTTCTTCGCGGACAGCGCGCGCTGCACCTCGGCGAAGTTGGTCGTCCAGTAGCCGAAGGACAGTACGAAGCCCAGGCCGAGCACGATGGTCAGCCAGTTCGCGCCCAGCGGGTTGGCCTCGCCGATGCCGGTGCCGCCCCACGCGGACAGGAAGTTGTCGCCGTGGCTGGCCTTGAGCGAGCCGGTCAGGCCGTCCCAGCCGCCGACCCGCTTCAGGCCGAGGATGGTCAGGGGTATCAGTGCGGCGAGGATCACGAAGAACTGGAGCACCTCGTTGTAGATCGCCGAGGAGAGGCCGCCGATGGTGATGTAGGCCAGGACGAAGAGGCCGGCGACCACGATCGCCACCCACTGCGGCCAGCCGAGCAGTGCCTCGACCACGATCGAGAGGGCGTAGAGGTTGACGCCCGCGATCAGCACCGCGGCGAAGGCGAACAGCGCCGAGGCCAGCAGGTGCGCCGACTTGTCGAAGCGCTGGAGCAGGAACTCCGGCACCGAGCGCACCTTCGAGCCGTAGTAGAACGGCATCATCACCAGGCCGAGGAAGACCATCGCCGGGATCGCGCCGATCCAGTACCAGTGCACGACCGCCACGCCGTACTGGGCGCCCGTCGCGGACATGCCCAGGATCTCGGTGGCGCCGAGGTTGGCGGCCACGAAGGCGAGGCCGGTCACCCAGGCCGGCAGTGAGCGGCCCGAGAGGAAGAAGTCCAGGCTGGTCTTCACGCTGGCGCGGGCGGCGAAGCCGATGCCCAGGACGACGATGAAGTAGATCGCCAAAATCGTGTAGTCGAGCCCATTGGTGGGGAGCCGGAGCCCCGCGGCCAGAGATTGCATGCGTACCCGCTTCGTCGCGCTTACCCATCCGGACGCGCTGATCCGGACGACTGTCCGGGACGGGAACCTACGCCTCGATGTTCAGAAACTGAACACTTTTGATCAGATTGTTTGTTTGATTGTGATCGAGCGTGGGTTCTCCTCCGGCCGGGCGACCGACCGTGGAGGCCGGCGCGGGCCCATTGACGTGACTGTTGGCTTGTGGTTTGTTGTGTGCGATTCTGTTGGATGGTGGAGGTTCAGGTGAAGAAGACGTCGACCCGGCTCGCCGACGGTCGTGAGCTGCTCTACTACGACGCGCGGGACGACCTCGTACGGGACGAGAGCGACCGCCGCCCGCTCGACCCGGTGTCCACCGCGTCGGAACTGCGCCGCGACCCGCTGCTCGGCGACACCGTGGTCGTCGCCTCGCACCGCCAGGGCCGCACCTATCTGCCGCCCGCCGACGCCTGCCCCCTGTGCCCCTCGCGCGAGGACCGCGACAGCGAGATCCCGGCCGCCGACTACGACGTCGTCGTCTTCGAGAACCGCTTCCCCTCGCTCGCCGGCGACTCGGGCCGCTGCGAGGTCGTCTGCTTCACCCCCGACCACGACGCCTCCTTCGCCGACCTCACCGAGGACCAGGCCGCCCTCGTCCTGGAGGCCTGGACCGACCGCACCGCCGACCTCGCCGAACTCCCGCAGGTGGAGCAGGTGTTCTGCTTCGAGAACCGCGGCGCCGAGATCGGCGTCACCCTTGGCCACCCGCACGGACAGATCTACGGCTACCCCTTCACCACCCCCCGCACCGCCCTCATGCTCCGCTCGCTCACCGAGCACCGCGAACGCACCGGCCGCAACCTCTTCGACGACGTGGTCCAGCGCGAGCTCGCCGCTGGCGAACGGGTGGTTCTGGAGGGCGAACACTGGGTGGCGTTCGTGCCGTACGCCGCGCACTGGCCCTACGAGGTCCACCTGCACCCCAAGCGCCGCGTCCCCGATCTGCGCGCCCTCGACGACGGCGCGCGCACGGAGTTCCCGCGGATCTACCTGGAACTCTTGAGGCGCTTCGACCGGATCTTCGGCCCCGACGAGCCGCCCACCCCCTACATCTCCGCCTGGCACCAGGCGCCGTTCCGGGGCGAGGGAGCCGTCGACCGCGAGGAGTTCGGGCTCCATCTGGAGCTTTTCACCATCCGACGTACTTCCGGCAAGCTGAAGTACCTCGCCGGTTCGGAATCCGGCATGAACGTGTTCATCAACGACGTGCCGCCGGAGACCGCGGCCGAGCGACTGCGAGAGGTGGCAAGCACGTGAGCAAGTACCTGGTGACGGGCGGCGCGGGGTATGTGGGCAGCGTGGTGGCGGCCCACCTGATCGAGGCCGGCCACGACGTCACCGTCCTCGACGACCTCTCCACGGGCTTTCGCGAAGCCGTCCCGGCCGGCGCCGCCTTCATCGAGGGCCGTATCCAGGACGCCGCGCAGTGGCTCGACCCGACCTTCGACGCGGTGCTCCACTTCGCCGCGTTCTCCCAGGTCGGCGAGTCGGTCACGGCCCCCGAGAAGTACTGGGCCAACAACGTCGGCGGCACGATGGCGCTGCTCGCGGCGATGCGCGGCGCGGGCGTGCGCAGGCTGGTCTTCTCCTCCACGGCGGCCACGTACGGCGAGCCCGACTCGACCCCGATCACCGAATCCGCGCCGACCGCGCCGACCAGCCCGTACGGCGCCTCCAAGCTCGCCGTCGACCACATGATCGCCGGGGAGTGCGCGGCCCACGGGCTCGCGGCGGTGTCGCTGCGCTACTTCAACGTGGCGGGTGCGTACGGCGTGTGCGGCGAACGCCACGCGCCGGAATCCCACCTGATCCCGCTCGTCCTCCAAGTCGCCCTCGGTGAGCGGGAGTTCATCTCCGTCTACGGCGACGACTACCCCACGCCCGACGGCACGTGCGTCCGCGACTACATCCACGTGGCGGACCTCGCCGACGCGCACCTGCTCGCGCTCGACGCGGCGACCCCCGGCGAACATCTGGTCTGCAACCTGGGCAACGGCAACGGATTCTCCGTGCGCGAAGTCATCGAGACCGTCCGCAAGGTCACCGGCCACGAGATTCCCGAGGCCGTCGCCGGACGGCGCGGTGGCGACCCGGCGGTCCTGGTCGCCTCCGCGCTGCGCGCCCACGACCGGCTCGGCTGGCGGCCCACCCGCACGGACCTCGCGGGAATCGTCGCGGACGCCTGGACGTTCGCGCGCGGCGTGCGAGGAGCCGGCGATGAGTGAAGTGGCCTCCGCCTTCCGGGAGTTGTACGGGTACGAGCCGGACGGGATATGGGCGGCGCCGGGCCGCGTCAACCTCATCGGCGAGTACACCGACTTCAACGAGGGCTTCGTCATGCCGCTCGCGCTGCCGCACACGGCGGTCGCGGCCGTGGCCCGGCGCACCGACGGCGTGCTCCGGCTCCACTCCGCGGACATCGAAGGGCCCGTCGTGGAGCTGCGCACCGACGCGCTCGATCCGCGGTCGGGGGCGGGCTGGGCGGCGTACCCGGCGGGCGTGGTGTGGGCGCTGCGCGAGGCGGGGCACGACGTGGGCGGCGCCGACATCCACCTCACCTCGACGGTGCCGACGGGCGCGGGCCTCTCGTCGTCGGCGGCCCTTGAGGTGGTGACCGCGCTCGCCCTGCGCGATGTCTTCGAACTCCCGGTTTCCATGCCGGAGTTGGCGTCGCTGGCGCAACGGGCGGAGAACGCCTTCGTCGGCGTCCCCTGCGGGATCATGGACCAGACGGCCTCGGCGTGCTGCGTCGAGGGCCATGTGCTGCACCTCGACGCCCGCGACCTGACCAGGCGCCAGATCCCCTTCGACCTGCCCGCCCACGGTCTGCGGCTCCTGGTCGTCGACACGCGGGTGCAGCACGCCCTGGGAGACGGCGCGTACGCCGAGCGGCGCGCCGGCTGCGAGCGGGGCGCGCGGGAGCTGGGTGTACGGACCCTGCGCGAACTGCCGCCCGCGCGCCTGCCCGACGCGCTGCGCGAGCTGTCCTCGTCGGTCGTGCGGGGCTGTGTGCGGCACGTGGTGAGCGACAACGAACGGGTCGCGCGGGTCGCGGGACTGCTCGCGTCGGGCGACGTCCGCGGGGTCGGGCCGGTCCTCACCGAGGGCCACGCTTCCCTCCGGGACGATCTGCGGGTGTCCTGCGCGGAGCTGGATCTGGTCGTGGACACGGCGGTGGGGGCGGGGGCGCTGGGGGCGCGGATGACGGGCGGGGGGTTCGGGGGCTCGGCGATCGTGCTGCTGGAGGAGGGTGCGCTCGGGGCCGTCTCGAAGGCGGTGACGGCGGCGTTCGAGCGGGCGGGATCGGCTGCGCCGCGCTTGTTCGAGGCGGTGCCGTCGGAGGGGGCGCGGCGGGTGGTCTGACGCCGGTTCCTCGGCCGTTCGGAGGAGGGGGCCGTTCAGGGGAGGGGCTTGGTCAGGGTGAACTCCGTTACGCCGGGGGGATAGTCGGGGATGGCTGCCACCACCTCGTATCCCCGCCCCCGATAGAACCCCGGCGCCTGAAAGTCCCACGTCTCCACCCGGGAGAACACGCAACCCCGCTCCGAGTGCGCCAACTCCTCGGCCCGGGACAGGAGTTGGCTTCCCAGGCCCGCCGCCCGCAACCCCGCGTCGACCCACAGCAGGTCCACATGGAGCCATCCCGCCCACGTGCGCCCCACCAGGCCCCCCGCGACGAGCCCCGCCCCGGTCAACCCCCAGACCTGGAGCGGCACTTCCCTCTCCGCCGGAGTCCCCCGCATCGCCCGCAGCACCGGCGAGCGCTCGGTGTTGGTGTCGCGCAGCCGACGGTGCAGCTCCAGCTGACGGTCCTTGTCCACTTCTGTCTCGATACGAAACATGGGACTCACCTTAAACATCTGCACACGCCACGTAGCCGTCCGGGTTCAAACAGTTCCGCAAAGAGCCTTCCCCCCGCCGCCGACGGCCCTACTCTGATGCACAGCACCGGTGGGGGCCGGTGTTGATCAGGGGGCGAGACAGTCGGGTACGTCGCCCGGGGTGGGGGTAGGACTCAGCGCATGGCGGCGGCCGTGCGTCTGTGGTGATCCCTGCTCCGGGCGCCGTACCCGTACCGGTCCGTCCTCCGAGCCTGGGGGTGTCACGTGGTACGGATCCGAGTTCTCGTGGTGGACGACCATCGCATCTTCGCCGAGTCGCTCGCCGCGGCCCTCGCGGCGGAGCCCGACGTGGACGTGGCCGCGGCCGGCAGCGGCCCCGCGGCGCTGCGCTGCCTGGAGCGCGGCGCGGCCGAGGGCCGCAGGTTCGACGTGATGCTCGTCGACGCGGACCTGGGCGCTTCGGTGACGGTCCCGGTGGCCCGCGCGGTGCCCGAGGGCGGCGGCGCGGACGGCCTGGTCGACGGCATCTCGCTGGTGGCGGGCGTGCGCGTGGGCCAGCCCGCGGTGCGTACCGTCGTCCTCGCCGAGAAGGACGACCCGCGCCGTGCCGCTCTCGCGTTGCAGGCCGGCGCGTGCGGCTGGGTCGCCAAGGACTGCTCCCTGCAACGGCTGCTTGCCGTGATCCGGGGCGTCCTGCGCGACGAGACGCATCTGCCGCCCGCGCTGCTCACCGGCGTCCTGCGGGAGCTGACGGCCGCGCGCAAGCACCGTACGGAATCGGAGCGGCTCGTCGAGTCGCTCACCCCGCGCGAGCGGGAGGTGCTGCGCTGCATGGTGGCCGGGCTCGGCCGCAAGGCGGTCGCGGAGCGGCTGTTCCTGTCGCCGCACACCGTGCGCACCCACATGCAGAACGTGCTGGGCAAGCTGGGCGTGCACTCCACGCTCGCCGCCGTCGCGCTGGCCCGCCGGGCCGGCGTGGGCCCCGCCGACCTAGCCGGGGATGTTGTCGAACGGGGCGGTCAACTGGCGTAGCAGCGCCGCCAGTTCGCCCCGCTGGCCGCGGCTGAGCTCGCCGAGGATCGCCCGCTCCTGCTCAAGGAGGCCGGCGAGCGCCTGGTCGGCCCGGTCGCGCCCCTCGGGGGTGAGCCGCACGAGCACCCCGCGGCGGTCGCTGGGGTCGGGCAGCCGCTCGACCAGACCCTTCTTGGCGAGCCTGTCGATCCGGTTGGTCATGGTGCCCGAGGTGACGAGCGTCTGCGTCAGGAGCTGGCCGGGGGAGAGCTGGTAGGGCGCGCCCGCGCGGCGCAGCGACGTCAGGACGTCGAACTCCCAGGGCTCCAGGCTGTGCTCGGAGAACGCGAGCCTGCGGGCCCGGTCGAGATGGCGGGCCAGCCTGCTGACCCGGCTGAGGACCTCAAGCGGTTCCACGTCGAGGTCCGGGCGCTCTCGGCGCCATGCTGCGACCAGTCGGTCGACCTCGTCCTCCATGTCGATCAGTGTAAAGGGTCCCTCGACATGAAGTCTCTTGACGTCAAGATATATATCGAGCCACCATTGGGCATGGAGGGGCCGGGACCCTGTTCCGCTTCGCTCAGCCGTACCTGCAAGGGGGCTCGAACATGCATTCCGATTCATCGTCGACCACACCACCCGGGCCGCCGGTCTGGGACCCACAGCAGTATCTGCGTCACGCCGGCCACCGGACCCGCCCGTTCCTCGACCTGCTCGCCCGCATACCCGACCTGCCCACGACCGGCGGCGACTCGCCCCGGATAGCCGACCTCGGCTGCGGCCCCGGCAATGTCACCGTCCGCCTCGCCGACCGCTGGCCCGACGCCCGCATCACCGGATTCGACCTGTCCCCGCAGATGCTCGCCCAGGCCGACAAGGACTACGCCGGCACCACCGCGGGCGGCGGCTGGCTCGACTTCCGGGTCGCCGACGCGGCGCACTGGGTCCCCGGCGAACCGTACGACCTGATCGTCTCCAACGCGGCCCTGCAATGGGTGCCCAACCACCCCGATTCCTTCCCCGCCTGGATCGACGGCCTCGCCCCCGGCGGCACGTTCGCCTTCCAGGTCCCGGGGAATTTCACCTCGCCCAGCCACGCCATCCTCGCGGAGCTCTGCGACTCCCCCCGCTGGCGCGACCGCCTCGACGACCACGGCCGCCGCTACGTCCACATCCTCGAACCCGGCGACTACCTCACCAAGCTCGCCGACCTCGGCTGCGAGACCGATGCCTGGGAAACCGTTTACTGCCAGTTGCTGACCGGCCAGGACCCCGTCCTCGACTGGGTGAAGGGCACCGCCCTGCGCCCCGTGCTCACCGCCCTCGACGGGGACCAGCAGGCCATTGACGCCTTGCTCACCGAATACCGCGACCGCCTCCGCGACGCCTACCCGCCGGGCCCGCACGGCACGGTCTTTCCCTTCCGCCGCATCTTCGCCGTGGCCAGGAAGAAGTAGCCCGAGAAGCCCGAGAAGGAGGAGGCCCCGGCGATGCTCGCCGCTGTCGACCACGTCCAACTCGCCGCCCCGCCGGGCAGCGAGCCACTGCTGAGGGCGTACTACGAGGACGCGCTCGGCATGACCGAGATTCCCAAGCCGCCCCCGCTCGCGGCCCGCGGCGGCTGCTGGTTCCAGTACGGGACCGTCCAGCTCCACCTCGGTGTCGAGGAGGACTTCCGGCCCGCGAAGAAGGCCCACCCCGGGCTCCGCGTCACCTCGATCGAGGCGTATGCCCGCCGCATCGAGAGCCACGGCGCCCCGGTCGTGTGGGACGAGAACCTGCCGGGCCACCGGCGGTTCTACTCCGAGGACCCGGTCGGCAACCGGCTGGAGTTCCTGGAGCCGGCGTCCCCGCCGGACTGAAACGGGGAGCGCCCTGCCCCCTCGGGAAAGAGGGGACAGGGCGCCCGGTGCCGCTGGGGCCGGCCTAGTAGATGCCGTACTTGAAGGTGTTCCAGCCGTAGCCGATCTTCACCCGGTCGTTGAACCCGCCGGAACCGTTGGCGTCGTAACGCCACAGGTTGCCCGCGGAGTCCGCGGCCACGATGTCGGAGCGGCCGTCGCCGGTCAGGTCGCCGGGGGTGGCGATCATCTTGGCGCTGTACATGTTCCAGCCGCCGCCGGCGAGCCTGACCCGGCCCTTGAAGGGGGTCTTCGCGCTGCCGGTGCCCGCGTACAGGTACAGGTCGCCGCCCGGAGTGCGCGCCAGCAGGTCGGGGAGCCCGTCGCCGTTGATGTCACCGGCGCCCATCAGCTTGTCGTAGACGTTCCAGCCGCCGCCGATGTCGATGCGGGAGTAGACGGCCGAGCCCGCGCCGTTGCCCGGGTAGAGGTACAGGTGGCCGTTGCCGGGCTGGCGGGCGATCAGGTCGCCGTTGCCCTCGCCCGTGAGGTCGCCGATACCGATGACGCTGTTGTAGATGTTCCAGCCGCCGCCGAGGTCGTTTCCGTTGACGTAGAGCTCGCCGTTGCCGCCGATCTCCAGGATGCTGGCCCAGCGGGACGCGGTCTGGAGCGAGGACGGCAGGGCGAGGTAGTGCACCCCGTCCCAGCCGCCCGCGGGGCCCTTGTTCGCGGACGACAGCTGGCCGTTGCCCAGGCCCCAGTAGGACGAGAGCGTTCCGTTGCCGTCGAGGCCGACCAGGTCGTCCTTGCCGTACACCGGGTTGCCGCCGCTGCCGAAGAACTGGGCGCCCTGCCAGCCCTTGCCCCCCTCGGTGCGGGCCTTCAGCGTGCCGTCGCCGTTGCCGGCGTAGAACCAGACCTGGCCGGACACGTCGCGGGCGAGCAGGTCGCCGATGCCGTCACCGGTCTGGTCGTCGATGCCGACGATCTGGTTGAAGGTGTTGTAGCCCCAGCCGACCTTGACGCCCGCGGCGAGCGGGTCGGCGGCGTTGCCGGTGCCGGCGTAGAAGTACAGGTCACCGCTGGGCGTGCGGCCGTAGACGTCGCCGAGACCGTCGCCGTTCGCGTCGTTCGCGCCGACGATCTGGTCGTACCTGTCCCAGCCGGAGCCGACCTTCTTGCCCGCCGCGAACGGGGCGTTCAGGTCGCCCGTGCCCGTGTACAGGTAGAGGTCGCCGTCCGGGGTGCGGGCCAGCAGGTCGCTCCTGCCGTCGCCGCTGACGTCGCCCGCCGCGATGACCTTGTTGAACATGTTCCAGCCGGAACCGGACCAGCCGCCGTAGTTGATGCCGCCCGCCACGCTGTTGTCGCTGTGCAGCGTCAGCTTGCCGGACGGGGACAGGTCGAGGATCTCGGGAGCGGGCGAGCCGCCGAGGTCGCCCGGCAGGATGATGTCCTTGTAGGCGCCCAGGGTGCTGCTCGGCAGCTCCTGCTGCCCCGTCCCGCTGAGGGACACGTAGAGGGCGTCGTCGGGCTCGCGAACCACCAGGTCGCTGTAGCCGTCGGCGTCGGCGTCGAAGAAGGGCTTCGCCTTCACGGGCGCGTTCGCCAGGGCGGCGCGCGGTGCCTTGCGGGCGGGGGCCGCCGGGTGGTGCGGCAGGTTCAGCGTCGGGGCCGGGGCGGACCTGGGCGCCTTGACGGCGGCGTGCGGTCCTGCCGGGGTGGTGTCGGCCGACGCCGGGCCGGCGAGCAGCATGCCCGCCGACAGGACGATGGCGGTGCAGGCCGCGAGGCGGCTCGCGCGCTTGGTGCGCACAGAGGACAAAATTCCCCCCATGGGAATAAGCGGGTAGACCCGGGGGGAATCACGTCGCTGCGTATGCGTCGTCGCATGGGCGCGCTGAAAGGAGCGCGGCACGTGCACCCCGACGGCACGTACGGCAGTCATGGGTGAGGGCACGCGA
This sequence comes from Streptomyces sp. NBC_00442, assembly GCF_036014195.1. Taxonomy (NCBI): domain Bacteria; kingdom Bacillati; phylum Actinomycetota; class Actinomycetes; order Kitasatosporales; family Streptomycetaceae; genus Streptomyces; species Streptomyces sp. NBC_00442. Next base: position 4,544,989 of record NZ_CP107918.1, read on the forward strand.
GGAATGGCGAAAATCCCCCCCGGGATTGTGGGTGAAGACTACCGCTGATTCTTGTGCAGTTGAAGTGAAAATTGTGGCCGGAGTTGATTGATCTTGCCCGAGGGGGAGCGGGCGGGAAAACGGCGTCAGCTTTTGCGGTGCCCTATGAGGCGCGGTTTCGGCTCAAGACCGTCCAAACCGTGCCAGGCCAGATTCACCAGGTGCGCGGCGACTTCCGCCTTCTTGGGCTTGCGCACGTCCAGCCACCACTGCCCGGTGAGGGCAACCATGCCGACCAGCGCCTGCGCGTACAGCGGCGCCAGTTTCGCGTCGAATCCGCGGGCCTTGAACTCCAGACCCAGAATGTCCTCGACCTGGGTGGCGATGTCGGAGATCAGGGAGGCGAACGTTCCGGTCGACTGGGCCACGGGGGAGTCGCGCACCAGAATGCGGAATCCGTCCGTGTACGTCTCGATGTAGTCGAGCAGTGCGAATGCGGCCTGCTCCAGGAGTTCGCGCGGATGGCCCGCGGTCAGGGCGCCCGTCACCCCGTCGAGCAGCGAACGCATTTCCCGGTCCACGACGACCGCGTACAGGCCCTCCTTGCCGCCGAAGTGCTCGTACACCACCGGCTTCGAGACGCCGGCCTTCGCCGCGATCTCCTCGACCGAGGTGCCCTCGAAGCCCTTCTCGGCGAAGAGCGTGCGACCGATGTCCAGCAATTGCTCGCGGCGCTCGGCCCCGGTCATCCGGGTCCTGCGGGTGCGCCGGGGCTTCTCGGGAGAGCCGGACGCCCCGCCCGAGCCGCGGCCGGAGGCCCTTGCCGAGCCGTCGGTGGAACCAGTGGTGCTGGTGGTACGGGTGGTGCTGGAGTCGGTCGCCACGTCGTCCATCATGCCGCCTCGGCGGCCTTCTCCTTGCGCCGGGACCGGCCGTCCTCATTCCGCTTGGAGTCGATACGGGCCGCGCTCGGCCAGCGCACGTCGTACGCCAGCCCCAGCTGCTCGCACCAGCGGATGATCCGGGCACTGGAGTCGATCTGCCCCCGCATCACCCCGTGCCGGGCCGACGTCGGGTCCGCGTGGTGCAGGTTGTGCCACGACTCGCCGCACGAGAGCACCGCGAGCCACCACACGTTGCCGCTGCGGTCCCGCGACTTGAAAGGACGCTTGCCCACCGCGTGACAGATCGAGTTGATCGACCACGTCACGTGGTGCAGCAGAGCCACCCGCACCAGCGAGCCCCAGAAGAACGCCGTGAACGCGCCCCACCACGACATCGTCACCAAACCTCCCACCAGTGGCGGGATCGCGAGCGACAGCACCGTCCACCACACGAAGTCGCGCGAGATGCGGCGGATCGCCGGGTCGGCGAGGAGATCCGGTGCGTACTTCTCCTGCGAGGTCTGCTCCTCGTCGAACATCCACGCGATGTGCGCCCACCACAGGCCCTTCATCAGGGCCGGCAGCGTCTCGCCGAAACGCCACGGCGAATGCGGATCGCCCTCCGCGTCCGAGAACTTGTGGTGCCTGCGGTGGTCGGCCACCCAGCGCACCAGCGGGCCCTCCACCGCCATCGACCCCGCGACCGCCAGCGCGATCCGCAACGGCCGCTTCGCCTTGAACGAACCATGCGTGAAATAGCGGTGGAAGCCGATCGTGACGCCGTGACAGCCCAGGTAGTACATGAAGACGAGGAGGCCGATGTCGAGCCAGCTGACCCCTCCCCAGCCCCAGGCGAGCGGCACCGCCGCGACCAGGGCCACGAAGGGGACCGTGATGAAGAGCAGCAGGGCGAGCTGTTCGATGGAGCGTTTGCTCTCGCCGCCCAGCGTGGCGGACGGATGGGGATTTCCGTCCGGCGACTTGAGCAGATCGGGACTGGTGGTCATGGGGAGTACCCCCGGCAGGGTGAGGAAAACGAGCGGATTCGCCCGGCTACGCATGCGTAACCTACGGCAACGTAAGTATGGCAGTGCCGTGGCCGGGGACAAGAGCCCGTGACGGCGGGGCGGAATGGGACACCTATCCTGGGTGTCGTCGGACAGCGCGGTCCGCAAGCCTCCAGAACCCTCCAGACGTGCTCAAACACTGCAAGGAGCCGCACCTGTGAGCAGTGCCGACCAGACCCCCGCCGCCAGCAACGAGCTGCGCGCCGACATCCGCCGACTGGGTGACCTCCTGGGCGAGACCCTCGTCCGACAGGAGGGACCCGAGCTCCTGGAGCTCGTCGAGCGGGTCCGCGCGCTGACCCGGAGCGACGGCGAGGCCGCCGCCGACCTCCTCGGCGGCACCGAAGTGGAGACCGCCGCCAAGCTGGTGCGCGCCTTCTCCACCTACTTCCACCTCGCCAACGTGGCCGAACAGGTCCACCGCGGCCGCGAACTGCGCGCCCACCGCGCCACCGAGGGCAGCCTCCTCGCCCGCACCGCGGACATGCTCAAGGACGGCGACCCCGAACACGTCCGCCAGAGCGTCAAGAACCTCAACGTGCGGCCGGTCTTCACCGCCCACCCCACCGAGGCCGCCCGCCGCTCCGTCCTCAACAAGCTGCGCCGCATCGCCGAACTCCTCGAAACCCCGGTCATCGAGTCCGACCGGCGCCGCCACGACCTGCGTCTGGCCGAGAACATCGACCTGGTCTGGCAGACCGACGAGCTCCGCGTCGTACGCCCCGAACCCGCCGACGAGGCCCGCAACGCCATCTACTACCTCGACGAGCTGCACGCCGGCGCCGTCGGGGACGTACTGGAGGACCTCGCCGCCGAGCTGGAGCGCGTCGGCGTCGAGCTGCCGCCCGGCACCCGCCCGCTCACCTTCGGCACCTGGATCGGCGGCGACCGCGACGGCAACCCCAACGTGACCCCCAAGGTCACCTGGGACGTGCTGATCCTCCAGCACGAGCACGGCATCAACGACGCGCTCGAAATGATCGACTTCCTGCGCGGACTGCTCTCCAACTCCATCCGCTACGCCGGCGCCAACGAGGAACTCCTCACCTCGCTCCAGGCCGACCTCGAAGCGCTCCCCGAGATCAGCCCCCGCTACAAGCGCCTCAACGCCGAGGAGCCCTACCGGCTCAAGGCCACCGCCATCCGCCAGAAGCTCGTCCACACCAAGGACCGGCTCGCCAAGGGCACCCCCCACCAGCCCGGCCGCGACTACCTCGGCACCGCCGAGCTGCTCGCCGACCTCACCCTCATCCAGACCTCCCTGCGCGACCACCGCGGCGCCCTGTTCGCCGACGGCCGCATGGACCGCACCATCCGCACCCTCGCGGCGTTCGGCCTCCAGCTCGCCACCATGGACGTACGCGAACACGCCGACGCCCACCACCACGCGCTCGGCCAGCTCTTCGACCGGCTCGGCGAGGAATCCTGGCGCTACGCCGACATGCCGCGCGACTACCGGCAGAAGCTCCTCGCCAAGGAACTCCGCTCCCGCCGCCCCCTCGCCCCGGCCCCCGCCCCGCTGGACGCGGCGGGACAGAAGACCCTCGGCGTCTTCAGCACCATCAAGGAAGCCTTCGAACGCTTCGGGCCCGAGGTCATCGAGTCGTACATCATCTCGATGTGCCAGGGCGCCGACGACGTGTTCGCCGCCGCCGTCCTCGCCCGCGAGGCCGGCCTCGTCGACCTGCACGGCGGCTGGGCCAAGATCGGCATCGTGCCGCTGCTCGAAACGACGGACGAGCTGCGCGCCGCCGACGTCATCCTCGACGAGATGCTCGCCGACCCCTCCTACCGGCGCCTCGTCTCGCTGCGCGGCGACGTCCAGGAGGTCATGCTCGGCTACTCCGACTCCTCCAAGTTCGGCGGCATCACCACCTCCCAGTGGGAGATCCACCGCGCCCAGCGCCGACTGCGCGACGTCGCGCACCGGTACGGGGTGCGGCTGCGGCTCTTCCACGGCCGCGGCGGCACCGTCGGCCGCGGCGGCGGCCCCTCGCACGACGCGATCCTCGCCCAGCCCTGGGGCACCCTCGAAGGTGAGATCAAGGTCACCGAACAGGGCGAGGTCATCTCCGACAAGTACCTCATCCCGTCCCTGGCAAGGGAGAACCTGGAACTGACCGTCGCGGCCACGCTCCAGGCCTCCGCGCTGCACACCGCGCCCCGCCAGTCCGACGAGGCGCTCGCGCGCTGGGACGCGGCCATGGACACCGTGTCCGACGCGGCGCACTCCGCCTACCGGCGGCTCGTCGAGGACCCGGACCTGCCCGCGTACTTCTTCGCCTCCACCCCCGTCGACCAGCTCGCCGAGCTGCACCTCGGCTCGCGGCCCTCGCGCCGCCCCGACTCCGGTGCGGGCCTCGACGGGCTGCGGGCCATCCCCTGGGTGTTCGGCTGGACCCAGTCCCGGCAGATCGTGCCCGGCTGGTTCGGCGTCGGCTCCGGGCTCAAGGCGCTGCGCGAGGCGGGTCTTGAGGAGGTGCTCGGCGAAATGAGCGAGCGCTGGCACTTCTTCCGCAACTTCCTCTCCAACGTGGAGATGACGCTCGCGAAGACGGACCTGCGCATCGCCCGGCACTACGTCGACACGCTCGTGCCGGACGAGCTGAAGCACGTGTTCGCGACGATCGAGGCGGAGCACGAGCTGACGGTGCGGGAGGTCCTGCGGATCACGGGGAGCGATGAACTCCTCGGTACGCACCCGGTGTTGCAGCAGACCTTCGCGATCCGGGACGCGTACCTGGACCCGATCTCCTACCTCCAGGTCGCGCTCCTCGCCCGCCAGCGGTCGGCGGCGGACCGGGGCGAGGCGCCGGACCCGCTGCTGTCCCGTGCGCTTCTCCTCACGGTGAACGGGGTGGCGGCGGGCCTGCGCAACACGGGCTGAGGTCTCTGGTCCCCCACCCCGCCCCTTCCCACAACCCTCCGGGGGACGGTGGGGAGGGGCGGGGTTTTTCCCGGGGCTCCGCCCCGGACCCCGTTCGCGCCCGAAGGGCGCTCGTCCTCAATCTCCCCCAAGGCTTCAGGGGCCAGGGGGACCCCCATGACGGGCTGAGGATGCCTGCACTGGGCACCCTGCCAAGCCCGGCCCCGTCAGCGGCGCGCGGAACTGCGCGAGAAGCGGGCACGGTCCGCAGACGACCGACGCTGTTAGGGGGCGCGGGGAACTGCGCGATCAGCCGTCCACCGGTCCGTGGACGAAGGCGGGCCTAGGGGCGCGGGGAACTGCGCGATCAGTTACGCACGGTCCGCAGGCGAAGGCGGGGCTGGGGGCGCGCCGGGGCCGGCTACAGCGCGATGAAGGCGGATGCCATGGCCGCCGCGCCCACCAACCCCACCCCCCACGCCGTACGCGGCATCCGCAACCCCCCGCCCACCACCAGCGAAGCCAGAAGCAGTGCCCCGGCCAGGGGCAGCCACGCGTACAGGAAGCCCGCCGCGCCGCCGCGTACCGCCTGCGTCGTTCCGGGCTTCAGGACCACCGGCAGGTGATCGCCCCGCTCCGCCGCCACCGACTCGGGGATCGTCACGCGGGCGTGCGGGGAGGAGTCGCCCACGGGCGAGAAGGGGCCGGTGCACGTGTCGTCCGCGCAGCTCGTCACCGTCAGCGTGCCGTGATCGCGGCCCTTCGCGAGCACCACGTGCTGGGCCGTGCCCCACGACGACCAGAACCCGGCGACCACGAGCACCGCCACCACCAGGGCGGACGCGGCCCGCCGCAGGAACGTCAGGAAGGTACGGCTCCGCTTCGTCATGGGGCGCGATCCTGGCGGCCATGACCGCGAACGGTCAAACCCGGGGCGCCGGTTCGCCCCGTAAGCAGGGCAAGTGTCAGGAGTTGTACGTCGACTGGGCGCGCTCAAGCCCCTCGATCGCCAGCGCCTCGGCCGCATCGGCCGCCCGGTCCACGAAGTACCCCAGCTCCTTGCGTTCCGTGGAGGAGAAGTCCTTCAGGACGAAGTCCGCCACCTGCATCCGGCCCGGCGGCCGACCGATCCCGAACCGCACCCGGTGATAGTCGGGACCCAGCGATTTCGTGATCGACTTCAGACCGTTGTGGCCGTTGTCCCCACCGCCCAGCTTCAGCCGCAGCACCCCGTAGTCGATGTCCAACTCGTCATGAATCGCAACGATGTTGGCGACCGGAACCTTGTAGAAGTCGCGCAGCGCCGTCACCGGCCCGCCCGACAGGTTCATGAACGACAGCGGCTTCGCCAGGACCACCCGGCGGTTCAGCGGTCCGGGCGGGCCGATCCGCCCCTCCACGACCTGCGCCCGCGCCTTGTGCGCCTTGAACCTGCCGCCCATGCGCTCCGCGAGCAGATCCACGGCCATGAACCCGACGTTGTGCCGGTTCGCCGCGTACTCGGGACCCGGATTGCCCAGGCCCACGATCAGCCAGGGCGCGTTCGCGTTGTCGGTCGTCGTCATGGGGGACTGCTTCTCCTCGGTCACGTACGAGAAAAACGGGGCGGCGGGCCACATGCGGCCCGCCACCCCGTCGAAGACCCGTGCCCGGCACGGATCTCAGGCAGAGCGTGCGGCTCAGGCCTCGGCGCCTTCGGCGGCCTCGGTCTCGGCGGCCGGCTCCTCGGCCTGCGCGGCCAGGATCTGGATGACGACCGCGTCGGGGTCGGTGGCCAGGGTGGTGCCCGACGGAAGCTCGATGTCCTTGGCGTGGATCGCCGCGCCGGCCTCGAGGCCCTCGATGGACACGGTGACGGAGGTCGGGATGTGGGTCGCCTCGGCCTCGACGGAGAGCGTGTTCAGCACGTTCTCGACGAGGAAGCTGCCCGGCGCCAGGTCGCCCTCGGTCTCGACCGCGACCTCGACCGTGACCTTCTCGCCCTTCTTGACGAGCAGCAGGTCGACGTGGACCAGGTAGCCCTTGATGGCGTCGCGCTGGACGGCCTTCGGGATCGCGAGCTCGGTCTTGCCGTCGAGCTCCAGGGACAGCAGGACGTTCGCGGTACGCAGCGCGAGCAGCAGCTCGTGGCCCGGAAGGGTGACGTGAACCGGCTCGGTGCCGTGACCGTAGATGACGCCGGGAACCTTGTTGTCGCGACGGATGGTGCGCGCGGCGCCCTTGCCGAAGCTGTTACGGACCTCGGCGGCGAGCTTGACCTCGGACATGTGCACTCCTCGTAGGAAAGGTGAACCAAAAAATGGTGGTCACCCGGCCACGACTGGCCTGCTACGAAGAGCGCGTCGATAACGGACCGCCGTACCTCAGGTACGGCCTCCCTCGCCGAGCAACTGCCCCAGAGTACCCGGCGACCCCCCGGCCGCCCAATTGGATCAACCCGGAGCCGGCCGCCCGCCTCCGCCTATCAGGCACACACCGATAGCCGTTCCCCTATCCTTGCTGCTCATGGACCTGCTGCTGCACCTCAGGTACTTCCGCACCGTCGCCGAAGAACAGCACTTCGGCCGTGCCGCAGAGCGCCTGCGCGTCGCCCAGCCCTCCCTCTCCCAGCGCATCCAGCGCCTCGAACGCGAACTCGGCGTCCGCCTCCTCGACCGCGGCCGCACCGGCGCCACGCTCACCCCCGCCGGCCGCCTCGTCCTGGCCGAAACCCACACCCTGCTCGACGCCGCCGACCGGCTGCGCACCCTCGTCGGCCGCGTCCAGGGCGGCGCGGCCGGCACCCTGCGCGCCGCCGTACCGCCCCAGCTCGGCGGCGCCACCGTCGCCGCCCTCCTCACCGCCTACCGCGAACGCAGCCCCGGCGGCACCCTCGACCTGCGCGAACTCACCACCGCCGAGCAGACCGCCGAACTCACCGCAGGAACCCTCGACGCCGGCATCGTGCGCCACCCCTGCCCCGCCACCGGCCTCGGCTTCGGCCCCCAGCTCCACCAGCCGCTCGGCGCGCTCCTCGCCGCCGACGACCCCCTCGCCCGGCACACCCAGATCGACGTACGCGACCTCGACGGCCGCGAACTCCTCCTCTTCCCCCGCCCCACCGCCCCCGCCCTCCACGACGAAACCCTCACCGCCTGCGCCCGCCACGGCTGCACCCCCAGCGCCGTACGCGACGTCGCCGGCAGCGAATTCACCCACGCCCTCATCCTGTCCGGCACCCACGTCGTCGCCCTCGTGCCCCGGCCCGCCCCCGAACCCGGCACCGCCTGGCGCCCCCTGCGCGGCACCCCCCTCACCTGGCGCACCTCCACCGCCTGGCCGGCCGGACGCGACGGACCCGCCGTCCGCCTGTTCACCGAAGCGGCCCACGACGTCCTGCGCGAACACGCCGGGCTCGTCCCCGCCACCCCCCAACGGCGCCTGTTCCCCCGCCCCGCATCGGAGTTCCCGCTGTGAACACCCCCGTACGCGGCCGCATCACCGCCGCCTTCACCGACGCCGGGATCACCGGAGCGCTCTGCGCCACCGACATCGACACCGGCGACACCGTCGCACTGGGCGCCGACACCCCCGTATCCACCGCCAGCGTCCACAAGCTGTGCCTCGTCGCCACCCTCTACCGCGAAGCCGCCGCCGGACGCCTCGACCCCGCGACACCCCTCGACATCCCCGCCGCGAACCGCGCCCCCGGCCCCACCGGACTCGCCGTCATGCGCGACGCGGCCCGCCTCAGCCTGCGCGATCTGGCATCCCTCGCCATCGCCGTCAGCGACAACGCCGCGGCCGACGTCCTGTGGGACCACCTAGGCCTCGACACCGTCAACGCCACCATGAGCGCCCTCGGCCTGACCCGTACCGTCGCCGTCCACAACCAGGCCGGCCTCTACGCGACGATGCTCACCGACGCCGGCTCCAGCGGCCCCGCCGCCCTCGTCGACCCCGCCGCCGTCGCCCGCCTCACCGTCCTCGACCCCGCCCGCACCAACCGCTCCACCCCGCGCGAGACCGCCGGCCTGCTCGCCGCCGTCTGGCGCGACGAGGTCTGCGCCGGGGCCTGGGGCGAGGAACTCCGCGCCGTCCTCGGCATCCAGGCCTGGAGCCATCGCCTCGCCTCCGGCTTCCCCTTCGACGACGTACGCGTCAGCGGCAAGACCGGCACCCTGCCCACCCAGCGCCACGAGGCCGGCGTCGTCGAATACCCCGACGGCGGGCGATACGCCGTCGCCGTCTTCACCCGCGCGGCCTCCACGGCGGCGACGCTGCCGGCGGCGGATGCGGCGGTGGGGCGGGCGGCACGGATCGCGGTGGACGCGCTGCGGGGGCGCGGGAGCGAGAGAAAAAACTAGGGCACGCTCTTCGGCCGCGGGCCGGGCGGCACACCCGGCCCGTCCGGCGTTTGAGGACGAGCGCCCTCAAGGCGCGAACGGGGTCCGGGGCGGAGCCCCAGAGGCTCGAACCCTGGCCCCTCTCCACCCCCGGAGGGTTCCAGAAGGGGCGGGGTGGGGCGACCCCCTGGCCCGGGGCGGAGCCCCAGGGCCCCGGCTCTCGGCTGCGGACCGTGCGTGGCTGGTCGCGCTCACCGCGGCGGAGCCGCGCAATGTCACCAGGGGACATGAAGAGGGGCCCCGTCCTCATGGACGGGGCCCCAACTCGCTGCGGTCAGGCGCTAGTTCTCCTCGAAGAGACTCGTCACCGAGCCGTCCTCGAACACCTCGCGCACCGCCCGCGCGATGGACGGAGCGATCGAAAGCACCGTGATCTTGTCGAGCTCCAGATCCGACGGATCCGGCAGCGTGTTCGTGAACACGAACTCGCTCACCTTGGAGTTCTTCAGACGGTCCGCGGCCGGACCCGACAGGATGCCGTGCGTCGCCGTCACGATGACGTCCTCCGCACCGTGCGCGAACAGCGCGTCCGCCGCGGCGCAGATCGTGCCACCCGTGTCGATCATGTCGTCCACCAGGACGCAGACGCGGCCCTTCACATCACCGACGACCTCGTGCACCGTCACCGTGTTCGCGACTTCCTTGTCACGGCGCTTGTGCACGATCGCCAGCGGCGCGTCCAGACGGTCGCACCAGCGGTCGGCGACCCGCACGCGGCCCGCGTCCGGGGAGACGATCGTCAGCTTCGAGCGGTCGACCTTCGTCCCCACGTAGTCCGCGAGGACCGGAAGCGCGGTGAGATGGTCCACCGGACCGTCGAAGAAGCCCTGGATCTGGTCCGTGTGCAGATCGACCGTGAGGATGCGGTCCGCACCCGCGGTCTTCAGGAGGTCGGCGACCAGACGCGCCGAGATCGGCTCGCGGCCCTTGTGCTTCTTGTCCTGACGGGCATAGCCGTAGGACGGAATGATCACGGTGATGGATCGCGCCGACGCCCGCTTCAGAGCATCGATCATGATCAGCTGTTCCATGATCCACTTGTTGATCGGAGCCGTGTGGCTCTGGATCAGGAAGCAGTCCGCACCACGCGCCGACTCCTGGAAACGAACGTAGATCTCACCGTTCGCGAAGTCGAAGGCCTTCGTCGGCACGAGGCCCACACCCAACTGGTGCGCAACCTCCTCGGCCAGCTCGGGGTGGGCGCGGCCGGAGAAGAGCATCAGCTTCTTCTCGCCGGTCGTCTTGATCCCGGTCACAGCACAGTCTCCTCAGACGTGTTCGATGCCGCTGCACCCGCGCGGTCCCTCTCGCCACGAGCCCAGCCGAATATGTGCACCTATCACGGTAGCCCGAGAAAGGTGCACCCGAATCCGGTCAGTTCTCGCCGGCCGACTGCCCGGCCGCAGCCTGAGCGGCCTGCGCGGCAGCACTTCCCGGGCGCTTGCGCTCCACCCAACCCTCGATATTCCGCTGCTGGCCCCGGGCCACGGCCAACGAACCCGGCGGCACGTCCTTCGTGATCACCGAACCGGCGGCGGTATAAGCACCGTCCCCCACTGTGACGGGCGCAACAAACATGTTGTCCGAACCCGTCTTGCAATGTGAGCCGATCGTCGTGTGGTGCTTGGACTCACCGTCGTAGTTCACGAACACACTGGCCGCGCCGATGTTCGTGAACTCACCGATCGTCGCGTCACCCACGTACGACAGGTGCGGAACCTTCGTCCCCTCACCGATCGTCGCGTTCTTCGTCTCGACGTACGTACCGATCTTGGCCTTCGCGCCGAGCCGCGTACCCGGACGCAAATAGGCGAACGGACCGACCGTCGCCCCCTCGCCCACCTCGGAGTCGAACGACACCGCGTTGTCCACCCGCGCGTCCCGGCCCACCACGGTGTTCGTCAGACGGGAATTGGGACCGACCTCCGCACCGGAGGCAAGACGCGTCGTACCCAGCAGCTGAGTCCCCGGATGCACGATCGCGTCCTGCTCGAACGTCACCTGCACATCCACGAACGTCGTCGCCGGATCCACCACCGTCACACCCGCGAGCATCGCCCGCTCGAGAAGACGGTCGTTCAGCAGCCGGCGCGCCTCGGCCAGCTGCACCCGGTTGTTGATCCCGAGGATCTCCCGGAAGTCCCCCGCGAGCGACGCACCGACCCGGTGCCCCGCCTCACGCAGAATCCCGAGCACATCCGTCAGGTACTCCTCACCCTGACTGTTGTCCGTACGCACCTTGCCCAACGCGTCCGCCAGGAGCGCACCGTCGAACGCGAACACACCCGAGTTGATCTCCCGGATCGCGCGCTGAGCGTCGGTCGCGTCCTTGTGCTCGACGATCGCGGTGACCGCGCCCGAGGCGTCGTCCCGCACGATGCGGCCGTAGCCGGTCGAGTCGCCGACCTCGGCGGTCAGCACGGTCACCGCGTTGCGGTCGTTCTCGTGCGTACGGGTCAGCTCCGCCAGGGTCGCGCCGGTCAGCAGCGGGGTGTCGCCGCAGACCACGACGACCGTGCCCTCGATGGACTGGCCCAGCTCCTCCAGCGCCATCCGCACCGCGTGCCCGGTGCCGTTCTGCTCGTACTGGACGGCGGTACGCACACCGGCGTCGACCGCACCCAGGTGCGCGGAGACCTGCTCGCGTGCGTGGCCGACGACCACGACGAGGTGCTCGGGGTCGAGTTCACGGGAGGCTGCCACGACGTGGCCGACGAGCGAGCGCCCGCAGATCTCGTGCAGAACCTTGGGAGTGGCCGACTTCATGCGGGTGCCCTCACCCGCGGCGAGGACGACGACGGCGGCCGGGCGGGTTGCGCTCACGGAGGTGCCCTTCGGCTTCGGGGGGTGGACAACCGAAGGATACCGGGGGGCCTGGTGGATGAAATCGGGGTGGGGGCTGGGGAAATGCGGCGGGTCCTGACGAGAACCGCCAGGACCCGAAACCGCGAAGCTCCCCCGCCAGGACTCGAACCCGGACATAGGGCACCAAAAGCCCCAGTGCTGCCAATTACACCACGGGGGATGGAAACCGGCTAAACCGGACATTTGGTCAGGTCGCCGGATCGGCACCCAACACTATGCCGTACCAAGCGCCTTCCATGCGACGGTAGAGATCGGCGCCCTTGGTTACGTAGATCACCAAGCAACCTCGGTACGCCTGTGCGGTGTTCTTTCGCTTGGTGCGCGGGTTGTGCTTCTTGAGGGTGGCCCGTTGGAAAACGGAGACATCGACGTCGGCCAGTTCGGCCCAGAACTTCTCGGCCCCGGCCACGTCTCCGGACTCATGAATGCTGACGCGGAAGCGCATCCGCTCGCGCGAGACCCCCAGTAACTCCAGCCACCGCAGGTACACCTTGATCACGTCGGGGTCGCTGTTGATGAACTGCAGTTGCTCGGAGCGTCGGTAGGTCTTGTCCTTCGTTCCCTCTGCCCAGTAGAGCCCGACGCCCACCATGAAGAGCTCCCGTTCGGACAGCTGTCCGATCTCGTCGCGTGCCGCCCTTTTCGTCTCCTGGCGCTCCTCCTCCTGGGTCGCGCGCAGGCGTGCGAGGCCCTTGTTCATCAGGGTGTGCCGTTCTTCGTCGGTGTAGCGGGGTTCGGGCTTCGGGAGGTCGCGGACCCAGAGCGATATCGAGCTCTTCGAACAGCCGACCTCGGCTTGGATCTGGTCGTATGTCATGCCCTGTGCGCGGAGTGCTCTGGCCCGGTCGCGCAGGTCGTCCTTGGCGTTCGGGCGCTTCGTCCACTGCGGAGCCGGTTCACCCTTCACCAGGCGGTGGAGGAGGTCGTTGTGGTGGATGTGTAGACGGTCGCGGATCTGCCGCAGGCTGAGCCCCTCGCGCCGCAGCGCGATCGCCTGCTGCCGCAGGCCCTCGAAATCGGCGTACTTGCTGGGCGTGGCTGATGTCATACGGACACGTTCGTCCGGCATCCGGACGGCCGCTCGAATATCCGGCTGTTTCACCGGATCGTGGGATCAGTACCGGTTCGCGGCGTGTTGGGCGGGATTCCGTGCTGGGCGCGCGGGACGAAAGCCATAGGAAAATCGTTCGTGCCCGCCCGTAGGCTGGGAGCCATGACCGCAACGGGGGCTGACCAGGAAGCCACGGGGTTGACCTCCCGTGGCTGGTGGTGGTGGGAGCGCAGGCGCAGCGCGGTGCTGGATGTCTCGCTCGGGGTGTTCTCCGCGCTGGAGTGTGCGCTGGAGGGTGTGAATTTCGCGGGGGACTCGGGGTTGCCCGTGCCGGCCGGGGTGTTGCTCGGGCTTGTGGCGGGGGCCTCGCTGGTGCTGCGGCGGCGGTGGCCGATCGCGGTGGTGCTGGTGTCGATCGCGGTGACGCCGGCCAGCATGGGTTTCATGCTGAGCGTGGTGGGTCTGTACACGCTGGCCGCGTCGGAGGTGCCGCGCCGGATCACGGCGGCGCTGGCGGGGATGTCGGTGGCGGGGACGTTCATCGTCACGTTCGTGCGGATGCACCAGAGCGTGGCGGGCGGTGACTACGACCCGGGGCGCTGGTACGTGCCGCTGGTGTCGGTGGTGATGTCGGTCGGCATCTCGGGTCCGCCGTTGCTGTACGGGCTGTATATAGGGGCGCGGCGCCGGTTGATGGAGTCGTTGCGGGAGCGTGCGGATTCGCTGGAGCGGGAGTTGTCGCTGCTCGCGGACCGGGCGGAGGAGCGGGCGGAGTGGGCGCGTACGGAGGAGCGGACGCGGATCGCCCGGGAGATGCACGACGTGGTGGCACACCGGGTGTCGCTGATGGTGGTGCATGCGGCGGCGTTGCAGGCGGTGGCGCGCAAGGATCCGGAGAAGGCCGTGAAGAACGCGGCGCTGGTCGGTGACATGGGGCGTCAGGCGTTGACGGAGTTGCGGGAGATGCTCGGGGTGCTGCGGGCCGCCGATCAGCAGCGGGTGGCGGTGCGGGTGGACGCGGTGCCGCTGGCGGCGGTGGGGGTGGCGGCCGCGGTGGCCGCGGCCGCCGCGGAGGAGGGGCCGTGCCTTGCGGACATCGAGGCGCTGGTGGGGCAGTCCCGGGAGGCCGGGATGGTGGTGGAGCTGATGGTGCAGGGGCAGGCGCGGGGGTGTGACGCGCTGGTGGAGCAGACGGCGTACCGGGTGGTGCAGGAGGCGCTGACCAATGTGCACAAGCATGCGGCGGGCGCGAAGGTGATGGTGCGTCTCGCGTACCGGGACGCCGAGGTGGCGATGCAGGTGGAGAACGGTCCCGCGGACGGGGTCACGGCGGATGCGGGGTTGCCCAGTGGGGGGAACGGGCTGGTGGGGATGAGGGAGCGGGTGCTGGGGTTGGGCGGGGTGTTTGTGTCGGGGCCGACGGACGCGGGTGGCTTTCGGGTGTCGGCCGTTCTCCCGGACGACACCCAGCCCACGCGGTAGGGCCAGGGGGGACCCCCATGACGGGCTGAGGATGCCCATGCTGCCCGGCGCCGAGTAGGTGAGGGGCGCGGGGAACTGCGCGAGGAGCGGGCACGGTCCGCATCCGGAAACCGGCCGTTCGAGGGGCGCGGGGAATTGCGCGAGCGTCCCCGGCGGTCCGCAGCCGAAGGTGCGCCGGGGTGTGGAGCCCCGGTGTGCCTCCGGCACGGGGTCAGGTCGCTGTCAGGCGGATCGGCTGGGTGCCGGTGACCAGGGCGTTGAGGGCGTGATCGATGTCCGGTCCGAGGTACCAGTCGCCGGTGTGGTCGAGGGAGTACACGCGTCCCTCCGCGTCGATGGCGAGCACCGCCTGCTGATCCCCCTCCTCTCCGAGCGGTGCGATGTCCGTGTCGAGCGCCCGCCCGAGGTCCGCGAGCGTGCGGGCGAGGTGAAGCCCGGCGAGGGGGTCGAAGCTCAGGGCGGCCGGGGCGTTGCGGCGGCCCGGCCCCGGTGCGGTGAGGCGCAGCCCGCCGAATTCGGCCCACGCCTCGACGGCCGCGGGGAAGACGGTGTGGCGGTGGCCCGCGGGTGAGGCGTGGCCGCGCAGGACGTCGGCCCAGGCCTCGGCCTGACGGATGTCCCAGCGGCCGGGCTGCCATCCAGCGGTGCGCAGGGCGGCGTCGACGGGGACGGGGAAGCGGGTGGTGGAGGTGTCCGGCATCGGCCGCGGCCTTTCCGTGCGATGGGATGGGATGGGATGGATGGGGCGGGGCCGGGGGTGGGATCCCGGTGCCGGGGTTTACGGCTCGACGCTGCGGACGCCGAAGTGGGCGAGGAGCGCCGTGCAGGAGCGGCAGGGCGGCGCGTAACTGCCGTGGAGGGGGTCGCCGTCCTCGCGTATGCGGCGGGCGGTGAGCTTGGCGTGTTTGAGGGCGCGGCGGGCTTCGCCGTGGGTGAGGGGTTTGCGCTGGGCGCGTTTGGAGCGTTGCGTCTCGACGGCGGTCAGGTGTCGGGAGAGCAGGATCGCTTCGGGGCAGCGGCCGGTGAACCGTTCGCGCTGGCCGCTGGTGAGGGTGTCGAGGTAGTCCTGGACGAGGGTGTGCAGGACGGGCGGCTGTTCGCCTTTGCCCGCGGTGCAGGTGAGGGTTTCGCCGCGGACGGAGAGCGCGGCGGCGATGGCGGGGAGGATGCCGTCGCGGCGGTGGCGGAGTAACGGCGCGGCGGTGGTGGCCGTGGCGCTCCAGGTGAGGCGCGGGTCGCCGGGCCCGCCGACACTTTCCGGGGCCCCCGGCCGGCCGGGGGCCCCCGGTCCGCCGAGTGACCCGGCTGCCCCCGGTCCGCCGAGTGGTGCGGGCATCCCCGCTGCCCCGGGTCCAGCCGGCGGCCCGGCTGCCCCCGGCCCGCCGAGGTTCCCCGGCGCCGTTGTCTGTGCGCCCAGTCCCCCTTGCGCGCCCTGGGCTGTCCCCTGCGTTGTTCCCTGCGGGCCCCGCGCTGTCCCCTGCGTGCCCGGGGCCTCGCGTGCGGTCTGGGTCGCGCTGGTCGTCGCGCGCGGTGTCCGTGTGGCGGATGTTTCGCCTGCTGTGGTCTGCATGGTGCTGGTCGTCCTCCCACTGGCGGCGGCTTCAGCCGCACGTGTCAGCGCCCCCGAGTTGCGGGGACAGCCTGCCAAATGTGGGTGCTGGTACGGAAGCTGGGGCGCGATTAGCCGCGTATCACCGGCGCAGGGTGATATGTGCGTGACGGTTGGTGACCGAAATGCGGGGTCGGGACTCGGTATTGCCCCACCGCATAGTCTGGTCCTCACCAGCCAGACGCAGGAGCACGCAGCAGGGGGCAACCGCCATGACGACAGGTCGGCTCGGGCATCATGCCGCGCCACCGAACGCGGCCTATGCCGGGCAGGTCGTGCACTTCCCGGATCCGGTCCGGGCCGCCCGGCATCCCAGAGGGGTGCGGGTGGACGAGAACGGCTACCCGGTCTTCTCCGCGTACGCCCGTGCGGCGGTGGAGATCGCCGAGCCCCCCGAGGGCTTCGGGGTGGACGAGCTCCGGCTGACCGACTACGTGTCGGCGAACGCGGCGCTGGCCGCGGCGGGCCACGAGCTGTGGGACACGATCGCCCCGGTGGCCACGCCGCACGGCTGGACGTGGCACCACGTGGCGGGTGGCCGGCGCCTGGAGCTGGTGCCGGTCGAGGTGAAGGCGCTGCTGCGCCACTTCGGCGGTCTGGCGACGGCGCAGGTCGAGCACGACAAGCGGGGCACGCGCCCCTTGCAGGAGACGCGGCCGGCGCACTTCGGTCTGCCGAAGGGCTCGGTGGCGGTGTCGGAGTCCCAACTCCTCGGTGTCGAGGAGGACTTGGGGTATCGGCTGCCGGGAGCCTACCGGTCGTTCCTGAAGGCGGCGGGCGGCTGTGCCCCGGTGGGCGCGGCGCTCGACGCCGAGCTGGGGCTCCTGGTGGACCAGCCGTTCTTCACGGTGCGCGAGGAGGCGGCCGTCAATGACCTGGTCTACATCAACAAGTGTCTTCGTGATCACCTCACCAAGGACTATCTGGGCGTCTCGTTCGTGCAGGGCGGGATCCTCGCGGTGAAGGTGCGCGGTTCCGAGACCGGTTCGGTGTGGTTCTGCGCGTACGACGATGCGCGGGATGAGGACGGTCTGAGCGTGAACGAGCGGGTCGAGCGGCTGCTGCTGCCCTGCGGGGACGATTTCGACGCGTTCCTTGCACGGCTCGCCGGCAATCCGCCGGAGCTGGAGACCGTGGCGAACCTGATGGTGGACGGCGGCTTCGCGCGCGTCGTCGAGACGACCTCGGTAGGGGAGTGAGCCGGCCGATGGTGACTTTCGCTCAGGCGCAGGAGCGTGCCGAAGAGTGGATCAACGGCGATGTGCCCGCGTATCAGCACCGTGAGGTGCGGGTGCGGGAGTTCGAGCTGGGCTTCGTGGTGTGGGCGGAGGACCGCGAGAACGGGCCTTCGGTCGATGGCGGCGCGCAGCGCCTGGTGATCGCCCGGGACAGCGGCGACGCCTCGCTGTGGCCGGCGTTGCCGGTGGGTGAGGTGATCCGCCGGTACGAGGAGGAGTACGGGCTGCCCGAGGCCGCCCCCGCGGCGCCGGAGCCTCCGGCTCGGATCGATCTCAACCAGACGTCGTTCCTGCTGAGCCCGCCGGAGTGGTTGCAGGAGGCGGCCGACCGGTTGGGGATCCCGGACCGGCGTGGTGACGCTGACCGTGGCGGTGGCAGTGCCACTTCGGGTGCGTCGCACGGGTCCGGCGGGTTTGCCGCCGACGAGCCCGCGCCGGCCTCGTCGCAGGGACAGGGACAGGGACAGGGACAGGGACAGGGACAGGGTTCAGGTACGGGCGTTCCCGCAGGGGCGACGCCCTGGGCGGGGACGGACACCAACGCGGGGTCGGACGACGGTTCCGTGCCGCTGCCCGCGACCGTGTTCGCGCCGGCCCTGTCCGGCTCGGACGGTGACGACGCCGCGCCGCCGAAGGTGCTGCCCGAGGCGAAGACGGCGTTGATGGCGGGAGGCAGCCAGCTGCCCCCGACCGCGCTCGCCCCTGCCTACGACCCGGACCGCGGGTCGCAGCGGAGTGCGCCGGGTGCGACGCCGCCGCCCGGTGTTCCCGCGCCGCCGACCGCGCACGCCGCCCCCTCGACTCCCGCTCCTTCCGGCGTCGCCGGGCCGGGCCGCTCCGTGCCTCCGGGCGCGGGAGACATCGCGGACGCCGCGACCAGCAAGGCGGTCGGCCCGCCTCCGGGTGCGCGGGCCTCGCGCGGCGGGGGTTCGACGACTCCGCCGCCGCCCGGTGCGCCGGGCACTCCGGGTGCCAGGCCGGGCCTTCCCACGGCGGGCCCGGTGCCGGGTTCGACTCCGCCGCCGGGTGCGCCGGCCGGTGGCTACCTGCCCACGCAGTACGTGTCACAGCTCGGGCCGGAGGGCCGGATGCCGGGTGCGCCCCAGCCGCCCCGGCCGCCCGGCGCGCCGACCCCGCCGCCCGCACGGGGCGATGTGCACCACGCCGCGACGATGTTCGCGGACCCGAGCCTCGGCGGCCAGTCGGGCCTGGCCGCGCCGATGCCGCCGGGCCCGCCTGGCGCGCCCGGTACCCCCGGCGCGCCTGTGCCTCCTGGTCCTCCGGGGGCCCCCGGTCAGCCGGGTGCCCCTGTGCCGCCCGGACCTCCCGGTGCGCAGGGGACGCCACCCGGGGGTGTGCACCACGCCGCCACGATGCTGGCCGACCCGAGCCGCATGGGCCCCGCCGGTTCCGGTGGCCCGGGTGCGCCGATGCCTCCCGGGCCGCCCGGCGTGCCGGGGGCTCCGGCCGGCCCCGGCGCGCCGATGCCGCCCGCAGCCCCTGGCGTTCCCGCCGCTCCCGGTGCTCCCGGTGCACCCGGCGGCGGTGTGCATCACGCGGCGACGATGCTTGCGGGGCCCGCGCAGATGGGCCCCGGTGGCGGTGCGCCGATGCCTCCCGGGCCGCCCGGCATGCCGCAGGGCGGCGCCGTGCCGCAGCCCCCGCCCGCGTACGGCTATCCGCAGCAGCCCCCCGCGGGGCTGCCGACGGTGGGCCCCGGTTACCAGGCGGTGCTGCGCTACCGCGCGCCCGACGGGTCCGAGCAGCAGCTCATCCGCCGTTCGGCGCCGGGCATTCCGCACCCGGAGTGGCAGATCTTCCACGAGCTGCGGACGATGAACGTGCCCGCGGACCACGTGCTGGAACTGCACACGGAGCTGGAGTCGTGCGAGCTGCCGGGCGGCTACTGCGCACGCATGATCCGCGAGCAGTGGCCGCAGGTGCGGATCACGCATGTCGCCCCGTACGGCAAGGAGCACGGCTCGCGTCGTCAGGGCGTGCAGCATCTGCTCACCCACCAGGGCGAGTTGGCGCAGGTGGCGGACGGTCCGGCGCGGCCGCAGCCGGTGCGGGCGCCGATTCCGGCGGTGCAGCCTGCGCCGCCGCTGCCGCCGGAGGGTGTCGCGCACGAGCTGGCGGGCGCGTTCGGTCCCCAGGGTGTGTTCCGCTTCGACCAGCGCGCGGTGTCGCGTCAGGGCGTGCCGGAGGTCGTCGCGGTCACGCTGGTGTGGGCGGGGCTTCCGGTGGACCTGGGGCCGTTCTTCTGGGCGCAGGCCGTGCCGGGCCAGCCGGTGCCGACGCTGGCGGAGCTCGCGCAGCAGCGCGGGGTGCAGCCGGCCGCGGACGCGGGCTCGTACCTGGTGATGGGTTCCGACTTCGGGCGGGCGATCTGCGTCCAGTACGGGACCGCGCACATCGTGGCCGTGCCGGTGGAGGCGGGGCCCGGCGGCCAGTCGGTGCCGCCGCAGTTCGTGAACTCGGGGCTGCCCGAGTTCGTACGCTCCCTCGCGCTGCTCGGCCGGATGTGGCGGCTGCGGTTCGGGCTCAACCCGGAGCAGGCGGGCCGCTGGACGGTCGACTTCCAGGCCCAGCTCGCGGCGCTCGACCCGGCGGCGCTGGCGTCGCCTGAGAGCTGGTGGTCGGTGCTTCTCGAGCAGATGTGGGACGGGTTGCTCTGACCGTTACCGGGCTCGCGGCGCCGACTGCTTCGGGGCCGTGTCGAGGCGCTCACCGCGGGATCCGCGGTGGGCGCCTCGTTCGTTCCGACCGTGGCTGGTCGTGCGGTTCTCGGCGTTCTCGCCGCTCGGGGCCCGCGCGATGTCCCTTTTTGGCGCCGGTTGACGCATCCTTGGGCGTGTCATGTGGGCGGAGTGTCGTCATATCGGCCACTTCGTTTCGATCGGCCGGGGTGCGGGAGAGAGGGCTTTGGGGATGAGCGCAGCATCGGTGCCGCCGTCGGCGCGGCCGTTCGGGACCGGCCGGGGCCGTGGCTACCGTCCCGACCAGGTCGATCCCGCCGTGGCCCGCCTCGTACGGGAGGCGGAGGCCGCGCGGGAGAAGGAGGCGCGGCTCGCGGCCCTCGCCGACGAGCTGAGCGAGCGTGCGGTGCGGCTGCGCGAGCGGGTCGCCGGGCTCGCGCCGCAGACGTACGAGGCGCTCGGCGGGCAGGCCCGTGAGCTGTTCGCGCTCTGTGCGGAAGAAGCCGGCGAGGTGCGGTCGGCCGCCGAGGAGGCGGCGGCGGAGGAAGCGCGCGCCGCGCAGGAGGCGGGACGGGCGGCGAGGGACGCGGCGCGGGGGCACAGCGAGTCGGTGCTCGCCGATGCGCAGGAGTGGGCGGAGCAGAGGCTGCTCGCGGCCGCCACCGAGGCGGAGGAACTGCGTTCCGCGGCGCGCGCGGCGGCGGAGGAGTGGCGCACGGAGGCGGCCGACGAGCTGGCCGGTGCGGTTCGGCGCTGCGAGGCGGAGCTGGCCGGGCAGGAGCGGGACCATGCGGAGACGCTCGCCGCGGACGGGCGTGAACAGGCCGCGCGCGAGGCGCAGTTGGAGTCCCGGGTCGGGGAGTTGACGCGCGCGGCGGAGGCCGCGCTCGACGCGGCGCGGCGCGGGTTCGCCGAGGCGGAGGCGGGTGCGCGGCACGCGGAGGAGGAGGCGGAGGCGCGGGCGGCGGAGCTTGTCGCGGATGCGCGGGGTTGTGAGCGGCGGGTTGTGGGGGAGGCGGAGCGGGTGGTGGGTGAGCATGATGGGGCGCGCGAGGAGATGCGGGCGCACATGGCTCATGTCCGCGATGCCCTGTCCGCGCTGACGGGCCGCCGCCCCTCGCCGGCCCCGGAGGCCCCGGGCCCCTGACCCCATTTCGTCTGCGGACCGTGCCCGCGTCTCGCGCCGTTCCCCGCGCCCCTTAAAACCCCGGTCCGCTTTCGGGCGCGGGCCCGTGCGTGGCTGGTCGCGCAGTTCCCCGCGCCCCTTAACCCCGCTTTCGTGTGCGGACCGTGCCCGCGTCTCGCGCAGTTCCCCGCGCCCCTAGTAGGGCACCGGCGCCGAGCGGTCGCGCCCACCGCGGCGGAGCCGCGCGATGTCACAGCCCCGCGCCCCTAGTAGGGCACCGGCGCCGAGCGGTCGCGCCCACCGCGGCGGAGCCGCGCAATGTCACAGCCCCGCGCCTCTTAACTGCTCGGTGCCGGCCAGCATGGACATCCTCAGCCTGTCCGGCGTTTGAGGACGAGCGCCCTTAAGGCGCGAACGGGGTCTGGGGCGGAGCCCCAGGGAGCCGCACCCTTCAGAGTTGCCGCACGGGCGGGAGGGTGGGAAAACGCGCGAACGGGGCCGGGCGGAGCCGTAGGGGTGGGGACCCCTAGGGGGTGGGCCCTACTTGGGGGCGGGGGGCTTTCGTCCCGGCGGAGGAGGTCGCACCCACCACCCCCTCCCTACCGTGGACCTACGTCGCGACGCGACAGCCGCAGGGTGGGGAAAACCCCACCCCGAAGACTGCGCCGGGCCCCAGGGCGCCAAGCCCCCCCTTGCCCGAGACTCAAGACGTACGTCAGCGACTGGCTGAAAATGACCTAGGAGAATCACCGTGACAACGGCTGTGACCATTCCCCAGCACGGGGACACCGGAAGGCGTACGGCGGTCGCGGCTCGGGCGCGCCACGTCGTGAAGGCGTACGGGTCGGGGGAGACCCGCGTGGTGGCCCTCGACCGGGTCGATGTGGACATAGCCCGGGGGCAGTTCACCGCGATCATGGGACCGTCGGGTTCCGGCAAGTCCACCCTGATGCACTGCCTGGCGGGCCTCGACACCGTGACGAGCGGCCAGATCTACCTGGACGAGACCGAGATCACCGGCCTGAAGGACAAGAAGCTCACGCAGCTGCGCCGGGACCGGATCGGGTTCATCTTCCAGGCGTTCAACCTGCTGCCGACGCTGAACGCCCTGGAGAACATCACGCTGCCGATGGACATCGCGGGCCGCAGGCCCGACGCGCAGTGGCTGGAGCGCGTGGTGGAGACGGTGGGCCTGGCGGGGCGGCTCAAGCACCGGCCGACCCAGCTCTCCGGCGGCCAGCAGCAACGGGTCGCCGTGGCACGGGCGTTGGCGGCCCGGCCGGAGATCATCTTCGGTGACGAGCCGACCGGAAACCTGGACTCGCGGGCCGGCGCCGAAGTGCTCGGCTTCCTGCGCCAGTCCGTCGACGAGCTCGGCCAGACCATCGTGATGGTCACCCACGACCCGGTGGCCGCCTCCTACGCGGACCGCGTGCTCTACCTCGCCGACGGACGCATCGTGGACGAAATGCTCCGCCCCACCGCCGAAGCGGTCCTGGACCGGATGAAGGCCTTCGACACGCGGGGGCGTACCTCATGAGCGTGCTCAAGACCTCGATGCGCAACTTCCTCGCGCACAAGGGACGGATGGCGCTGTCGGCCGTCGCGGTCCTGCTGTCGGTGGCGTTCGTGTGCGGCACGCTCGTCTTCACCGACACCATGAACACCACCTTCGACAAGCTGTTCGCGGCGACCGCGGCCGACGTCACCGTCAGCCCCAAGTCGGCCACCGCGGACGGCGCTCCCTCCCAGACCGGCAAGCCCGACGCGCTGCCCGCCTCGCTCGTCGCGAAGGTCGCCAAGGCGCCCGGCGTGCGCAAGGCCGAGGGCGCCGTCGGCAGCACCAACGTCACGGTCGTCAACGCCAAGAACGAGAACATGGGCTCCACCACCGGCGCCCCGACCATCGCCGGCAACTGGACCGACAACGACCTCAAGGCGATGGAGATCACCTCCGGCCGGGCCCCGCGCGGGCCGACCGAGACGATGGTCGACGCCGACACCGCCGACAAGCACCACCTCACGATCGGCGACGAGCTGCGCACCATCGCCGTCACCGGCGACTTCACCGCCAAGATCACGGGTATCGCCACGTTCAAGGTGACCAACCCCGGCGCGGCCATCGTCTACTTCGACACCGCGACCGCGCAGCGTGAACTGCTCGGTGGCGCCGGCCAGTTCACGCAGATCAACGTCGCCGCCGCGGACGGCGTCAGCGATCAGCGGCTCAAGCAGGACGTGGCGGCCGCGCTCGGCGGCTCGGGCCCGTACAAGCTGCAGACCGCGAAGGAAGCGGCGGACGACAGCCGCGCCAGCGTCGGCTCGTTCCTCGACGTGATGAAGTACGCGATGCTCGGCTTCGCCGGGATCGCCTTCCTCGTCGGCATCTTCCTCATCATCAACACGTTCTCGATGCTGGTCGCCCAGCGCACCCGCGAGATCGGTCTGATGCGCGCCATCGGCTCCAGCCGCAAGCAGGTCAACCGGTCCGTGCTCGTGGAGGCGCTGCTGCTCGGCGTGTTCGGCTCGATCCTCGGCGTCGGCGCGGGCGTCGGTCTCGCGGTCGGCCTGATGAAGCTGATGGGCTCCATCGGTATGGAACTGTCGACCGGTGACCTCACCGTCCGGTGGACGACGCCCGTGACCGGCCTGATCCTCGGTGTCGTGGTGACGGTCGTCGCCGCCTACACCCCGGCCCGCCGCGCAGGGAAGATCTCCCCCATGGCCGCGCTGCGCGACGCGGGCACCCCGGCCGACGGCAAGGCAGGCCGGATCCGGGCCGCCATCGGCCTGGTTTTGACCGGCGCGGGCACCGCCGCCCTGTTCGCCTCCGGCAACTCCACGCAGGCGTCGGCCGGTTCGAGCCTGCTCGGGCTCGGCGTCGTCCTCACCCTGATCGGCTTCGTCGTCATCGGGCCGCTGCTCGCGGGTGTCGTCGTGCGGGTGATCAGCGCGCTGGTGCTGCGGATGTTCGGCCCCGTGGGACGGATGGCCGAGCGCAACGCGCTGCGCAACCCGCGGCGTACGGGGGCGACCGGCGCGGCCCTGATGATCGGGCTCGCCCTCGTGGCGTGCCTGTCGGTGGTCGGCTCCTCGATGGTCGCCTCGGCCACCGACGAGCTCGACAAGTCGGTCGGCGCGGACTTCATCGTCTCCTCCGGCACCGGCCAGCCCATCGTGCCGCAGGCCGCCGACGCCCTGAGGAAGACCCCGGGCATCGCCCACGTCACCGACTACAAGGCGGTGGACGCCAAGCTGACCGCACCCGACGGCAAGGCGATCGACGACCAGGTCACCGCCGCCGACCCCACCTACCAGGAGGATCTGCGGCGCAAGACCGTCGCGGGCGACCTGGCGGCGGCGTACGGCAAGGGCGCCATGTCGGTCGGCGACACCTACGCCAAGGAACACGGTGTCACGGTCGGCGACACGATGACCGTCGCCTTCAAGGGCGGCGCCACCGCGACGCTGAAGGTCGCGGCGATCACCTCGGACGACACCAACGTCGACAAGGGCGCGATGTACACCAACATCACGACCGTCGCGCGGTACCTGCCGGCCGACAGGATGCCCAAGAACATGCTGATGTTCGCCAAGGCCGACGACGGGAGGGCCAAGGAGGCGTACGCCTCGCTGAAGCAGTCCCTGAAGGCGTATCCGCAGTACAAGGTGCAGAACCAGGCCGACTTCAAGCAGGACCTGAAGGACCAGATCGGCCAGCTCCTGAACATCGTGTACGGGCTGCTCGCCCTCGCGATCATCGTGGCGGTGCTCGGCGTGGTGAACACCCTCGCCCTGTCGGTCGTCGAGCGCACCAGGGAGATCGGCCTGATGCGGGCGATCGGCCTCTCGCGCCGCCAGCTGCGCCGGATGATCCGCCTGGAGTCGGTGGTGATCGCCCTGTTCGGCGCGCTGCTCGGCCTCGGGCTCGGCATGGGCTGGGGCACCACGGCGCAGAAGCTGCTCGCGCTGGAGGGCATGGGCGTCCTGGAGATCCCCTGGCCCACCATCGCCACCGTGTTCGTGGCCTCGGCGTTCGTGGGTCTGTTCGCCGCGCTGATCCCGGCGTTCCGGGCGGGCAGGATGAACGTCCTGAACGCGATCGCGACGGACTGACGGACCGGCGGAGCGGCCCGCTAGGACTGGAGCCGCAGCAGCACGTAACCCCCTGCCACCCCGGCGACCGTGTAACGGGCGTCGGGGTGCAGCGTCGTCGCGTACTCGACGGGGTCGCCCGCCCACCCGTCGGAGTTGTCGATCGCGATGTAGCGGGGGGTGACCGGGCGGGCGGAGCCCACCCAGAAGACGCGGCAGCGGGAGGTGAGCCGGGCGATCGGCCCGATGTCCGCCTCCACCGTCGCCCCGTCCGGAATCCGTGCCAACAGGCCTTCCGCGGCGGCCACTTGGGGACTCTTTCGATACGTTCCCGGCTCGGTCAGCGCCGCGAGGGGCAGCGAGGGGGTGAGCGCGAGGGCCGCGACCGCCGCGCACAGCGGCAGCTTGGGGGCATGGGTGCGCAGCCAGGCGTACGGGCTGTGGCGTGCGGTGGCCACCGCGTCGGTGAGCGCGAGCGCGACGACCGGCATCAGGACCGCGCTGTAGTGCCAGGCCGTGGACCAGTAGTGGTCGTCCGACGACAGGAAGCGCCAGCCCAGGGTGGGCAGCGCGGCGAGCAGCAGCGGGGAGCGCAGGGCGATCAGACCGGTGGTGGGGAGCAGGAGCCAGGCCAGGGTACGCAGCTTGAGGTGCCAGGCGGCGAACGGGCCCGCCGCGTCGGCCCCGTCCACCTTGCTCCAGTAGTCGTAGCCGCCGGTGGAGTTGAAGGCGGGGATGACGACGGTGAGGGTGACCAGCGTGGCCACCGCCCCGATGAGGGCCACGGCGAGGGCCCACCGGGCGGCGCGGGGCGAGAGGCGCCGGGCCCGCACGGCGACGACGAGGGCGAGCGCGGCCGTCGTCAGGCCCAGGTCCTCCTTCACGAGGATCAGCGGCAGCGCGTACAGGAGCGCCGCGCGCCACCGTTCGCGCAGGATCGCCTCCAGGCCGAAGGCGATCAGCGGCACGGCGAAGCAGATCTCGTGGAAGTCGAAGTCGGCGGCGCGCTGGATTCCCCAGGACAGGCCGTACGCGACACCCACCGCGAGGCCGGGGCCGCGTCCGAGCAGCCGGGCCGAGACGCGGGTCACCGCGACGGCGGCCAGCGCGAACAGGGCGGCTTGGGCGACGAGCAGGGTGACCGGGGTGGGGAAGAGCCGGTAGACGGGGGCGAGCAGGGCGGTCACCGGGCTGAAGTGGTCGCCGAGAATGTTGGTGCCGGGTCCCTTCAGGTCGGCGACGGGCGCCTGGAGGTGGGCGTAGGCGCGGACCACCTGCTCGAAGATCCCGAGGTCCCAGGAGAGGGTGTCCATGCGCCGGTAGCGCTCCACCCCGAGCACGGTGTACGCGGCGAACAGTGCGGCGGCGAGCAGGTAGGGGTCGGCTGCCCGCCGCGGGAGTATTCGCCCCCACGCGCGGCCTTGTCGCCGGTGTTCGCCGGACCCGGGCGAGCCGGCGGCGGTCCCTCGCTCGGGCAGGGTGAGCAGGACTCCGGACACGGTGGTGCTCCTTGGGTCAGCGGGCGGGGGTGGTCGGGGTGGCGGTGCCGGAGTCGTTCCGGCCGGCCCGGTCCGCGAACATCGGGGACGGCGAGCCGGAGAGCGTGCCGCGTGCGGGGAGGCCGGGGCGGGTGCCGGTCGGGGTGACGGGCGGGGTGGACGCGGACGGTGTGCCGTACGGCGGGACGGGCTGCGAGGCGTCGCCCCCCTGGGACGGTGTTCCCGTGCCCGGCACCGCGGACGGTGTTCCCCGGTCCCGCACGGGGGAGGGCGGGCCGGAGCCCTGCCCGGTGGAGGGCGTGCCGTCGGTCGGGGTGGCGGCGGGCGGCACCGGCGCGCCCTCCTGGAGCCGTGCGCCGAGCGCGGCGCCGGACCCGGCGAGCAGGCACACCGCGCAGGCGGCGAGCGCGGCGAGGTTGCGCCGGCGGCGGCGCAGTCCGCGGGCCGCGACGTGCGCGCCCGGCTCGGGGATCGTGTGCCGGGCCGCCGCGTCGGCCGCCCGCTTCAGGGCGCGAGCCAGGAACTCCTCGTCCCGGTGGACGTCAGACACCGTGTTCCTCCTCCAGGAGACGGGGCGCGAGGGCGGCCCTGGCGCGTGACAGGTGGGTCTTGACGGTCCCGGCGGAGATGCCGGTCTCGTGGGCGACCTGCTCCACGCTCAGGTCGCACACGTAGTGCAGTACGGCGACGCGGCGCTGGCGGTCGGAGAGGCCGCGCAGGGCGGCGACGAGGGCGACGGTGCCGGGGTCCGGTTCGGGGGCGGGGCCGGTGTGGGCGCGGTTGTGGCGGCGCCAGGCCTCGGCGGATCTGCGGGTGCGGCGCCAGCGGCTCACGGCCAGGCGCCAGGCCACGGTCCGCACCCAGGCGTCCGGGCCGGCGCCCGCGTCCAGCCCGTTCCGGCGGCCCCAGGCCCTGACGAAGGCCTCCTGGACCACGTCCTGGGCCTCGTGGAGGTCGCCCGTCATCAGGTACACCTGGCCCACCAGCGGTTTCACGGCGTGCGCGTAGAAGTCCTCGAACTCCTCGTCGGTCAATGCGGCTCCCGTGGCTGGATGGGTCTCACGGGGTATACGCCCCCCACCCCCTCCGCGGTTGACACCCCACCCCAACTTTCCCCCACCTCCTCCCTGGGGCTCCGCCCCGGACCCCGTATCGCGCCTCAAGGGCGCTCGTCCTCAAACTCCCCCAAGGCCTCAAGGGCCAGGGGGGACCCCCATGACGGGCTGAGGATGCCCATGCCGCCCGGCACCGGATGGCTGAGGGGCGCGGGGAACTGCGCGAGACGCGGGCACGGTCCGCACACGAAAACCGGCCTTTTAAGGGGCGTGGGGAACTGCGCGAGAAGCGGGCACGGTCCGCAGATGGCAGCGGGGTTAGGGGCGCGGGGAACTGCGCGGGACGCGGGCACGGTCCGCACACGAAAACCGGCCTTTTAAGGGGCGCGGGGAACTGCGCGGGAGGTCGTGGGGGTCCGGGGTGCGGGGGGCGCCCGGGGGTGGGGTGGGTGCGGCGGCGTGGGGGGCCGGGGCGTCGTACGCTGGAGACCCCGGCCCGTACGACGTGTCGGGCAGTTCGCGTTGCCCACCCCCCCGGGACGGATGCCCTCCATGAGCCTGCACGGTCTGCTGGACGCAGTTGTACGAGACCCCGCGCTCGCCGACGCGGTGAAGGCCGCCACCGACGGCCACCGGACGCACATTGACCTGGTCGGCCCCCCCGCCGCCCGCCCCTTCGCCGTCGCGGGCCTCGCGCGCGAGGCGGGCCGCACGGTGCTCGCCGTGACCGCCACCGGCCGCGAGGCCGAGGACCTGGCGGAGGCGCTGCGCGCGATGCTGCCCGCCGACGAGGTCGTCGAGTACCCGTCCTGGGAGACGCTGCCGCACGAACGCCTCTCGCCGCGCAGCGACACCGTGGGCCGCCGCCTCGCCGTGCTGCGCCGCCTCACCCACCCCAGCAAGGACGACCCGTCCGCGGGCCCGGTCTCCGTCGTCGTCGCACCCATCCGCTCCGTACTGCAACCGCAGGTCAAGGGGCTCGGAGACCTCGTCCCGGTCTCCCTGCGCACCGGGCAGAGCGCGGATCTCGGCGAGATCGTCGAAGGGCTCGCCGCGGCCGCGTACGCCCGGGTCGAACTCGTCGAGAAGCGCGGGGAGTTCGCGGTCCGCGGCGGCATCCTCGATGTGTTCCCGCCCACCGAGGAGCACCCGCTGCGCGTGGAGTTCTGGGGCGACGACGTCGAGGAGATCCGCTACTTCAAGGTCGCCGACCAGCGCTCCCTCGAAGTCGCCGAGCACGGCCTGTGGGCGCCGCCCTGCCGCGAGCTGCTGCTCACCGCCGATGTGCGCAGCCGCGCCGCCGTCCTTGCCGAGGAGCACCCCGAGCTCGGCGAGCTGCTCGGGAAGATCGCCGAGGGGATCGCGGTGGAGGGGATGGAGTCCCTCGCCCCGGTCCTCGTCGACGAGATGGAGCTGCTCATCGACGTGCTGCCCAAGGGTGCGATGGCCGTGGTGTGCGACCCGGAGCGGGTGCGGACCAGGGCCGCGGACCTGGTCGCGACCAGCCAGGAGTTCCTCCAGGCGTCCTGGGCGGCCAGCGCCGGCGGGGGAGAGGCACCCATCGACGTGGACGCCGCGTCGCTGTGGGGCATCGCCGACGTCCGCGACCGGGCCCGTGAGCTCGGCATGATGTGGTGGTCGGTGTCCCCGTTCGCCGCCGACGACGCGGACGTGGACGAGGAAACCCTCAAGCTGGGCATGCACGCCCCCGAGACGTACCGCGGCGACACCCAGCGCGCGCTCGCCGACACCAAGCAGTGGCTCGCCGACGGCTGGCGCACGGTGTACGTGACGGCGGGCCACGGCCCCGCGTCGCGCACCGTCGAAGTCCTCGGCGGTGAGGGCATCGCGGCCCGACTCGACGCGGAACTCGGCGAGTTGACGCCCTCCGTCGTCCAGGTGACGTGCGGCGCCATCGACTACGGGTTCATCGACCCCGCGCTCAAGCTCGCCGTTCTGACCGAGACCGACCTCACCGGCCAGCGCAGCGCCACCAAGGACCTCGGCCGGATGCCGGCCCGCCGCCGCAAGACCATCGACCCGCTCACCCTTGAGGTGGGCGACTACATCGTGCACGAGCAGCATGGCGTGGGCCGCTACATCGAGATGGTCCAGCGCACGGTGCAGAACGCGACGCGCGAGTACCTGCTCGTCGAGTACGCGCCCGCCAAGCGCGGCCAGCCCGGCGACCGGCTCTACATTCCCACCGACCAGCTGGAGCAGGTGACCAAGTACGTCGGCGGCGAGGCCCCGACGCTGCACCGGCTCGGCGGCGCCGACTGGACCAAGACCAAGGCGCGCGCCAAGAAGGCCGTCAAGGAGATCGCCGCCGACCTGATCCGGCTGTACTCGGCCCGCATGGCCGCGCCCGGTCACGCCTTCGGCCCGGACACGCCGTGGCAGCGCGAGCTGGAGGACGCGTTCCCGTACGCGGAGACCCCCGACCAGCTCTCCACGATCGCCGAGGTCAAGGAGGACATGGAGAAGACGGTCCCGATGGACCGGCTCATCTGCGGTGACGTCGGCTACGGCAAGACGGAGATCGCGGTGCGCGCCGCGTTCAAGGCCGTGCAGGACGGCAAGCAGGTCGCCGTTCTGGTCCCCACCACGCTTCTGGTGCAGCAGCACTTCGGTACGTTCAGCGAGCGGTACGCCCAATTCCCCGTCAACGTAAGGGCGTTGAGCCGGTTCCAGAGCGACACCGAGGCGAAGGCGACGCTTGAGGGGCTGAAGGACGGCTCGGTCGACCTCGTCATCGGCACGCACCGCCTGTTCTCCTCGGAGACCAAGTTCAAGGACCTGGGCCTGGTCATCGTCGACGAGGAGCAGCGTTTCGGCGTCGAGCACAAGGAGCAGCTGAAGAAGCTCCGCGCCAACGTGGACGTCCTGACGATGTCCGCCACCCCCATTCCCCGTACGCTCGAAATGGCCGTCACCGGCATCCGCGAGATGTCCACGATCACGACCCCGCCGGAGGAGCGCCACCCGGTCCTCACGTTCGTCGGGCCGTACGAGGAGAAGCAGATCGGCGCGGCCGTGCGGCGCGAGCTGCTGCGCGAGGGCCAGGTCTTCTACATCCACAACCGGGTCGAGTCCATCGACCGGGCGGCGGCCAGGCTCCGCGAGATCGTGCCGGAGGCGCGCATCCAGACCGCGCACGGGCAGATGGGCGAGAGCCAGCTGGAGCAGGTCGTGGTCGACTTCTGGGAGAAGAAGTTCGACGTGCTCGTCTCGACGACGATCGTCGAGTCCGGCATCGACATCTCCAACGCCAACACCCTCATCGTCGAGCGCGGCGACAACTTCGGCCTCTCCCAGCTGCACCAGCTGCGCGGCCGCGTCGGCCGTGGCCGCGACCGGGGCTACGCCTACTTCCTGTACCCGCCGGAGAAGCCGCTGACGGAGACCGCGCACGAGCGGCTCGCCACCATCGCCCAGCACACCGAGATGGGCGCGGGCATGTACGTGGCGATGAAGGACCTGGAGATCCGCGGCGCGGGCAACCTGCTGGGCGGCGAGCAGTCCGGGCACATCGCGGGCGTCGGCTTCGACCTGTACGTCCGCATGGTCGGCGAGGCCGTCGCCGACTACCGGGCGCAGATGGACGGCGGCGAGCTGGAGGAGGCTCCCCTCGAAGTCAAGATCGAGCTGCCGGTCGACGCGCACGTCCCGCACGACTACGCGCCGGGTGAGCGGCTGCGCCTCCAGGCGTACCGGGCGATCGCCTCGGCCAACTCCGAGGAGGACGTCAAGGCGGTGCGCGAGGAGCTCACCGACCGTTACGGCAAGCTGCCCGAGCCGGTCGAGAACCTGCTCCTGGTGGCCGGCCTGCGCATGCTGGCCCGCGCCTGCGGGGTCGGCGAGATCGTGCTCCAGGGTCCCAACATCCGCTTCGCGCCGGTGGAGTTGAGGGAGTCGCAGGAGCTGCGCCTCAAGCGGCTCTACCCGCGCACGATCATCAAGGCGCCCACCCGGCAGATCCTGGTGCCGCGCCCGACCGCCGGCAAGATCGGCGGCAAGCCGGTGGTGGGCCGGGAGCTGCTCGCGTGGACCGGCGAGTTCCTCACGACGATCCTGGGGTCGTGAGACGGCTGAGGTGAAGGGGAGCGAGGGGTGGACCGCGTGGTGCGGCCACCCCTCATTCGCGTCCGGGACCGTTGACGGGCGGGCGGCCGGGTAGGAGTACCTACGATTGCGAGGTTCCGCCAACTGCTGCCAGGATGGCCCGCTTTGATGCGTATCAACCGAATCAACCGAATCAGCCGAAACGCGCTGCCCGCGACCGCCCTCGCCGCCGCCCTCGTCGTCACCGGCTGCGGGCCCGGCACCACCGCGAAGGGCGGCGCCCCGGGTGCCAAGGGCGCCGCCGGGTCCGCGCTCGCCGCGGTCGACCAGCTCACCGTCAAGGGGCGGGCCCCGAAGACCGGTTACAGCCGCGACCAGTTCGGCAAGGGCTGGAGCGACACCGACCACAACGGCTGCGAGACCCGCGAGGACATACTGAAGCGGGACCTGAAGGACGTGAAGCTCAAGGACAAGTGCGACGTCTCGTCCGGCACGCTCGCGCACGACCCGTACACCGGGCAGTCCATCACCTTCAAGCGCGGCGCAAGCAAGATCGACATCGATCATGTTGTGGCGCTCTCGGACGCCTGGCAGAAGGGTGCGCAGCAGTGGGACAAGCAGAAGCGGACCGCGTTCGCCAATGACCCGCTCAACCTGATCGCCGTCGACGCGAGCGCGAACCGTCGCAAGAGCGACGGCGACGCGGCCACCTGGCTGCCGCCGTACAAGGCGTACCGCTGTACGTATGTGGCGGACCAGGTGGCCGTGAAGAAGAAGTACGGGGTGTGGCTGACCGATGCCGAGAGGACCGCGATGAAGTCGGTCCTGGACGGCTGCCGCGACCAGAAGCTCCCGGCGGGCTGAGGGTGCTCCCCGCCGGGGCCGGGGAGCGTCGTCAGCCCGCCGCGATCTGGGACTTCGGCGGGGCGACGGCGTGGACGGGCCGGCCGAAGTCCGAGAATTCGAGGGTTCCGGGGTCGTCGCCGCCCACGGAGACCAGCTTCAAGAGGTAGTGCTTGCCGGTGGTCGCCACGTAGGCGGTATCGCGCTCTTGGCCGTCCCGGCTGGTAAGGACGAGGGCGGGGTGCCCGTCGACCGTGGTGGTAGCGCCCTTCTTGGCGGAGGTGTCGACGGCGCGCCTGTCCGGGGTGTCGAGAAGGCCGTTCAGGTCGCAGACCTGAGCCATGCTCTTGCCGTCGGCGGTCGAGGTGGGCACCTTCGTCCAGGTGTGGGCTCCCGCGGGCCGCACATAGACGGTCTTGCCGGCCTTGATCATGGTGATGGTGTCCTTGCCCGACCGCAGGGTGCCCGTGCAGTCGCCCTTCACGTCCATGGCCGCATCCACCTGGGTCGGACCGTCCTTGGCGTCGGTGGTGTCCGCCTTGAGGCGCAGCGAAGGGGCTTTGAGGTTCTCCTCCATCGCGTCGTTGAATATCTGCCCGGCGCTACGGCCGGCGAACGGGTCCTTCGCCGTGGCCGGGGTTGCCGCGGCCGGGGTTGCCGAGGCCGGGGCCTTGGCGGCGGCCGAGTCCTTGGCCGAGCCGGAGCCCGTGCCCGACGAACAGGCCGTCAGGGCCGAGGTGGTGCAGAGGAACAGCGCGGTGGTGGTGACGATCGTGCGGCGGCGCATGGTGTGAACTCCCCCTGGGGGCGCGGTGATGCGGAGTGGTGGTGCGTGGCGTTGGCGCGGGCCGGGGCGGACTGGCAGGTGCGGCGGCCGCGGCACATCAGAGCAGAATTCCGTGAACCGAGTCAACAGCGCTACATTGATCGTTATCGTTCACGGCGTGTATGGAGTGCTGCGGCGGGCGTTCGGTAGGCTCGGCGCACAACGGCGACGAGGGGAGCGGCCAAGTGCCGGAGCACGCAGCGGAGGTGACCGCGGCCTCCATCGCCCGGCTCGCGGGGGTGGGCCGGGCGGCGGTCAGCAACTGGCGTCGCCGGCACGCCGACTTCCCCAAGCCGGTCGGCGGCACCGACACCAGCCCCTCCTTCGCGCTCGACGAAGTCGAGCAATGGCTGCGCGAGCAGGGCAAGCTCGTCGAAGTCCCGCTGCGGGAACGCATCTGGCAGCAGCTCTCGGGCCACCCGGCGGGCGCCGTCACCGCCCTCGTCCACACCGGCTGCGTCCTGCTTCTGCTGCGTCAACGGCCTGATGGATGGCGCGAGTTGGCGGATCTCCGTGACGCGGCCGTGGCCGAGCCGCTGGCAGGTCTGCTCGGCGAGGTGCTGGACGAACGGTTCGGCCGGGGCGACGCCGACGCCCCTGTTCCCGCCCGCTCTGTGAACACCCCCAGCGCCGACGAACTCGCCCCCTCCGTGCCGCTGCTGCGCGGGGCCGTCGAGCTCGCCGCCGAGACCGGGGCCCGGGACGCCTTCGAGTTCCTGCTGGGCCGCCACCTCGACGCCAACCCCCGCCAGTACACGCTCACCCCGCAGGGCCCCGCCGAGCTGATGGCCGCCCTCGCGGGCCCCGCCGCCACCGTTCTCGACCCGGCCTGCGGCACCGGTACCCTGCTGGGCGCGCTGCCCGGGGCCACCGTCCTGCACGGCCAGGACGCCGACCCCGACCTCGCCGCGCTCACCGCACTCCGGCTCGCCCTCGCGGGACCCGCCGGCATCCGTACCGCGGCCGCCGACTCGCTGCGCGCGGACGCCTTCCCCGAGTCGGCCGCCGACGCCGTGCTGTGCCACCCACCGTTCAACGAGCGGGCCTGGGGCCACGACGAACTCGCCTACGACCCGCGCTGGGAGTACGGCCTGCCGGCCCGCACCGAGTCCGAACTCGCCTGGGTGCAGCACGCGTTGGCCCGGCTGCGCGAGGGCGGCACCGCCGTGCTCCTCATGCCGCCCGCCGCCGCGTCGCGCCGCTCGGGCCGCCGCGTCCGCGCGGACCTGCTGCGACGCGGCGCCCTGCGCGCGGTCGTCGCGCTGCCCCCCGGGGCCGCGCCCCCGTACGGCATCCCGCTGCACGTGTGGGTGCTGCGCAGGCCCGGTGCCGCCACCCGCCCCGCCGCCGAACTCCTCCTCGTCGACACCGCGGGCGTCGAGGGCGCCGCCGCCGACGGCGGCCGCGACCGGCTGCCCTGGGCCGCCCTGCGCTCGGCGGTGCTCGACGCGTGGACCCCGTTCGACCGTGACGGCACGGCCGCCGAGCAGCCCGGGGTGAGCCGGTCGGTGCCCGTCATCGAACTCCTCGACGACGACGTCGACCTGGCCCCGGCCCGCCATCTGCCGCCCCCCGCAGCCAAAGGCGGCACCGCCGCGCTCGACGCCGTGCGTGAACGTCTCGACGCCACCCTGCGGCGCGCCGCCGAGCTGGCCCCGCCGCCCGCGGTGCCCGCCCCCGGCGCCCGCTGGTCCCTCACCACCGTCGGCGAACTCGCCCGAGCCGGAGCGCTGTTGCTGCGTCCCGGCGGCGCCGGAACGGTGAGCGGCGCCGGAACCGGAGGCGCCCCGCCCGCGGTCCTCACCGAGCACGACGTACTGGCCGGCGCCGAGCCCTCGGGCACCCTGCCCGAAGGCCCCGCCGAGGAGCCGGTGCTCACCCGGGCCGGCGACGTCGTGGTGCCGGTGCTCGGCGGCGGCGCGATCGCCCGGGTCGTGGACGACGCCCACGCGGGCGCCGCGCTCGGCCGCAACCTCCAGCTCCTGCGGCCCGAACCCGGCGCCCTCGACCCGTGGTTCCTCGCCGGGTTCCTGCGCGGCACGGCCAACAACCGCCGGGCCAGCAGCCACGCCACCACCGCCACCCGGCTCGACGTGCGCAGACTGCACCTGCCCCGGCTGCCCCTGGCCGACCAGCGGCGCTACGGCGAACGCTTCCGCGCGCTCGCCGCCTTCGAGGACGCGCTGCGCCTCGCGGGACGGCTCGGCGACCAGCTCGTGCGAGGGCTGCACGACGGCCTGACGGACGGCACGTTCGACCCGGCGACGGGCACCGTGCGGGAGGCCCGGCCGCCCCGTCCCCGATGACGGTTGGATACCGGCCAGGGGATCGGCGGGGCCGGTGTCGGTGACGGTGTATACGCTCTTGATACGGGCCGCGGCACGGTCCGTATCAAGAGCGCATACACCGACCAGTCCCGACCCGTCACAGTTCAGGAGCAGCGATGCACGGCCCCGGCTATGGACCGCCGCAGCCCCGCCCTTCCGGGGCGACGGCGATGGTGCTGCGCGTGCTGTTCGCGGTGGTGCCGCTGGCCAGTTGCGGCCTGCTGTCGTGGACGGCGCTGCTGCGCCTGGCGATCGTGACCCGGCGCCGGGCGCACTGGACGCTGTTCTGGGCCCAACTGGTCCTGTACATCGTGTTCTTCTCCTTCGTCGTGGCGTCGACCCGCGACGGCGACTGGCAGCAGAACGTCGGCATGAGCGGCCTGCTCTCCCTCGCCGCCGTCACCACGGCCTACTTCCTGTACGCGGACATACGCCACGCCGCGCGGCCCCCGTTCGCGCCGAGCACGTACGGCCCGGCCGTCGGGTACGGGCCGCCGCACATACCCGGGGCCACGGCCCCGCAGTTCGGTCCGTACGCCAACCCCTACGCCGAGACCCCCGTGCCGGGCGCGCCTCCCGTTCCGGCCCGCCCCGCGCCCGTGCCTCCCGCGCCCGTGCCTCCCGCGCCCGTGCCTCCCGCGCCTATGCCTCACGCTTCGGTGCCCGCGCCCGTGCCGCCGCAGCCGCGCACCCCGGCCGCGCCCAGGATCGACCAGGTCAGGGCCGAACTCGACGAACTGTCGCAGTACCTGCGCAAGGGGACCGAGGGCGAGGCCCGGTGACCGTGGGGCGCGTCATCGCCGGACGGTACGAACTGGCGGCGCTGCTCGGCCAGGGCGGCATGGGGCAGGTGTGGACGGCGTACGACCGGCGCCTGGACCGGCGGGTCGCGGTGAAGCTCCTGCGTCCCGACCGGGTCGCTGGCTCCGGCAGGGCCGACGAGGCGGAGGAGTTGCGGCGCCGCTTCGTGCGCGAATGCCGGGTGACCGCGCAGGTCGACCATCCCGGGCTCGTCACCGTCCACGACGCGGGCAGCGACGGCGACGACCTGTACCTCGTGATGCAGCACGTCGCGGGCGCCGACCTCGCCGACCACCTCGCCGAACACGGGCCCTACCCGTGGCCGTGGGCGGTGGCCGTAGCGGCCCAGCTGTGCGCGGTGCTCTCCGCCGTGCACGCGGTGCCGATCGTCCACCGCGACCTCAAGCCGCGCAACGTGATGGTGAAGCCGGACGGCACGGTGACCGTCCTCGACCTGGGCGTCGCCTCGGTCCTCGACTCCGACACCACGCGCCTCACCCACACCGGCTCACCCATCGGCTCGCCCGCCTACATGGCGCCCGAGCAGGCGATGGGCGGCGCGGTCGGCCCGTACACCGATCTGTACGCACTGGGCGTGCTGCTGCACGAACTGCTCAGCGGCGACGTCCCGTTCGCGGGATCCACCGTGCTCGGCGTACTGCACCGCCACCTGTACGAGGCGCCCGTCGCGGTACGCGGGCTGCGCCCCGAGGTGCCCGAGCCGCTCGAAGCGCTCGTGCTGCGCCTGCTCGCCAAGGACCCGCAGGACAGGCCGAGTTGCGCTCAGGAGGTGTACGAGGCGCTGGCGCCGCTGCTGCCGGAGCGGGGCGGTGCCGGTCCCGTGGGCCCGCTCGACCCCACTCGCCCCTTCCTGCGGCCGCACGCGCCCTGGCCGGACCGGGTCGCCACGCCCGCGCCGGGACCGATCACCGTGACGCCGCCCGTGCCGACGGTGCCGCCGCGGCCCGATGTGGCGGGCGCGGTCGACGAGGTCAAGCGGCTGCTCGGCGAGGGCCGCATCACCCAGGCCGTCGACATTCTCGGCTCGATCCTGCCCGCCGCGGCGGCCGAGCACGGTGAACGGTCGCCCGTGGTACGGATCCTGCGCAAGCAGTACGCGGCGACGCTGATGGACGACGGCCAGTACCGGCGGGCCCTGCCCGAGCTGCGCCGGCTCGCCGCGGACCGGGCGGCGGAGGCCGGCCCCGCCGACCCGCAGGCCCTGGACTTCCGCCACGACGTGGCGCAGTGCCTCGAACAACTCGGGGAGGCGGTGGGGGCGCTCGCCGAGTACCGGGCGGTGCTGCCGGGTCTTGAGGCGCTGTACGCCGGGGCCGACCCGTCCCGCCCCTTCGCCGTCCGGCACCGGATCGGGGACCTGTTGCTGGCGGTGGGTGAGCACGGGGCGGGGCATCGGCAGCTCCAGTCCCTCCTGTGGGACGCGGAGCGGGTGTACGGGGTGCAGCACGCCTACCCCGCCGAACTGCGCCGGGCCCTGGCCCGCCAACGAGAGGTCCGCGGGGCGTAGTCCCGCCCCCGCTGTCGTATGCGGCCCGGTGATCCGTACGGCCGTGTCCATGTGCCGAGTGGTTCGTCCGCGCCGGTCTCAGGCACGGTCCTGGCCTCCGTCGCCGGGTCCGGCGCTCTCGCCTCCCTGTGTGGGAAGCAACGGGAACAGACGACTGATGAGGGCGACCGGCCGAGCCTGAGCGGGCCGGGCGGAGGGATTTGTCTCCCTGTCCTGGTACCTCTCGAGTGTCAGGCGCAGGGCTGTGGCGAGGGTGCTCATCTCGTCGGGCGTCAGGTAGACCACGGCGCTGAACGCCTCGTCCTTGCGCCATGCGTGCGGGGCCTGGTCCCGCTGGGCCAGCCAGCGCTGGTAACTCTCGTCCTCCAAGCCGCGGGCCAGATCGCCGAACCCCTCTTGCACGGATGAAGCGTCCCCCGGATGCGCCGGCGCTTGGCGCAGGCGCCAGGGCCGCGCGCGGCCACCGGCATGCGGGACTTCTTCGATGTGCCCGTAGCGGGCGAGTTGACGCAGATGGAAGGAGCACAGCCCGGAGCTCAAGCCGAGGCGGCCGGCCGCCTGCGTTGCAGTGACCGTCCCCACCTCTGCCAGCAGGTCCAGCAATGCGCGACGCACCGCGTGCTCGGGCGGTTCTCCCTCCGTGCCGCGGGAGTTGGCGGGTGCTGTCCGCGGTCGTGGGGCGTCGGCTTCCTCTTTGGTCACTTTGCAAAGTCTGCTACTTTGCAAAGCAGTTGGTCAAGCTGCTCGGCCCAACCACTCGGCACACAGGCCCTGTTGTGGCGAACTCCCCGTCTTCCAGGATTCAGAAAAAGGTGATCTGCGCCGTGTCCGTACTTCATGACCACGCCGGCGTCCTCGACCGGCGGGTCCGCGTGCAGGGCCGGCCCATCGACTCCTACCCGGCACTGCCCCCGGAAGCTGTGCGCGGCTCGGTGCGGCGGGTCACGGTGGTCGGCGAAGAGGTCCTGCATCAGCCCTGCCAGGAGGTGACCGAGTTCCGCACTCCCGCACTGCACCGACTCATCGACGACATGTTCTTGACCATGCACGTCGCCGACGGCGCGGGACTGGCCGCCAACCAGGTCGGCATCGACCTGCGGTTGTTCGTCTACGACTGCCGGGACGAAGACGGCGTTCGGCACGTCGGCCACCTCATCAATCCGGTCCTCGACGAGCCCGATCCCGCCCGCCGCAGGCTCATCGAGGACACCGAGGGCTGCCTCTCCGTACCCGGAGCCCGCATGGACCTGCCACGTACCGACCACGCCGTGGCCCGCGGGTTCGACAAGGACGGAAACGCTCTCGTCATCCAAGGCACCGGCTACTTCGCCCGCTGCCTGCAACACGAGACCGACCACCTGAACGGCCACCTCTACCTCGACCGGCTCTCCACACGCGACCGCAAGGACGCACTGCGCCAGATGGCAGCCCGCCGCGAGCAGGTCTTCGCCGAACGCGCAGCTAAAGCAGCACAACTCGGCCACTGACCCACGGCAGCGGTCCACCACCAGGATGGTGATCGCCCCGCACGCCCCGGACTCCAGCGTCAACCCCCGAAGGATTGCGAAGCGGACCGCTCAGCTACTCGGTGCCGGGCCACAGGGGCCACCTCGGCCTGCCATGGGGGTCCCCCTGGCCCTTAAGGCCTTGGGGGAGTTTGAGGACGAGCGCCCTTCAGGAGCGATACGGGTCTGGGGCGGAGCCCCAGGGGCCCCGGCTTTCGGCGTGCGGGCCGTGGATGGCTGATCGCGCAGTTCCCCGCGCCCCTGACGGGCTCGATCGGCGGCGCAGGCGGGACCACAGCGGGATCGTCAGGAGGGCCAGGGCGGACAGACCGCCCACCGCTGCGCCCGAGCGCAGCCCCGGCGGCCGGAAGCCGCACTCCACCACCCTCGCCCCGGCGGGCAGGGGCACGGCGACCAGGCCCAGGTGGTCGGCCGCGGGGACCGCCGCCGCGCCGTTCACCCCGCAGGTCCACCCCGAGATCCGCGGCATCGCGAACACGGCCGTACCCGCCGCCCCCGCCGGCAGCTCCGCACGGACCGAGCTGTCCGAGACCGAGACCCGCGTCGCCCCCGTCGTGCGCAGCCGATCGACCGCGCGGGCCAGCGCCGCCCGGTCCAGGCACCCCAGCTCCACGGACCGGTCCGCGGAGCGCCCCGCGGGCGACAGCGTCACGTGCGAGGCGCGCCCCGGACCCGCCGACGTGCCGAACGGGATCAGCGGGGCCCGCCGGCTGGGCGCGCCGCCGCGCATCTCCA
This sequence comes from Streptomyces sp. NBC_00442, assembly GCF_036014195.1. Classification (NCBI taxonomy): domain Bacteria; kingdom Bacillati; phylum Actinomycetota; class Actinomycetes; order Kitasatosporales; family Streptomycetaceae; genus Streptomyces; species Streptomyces sp. NBC_00442. The sequence goes on from NZ_CP107918.1 coordinate 4,585,540, forward strand.
CGGCCGGCCCGTCGCCGAGCCGCGCCGTGCCGAAGTGCTCCGGCGCCCACAGGAAGATGCCGGTCCCGGCGGGGCAGCCCTGCGCGAGGGTGCGGGTGGTGTAGACGCGGGCGCCCAGCAGGAGTTCCTGGTTGCGGAACGGGTCGGTGCCGTACGACGGGGCCGGCCCGGACGGGCGGAGCGTGACCAGGGGCGGGGTCGCGCCGGCCCGCACCAGGCTCGGCGCGCCGTCCTTGCCGGGCACCCGCACCCGCGCCCCCACGGAGAAGATCGCGTCGGTCACCGGATTGTCCAGGCTCTGCAACGCCCGCCCCCGCGAGGTCCAGCCGCCGCCGAGCGCGGTCATCGTACGGTTCAGGACCTCCGGGGTGAGGCTGGAGTAGTAGGCGCCGCCCTCGCCGCCCAGCAGCAGGGGGTCGTTGTTGGTGATCTGCCGCTGCCCGGGGTCGGTGCGGTACCGCGGCCAGTCGGCGGCGCCCGCTTCGAGGGCGGCCCGCTCGGTGTGGGCGGCGTCCCAGGCGGGGTAGCCGTCCATGCGGGCCGCCCGCTCCCGGTCCCCGTACGCCTGGGTGACGCCCGCCTGCGCGATCTGCGCCCCGGCGAGCAGGGTGAGCGCGGCGAGGGTGAGTCCGCGCCGGCCCCGGCGGGCCAGGAGCAGGGCGCCGGCCGCGGCGGCGACGCCCAGGGCGAGCAGGGGATACGTCCACGCGGAGATCAGTTCGCTGAAGGCCGCGCCCGCCGCGATCAGTGCGAGGACGGCGCCCCCGCCGAGCAGCGCGCGGCGTCCGGGAACGCCGTACGACAGACAGGTCCAGGCGGCGATCACGAGGATGCCGCACAGCACGAACGTCTGGCGGTAGGGGCTGCCGTTGGGGGTGACGAAGGCGTGCCAGGCCAGATGGGTGGGCTTCCACTGGAAGGAGAGCGCGACGGCGACGGCGAGGCCGGACCAGGCGTACCGCTCGCGGCGCGGCACCGCCCGGTGGAAGGCGAGGGCGCAGGCGAGGAGCAGCGCGCCGGTGCCGAGGAAGACGGCGGGGGAGGAGAAGGAGTAGGTACCGGGCAGGGTGCGGGCCAGGTAGTCGGGCCAGGACACCGGCGCGAACTCCCGTACCCAGCCCGGGTGGGCGTGTTTGGTGCCGAGGTAGACGGTGAACAGGACGGGCGCCGAGAGCCCGATGCCGATCGCGACCGAACGGGCCGCCACCAGCACCGCCCGTATGCGTTCTCGCGCGTCCGCGTCGCGGTCCACGGTCAGCAGGAGGAGCAGGACCAGCCCGGCGCCGAGGGTCGCCATGTAGGCGGTGTAGAAGTTGGCGGTCCAGGCGAGCGCCACGACCAGCGGTCCGAGCACCGGCCGCCGCCGGGCCCTCGCCCAGTGGCCGACCAGGCACAGCAGCGGGAAGGCGATCAGACCGTCGAGCCACATCGGGTTGTACGTGGACTCCAGGACCGACCAGCCGCACAGCGCGTACGAGGCGCCGAGCACCCCGGCCGCCCAGCGGTGGCGGACGGCGGGGCGCAGGGCGAGCAGCAGCACCGTCATCGCGACGGCCGCGGCGGCCGTCTTCAGGACGGTGATGACGTACACCGCGAGGTCGATCCGGTCGCGCGGGAACACGCCGACGAGGAGCGCGAACGGGCTGCTGAGATAGGTGCCGAGGTCGGGCAGGAACGAAGTGCCGTACCCGGACTGCCAGTTGAGGAGCAGCCCGCCTTCGGCGCGGCCGTGCAGCAGGTCCCACAGGTGGGCGTGGAAGGGGACGAACTGGTTGCCGAGGTCGTTGATGCTGCGGGTGTGCCGTTGCAGCGGACCCAGCGGGATCACCCCGGCGACGGCGTCCGCGCCGCAGACCGCGATCAGGGTGATCAGTGCGGACAGGGCGGCGGCCCGGGTGCGGGGGCGGCGGGCGGCCGGTGTGGGTGCCGGGGCCGCGGGCGGGGCGGGGGCGGCTTCGAGGATCGGCATGGTCGGCATCGGGGGTCCTTTGCTGTGCGCTGCCGACGAATATGCCGGACCGCGGGGCGCAACACGGCGGGCGCGGACGTCAGTTCACGCGATGGACGGCGCGGCTTCATCCCGCGTCACCCCCGCGACCGATGGGGGTCGCGAATCGTTGGGCGAATCAGTGGCCCCGGCCACGCCGACTGCCTACCATCGATCACCGCAAGGTCTTAGCAAGGTTCGTCGCCACACCGCACGTATCTGCTCCGCCGGGAGGCCCCTTTGCACCGCCGTCGTCGTACCGCGCTCTCCGTCTCCGTCGTCCTGCTCGCCGCGGGTCCGTTCCTGGCCGCGTGCGGCAGCACGGCCCATCCGGGGGCCGCGGCCGTCGTCGGGGGCGACCGGATCGAGGTCTCCGCGCTCCAGACCGAGGTCAAGGACGTACGGACGGCTCAGCGGCAGTCCCCGCAGTCCGCCCAGCTGATCAAGGACTCGGGTCAGCTCGGCAAGGTGAAGCTCAGCAACATGATCTTCGACCGGGTGCTCGCGCGCGCGGCCGAGCAGGCCGGGGTGAGCGTCAGCCGCAAGGAGACGCAGGACGCGCGGGCCGCGATGGTCCAGCAGGCCGGCGGCGAGGACCAGCTGCGCGAGCAGGCCCTCACCAACGGCGGGCTCGCCCCGGACCAGATCGACACCTACGTCCAGCGGCAGGTCACCGAGCAGAAGCTGGCCCAGGCCATCGGCGCGCGGACACAGCAGGACCTGCTGCCCGTCCTGGTCAAGGCGTCCAAGGAACTGCATGTGGACGTGAACCCCCGCTACGGCAGCTGGAACGCGAGCCAGATCCAGCTCGCCGACTACCAGGCACCGTGGATCGCCAGGGCCAAGCAGCCGGCCGCGCCCCAGGCCGCCCCCGAGGACCAGCAGGGTGCGCCGCAGGACCAGCAGGGCGCCGCCCAGGACCAGCAGGACGACCCGGGGGACTCCGCCGCGACCGGCTGAGCCGGCGGGTGGGCACGACGGGTAGGTTCGACGGGTGAACGCTGTCGAAGAAACCGGCCGAATCGTTTTGCTCACGGCGAGCCACCGGGTCGCCCCCGGGCTCCTGTCGTGGCCCGCGTGGCAGACCCTGCGCGGCGCCGACCTGGTCCTGTGCCCCGATGCCGCGCATCCGCAGCTGCCGTATCTGCGCGAGGCGGGCATCGAGGTCGAGCTCTCCGAGCCGGACGCGCAGGAACTGGTGGAGACGTGCGCCGGGGGCCGCACCGTGGTGGTGCTCCCCTCCGGGGAGGGCGACCGGCGCCTGACCGACGGACTCGCCCGCCTCGCCGGGTCCGGCCGCGTGAGCATGCCGGACCTGGAGCTGCTGCCCGGCTCCTACGACCTGCCGGGCGCGCGCCTGCTCGACCTCGTCCAGGTCATGGACCAGATCCGGCGCACATGCCCGTGGTCCTCGCGGCAGACGCACCAGGGCTTGGCCAAGTACGCCCTTGAGGAGGCGTACGAACTCGTCGAGGCGGTGGAGGCCGGCGACCGGGACGAGCTCCGCGAGGAGCTGGGGGACGTCCTGCTCCAGGTCGTCTTCCACGCGCGGATCGCCGAGGAGGACGAGGAGGAGCCGTTCTCCGTCGACGACGTGGCGGGCGGCATCGTCGAGAAACTGATCCACCGCCATCCGCACGTGTTCGGCTCGGAGACGGCCGAGACGCCGGAGGAGGTCAAGGAGCACTGGCTGCGGATGAAGGCGGTCGAGAAGCAGCGGGCGTCCGTGACGGACGGGGTGCCGCTGGGCCAGCCCGCCCTCGTCCTCGCGGCCAAGCTGTCCTCGCGGGCGCGCACGGCCGGGCTGTCCGTCCCGCTCCCCGCCGGGGAGGGAGTGGGCTACCGGCTGCTCGCCCTCGCGGTGGAGGCGGAGGCGGGCGGGGCGGATCCGGAGGCGGCGCTGCGGGCGGCGGCCCGCACCTACCGCGAGGCGATCCGCTCCGCGGAATAACCCCGCCCCGCCCCACCACTCGCGCAGTTCCCCGCGCCCCTGAACTACTCGGTGCCGGCCAGCATGGGCCACCTCAGCCCGTCCGGCGTTTGAGGACGAGCGCCTTTAAGGCGCGAAACGGGGTCTGGGGCGGAGCCCCAGGGGGCTGGGCCACGGCAATCCGCCAACCCGCGCCGGAGGCGGACGCTCACCCGGGATACCGTCAAGACGTGCCGGACAACCCCCCACCCCCCACCGCCCCGGAACTCTTCACCTGGGAGTTCGCCACCGACCCCTACCCCGCCTACGCCTGGCTCAGGTCGCACGCCCCCGTGCACCGCACCCGGCTCCCCAGCGGCGTGGAGGCCTGGCTCGTGACGCGGTACGGGGACGCCAAGCAGGCCCTCGCCGACCAGCGGCTCTCCAAGAACCCCGCCCACCACGCCGAGCCCGCCCACGCCAAGGGCAAGACGGGCATCCCCGGCGAGCGCAAGGCCGAGCTGATGACGCATCTGCTCAACATCGACCCGCCGGACCACACCCGGCTGCGCCGCCTCGTGTCGAAGGCGTTCACACCCCGTACGGTCGCCCAATTCGCGCCCCGGGTGCAGGAGTTGACCGACCAGCTCATCGACCGGTTCGTGGCGAAGGGCGAGGCGGACCTCATTCACGAGTTCGCCTTCCCGCTCCCCATCTACGCGATCTGCGACCTGCTCGGCGTCCCGCGCGAGGACCAGGACGACTTCCGGGACTGGGCCGGCATGATGATCCGGCACGGCGGCGGCCCCCGCGGCGGCGTCGCGCGCTCGGTGAAGAAGATGCGCAACTACCTCGCCGAACTCATCCACAAGAAGCGCGAGAACCCCGGTGACGACCTCATCTCGCGGCTCATCGAGGCCAGCGACCACGGCGAGCACCTGACGGAGAACGAGGCCGCCGCCATGGCCTTCATCCTGCTCTTCGCCGGGTTCGAGACGACCGTCAACCTCATCGGGAACGGGGTGTACGCGCTGTTGCGCAACCCCGAGCAGCGCGAGCGCCTCCAAGCTTCGCTCGACGCCGGGGAGGCCGCGCTCCTCGAAACCGGCGTCGAGGAACTCCTCCGCTACGACGGGCCCGTGGAGCTCGCCACCTGGCGGTTCGCCACCGAATCCCTGACGCTCGGCGGGCAGGACATCGCGGCGGGCGACCCCGTGCTCGTCGTGCTCGCCGCCGCCGACCGCGACCCGGCGCGCTTCGCCGACCCGGACACCCTCGACCTCGGCCGCCGCGACAACCAGCACCTGGGGTACGGGCACGGCATCCATTACTGCCTCGGTGCGCCGCTGGCGAGACTGGAGGGGCAGGCCGCGCTCGCGACTCTGTTGCGGCGCCTTCCTGACCTGCGTCTCGCGGTGGAACCTGACGATTTGCGCTGGCGAGGCGGGCTCATCATGCGTGGACTGCGCACCCTGCCGGTCGAGTTCACGCCGTCGGGCGACAACCGGAATCCCGGCGTCATCTGACGGACCGTCAAGACTGTGACTTTTACGTGATCGCGGTGCCATCGACTTGTGACAGGCGTTCGAGTACGGCTACGTTCACCGTTCATTCGGCTCAGCAGTCACACGGAAGGCCTTATACATGCGCTCCGGGAATGGACGGCATCGTCGACCCCGTCAGGCACCCGCCCTCGTCGTCGCGGCAGGAGTGACCGGATCCGCCCTCGCGCTTCCGCTGCTCGCCGCGACCGGCGCGAGCGCCGCGGACGCCGGCACCTGGAACCAGGTCGCCTCCTGTGAGTCCGGTGGGATGTGGAGCGCCGACTTCGGCAACGGCCTGTACGGCGGGCTGCAGATGTCCCAGGCCACCTGGGAGGCGTACGGCGGCAACGAGTACGCGCAGCGCCCCGACCTCGCCAGCCGGGCCCAGCAGATAGCCGTCGCCGAGAAGGTGCTCGCGGCCAAGGGCCCGAACGCCTTCGCCGACTGCGGCACGGGTGCCGGACTCAACAAGGGCGGCGGCTCGGCCGACGTCGACCCGGGTGTACCCGACACGGCGGACGGGACGCCGTCGTCCGCGCCGTCGGCCCCTGCCGCCCCCGCCACCGGGACGCCCGACGCGACCGCGACGCCGGGCGCCACCGCCCCGGCCGCGCCGGCTCCGGGCGCCACCGAGCCGGGCGGGTCCGCCAAGTCCCCGACGCCGTCCGCCTCCACCCCGGCCAACCCGGGCAAGCACCGCGGGACCCCCGCTCCGGAGGACGGCACGGGCGCCGCCCCCGGATCCGCCACGCCGTCGGCCCCGGCCGAAGGGACCGCGTCGAGCCCGGCCGGTGACGCGGGCACCTCCGCCGGCGACCGCGACGCGGGGCGGCACGCCTCACGGGGTGACGGAGCCTCACGTGAGGCCGGCAACGCCCCTGCCGCGAACGGCGCCTACACCGTCCGCCCCGGCGACAACCTGACCGTCATCGCCGACGCGAACAAGGTCAAGGGCGGCTGGCCCGCGCTCTACCACGCCAACGAGCGCCTGATCGGCACCGACCCCGACCTCATCCTTCCTGGCCAGAGCCTGGACCTGAAGGATGTGACGGCCGCCCCCGCCGCCCCGGCGACCCCGTCCTCGGCCCCCTCCTCGACCCCGGCCCCGACCGCGGACGCCACCGCGAACTCCACCCCGCAGCAGGGCTAGTTCACGGGTTGGTTCGCGGGTTTATGTCCGTTCTGTGCAAGTGAGACATGGGTCTCTTCGCCTCAACTGGCGTGTCCTGTCTGCCCGGTCCGTCCGCCCCGCCCCTCACCTGCGGAAACATCCCTTCTGTGGCCGCAAGTAAGGGGGATTTCTCCCCGATGTACGTCTTTGAACATTGGCGGGGCGTGTGTTTTCGTCGGACTCGCTCGTCACCACGAGCCCCGTCGACCGAGCACGCCGAATCCTGCCGTCGGCCGATGGGAACAGTCGACGCTTATGCGCCGTAGGCAGGAGCGGGGGACCCAAGGTAAGTGCCGGGCCCGACAGTTCGCAGAGCTGCCGGAACCGGCTTGGGGTGAAGACGGGCGCATCGACGCTCGGCCGGGCAGCTCACGCCCGAACCCGACAGCTCACCTCGCAGGCGTCGGTGAGGAGAACTCCATGCTGCTTTCCGGCAAGGGCAAGCACCGTCGCCCGTCCAAGGCCGTCCGTGTCGCCACGCTGGCCGGTGTCACCGGTGCCGCCGTCGCCGCTCCGCTGATGGCGGCCGGCTCCGCTTCCGCCGCCTCCGTGCAGACCTGGGACGCCGTCGCCCAGTGCGAGTCCGGCGGCAACTGGTCCATCAACACCGGCAACGGTTACTACGGTGGCCTTCAGTTCTCGAACTCCTCCTGGGCCGCCGCCGGTGGTACCCAGTACGCCTCGCGCGCCGACCTGGCCACCAAGGGCCAGCAGATAGCCGCCGCCGAGAAGCTGCTCGCCATCCAGGGTCCGGGTGCCTGGTCCTGCGCCGGCGCCGGCAACCTGACCTCCGGCGGCGCCAAGGCCGACGTGGACACCTCCGGTTCGTCCGCGAAGTCCGCCAAGCCCGCCAAGCCGAAGCAGCAGGCGCAGCCGCAGCAGAAGTCGCAGAAGTCCGAGCGCACCGAGTCCGCGCCGGCCAGCCGCGGCGCCCAGCGCAGCGAGCCGGTCAAGCAGGGCGACGGCGAGTACACCGTCAAGTCCGGCGACACCCTCGGCACCATCGCCACCGCCAACGGAGTCAAGGGCGGCTGGCAGAAGGTGTTCGACCTGAACAAGAACATCGTCAAGGACGCGAACCTGATCTTCCCGGGCCAGAAGCTGCACCTCGGCTGAGACTGACCCACCCCCAGGTCGCCCCGGCCCGGCGCGCATTCCCCCGTACGCGCCGGGCCGGGGTTTTCGCTGTTACCGGACAGTAGTCTTGTGGTCCTTTGCCCGGCAATCGGGGCCCTTGGGCCCTTTTTCGTCCCAGGAGGCGGGCACTCGGCTGGTGCGACCCCCGGAGCCGGTTAGGCTCTTGTCGCAAGGCCAACGCGACCCCGCATGTCCCTGCACCGCTTGCGTCACATCTAGCTTCACATCCCAGAAGGAGATGCTCGTGCCGTCCATCGACGTCGTCGTAGCCCGGGAAATCCTGGACTCCCGAGGCAACCCCACGGTCGAGGTCGAGGTCGGCCTCGACGACGGCAGCACCGGCCGTGCTGCAGTTCCGTCCGGCGCCTCCACCGGTGCCTTCGAGGCCATCGAGCTTCGCGACGGCGACCCCAACCGCTACGGCGGCAAGGGTGTCGAGAAGGCCGTCCTCGCCGTCATCGAGCAGATCGGCCCGGAGCTCGTCGGCTACGACGCCACCGAGCAGCGCCTGATCGACCAGGCCATGTTCGACCTGGACGCCACGGACAACAAGGGCTCGCTCGGCGCCAACGCCATCCTCGGCGTCTCGCTCGCCGTCGCGCACGCCGCCTCCGAGGCCAGCGACCTGCCGCTGTTCCGCTACCTGGGCGGCCCCAACGCGCACCTGCTGCCCGTCCCGATGATGAACATCCTCAACGGTGGGTCGCACGCCGACTCCAACGTCGACATCCAGGAGTTCATGATCGCCCCGATCGGCGCGGAGTCCTTCTCCGAGGCCCTTCGCTGGGGCGCCGAGGTCTACCACACGCTCAAGGGCGTCCTGAAGCGCAAGGGCCTCTCCACCGGCCTCGGCGACGAAGGCGGCTTCGCGCCGAACCTGGAGTCCAACCGCGCCGCCCTCGACCTCATCGTCGAGGCCATCAAGGAAGCCGGCTACGCCCCGGGCAAGGACATCGCGCTCGCGCTCGACGTCGCCGCGTCCGAGTTCTACAAGGACGGCAAGTACGAGTTCGAGGGCAAGTCCCGCTCGGCCGCCGAGATGACCGAGTACTACGAGGAGCTCGTCTCCGCGTACCCGCTGGTCTCCATCGAGGACCCGCTGTTCGAGGACGACTGGGCCGGCTGGAACACCATCACCTCGCGCCTGGGCTCCAAGGTCCAGATCGTCGGTGACGACCTGTTCGTGACCAACCCCGAGCGCCTCGCCCGCGGCATCGAGGAGGGCTCCGCCAACGCCCTGCTCGTCAAGGTCAACCAGATCGGTTCGCTGACCGAGACCCTGGACGCCGTCGAGATGGCCCAGCGCAACGGCTTCAAGTGCATGATGTCCCACCGCTCCGGCGAGACCGAGGACGTCACCATCGCCGACCTCGCCGTCGCGGTGAACTGCGGTCAGATCAAGACCGGCGCCCCGGCCCGCTCGGACCGCGTCGCCAAGTACAACCAGCTGCTGCGCATCGAGGAGATCCTCGACGACGCCGCGGTCTACGCCGGCCGCAGCGCCTTCCCGCGCTTCAAGGGCTGAGCAGGCCCATCGGCTGAGCAGGCCCCTTCGACTGAGCGGGGTGAAGGGCTGACACCCCTAGCCAGTCGTACGTACGTCCCCGGCCGCGGTCCCGTACCGTGTCCGGGGACGTACGTGTGTAACGGGGAGGCGCGAGAGCGATGGGCAACGACGCCAAGGTCAAGGACCGCGACCGGTTCTCCACCGCGGCCCGGCTCAAGGTGCTCGGCGAGCAGACCGCGGCCCGCGTCTACCGCTCGCAGAACAAGCGCCAGGCCCGCCGCTCCCGGCTCACCGGCCGAGCGGCGCTGCTCGCCCTCGTGCTGTGCTCGCTGATCGTCGCGCTCGCCTATCCGATGCGGCAGTACGTGTCGCAGCGCGCCGACATCTCCGACCAGCAGCGCAAGGCCGCCGACGCCCGGACCGCGGTCGAGCGGCTGCGCGACGAGAAGGCGCGGCTCCAGGACGACGCGTACATCGAGAAGCTGGCCCGCGAGCACCTGCACATGCAGTTCCCGGGCGAGACCGGCTTCACCGTCGTGGACCCGGACGCGGCGAACAAGCACCGCGAGGACAAGGGCGCCACCGGCCGGGCCTGGCACTCCAACCTCTGGGACGGCGTCGACAAGGCCGACCGTTCTTCCAACTGACCACCGCTAGCGATAGAGACTGACCCAGGCATGGAAACGCCCCCGCCCCAGACCGACCGCACCGAGCCCACCGACGCGGACATCGCCGCCTTCAAGCAGCAGTTGGGCCGGCCGCCGCGCGGTCTGCGCGCGATCGCGCACCGCTGCCCCTGCGGCAACCCGGACGTCGTCGAGACGGCCCCGCGCCTGGAGGACGGCACGCCGTTCCCGACGACGTACTACCTGACGTGCCCGCGGGCCGCGTCCGCCATCGGCACCCTTGAGGCCAACGGCGTCATGAAGGAGATGACGGAGCGTCTGGCCGGCGACCCCGAGCTCGCCGCGGCCTACCGCGCCGCGCACGAGGACTACATCGCGCGGCGCGACGCCATCGAGGTCCTGGAGGGCTTCCCGAGCGCCGGCGGCATGCCGGACCGGGTCAAGTGCCTGCACGTCCTGGTCGGCCACTCGCTCGCGGCCGGCCCGGGAGTCAACCCGCTGGGCGACGAGGCGATCGCTCTGTTGCCCGAGTGGTGGGCGAAGGGCCCGTGCGTGACGCCGTGCACCGAGGAGGCCGCCAAGTGACGCGCGTCGCCGCCATCGACTGCGGTACGAACTCGATCCGTCTGCTCGTCGCCGACGCGGACCCTGCCACGGGTGAGATCACCGACCTGGACCGGCGCATGACGATCGTGCGGCTCGGGCAGGACGTGGACCGCACCGGACGGCTCGCCCCCGAGGCCCTGGAGCGGACGTTCGCCGCCTGCCGCGCATACGCCGCGGTCATCAAGGAGCTCGGCGCGGAACGCATCCGCTTCGTGGCGACCTCCGCGTCGCGCGACGCCGAGAACCGGGACGACTTCGTGCGCGGGGTCCTCGACATCCTCGGCGTCGAGCCCGAGGTGATCTCCGGCGACCAGGAGGCCGCCTTCTCCTTCACCGGCGCCACCAAGGAACTGAACGGCGACGGCGACTACCTGGTCGTCGACATCGGCGGCGGCTCCACCGAGTTCGTGGTCGGTTCCACGAGCGTCGAGGCGGCCCGCTCGGTCGACATCGGCTGTGTGCGGATGACGGAGCGTCACCACCCGGGCGATCCGGCGACGCCCGGTCAGATCGACGCGATCCGCGCCGACATCGAGGCGGCCCTCGACCTCGCCGAGCGGAGCGTGCCGCTGCGCGAGCCGCGCACCCTCGTCGGCCTCGCGGGCTCGGTCACCACCGTCGCCGCGATCGCACTCGGCCTCACCCAGTACGACTCGGCCGCCATCCATCATTCACGGATCCCTTACGAGGACGTCGCCGCGGTCACCGAGCGGCTGCTCGCCTCCACGCACGAGGAGCGCACCCGCATCTCGGTCATCCACCCCGGGCGGGTGGACGTGATCGTCGCGGGAGCACTGGTCCTGCGTGCCGTCATGGAGCGCACCGGCGCCCGCGAGGTCGTGGTCAGCGAGCACGACATTCTGGACGGAATCGCGTTCGCCACCGCAGCAGAGGCCGAGACGGAGAAGCGGCAATCCTGACCCGGTGAAACGCACGACAGCGGCGTTGCGGTGAGCTCACCGCAACGCCGCTGTCGTGTTCGCTTCTCAGATGTTGCGGTAGACGTCGCGGCGGTCCCCGACCTTGACGACGAGGATGACGAGTTCGCCATCCAGGACTTGGTAGGCGACCCGGTAGTTGCCGACCCTGAGTCGGTAGAGGCCCGACGGGCCGGTGAGCTTCTTGACGTCGGCGGCCTCGCGGTACGGATCGTCGCCGAGTGAGGTCAGTGCGGCCAGGATGCGCATCGCCGCAGGGCGGTCGATGGCCCGCAGCTGCCGTTGCGCTGCGGCGGTAAACCGGAAGGCGTACTTCACGCCGAGCCTTCGCTACGCTCGGTGAACAGGTCCGCCAGCAGTTCGGCCATCGTCACGGTCGGGCCGCCCTCGGCCAGGACAGCTTCTGCCTCACGTGCCAGCAGGACATCGGCGGCTTCTTCCAGCGCGTCGAAGTCGGCGATCGGCACCACGGCTGCCACCGGCACCCCGTTGCGGGTGATCACTGTGGGCGTGCCCTGCTCGGCGCGATTGATGTGGTCCGCGAGATGCGCACGGGCTTCGCGTACGGTCACACCGCTCTCAGTCATGCATGCAGTGTACGCCGTACCGTGTACACGCGGGGGCCGTCGGCGCCCCCTTTCAGCCCTTCGTGCGCGAGCGTGACTTTGGGGCAAATGCCGGACGGAATCGCCTGGTCGATCGCGTGATCGCGGTCCGCGGGCGGCGCTCGGCGCGCGCCGCCGAAGAAAGTTCGTGAAGTTCTTCACAAGGAAAAGGGGCCTTCGGGTCGAGGAATGTGGTCCCAGGACCGCTTTCCGAGGCCCAAGGGCCCTCCGCGCAGGCATTCCAGACGGTCTCGTCCGTGTTGCGCCTGCGTTTCCTACGGCCGTGGTCCACCGCCGCAGGGACGGGGGAGGCCAGTTCAGGAGGGGTGGACAACGTGCGCACCGGCCCGGTGGTTCCCTCGTGCGGCCATGACCTCGCTCACGTGGGCCGCGCAGTGTAGCAGAGCCCCCCGCGAACCTTGTGAAGGGGCGCACGAGCAGGGGTCTCCGGGCAGGGGGATACTCGATGGCATGAGCACCACGGAGCGTCCCAGGATCCTCGTAGTAGGTGGCGGGTACGTAGGCTTGTACGCAGCGCGGCGCATTCTCAAGAAGATGCGTTACGCGGAAGCGACCGTCACGGTCGTCGACCCGCGCTCGTACATGACGTACCAGCCCTTCCTCCCCGAAGCCGCCGCAGGCAGCATCTCGCCGCGTCACGTCGTCGTCCCGCTGCGACGCGTCGTGCGTGGAGCCGAGGTGCTCACCGGCCGGGTCACCAGCATCGACCAGGACCGCAAGGTCGCCACGGTCGCGCCGCTCGTCGGCGAGGCCTACGAGCTGCCCTTCGACTACCTGGTCATCGCGATGGGTGCGGTCTCCCGCACCTTCCCGATCCCCGGTCTCGCCGAGCAGGGCATCGGCATGAAGGGCGTGGAAGAGGCCATCGGCCTGCGCAACCACGTGCTGGAGCAGCTCGACAAGGCCGACTCCACCACCGACGAGGACGTCCGCCGCAAGGCGCTCACCTTCGTCTTCGTGGGTGGCGGCTTCGCCGGCGCCGAGACCATCGGCGAGGTGGAGGACATGGCCCGCGACGCGGCCAAGTACTACACCAACGTCAAGCGCGAGGACATGCGCTTCATCCTGGTCGACGCCGCCGACAAGATCCTTCCCGAGGTCGGCCCGGAGCTCGGCCGCTGGGGCAAGGAGCACCTCGAGGGCCGCGGCGTCGAGATCTACCTCTCGACCTCCATGGACTCCTGCGTCGACGGCCACGTCGTGCTGAAGAACGGCCTGGAGGTCGACTCCAACACGATCGTGTGGACGGCCGGCGTCAAGCCCAACCCGGCGCTCTCCCGCTTCGGCCTCCCGCTCGGCCCGCGCGGCCACGTGGACGCCCAGCCGACCCTCCAGGTCACCGGCACCGACTACATCTGGGCCGCCGGCGACAACGCCCAGGTTCCCGACCTCGCCTCGCGCAAGGCCGGCGTGGAGAACGCCTGGTGCCCGCCGAACGCCCAGCACGCGCTGCGCCAGGCCAAGGTGCTCGGCGACAACGTGGTCTCCGGCATGCGGGGCTTCCCGCAGAAGGAGTACGCGCACGCCAACAAGGGTGCGGTGGCCGGTCTCGGCCTCCACAAGGGCGTCGCGATGATCGTCATGGGCAAGATGAAGATCAAGCTCAAGGGCCGTCTCGCCTGGTACATGCACCGTGGCTACCACGGTCTGGCCGTGCCGACCTGGAACCGCAAGATCCGCGTCATCGCCGACTGGACGCTCGCGATGTTCCTCAAGCGCGAGGTCGTCTCCCTGGGCGCCATGGAGACCCCGCGCGAGGAGTTCTACGAGGCGGCCAAGCCCGCTCCGGCCCCCGCGGTCAAGTCCGAGGACAAGACCGAGGCGAAGGCCAAGGCCTCCTAGCAGCACCCGCTTCATCCCCGAAGGGGCCGTCCGCCATCCGTGGTGCGGGCGGCCCCTTCGGTGTACCCGGCCGGGCGTGGGGCATGGGGGCGCGCGTGGCCGGGAACGCATGCGGAAAGGGCGATTTCCGGCCAGGAAGATGGTGTATACAGACACCCTCGTGCTCCGATGCGCGGTAGCGGGATTGCTCCGGACCCGGACACTGTTGTGCGGGGTGCTGGGAACATTTCTGCGAGGCACGGAGGTGTGCACCATGGCCGACGCGGCGCTGCGGCTGACCGCTCTAGCCGAGGAATTGCTGGGGGAGGCTTTCCCGGTTCGGATCCGCGCCTGGGACGGCAGCGAGGCGGGGCCGCCCGGCGCACCGGTCCTCGTCGTACGCCACCGCCGCGCGCTGCGCCGGCTGCTGTGGAAGCCGGGCGAACTGGGGCTCGCCCGCGCCTGGGTCGCCGGGGAGATCGACGTCGAGGGCGACCTGTACACGGTGCTCGACCGGCTGGCCGGGCTGATCTGGGAGCGCGGCGGCGAACCCAAGGACGCCGTCCACCCGGTGCGCGACCCGAGACTGCGCGCCGCGGCCAAGGCGCTGGTGAAGCTGGGCGGCGCCCTGCCCCCGCCGGCTCCGCCCGCCGAGGAGGTGCGGCGCCGCAGCGGACGCCTGCACACCAAGCGCCGCGACAAGGAGGCGATCAGCCACCACTACGACGTCGGCAACGACTTCTACGAGCTGGTGCTCGGGTCGTCGATGGTCTACTCGTGCGCGTACTGGGAGAGCCCCGGATCGACCCTGGCCGAGGCCCAGCGGGACAAACTCGACCTGGTCTGCCGCAAGTTGGCCCTCACGGAGGGCGACCGGCTGCTCGACGTCGGCTGCGGCTGGGGCTCGATGGCCATCCACGCCGCCCGCGAGTACGGCGCCCGCGTCGTCGGCATCACCCTCTCGCGCGAACAGGCCGCTTACGCCCGCAAGCGGATCGCCGAAGAGGGGCTCACCGACCGCATAGAGATCCGCGTGCAGGACTATCGGGACGTCAAGGACGGCCCGTTCGACGCGATCTCGTCGATCGGCATGGCCGAACACGTCGGCTCCGTACGGTACGCGGAGTACGCGGACATCCTGTACGGGCTGCTCAGAGACGGCGGCCGGCTGCTCAACCACCAGATCGCCCGGCGCCCCGAGCGCGACGAATCGGCGTACCGCATCGATGAGTTCATCGACGCGTACGTCTTCCCCGACGGCGAACTCGCGCCGCTCGGCCGCACTCTGGCCACCTTGGAGGAGGCCGGGTTCGAGGCCCGCGACGTCGAACCGATCAGGGAGCACTACGCCCTGACGCTGCGTCATTGGGTGGCGAACCTGGAGTCCGACTGGGCGCGCGCCGTGCGGCACACCAGCCCCGGACGGGCCCGGATCTGGCGGCTCTACATGGCGGCCTCCGCGCTCTCCTTCGAGCGCAACCGGATCGGCGTCAACCAGATCCTCGCGGTGAAGACGCCGGAGGGCGGAGCCTCGGGGATGCCGCTGCGGGCCCGCACCTGGAACTGAGGCCGGCCTGCCGACGCGGAAGGGGCCCGGGAGAAACCTCCCGGGCCCCTTCGACTTACCCTCGGCGAAGCTGAGTTGACGATCCGGCCTATTCGGTCTTGATGGCGGTCAGCATGTTGAGCCTCGCGGCGCTGCGCGCCGGCCACATCGCCGCCAGCACGCCGACCAGGCCGGCGAGGAGCAGGAAGATGCCGATCCGGCCCCACGGCATGACCAGGGCGTAGTGCGGGATCGAGCCCTTGATGGTCTGGCCGATGGCCCAGGCGAGGAAGGAGCCGAGGCCGACGCCGATCACCGCGCCGAACAGCGAGATGACGACGGCCTCCAGACGGATCATGGACTTGACGCGGCGCCGGTCCAGACCGATCGCCCGCAGCATACCGATCTCCTGCTGGCGCTCGAACACCGACATCGCGAGGGTGTTGATGACACCGAGCACCGCGATGATCAGGGCCATCGCGAGCAGGCCGTACATGATGTTGAGCAGCGTGTTGATCATGCCGCCGAACTCGTTGCGGATGTCCTGCTGGTCCATGAAGCTGATCGCCGGGTTGTCGCCGAGCGCACTGACCAGGGCCTTCTCGTTGGCGCTCGTGGCGCCGCCGTCCGTCTTGACGAAGATCTGCGAGATGTAGGGATCGGTCTCGTGCTGGTCGAGCAGGGTGGTCGGCGCGAGAACGGTGTCCAGGAACTCGTTCTCCTTGAAGATCGCGCCGATCGTCAGCTGCCCCTTCTTCTTGTCGCTGAACTCGACCGGGAGCGTGGAGCCCGGCTTCCAGCCGTGCTTGGCGGCGGTCGAGTCGTCGACGGCTATCTGGCCCTTGCCGAGGGTGGCGAGGGAGCCGGACACCGGCTCGACGTTGATGACCTTCTCGATGTCGCCCGGTGTCACACCGGCCACCGACTCGCCGACGCCGTCGAGCTGGAGGAACGAGGACTGCTTGGGGGAGACCGCCGAGACGCCGGGCGCCTTGCGCAGCGCGGTCAGGACGTCCTTGTCGAGCCCGGAACCGCCGGCCGCCATCTGGACCATGTAATCGGCCTTGATGTTGTCCGTGGTCAGCCTGTCCATGGCCGCGCCCAGCGTGACGCCGAGCACCGAGAGACCGGTGACCAGGGTGAGGCCGATGGCGAGCGCGGAGGCGGTGGCGCCGGTGCGGCGCGGGTTGCGCACCGCGTTCTGGCTGGCGAGCTTGCCGGACACGCCGAACACCTTGCTCAGGGCGGGGCGTACCAGGGCGATGACCGGGCGGGACAGGAGCGGGATCAGGATGATGATGCCGACCAGGGCCAGGAAGGCGCCGAGGGCGATGGTGTACTTGCCGTCCTTGCCGGCGGCGGCGCCGGCCACGATGGCGGCCGCGCCGCCGAGGGTGATGACGCCGCCGATGGAGTTCCGTACGACCAGGGACTTGGTGGTGGCCACGCCGTGCACGCTGTTCATCGCGGCGACCGGCGGGATCTTGGCGGCACGCCAGGCCGGCAGCAGCGCGGCGATCACGGTGACGAAGATGCCCACGGCGAGCGCGGCGATCACCGGCGTGGCCGAGATGATCAGCGGGCCCGCGGGCACCTTGGCGCCGAACATGCCGATGGCGGACTGCAGCCCGCTCGCCAGGCCCACGCCGAGCACGAACCCGACGGCGGAGGCGACGGTGCCCACCACCAGCGCCTCGGCCAGCACCGAGCGGCGGACCTGGCCGCGGGAGGCGCCGACGGCGCGCATCAGGGCGAGCTCACGGGTGCGCTGGGCGACCAGCATGGTGAACGTGTTGGAGATCAGGAAGATGCCGACGAAGAGGGCGATGCCGGCGAAGACGAGCAGCATCTGGTTCAGGCCGCTCAGCCCCTTCTCGATGTCCTTGGCCTCCTGGTCGGCGAGCGCCTTGCCGGTCTTGGCCTCGGCGTCCTTCGGCAGCAGCGGCTTGACCTCGTCGAGGATCTTCCCGGCGTCGGCGCCGGGGGCGGCGGCCACGCTCACGTTCTGGAAATAGCCCGGCTTGAGGTAGAGCTCCTGGGCGACGGCGGTGTCGAACAGGACCAGGCTGCCGCCCGCGTTGACCTGGCCGTCCTCGGTGGTGAAGATGCCGGTGAGCTTGTAGGCCCTGACCGGCCCGTTGGTGGCGACGCGCACGCTGTCGCCCACCGTGTACTCGCCCTTGTCGGCGGTGTCCTTGTCGAGGGCGATCTGGTCGTCCTTCACCGGGCCCGCGCCCTGCGCGAAGGTGTACGACGGATCCTTGCCGTCCTTGCCGGGGGCGAAGTTGCCGCCCTTGTTGGCCCAGCCCTGCCCGATCAGCTTGCCGTCGGTGCCGGCCACGCCGGCGAACCCGTCGACCCGGCCGGTGACGGAGGCGACCCCGTCGAGCTTCTCCATCTTCTGGAGCGTCTGCTTGCTGACGCCGGGCTCGCGCTCGGTGTCGTCACGGCTGCCGTACGTGCTGACGGCGACGGCCACCTTGTCGTAGCTCTTGGCCGACTGGTTGCGGAAGGCGTTGCCGAGGGTGTCGGTGAACACGAGCGTGCCGGACACGAAGGCGACGCCGAGCATGACGGCGAGCACCGTCATCAACAGCCGGGCCTTGTGCGCGAGCACGTTGCGCAGGGCGGTCTTGAACATGGGTTTTCTCAGTCCTGGTGAGGTACGACGACTTCGGCGCGGCGCCGTGAGGGCGGCGCGGTGAGGGCGGGGCGGTGAGGGCGGGGCCGGGGTGAGGGCGGGGCCGGGGTGTGGGCTCGCGCAGTTCCCCGCGCCCCTTGAAGGGGCGGAGAAGGGTCGGATTTCGGCTGCGTGCCGTGCGTGGCCGGTCGCGCAGCTCCCCGCGCCCCTGTGGGGCGCCCGGCATGGGCATACCCAGCTCGGGGTCAGCTGGTGCGGCCCTTTGCCTCGAACGCCTTCATCCGGTCGAGCACCCCGTCCGCGCTGGGCCGCAGCATCTCGTCCACGATCCGCCCGTCGGCCAGAAATATGACCCGGTCCGCGTACGAGGCGGCTACCGGGTCGTGGGTGACCATCACCACGGTCTGCCCGAGCTCGCGCACCGAGTTGCGCAGGAAGCCGAGGACCTCCGCGCCGGAGCGCGAGTCCAGGTTTCCGGTCGGCTCGTCGCCGAAGATGATCTCCGGCTGGGAGGCGAGCGCGCGGGCCACGGCGACGCGCTGCTGCTGGCCGCCGGAGAGCTGGGTGGGCCGGTGACCGAGCCGGTCGGCGAGGCCCACCATGGAGATGACCTGGTCGAGCCACTCCTTGTTGGGCTTGCGGCCCGCGATGTCCATGGGGAGCGTGATGTTCTCCAGGGCGGTGAGCGTGGGCAGCAGGTTGAACGCCTGGAAGATGAAGCCGATCTTGTCGCGGCGCAGCTGCGTGAGCTGCTTGTCCTTGAGGGAGCCCAGCTCGGTGTCGCCGATGCGGACCGCGCCGGAGCTGAAGGAGTCCAGACCCGCGACGCAGTGCATCAGCGTGGACTTGCCGGAACCCGAGGGGCCCATGATCGCGGTGAACTCGCCCTGCCGGAAGTCGACCGTGACCTGGTCGAGGGCGACCACCTGGGTCTCGCCCGTGCCGTAGACCTTCGACAGCTCGATGGCGCGGGCGGCCACCGCGGTCGCGCGGTGTGCGGTGGGGATGGTGGTCACGGAGGTACTCCTGTCGAGCGGCTTTCGGGGACGTCTCCATCCTTCCGGCCGCCGGCCGCCACATCGTCAGCCCCTGTACCCGTTCCCTGGCCCTCTTGAGTCGGACGGCGAAGACCCCTCCGTCCTCCTGAGGTATGACAGCACCCCTGAGACCCCGCCCGGAGCCGGGCCGGAGTCCAGCCGGAACCGAGCATCGCTCGACCCGGACTCCGGCGGGCCGTGCCAGCGTCTCTCACTGGGCGGAACGGGGCATCGACTTTCCGTCATTCCATCGCCGCATATCGGGGTACCCCGGACGCCCTGCCAACCGCCTCCGGCATGTGCCAACACCGCTCCGAGCTGTGCTGACGCGCCCTCAGGCGTCAATAAAATAAGACAACATCGGATGGTTGTTCCGCTGTTCGGGGGATGCGTCGGGCTAGGCTCGTCCCGCGAAACGCGGAGCCGCGCGCCCTGGCCCGGATGGTGGAACGCAGACACGGCGAGCTTAAACCTCGCTGGCCTTCGGGCCGTGCCGGTTCAAGTCCGGCTCCGGGCACTCCAGCAGGATCCGGCTTCCCGCGCGTCGGGGTGCCGGGCCCTTGCACCACCCTCCTCCCCGCGTGAAGATCCTCCCTAGGCAGTACGTGGTTTCTTTGCATGCCCATTACCCTTGACGGCAAGGCCGCGCAGGGCGGCCATGGAGGAGTGAGATGAGGAGCAGCAACCCGGTCTTCTCGCGACGGGGCTTCAGCCGCGACAATGGCTACGCCGGTTTCAACACCGCGCAGCAGCCGCAGGCCGGGGGCAACCCGTACGCGCAGGCGCCCGCCAACCCGTACGCGACGAATCCGTACGCACAGCAGGACACGCAGCTGGGCGCCCCGCAGGCGCCGGCCCGTTCCGGTGTGATGACGATCGACGACGTGGTCACGCGCACCGCGATCACGCTCGGCACCGTCGTCGCCGGCGCGGTCGTCGCCTGGCTGGCGCTGCCGGTCGACGCGGCGAACATCGGCAAGTCGTACGGCATCGCCATCGGCGCCGCGCTGATCGCGTTCGTCCTCGCGATGGTCCAGTCGTTCAAGCGCAAGCCGGTTCCGGCGCTGATCATCGGGTACGCCGCCTTCGAGGGCGTCTTCCTCGGTGTGATCAGCTCGGCCGTCACGACTCACGTGTCGGCGGGCGCGGTGCCGCAGGCGGTGCTCGGCACGATGGCGGTCTTCGCCGGGGTGCTGATCGCCTACAAGACCCGGCTGATCCGGGTCAACCGCCGCTTCACCGGCTTCGTCATGGCCGCGGCCATCGGCTTCATGATCCTCATGCTGGTCAACCTGCTGTTCGCGGCGATCGGCGGCGGCGACGGCCTCGGCTTCCGCAGCGGCGGCCTCGGCATCGTCTTCGGGATCATCGGCATCGTCCTCGGCGCCTGCTTCCTGGCGATGGACTTCAAGCAGGTCGAGGACGGCATCACCTACGGCGCTCCGCGCGAGGAGTCCTGGCTGGCCGCCTTCGGCCTCACCATGACGCTGGTGTGGATCTACCTGGAGGCGCTGCGGCTGATCTCCATCCTCCAGGGCAACGACTGACACGACGACGGACACGACGACCGACACCGCGGGCGGTGGACGTCACGAGGGGCCCCGCCCGGCACTGCTGCCGGACGGGGCCCCTCGCCGTGTGCCGGTGTCTCACCAGCCGATCGAGAGCGTCAGTTCCGTCGGCGGGTTCGCGTTGCCCAGGATCTGCACCGACGACTGGTCGTTGATGTCGTCGTAGGGGAAGCCGTACGCGCGCCCCGCGAGGCCCACGGTGTGGAAGAAGGCCGCGTAGTCGTTCTTCGGGGTCGCGCCCTGGTAGTAGGCGGACGGGGTGTGCCACAGGGAGGTGTTCTGGGCCACGCCCCGGTTGAACGCGGCGCAGAACTCCGCGCCGAGCCGCTTCTCCACGTCGCCGCCCGAGGCGAGCGCCCCCGAGCAGGCCATGACCTCGCGCGAGGTCGGCTTGTTCAGGGTGAAGGGGCCGGCTCCGTTCCTGGTGAAGGTCAGCGTGGAACCCGCGACGTGCCCGGAGAAGGTCTCGCCCGGCGCGCTCAGCGTGAAGGGATGGGAGGCGTAATAGCTCCAGGTCTGGTCGATGGTGGAGGTCAGGTAGTCGCCGGGGAAGGCGGCGGCCGAGCGCGGGGCCACGATCCGGTAGGCGGACCGGAGCGGCTTGAAGGCCGCCCCGACGCCTGCCGCGTACGCCGACATGACCTCGGCGCGGGACTTGGCGATGCCCCGGGTGGTGTCGTAGCCGCTGGAGGTCTGGCGCAGCCGGGCGGTCATCGGGAAGCCGAACTGGTCGACCTGGGTGGTGTTCCCGCCGTACGCGGCCTGCCCGTTGACGAAGGTGTACTCGTACCAGTCGTAGTAGACGTCGTTGTTGGGATCGGACGGGTTGTTGGGGTCGGGGCCGCCCCAGCCCTGGTCGTCGGGCGAGACCGGGACGTAGAGCGGCGAGCCGAGCGAGAGGTAGATGCGGCCGCCGCGGATGGAGGCGGGGGAGGGCACGCGGCCGCCCGCCTGCGTCAGGGTGAACGACATGTTCGGGTAGTTCACGCCGTGCTTGGTGAGGTGGCCCGGCGCGTTCGCGTCGAGGTGGTTGATGTGGGCGGTCGTGCCGTCGGGCTTCAGGTACGACCACTGGCCCGGGGTGATCTGGCCGAGCACGGTGACGTAGATCTGTGCGTCGGCGTACGCGCCGTGGGTGTTGTTCTGGAACACGATCGGGAAGCCGGCCGAGGCGGCGGCCCGCGGGGTTCCGATGGTCGGGCCGGCGGCCGTGGCGCCGCCCGCGCCGAGGAGCAGGAGCGCGCTGGCGGCCGCGGCCGCCAGGAGGAGCCGTACGGTCTTCATGCCCGCGCCCCTCATCAGTGGCCGAATCCGAACCAGTTGACGTTGACGAAGTCGGCGCCCTGGCCACTGGTGAAGGTCAGGTAGACGTCGTGGGTGCCGGTGACGCCGCTGATGTTCGCCGGGACGGTACGCCAGCTCTGCCAGCCGCCCGTGTTGGCCACGGCGAAGCTGCCGACGGGCGCGTTGCTCCGGCTGTCCAGGCGGACCTCCACCAGGCCGCTGACCCCGCCGGCCGCGCCGCTCGCCACCCTGGCGGAGAACTGCCTGGCCGCGGTCGTACCGAAGTTCACGCCCTTGTAGAGAGCCCAGTCGCCACTGGCGAGGGAACCGATGTCCTGGCCGCCGCCGCTGTCGGTGGTGGCCTCGTTGGACACGCCGGACTGCTGGTCGTACGACTCGGCCTGGACGGTGCCGTACGCGTCGCGGCTGCCCGACGGCGGCGGCGTGGTGGGCGGGGTGGTGCCGGAACCGCCGGCCTGCCGCACGGTGACGTAGTCGACGACCAGGGGATGGCCCGGCTGGGTGCCGGCGTCGGGGCCGCCGCCGAACGCGTCGGGGAAGCCGCCGCCCATCGCGACGTTCAGGATGACGAAGTAGCCGTGGTTGGTGGCGTTGGTCCAGGTCGCCGCGTCGACCTGGTTCTGGCTCACCGTATGGAAGTTGACGCCGTCGAGGTAGAAGCGCATCTGCTCGGTGGCGCCCGAGCGGTCCCACTCGACGGCGTACGTGTGGAAGCCGCCCTGGCAGGTGGCGCCGTCGCAGGCCTTCTGGCCGCCGATCCCGGTGGTCTCGTTGCAGGGGCCGCCGGGGCTGGTGCCGCAGTGCATCGTCGACCAGTTGTTGTTCAGGCCCTGCACGTTCTCCATGATGTCGAGCTCGCCGATGCCGGGCCAGTTCCAGTAGTTGCCGCGGAAGGGCGCGCCGAGCGCCCAGAACGCCGGCCAGTAGCCCTTGGCGGCGGCGCCCGTCACATCGGGCATCTGGAGCCGCGCCTCGATGCGGAGCTTGCCGCCGGCCGGGGGCTGGAAGTCGGTGCGCTTCGTCTCGACGCGGCCCGACGTCCAGTGGCCCGAGGCGTCGCGCTGCGGGGTGATGCGCAGGTTCCCCGCGCCGTCGAGGGCGACGTTGCTGGTGGACGAGGTCATCGTCTCGACCTCGCCGGTCCCGAAGCCCGCCGGGCCGCCGGGGTAGCTGGTGCCGGTCGTGTACTGCCAGTTGGCGGTGTTGATGCCCGAGCCGGCCGGCCCGTCGAAGTCGTCGGTGAAGACGGTGGTCCAGCCGGCGGGGGGCGGCGGGGCGGAGGCGCTCGCGGGCAGCGCGACGACGGCGGCGCTCGCCGCGGCGAGGCCGAGGGTGGCGAGCACGGCGGTCAGGGCTCGCCGCGCGGGGTTTCGTCTGTGGGGTGACGGGCGCATGGGGGGTGCCTCTCTCGGAAAGAGAGCGCTCTGAGAGCGCTCTCAGCGATGGGCTGCGCGGTCACTGTGCTCCCCGGCGTCCGGAGCGTCAAGAGGTAAAACAGTGAAAGCCCTTGTGGGGATGGGGAGTTCACCTACTGAAGGCGGGTTGTGCGGCGCGGATGCGCGGATGCGCGGGGGCGGCGCGGGGTGCGGGGTGCGACGGGTCTGGCTTGCGCGGCGGGTGCGGGCGGCGCGGCGGGTGTGGCTTGCGCGGCGGGTTTGGCTCGCGCGGCGGGTTTGGCCTGTGTGGCGGGTGCGGCTTGCGCCGGGCGGCGCGGCGCGGGCAGCACGTCGCCCCGCCGGCCGGGGCCGACGGGGCGAAGGGGCGGTGCACTTCCCGCGGAGGTGCGGAAAGCCGGACAGAACGATCCTCCCGGAACTAGAGCAGGCGTCGCGCGGCTCGCCTCAGGTCGTACTCATGGATGATCGCCTTGGCGTGCCCATAGGCGAGATCGTGCTCGCTCCGGAGCCAGCTGACCTTCTCCTCGAAACGGAAGAGGGAGGGGCCTTCCTCGACGGTGCGGAGCCAGTCGGTCACTTCACGACCGGTGCAGTGGGGGATGCGGGAGAGCAGGTTGCGGTGGGTCTCTTCGGAGAAGACTTGGGACATCGGCGCCTCCGGAGGCATTGCGCTGCGTGGTCCTTCACTGCACCGTGCCTCAGGGTTCGCGTATTGGCAACAGTGCGGGACGGGCGCGTAGGGTCGCGGCGTGCTCGATGTGAACCCCTTGATCCTGGCCGTGGACCGTTTCGCCGACCGGCTGCGCGCCGCGCCCGAGAGCCGTCTGCGCCGCGGCGCGGCGGCCGAAGCGCTCGCTCTGGCGCGGGAGTTGGCGCTCAGGGCGCAGCGCGTCGAGGATCCGGAGCGCGAGCCCCTGCGCATGCCGGACGCCGGGATGTTCAGCGTCGCCGACCAAGTCATGGTCGCCGGAAGGGATTTGGCCCAGGCCCTGCACACGACGAAGACCCCGCCGGGCGGGGAGCCGGAGGGGGCGGTGGGGCTGGTGGAGGCGGCGGAGGGGCGTGCCTTTGGCTAGCCGCCGGGGGGTGGGGGCTGGGGGTTGGGGGCTGGGCAGGGTTTTCGTGCGCGGGCCGTGCGTGGCTGGTCGCGCAGTTCCCCGCGCCCCTGAAACCCGCTTTCGTCCGCGGGCCGTGGACGGCTGGCCGCGCAGTTCCCCGCGCCCCTTGAACGGCCGGTTGTCGTGTGCGGGCCGTGCTCACGTCTCGCGCGGTTCCCTGCGCCCCTGGAGGGGCTCGGTAGAGGCGTCCTCAGCCTGTCCGGCGTTTGAGGACGAGCGCCCTTTAGGCGCGAACGGGGGTGCAGGGGGCGGAGCCCCCGCCGGGGTTGGAGGGGCGGAGCCCCTCGGGGGGTCCGGGGCGCAGCCCCGGGGAGCTGAGGCCTTCAAGTAGTCGCACGGGCGGGAGGGTGGGAAAACCCCCCGGGGTCCGGGGCGCAGACCCGGGGAGCTGAGGCCTTCAAGTAGCCGCACGGGCGGGAGGGTGGGAAAACCCCCCGGGGTCCGGGGCGCAGCCCCGGGGAGCCGCGCCTTCGGAGTTGCCGCACGGGAGGTGGGTGGGAAAACCCCCCGGGGAGCCGCGCCTTCGGAGTTGCCGCACGGGCGGGAGGGTGCGAAGACCCGTGGGGGCTGGGGCACAGCCCCGGGTGCGGTCAGAGGGAGGCGATGACCCGGTCCGCGAGGATGTACACGCTTTCCTCGCCGCACGAGAACGTCAGCGCATACGCCCCGGAGACACCGGACCCGCCGAGCAGCACCGGGGTCTGACCGTCGCGCAGGGCGGCAGCGAGGCGCTCCGAGGTCTCCCGGTGACCCGGGGTCATACAGAGCGTGGTGCCGTCGGTGAAGACGTACACGTCGAGCGTGCCGAGCGGCCCCGGCCGCACGTCCGCGAGGGCGGTACGGGACTCGGCGAGCTCCTCCAGGCGCGACACCGTCGCCTCGTGGTCGGCGACGACGGGCGTCTGGACCGGCACGAAGTCGGGGTGCGAGGGGTGGCGGCGGCGGGCCGCGGCCAGCTCGGGGGAGTCCTCGGGGAACTCCTCGACCATCTCCAGGGCTTCGGCCTCAAGGCCGGCGAAGTCCGCCTGGCGGGGCAGGAAGAGCGCGGCGTCGTCGCCGAGGCCCGCGAGCCCGCCCAGCATCGGGGAGGGCGCGTCCGCGGCGTCCCTGGCCTCCTGGGCGGCCCAGAAGGCGCGCGCCTCGGCCAGCTCGCGCTCGCGCTCCTCGGCGAGGGCCTCCGCGACGGCGGCCCGTATGTCGGCGGCCGGTGTCGCGGCGGAGCGGACCTGATGCGGCAGGCTCACGCCGTGCTCGGCACGGTTCTCGAAACGGGTGGCTGCCAGGTCTTCGCGCAGAGCCACGACCTGCTTGCGCAGCCCGTGGGCAGCGTGCAGGGCAGCGGCGCCCACGGCCGTGGCAGCGGCCGTGGTCAGCAGCAGGGCAAGAGGCATGGCGCTCACTGACGTACTCCCGGATTCAAACGATTCCCCGACTTCCTACATCAGCTTGTCGTGAGCCCGCCCCCGGTGTCAGTGCATTACGTCACGAAATGGACAGGTCTTTGGGCCTCGGGTTTACCGGCATACCGGGCCTGACCTGGGAAAATGGTCTCCGGGCAGGAGATACGTCACATCCTGGGGGAGATTCGGTCACGGTTAGGACGCGGAAGGATTGGCTGTGAGAGGCCTGTGGGACGCGAGAGCCCTGGTCAGGGGGGCAGGCGTCGCGTTCCGCGTACGACCGGTGGCGGCCGGGACGTCAACGCTGCGTCGACGAAGGGTCAACGCAGCGCTCCCGGCCGCCCGATGGCGTTTTTCAGCTGAGGCGCTCGATGACCATCGCCATGCCCTGGCCGCCGCCCACGCACATGGTCTCCAGGCCGAACTGCTTGTCGTGGAACTGGAGGCTGTTGATCAGAGTGCCGGTGATGCGGGCGCCGGTCATGCCGAAGGGGTGACCGACGGCGATGGCGCCGCCGTTGACGTTCAGCTTGTCCAGCGGGATGCCGAGGTCCTGGTAGGACGGGATCACCTGGGCGGCGAAGGCCTCGTTGATCTCGAAGAGGTCGATGTCGTCCACGGTGAGCCCGGCGCGCTTGAGCGCCTGACGGGACGCCTCGACGGGCCCGAGGCCCATGATCTCGGGCGACAGGCCCGTCACGCCGGTCGAGACGATGCGGGCCAGCGGGGTCAGGCCCAGCTCGCGCGCCTTGGTGTCGCTCATGATCACAAGGGCGGCGGCGCCGTCGTTGAGCGGACAGCAGTTGCCGGCCGTGACGAGGCCGTCGGGGCGGAAGACCGGCTTGAGGCCCGCCACGCCCTCCACGGTGACGCCGGCGCGGGGGCCGTCGTCCTTGCTGACCACGGTGCCGTCCGGGGTCGTGACGGGGGTGATCTCACGCTCCCAGAAGCCGTTCTTGATGGCTTCCTCGGCGAGGTTCTGCGAGCGCACGCCGAACTCGTCCATCTCCTGGCGCGAGATGCCCTTGAGGCGGGCGAGGTTCTCGGCGGTCTGGCCCATCGCGATGTACGCGTCCGGGACGAGGCCGTCCTCGCGCGGGTCGTGCCAGCTCGCGCCCTCGGACTGCGCGACGGAGGCGGTGCGCGCCTCGGCGTCGGCGAACAGCGGGTTGTGGGTGTCGGGCAGGCCGTCGCTGCTGCCCTTGACCGAGCGGGAGACCATCTCGACACCGGCCGAGACGAACACGTCGCCCTCCCCGGCCTTGATGGCGTGCAGGGCCATGCGGGAGGTCTGGAGCGAGGAGGAGCAGTACCGGGTGATGGTGCAGCCCGGCAGGTGGTCCATGCCCATCTGCACGGCCACGATGCGGCCGAGGTTGTGGCCCTGCTCGCCGCCGGGGAGGCCGCAGCCGAGCATCAGGTCGTCGATGTCGCGCGGGTCGAGGCCGGGCACCTTGGCGAGGGCGGCCTCGATGATCGTGGCCGTGAGGTCGTCGGGGCGGAGATCCTTGAGCGACCCCTTGAAGGCGCGGCCGATGGGGGAGCGGGCGGTCGAGACGATCACGGCTTCGGGCATCACGGCTCCAAGGGATGGGAAGGCAGGACTCCCTGGGAAGTTACCCGCACGTAGTGGATTGGTCATCCGGGGTGGCGTGTGATGCGGGACTCTTTTCTAAGCGATCGCTCAGGACCGTCACGGCCGTGTGTGCGAGCCGTCGGGGGTCGGCTCCACGGGGGCGGACAGCCGCCGTCGGCGGCGGTACTTGAGCAGCGCCCAGGGCGCCCGCACCCCCGTGACCTCCGTGCCCGCCTGCGCCGCCGCGGCCGAGGCCGCCTTCGCCACCGGCAGGATGTCCTCGTTGCGCGAGGCGTCGGGGTGGTCGGACTCGGGCCACAGGCCGAGCGAGGCGCACAGCGTGGGCAGTACCGCCATCGCCGCGGTCGCGTAGCCCTCGGCCGAGGGGTGGTAGTTGTCGGGTCCGAACAGTTCGCGCGGATTGGCCTCGAACTCGGGGCCGAGCAGATGGCCCAGCGACACCGTGCGCCCGCCCTGCTCCACCACCACGATCGTCTGCGCCGCCGCGAGCTGGCGCGAGACGCGGCGGGCCAGCCAGCGCAACGGCTGGTAGACGGGCTCGATGGTGCCGAGGTCGGGGCAGGTGCCGACGACCACTTCGGCCCCCGCGGTACGCAGCCGGCGCACCGCGGTCGAGAGGTAGCGCACCGAC
This sequence comes from Streptomyces sp. NBC_00442, assembly GCF_036014195.1. Classification (NCBI taxonomy): domain Bacteria; kingdom Bacillati; phylum Actinomycetota; class Actinomycetes; order Kitasatosporales; family Streptomycetaceae; genus Streptomyces; species Streptomyces sp. NBC_00442. Next base: position 4,613,655 of record NZ_CP107918.1, read on the forward strand.
GAGGTGGCTGCCATCCGGGTCGTGACGTCGTTCGCGCCGATCATGATCACGCAGACGTCGGGGGTGCGGCCAGGGTCGGCGAGCAGCAGGGACACCTGGCGTTCCAGGTCGTCCGAGCGGGCGCCCGGCAGCGCCACGTTCCGCAGCGTGACCATGCGCTCGGCGACCGCCGCGAGCCCGGAGGCGAGCAGCGCGGCCGGGGTCTGGCCCGCCCGCCGCACGCCCTGGCCGGCCGCCGTGGAGTCGCCCAGCATGCCGAGCCTGAGCGGCGGCGTACCGTCGGCGAAGGCCGTCCCGTACAGTCCGTCCGCGTTCGGGGCCTGCGGGGAGCCGCCGCCCACCGTGCGTTTCGCGAGGGCGAGCTCGGCCAGCACGACACCGACCGCGGCTCCGGCCAGCAGCCCGATGCCGCCGCCGCCGAACGCCGCGCCCGTCGCGATCCGCCGTGCCACCCTCGCCCTCGACAGAGTCCCCGTCACCGCCACCTCCCAGGAGCTTGCAGTCGTACACCAGCTAACTGCCCGGTAGCGGGTGTCGCTCAATCCAGTGCAAAGGTGAACACCCCCTCGCGGTCCGCATACGCTGGCGGTACCTAATCGGAGACCCGGAGACAACGGTGCGATTCCACGACTCGATGATCAGCCTCGTAGGCAACACCCCGCTGCTGAGGCTCAACAGTGTGACCCAGGGCATTCAGGCGACCGTCCTGGCCAAGGTCGAGTACTTCAACCCGGGCGGCTCGGTGAAGGACCGGATCGCCGTCCGCATGATCGAGGCGGCCGAGCAGTCCGGCGCGCTCAAGCCCGGTGGCACCATCGTCGAGCCGACCAGCGGCAACACGGGTGTCGGCCTGGCCATCGTGGCCCAGCAGAAGGGCTACAAGTGCATTTTCGTCTGCCCTGACAAGGTCTCCACGGACAAGATCAACGTGCTGCGCGCCTACGGCGCCGAGGTCGTGGTCTGCCCGACCGCCGTCGACCCCGAGCACCCGGACTCGTACTACAACGTCTCCGACCGCCTGGTGCGCGAGACGCCGGGCGCCTGGAAGCCGGACCAGTACAGCAACCCGAACAACCCCCGTTCGCACTACGAGACCACCGGTCCCGAGCTGTGGGACCAGACGGAGGGGAAGATCACCCACTTCGTCGCGGGCGTCGGCACCGGCGGCACCATCACCGGCACCGGGCGCTACCTCAAGGAGGCCAGCGACGGGAAGGTGCGCGTGGTCGGCGCGGACCCGGAGGGCTCCGTCTACAGCGGCGGCTCCGGCCGGCCGTACCTGGTGGAGGGCGTCGGCGAGGACTTCTGGCCGACCGCCTACGACCGGACGGTCACCGACGAGATCGTCGCCGTGTCCGACAAGGACTCCTTCCAGATGACCCGCCGCCTGGCCAAGGAGGAGGGCCTCCTGGTCGGCGGTTCCTGCGGCATGGCCGTCGTGGCCGCGCTCAAGGTCGCCGAGGGCCTCGGCCCCGACGACGTCGTCGTCGTGCTGCTCCCGGACTCCGGCCGCGGCTACCTCTCGAAGATCTTCAACGACGAGTGGATGGCGGACTACGGCTTCCTGGAGGAGGGCAGCCACTCGGCGCGCGTCTCCGACGTGCTCGGCTTCAAGGAGGCCGGCCACCTGCCCTCGCTGGTGCACATGCACCCCGAGGAGACGGTCGGCCAGGCCATCGAGGTGCTGCGCGAGTACGGCGTCTCGCAGATGCCCATCGTGAAGCCGGGTGCGGGCCACCCCGACGTGATGGCCGCCGAGGTCATCGGCTCGGTCGTCGAACGCGAGCTGCTCGACGCCCTGTTCGCGCAGCGCGCCCTGCTCGACGACCCGCTGGAGAAGCACATGAGCGCGCCGCTGCCGCAGGTCGGTTCGGGCGAGCCGGTGAGCGACCTGATGTCCGTGCTGGGCAAGGCGGACGCGGCGATCGTCCTGGTCGAGGGCAAGCCGACGGGTGTGGTCAGCCGCCAGGACCTGCTGGCCTTCCTGGCCCGTACGCCGCAGTAGCCGCGCGGCGCCGTCGCGCAACCGGTACGCGCGCGACATGTGCGCGCAGCACCCGCTTAACACGGCCCGTGCACAGTGGGGGTGTCGGCGGGGGGACCCGGGCAGGGGCACTCGGCCGATGCCACCAGTGGCGTCAGGTAGGTCCGGAGCGGCTCCCGGGCTTTCCTTGCAGGCGCCCAGGACGCGGGGTTCCGGCGCAAGCCGGGCCCGTGTCCCTCGCGGGGACCGTCGTCGTCCCGGCCCCCGGGCGACCGGGGGTGCGACGGCCCCCGCGCTCGGCCCACCCCACCCCGCTTTCGTGTGCGGACCGTGCCCACTTCCCGCGCAGTTCCCCGCGCCCCTGAACCCCGTCTTCGTGTGCGGACCGTGCCCACTTCCCGCGCAGTTCCCCGCGCCCCTTAACTGCTCGGTGCCGGGCAGCATGGGCCACCTCAGCCTGTCCGGCGTTTGAGGACGAGCGCCCTTTAGGCGCGAACGGGGTCTGGGGCGGAGCCCCAGGGAGCCGCACCCTTCAGAGTTGCCGCACGGGATGGGGGTCCCCCCTGCTCATTAAGAGCTTGGGGGAGGGTGGGAAAACTCCCCGGGGTCCGGGGCGGAGCCCCAGGGGGTCGGGGGCCGCTCAGTCGGACTCGGTGCGGCGCCGCCCCATCCGCTCCCACGGCCACCGATGCGCCGCATGCACCGCGTTGACCGCGACAATCCCGCACCACGTCACCACCAGCCCCTTGAGCCCCCCATTGACCCCGCCGATCGCGGAGAGCGGGATCGCGAGGATCAGCGAGATCATGGCGAAGCCGAAGCGCTCGCCGAAGTTGCTGTCCGAGCCGCCGCGGGCCGGACGGCCGCCCCGGGCCACGACCATCTGCTGCTCGGCCAGCTGACGGCGCACCCGGCGGTCCACGGAGCCGTCGACGCGCTGCTCGACCTTCTCCAGGAAGGAGTCGACGAGCGCCGACTCGTAGTCGGGGCCGAGCTCCCTGCGGGCGTGGAGCGTGGCGTCCAGTTCCTTCTTGAGCTCGGTGTCCTTCACGAGACTGGACCGGGGCTCGGTGTCACGGGCATCCATGCGGTTCACGGTACGGAGCGGCGGCCCCGTCCACAGTGGGGGTACCCCCCGTATTCCGGTTCCGGTTCCGGCGTGCCAGCACGAAGTAGAGCGCCGCCGGCACGGCGAGCCCCACGATCCACGAGATGTCGGCGCCGCCGAGGGGGGCGACCAGCGGACCGGTGTAGAAGCTCGTCGCGAGGAACGGGAGCTGGGCGAGCACACCGGCCGCGTAGACGCACAGCGCGTCCCAGCGCCAGGCCCCGTAGCGGCCCGCAGTGTCGAAGAGGGCGGGGACGTCGTAGCGTTCGCGGGAGATCAGGTAGTAGTCGACCAGGTTGATCGCCGACCACGGCGTGAAGAAGGTCAGCAGGAACAGCAGGAAGTCCTTGAACGAGGTGAGGAACGAGTCCTTGCCCGCGAGCGCCACCGCCGTGCCGGCCAGCATGATGGCGCCGATGTAGAGGGCGCGGGCCCGCTGCCCGACCGTCCGGTGGCCCCGGAATCCGCCGATGCCGGTCACCATCGACATGAACCCGCCATAGGTGTTCAGGACGTTGATGGTGAGCTTGCCCAGCGCGATCGTGAAGTACAGGAACGAGGCGATCAGGCCGGTGCCGCCGAGCCCGACGACGTACCCCACCTGGTCGTCGAGGAACGCGCCGCCCGCGGTCGCGGCCACCAGCACGCCGAACGTCATCGACCACTGCGACCCGAGCGCCGACCCGCCCAGCGTCCACCAGAACGTGGCGCCGGCGCTGGTCGTACGGGGCAGATAGCGCGAGTAGTCCGCGACGTACGGGCCGAACGCGAGCTGCCAGGACGCGGAGAGCGACATCGCGAGCAGGAACATCGGCAGGTGGAACGCCCGGTCGTGCAGGACCGCCGTCAGGTCGATCCGGCCCAGCAGGCGGATGCCGAGGTAGACGAAGGCGAGCGCGCAGACCACGCTCGCCACCCGGCCGAGCGTGTGGATGACCCGGTAGCCGACCGCCGCGGTCACCGCGGTGACCAGGGCGAAGATCACGATGCCCGGGGTCTCGCCGAGGTGGGTGAGTTCGCCGACCGCCTGGCCGGCGAGCACCGTACCGCTGGCGAAGAACCCGACGTACATCACGATCACCAGGAGCAGCGGGACCACGGCGCCCTTCACGCCGAACTGGGCCCGCGAGGAGATCATCTGCGGCAGTCCGAGGCGCGGGCCCTGCGCCGAGTGCAGCGCCATGACGGCGCCGCCGACGAGGTTGCCGGCGACGAGGCCGATCAGCGACCAGAACGCGCCGCCGCCGAAGACCACCGCGAGGGCGCCCGTCACGACGGCGGTGATCTGGAGATTGGCGCCGAGCCACAGGGTGAACTGGCTGAAGGCGGTGCCGTGGCGCTCGGCGTCCGGGACGAAGTCGATGGAGCGGCGCTCGACGAGAAGCGCGGCTCGGCCCGCCGGTTCGGCGCGGTCGGTTCGGCCTGTTGGTTGGGCTGGTTCGGCTGGTTCGGCTGGTGCGGCCATGGGGAGGATGTGCTCCTTCGCGACGAGGAGGCGTGCGGGCTTGCCCGGCTGTATATGGTCATGCAGAGTTCTGGGTGGCTGAATAATTTGTCAATGGCTCAAGGCCGAGCCATGTGTTCCGCGTCCGGAAATGGTGGTGTTCGCGCATGTTGTCGTCCCACGTCGTGGACGCCTCGCAGGATCAGCAGTCCTCCCACACCTCCCACGCCTCGCACGCCTCGCGGGATCCGTCGGCCGATGTCGTCGTGTTCGACGGCGCGACCCTGCCCGTCGCCGACGTCGTACGTCTCGCCGACGGCGCGGCACGTCCCGAGCCCGCCGCCGAGGCGATGCTGCGGGTCGAGCGCGCCTGGCACACCGCGCGCGAACTCGCCGCGTCCGGGCGGGTGTACGGCCGCTCGACCGGCGTCGGCGCCAACCGCAACGAGGCCGTGCCGACCGAGGCCGCAGCCGGGCACGGCCTGCGGTTGCTGCGCAGTCACGCAGGCGCGATCGGCGATCCGCTGCCCGACCGCGAGGTCCGCGCGATGCTCGCGGTGCGGGCCAACCAGCTGCTCGCGGGCGGCGCGGGACTTCGCCCCAGCGTCGTCACCGCGCTGTGCGAGGCGCTGGGGGCCGGGGCGCAGCCGGTGGTCAACGAGTTCGGCTCGGTCGGCACCGGCGACATCGCCGCCCTCGCCCAGGTCGGCCTCGCGCTCGCCGGTGAGCACCCCTGGCAGGGCGGCCCCGAGCCCGAGGCGCAGCCCCTCGACAACAACGACGCCCTCGCGCTGATCAGCTCCAACGCGCTCACGCTCGGCCAGGCCACGCTCGCCCTTGACGAGCTGCGCCGCCTGATCGCGGCCACCGAGATCGTCGGCGCCTTCTCGCTGCTCGCGGTCGACGGCTCCTACGAGGCGTACGCGGAGCCGGTGCACGTGGCCCGCCCGCACCCCGGGTCTCGCGCGACGGCCGCCCGCATGCGCGCGCTGCTCGGCGCCCCCGCCCGGCCCACCCCGCCGCTCGGCCGCATCCAGGACCCGTACGGCTTCCGCTGTCTGCCGCAGATCCACGGGCCCGCGCGCGACGCGGCCGATGCCCTGGAGCGCGTCCTCGCGATCGAGATCAACGCGGCCGCGGAGAACCCGCTGATCTCCCCCGACGACCTCGCCGCCTACCACCACGGCGGCTTCTACATGGCCCAACTCGCCCTGGCCCTGGACCACTTCAGGCTGTCCGTCACCCAGGTCGCCCGGCTCTCCACCTCCCGGCTCTCCGCGCTCAACGAACCCGCCTACACCCGCCTCAAGCCCTTCCTCGCCGACGCCGAGGCCGCCTCGTCGGGCGTGATGATCCTGGAGTACGCGGCCGGCGCCGCCCTGGGTGATCTGCGGGCCTTCGCCGCCCCGGCCTCGCTCGGCCACGCTGTACTCTCTCGGGGCGTCGAGGAGCAGGCCAGCTTCGCCTCGCTCGCGGCCCGCCAGACACTGCGGCTCGGCGGGGCGCTGCGGCTGGTGGTGGGGTGCGAACTCGTCGCGGCGGTACGGGCGTTGCGCCAGCGCGGGCTGCGCCCCGACCCGGAACTCCCGGTCGGGCGGGCGTACGCGCTCGCCGAGTCGGTGCTCGACGAGGATGTCACCGACCGGCCGCTGACCGACGACGTCGACCGGGCGGCCGCACTGCTCGACCGGTTCAAGGACGTGGACGTATGAAGGGGGACGGCATGAGCGAAGGCCCTGCCGCACGGCTGCAACAGCTCTTCGAGGGGCGCCGGCTGACCCCGACCCAGCGGCGCATCGCCCACTGCATGGTGCGCCAGGCCGCCGACGTGCCGTTCCTGTCCAGCGTCGAACTCGCCGAACTCGCGGGTGTCAGCCAGCCGTCGGTGACCCGGTTCGCGGTCGCCCTCGGCTTCGACGGCTACCCGGCGCTCCGCCGCCACCTGCGCGAGGTGGCTCCGGCGCCGGCCGACTCGGTGGCCGAGACCTCGTACAACGAGTACCAGCAGGCGGTGCGGGCCGAGATCGAGAACCTCCAGCACCTGGCCGGGCTGCTCGCCGACCCCGCCCCGGTCGAGAACGCGGGCCGGCTGCTCGCGGCGTCCCGGCCGCTGCCCGTGCTGGGTCTGCGGGCCGCCTCCTCGCAGGCCCGCGGCTTCGCCTACTTCGCGGCCAAGGTCCACCCCGATGTGCGCCTCCTCGACGAGGGCGGCACGATGCTGGCCGACCGGATCGACGCGGCGGTGCGGGCCGGGGCCTCTGCGCTGCTGTGCTTCGCGCTGCCGCGCCATCCCAGGGAGGTCGTGGAGACGCTCGCGTACGCGCGCTCCGCCGGGCTCACCGTGGTCACCGTCGCCGACTCGGCGTTCGCGCCGGTCGCCAAGCACAGCGACCTCCTGATCCCGGCGGCCGTCGGGACCGGGCTCGCCTTCGACACGGCGTGCGCGCCGATGCTGCTGGGGCGGGTTCTGCTGGAGGCGATGTGCGACGGCCTGCCGGATGCGCAGGCCCGCCTGGAGGAGTTCGACGCGAAGGCCGCGGCGCGAAACCTGTTCGTCGACTGACCCGCTGACCAACCCGCCGGGGATGTCCATGCCGCCCGGCATCAGTACCGCCAGAGCGCGGGGAACTGCGCGATCGGACCGTGCGGGCTCTCACGAACCGCTCAGATTGCCCCGCTAACCTCCGCGCCAGTATGCGAACGCATGGAGGTGGGACGTGAGTCGCGGAGGGCATGCGCTGGCGCGCGTGGCGGTGGTCGTACGGGCCGGGGCGGCCCCGATGTGGTGGCTTGGCCTGCTGGCCGCGGGCCTCGGGGCGATGCTCCCCGTGAGCCTCACCGGACGCCGGATCGGGCTGCTCGCGGGCGCCGCGCTGTTCGTCGTGGCGGCGGCCGTGACGTCCCTGGCCCGGAGCCGCCGCTACACCCACTTCGCCGAGGCCGCGTCGCGCGCCGCCAAGGCGGACTTCCTCCAGGACCGCGCCGTCACCGTACGCACCTGGCGGCGGGCGTGGCGCTGGTGGCTGCTGCTCGCCTTCCTCGCCGCGGCCGGCTCCTCCTTCGCGCTGCCCGGCGCCGCCGGACTCCTGATGGCGGGCGCGGGTGCCGGTCTCCGGCTCAAGGCCGGCCGGCTCGGGCGTCTCGAGCGTGCGGCCGACGCGCTGATCTGGGTCCGTACGGACTGGGTGCCCAAGGGCGCGCCGGCCGGCAAGCGCGTACGGGGCTTCCGGACGACCGGGCTCGGCGCCGGGGACGCGACGCCGGGCGGGGGCCGCCGCCGCTGAGCGCGGCGGCTCGCACAGCGCTCAGAGCAGTGCGTCCGCGTGCGCGCCGCCCGACTCCGCGACCAGGTCCTCGACGGGCTGCGGGCTGCGCACCGTGGCGAACCGCACGCCGTCCGGGGCTGCGGTGAAGCCGTAAATGCCGGGCCGGGCAAGGGAGTTGTAGGAGTAGTGGTGGGCGAAGTAGTACGCCCCGGTGTCGAGCACCGCCGTGTAGTCGCCCTGTTCGAGCAGCGGCAGCGGACGGTTCTCGGCGAGCAGGTCACCGGCGAAGCAGGCGGGCCCGGCGATGTCCTGCGCGACGGCCGGCCCCGGCTTGGGGCGGCCCTTCGCGTCGTACGCCTCGATCCGCAGCGGCCAGGAGGCCGGCGCGTACACGGTGCGGGCGGCGATCTGCACGCCCGCGTGGGTGACCGCGATGGGCCGGCCCCCCGAGCTCTTCGCGTACTCGACCCGGGCGAGCACCGTGCCGTGCTTGGCCAGTAGTGAGCGGCCGAACTCCGTCACCAGCGCGTACCGCCCGTCGAACAGGCCGGGCACCGTCTCCTTGAGGACGCGCGCGTAGGTCGCGTACGTCGGTGTCTCCTCGTCCGAGCCGAAGTTGACCGGGAGTCCGCCGCCGATGTCGAGGGTGTCGACCTGCTGGCGGCCCACCGCCGCGTTGATCTCCTCGGCGAGCTCGTAGGCGGCCCGGACCCCTTGCGCCATGAGGGGGAGCGCCACCCCCTGCGAGCCGGTGTGCGTGTGCAGCCGGGTCAGCCAGGGGCGCTCCGCGTATGCCCTGACGACCCAGTCCCGGGCGCCGTCGTCCAGGAGCGCCACCCCGAACTTCGATGTCGCCGTCGCCGTGGACAGGGCGTCGATGGACCCCGCGCCCACCTGCGGGTTGACGCGGAGCCCGAGCGGCGACGCGGTCCCCGCCGACTCCACGAGCGCGTCCAGGCGGGCCAGCTCCTGGGGGTTGTCCGCGTTGACGGCGATGCCCAGGGCGAGGGCCTCGCGCAGCTCGGCCGGGGTCTTGGCGGGGGAGTCGAGCACCGTGTCGGCGGGCGCGAGCCCGGCGGCCCGCGCGAGGGCCAGCTCGCCGGGGCTCGCGACCTCGGCGCCCAGGCCCGCGTCCCGCAGCAGCCGCAGGACCGGCACCAGGGGGCACGCCTTCACGGCGAAGGCGTGCAGCACGGGCGCGTCGGTGACGTCGGCGAAGGCGGCGCGCAGGGCGGCCGCGCTCGCACGGATGCCGGTGGTGTCGAGGAGGGCCACGATGGGGGCGTCGGGCCCGGCGATGCCCTGTTCCACCGCGGCCCGCACGGCCTGTTCGCGCCGTTCGGCCGCCGCGGCCCCGGCCGTGGGGGACGTTGCCTGGGAAGTCATGCGATCAAGCCAATCACCGGGCGGGCCGGAGCGCAGGGGCGCGTTACGTATTGACTAGTTCTATTCAGTGACCCAGGATGTGAATATCTGGATCAGGTCACGAGGAGGCATCGCCATGTCAGGACCCCGCCCCGTACGGGCACCGCGCGGTACGGAACTGAGCGCCCTGGGATGGCAGCAGGAAGCCGCGCTGCGCATGCTCCAGAACAACCTCGACCCCGAGGTCGCCGAACACCCCGACCAGCTCGTCGTCTACGGCGGCACCGGCAAGGCCGCCCGCGACTGGCGCTCCTTCGACGCCATGGTGCGTACGCTGCGCACCCTCAAGCAGGACGAGACGATGCTGGTCCAGTCCGGCCGTCCCGTCGGCGTCATGCAGACGCACGAGTGGGCGCCGCGCGTCCTGATCGCCAACTCCAACCTGGTCGGCGACTGGGCGAACTGGGAGGAGTTCCGCCGCCTGGAGGCCCTCGGCCTCACCATGTACGGGCAGATGACGGCCGGCTCGTGGATCTACATCGGCACGCAGGGCATCCTCCAGGGCACGTACGAGACGTTCGCCGCGGTCGCCGCCAAGAAGTTCAACGGCACGCTCGCCGGGACGATCACCCTGACCGCCGGGCTCGGCGGCATGGGCGGCGCCCAGCCCCTCGCCGTGACGATGAACGACGGCGTCGCGATCTGTATCGACGTCGACCCGCGCGCCATCGAGCGCCGCATCGAGCACCGCTACCTGGACGTGAAGGCCGACTCCCTGGAGCACGCGCTCCAGCTGGCCGTCGAGGCGCGCGACGCCCGCCGTCCGCTCTCCATCGGCCTGCTCGGCAACGCGGCGGAACTCCTTCCGCGGATGCTCGCCGAAGGCGCCCCGATCGACATCGTGACCGACCAGACGTCGGCCCACGACCCCCTCGCCTACCTTCCCGTCGGCGTCGCCTTCGACGACATGGCGGCGTACGCGGCGAAGGACCCGGCGGGGTTCACCACCCGCGCCCGTGAGTCCATGGCGAAGCACGTCGAGGCGATGGTCGGCTTCATGGACGCGGGCGCCGAGGTCTTCGACTACGGCAACTCCATCCGCGGTGAGGCCCAACTGGCGGGCTACGAGCGGGCGTTCGCCTTCCCCGGCTTCGTGCCGGCCTACATCCGTCCGCTCTTCTGCGAGGGCAAGGGGCCCTTCCGCTGGGCGGCGCTCTCGGGCGAGGCGTCCGACATCCACAAGACGGACAAGGCGCTGCTGGAGCTGTTCCCGGAGAACGAATCGCTGCACCGCTGGATCAAGATGGCCGGCGAGCGGGTCCACTTCCAGGGTCTTCCCGCGCGGATCTGCTGGCTCGGCCAGGGCGAGCGGGACAAGGCCGGCGACATGTTCAACGACATGGTCGGCAACGGCACGCTGGCCGCGCCCCTCGCGATCGGCCGCGACCACCTGGACTGCGGGTCGGTCGCCTCCCCGTACCGCGAGACCGAGGCGATGCTCGACGGCTCGGACGCGATCGCCGACTGGCCGCTCCTGAACGCCATGGTCAACGTGGCGTCCGGCGCGTCCTGGGTCTCCATCCACCACGGCGGCGGGGTCGGCATGGGCCGCTCCATCCACGCGGGTCAGGTGTCCGTGGCGGACGGCACGAAGCTGGCCGGCGAGAAGATCCGCCGGGTCCTCACCAATGACCCCGGGATGGGTGTCATCCGACACGTCGACGCGGGGTACGACATCGCGGAGCGGGTGGCCGCGGAGAAGGGCGTCCGCGTCCCCATGCGGGAGGGTGAGAGCGAGTGACCTCTCCCTCCGAAACCCCGCCCACGCCTGAACGGCGCTCGTCCTCAAGCGCCGGACGGGCTAAGGATGCCGCCGCACCCGGCCCGGTAAGGGGCGCGGGGAACTGCGCGAGCAACCAGCCACGGTCCGCGGCCGAATCCGAGGCCCCTGGGGCTCCGCCCCAGACCCCGTTCGCGCCTGAAGGGCGCTCGTCCTCAAACGCCGGACGGGCTGAAAACGCCGCCGCACTCGACCCCGTCAGGGGCGCGGGGAACTGCGCGAGCAACCCCGTACGGTCCGCAGACGAATCCAAGGCCCCCGAGGACTCGAAGCGCGGAGCCGGCTTTCAGGAGATGTGGCGCGAGCTCGCCCCCATCGGCCGCGACAGCCAAACCCGCGGGTACCGCCGGCACGCCTGGACCGCGGCCGACGCCGACTGCCGGGAGTGGTTCCGGTCGCAGGCCGAGGCCCGCGGGCTCACCTATGAGCTCGACCGCAACGGCAACCAGTGGGCCTGGGCCGGTGACCCGGAGGCCGGCGATGCCGTCGTCACGGGCTCGCACCTGGACTCCGTCCCGGACGGCGGTGCCTTCGACGGCCCCCTCGGCGTCGTCTCGTCCTTCGCCGCGCTCGATGAACTGCGCAGGAGGGGCTCGGAGTTGATCCGGCCCCTCGCCATCACCAACTTCGGTGACGAGGAAGGGGCCCGGTTCGGCCTCGCCTGCGTCGGCTCCCGGCTGACCGCCGGACAGCTCACCGTCGAGGCCGCGCACCGCCTGCGCGACCAGGACGGGGTGAGCCTCCCGCAGGCCATGGAGCGGGCCGGGTACGACCCGGACACCATCGGCCCCGACCCCGAACGCCTGGCCCGCATCGGCGCGTTCGTGGAGCTGCACGTCGAACAGGGCCGCGCCCTCGACCTCAGCGGCGACGCCGTCGGCATCGCCTCCGCCATCTGGCCGCACGGCCGCTGGCGGTTCGACTTCGCGGGCGAGGCGAACCACGCCGGCACCACCCGGCTCGTCGACCGTCGCGACCCGATGCTGACGTACGCCGAGACCGTCCTGGCCGCCCGTCGCGAGGCCGAACTCGCGGGCGCGGTCGCCACGTTCGGCAAGATCTCCTGCGAGCCCAACGGCGTCAACGCCATCCCGTCGATGGTGCGCGGCTGGCTCGACTCGCGCGCCGCCGACCAGTCCACCCTGGACACGGTCGTCGCCGCGATCGAGCGGGCCGCCAAGGAGCGCGCCGACCGCGACGGCGTGGACCTCACCGTCGTACGGGAGTCGTTCACGCCCGTGGTGGAGTTCGAGCACGCGCTGCGGGACGAGATCGCCAAGATTCTCGGCGGCGGCGCCCCGGTCCTGGGAACGGGCGCCGGACACGACGCGGGGATCCTGTCCGGCTCGGTCCCGACCGCCATGCTGTTCGTACGCAACCCGACCGGCGTCTCGCACTCGCCGGCCGAGCACGCCGGCGAGGACGACTGCGTCGCCGGGGTGCTCGCACTCGCCGACGTACTGGAGGGCCTCGCGTGCAGGTGACGTACTGGCTGGAACACGCCTGGCTCGACCCCGGGGTCGAACCGGGCGTGGTCGTGGAGGTCGCCGACGACGGGCGGATCTCCGCGGTCCGCAGGGGAGTCGAGGTCTCCCCGCCCGGCGCCGTCGTGCTGCGCGGCTTCACCGTGCCCGGCCTCGCGAACGCCCACTCGCACGCCTTCCACCGCGCGCTGCGCTCCACCGTGCAGGTCGGCTCGGGCACGTTCTGGACCTGGCGCGAGACCATGTACCAGGTCGCGTCCCGGCTCACCCCGGACTCCTACCATGCGCTCGCCCGCGCGGTGTACGCGGAGATGGCGCTCGCCGGGATCACCGCCGTCGGCGAGTTCCACTATCTGCACCACGCGCCGGGCGGCACACCGTACGACGACCCCAACGCGATGGGCGAGGCGCTGATCGCCGCGGCCGCCGACGCGGGCATCCGCATCACCCTGCTCGACACCGCCTACCTCTCCTCCGGCTTCGGGGCCGCCCCCAACCGGCACCAGCTGCGGTTCAGCGACGGCACCGCCGACGCGTGGGCCGAGCGCTGCTCGGCGCTCAAGGAGCGGACCCACGCGCGGATCGGCGCGGCCATCCACTCCGTGCGGGCCGTCCCCGCAGGGGAGTTGGGCACGGTCGCCCAGTGGGCTGGTGAGCGTCGCGCCCCGCTCCACGTCCACCTCTCCGAGCAGACCGCGGAGAACGACGCCTGCCTCGACGCGTACGGGATGACGCCCACGCGGCTGCTCTCCGAGCACGGGGTCCTCGGCGCGCGGACCACGGGCGTGCACAACACCCACCTCACCGACGGGGACATCGCGCTCCTCGGCTCCACCGCCACCGGCACCTGCATGTGCCCCACCACGGAACGCGACCTCGCCGACGGCATCGGTCCCGCGCTCGCCCTCCAGCGGGCCGGATCCCCGCTCTCGCTCGGCAGCGACAGCCACGCCGTGATCGACCTCCTCGAAGAGGCGCGGGCGATGGAGCTCGACGAGCGCCTCCGTACGCGGACGCGTGGCCACTGGACGGCGGCGGCGCTGCTGCGGGCGGCGACGGTCGACGGGCATGCGGCGCTCGGCTGGAGCGAAGCGGGCCGGATCGAGCCGGGCGCGCTCGCCGACTTCGCCACGATCGCGCTGGACTCCGTCCGTACGGCGGGGGCGGTGCCGCGGCTCGCCGCGGAGACGGCGGTGTTCGCGGCGACGGCGTCCGACGTGCGGCACGTCGTGGTCGGCGGCCGCGCGGTCGTACGGGACGGCGTCCACGCCCTGCTCCCCGACGTCCCGGCAGCCCTGTCCGCGGCCGTCGCCGCCCTGAGGACGTAGCCCCGCCCCCAACCCCCAGCACCACCGGACGGGCTGCGATGCCCCGCACTCGCCGCTGTCAAGGGGCGCGGGGAACCGCGCGACCAGCCATCCACGGCCCGCAGCCGAAAGGAACCCATGCGTACCACCCTCGTGCGGAACATCGCCACCCTCGTCACCAACGACCCCGAGAGGGGGGACGGACCCCTCGGGCTCGTCGAGGACGCCGCCCTCGTCATCGAGGGCGAGCGCATCGCCTGGGCCGGCCGCACCGCCGACGCCCCCGCCGCCGACGACGCGGTCGACGCACAGCGCCGAGCCGTCATCCCCGGCTTCGTCGACTCCCACTCCCACCTCGTCTTCGCGGGCGACCGGACGCAGGAGTTCAACGCCCGCATGAGCGGACAGCCGTACAAGGCGGGCGGCATCCGCACCACCGTCGCCGCCACCCGCGCCGCGAGCGACGAGGAGCTGGGCGCCAACGTCGCCCGCTATCTCGCCGAGGCGCTGCGGCAGGGCACCACCACCCAGGAGACCAAGTCCGGATACGGCCTCACCGCCGACGACGAGGCCCGCGCGCTGCGCATCGCCGCCGAGCACACCGACGAGGTCACCTACCTCGGCGCGCACATCGTGGCCCCGGAGTACGCCGACGACCCCGCCGGATACGTAGCCCTGGTGACCGGCGCGATGCTGGACGCCTGCGCCCCGTACGCCCGTTGGGTCGACGTGTTCTGCGAGAAGGGCGCCTTCGACGGGGACCAGGCGCGGGCGATCCTCACCGCGGGCAAGGCCAGGGGGCTGCTGCCGCGCGTGCACGCCAACCAGCTCACCTACGGGCCCGGCGTACAGCTCGCCGTGGAGCTGGAGGCCGCGTCCGCCGACCACTGCACCCACCTCACCGACGCCGACGTCGACGCGCTCGCCAACAGCGCCACCGTCGCGACCCTGCTGCCCGGCGCCGAGTTCTCCACCCGGGCTCAATGGCCGGACGCACGACGGCTGTTGGACGCGGGGGCGACCGTGGCGCTGTCCACGGACTGCAACCCGGGCTCGTCGTTCACGTCCTCGATGCCGTTCTGTATCGCGCTCGCCGTGCGCGACATGAAGATGACCCCGGACGAGGCGCTCTGGTCGGCGACCGCCGGTGGCGCCGCCGCGCTGCGCCGCACCGACATCGGGCGCCTGGCCCCCGGCGCCCGCGCCGACCTGGCGTTCCTCGACGCGCCCTCGCACGTCCACCTCGCCTACCGGCCCGGTGTGCCGCTGGTGAGCGAGGTCTGGCGGGCGGGCCGCAGGGTCTGAGCGGGCCCCGGTCCGCGTTCGGTGGCGCGTCCGGTCGGCGAGGGGCCCGGCCGGTGCCGTGGAAGGGCCGGGCCCCGGCACGGGCGAGGCCCGGGAGGCCGAGGAGGGCCAGGGTTCAGGAGCCGGCGAGGCGCTCGATCTCCGCGGTGTCACCGGCCGCGAGCAGCTTGAGCAGGCGCAGCACCTCGTCCTTGGAGACACCGGAGATCTGGCGCGGGGGCGCGTCCGGGTCGTCCAGGTTCTCCCACAGGAGCCAGATCAGCTCGCCGCTGGGGAAGGCGCTGAGGGACCAGCCGCTCGCGTGGGTGAGGGAGACGTCCGGGTGCTCGTCGTCGGCGTCGGCGAGGCCGTCGAGGATCGTGCGCATCGTCGCGTCGTCCGGCGCCTCGACGGAGGTGCCCGACAGGTCGGTCATGAAGTAGCTCATACCGTGCATTAGCTCACGCGCGTTCCCCCGGCGCGCCTCCGGCCCCGCCCGCCCCGCCGGTTCCGCCGGGTCCGGCCGGTCGGCTGGCCCCAGGAAGGGGCCGAACGACCGGCGGCGTACCCGGCATCACCATGTGGTCACGAACCGCGGGAGGGCACCTACCGTCGGACCACATCGACCGGTACGGTCCGGGGGCATCGGGTGCTCGGCGGGAGACCGGAGGGTCAGGGGTGGGCGGTCCGCGCGGGAGCGGCGGCGGCGCGGGCGCGCCGGGCCGGATACGAGTGGTGCGGCCCGGTGACCTGAGCTCCGGCGACCTCCGGATCTGGCGGGCGCTGCGGGCGGCGTCGCGTGCGCCGGAGAACCCCTTCATGGAGCCGGAGTTCACGCTGGCCGTCGGCCGCGTGCGCTCGTCGGCGCGGGTGGCCGTGGTGCGCGGGGAAGAGGAGGGGAGTGCGCCGGTGGCGTTCTTCCCTTATCAGAAGGGCAGGTTGGGGCAGGGGCGTGCCATCGGGTTCGGGGTCTCGGACTGTCAGGGCCTGGTCGCCGCCCCCGAACCTGCCCTGGACCGCGTGGAGTTGCTGCGCGCGTGCGGAGTGTCGTCCTGGGAGTTCGACAACCTGGAGGCGGGCCAGTCGCTGTTCGTCCCGGACGCGTCCGCCGCGTACACCTCCTTCGTGATCGACGTGGGGGCCGGTTACGAGGCGTACGAGGCCACCCTGCGCCGACGGTCGCCGAAGTTCTTCAAGACCACCACCGCCAAGGAGCGCAGGCTGGGGCGGCGGGCGGGAGAGGTCCGGTTCGTCTTCGACGAACGGGACCCGGCGATGCTCGCCCGGCTCATGGAGTGGAAGTCCGCGCAGTACCGCCGCACCGGGCGGCGCGACCGGTTCGCCCGGGAGTGGATCGGCGCCCTGGTCCGTCAGCTCGCCCACACCCGCGCGCCCGGCTGCTCGGGGGTGCTCT
This sequence comes from Streptomyces sp. NBC_00442, assembly GCF_036014195.1. Lineage (NCBI taxonomy): Bacteria > Bacillati > Actinomycetota > Actinomycetes > Kitasatosporales > Streptomycetaceae > Streptomyces > Streptomyces sp. NBC_00442. The sequence continues at coordinate 4,630,151 of NZ_CP107918.1, forward strand.
CCGTCCTGTACGCGGGCGACGAGCCGGTCGCCGCGCACTTCGGGCTGCGCTCGCGCACCATGCTGGCCTGCTGGTTCCCCGCGTACGACCCGGAGTTCGCGACGTACTCGCCGGGCCTCGTGCTGCACCTGCGCATGGCGGAGGCCGCGGCGGCCGCGGGCATCGGGACGCTGGACCTCGGGCGGGGCGCGGCCGAGTACAAGGACGCCCTGAAAACCGGCGGGATACCGGTCTACGAGGGGGCCGCCACCCGGTTCGGCGCGGGCGCGGCGCTGCACTGGATCGGCCGCGAGCCCTCGCGCCGGGCGCACGGATTCGTCCGGAGCAGGCCGCGACTGGCGGAGGTGGCACGGCGCGGACTCCGGCAGGCCGGGCGGACGCGCGGCGGCGCCGGACAGTAGCCCCGAGGGAAGACCCGGAGCACGGGAGAACGCAATGTCGGACAGGTCGGCACGCGCATCGCGCACATCGGGAGCGACACGCGTATCGAGCGTATCGGGCGCATCGGGCGCATCGGGCGCACCCAGCACGTCGGACCCGTCGCGCGGTCCGCGGACGGCGGATCTGACGGGTTCGGTGGGTCCGGTGGGTCCGGTGGGTCCGGTGGGTCCGGTGGGGCGGGACGGTGTCGCGTCCGGCATCGGCGTGGGGGAGCTGGACCTCGACGGCCTCGGCGGGGACGTCCTGTCCCTGACCCCCGCGCCGGGCGGGCCGCCGCTCCGCCCCGGCGAGGTGTACGTCCTGGTCAGGCTGCGGGGCCGGCCCGTCGGCACCGTGCTGGGACGGGTCGGCGAGGACGCGGACATGGCGCAGGCCCTCGCGGCGGCGGCCCGCGAACAGCTCGCCGGATTCCTGTCCGGCGCACCACCCGGGCCCGTCCGGGCGCGGGCGGACAAGGAGGCGGCGGGCGGCGGCGCGGTGCGGCCCGGGGCGGACACGGAGGGGCCGGCGTGCGGCGGCGGGAGCGGAGCCGGGGTGCCGCGGGTCAGCGTCGTGGTCGCCACGCGCGAGCGGACCGGCCAACTCGCCCGCGCGCTCGACTCGTTGCTCGGTCAGGACCACCCCGGCCACGAGATCCTCGTCGTCGACAACAACCCCGCCACCGACCGGACCCGCGCCCTCGTCGAACGGCGCTACGCCTCGCACGGCGTGCGCTACGTCGTCGAACCCGTCCCTGGCCTCGCCGCCGCCCGCAACCGGGGCGTGGCCGCCGCGCGCGGCGAGATCCTCGCGTTCACCGACGACGACGTGATCGCCGACCGGCGCTGGCTGACCTCGCTGGTCGCGCCCTTCGCCGACGACCCCCGGCTCGGCTGCGTCACCGGCCTGATCCTGCCCGCCCGCCTCGCCACCCCCGCCCAGATCCTCCTGGAGAGCCACGGCGGCTTCACCAAGGGCTTCGCGCCCCGCCACTTCGACCCGCACCGGCCCCCGCCCGGCGAGCCGCTGTTCCCGTTCACCGCGGGCCGCTTCGGCTCCGGCGCCAACATGGCCTTCCGGGCCGACGCCCTGCGCGCGGTCGGCGGCTTCGACCCGGCCACCGGCACCGGGACCCCGGCGCGGGGCGGCGACGACCTGTACGCCTTCGCCCGCGTCGTCGTCGCCGGCCACCGCCTCCGCTACACCCCCGAGGCCCTGGTGTGGCACCACCACCGCGAAAGCTGGCGGGACCTGGAGGAGCAGGCGTACGGATACGGTGCCGGGCTCACCGCCTACCTCGCCGCGCTCATCGGCCGTCGCCCGGCGCTGGTGCCCGCGCTGCTCGCCCGGGTGCCGCACGGCCTCGCGCACGCGCTCGCCATCAGCGCACACCGCACCGCCGGGGAGCAGGCCGTGCCGGGCGAACACGGCGCCCGCACCCACCCGTGGCCGCGCTCCCTGTCCCGTCTGGAGCGCCGGGGCATGCTGTACGGGCCGCTGGGCTATCTCCGCGCCCGGCGCCTGGTGCGCGGGCACCGGCCGCCGTGGGAGGCGGCCCGATGAGCGCCGACGCGCACCCCGTCCCGGTGCTGCTCTACCACGCGGTGATGGACGACCCGCCCGCCTGGATCGCCGAATTCACCGTCACGCCGCGGCAGTTCGAGGCGCAGCTCGACGCGGTCCGCGACAGCGGACGGACACCCGTGACCATCGGCACGCTCGCCGCCCATTTCGCCGGGCGGGCCCCGCTGCCGCCGAGGCCCGTCGCGCTCACCTTCGACGACGGCTTCGCCGACCTGCCGGGCCCCACCGCCGAGGCCCTGGCGCGACGATCCCTGCCCGCCACCGCCTACCTCACCACCGGCGCGATCGTGCCCGGCGGCGCCAGCCTGCTGCCGCCCGCTCCGATGATGACCCTCGCCCAGGCGAGGGTCCTTGAGGAGTACGGGATGGAGGTCGGCGGCCACACCGTCTCGCACCCCCAGCTCGACACCCTCACGCGGCCCGCGCTGCATCGCGAACTTGCCCTGTCCAAAGCGGTGTTGGAGGACGCCCTCGGTCACCGGGTCGTCCACCTCGCCTATCCCCACGGATACAACAGCCGTGCCGTGCGCCGGGCCGCGCGGGCCGAGGGATACGAGACGGCCGTCGCGGTACGGCACGCGTTCAGTTCGGAGCGCGACGAGGCGTACCGCGTCGCCCGGCTCGTCGTGCGCCGCGGCCACACGGCCGCCGACGTCGAGACGTGGATGCGCGGCGAGGGTGCACGCGTCGCGCCGTACAACGACGCTCCCAGGACGATGGGTTGGCGGTTCTTCCGCCGGGCCGTGGCGGCCGTGAAGGGGCCCGTTTTCGCCGGGTGACGGGAGCGGGGGAGGTGTGCGTGGTAGCCACACGGACGCGAAGGGTGTTCCTATACTTCTGTTTCGCTCAACGGGACAGCCTCGAACAACAGCCAGGGGACGGCGGCGTGACGGCCGCGACCACACTGTGGGGGGAGTCGTACTGTGCGCCAACGTGTGCCCACGCCGGTCCAGGGGAGTGCGCGGCAGCCCCCACGGGACGCGGTGGACGACCGGGCGGCGGACGAGCGGGTGAAGGGCGCCCGTCCGGCGAAGGGCAGACGTCGACGGCTGCCCCCGTCGTGGCCCTCGTCGTCGCGTTCCTCGTCATCGGTGCGCGACATGATGGTCCCTCAAGTGCTGTTCAGCTGGCTGCCGTTGCTCGTCGCCACCGCGCTGTGGGTGTACGCGCTGCCCGGCATCGACTACCGGCACATGGGCGACTGGGGCCTGATCGACAAGCTGCCCGCCGCGTTCTACCTCTCCCTCGCCGTCCTCACCGGCGGATTCGTGGTCAGCCTGCGGCGGGCGGGCACCGCACCCTGGTGGCCCGGCCTCTACAGCGTCGCCCTGCTCTTCGCCCTGAAGGCGCCCACCGCGATCCTCTACAACGCGGTGCGCTACCCCTGGGCGTCCAAGCACGACGCGGTCGTCAACCACCTGCTCGCCAACCAGGAGTTGCGGCCCGGCGTGCCCCTGTCCGGCAACATGGCGGCGTACGACCAGTGGCCGGGTTTCTTCACGCTCAACGCCGGGCTCGTGCGGGCCTTCGGCGTGGACACCGCGGCCTCGTACCTCAACTGGGCGCCGCTCTTCTACGGCGTCGTCCTCATCCCCGTCCTCGTCCTGATCTACCGCACCTTCGCCGAGGACTGGCGGCTGGTGTGGACCGGCGTGTGGATCTTCGAGGTCGCCAACTGGGTCGGGCAGGACTACTTCTCGCCCCAGGGCATGGCACTGATCCTGCACCTGGCCGTGCTCGCCGTGGTGTTCCGGCACTTCGTGCGCCCCGGAGCCGCGGGGGCGCTGCGCTCGCGGGCCAACCTCGACCCGGCGGCGGCCGGTGTACCGCCGCCGACCACCGGGCGTCAGCGCGCCGTGTGCGTGGCGATCCTGGCCCCGCTGATCGCCGCCATCAACTTCACCCACCAGCTGACCCCGGTGATGCTGTGCGTCGCCCTCGTCGCCCTCAACCTGACCCGGCGCCACCGCAACCCCGGGCTGCTCGCCGTGACCGCCCTGATCATGCTGATCTGGGACCTCACCATGGGGCGGCCGCTCTTCATGGAGACGCTGGGCTCCCTCAAGGAGTCCGTGGGCAACCTCCTCAACAACTCGCGCGCCGGGTACGCGGGTGAACTCACCGGTCCCGGGCCGGTGTTGCAGGGCCGCGCCGACATCGTCATGGTCCTGGTGGTGGCCGGGCTCGCGGCGACCGCCGTCGTCCTGCGGCGCAAACTGGTCAAGAGCGCGCTGCCGCTCCTTCTGGTGTCCGTGGCGCCGGTTCCGCTGTTCGCCGTCAACGACTACGGCGGCGAAATGCTCTTCCGGGTCTATCTGTTCGGGCTGCCCGGTGCGGCGTTCTTCGCGGCGGCGGCGCTGGTGCCCGCGGCGGCGGGGCAGGGAGAGGGGCGGATCCGCCCCGAGGTGCGCCGACGGGTCGCGGCCGTCGCGCTGCCGGCCGTCCTGGTGCTGCTCGTGGCGGGGTTCGTCCCCGCGTACTACGGCAAGGAGCGGATGTACTACACGCCGCCCGCCGAGACGGCGCTGGTGACCAGGGTGCTCGACGCCGCACCCAAGGGCTCGCTGATCCTCGCCGTCTCCGGGTCCTTCCCGCAGGCGCTGCGCCGCTACGACCAGCTGGAGCACTGGTTCGTGGCCGAGCAGGAGGAGCCGCAGAACGCGATCATGCTGCGGGATCCGGTGGGGTATCTGGATCCGCAGCTTCCGAAGGACGGGCGGCCGGTGTTCTTCATCCTCACGCGGACGCAGGACATCTACTCGGCGGGGGAGGGGCTGCTTCCCGCGGGGGGCTTTCAGGAGCTGAAGAGCAAGCTTGAGGGGTCGGGGAGGTTTCGGGTGATCGATGCGAATGCCTACGGCACGGTGCTCCAATACGCCCCACCCCGCCCATAACCGTGCGGCCCCCTGGGGCTCCGCCCCAGCCCCCGACGCGTTTTCCCACCCACCCGCCCGTGCGGCGAGTTGAGAGGCTCGGCTCCCTGGGGGCTCCGCCCCCAGACCCCCGTTCGCGCCTTAAGGGCGCTCGTCCTCAATCGCCGGACGGGCTGAGGATGCCCATGCTGCCCGGCACCGAGTAGTTAAGGGGCGCGGGGAACTGCGCGAGAAGCGGGCACGGTCCGCACACGAAGGCGGTTTTAGGGGCGCGGGGAACTGCGCGAGAGGCGGGCACGGTCCGCACACGAAAGCGGGTTTCAGGGGCGCGGGGAACTGCGCGGGAAGCGGGCACGGTCCGCACACGAAGGCGGGTTTTGGGGGCGCGGGGAACTGCGCGGGACGGGGGCACGGTCGGCACACGAAAGGGGGTTGAGGGGCGCGGGGAACTGCGTGAGCGGGTCGGTGTGATCCGTGGACGAAATCCGTGGACGAAGAGGACAGCAAGACCCACCCGAGAGGAACCCCCGTGCGCGTCACCCACCCCCACATCCGCCTCACCACCGCCCTCTCCGGCTGGCTGGCCCTCGCCGCCACCCAGCTCCCCGCAGGGACCCCGCTGCGATGGATCCCGGTGTTGCTCTTCGTCTCGTTCGGCCCCGGCTTCGCGTTGCTCCATCCGCAGCCGGCCCCCCTGCGCCCCGGAGCCCGCATGGAGGCGCTCGCGCTCGCCGCGCCGCTCAGCCTGTCGTTCGGGGCGCTCGTGTCGACCTGTCTGTTTCTCGTGCACGGGTTCTCGGCGACCGCCCTCCTCGTCTGTCTGGCCGGCTTCTCGACCCTCGCCTGCGCCTTCCCCGGACTGCCCCTGCCCGCGGCCACCCCGGGCGCCGCCGAACGGGCGAGGCGGGACTGAGGCCGGGTGAGGGTCTTCTCGGGCGGACGCCGGTCCGCCCCGGATCCGGCCGTGTCAGACACCGGCGGGGCCGCCCCTCGCGGGCCGGATGCCCGCCGCGCGCAGCACCTCGATGGTGCGTCCGGCCTTCAACGGGTCGGCGGGCAGGGCGTGTCGGGCGAACCAGCGGGCGGCCTCGGGTGCGGGCGACGGATCGGTGAAGGCCGCGCCCGCGTAGTCGTCGAGCGGCGGGGCGTACAGATGGCCGACCGTGATCCGCTCCCGTGCGAGCGCCGCGCGGGCCGCGTCGCGGTCCTCGACGAGCAGCGGCACCCGGAACAGTGGCTGGACGGGGCCCGGTTTCGGCCGGGCCCACTCGGTGGCGAGCAGCGTGCGGGTGCCCGCGCGGTGGGCGTCCAGGACGGCGTCGAGGCCGCCCAGCTTCCGTTCGATGCGGGCGAGCCGGCCGCGGCCGGGGGTCGCCCGGTAGTCGTGCAGGTCGACCCGGGCCCAGGAGTGGAAGGCCGACAGGGCGGGCGCGGCCGCGAGGGCGCGGCTCAGCTCGTCGGGGCGCAGCGGCATCCGGATGTCGTCGCGTTCCTGGCGTCCGAGCAGGCGCAGGGCCGCCCGCGCGGCGGGGGCCAGGCGCAGACCGCGTACGGCGGCCTCCGCGTACGGGCGCGCCCGGTAGGCGAGTTCGGCGCGGGTGCGGCGGGGGGCCAGGAGTTCGTCCCTGGTCTTGGCGAGGGCCTCGCGCAGACCGGGGTCGGCGATCGTGAGGAAGCCGCCCGCCTTGGCCGCGGTGTGTTTGGAGAGGCTGAAGACGGAGGCCTGGCCGAAGGTGCCGACGGCGCGCCCGGCGCTCTCGCTGCCGATGGCGTGGGCCGCGTCCTCGATGAGAGGGATGGCCAACCGGGCGCACCGCGCGGCCAGTTCGGGTGCGGGGTCGGGGTTGCCGTACAGGTTGGTGGTGAGGACGGCGCTCAGCCGCGGCCAGAGCGCGTCCGGCACGGCGGACACGTCGAGAGTGCCGTCGTGCGGATCGAGCGGCGCCTGCACCGGGCGCAGGCCTGCCGCGAGGACCACGAAGAAGATGACGTCGTCGTTGACGGGCGACATCAGGATGCGGCCGCCGGGCGGGCACCAGTGCCGGAGCGCCACGTACAGGCCGAGCCGGCACGACGGCACGTAGAGGCACGCGCGCCCGAGCCGTCGGCGCATCGGTCCTTCGAGCTCTTCGTACGCCATGAAGTCCCCCCGGCCCTCGCCGTCGCGGCCCAATGTGGCCCGGTGCGGCCGCCGCGTCAACAACGCGGAAGAGCCCGTTCCTCGACGGAACGGGCCCTTCGGACGGCTGTACGTCACTCTTCGACGGTCAGCCCCTTGCGGAGCTTGCGCAGGGTGCGCGAGAGCAGCCGGGAGACGTGCATCTGCGAGATGCCGAGCTCCTCGCCGATCTCGGACTGCGTCATGTTGGCGACGAAGCGCAGCGAAAGGATCTTCCGGTCCCGCGCGGGAAGCGAGGCGATCATCGGCTTCAGCGACTCGACGTACTCGACGCCTTCGAGGTCGTGGTCCTCGTAGCCGATGCGGTCGCTCAGGGCGCCTTCGGAGTCGTCCTCCTCGGGCTGTGCGTCCAGCGAGCTCGCGGTGTACGCGTTGCTCGCCGCCATGCCTTCGACGACTTCTTCCTTGGTGATGCCCAGGCGTTCGGCGAGCTCGCCCACCGTGGCCGAGCGGTCAAGCTGCTGGGCGAGTTCGTCGCCCGCCTTGGCGAGGTCCAGACGGAGTTCCTGGAGCCGGCGCGGAACCCGCACGGACCAGGAGGTGTCGCGGAAGAAGCGCTTGATCTCACCGACGATGGTCGGCATGGCGAAGGTGGGGAACTCGACGCCGCGGTCGAACTCGAAGCGGTCGATCGCCTTGATCAGGCCGATGGTGCCGACCTGGATGATGTCTTCCATCGGTTCGCTGCGGGAGCGGAAGCGCGATGCGGCGAACTTGACCAGGGCAAGGTTCAGTTCGACCAGGGTGTTGCGTACGTACGCGTGCTCCTGCGTGCCCTCTTCGAGCGCGTCGAGGCGGGCGAAGAGCGTCTTGGACAGGGCCCGCGCGTCGACGGGGCCGACGTCGGCGAAGGACGGGATCTCGGGAAGTCCCTCAAGTCCCTCCGGTGCGTACGGTCGTGCCTGTGGGGGGCGGATGTCCTGCGGTTCCTGCTTGATCGACGTATCCGCTTGCGATTCGTCGAGCCGGGGTGACATGGGTCTCCTCCATCGTTCTCGGCATATGGCTGCCGATGCCCATACGTGTTGTCCGCGGTGTGCGGCGCCTCCGTGGCCGGTCGTGTTGAATAACTGTCGCTACTACCCCTACCCGCTTTGAGTGGGCTCTCGCAAGGCTTCTTTATCCTCATATGTCCGCTTTGCGGGGTTGTTTGGCTTTCAGATGTCGCAGGGAAGGCGTAGTGTTCTTGAGAAGTTACGACGAATCGGCGAAGAGGGACGGCATGGACCGCGGCACGGTCGGCAGCACGAATCGGGGCCGGCTCCGGGTCGGAGTCCGTACCGAAGGCGGCACTGAGGTCCTGACTCCGGCGGGTGAGCTGGATCACCACACGGCGGAGCTGCTCAGGGAACCCCTGGAGGCGGCCATCGCCCAGGGGCGCATCAGGCTGGTCGTCGATTGCTCACAACTGGAGTTCTGCGACTCCACCGGACTGAACGTGCTGCTCGGCGCCCGCCTCAAGGCGGAGGAGCTGGGGGGTGCGGTTCACCTGGTGGCGATGCAGCCGGTGGTTGCGAGAGTTTTTGAGATCACAGGGGCGGAGGCGGTCTTCACCGTGCATGATTCGCTCGATACCGCTCTGCGTGACTGACCCCGATTCGTCCGGGCAGGAGAGCAAATCCAAGACATTGGCGAATCGGTGAGGTGAAGCGCTGATGAGCACCACCCGGGAGCAAGCTCCGGGCGACCGTGGGCCAGAGCCCCATGGGGCCCGGCCCGGCGCCGTGCCGTCGGAATCCGACGGTGCGGACTCCGTTACGTCCGCGCGCGTGCTCGCGCTCACTGGGGCGAGCGGAATCGTCCCCATGGCACGGGACTTCACCAGGCAGGCCCTCTACGACTGGGGCTGGCTTCCGGCGGCGACGGCCGAGGGCCGCGCCGCCGCCGAAGACGTCCTGCTCGTGGTCTCCGAGCTCGTGACCAACGCGTGCCTGCACGCGGAGGGGCCCGAGGGGCTGAAGGTGTCGCGCACCGGGAAGGTCCTGCGTCTTGAGGTCAGTGACCTCGGCTCGGGCCAGCCGGCGCCCCGCACCCCGCACCGCGCGGGCCGGCCGGGAGGACACGGCATGTTCATCGTGGAGCGGCTGTGCCTGGACTGGGGCGTGGTGCGCACGCCCGGCGTCACCGGCAAGACGGTCTGGGCGGAACTCGCGGCACCCGCGTAACTCCCGTTGACGGTTACCGGCGGTTCGGCCCCGCCGGTGCACTGGCATGTCCACACCTCGATCCGCTCTGTTCTTTGTCTTCCCTCGACAAGGCCCCCGGCGTACCTTGACGCCCTATCTGATGCGCCGTCAGGAACGTGGCGCCCTCCGGCAGGACCGGCATAAGGGGAATTCGAGGTGTCGTACCCGAAGCGAACAGCTCTCGCGCTGGCGACGGCGGCAGCGGGCTCGGTGGTGCTGATCGCCGCCCCGGCGGCCCAGGCATCCGTCATCGACGTCAACTACAACTGCAAGACGCCGATCGGTGCCAAGAGCGCCGTGTCGCCCATCGACATCAAGGCGGTGCCGAGCGGCACTTCCTACAAAGTCACCATGTCCTTCCAGAAAGGCGTCTCGTCGAGCCCGGTCGCCCTGGGCGCCGGCGCGATGAACCCGAGCGCCACGATCACGCTCGGCGGCGCCGACAAGGGCACGGTCGCCGTCACGGGACCCGCCAACTCCGCGGAGATCCCCGCCAACTCGCCCATCAAAATAAGCGACTTGTCGGGCACCTACGTCCCGAAGGCCAACGGCAAGGTCACGCTCACCGCGGGCGTCCTCACCATCAAGGCGCTCGGCACCGTCACGACCTGCACCGCGAGCAACAGCCCCGGCCCCTCCCTCGAACTCGACGTCACCGGGGCGAGTGGCTCGACCGGCGGCTCGACCGGCGCGGCCCCCGCGGCGCTGCCCAAGACCGGCCCCCTCGACTCGGCCGTCGCGCTCGGCACCCTCGGCGGCACGGTCGTCCTGGTCGGCGCCGGCGGAGTGCTCTGGCTGACCCGGCGCGACCAGCGGGCCTGACCCCTCGATCCAGCGCCCCGCAAGGGGACCCCCTCGCACCCGAGGAGCCGCCGATGCGTCCGATCCGCCCGGCCCTGCCGGCCCTGGTCCTGCTGCTGTGCGCGTGCGCCGCGCCCACCGCGCAGGCCGCACCGCCGGCGAGCGGGGAGTGGACCGCCGCGCCCGCATCCGGCGGCGGGACCCGACCGAGCGCCGACGGGAGGCCCTACTTCTACCTGGAGGGCGCCCCCGGCACCGTCCTGGAGGACACGGTCTCGCTGAGCAACCCGTCCGGCGCCCCGCTCACCCTGAGCCTGCGCGGCGCCGCCGCCTACAACACCGCCGACGGATCGATCGCCGTGCGCGCGACCCCCGATCCGTGGATCACGCCCGCCGCGCCCGACGTGAGCATCCCGCCGCACACCCGCGCCGACGTGCCGTTCTCGGTCACCGTCCCGGCGGGCGCGCAGCCGGGCGACCACCCCGCGGCGCTCGTCGCCGCGGCGGGCGGACGCGCTGTGGGGATCCGCCTCCACGTGCGGGTGGCGGGACCGACGCTGAGCGCGCTCACCGTCGAGTCCGTACGCGTCGACAAGGACCGCCGCCTCATCCGGTACGCCCTGGTCAACCGGGGCAACATCGCCCTCACCCCGAGCCTCGCGGTGCGCGCCGACGGCATGTTCGGCCGCGCGCTGCGCCGCGCCGCCCGGCCGTTGCCGGTCGAACTCCTGCCGGGCCGGCGCGTCGAGCTGACCGAACCCTGGCCGCATCCGCCCGCCCTCGACCACGTCGACGTCCGCCTCGACGTCACCGCCGAAGGAGGCGCCCACGCGAGCGCCGCGGCCGACGTCTCCTTCGTGCCGTGGGGCGCCGTCGCCGGAGCGGGCCTCGTGCTGCTCGGTGGCGCGGCCACCGCCGCGCGGCTCGCCGTGCGCCGACGCCGGGCGGTCGGAGCTGCCGGGACGGAAGAACCACCCGTGGAGGAACGCGAGTTGGCGCAGACAGGAGCTCTTCAGTGAAGCCACGCCCGAGGGACGGAGCTCTCGTTCCGCCGTTCTCCCTCCTCGCCCTCCGCGCCCTCCTCGGTCTCTGCGCCCTCTTCGGCCTGGCGATCCTGCCGGCGGCCGCACCCTCGTACGCCGACGACGCCAAGCCGGCGGTCACGCTGTCCACGGCCGAGGCCGCCAAGGGCGCCGACGTCACCGTCACCGGCAGCGGCTGGCGGCCCGGCGCGCTGCTCATGCTCCTCGTCTGCGGGCAGTCCGACCCTGCCCGGGGCGTCATCGGCGGCACCAACTCCTGCTCCAACGCGGACGGTCAGGCCGTCACCACCGACGCCAAGGGCTCCTTCACCAAGGCGCTCCCGGCGGCCCCGCCGCCCAAGCCGTGCCCCTGCGTCGTCCATGTCGCCACCGTTCAGGGCGAACCCGCCCTGGTGGACACCGAGTTGAAGATCACGGGGCATCCGGTGGCGCCGCTGCCCGACCAAAGCGGCGACGGCAGGCTCGCGGTGCTCGCCGAGCCGCGCCTCGACGGCAGCAGCTCCCTGCTGACCTGGTTCGGCGCGCCGCCCGCGCGCACCCTGGTCTTCACCGTCGGCAACCTGGGCTCGGCGCCCGTCAAGGACCCCGTATTCCAACTCGGCACCTCCCACGGCGTGTTCGCGCCGCAGTGGGAGGACCGCCAGTGGAAGGGCACCATCGCGCCCGGCCGGAAAGCCGAGATCAAGCTGGACTTCGAGCTGTCTGCGGGCGCCCACGGCGACTACCAGGTCTCGCTCCGGTACGCGAAGAAGCTGCTCGCCACGGAGCCCTGGGGGGTGGACCGTCCCTGGGGCGTCACCGTCTTCTGGATCCTGCTCTGTCTGGTGGTGCCCGCCGCCGTCTTCCGTATCGGCATGGCCGTCGTCGACCGGCTGCGCCCGCGCGACCCGCGGCGGGCGCACACGCCCCGGCACCGCGGCATGCGCCTGACCGACGTGACCGTACGCCTGCCCGGGGCCGGCCGGGGGCGCGGCGAACGCATGGCGCCGCCCGCCGGTCCGGATCCGGATGCGGACCCCGGCCGGCGCCCCGGACCGGACGGCGCCGCGCACGGCACCACGGCCCCGCTGCCGTGGTTCACCCCCGACTCCGCACCGTCAGAGAACCCCCCGGGCCGTGCGAACGGCCCCACGACGAAGGGAAATCCGTGACCACGCAACGGAGGATGAGCGCGGCCGGTATCGCGCTGATGCTCGGCGGCGCGGGGATCATGCTCGCCGCAGGTCCCGCACAAGCAGCCGAGGTCTCGTACTCCACCGAGTGCATACCGCCGTCCATCTCCGGCCTGCCGCCGGTCGAGGGGACGACGAAGGTGCAGATCACCGCGCCCGCCACGGCCAAGGTGGGCGACGAGGTGGACGTCGTCTGGAAGTTCACCCAGGCCGCGTCGAACAATCCCAACGTCCTCGACCTCAACAAGGACGTCGTCCAGCCCACCGGCACCCTGAAGGCGGCGGGTGCGCAGACCGCGGACATCGCCATGAAGGGCCCCCGGCAGAACCCGCCCATCCCCAAGAACAGCCCGATGGTCCTCTCGGACATGACAGCCAAGCTGAAGCTGACCAAGGCCGGCGACGTCACCCTGACGCCCGACGCGTACAACATCAACGTCAACCAGATCATGTCGACGGACACCAAGTGCACACCGAAGGAGGCGGTCGGCGTCGGCGCGACGATCAAGGTCACCGACGCGGGCGGCACGAGCGGAGGCACCACCACGGGCGGCTCGACCGGCGCCACGACCTCCGGCGGCACTACCGGGGCGACGACATCGGGCGGCACCACCGGGTCCACGACCTCCGGCGGCACGACCGCTTCGGGCGGCACCACGGGGGCCACCACCTCCGGCGGCACCACGACGTCCGGCGGCAGCAGCGGGGCGACCACCGGCGGCAGCGGAGGCCAGAGCGACTTCCCCGGCAAGGAAGTCGCCGTCACCTTCGCCTGCACCGCGCCGGGCCCGGCCAGCATCCAGGGCAAGGCGACCATCAACGCCAAGAAGAACGGCGGTAGTTACGGCCTCACCGTCACCATGGCCAAGGGCGTCATGAACAGCCCCGCCGACCTTCCGGCGGGCGCGCTCAAGCCGACCATGCAGGTCACCGTCGGCGGCGCCGACAAGGGCTCGGTGACCGTCACGGGCCCCGCCAACCCCGACCCCATCAAGTCGGGCGCCCCGGTGAACCTCACCGACATGACCGGCACCTACAAGCCGGGCGCCTCCGGCAAGTCCACGCTGAGTCCGGGCGACCTGTCCATCGACGTGACCCTGGGCGGCTCCCCGATCCACATCCCGTGCAAGGTGTCCGGCTCGGCACCGGTCTCCCTCGAACTGGACACCGCCGCCCAGCCCGGCGGGGCGGCCGGCGGCAGCGGCTCGGCGGGCGGTGCGGCGGCGGGCGGCTCCAGTGCCTCCGCCGCGGGCTCCGGCGGCCTGGCCCAGACCGGCGCGAGCGGCACCGGCGCCCTGCGCGCGCTCGGCCTGGTCGCGGGCACGGTGATCCTGCTCGGCGGCGCGATCTTCACCTTCACCCCCTGGCGGCGGCTGCGCGGCACGCGCTGACGTCCTGGCAAACGTGAAGGGCCGCCGCACCTCTTCGGTGCGGCGGCCCTTCACAGGCGTACGAAGCGCGTCAGTTGACGCTGCCCATCAGCCGCTTGACCTTGTTGCGGTACATCCAGATGCCGATGCCCGCCACGACCGCCACGATCGCCTCGACGGTGACCGCGCCGACCGTGTTCAGGTTGACGTTGAGCTGCGGCGAGGTGAGCAGACCGGCCAGCGAGTCACCGGCGGTGACCGCGAGGAACCAGACGCCCATCATCTGCGAGCTGTACTTCGCCGGAGCCATCTTCGTGGTGACGGAGAGGCCGACCGGGGACAGGCACAGCTCGCCGACGGTCTGGACGAAGTAGATGGCCACCAGCCACATCGGGCTGACCCGGCCGCCGTTGTTGGCGGTGTCGACCAGCGGGATGAGGAAGACGACGAAGGAGATGCCGATCAGCGCGAGGCTGGAGGCGAACTTCACCGCCGTGCTCGGCTCCTTGCCGCGCTTGTTCAGCCACAGCCAGCCCGAGGCCACGAGCGGGGCCAGCGCCATGATGAACACCGGGTTCAGCGACTGGTACCAGGACGTCGGGAAGTGGAAGCCGAGCAGGTCGTTGGTGGTCGAGTTCTCGCCGAAGATCGACAGCGTCGAGCCGTTCTGGTCGTAGATCATCCAGAAGACGGCGGCGACCACGAAGAACCAGACGTAACCCGAGAGCTTGGACTGCTCGACCTCGCTGAGGTCCTTGTCGCGCTTCATGCGGGCCAGCACGGCGATCGGGATGATCAGACCGGCGATGGTGATCGGCATCATCGCCCAGTCGGCGAAGTTCCCCGTCACGGCGAGACCGATGTAGAGGGCCGCGGCGATGATCAGCCAGATCAGACCCTTGCGGAGCACGGACCGCTTCTCCTGCTGCGTCACGGGCTGCGACACGATGTCGCTCTCCGCGCTCAGGTGGCGGGAGCCGAGCATGAACTGGGCCAGGCCCAGTGCCATGCCGATCGCGGCGAGGGTGAAGCCGAAGTGCCAGTTGACCTTCTCGCCGACGGTGCCGATGCTCAGCGGGGCGAGGAAGGCACCCATGTTGATGCCGATGTAGAAGAGCGTGAAGCCACCGTCACGGCGCGGGTCCTCGGGACCCTTGTAGAGGTGCCCGACCATCGTCGAGATGTTGGCCTTCAGGAGGCCGGAGCCGAGCGCGACGAGCACGAGACCCGCGAAGAACGAGGGCGTGGAGGGCACCGCCAGCGTGATGTGGCCGAGGATGACGATGCCGGCGCCGATCGCGACCGTCTTGCGCGGACCCCAGAAGCGGTCCGCGATCCAGCCGCCGGGCATGGCGAGGAGGTAGACCATCGCCATGTAGACGGAGTAGATCGCGGTGGCGGTGGTGGGGTTCATGTGAAGGCCACCGGGCGCGATCAAGTACAGCGGGAGCAGGGCCTTCATGCCGTAGAAGCTGTACCGCTCCCACATCTCGGTCATGAACAGAGTGGCCAGGCCGCGGGGGTGGCCGAAGAAGGTCTTCTCGGTGCCAGTGGTACTGGCGGAGTCCTTCGTCAGGCTGGACGCCATGGTCGATCCTTGCTTGCTCGGGACGCGCGCTTCGTGAGCGTTGAATCGCGCCCGGTGGGGGAAGGCCGGCACCGGCATGGCGGCTGTCCCCCCGACGCCTTCGGGGTCCGGCTCCGTGGGGGAGGCCGGTAAGGACAGACCACACCGGGATCCACGCCCCGTGCGCTGGTTCGCGCTGGGGCCCGGCCCGTAGGTCATTCACTGAACTCAAGACTGGCAAAGCCGGCCCTGTGCAGAAAAGAGAACCTTGGCGCGCCAAGCAGGCCAAAGGTTCACGAGTAGTGCTATAGGCGTCGGGACACCATACGTCACGAGACTGCGGCATATGGAAGGACTTGAGAGATGGATCACAGGCTCTCCTGGAACCGCTCACCCTAATTCGAAGGTGTTAAACAAGATCGCGCCACAGACCCGCAGGGCGGGTGGATCACCTGACGGATTGCCGTCGCCGCGGACTACCATCACCCCCATGACCCGTGTACTGCTCGCCGAGGACGACGCGTCCATCTCGGAGCCACTGGCCCGCGCCCTGCGCAGGGAGGGTTACGAGGTCGAAGTCCGCGAGGACGGCCCGACCGCCCTCGACGCCGGACTGCAGGGGGGCGCCGACCTGGTCGTGCTCGACCTGGGGCTTCCCGGCATGGACGGCCTCGAAGTCGCCCGGAGGCTGCGCTCCGAAGGCCACACCGTGCCCATCCTTGTGCTCACCGCCCGCGCCGACGAGGTCGACACCGTGGTCGGCCTCGACGCCGGCGCCGACGACTACGTGACCAAGCCCTTCCGCCTCGCCGAACTCCTCGCGCGGGTCCGGGCCCTGCTGCGGCGCGGGGCCAGCGAGCCGGTGCCCCAGCCCGCCACGCACGGTGTGCGGATCGACGTCGAGTCGCACCGCGCCTGGATGGGCGACGAGGAGCTCCAGCTCACCGCCAAGGAGTTCGACCTGCTCCGGGTCCTGGTGCGGGACGCCGGCCGGGTCGTCACCCGCGACCAGCTGATGCGCGAGGTCTGGGACACCACCTGGTGGTCCTCGACCAAGACGCTCGACATGCACATCTCGTGGCTGCGCAAGAAGCTCGGCGACGACGCGGCCAACCCGCGCTACATCGCGACCGTCCGCGGAGTCGGCTTCCGCTTCGAGAAGAGCTAGAGCACCCGGGCCCATGCGCCGTCGACTGATCAACTCCACACTCGCGGTCGTACTCGTGGTGATCGCGGTCTTCGGCGTCTCCCTCGTCATCGTCGAGACACGGACCATCAGCAGCAGCGCCCAGGAGAGCGTCAACTCCGAGGCGGTGCGGCTGGTCTCCGTCGTCGACAGCCGCACCCTGGCGAAGGAGTCGGTCAACGCGCAGGTGCTGGCCGAACAGATCGACCCCAAGCGGTACGCCCGCATCGCGATCCCGGGCCGCCCGGTGATCGAGCTCGGCAAGAAGCCCGAGGGCACCGTCATCAAGGGCACCGCCACCGGGGAGCGCGGCGAGTCCGTCCTGGTCGAGGAGCCCCGCTCCACGGTCACCAAGGAGGTCGGGCGCACCCTGCTGATCATCGGCGCGGTGGCCCTGCTCGCCATCGTCTCCGCGGTGCTCCTCGCCGTGCGCCAGGCCAACAAGCTGGCATCCCCGCTCACCGACCTCGCCGAGACCGCCGAACGGCTCGGCTCGGGCGACCCGCGCCCGCGGCACAAGCGGTACGGGGTGCCCGAGCTCGACCGGGTCGCCGATGTGCTCGACTCGTCGGCCGACCGGATCGGCCGGATGCTCACCGCGGAGCGCCGGCTCGCGGCGGACGCCTCGCACCAGCTGCGGACGCCGCTGACCGCGCTCTCCATGCGCCTGGAGGAGATCGCCCTCACCGACGACCTCGACACGGTCAAGGAAGAGGCCATGATCGCGCTCACCCAGGTCGAGCGGCTCACCGACGTGGTGGAGCGCCTGCTCACCAACAGCCGTGATCCGCGCACCGGTTCGGCCGTGGTCTTCTCGCTCGACGAGGTCGTCAAGCAGCAGTTGGAGGAGTGGCGCTCGGCCTATCGCAGCGCGGGCCGCGCCATCGTGCGCTCCGGCAAGACCGGTCTCAAGGCGGTCGGCACCCCGGGTGCGGTCGCCCAGGTGCTCGCCGCGCTGATCGAGAACTCCCTGATGCACGGCGGCGGCACGGTCGCGGTGCGCACCCGCGTCACCGGCAACCAGGCCGTGGTCGAGGTCACCGACGAGGGTCCCGGGGTGCCGCCCGACCTCGGCGCGCGGATCTTCGAGCGGACCATCAGCGGCCGCAACTCCACGGGGATCGGGCTCGCCGTGGCCCGCGACCTCGCGGAGGCCGACGGCGGGCGGCTCGAAATGCTCCAGCAGCAGCCGGCGGTGTTCGCGCTCTTCCTGAGCCGGGAGGCGCGGGGGCGGCGGGAGCCGCAGGACACCACGACGATCCGCTGAGGGCCGAAGGGCCCCGCTCGGCGCACGCGGTCAGCGGAGCCGGTCAGCGGAGCCGGTCAGCGCTCGGCGGGGACGGCGGGCCTGGGGGCGTCGAGAAACGATTCGGCCGTCTGTACTGCCTCCCGGGCCGGGAGTGCGCGGAACACCCAGGTGCGGTAGGACCAGAAACGGAACAGGGTGCCGAGCCCGATGCCGAGGAACTTGAAGAAGTTGTTCTGCCACGGGCTGTTCCAGCCGAACCCGTACGTCGCCGCGTACAGGATGCCGTTCTCGATCACCGCGCCGACCAGGCTGAACAGCAGGAACAGCGTGAGCTCACGGGCCCGGCCGCTCTTCTCGCGGTCGCGGTAGGCGAAGTAGCGGAAGCCCACGTAGTTGAACGCGATCGCGATCGCGGTGGCCAGCAGGCTGGCCCGCACCACCTGGAGGTCGGTCGCGTGCCGCAGCAGGTTGAAGGCGCCCATGTTCACGAGCACCCCGAGACCGCCCACGGCGCCGAATTTGGCGACCTCGCGGACGAGCAGTCGCAGTCGCGATGGCGACGCGCCCTGTGCACTCATGGTGATCGCCCAGCCCCGTCCGAGTAGGTGTGCTTTTCGTGCCAGTCAACCCGCCCATGCTAACCACCCCCTCGCCGCGGTGCCCCGTGCGAGCCCCCGAAGACCCCCGGAACCCGGCCCTGGCGGGGCGCGCGCGGGCGGCGGATACCCTGGAGGCGTGACGTTCCCGGTAGTCGGCATGGTCGGCGGCGGTCAGCTCGCCCGCATGACCCACGAGGCGGGCATCCCCCTCGGCATCAGATTCAAGCTCCTCAGTGACACCCCGCAGGACTCGGCGGCCCAGGTGGTGAGCGAGGTCGTCGTCGGCGACTATCGCGACCTGGACACGCTGCGTGACTTCGCGCGCGGCTGTGACGTGATCACTTTCGATCACGAACACGTGCCGACCGAGCATCTGCGGGCCCTGGAAGCGGACGGCATCGTCGTCCGGCCGGGGCCCGACGCGTTGGTGCACGCCCACGACAAGGGGGTGATGCGCGCCCGGCTCAGTGCCATCGGCGCGCCCTGCCCCCGCCACCGCATCGTCGCCGATCCGGCCGACGTGACGCGGTTCGCCGAGGAGGGCGAGGGCTACCCCGTCATCCTCAAGACGGTGGTGGGCGGCTACGACGGCAAGGGCGTGTGGTTCGTGCGCTCCGAGGCCGACGCGGCGGACGCCTTCAAGGCGGGCGTCGACGTGCTCGCCGAGGAGAAGGTGGACTTCGTGCGGGAGCTGGCGGCCAACGTCGTCCGCTCGCCGCACGGCCAGGCGGTGGCCTACCCCGTCGTGGAGTCCGTCCAGGTCGACGGCGTGTGTGACACGGTGATCGCCCCCGCGCCCGACCTCGACGACGCGCTGTCGGGCGAGGCGCAGGAGCTCGCCCTGCGCATCGCCTCCGAGCTGGGCGTCGTCGGCCACCTCGCGGTCGAGCTCTTCGAGACGCGTGACGGACGCGTCCTCGTCAACGAGCTGGCCATGCGCCCGCACAACTCGGGCCACTGGACCCAGGACGGCGCGATCACCTCGCAGTTCGCCAACCACGTCCGTGCCGTCCTCGACCTCCCCCTGGGCGACCCGCGCCCGCGGTCGAAGTGGACCGTGATGTGCAACGTCCTCGGCGGCGACTACCCGGACATGTACTACGCGTACCTGCACTGCATGGCACGCGACCCGCAGCTCAAGATCCACATGTACGGCAAGGAAGTGAAGCCCGGCCGCAAGGTGGGCCACGTGAACACCTACGGCGACGATCTCGCACAGGTCCGCGAGCGGGCCCGTCACGCAGCCGACTACCTCAGGGGAACGATCACCGAATGACCACCACCAGCAGCCCCCTCGTCGGAATCGTCATGGGCTCGGACTCCGACTGGCCCGTGATGGAGGCCGCCGCCAAGGCGCTCGACGAGTTCGAGATCCGCTACGAGGTCGACGTCGTCTCGGCGCACCGGATGCCGCGCGAGATGATCGCGTACGGCGAGGAGGCCGCTGGACGCGGCCTCAAGGCGATCGTCGCGGGCGCCGGGGGAGCCGCCCACCTGCCGGGCATGCTCGCCAGCGTCACCCCGCTCCCGGTGATCGGCGTGCCCGTCCCGCTCAAGTACCTCGACGGCATGGACTCGCTGCTCTCCATCGTGCAGATGCCGGCCGGCGTGCCCGTGGCCACCGTCTCGGTCGGCGGCGCGCGCAACGCGGGCCTCCTCGCGGCCCGCATCCTGGCCACGCACGACGCCGAACTCCTCACCCGCATGCGGGAGTTCCAGCAGGAGCTCAACGACCAGGCCACCGAGAAGGGCAAGCGGCTGCGTACGAAGGTCGAGGGTTCGGGCGCCTTCGGGTTCGGAAAGTGAGTGCCATGACCAAAGCCACGACGCATCTCGACGAAGCCCGCGCCCTGCTCGCCCGCCACCCCGTGGTCGACGGCCACAACGACCTGCCCTGGGCGCTGCGCGCGAAGGTCCGCTACGACCTGGACCGCTGCGACATCGCGACCGACCTGACCGGCCGCACCCACACCGACATCCCCCGGCTGCGGTCGGGCGGCGTCGGCGCGCAGTTCTGGTCCGTGTACGTACGCACCGACTTGGCCGGCGACGAGGCGGTCAGCGCGACCCTGGAACAGATCGACTGCGTCGACCAGATGCTCGCGCGCTATCCGTGCGACCTGGCGCCCGCGCTCACCGCCGACGACATGGAGGCGGCGCGCGCCGAGGGTCGCATCGCCTCCCTGAAGGGCGCCGAGGGCGGCCACTCGATCAACGAATCCCTGGCCACGCTACGGGCGTTGTACGCGCTCGGCGTGCGCTACATGACGCTCACCCACAACGACAACCTGGCGTGGGCGGACTCGGCGACGGACGTGCCGAACGTGGGCGGGCTCTCGCCGTTCGGCCATGCGGTGGTCCGCGAGATGAACCGCATCGGCATGCTGGTCGACCTCTCGCACGTGGCGGCGACGACGATGCGCGACGCGCTGTCGACGTCCGTCGCGCCCGTGATCTTCTCCCACTCCTCCGCGCGGGCGATCTGCGACCACCCGCGCAACGTCCCCGACGACGTGCTGGCGCAGCTGCCCGCCAACGGGGGAGTGGCCATGGCCACCTTCGTCCCGAAGTTCATCCTGCCGGCGGCGGTGGCGTGGACGCAGGCGGCGGACGAGAACCTGCGGGCGCACGGGCTGCACCACCTCGACACGTCGCCGGAGGCGATGAAGCTCCACGAGGCGTTCGAGGCGGCGAATCCGCGGCCGGTCGCGACGGCGGCGACGGTCGCGGACCACCTCGACCACATGCGGGAGGTCGCGGGCGTCGACCACATCGGCATCGGCGGCGACTTCGACGGCACGGCCTTCACCCCGTCCGGCCTCGACGACGTATCCGGCTACCCGAACCTGGTGGCCGAGCTGCTCTCCCGGGGCTGGTCCTCCGCGGACCTGGCGAAGCTGACGTGGTCGAACGCGGTGCGGGTGCTGCGGGACGCGGAATCGGTATCGAGGGAGCTCCGCCCCCTGCGGGGTCCGTCGAACGCGACGCGGGCGTCCCTGGACGCGTAGCCCCGCGGGGCGCGGCGAGCTGTTATGCGCAGTTCCCCGCGCCCCTAAAACCCGCTTTCGTGTGCGGGCCGTGCCCGCTTCTCGCGCAGTTCCCCGCGCCCCTCAGCCATCCGGTGCCGGGCAGCATGGGCACCCTCAGCCCGTCATGGGGGTCCCCCCTGGCCCCTAAGGCCTTGGGGGAGTTCGAGGACGAGCGCCCTTAAGGCGCGAACCGGGGTCTGGGGCGGAGCCCCAGGGGGCTGGGGGCCGCGGGGTGCCTCGGGCGGGCGGGTCCCCCGAACGCTTCGTTCGTCGCGACCCCACCGGCGCCCCGTGAAACGGTGTCGATACTGCCGTCACCGCCGATACCGGGAGCCCGTCATGGCAGATCTGCAGGACGACCCCCAGGACACCTCGGCGATCGGCGAGCTCGATCAGCCGACCTCCACCCCGCCCGTCCCGATACCCGGACCGGAACCCGTACCGGACCACGACGAGGGTCTGGACCGAGCCCGTGCGCTGCTCGCCGCGCACCCCGTGGCCGACGGGCACAACACCCTGGCGAAGGCACTCGCGCTGACCCCCTGGCACGACCTGGAGGTCGGCGAGAGCGCGCTCGACACGGACATCCCGCGACTGCGGGCCGGCGGCGTCGGTGCGCAGTTCTGGGCGCTGACCGCCGAGGCCGACGGCACCGACCCGGCCGGCGCCACCCTGGAGCGCCTCGACCGGATCCGCTCGCTGGTCGCCTCCTGCCCCCAGTGGCTGCGCCTCGCGCTGACCGCGGGCGACCTCGCCGACGCCCGTAACTGCGGCCGCATCGCCTCGTTCCTCGGGCCGGTGGCCGCACACGCACTCGGCGATTCGCTGGGCACGCTGCGGTCGTACCACGTCCTCGGGGTACGGGCCCTCGCACTGGGCCCGGGTACCCGCTGGACCGAGCCGGGCCTGAGCCGCTTCGGCCTCGAAGTGGTGCGCGAGGCGAACAGGCTGGGGATACTGCTCGACCTGTCCGGCTCCACCGAAGGCACCTGGCGCCGCACCCTCGACGCGTCCACGGCGCCGGCGCTGCTCTCGCGTTCGGCGGCGTCCTCGCTGACCCGGCATCCGCTGAACGCCAGTGACGAGCTGCTCGCCGCGCTCGGTGCGCACGGCGGGGTGTGCCTGGTGAGCTTCGCCCCCGAGCAGATCGAGCGGAGCGGTTCGGCCGTCTCCGTGCGGGACGTCGCCGATCACATCGAGCGGGTGCGGGACGTGGCGGGCGCGAGCCACGTGGGTCTCTCGGGAACGTACGGTCTGACCACCGGCGCCCCGCGCACCACGGGCCTCGAAGATGCCTCGTGCTACCCGAACCTGATCGCGGAGCTGCTCGACCGGGGCTGGAGCGAGTCCGAGATCGCGGCGCTGACCTGGGACAACCTCGTGCGTGTGGTGCGGGACGCGGAGTTCGGCGCCCGTGCGACGGCGGCCCGCAGGGCCCCGTCGAGCGCCACCATCGAGGAGCTCGACGGCCCGTGACCGCGCCGCGGAGCCGGCACGATCCGGACGAGGGGACCTAGGCGCGCGGGCGACCCATCGCGCGGTAGGTCCATCCGGCGTCCCGCCACTTGACCGGGTCGAGCGCGTTGCGCCCGTCCAGGATGATCCGGGACGCCGTGGCCGCGGCCAGCTCGGCGGGGTCGAGGTCGCGGAACTCGCGCCACTCGGTCAGGTGCAGCACGACATCGGCGCCGCGCACCGCGTCGAGCGCGGTCGGTGCGTAGCCGAGCGTCGGGAAGAGCCGGCGGGCGTTGTCCATGCCCTTGGGGTCGTACACGGTGACCTGGCCGCCCTGGAGGTGGATCTGCCCGGCGACGTTCAGCGCGGGGGAGTCCCGTACGTCGTCGGAGTCCGGCTTGAACGTGGCGCCGAGGACCGCGACGCGCTTGCCGAGGAACGTCTCGCCGCCCACCGCCTCGCGGGCCAGCTCCACCATGTGGCCGCGCCGGCGCATGTTGACCGAGTCGACCTC
The DNA here is from genome assembly GCF_036014195.1 of Streptomyces sp. NBC_00442. Lineage (NCBI taxonomy): Bacteria > Bacillati > Actinomycetota > Actinomycetes > Kitasatosporales > Streptomycetaceae > Streptomyces > Streptomyces sp. NBC_00442. The sequence goes on from NZ_CP107918.1 coordinate 4,653,378, forward strand.
GCGCAGGAACGTCAGTGCCTGGTCGGCCCCGAGCTCGCCGGCCCGCGCCATGAACGCCCGGATGTCCTTGGGCAGGCAGCCCCCGCCGAAGCCGATGCCGGCCCGCAGGAACTTCTTTCCGATGCGCTCGTCGTGGCCGAGCGCCTCCGCGAGCTTCACCACGTCGCCGTCGGCGGCCTCGCACACCTCGGCCATGGCGTTGATGAACGAGATCTTGGTGGCGAGGAAGGAGTTGGCGGCGGTCTTGACCAGCTCGGCGGTCGGGAAGTCGGTCACCACGAAGGGCGAGCCCTCGCCGATCGGTCCCGCGTACACCTCGCGCAGCAGCTTCTCGGCGCGCTCGCTCTCGACGCCGACGACGAGCCGGTCCGGGTGCAGGGTGTCGTCGACGGCGAAGCCCTCGCGCAGGAACTCCGGGTTCCAGGCCAGCTCCACGCCCTCGCCGAGCACGGCCGCGAGCCGGGCGGCCGAGCCGACCGGCACCGTGGACTTGCCCACGACGAGTGCGCCCGGCGCGAGGTGCGGGGCGAGCGAGCCGAAGGCGGAGTCGACGTAGCTCATGTCACAGGCGTACTCGCCGTGCTTCTGCGGGGTGTTCACGCAGACGAAGTGCACGTCGCCGAACGCGCCGACCTCCTCCCACGAGGTCGTGAAGCGCAGCCGGCCCGTCGATCCCTCGATGCCGGCCACGTGCTTGCGCAGCAGCTCTTCGAGACCGGGCTCGTACATGGGGACGCGCCCCTGCGCGAGCATCTCGATCTTCTCGGGCACCACGTCGAGACCGAGCACCTCGAACCCGAGCTCCGCCATGGCCGCGGCATGGGTGGCCCCGAGGTATCCGGTGCCGATCACAGTGATCTTGAGGGCCATGCGGTGCTCCTGGAAGTACGGGCTCGGGAGGCGGGCTCGAAGGGCGGGCTCGGGCGGCGTCAAACGCGCTGCCCGAGCATAGTCGGGCCCGGCCGGAGCGCTTTTTCCGGGCTGTCACCAAGCTCACGTATGCCTGGGGGCCACCTGCCCCCTAAAATTAGGTTACTTAACGGTAGTTAGCGTCCCTTGGGGAGTGAGAAACCTTGGCCGGAACGGCTGGCAACTCGGATTTCGACCTGTACCGCCCGTCCGAGGAGCACGACATGCTCCGCGACGCCATCCGCTCGCTCGCCGAGGCCAAGATCGGCCCGTTCGCGGCCGAGGTCGACGAGCAGGCGCGCTTCCCCCGGGAGGCGCACGACGCGCTGGTCGCCAACGACCTGCACGCCGTGCACGTGCCGGAGGAGTACGGCGGCGCGGGCGCCGACGCCCTCGCGACGGTCATCGTGATCGAAGAGGTCGCGCGGGTCTGCGCCTCCTCCTCCCTCATCCCGGCCGTCAACAAGCTCGGCTCGCTCCCGGTGATCCTGTCCGGCTCCGAGGAGCTGAAGAAGAAGTACCTGGGCCCGCTCGCCAAGGGCGAGGGCATGTTCTCGTACTGCCTCTCCGAGCCCGACGCGGGTTCCGACGCGGCCGGCATGAAGACCAAGGCCGTCCGCGACGGCGACTTCTGGGTCCTCAACGGCGTGAAGCGCTGGATCACCAACGCCGGCGAGAGCGAGTACTACACGGTCATGGCCGTGACCGACCCCGAGAAGCGGTCGAAGGGCATCAGCGCCTTCGTCGTGGAGAAGTCGGACGAGGGCGTCTCCTTCGGCGCCCCCGAGAAGAAGCTCGGCATCAAGGGCTCGCCGACCCGCGAGGTCTACCTCGACAACGTCCGCATCCCCCTCGACCGCATGATCGGCGAGGAGGGCACGGGCTTCGCGACCGCCATGAAGACCCTGGACCACACCCGCATCACCATCGCGGCCCAGGCCCTCGGCATCGCGCAGGGCGCCCTCGACTACGCCAAGGGCTACGTCCAGGAGCGCAAGCAGTTCGGCAAGCCGATCGCCGACTTCCAGGGCATCCAGTTCATGCTGGCCGACATGGCCATGAAGCTGGAGGCCGCCCGTCAGCTCACCTACGCGGCCGCCGCCAAGTCCGAACGCCTCGACTCGGACCTGACGTTCTTCGGCGCCGCGGCGAAGTGCTTCGCCTCCGACGTCGCCATGGAGGTCACCACCGACGCCGTCCAGCTCCTCGGCGGCTACGGCTACACCCGCGACTACCCGGTCGAGCGGATGATGCGCGACGCCAAGATCACGCAGATCTACGAGGGCACGAACCAGGTCCAGCGCATCGTGATGTCGCGCAACCTGCCGTAGCGTTCCGCCCCGACGCAACGGCCCCCGGCCCCGCGCCGGGGGCCGTTCGCGTCCCCGGGCCCGGCGGTCGCTTCACGGGCCAGGACGGCCGGCGCGGTCGCGGGTCCCGGCCCGGATCACCTCGGCGACCCGTTCGGCCAGGTGCGCGGGGAGCTGTCCCACGTCGACCCAGGCGGTCCCCTTCCGGCTCACCAGGGGCCGCGGACGCGCGGTCTGCGCGGCCCCCGCGCCCATGCCGTCGAGAGCTTCCCCGAGCGTGTCCGCAGCACACTCCGCCCGCACCCAGGCGTCGCGCCACTCCTGCGTCCCCATCACTTCCCCCGCCTCCCGTGGGGGTGGTTCCGGATTTCCGCCGCCGCGTCGTACGCCGCGCTCCACTTACTGGCCGCCCTGGCCGCACGCAATTCCCCCGCCAGGGCCACGCACACCCCGCAGGTGCGGTCGGGAGCGCAGTCGTACACGTACGCCTCGACCGCGCCGGGAAGTTCTACCGGAGGTTGCGGGTACGGGATCGGATCGGTCATGGCATCCCCTCATCGATGGCATCTTCACTGCCCGACCATTCTCGGCCTGGAAATGGTTTCACCCAGCGATTATTCGTGTTGCGGGGTAAACGATCCTGATCGGCAGGTGGCTGCCCATTCCCCGAGGGTCGACCTTGCTTCATCGTCGAAGAGGGCGTGACTCTCGAACAGGGCGAAGAGTTCACGGTGTTCGGCGATGTCCCGGGCGTCTTGGAAAACGATTCGGCCCGTGAAAGTCTCGACGGTCACGATTCGCCGGTCATAGACCGTGAAGGTGTTCATGGGGCCGCGCGTGGCAGTGGTCCCCAGGGGAATGGCGCCGATATGGACATTCGGCAGACGGGACAGCGAGACCAGGTGGTCGAGCTGAGCGGCCATCCCTGCGGGCGGCAGTATTGGCCATTTCGCGGCCTGTTCCGTCAGCAGGAAGGTGAATCGCTTGGAGCCCTCGTACAGGACTGCTTGACGCTCCAGCTTCCTTGCCACCGTTTTGGACGTGTCCACGGGCGAGTGCCCCAGGCTCGCCCTGATGTACTCAGGCGTGGCGAGGAGCCCGGTCACCATCGCGGGCAGGAAGTAGCGGAGTGTTGTCGCCTCTGCCTCCAGGCCGGCCAGCTCGGCCTGCCGCTTCTCCAGCCCTCTGCGCCACGACGCCCGCTTGCCCTGCCATTCCGTGTGGGCGAGGCGTGCGAGGGCGGTTGCCTGCGATACGAGCTCCGGGGGCGCGTCGAGGGCTCGAAGGATCAACTCGACGTCGACAAGGCCCGGTGTGATCCGGCCGGTCTCCACGTTGCTGAGCTTGGTTTGGGACATGTTGCAGCGCCGAGCGAGCCAGACCTGTGTGCGGCCGGCTCGCTTGCGCAGGGCGCGGAGTGTCTCAGCCAAGTCGGCCTTGGACCGGCCCAGCTGTTCAGGGTCGAACGTCAAGGCCCTTCACGTACTCCTCGAAGGACATGGCGTGCTCCAACGCGATCCGCTGCCACTCCCTGTAGGGGGCGGGGTCGCCCTCGTAGGTCTCGCGATTGATCTGGGTGCCGTCCGGCCGGAAATTCAAATGGGCGATACGGGTCGCGTCGAACATCCACCAGTCACGGCCGGAGAGCGGGAGGCCGTGCGTTCCCCGCGTCACGTCCAGGACTCGGATTTCTTCTCCCGCCGCGATGTTGCCGGGGATGCCCCAAGCGAATTGGTACCGCTGATATTCGGTGAGCGGCTGGCGTACGACGCGGACTCGGCCGATGCGCCGGCCGGATCGGACATATCCGCGTACCCGCTCATGCCAACGGGCATTGTGCCCGGTGGGCATGTCCTCTCCGCGGAGGAAGCGGGCCACGTTCTCTTGCTCTCTGGGCATGGTGTAGGTGGGCTGCGCCTCGAATCGCCACGCTTCCTGCTCGAAGGCGTCGAAGAACCTACGCCAGTCTTCACCATCCAAGAGCACGGACCGCCTCCCTCAGAATGTGTTCCGGGATTTCCACCAAGGCCTCGCCGTCAGGGGGTGAGAACGCGGCGGACACATCCCCCTGGACAACGAATGAGCCGTTCTTCGTCCGGTACACATTCGGGCAGTCGTCGTCGTCACAGTCGGGTCCACCGACCTTGCCGGTGAGGCGGGTCAATTCCTCGCGCGCCATGGTTCCCCTCCTCGGCCGCAGGGCCGTTGCCTGCCGCTACGAGGACGGTAGGGCGGCCGGAGGCGACCGGTCCATGGTGCATCGCCCGTATTCGCGTTGTCGGGTAGAAACCCTGCCCACCGCGACACGCGTCAACGTGCCCCAACCACACTGGAGTTGAAGAAGGGCCCGCACCCGGTGCATGACACGGGTGCGGGCCCTTCGGCTGGGGTGGGGCGTCAGGTGCGGTCGGCGGACTTGCGGCGGCGGGTGAACAGGACCGCGCCGGCGCCGAGGACCAGGGCCGCGCCGCCCGCGAGGGCGAGCTGGGGCATCGCGGAGGACGAGCCGGTGTTGGCCAGCGCCCCGCTGGTGGCCAGCGGGGTCGCTGCCGCGCCGCCCTGGGCGGTCGGCGTCGAGCCGCCGCCCGCGGGCTTCGCGGCGGCCGGCTTCGGACGGTCCTTGTCCTTGTCCTTGTCCTCGACCGGCTGCGGCTTCGCGGCGTCGCTGTCCGGCTTGCTGCCGGCGGGCAGCACCTTGAACTTGTACAGCTTCATCGGGCCGAGCACACACGGGTTGTACGCGTCGGAGGCGTCGCCCGCGATCTGGGAGAACCCCTCGCCCGCCTTGGCCTTGGCGTCGACCGTCAGGCGGACCTTCACCTCGATCGCGGAGCCCGGCTTCACGCCCTTCTGGGACGCGACGTGGGCCGGCTCGTCGTCGAGCTCCTTCCACACCGAACCGTCCAGCCACTGCGCCTTGGCCTGCGCGGTGTGGACGAAGAACAGCGGGTTCAGGTCCAGCGTGCGGTCGGTGCCGTTGGACACCTGGAACGAGAAGTCGACCGCGGAGCCCGCGACGACCTGCGCCGGCAGCCCCTTCAGCTGGGAGGACAGCTTGGGCAGCCAGACGCACTCCCCGGCGGCCTTGAGCGCCGCGTCGGCGTCCTTCTTGGCCTTCTCGGCGTCCTTCTTGGCCTTGGTCGCCGCGTTGCCCTTGCGCAGGGCCTCCACCCGGAGGTCCTCGAGGGCGCGCTGCTCGGTCTTCTTCTTCGCGTCGGCCGTCGTCAGAGCCGCCGCGGCGTCCTTGGCGGTGGCCTCGGCGTCGGTGACGGCCTTCTGCGCGGCCGCCTTCTCCTCCGCGGTCGCGGTGTCGGGGAGCCCGTCGAGCTTGGCCTTCGCGCCGGTCACCGCCTTGTCGGCGGTGTCCTTCGCGGTCTTGGCCTTGTCGGCGGCGGCGTCGGCGTCACGGAACGGCTTGGCCTCGGGGGCGTCGATGCGCATCAGCTTGTCGAGGACGGCCTGCTGGGCGTTGTCGGCCTGGAGAGCGGTGTCGTAGGCCTTCGCCGCGTCGGCGGCGGCCTTCGTCAGTTCGGCGTACGTGGACTTCTGCGACTGCGCCGCGGGCTTCGCCTCGGCGGCGGACGCGGGAGACACCGAGAGCAGCACGGCCGGGGCGGTCACGGCGGCGGCGACGGTGGTGGCGAGAATGCGACGGATATTCAAGTGAGCCCTTTTTCTGGGTCCGAAAGGCTGTGTCGTCGGCGCGGCGGTCGATTTCACGCAGCGCCGACGGCAGTGATCGTATGGCTGCTCTTGGGGCGAGGAAAGGCAGTTGGTCCGGGGTGTGAAAGCGGTACGTAGCGCTCCGTGGGAATTAATCGGGACGAAAAGGGACAGTTGCCCTCGGACCCTGTGGTTTCCCTGTGAGGCATGTCATGTGTGCGCACCGCAGGGCGTTCCACGTGCAGGAAAAGGCCCGGCCCGCCGCATCGGAATGCGGCGGGCCGGGCCCAAATACCGTGCGGATCGGCTTACTTGACCGTCACCGCGTCGTCGTTCTTCAGCTCGTTCACCAGTTGCGTGACCTTCGGCTTGTCCCAGAGCAACGAGGTCTGCGGTCCGTCGCCCGCCACCGGCATGTTCATCGAGATGCCGTCGCCGCCGGTGATGCCCTTCATCGCCCAGAACATCGAGCCGAGGTCGAACAGGCTCATGTCCTTGTCGACGATCAGGGTGTCGAGGCCCGCGCCCATCACCGGATACAGCTTGAAGGGATTCAGCAGGGTCGTCGGCGTCGCCGTCTGACTGGCCAGCGCGGAGAGGAACTTCTGCTGGTTCTTCGTGCGCTCCAGGTCGCCCGCGGCATATCCGTGGCGGTTGCGTACGAACGCGAGCGCCTGCTGACCGTCGAGGGTCTGCTTGCCCTTCTTGAAGTCCGCGCCGGAGTCCTTGTCCTTGATGTCCTGCGGAATGTCGATGTCCACGCCGCCGACCGCGTCCACGATGTTCGCGAATCCCGCGAAGCCGATTTCCGCGTAGTGGTCGATGTGCAGACCGGTATTGGCCTCGATGGTGCGGACGAGGAGTTCCGGGCCGTCGATGGAGAATGCCGCGTTCAGCTTGTCCTTGCCCTTGGACGGGAACGTCTTTCCGGAGTCCGAGCCCTTGAAGCTCGGAATCGTCACCCACGAGTCGCGCGGCAGCGACACCATCGTGTTCCCGTTGTCGCCGGTGTGCAGAAGGATCATCGAGTCCGTGCGCTTGCCCTCTGCCGAGCCGGTGTGCAGCTTCTTCTTCTCGTCGGCGGACATGCCGTCGCGGGAGTCGGAGCCGACGATCAGGTAATTGGTGCCCTTGCCCCCGTCGGGCCGGTCTATGACCTTGGACAGGTCGACCTCGCGGCGCACCTTGCCGTCCGCCCAGAAGTACGTGGCGACCGACGTGACCAGGAGCACGACGACCAGGGACAGGACGCCGACCGTGATGCGCTTGCGCCAGTTCGGCGGCGCGGCGCCCTGCCTGCGGCCGCTCCCGCCGCCACCGGGCCCGCCGGGACCGCCGGGGCCCGCCGGACCCCGGCCCGCGGGGTTGCCGTAGACGTGGCCCTCGCTGTAGCCACTGTCGTACGAACCCTGTCCGGGCACGCCGCCCTGGCCGTACTGGGGCTGTCCGTAGCCGTCGTCGTAGGCGGGCTGCTGCTGGGGGACGGGTCGCTGGACGTGCCGCATCCGGCGCGCGCCCTCGGGCTGCGCGGCGGAGCTGCCGCGGCCGTAGGCGTCGCGGTCACCGGTTCCGCGGGCATTGCCACTGCCGGCGTCGGGCCAATCGTTCATGCCGTCCAGCATGCACGGAGGTACCCCGTCGCTGACAGGGCAGGGTGGATTTCGGAGCAGGGCTGTTGCAAGGCTGATGCAATGAGCCGGAAATCGTACGACGCCTAAAGTGGTACGCATGACTGATCTTCCGGGCAAGCCGACCTCGGCCTCCCGAACCACCCTGAGCCACATCATGACCAGCCACGACACCAACCTCCTCGGCACGGTCCACGGTGGCGTGATCATGAAACTGGTGGACGACGCCGCGGGCGCGGTCGCGGGCCGCCACTCGGGCGGGCCGGCCGTCACCGCCTCCATGGACGAGATGGCGTTCCTCATGCCGGTCAGGGTCGGCGACCTGGTGCATGTGAAGGCGCAGGTCAACTGGACGGGCCGGTCCTCCATGGAGGTCGGCGTACGGGTCCTCGCCGAGCGCTGGAACGAGTCGACCCCGGCCCAGCAGGTGGGCTCCGCCTACCTCGTCTTCGCGGCCGTCGACGCCGACGGCAAGCCCCGCCCGGTGCCGCCGGTGCTCCCCGAGACCGAGCGCGACGAGCGCCGCTACCAGGAGGCCCAGATCCGCCGCACCCACCGGCTCGCCCGGCGCCGCGCGATCATGGACCTGCGGGAGAAGCGCGCCGCTGAGGGCCTGGACGACTGAGCATCCCGGGGCCGCGGCTCAGGGGCAGACCACCCGGTCGCCGGTCACCGTGCCGAAGTCGCCCTGGGGCTGCTCCTCGGCGCGCACCGGCACGACGTCCTTGAAATCGGCGCCCGCCGTCACCTTCATCGTGGCGCCGAGCCCCTTGACCGGGCGCAGCTCGCTGCCCGGAAGGGCGAGCGCGAGGGACTTCGCCGAGCGGTCCCAGCGCGGGTCGTACTCGATCAGCGTGCGGTGCATGTCGAGATTGGCGCTGGCCCGCGGGGCCCGGCTGGTCCTGAACCCGGTGGCGTACAGCGCGTCGTCGACCCGGCGCCCGAGCCCGTCGGTGCGGGTCCCGTTGTAGACCTGCACCCTGATCTGCTCGGGGGCGACCTCGACCACCGCGCCCGGCTCCTTCTGCGGCGGCTTGGCGTCCTTCGCGGCCCCGGGGGCCGCGGGCTTCGGCGCCGCGGGCTTCGGCGCCTCCGGCTTCGGCGGGGCGTGCGGGGCCAGCGGCTTGTCGTCGCGCAGCAGCTCGAACAGCTTCTTCGCCTTCGCGTCGTCCCACTTCACGGTCGACCCGACGCCCTTGACCTGGAGGCCGAGCTGTCCGAGCGGCACCGTCGTGAAGTCCGACGAGGAGGGCGAGAACCCCTTCATCGCGGCGGTGAAGCTCAGCATCTCCTCCATCCCGAAGCCCTCGTCGGCCCGTACCGAGGAGAGCAGGGAGGAGGCGACCTCGCGGAACTTCACCGGGTTCAGGAGCACCCCGTTGCTGGTCGCCTTCTCGATGAGCGCGGCGAGGAAGCGCTGCTGGCGCTGCATCCGGCCGAGGTCGGCGGAGCCGTCGGTGTGCCGGGAGCGCACGTACTGGAGCGCCTCGCCACCGCCCAGCTGGTGGGTGCCGGCCGCGAGGTCGAGCCCGGTGTAGGAGTCCTTCATGGGGCGGGCCGTGCAGATCTGCACGCCGCCGACCACGTCGACGGTCTTCATGAAGCTGGTGAAGTCGACCTCCAGGTAGTGGTCGATCTTCAGGCCCGTCATGTCCTCGACGGTACGCACGGTGAGCGAGGGCCCGCCCTCGGCGTAGGCCGCGTTCAGCTTCACCGGGTGCCGGGCGTGCTTCTCGCCGGTCGCCTCGTCGGTGTGCTCGGGGACCTCGGCGTAGGAGTCGCGCGGCAGGCTCACCACGCTGACCCGGTCCCGCTCCGCCGACACGTGCACCATCATGATCGTGTCCGTGCAGTGGCAGGGCGCCCCGCCGAGCCGGTACTTCTGCTTCTCCTCGGGCGTGATCCTGTCCCGCCCGTCGGTGCCCACGAGGAGGATGTTGGTGCCCCGGCTGCCCTGCGGCCGGTTCTTCATGTCGCGGAACGGGTCCACCCGGCCGATTCCGCCGTCCAGGCTGGTCACCACCGCATGCCCGACCCCGCCCGCACCGAGCACCAGGACGGACAAGGTGGTCGCGAGCCGCATGCCCCAGCGGGGGCGCTCGTCCTGCTGTCTGCTGCGGGGCTTTCCGGGTCGTACGGGGCGCGGGCGGGGCGGCGTGGGCACGGGGGACCTCCGCGGGTGCGACAGGGGGATCGTGAGCACCGTAGGCCCATACGATCAGCTACCCCGCGCACCGCCCGGCCGCCGCGCGACCTTGTCCCCCGTTCGCGGTAACGTGACCACCGATGAACGCCACGCCTGCTGTTTCCGTGATCATGCCGGTTCTCAATGAGGAGCGGCATCTGCGCAACTCGGTCCGTCACATCCTGGAACAGGAGTACGCGGGCGAGATGGAGGTGGTGATCGCGCTCGGGCCGTCCACGGACCGCACCGACGAGATCGCCGCCGAGCTGGTGCGCGAAGACCCCCGCGTCCACACCGTGCCCAACCCCACCGGCCGCACGCCCGCGGCCCTGAACGCCGCCATCAAGGCCTCACGCCACCCGATCGTGGTACGCGTCGACGGCCACGGCATGCTCTCGCAGAACTACATCGCCACCGCCGTGCGCCTCCTGGAGGAGACCGGCGCGATGAACGTCGGCGGCATCATGCACGCCGAGGGCGAGAACGCCTGGGAGGACGCGGTGGCCGCCGCGATGACCTCGAAGATCGGCGTCGGCAACGCGGCCTTCCACACCGGCGGTCAGGCCGGCCCCGCCGAAACCGTGTATCTGGGTGTCTTCCGCCGCGAGGCCCTCGAACAACAGGGCGGTTACAACGAGGAGTTCATCCGCGCCCAGGACTGGGAGCTGAACTTCCGGATCAGGGAGGCCGGCGGTCTCATCTGGTTCTCGCCCGAGCTCAAGGTCCAGTACCGGCCCCGCCCTTCGGTGAAGGCGCTCGCCAAGCAGTACAAGGACTACGGGCGTTGGCGCCATGTGGTGGCCCGCTACCACGAGGGCTCCATCAATCTGCGCTACCTCGCACCGCCGACCGCCGTCTGCGCGATCGCCGCGGGCGTCGTGGTGGGCGCGCTGGTCACGCCGTGGGGCTTCGTGGTCCCGGCCGGCTACCTGGCCGCGATCGCCGCGGGTTCGCTGCCGGCGGGCAAGGGGCTCTCGCTCAAGGCCCGCGCGCAGATCCCGGTGGCGCTCGCCACCATGCACATGTCGTGGGGCTTCGGCTTCCTCACCAGCCCGAAGGCGCTGGCGCGCAAGGTCATCGCGAGCCGCCGCCCGGCCGTGCGGACCACGTCCGTGTAATCCGTGTAACGCGTACGGAACGAACGACAGGGGGCGCCCGGTGCCGTGCAGCACCGGGCGCCCCCTGTCGCGTACGCCCCGTCTCGTCCGTCCGCGAGCTAGAAGCGGTAGGGCGCGTACACCTCCATGCAGACGCCCTTGTCGGCTCCGTTGACCGTCTCGGTGTCCTTGAGCGGGTCGGAGGCCTTGGGGTCCTTCTTGGGGTAGCTCGCGCCGGTGCGCCAGTCGCCGCCGACCACCAGGGTCAGGGCCTTGACGTCGGACGCCTTGACCGCGCTGATGGGCAGACCGAGGGCGGTGGCGACCGACTCGGCGTCCGCCTTGCCCTGCGCGCCCGCGCCCTTGGGGTAGTCGACCTCGCTGGCGGCGGCCGGGTCGCTGGAGCCCGTCACGGCCTGGGCGAAGCCCTTCGCCTTGAGGGCGGTGACCACTTCGGTGGCCCGGCCCTTGGCCGCGATACGGCCGCCGGTGCCGGTGCCGTTGACCACGGTCACCGCGAGCGAGGCGGGGGCGCCGGCGGCCGGGCCGGGGCTGCTGGAGGGCGACGCCGCGGGCTTGCCGTCGTCCTTGCCGTCCAGCGGCTTGTCGTCGCGCAGCATCGCCCACAGCGCGTCCGCCCTGGCGGTGTCCGGCACCACGTGGGCGTCCGGGTCCTTGGGGTCGGGCAGCCGCGGCATGGTCAGCATGTTGATGCGGTCCATGGGGATGTCCTTGAGCTCCATGCCCAGGTCGAACAGCTTCTTGACGGTGCCGAGCTCCGAGGACACCTGGAGCGACTTGGTGGCCGTCTCGGCGATGTCCATGAGACGGCCCGTGTCGGTGAACGCGTTCTGGTCCTTGAGGTTGCGGATCACCGAGTTCATGTACATGTGCTGTGCCTCGGAGCGGGCGATGTCGCTGCCGAAGGCGTGCCGGGTGCGCAGCCACTGGAGGGCCTGCTCGCCCTTGACGGTGTGTTTGCCCGCGGTCATGTGGAGGTGCGAGCCGCCCGGCTGGAGCGTGGTCGGATGGTCGTCGATGTTCTGCTTCACGCAGACGTCGGCGCCGCCCACCGCGTCCGATATCGCGACGACACCGGCGAAGTCGACCATCATCCAGTGGTCGATGTAGATGCCGGTGAGCTTCTCCCAGGTGTCCAGGACACAGCCCGCGCCGCCGCGCCCGAGCGCCTCGTTGATGAGGTTGTTGGTGGGCGCGTTGACCTTGTTCGTGTCGGGGTCCTTGCACTCGGGGATGTTCACCCGGGTGTCGCGCGGGATGCTCACGACCGAGGCGTTCTTGCGGTCGGCGGAGACGTGGAGCAGCATCTGCACGTCCGCGTGCGGAGCGCTGCCGCGGTTCTCCCTGGCGCCGCCGAGCGCGACGTTGGCGTCGGTGTTCCGGCTGTCGGAGCCGATCAGGAGGATGTTCAGCGGGGTCTGGCCCGCGGCGTTCGGCGCGGCCTTCTTGGCGTCGCTGCCGCCGGCGCTGCGATCGCCCTTGCGGATGTTGTTGTTGAGGTGCTGGTAGTACAGGTAGCCGGCGCCGGCCGTGCCGACCATGAGGACCGCGAGCGTGATCGCGGTCCATTTCAGTATGCGGTACGTGCGTGTACCCCGTCTGCGCCGCCCGCCCCTGCCCCGGCGCCCCCGGCCGGATTCCCCCGGTCCGCCGGTTCCCCCCGCACCGCCGGACTTCCCGGGCGCGCCGGACAGGCCGGGCACGCCCGGATTCTCGTCCGTCGCGGTACTGCCGGACGCGTTGGACGCGTTGGACGCGTTGGACGTGCCGGACGCGTCGTTCTCGTACAGGCTCTCGTCCCAGCCGAGTTCGCCCGCGTGCTCGACACGGCCGTGCGTCCCCTCCCCGCGCACGCTGTTCTTCCCCACCCCGATACCCCCCTGTTGTTCAGACTCCCCCTGAGGCCCGGACGGGCCATGAGTCTGCTACTTCGCTACTTCGCTACTTCGCTACTTCGCCAGTTCGCTATTTCGCGCACACCGACTTGTCGGCTTCGACCTTCTGGATGCCCTCCGGTGCCTTGGCCGGGGGGCCGATGGGTGTTCCCGCCTCCTTGAAGTCGGGCCCGAGGGTCAGCACCATCGGCTCCTTCCCCACGGCGTCCTTCGTGCCCGGCTTCAGGGCCGCGGCGGGCAGGCCGAGCAGATCCGCGAGCTTGCGGGCCTGGTCGGCCTGGTTCGGCGCGTACGCGAGGACGGTGGCGGGCACCTTCTGCGGTGCGTTCGCGCCGTTGCTCGACTTGAGTACGCCCTGCTGGTTCTGGAGCCAGGTGAGCATCGAGCTGGCGGAGCCCGCCAGCGCGCCGCCGTTGAGCACGGTGACCCGTACGTCGGAGTTCTTGGCGCGCGGGCCGTTGAGCCGGGCGGCCTCCTCGGCGGCGGCCGCGCTCTTGGACTGCGCCTCCTTCTTCTTCACCTCGGTGAGCGAGGTGTCGGCGCGCATCATCGCGAACAGCGGCTCGGCCTTCGACGGATCCGGCACCACCGTGATGTGGTTCTTGCCCTCGGCCGGGTTGTCCATGACGGGCAGCGTGGTGAAGGTGATGTTCTTGGCGTCGATCTTGCCGAGGACCTGGGCGAGGTCGGTCAGCTTCTTGATACTTCCTATCCCCGAGTCGACGGTGAGCGCCTTGGTCGCCGCGTCCGCGAGCCCGTAGAGCTTGGTCGGGCTGCCCAGGGTGTCGTCCGACTTCATCTGCCGGATCATCGAGCCGATGAACTGCTGCTGCTGCTTGATCCGGTCGAGGTCGCTCTCGTTGCCGAAGCTGTGCCGGGTGCGTACGAACGCGAGGGCCTGCTCGCCCTTGACGACGCTCTCACCGGCCGGGAGCTTCAGATGGGACTTGGGGTCGTTGACCGCCTTGGCGAGACAGATCTTGACGCCGCCGACGGCCGTGGAGAGCTCCTTGACGGCGTTGAAGTCGGCCATCATGAAGTGGTCGACGGTGAGCCCGGTGAGCTTCTTGACCGTACGCATGGTGCAGCCCGGGTCGCGGCCCTCCTGACCGAGGCTCGTGTTGAACCGTACGCGGCTCTCGCCCGGCACCGTCTTGGTGGTGCCGTCCTTCTGCTTGGTCGGGCAGGCGGGGATGTCGGTGATCATGTCGCGCGGGATGGACAGCGCGGTCGCGTTGGTCCGGTCCGCCGAGACGTGGAAGAGGATGTTGGTGTCGGCGTGGCCCTCGCTGCCCGCGTCGCCGTACCCCTCGTTGCCCTTGCCGGTCCGCTTGTCGGTGCCGATGACGAGGATGTTGAACGCCCCGTCGGGCACCGAGCTCTTGCTGCCCGCGTCGCCCACGTCGACGGTGCTGATGTTGCCGTTGAAGTGCTGGTAGAGCCAGTAGGCGCCGCCCGAGCCGACGACGAGGACGAATCCCATCACGCCGCCGGTCCACAGCAGGACCTTCTTCTTGCGGGTCGCCTTCGGCTTGCGCTTGCGACGGCCCTGCGCGTCGGGGGACTCCCCGGAAGGGGCCTTGTCGGACGGGGTCTTGCCCGAAGGGGCCTTGCCGGCCCGGCGATTGCGCTGACCTGGCACTTCGCGACGGCCGGACCGCCCCGACGGCTCGGCATCGGAATCCGTCGCGCGGCGTGTGGAGGACCGGCCGGGGCCGGGGGGCGACTGCGGTCCGGAGGGGCTCAGTCGCAGTTCGTAAGTGCCGGTATCCGGGTTGAGGACCCACTGGTCTGCGGGGTCGACATCATCGGCCCGTCCACGGCTCTGCGCATCCACGGTTGCTTCTGTCCTCCGTCGGTGCCGAGTCGCTTCCCCCAAAGCGCTCAATCATTCGATCCTGCGGTGCGCGGCCCGCGGCCGGTCGCACCGGATCGCGTCACACTATCTGGCCAGTTCGGCCAAGAGCGACGGCCGTGACACATTCCACGCCCTTTACAACCGGGCATTTGACACCAATTCGCCGACGGTCACGCGGAATTCACAGGTCGCTCACCCCTCGGTGGCGCCTAGGCGCACACGCCCGAGGCCGCGTTCGTCCCCGGGTAGACGGGGGTCGACGACGCGCTGGGCGAAGGGTCCGGATCGTCGGGCTTGTCATCCCCGCCGGTCCCGTCCTTGCCGCCCTCCTTGGACTTCGCCACGTCCGCGGCCGGCGCCACCTTGATCGGCTGGTCCTGCCGCAGCCGGGTGAAGAGCCGGTCCGCGTCCGGCTGGACCAGTTCGTCCCGGTTGCGGTCGTATGCGTACGGCTGGCGCGGGACCGTAAGGAAACGGATGTTCTCGGTGGGAATGTCGCGCATCGAACTCACCAGGTCGTACAGCTCCTTGAGGCTGTCCAGGCCGGCGTCCGTGGTGAGGGACCGGGTCGCCGCGTCCAGGACCGGCACCAGGCGGGCCGGATTGAGCAGCACCCCGTTGCTCTGCACCTTCTTCATCAGCGAGCCGAGGAACTGCTGCTGGCGGTCCATGCGTTGGGTGTCGCTGCCGTCCCCGAAGCCGTGCCGGGACCGTACGAAGCCGAGGGCCTGCTCCCCGCGCAGGAGGTGACGGCCCGCGGGGAGCTTGAGGTGCGCCTGCCGGTCCTCGACCGGTTCCTTGAGGCAGACCTCGACGCCGTCCACCGCGTCGACCATGTCCTTGAACCCGCTGAAGTCGACGACCATGTGGTGGTCGATCCGCACCCCGGTCATCTTCTCGACCGTACGGATCGTGCAGGCCGCGCCGCCGATCTCGAACGCCGAGTTGAACTGGGCGAACTGGGCCTTGGACGTGGTGCCGTCCTGCTCCCCGCACGCCGGGAGGTCCGCCATCAGGTCGCGCGGCAGCGAGACGGCGGTGGCGCTGAGCCGGTCGGCGGCCAGGTGCAGCAGGATCGTGGTGTCGGAGCGCTGACTGCCGCCGTCGTCCCTGCCGTACGAGGAGTTGCTGCCCGCACGCGAGTCCGAGCCGATGAGCAGCACGTTCTCGGCGCCGCGCACGATCGGGTCCGGCCGGTCGCGCGCGTACTTGTCGAGCTCCTGCGCGGCGGAGGTGTCGGTGCGGATGTTGCCGTCGAGCTTGCGGTAGAACCACCAGCCGGTCCCGGCCGCCGCGAGCACGACGACGGACACCCCGAGCGCGGTCCAACGCAGCCAATGCCGCCTGCGGTTGGGGGTGGCGGCCTCGTCCGCCTCTTCGACGCCGATGCCGGCCGGGTCGTCGGCGCCGCCCGTACTGTCGGTTTCGGTCGCGCTGTCCGCGTCGGTCGCGTCGGTCGCTCGGGCCGGGGAGTCGGGCTCCGCGGGCGGGGTCTCATCGCCCTCGGCCTTGGGCTCGGCCTTGGGCTTCGCCTCGGTCGCCTCGGTCGCGTTGGTCTCGTCGGCCGCGTCGGTCTCGCCGGTGTCGTCCCCGGCCGGGCGCTCCGGTTCGGGAGGCGTGCCAGCACTGTCGGTCACGTCGGCGTCCATCCTCACGGGCCTCGCGGGCCATCACGGGGTCGGCGGCACGCTGCGCCGCCGGGGCACCCCGGTAGACGGCCGAATCGCGCGCATGGTTGTGCGTACGGTCGATCATGTACCGGGGGCGCCGCCGGAGCCCGGGAGCCGGGCCCCCGCGTGGGCCACAAGGGTGGAGATCAATGCCGGGTGACCGGCGGGACGGTCACAGCGAGCGGTGTGTGACCCGCTCGCTCTCGGCCCGCTTCTCCAGCCCGCCGTCGGCCAGTTGGTCCAGGTTGCGGCACAGGACGACCGAGCCGCCGGCGGCGAGCGGGGCGTAGAGGCCGCTCGCCAGGCCGTGCCAGCTGTCGTACGCGAGGCCCGAGAGCAGGCGTGCGCCCGGCGCGAGGCCGAGCGTCGTCGCCTCCGCGCGGGCGCGGGCGACGAGTTCGGCCGCGCTCACGTCGAGGCCGCCGACCGCGAGCGCGGGGGCGTCGGGGTCGACGGGTGCGTAGGGCGCGAACCGGTCGCCCTGGCTCGGCACCTCGACGGCGTAGTCCGCGAAGCCGGCCGGGGGCTGCGGGAAGCGACCGCCGAGCGGACGCAGTGCGAGAGCCACTCGCTCGCCGGTGCAGGCGAGAGCCTCCTCCAGGGTGTCGGGGCCGCTGACCACGAGGTCGGCGGCGGCCGGATCGCCGCCGATCTCCACGGCCACGCCCACCGAGTGGCAGGCCATCAGCCACACGGCGCTCTGCCAGTGCGCGGGGAGCAGCAGTGCGAGCCGGTCGCCGGGCTCGGCGTTTAGATCGCCCTGGAGCAGATTGGCGGTCTTGGCCACCCAATTGGCGAAGGTGGCGACGGAGAGTTCGACGCGTTCGCCGGTGGCGTCGTCGTAGAAGGTGATGAGGGGGCGGCCCGGGTCCGCGGCGAGCGCGGATCGCAGCAGGTCGGCAGGGGTGCGGTCGCTGGCGTTCACGCGGGCAAGGCTACGGGGCGCGCCCGGGTGGCACCGGCACCGGTGGGCCGGGTGCGTACACCGGTTGGCCGACGGACCGTCAGTTCAGCGTTGGACAGATATGAACCGCTATGTCCACGATCGTCACCATGCGTAGCTTCCTTGCGTCTTCGATCGGCGTCGCCGCTGTCGCGGCCCTCGCCCTGCCCCTCGCGGCCACCGTGCCCGCCGCGGTCCCGGCCGCCGCCGCGGAACCCGCCGGATCCACCCAGTCGCTGCCGCTCGCGCCGCTGCCCGGCGCGACCCGGTCGGCGGGCGGCGCCTCCCAAGAGGGCCTGGCGGTGCGGGAGGTACGGCCGTTCTCGCTGGTCGGCGTCGTCTGGGACAACGCCGACGACGAACTGCGCGGCAGCGTCCAGGTCCGCTCCAGGGCCCGCGCCACCGGCACCTGGTCCGCCTGGCAGGACCTGGAGACCCACAACCACGATCACGGAGCCGACCCGGGAACCCCCGAGGCGGCGCGCCCCCTGCACGGTTCCACCGCACCCCTGTGGGTCGGCGACTCCGACGCCGTCGAGGCGCGGGTGGACGCCGAGCCGGCCGGGGAGGGCCAGGAGGCCGCACCGCTCCCCGAGGGGCTGCGCCTGGACCTCGTCGACCCGGGCGCGGGACCCGCCGAGCGGGACGCGGGCGAGAGCACCCGAGCCGCGGAGACCCCCGACGTGCTGCCCGCCCTCGACGAGGCCGCCACCCAGGCCGAGGCGGCCGACGTGGCCGGCGCGTCCGAGTCCGACTCCTCCATGTCCGGCTCCGCCGGCATGGCCCGCCCCTACGTCGGACCGAGGCCTCGCATCATCACCCGCAAGGGGTGGGGCGCCGACGAGCGACTGCGCGAGCGCGGTTTCGTCTACACCAAGAAGGTCAAAGTCGCCTTCGTCCACCACACCGCGTCCGGCAACGGATACAGCTGCGCGCAGTCGGCCTCCGTCCTGCGCAGCATCTACCGCTTCCACGTCAAGAGCAGCGGCTGGCGTGACATCGGCTACAACTTCGCGGTCGACAAGTGCGGAAACATCTACGAGGGCCGGGCCGGGGGCGTGACCAAGGCGGTGCTCGGGGCGCACACCCTCGGGTTCAACACGGACAGCACGGGCATCGCGGTCCTCGGCACCTACAACAAGACGAACCCGTCGGCCGCCGCCCTCAAGGCCGTCGAGCAGCTCGCGGCCTGGAAGCTCGGTCTGTACGGACTGAACCCGGCCGGCAAGAGCACGCTCGTCTCCGGCGGCGGCAACCGCTACAAGAAGGGGCGCAGCGTCAGGTTCAACGCCATCGCCGGTCACCGCGACGGGTTCGCCACCGATTGCCCGGGGGCGCGCCTGTACAGCAGGCTCGGCACCGCCCGGGTCACCGCGGCCCACTACCAGGGCCGGCGCTGACCGGCGGCGGAGGCGCTCGGGGGGTCTGCATAAACTGGCCGGCCGGGAGATCCGTCGAACACGCGACGGAATCCGAAGGCCGGCCCCAGCAGGAAGCAGAGACGACAGGTGACTGAAGCGATCCTCCTGGTCGGTGGCAAGGGCACGAGACTGCGCCCGCTCACGGTGCACACGCCCAAGCCGATGGTGCCGGCGGCGGGCGTCCCCTTCCTCACCCACCAGCTGGCCCGTGCCCAGGCGGCCGGCGTCGACCACATCGTGCTCGCCACGTCCTACCTGGCCGAGGTGTTCGAGCCGTACTTCGGGGACGGCTCCGCGCTCGGTCTCAGCATCGAGTACGTCACCGAGGACGAGCCGCTCGGCACGGGCGGCGCGATCCGCAACGTGGCGTCGCGGCTCCGCTCGGGGCCCGACGACCCGGTCCTGATCTTCAACGGGGACATCCTGACGGGCCTGGACATCAGGGCGCTGGTGGACACCCACCGCTCGTCCGGCGCGGACGTCTCCCTGCACCTCACCCGGGTCGACGACCCGAGGGCGTTCGGGCTCGTGCCGACGGACGCGACGGGGCGGGTCACGGCGTTCCTGGAGAAGCCCCAGACGCCGGAGGAGATCGTCACCGACCAGATCAACGCGGGCGCGTACGTGTTCCGGCGCTCGGTCATCGACGGCATCCCCGCGGGCCGGCCGGTGTCGGTGGAACGCGAGACCTTCCCCGGCCTGCTGGCGCGCGGCGCCCACCTCCAGGGCATGGTCGACTCGACGTACTGGCTCGACCTCGGCACCCCGGCGGCCTTCGTCCGCGGCTCGGCCGACCTGGTCCTGGGCCGGGCCCCTTCCCCCGCGGTCCCCGGCCGCTGCGGCGACCGCCTGGTCCTGCCGACGGCGACGGTCGCACCCGACGCGAAGCTGACGGGCGGCACGGTGGTGGGGGACGGTGCGGTGGTGGGCGCGGGCGCGCGCGTCGTGGGCAGCGCGATTCTGGCCGGTGCGGTCGTCGAGGCGGGGGCGGTGGTCACGGATTCGCTGGTGGGGGCGGGTGCGCGAATCGGCGCGCGGACGATCCTGGACGGCGCGGTGGTGGGTGACGGGGCCCACGTGGGCCCGGACAACGAGCTCCGCTCGGGGGTACGGGTGTGGTGCGGCGCCGCCCTGCCGGCGGGGGCGGTCCGCTTCTCCTCGGACCAGTAGGGGCTGCCTTTCGACCCCGGGCGGGTGGGTCGTTCCTTCGCACCTGCCTGCGGACCGTGCGTGGTTGCCCGCGCCGTTCCCCGCGCCCCTTAACGGGGCTCGGCACCGATGGTTCGTGTCCGCCGCGGCGGAGCCGTGCAATGTCACAGTCCCGCGCCCCTTTACGGGGCTCGGCACCGATGGTTCGTGTCCGCCGCGGCGGAGCCGCGCAATGTCACAGCCCCGCGCCCCTGACCCGCTTTCGTGTGCGGACCGTGCGTGGTTGCTCGCGCAGTTCCCCGCGCCCCCAAAAACCCGCTTTCGGGTGCGGGCCGTGGACGGCTGGTCGCGCAGTTCCCCGCGCCCCTGTAGGGCACCCGGAGCCGCGCGATGTTGCAGCTCCGTGGCCCTTAGCTGCTCGGTGCGGGGCAGCATGGGCATCTTCAGCCCGTCATGGGGGTCCCCCCTGGCCCTTAAGGCCTTGGGGGAGTTTGAGGACGAGCGCCCTTTAGGCGCGAACGGGGTCTGGGGCGGAGCCCCAGGACACGGATCTCGGGCCACTCTCACCCCCGGAGGGTCTCGGGGAGGGGCGGGGCGGGGCGAGGAACCCGTACCCTCGAAGGACAGCCCACCCCCGAGGATCCCACCCGTGGCAGGACGATTCAGCCCCCGCACACCCACCCCCGGCCACCCCCGACGCGCGAGCGCCCCCGCACCCCGCCCGGCCGGGCGGACACGCGTGTGGGCCGCCACCAAGGGGCCGCTCGACCTCGCCCTCACTCTCGGCCCCCTCAGGCGCGGCCCCGGTGACCCCACCTACCGCACCACCCCCGACGGCGCGGTGTGGCGCACCTCCCGCACCCCCGCCGGCCCCGCCACCCTTCGCCTGACCGCCACCAAGGACACCGCGCACGCCGAGGCCTGGGGCGAGGGCGCGGAGTGGATGCTCGACCAACTCCCGGCGATGCTGGGGGAGTTGGACGATCCGGAGGCGTTCGAGCCCCGCCACCGCCTCGTTGCCGAGACCCACCGCAGACACCCCGGCCTGCGCCTGACCCGTACCGGCCTGGTCCTGGAGTCCCTGATCCCGTCCGTCCTGGAGCAGAAGGTCACCGCGACGGAGGCGTACCGTGCCTGGCGGCTCCTGGTGCGCGGATTCGGCGAGCCCGCGCCGGGCGCCGCCCCCGAGGGCATGTACGTCATGCCCGACGCCAGGCGGTGGGCGATGATCCCGTCCTGGGAGTGGCACCGCGCGGGCGTCGACTCCAAGCGTTCGGACACCGTCATGCGCGCGGTGCGCGTGGCCCGCCGCATGGAGGAGGCCGCCGCGATGGAGCAGACGCAGGCCGCCGAGCGGCTTCGGCTCATCTCCGGCATCGGCCCCTGGACGGCCGCCGAAACCCTCCAACGGGCCATCGGCGCACCCGACTTGGTGACGGTCGGCGACCTTCACCTGCCCGGCATCATCGGCCATGCCCTCGCCGGCAACCGCCACGCCGACGACGCCGAGATGCTGGCCCTGCTCGAACCGTACGCGGGCCAGCGCCACCGGGCCGTCCGCCTGATCCTGCTCAGCGGACGCACCCCGCCGCGCCGGGCCCCGCGCTTCCAGCCGAACAACATCGCTGTGCTGTAAGGGAGTTGGGGCAAGTCCCGCTCAGCGCACCTCGATGAACGCCGACGCCTCGCGCCCCGGCCGCTCCCGCGGCGGCTGTGCCGCGTGCCCGACGGCCACCGCGCCCATCGGGTCCCAGCCGGCGGGCAGCCCGAGGACATCGCGTACGACATCGCGGCAGAACATCGTCGAGGACACCCACGCCGAGCCGAGCCGCTCGCCCGCGAGGGCCACCAGGAAGTTCTGTACGCCCGCGCCCATCGCGACGACGAACATCTCGCGCTCGGCACCGTCGCGGCGGGCGTCCCCATAGCTGTGCGAGCCGTCCATCACCAGGCAGGGCACCACCAAGTACGGTGCGGCGCGCAGGACTTCGCCCCGGGCGACCCGCTTGGCGATCGACTCCTCGGACTTGCCGTCGCGGCGCAGGTCCGCGATCCACGCGTCCCGCATCGCGTCGAGCAGCCGGGTGCGGGACTCCGCCGATTCGAGCAGCACGAACCGCCAGGGCGTCGTGTGGTGCGGGGCCGGCGCGGTCACCGCTGCCGCCACCGCGCGCCGCACCGCTCCGGGGTCGACCGGCTCGCCCGTGAAGGCCCGTACCGTACGCCGCTGGGTGACCGCCTCCCGTACCGCCTCGGAGGTGCCGAGACGGAACATGTCGTCGACGGCCGAGCGGACCATCTCGCGGGCCGAACCCTCGCCCGCGAGGTGCGCGAGGCCGCGGACCACGGCGACCGGAAGGCCGCCCGCCTTGCCCTTCACGAGGTCACCGGCGGCGGCCAGTTCGTCGGCGAGCGAGATCACCGTGGCGCTCAGCGGGTTGCCGTGCGCGTCGGTGCCGCCGCGCAGGTCGTCGAGGACGCGTACGCCACTGGCGCCGATCGCCACATCGGTGAGGCCGTTGCGCCACGGCCGCCCGAAGGTGTCCGTGACGATGACGCCGACCTCGACGCCGAGCGCGTCACGCAGCCCGGCGCGGATCGCGGCCGCCGAGGTGTCCGGATCCTCGGGCAGCAACAGGACGGTGCCGGCCGGGGTGTTGGAGGCGTCCACGCCGGCCGCCGCCATCACCAGGCCCTGCCGGTTCTCGACGATGCGCAGGGCGCCGCGCCGCGCGACCACCCGTACCGTCTCGGCGTCGATGGCCGCCTCGCGGTCGGTGGCCTCGGTGATCCGGCCCTCCGCCTTGGAGACGATCTTCGAGGTGACGAGCAGGATGTCGCCGTCGGCGAGGCCCGGCTCGGCGGCGGCGATCAGCTTGGCGAGGTCGTCGCCCGCCTGCACCTCGGGCAGGCCCGGCAGCGCCCACACCCGGAAGGAAGCGGGGCTCACGCGCGGACCTCCTCCGCGAGCGTGAGGGCCTCGCGGGCCATCGCGGCCGTCGTCTCCAGGTCGGTCATCATCAACGGCACCGCACGACAGCGGATGCCCGCCTCCTCGACGCGGGCCGTCGAGCCCGCGTCCACGGTGTCGACGAGCCAGCCGTCGAGCAGCCCCGAGCCGTAGTGCTCGGCGACCGCCGCCGCCGTGGACTCCACGCCGACCGCCGCGAGCACCTTGTCGGCCATGCCACGCACCGGGGCGTCGCCGACGATGGGGGAGAGGCCGACCACCGGCACGCCCGCCTCGGCGATCGCCTCGCGGATGCCGGGCACGGCCAGGATGGTGCCGACCGAGACGACCGGGTTGGACGGCGGGAAGAGGATGACGTCGGCCGTGGCGATGGCTTCGAGGACGCCCGGCGCGGGCTTGGCCTGCTCGGCGCCGACCGGGACCACGGCCTGCGCGTCCACGGAGGCGCGCAGCCTCACCCAGTACTCCTGGAAGTGGATCGCCTTGCGTTCGCCGTCCACGTCCACGGCCACGTGGGTCTCGATGCGGTCGTCGGACATCGGGATGAGGCGGACGCCGGGCTGCCAGCGAGCGCACAGCGCCTCGGTGACGGCGCTCAGCGGGTAGCCCGCGCCGAGCATCTGCGTACGGACGATGTGGGTGGCGAAGTCGCGGTCGCCGAGCCCGAACCACTCGGGCCCCACCCCGTACGCCGCGAGCTCCTCCTTGACCTTGAAGGTCTCGTCGGTGCGCCCCCAGCCCTGCTCCTCGTTGATCCCGCCGCCCAGGGTGTACATCACGGTGTCGAGGTCGGGGCAGACCTTGAGGCCGAACAGATGGATGTCGTCACCGGTGTTGCCGATGACGGTGATGTCCGCGTCGGGGGCGGCGGACTTGAGACCACGGAGGAAGCGGGCACCACCGATGCCGCCTGCCAGAACCACAATGCGCATGCAGACAGTCTGTCAGGCGAAGCCTGTCTGTTGAGGGGTGGTGGGGGGCGACGGGTGGGGCTGTCAGGCGAAGCCTGTCTGTTGAGGGGTGGTGGGGGGCGACGGGTGGGGCTGTCAGGCGA
This sequence comes from Streptomyces sp. NBC_00442, assembly GCF_036014195.1. Taxonomy (NCBI): domain Bacteria; kingdom Bacillati; phylum Actinomycetota; class Actinomycetes; order Kitasatosporales; family Streptomycetaceae; genus Streptomyces; species Streptomyces sp. NBC_00442. Next base: position 4,677,152 of record NZ_CP107918.1, read on the forward strand.
AGCCTGTCTGTTGAGGGGGTGGTGGTGGGGGGCCGTCAGGCGGGGACGGCATCCTGGGCCGCCGGGGCAGACTGGCTCGGGTGCATCGGCATGTCGGTGAGGCCCGGATAGTAGACGTGCAGGCTGACGGCCGGTTCGAGGGAGTCGTTGGCGACCTCGTGCACATAGCCCGGCGCGAAGACCCGCGTGGACCCGGCGGCCAGGGTGCGCGACCCGCGCTCGGTGCGCTCGGTCAACGCGCCGCTCAGGACGGTCAGTACGCCCGAGGACGCGCCGTGGTCGTGGACGCCGCTGCCCTGACCGGGGACCCAGGACAGCAGCCAGACCTCGTAGCCGGGCCCCGTGCGCAGCCGGTGGTACCAGCGGGAGGCCGCGTCGTACTGGACGAGAGGGGCCCACTGGGAGCGGTCGGCGGCGATGGAGCGGGCCAGGCCGGCGAATTCGGCGACGGTGACCGGGTGCTCGCGGGCGGGCTGCAGGAGGTGCTGGACCTCCAGGATGTCGCCGGCGATCTGCAGGTCGCTGTGGCTGCTGTTCATGGTGCGGGGGTTCCTCGGCGGGAGTGCTGGGGTGTCGCAGGTGGGGGGTCTCGCGGAGGCGGAGACGGCGGCCGCCCGGACGCGTGGCGTCTCAGGGGAGGCGGGGGGAGAAGCTGGATCGCACGTGAGGCAAGCGGTGCGGGATCAACAGCTGGAACAGCAGCAGCGCGCCTGGACAGCGCTGCGGAACCCACGGATGTGGGGCGCTCGGTGCGCTGCGGTCACTGACATGCGATCCAGGAGACCGAACCGGTGGGGGTGTTGTCAACCCAATGACCGATTTGGCGGCAATGTTTCACCTTATCCGGTTACTGGGGCCGGAGAAAGGTTTGTGCAGTCGCGGGGAGGGAGATGTGGCGCAGCAGGTGTGCAATCAAACACCGCTGCCTTCTCGTGATCTGAATGTGATCCGGGCCGCTTTCTGGGTACGGGCGCAACAAGATCCATATTCGTCTCGTCCTCCTCTGTGATCGGACCGTGATCACAGTCGAGCGGGAGTCGAGTGGATCTGTGCGGAGAGGCGGTGGCGTGAGCCAGTGGCATGTGTCAGCTTTTTGGCGATTTGAACACTTTCCGCATAGCCTTGGTTCCGCAGAGTGAATACGGGGCCCAATAGCAGATCTCGGCTTGACTGGCCCGGATCCACGCACTTGTAATTTCACTCGTGTCGTTCGGCCGGATTCGGTAACGGCAACATCACGGGGCAGCAAAGACAGACGAGGGGCGCACATGACCGAGCTGTTTCAGGAACTGCTGGTCGACGAGGCCGAAGAGGAGCTCGGCTGGCAGGAGCGGGCCCTCTGCGCCCAGACCGACCCCGAGTCCTTCTTCCCCGAGAAGGGCGGCTCCACCAGAGAGGCCAAGAAGGTCTGTCTCGCCTGCGAAGTCCGTTCCGAATGCCTTGAGTACGCACTCGCCAACGACGAGCGGTTCGGCATCTGGGGCGGCCTCTCCGAGCGTGAGCGCCGCCGTTTGAAGAAGGCGGCCATCTAGAGGCCATCTGGAGCGCGAAGACGGGCCCGAGCGGAGAGCCGGGCCTGCCGCTGGAGCCCGCGGGAGGGCTCACCCTCCGAGTCTGCGCGGACCCCCCGTTCGAGCCCAAGACGCAGGCATTCGAGCCCGTTCCGTAGAGGCAGGCGTTCGAGCCCCTGGAGGCAGGCGCTCTGGCCCGTTCCGTTGACGCGGGCGTTCGTGCCCTGGAGGCAGGCGTTCGAGCCCGCGGACGTTCGCCGTTCGTGTTCGACGAGGCCGTCGCCCGACCCCCGGCGGCCGGTGGGCGCTCAAACCGCCCAACTCCGTACACAACCAACGGTCCGCCGCCCGCGCCCCGTCCGCGGGCGGCGGACCGTCTGTGTGGCAGCCGTTAGTGTGGGGCGCTGTCCACGGCACTCCGGTCACGTCAGAGCCCGTCTCGCACCACCGGCCGCGCCGACCGCAGTTCGCACAGCAGCCTTCCGGGGCGGAGGGGCCCGTACCTCGATGTCCGTGCACAGCCAGTCGACGGCCCCGTACGAGGCGGCCGCGACACCCGAGTTCCCCCGGCACGTCGTCACCGCCGTCGTCGTCTCGCACGACGGCGCACGCTGGCTCCCCGACGTCCTGTCCGGCCTCCTGGGCCAGGAACGCCCCGTACAGAACGCGTACGCCGCCGACACCGGCAGCGCCGACGACTCCGCGCGCCTGGTCACCGAGGCGCTCGGCGCCGACCGTGTCCTGCACCTCGCCCGCCGCACCGGCTTCGGCGCCGCCGTCGAGGAGGCCGCCCGCACGGCGCCCGTGCTCGGCCCCGAGGAACTGACCTACCTCAAGCGCCCGAGCGGCTGGGACCCGGTCTCGCGCAGCTGGCGCGACGACAGCTACGACCTGCCCGAACTCCCGCACGGCGAGCCCGTGCAGTGGCTCTGGCTGCTCCACGACGACAGCGCGCCCGACGCCGGCGCGCTCGCCGAACTGCTCCGCGTCGCCGACTCCAACGCGCACGCCGCGATCGTGGGGCCCAAACTCCGCGGCTGGTACGACCGCAAACAGCTCCTCGAAGTCGGCGTCTCCATCGCCCACAGCGGACGCCGCTGGACCGGCCTCGACCGGCGCGAACAGGACCAGGGCCAGCACGACCAGGTCAGGCCCGTCCTGTCGGTGTCGTCGGCGGGCATGCTCATCCGCCGCGACGTGTGGGACGAACTCGGCGGCTTCGACCGCAGACTGCCCCTGATGCGCGACGACGTCGACCTGTGCTGGCGCGCCCACGCCGCCGGTCACACCGTCCTCGTCGCCCCCGACGCCACGGTCCGCCACGCCGAGGCGGCCGCCCGCGAACGCCGCACCGTCGACTGCGCGGGACGTTCCGTCGTCAACCCCCACCGGGTCGACAAGGCCGGCGCCGTCTACACCATGCTCGTCAACTCGCGTCCCGCGCTGCTCCCTTACGTGGTGCTGCGCATCGTGATCGGCACCCTGCTGCGCACCGTCGCCTACCTCGTGGGCAAGGTGCCGGGCCAGGCCGTCGACGAAGTCATGGGCCTCTTCGGCACCCTGCTGAGGCCCGGCCGGATCCTCGCCGGACGCAAGAAGCGAGGCAAGAGCGGCATCGAGGCGAGCGAGCTGCGTCCGCTCTTCCCGCCGCCCGGCGCCACCATCCGCGCCACCGTCGAATCGGTCGCCGCGAGCCTCGGCGCGGGCACCGAGGACACCGGCGGCTCCCGGCACGGCGCCGTCGAGTCGGGACCCGGCGGCGACGACGCCGACTTCCTGGAGATCGAGCAGTTCGCCCGCCTCAAGAAGGTCGCGCGCAAACCCGCTCCGGTCCTCTTCGCCCTCCTGCTCGTCGTCTCGCTGGTCGCCTGCCGCAACCTGCTCGGCTCCGGCTCGCTCATGGGCGGCGCCCTGCTGCCCGCGCCCGACCACATCGGCGACCTGTGGGGCCGCTACGCGGACGCCTGGCACCCCATCGGCGTAGGCGGCACCCAGACCGCGCCGCCCTACCTCGCGATCATCGCCGTGCTGTCCGCGCTCTGCTTCGGCTCCACCGGCTCCGCACTGACGCTGCTGCTCGTCTGCTCGGTCCCGCTGGCGGGGCTCACCGCCTACTTCGCCGCCCGCCCCCTCATCGCATCGCGCCAGCTGCGCTCCTGGGTGGCCATCGCCTACGCCTTCCTGCCCGCCGTCACCGGCGCGCTCGCCGCCGGCCGGGTCGGCACCGCCGTCCTCGCGGTCCTGCTGCCGCTGATCGCGCGGGCCGGGGCGTCCGCCGCCGGGTTCCGCGGCGACGGGGCCCGCGGCAGCTGGCGTGCCACCTGGACGTACGCGCTGCTCCTGACCGTCGCCATGGCGTTCACCCCCGTCGTGTGGCCCCTCGCCGCGCTGCTCGGCCTCGGCGTGCTCGCGCTGCGCCGCGCCGACATCACGGCGTACGGGCTGCGCTTCCTGGCCGCCGTCGGCACCCCGCTCCTGATGCTCGCGCCCTGGTCGCTCACCCTGCTCACCGGCCCGTCCGGCTTCCTGAAGGAAGCGGGCCTGGAGTACGGGGACGGCTCGGCCGGCGCGCTCGACCTGCTCGGCGCCGGGCCCGGCGGCCCCAAGACGGTCGGCGGGCTCGTGCTCATCGGGTTCGTTGGCGCGGCGCTCGCGGCCCTGCTGCGCTCGGAGCGCACCTTCGCGATCCGCACCGCCTGGGTGGTCGCGCTCACCGGGTTCTTCTTCGCGGCCCTGTCCAACCACAGCGCCTGGGCGGGCCCGGCGACCCTCGTGTACGGGCTCGCGCTGCTCGCCGCGGCCGCGCTCGGCGCCGAGTACGGCCGCACCCGGGTCGCGGGCCACGGCTTCGGATGGCGCCAGCCGGTCGCCGCCCTGATCGCGCTCGCCGCCGTGCTCGGCCCCGTGTACTCCGCCGCCCACTGGATGATCGGCGGCGCCGACGGCCCGCTGGAGCTGCGTGACCCGGTGCAGGTGCCGGCGTTCGTCGCCGAGGAGAGCGGCACCCGCGACCAGGCCCGCACCCTCGTCCTCGGCGGCACCTCGCCCGCCAAGGTCGCGTACACGCTGGTACGCGGCTCGGGCGGGCAGCTCGGTGACGCCGAACTCGCCGCGTCCGGCGGCGACGACACCCGGCTCGGCAAGGTCGTCTCCAACCTCGTCGCCGGCTCCGGCGCCGACCAGTCGAGCCAGCTCAGCGGATTCGCCGTGCGCTACGTACTGGTCCGTGACGGCGCCCCCCGCGCGTTCGCCCGCACCCTGGACTCCACGCCGGGCCTCAGCCGCCTCAGCCAGCTCGACGGCAGCGCGCTGTGGCGGGTGGACCGCCAGGTCGCCCGCGCCGTGATCGTGCCGGCGAAGGGCGGCGAGAGCCTCCCGGTCGCCGCCGACCCCGTCGACATCCACACCAAGGTCCCGGCCGGCGCGGCGGGCCGCGTCCTGCGCATCGCGGACGAGGCCGCCCCGGGCTGGACCGCGACGCTGGACGGCAGGACGCTCAAGAAGACCACCGTCGACGGCTGGGCCCAGGGGTTCGAACTCCCCGCCGACGCGGGCAGGCTCGACGTCACCTACGACGCGCCCTTCGTCCACACCCTGTGGATCTGGACCCAGTCCGCGCTCGCCGTCGTCCTGCTGGTGCTCGCCCTTCCGGGCCGCCGCCGCGAGATCGACGACGACCTGCCCGAGGCCGAGGCGGCGGCCGTCCCCGTCCCCGCGCAGGCCGTCGCGGGCGAAGGCCGCCGGGCCCGTAGGCTCCGCGCGCAGGCGGAGGCGGACCCCGAAACCCCGGCCGACGAGCAGCCCGGCCGGGCGGACCTCCCGCGGCAGCCGGCATACGGGGAGTGGGACGCGGCGCACTACGCCACCACCACCCCCTCCGACGCCGCGCAGCACGACGAGCAGGCGCAGCAGCAGTACGACCCGTACCAGCAGCAGTACGGCGCCTACCAGCAGTACCCGGAGAGCCAGTACCCGGAGGGCGGGTACCCGGAGGGCCAGTACCCCGAGGGTCAGTCCGCGCAGGACCCCTACCCCGGCCAGGGGTACCCCGAGCAGCCCTACCCCGGGCAGCCCTACCCTGAGGCCCCGCACGCCCAAGTGCCGGGCGCGGAAGGCCAGTTCGGCGCGGGGCAGTACGGCGAGGGCCAGTACGGCGAGGGCCAGTACGGTGACGGCCAGTACGGTGACGGCCGCCTCGGTGAGGGGCAGCACGCCGAGGCTCCGTACGCCGACGGGTCGTACGCCGAAGGGCCGTACCGTGACGGGCGGTTCAGCGAAGGCCAGTTCGGCGAGGGGCAGGCGCGGCCCCCCTACGACGCCTTCCACCAACCCCACGCCCACCAGCAACCGCACGCCCAACAGCAGCCGCAGGACGGCCCGTACGACCCGTACGGGTACGGATATCCGACCGAGCCGACCGAGCCGACCGAGCCGCCTGAGCAGCCCGAGCGGCCCGAGCGTCAGCCGCACCGCCCCGACGGGAGCCAGCAGTGAAGCGCACCACCCTCTCCCTCGCCGCGGGAGCGGTCGCGCTCGCCGCGCTGACCGGCTTCGCCTCGCTCACCGCGCCCGCGGGCACGGCGGACACCGGCGCCAAGACCCCGGCACGGCTGCCCGTCGAACGCTCCAGCCTGCTGTGCCCGGCGCCCAGCAACTCCGATCTCGCCCAGACCACGTACACGGCGTACACCCCCAAGGGCGCTGCGCAGGGCGCCTCGCAGGGCAAGCCGGGCACGGCGGTGCTGACCCCGGCGGTGCCGACACCGGCCGACGACGGTGGCACCCCGTCCGCCGACCCCGGCAAGGCCGGCAAGGACGGCAAGGGCAAGCAGCCGTCCGGCAAGCCCGCTTCCGGCAAGCCGGTCCTCGCCCTGAAGGAGCCCGGCACGCCGGCCGCCGCCACCGCGTCAGGCGCCGACGCGCCCGCGCTCACGGGCTCCGCCGACGGCCTCCTCGCCCCGGGCTGGGCCGCCCAGCAGACCACCCAGATCACCGGCGGGGTCGCACGCGCACTGCTCGGCACCAACTGCACCGCTCCGGACGCCGACTTCTGGTTCCCCGGCGCCTCCACGGCCAAGGACCGCCAGGACTACGTCCACCTGACCAACCCGGACGACACCGCGGCCGTCGCCGACATCGACCTCTTCGGCAAGGACGGCCCCGTCAAGGCCGACATCGGCGAGGGCATCACGATCCCCGCCAGGTCGAGCGTTCCCGTTCTCCTCTCCACTCTGACCGGCACGGTGGCCGACGATCTGACGGTGCACGTCACCACCCGGGCGGGGCGGGTCGGCGCGGTGGTCCAGGCCACGGACGCGAAGGCGGGCGCGGACTGGCTGCCCGCATCGGCGGAGCCGGCCGCATCCCAGGTGTTTCCCGGCATCCCGGGCGATGCCACCGACGTACGCCTGATCGTCCACGCCAAGGGCGCCGACGACGCGGACCTCAAGGTGAAGCTGGCGAGCAAGGGGGGCAGCTTCGCTCCTGCCGAACTCGACACCGTGCACGTGAAGTCGGGGATGACGGCGTCCTTCGATTTGAAGAACGTCACGAGAGGTGAGGCGGGTTCCCTGGTCCTCACACCAGATGCGGACGACGGCACTCCGGTCGTCGCTGCGCTCCGCGTGGTCCGCGGCACCGGCGACAAGCAGGAGATCGCCTTCATCCCGGCCGCAGGACCCGTCGGCACCCGGGCCACGGTCACCGACAACCGCGACAAGGCGTCCACCCTCGCCCTGACGGCCCCGGGCGCGAAGGACGCCACCGTGAAGGTCACCTCCTCCGCGGGTACCGAGGGCGGCGAGCCGCAGTCCAAGACGTACACGGTGAAGGCCGGCACCACGCTCGCCGTCGACCCGCCGGCCCCGGCCGGCCTCAAGGGGTCGTACGCGCTGACCGTGGAGCCCGATCCGGACGGCGGCCCGGTCTACGCCTCGCGCACGCTGGCCATCGCCCAGGACGGCGTTCCGATGTTCACGGTGCAGACGCTGACCGACGACAAGGGCACGGTCGCCGTGCCGGCCGCGTCCCAGGACCTCAGGGTCCTGGGCAAGTAGCGCGGGCGGGTCGGGCGGCCGGGTCAGGCAGGAGCAGCGGGAAGCAGGGCCGGTGAGAAGGGCGGGGCGGCGCGGCGGAAGCGGCACAGGGGCCGCGCCGGGTCACTCCTGGCCGTACCGCGGGTCGACCGACTCCGGCGCCAGACCGAGGAGTTCGGCCACCTGCTCGACGACGACCTCGTGGACGAGCAGGGCCCGCTCGTCCCGGTTCTTCGTACGGATCTCGACCGGCCTGCGATAGACCAGGATCCGGGCGGGCCGGTCCTTCCCCGCGGCGACGGCACGCCCGAGCGGCACCGCCTCGTCGCTCCACGCCGCCGAGTCCCCGTCGTCGTTCCCCGCGCCGGGAGACTCCTTGAACGGCACGTCGGTGACCAGGAACTCCACCTCCTGGAGCTGCGGCCAGCGGCGCTCCAGGCGCTCCACGGAGTCGAGCACGAGATCGCGGAACGTCTCAGCCCTGCTGACCGAGAGCGGCACCTGGGGCGGCGCCACGGGTCCGCGCATGCCGCGGCCGTGCCGGTCGCGGCGCCGGGGGCCCGAGCGGGAACCAGTGGCTTCGCCGGTCCCTTCGCCAGTGCCTTCGCCAGTACCTACGCCGGTGCCTTCGGCCGAGTGGGAGCTGTCCATCACTGACGCAGCGTAGCCCTCCGGGGCAGGTTGCGATCGCGGTGACGGCCGGGAAGGCGCCATGTCGCGGGATGACGGTTCCGGTCCCGCATGAGAGCGGTTACCGGCCCGGCCAAGGCTGAGATTTCACCTACTTTGACCGAATCGTTCCCAAGTGGCGCCCGCCAGAAGGCCGGTCACCACCGGCCACCCCCTGTTCCCCTGCAGGTCAGCGCAGTTGCTCAGCGGGCCCCTGTGCCCGAGCTCACACCGCGACACGGGGGAGTGAGCTGGGGGAGAGTCGTCGCGGCCCGGTCAAGAGTGAGGTACCGTCCAACGTCGTGAGCCCTGTACGTCGCTGTTCGCGCACCGCGTGCGGTCGCCCTGCCGTCGCGACGCTGACGTACGTCTACGCGGACTCGACCGCAGTCCTCGGTCCGCTCGCCACCTACGCCGAACCCCACTGCTACGACCTGTGCGCCGAGCACAGCGAGCGCCTGACCGCGCCCCGAGGCTGGGAGGTCGTCCGCCTGACGGACGGCTCCGCTCCGGCGCGCCCCAGCGGCGACGATCTGGAAGCGCTTGCCAACGCCGTACGGGAAGCGGCCCGCCCCCAGGAGCGTGCCGCGGAGGCCGGGGGCCGTTCGGCCGACCCGGTCGAGGTCGGCCGCCGCGGGCACCTGCGCGTCCTGCGCTCGCCGGAATCCTGACGACGCATCCCGGCCATCCCGGCCATCGCAGCAGCCGCTCATCCCGGCACACCCTCGCGCACCTCGGCACATCGCGGTACCCGCTCATCCCGGTACGCCCCTCATCCCGGTATCCCGGTACTCCTCGATGCGCCGAACGTGGCCCGGCCGTCGGTCCGGCCTTGCTCCAACCCCACAGGGGCGGCGGCCGAGTTGGCGAGGTCGTGCCCGCCGGGTCTCCGGAAGTCCACCGAAGCTGTGTTCGGCGCCCTGGTGGTGACCGGTAGTTTGGGAATCCGGCCGGCGCCCCGCGGAGGGCACCGGCGACGACATCAGGGAAGGTTGCCGTGGCTGCTGATCTGTCGCAGATCGTGAAGGCGTACGACGTCCGCGGAGTGGTGCCGGATCAGTGGGACGAGTCCCTCGCCGAACTGTTCGGCGCCGCGTTCGTCACCGTGACGCAGGCCGACGCCATCGTCGTGGGCCACGACATGCGGCCCTCGTCGCCCGGCCTCTCCACGGCCTTCGCGCGCGGCGCGGCCGCCCTGGGCGCCGACGTCACCCTCATCGGCCTGTGCTCCACCGACCAGCTGTACTACGCGTCCGGCGCGCTCGACCTGCCGGGCGCGATGTTCACCGCCTCGCACAACCCGGCGCAGTACAACGGCATCAAGATGTGCCGCAAGGGCGCCGCCCCGGTCGGCCAGGACACCGGCCTCGCCGAGATCCGCGCCCTGGTCGAGCGATGGTCCGAGCAGGGCGCCCCGGCCGTCGCGGCGAAGGCGGGCACGATCACCGAGCGCGAGACGTTGACGGACTACGCGGCCCATCTCAAGGCCCTCGTCGACCTCTCGGCCATCCGCCCCCTGAAGGTCGTGGTCGACGCGGGCAACGGCATGGGTGGGCACACCGTGCCCACCGTCTTCGACGGCCTGCCCCTCGACCTGGTGCCGATGTACTTCGAGCTCGACGGCACCTTCCCCAACCACGAGGCCAACCCGCTCGACCCGGCGAACATCGTCGACCTCCAGGCCCGCGTCATCGCGGAGGGCGCCGACCTCGGCCTCGCCTTCGACGGCGACGCCGACCGCTGCTTCGTCGTCGACGAGCGGGGCGAGCCCGTGTCGCCCTCCGCGATCACGGCCCTGGTCGCCGCCCGCGAGCTCGCCCGCCACCCCGGCGGCACCGTGATCCACAACCTGATCACGTCCTGGTCCGTCCCCGAGGTCGTCCGCGAGAACGGGGGCACCCCCGTGCGCACCCGGGTCGGCCACTCCTTCATCAAGCAGGAGATGGCGGCCACCGGAGCGATCTTCGGCGGCGAGCACTCCGCGCACTACTACTTCGCCGACTTCTGGAACGCGGACACCGGCATGCTCGCCGCGCTCCACGTCCTGGCTGCGCTGGGCGGCCAGGAGGGCACGCTCTCCGGGCTCGTCGCCCAGTACGACCGCTACGCCGGCTCGGGCGAGATCAACTCCACCGTCGACGACCAGGCGGCCCGTGCGGCCGCGGTCCGCGCCGCGTACGAGGGCCACGCCGGTCTCACCCTGGACGAGCTCGACGGGCTGACCGTGACCGCCCAGGACTGGTGGTTCAACCTGCGCGCCTCCAACACCGAGCCCCTGCTCCGCCTCAACGTCGAAGCGCGGGACGCCGTGACCATGGCCAAGGTGCGCGACGAGGTCCTCGCGATCGTGCGCAGCTGACGGGCGCGGGGCGGGGTTCTCGCGGTTGTGCGCGGCCGACGGCGCGGGCGGGGTTCTCGCGGTTGTGCGCGGCCGACGGGTGCGGGACCGGGAGCCCCGTGATCGTCCGCGGCCGGTGCATGCGCGGCGGGCTCGGCGCGATCGTGCGCGGCGCCGCATCCGCAGCGGTCCCGTACGTACGGGACCGAAGACGCCCGCCCCGGCCGCCGGGGCGGGCTCCCGCGGCTGCCGAACGGCGTCCGCGGGCCTCCCTCCCCAGTAGGCACGCACCCCACCCACCCCAGCGGTAGGCTGACCTGGCCCCACTCGTGCGCACCCGTTGGCGCACAACAACGCAGCACGCCGAAGGGAATCTCATGCCGCTCGAAGCCGGCCTCCTCCAGATCCTCGCCTGCCCGGCGTGCCACGCCCCGCTCACCGACGAGACCGCGGCGGACGAGCCGGAGCTGATCTGCACCGGCAAGGCCTGCGGTCTCGCCTACCCCGTACGCGACGGCATCCCGGTCCTCCTGGTGGACGAGGCCCGCCGCCCCGCGTAAACGGGCCGCGAGACCCCGCGCCCTCAGCCCCGGTCAATCCAGGGCCCCGGTCACCCCAGGGCTCGGGTCAATCCAGGGCCCCGTCACCCCAGGGCTCCGGTCAATCCCAGTGCCGGTGCCCCCAGTTCCCGTACATCCCGCGCCCCAGTCCCGGTAACCCGTCCCTGCAGAGCCGGAGGCCGACCCCCATGCTCGACGAGTCGTTGCTCGATGCACCGGAAGCCCTCGCGAGGGCGGACCGCCGAGGGCTGTTGCGCGGCGCGGCGGAGGCGGGCGCCCGCGTCCGTACCGCGGCCCGGCACGCGGCGGAGGCGGGCATCGCCGAGCTGAAACCGGAGGGCCGCCCCCGCTCCGTACTGATCGCGGGCCCCGGCACCGCCGCGGCCGGCGTCGCCGACCTGATCACGGCGCTCGCGGGCGCCTCCGCGCCGGTCACCCGCCTGGAATCGAGCGGCGTCGCACCCGCCGCGGGCGCCCTGCGCTGGACCCTTCCCGGCTGGGCGGGCTCCGTCGACCTGTTGCTCATCACCACCACCGACGGCTCCGAGCCCGGCCTCGCCCTCCTCGCCGAACAGGCGTACCGCAGGGGCTGCAACGTCGTCGCGGTCGCCCCGCAGCGCTCCCCGCTCGCCGAGGCCGTCGACGGGGTGCACGGCCTGGTCGTGCCGATGGCGTCGGGCCCCTTCGAGCCCGACGAGGCGGAGATGTCCGCCGCGAGCCCGGGTGCCCTGTGGTCCCTGTTCACCCCGCTGCTCGCGCTGCTCGACCGGGTCGGCCTGCTCAGCGCGCCTCCCGAGATCATCGAGAAGGTCGCGGCGCGCCTGGACCGCACCGCCGAGCGGTGCGGCCCGGCCATCGCGACCTACGGCAATCCGGCCAAGACCCTCGCCTCCGAGCTGGCCGAATCGCTCCCGCTCATCTGGACCGAGGGCGTGGGCGCGGCCCCCGCGGGGCGCCGGTTCGCCGCCGTGCTCAGCGAGTTGTCGGGTCACCCGGCGCTCGCCGCCGAACTCCCCGAGGCGCTGCCCGCCCACGGCGTGCTGCTCGCGGGCTCGCTCGCGGCGGGCGCCGACCCCGACGACTTCTTCCGCGACCGGGTCGACGAGCCGGAGCGGCTGCACGCGCGGGTCGTCCTCCTGCGCGACCGGCCCGCCGGCGGACTCTCCGCCGCCCCCGCCGCCCGTGAACTGGCCCTGAGCCACGACGCCCCGATCAGCGAGCTCGAACCCGAGGAGGGCAGCGAGCTCGAATGCCTCGCCGAGCTCCTGGCCATCGCCGACTTCGCGACCGTCTACCTCACGATCGCGTCCGCCTGACCCCGTCCGTCCGGAGCACATCCCGTCCGGAGCACATCCCGTCCGGAGCACATCCCGGCCGGAAACAGACCCCCACCCCCGCACGCCGGCCGGAGCAGACCCCGGCCGGAAACGGCCCCGGCCCGCAGGCCCGCCCGGCCGCCTCAGATCCCAGCAACCGAACCGCCCGGGTCCGCTCCCGGCAGCCGAAAGAGAACACAGGACCATGGACCGTCTCACCAACCCCATCCGTCCCTACGCCTGGGGCTCCACCACCCTCATCCCGGGTCTCCTCGGCACCGCGCCCACCGACGAGCCGCAGGCCGAGATGTGGATGGGAGCCCACCCCATGGCCCCTTCCCGCCTCGACCGGGGCGCGGGTACGACATCGTTGTCAGACGTGATCGCGGCGGATCCCGCGGGTGAACTGGGCCGTGCCTCCGTGGCCCGGTTCGGCCCCCGCCTGCCCTTCCTCCTGAAGCTGCTCGCCGCCGACGCACCCCTCTCGCTCCAGGTCCACCCCGACCTCGCGCAGGCGAAGGAGGGGTACGAGGCTGAGGAGCGGGCCGGGATCCCGCTCGACGCACCGCACCGCAACTACAAGGACACCAACCACAAGCCCGAACTGCTCTGCGCGCTCACGCCGTTCGAGGGCCTGTGCGGCTTCCGCACCCCCGAAGACGCCGCGCGGACACTGGCCGTCCTTGAGGTCGACTCCCTCAAGCCGTACGTCGACCTGCTGAGCGCCCACCCCGTGGAGGCCGCCCTGCGCGAGGTTCTCACCGCCGTCCTGGCCGCCGACCGCGAGGAGATGGCGGAGACCGTCACCGAGACGGCCGCCGCCTGTGCGCGACTCGGGGGCGCGCAGTACGCCGCGTACGCCTCGCTCGCGCACCACTACCCCGGCGACCCCGGCGTCATCGCGGCGATGCTCCTCAGCCATGTCCAACTCCAGCCCGGCGAAGCCCTGTTCCTCGGTGCGGGAGTGCCGCACGCCTACCTCGGCGGCCTGGGCGTGGAGATCATGGCCAATTCCGACAACGTCCTGCGCTGCGGCCTCACCCCCAAGCACGTCGACGTCCCCGAACTGCTCAAGGTCGTACGGTTCGAGCCGACCGACCCCGGGGTGCTGCGCCCCGAGGCCTCGGTGACGGGGGAGGAGCTGTACGAGACCCCGACCGATGAGTTCCGCCTGTCCCGCTTCGTGCGGGCCGAGGGCGCGGCCCCCACCCGGCTCACCGCGGCGACCCCGCAGATCCTCCTGTGCACCGCGGGCCGCCCCTCGGTCGGAGACCAGACGCTGACCCCGGGCGCGGCCGTCTTCGTACCGGCCGATGAAATGACCGAACTGTCCGGTACGGGAACGGTTTTCCGCGCCACCGTCGTTGCCTGATGTAACAATGTGCCGCCGCGGGGTCCGGGCACCGGCCGGCTCCCGCCGATGGCAACCGACGAAGGGAAGACGGCACCTCCATGAGCGCGTCAGGCGGAACCAAGGCCATCGTGGCGGCATTGAGCGCCAACCTCGCCATCGCGGCGGCGAAGTTCGTGGCGTTCCTGTTCAGCGGTTCGTCGTCGATGCTCGCGGAGAGCGTCCACTCGCTCGCCGACTCGGGCAACCAGGGCCTGCTGCTGCTCGGCGGCAAGAAGGCCAAGCGCGAGGCGACACCCCAACACCCCTTCGGCTACGGGCGCGAGCGCTACATCTACGCGTTCCTGGTCTCCATCGTGCTGTTCTCCGTGGGCGGCATGTTCGCCGTCTACGAGGGCTACGAGAAGATCAAGCACCCGCACGCGATCGAGGCCTGGTACTGGCCCATCGGCGTCCTGGTCTTCGCGATCATCGCCGAGGGCTACTCCTTCCGTACGGCGATCAAGGAATCCAACGTCACCAGGGGCCAGCTCTCCTGGAAGGAATTCATCCGCCGCGCCAAGGCTCCCGAACTCCCCGTCGTCCTGCTCGAAGACTTCGGCGCCCTGATCGGCCTGGTCCTGGCCCTCGCGGGTGTCGGCCTCGCGCTGGCCACGGGCAATGGCGTCTGGGACGGCATCGGCACGCTGTGCATCGGCATCCTGCTCATCCTGATCGCCCTCATCCTCGCCGCGGAGACCAAGTCGCTGCTGCTCGGGGAGTCGGCGGGCACGGACGAGCTGGAGAAGATCAAGACCGCGATCGTGGACGGCGCCGCGGTGACCTCCGTCATCCACATGCGCACGCTCCACCTGGGTCCCGAGGAACTCCTGGTGGCCGCCAAGATCGCCGTCCAGCACGACGACACCGCCCAGGAGATCGCCACGGCCATCAACGCCGCCGAGGCCCGCATCCGCGCGGCGGTCCCGATCGCCAGGGTCATCTACCTGGAACCGGACATCTACAGCGCCGAGGAAGCAGCGGCGGGCCCCGACCCGGCCGCCACCCCGGGCGGCCGCTGAGCCGGGCACCCCGGAGGCCGCTGATCCGGGCACCCCGGGGGCCGGAGCCCCGGAACGAGCCAAGCTTTGGCTGGGGACGCTGGGGTCCGCTGGGCCGATCGGTGTAGATTCGTGACCAGAGCCAGACGTCGCTGCTGATGGCGGTCGGTCGGTCGCCCCTTGCGGGCCCGGCCGAGGGAGAGAGGGCCTCCGACGGACTGCGCTGCGAGCGCGTTCGGGCACTCCCATGCCCGCTGCCGCCCGCAGACCAGCCGTACCCACCCTCGACCCCGATCCACGAGGAGCAGCTCACCATGACGACTGACGCCAACGGCGCCGGCCAGGACTTCAAGGTCGCCGACCTCTCCCTCGCCGCCTTCGGCCGCAAGGAGATCACCCTCGCCGAGCACGAGATGCCCGGCCTGATGTCCATCCGCAAGGAGTACGCCGCCACGCAGCCGCTGGCCGGCGCCCGCATCACCGGCTCCCTGCACATGACCGTGCAGACCGCCGTCCTGATCGAGACCCTGGTCGCCCTCGGCGCCGAGGTCCGCTGGGCCTCCTGCAACATCTTCTCCACCCAGGACCACGCCGCCGCGGCCATCGCGGTGGGTCCCAAGGGCACCCCGGACGCCCCCGCCGGCGTCCCGGTCTACGCCTGGAAGGGCGAGACCCTCGAGGAGTACTGGTGGTGCACGGAGCAGGCGCTGACCTGGCCGAACACCCCCACCGGCGGCCCGAACATGATCCTGGACGACGGCGGCGACGCCACCCTCCTGGTGCACAAGGGCGTCGAGTTCGAGAAGGCCGGCGCGGCCCCGGACCCCTCGACGGCGGACTCCGAGGAGTACGCCCACATCCTCACCCTGCTGAACCGCACCCTGGGCGAGAACCCCCAGAAGTGGACCCAGCTCGCCTCCGAGATCCGCGGTGTGACGGAGGAGACCACCACCGGTGTCCACCGCCTCTACGAGATGATGCGCGACGGCGACCTCCTCTTCCCGGCGATCAACGTGAACGATGCCGTGACGAAGTCGAAGTTCGACAACAAGTACGGCTGCCGCCACTCGCTGATCGATGGCATCAACCGCGCCACCGATGTCCTCATCGGTGGCAAGACCGCTGTCGTCTGCGGCTACGGCGACGTCGGCAAGGGCTGTGCCGAGTCGCTGCGCGGCCAGGGCGCCCGGGTGATCATCACGGAGATCGACCCGATCTGCGCGCTGCAGGCGGCGATGGACGGCTACCAGGTCACGACCCTGGACGAGGTCGTCGACAAGGCCGACATCTTCATCACCACGACCGGCAACAAGGACATCATCATGGCCGCCGACATGGCCAGGATGAAGCACCAGGCCATCGTCGGGAACATCGGCCACTTCGACAACGAGATCGACATGGCCGGCCTGGCCAGGATCCCGGGCATCGTCAAGGACGAGGTCAAGCCCCAGGTGCACACCTGGACGCACGCGGACGGCAAGGTCCTGATCGTGCTGTCCGAGGGCCGTCTGCTGAACCTCGGCAACGCGACGGGTCACCCGTCCTTCGTCATGTCGAACTCCTTCGCGGACCAGACGCTGGCCCAGATCGAGCTGTTCACCAAGCCGTCGGAGTACCCGACGGACGTGTACGTGCTGCCCAAGCACCTCGACGAGAAGGTCGCCCGCCTCCACCTGGACTCGCTCGGTGTGAAGCTGACCGAGCTCCGTCCGGAGCAGGCGGCGTACATCGGCGTCGAGATCGAGGGCCCGTACAAGCCCGACCACTACCGCTACTGACCGAAGGCGGGCCGCAGGCACCCCCTTCCACGCCATCCAGGTTCAGACGGTGGCGCCTGCGAACCCCACCCAGCTCCGGAAACGGCCTCCACCGCCTCGCCCCTCCACGAAGGATCGCGGGGCGGCGTGTGGCCTTCGCCCCCGGAACGTCCGAGCCGCGGCGCGTCGCGGCCCCAGGCCGTTCAAGTGGGCGGCCCGGCACAGGCGGCCCGGCCCCGGGGTGCCTGTGCCGACCCAGCCGACCTCCGGACAACGCGCCTTCGGCCTTTGAGCCGAGGGGCGTTGCAGCTTCGGTGCTTCGGTGCTTCGGTGCTTCGGTGCTCGGCGTTCCGCGGCCGCGAGACCTCGCGGTTTCGCGGCCCCGGAGCGCCAGGCCACCGCGGCCGGGATGGATTTCCTCGGCGTTTCAGACGAAGACATCGTCGCCCCAGGCGGACAGGCAGGGGACAGGCAGGGGACAGGCAGGCGGACAGACGGACAGACGGACAGACGGGCTGACAGGTGGGCGGAGAGGTGGCCGGGTGGCACATTGACCACTGGGCGCTGCCGGCCAGTCGGCATCCTGCCGGTCGTCGGGAACGGTCGTCCGGAATCCGAGTGGATCGCGGGGCATCGGGAACGGTCGTCCGGAACCCGACTGGACCGCCGGTCGTCCGGAACCCGGGCAGCCCCCCGCACCCCCGTGCCGGGGGCCTGCCCGTACCGCTACCGCTACCGCCCCCCACCGAGTCGGCGCCCGACTCCCGAGGACCTCGAGACCCCATGCCCCGCGGCCGTTATTCGCTTCACGATCCCCACGACCACACCTTTCTCGGCGAAGAACACTTCCACTGCGCCCCCGGCCCTTCAGGCTGGCGCTACGTCTCCCAGCTCACCACTCCCTCCGGAGATCCATCGGGCTCCGTAGACCTCGCGCTCGACGAACTCGGCCGCCCCATCCGCCTCGAACTCCACGCCGGCGGCTGGCAGGTTCGAGGCGCCGCGCTGGACGGCGTCACCTGGGTCCGTACGGACCCGTCCGGGATCCACGCGACCGAAGGCAATGTCCGCGCCCACACCTTCGCCGCCGGTTCCCCGTCATTTCTCGTCGCCACCTCCCGTCTGCTGCGGCTCACCCCCCAGTCCCCGACGACGCGCGTCCGCCTCGTCCTCTTCACGGACCCGGTCCTCGCCCCCCGCACGATCGACCAGTCCTGGGCCCTGATGAAGAGTGAAGCGCACGCCACTGACAACGGCCCCCTGACCGTGGACGAATACCAGGTCAACGCCCTGGACACGGGCGAGCAGCACACCGTCCACATCGCCGGAGACGTGGTGCTCGCGGCCCCCGGGATCGAGTTGGAAGCCCTGGAGTCCCCGCCGTCGACGTTCCCGGCGCTCTAGCCGTCAGCCGCGCGCCCCGGACACGGCATCGACGCCCGGAGCAGACCGAGCAGGCTGTACGCCCGCTAGGCACCCGCTGGTTGAGGCACGGGCCCCTCGGGCCTCTGGCGCAGGAGACGCAACGGCCCCCTCCGAGCCGAGCGAACGAGGCCGCAGCCGCGCAGCGTGGCGCCGACGCAACCCGGCTCCGCGCCAGAGCCCCGCCGAACGGACCCGCAGCCCCGGGCCAGACGGGTGCACAGCACCAATCTCCGCCCGCGGAGCGCTACTTCAGGACCTGACGACGCCCCGGGTCCCGGCGGCCCCGCGAGGGGCGTCGCAGCCTGGTGAGGGTGGCCCTTCGAGAGCTTTGAAGACGCCGCCTTCAGCCCGGGGCAGCCCAACTCCCCGCTGACGTCGGCCCCATGAGGCGATGAACACCCAGGCCCTGAATGGATGGGCCCTGCCTTTCGCTGACGCCCACGGGCGGGAGTCGACACCCACCCGATGTCCGGCCCCGATACCCGGCCCCCGACATCCGCCGACCCGGCATCCCCAACCCGTCACCCGCCGCTAGGCAGGCGGCGCAAACCCGGTCGAACGTCTCGGCGCCCCGCCCTCGCCCGTTCCCGTTCCCATTCCCACGCCACCCTGCGCCTCCGAGCCGCCCCGCCCGACAGCACCGGTCGAAGCCGAGAACCCGACCGGCTGGTCAGCCGGAGGGTGAGCGGTAGTGGGAGCCGGAGCCGAAACCGAAGCCGAGGCAGGTGCCGGAGCCGAACCCCGGACCGGACCGGAAACGGAACCCCAGGCCGACCCAGGAACAGAACCCGAGGGCGGCCCAGGAACAGTGCCCCAGGTCGGCGCCGCAGCCGGCGCCACGTATCCGGCAGGAACCCCCGCACCACCCGGCCCCGCACGACCAGGCCCTGCCACACCCGGCCCCGCCACCACCCCGGAACCCGAAGCGGAAGCGCCCGCCGTCATGCCGCCGTTCACGGCCCCGCGCTCGGCGAACGCCCTCCGGGAGTCCCGAGCCTGGCGTTCGCTCACCACGGCGGCCAGGTACGCGGCCGGCGGCACCCCCTCCGGACGCGGCACCCCGGTGCGGGCCGACATGTCCTCGGCCAAACGCGTAGCCATCGTCCAGCTCACCTGCGGATCGAGCTGCCGCATACGCGTCAGGTACTGCCGTACCGCGAGCCAGAGCTCGTCCGGCACCCGCGAGAGATCAAGTGCCCCGAAGCGTCCCACCAGCCACGGCGGCGGAGGCGGAACAGCCCGTGCCCACCCCGACGACACCCGCTCCCGCACGACCAGCGTCCCCGCGAACACGTCACCGATCCGCCGCCCGCGCTCGGACACGAGCGAGGCGACGCACGCCACGACACCAAAGGTCATGAGGATCTCGACCACACCCATGGCCCCGCGCATCAGCGCGTGCCGGAACCGGATCGGCCCGCCGTCGTCCCGCACGACCCGCAGCCCACAGGCGAGCTTCCCCAGGGACCTCCCACGACTCAGCGTCTCGACGGCGATGGGCGCCCCGACCAGTACAAGCAGGAACAGGGTCACACCGATTGCGGCGCGGGCAGCGGAATCCATGGAGGCGGTTGCGAACAACATCACCAACGAGATCAATATGTAAGCCGCCCACACCACCGCCAGGTCGATCACCAAGGCAAGTGCCCGACTCGGCAACCGCGCGGGCCGCAACCCCAATACGACCGCATCTCCCGTGACCAGCGCGCTCACCGATACCCCACCCTCCGCAGACGACGACCTTCCACACCCCTTGGCGCCCCCAGTCTGCCAAGCTGGCCCGCAGCGCGCCGCAGTAGTACGGACCGTCCGCACCCAGTGCCTGGAGCATCAGCAGAACATGGACCTCGACGTCTTCGTGACCGCCCACCACGCGGAGTGGGACCGCCTCGAACACCTCCTGCACCGAAATCGCCGCCTCGCGGGTGCCGAGGTGGACGAACTGGTGACGCTCTACCAGCGCACGTCCACCCATCTGTCCCTCATACAGTCCACCGCCCCGGACCCCGTCCTCACGGCCCGGCTGACGCAATTGGTGGCACGGGCGCGCTCCACCGTCACCGGCACCCGGCGTGCGACCTGGCGCGACGCCGCACGCTTCCTTACCGAGGGCTTTCCCGCAGCGGTCTACCGCTCGCGAAGCTGGTGGATACCCGCAGCCCTGATCTCGGTAGCGGTCTCCGTGGTCATCGGCTGGTGGATCGGCACCCACCCCGAGGTGCAGTCCGCCATCGCGGCCCCCGACACCCTGCGCCAGATGACCAGGCCGGGCGGCGAGTACGAGACGTACTACTCGAGCCACCCGGCCGGCTCCTTTGCCGCACAGGTATGGACGAACAATGCTCAGGCGGCGGCCACGTGCCTGGTCCTGGGCGCCTTCCTCGGCATCCCGGTCCTGTGGATCCTCTTCCTCAACATGCTGAACCTGGGCGTAGGCATCGGACTCATGTCCTCGGCCGGCCGCCTCGACACCTTCCTCGGCCTGATCCTTCCGCACGGCCTCCTGGAACTGACCGCGGTGTTCGTCGCCGCCGGTACGGGCATGCGCCTCGGCTGGACGGTCATCGACCCGGGCCCGCGTACCCGCCGTGCCGCCCTCGCAGAACGAGGCCGCGCAGCGGTGGGCATGGCCATCGGCCTGGCACTCGTCCTGTTCATCTCCGGCCTCATCGAAGGCTTCGTCACCCCCTCGGGCCTTCCGACCTGGGCCCGCATCACCCTGGGCGTCGCCGCCGAAGGGGCCTTCCTCACGTACGTGTACGTCCTCGGCGGCCGAGCCGTCCGCGCGGGCGAGCTGGGCGACGTCGAGGCGGGTGCCCGCAGCGCCGAGCTCCCGACGGCCGCGTGATGTGCGGGCGCCCCCTCTGACCTGCTAGTGTCCTCCTCGCCCACAAAAACCGTTGACACGGTTCGCGTGGGGAGGTAGATTCAAACGGTTGCCTCGAACTGGACAAGTTCGGGATCACTGACTAACATCTCTCTCGCTCTCACCGGAAATAATCTTCCCCGTGATGAGCCATTTCGATCGACTATTCGAACCAGCGAAGCCGATTCAATCGGTGGAAATGCTTCTGATAGAGTCGGAATCGCCGAAAAGGAAAACGCGAAAGCGAAGAATTCAAGGCGAACCCCAATTCGACGGGAAATCGGACACGAAAGTGTCTGGTAGAGTCGGAAACACGAAATACCGAAGGGAAGCGCCCGGAGGAAAGCCCGAGAGGGTGAGTACAAAGGAAGCGTCCGTTCCTTGAGAACTCAACAGCGTGCCAAAAGTCAACGCCAGATTGACAACCCCGACTCCATTTCGGTGGAGCGAGGTTCCTTTGAAAAGTCCTGTCGGTCCTTGTGGCCGGCAGGCGATTACACAGCGAGGACGCTGTGGACGGGCCGCCTTATTCCGGTGGTTCCGTCCCGCTCTTACGTGATGTGTGCACCCGATTACGGGTAAACATTCATGGAGAGTTTGATCCTGGCTCAGGACGAACGCTGGCGGCGTGCTTAACACATGCAAGTCGAACGATGAAGCCCTTCGGGGTGGATTAGTGGCGAACGGGTGAGTAACACGTGGGCAATCTGCCCTTCACTCTGGGACAAGCCCTGGAAACGGGGTCTAATACCGGATAACACTCCTCAAAGCATTTTGAGGGGTTAAAAGCTCCGGCGGTGAAGGATGAGCCCGCGGCCTATCAGCTTGTTGGTGGGGTAATGGCCTACCAAGGCGACGACGGGTAGCCGGCCTGAGAGGGCGACCGGCCACACTGGGACTGAGACACGGCCCAGACTCCTACGGGAGGCAGCAGTGGGGAATATTGCACAATGGGCGAAAGCCTGATGCAGCGACGCCGCGTGAGGGATGACGGCCTTCGGGTTGTAAACCTCTTTCAGCAGGGAAGAAGCGAAAGTGACGGTACCTGCAGAAGAAGCGCCGGCTAACTACGTGCCAGCAGCCGCGGTAATACGTAGGGCGCAAGCGTTGTCCGGAATTATTGGGCGTAAAGAGCTCGTAGGCGGCTTGTCACGTCGGATGTGAAAGCCCGGGGCTTAACCCCGGGTCTGCATTCGATACGGGCTAGCTAGAGTGTGGTAGGGGAGATCGGAATTCCTGGTGTAGCGGTGAAATGCGCAGATATCAGGAGGAACACCGGTGGCGAAGGCGGATCTCTGGGCCATTACTGACGCTGAGGAGCGAAAGCGTGGGGAGCGAACAGGATTAGATACCCTGGTAGTCCACGCCGTAAACGTTGGGAACTAGGTGTTGGCGACATTCCACGTCGTCGGTGCCGCAGCTAACGCATTAAGTTCCCCGCCTGGGGAGTACGGCCGCAAGGCTAAAACTCAAAGGAATTGACGGGGGCCCGCACAAGCAGCGGAGCATGTGGCTTAATTCGACGCAACGCGAAGAACCTTACCAAGGCTTGACATATACCGGAAAGCATCAGAGATGGTGCCCCCCTTGTGGTCGGTATACAGGTGGTGCATGGCTGTCGTCAGCTCGTGTCGTGAGATGTTGGGTTAAGTCCCGCAACGAGCGCAACCCTTGTTCTGTGTTGCCAGCATGCCCTTCGGGGTGATGGGGACTCACAGGAGACTGCCGGGGTCAACTCGGAGGAAGGTGGGGACGACGTCAAGTCATCATGCCCCTTATGTCTTGGGCTGCACACGTGCTACAATGGCCGGTACAAAGAGCTGCGATGCCGCGAGGCGGAGCGAATCTCAAAAAGCCGGTCTCAGTTCGGATTGGGGTCTGCAACTCGACCCCATGAAGTCGGAGTTGCTAGTAATCGCAGATCAGCATTGCTGCGGTGAATACGTTCCCGGGCCTTGTACACACCGCCCGTCACGTCACGAAAGTCGGTAACACCCGAAGCCGGTGGCCCAACCCCTTGTGGGAGGGAGCTGTCGAAGGTGGGACTGGCGATTGGGACGAAGTCGTAACAAGGTAGCCGTACCGGAAGGTGCGGCTGGATCACCTCCTTTCTAAGGAGCACAGCACCGTCTGCAGACAAATGTTCTGCACGGTCAGCTCATGGGTGGAACGTTGACTATTCGGCACTCTTGGTCAATTCGGGCCGCTAGTACTGCTCTTCGGAGCGTGGAATGCGGGTCGGTGCGACGGAGAGGGCCGGGCACGCTGTTGGGTATCTGAAGGCACGGGCTTTGCCCGCTGGTCTTCGGTCGCCGGCCCCAGTGCACTCACCAGGTTCTGGTGGGGTGATGGGTGGTTGGTCGTTGTTTGAGAACTGCACAGTGGACGCGAGCATCTGTGGCCAAGTTTTTAAGGGCGCACGGTGGATGCCTTGGCACCAGGAACCGATGAAGGACGTGGGAGGCCACGATAGTCCCCGGGGAGCCGTCAACCAGGCTTTGATCCGGGGGTTTCCGAATGGGGAAACCCGGCAGTCGTCATGGGCTGTCACCCATACCTGAACACATAGGGTATGTGGAGGGAACGAGGGGAAGTGAAACATCTCAGTACCCTCAGGAAGAGAAAACAACCGTGATTCCGGGAGTAGTGGCGAGCGAAACCGGATGAGGCCAAACCGTATGCGTGTGATACCCGGCAGGGGTTGCGCATGCGGGGTTGTGGGATCTCTCTTTCACAGTCTGCCGGCTGTGAGGCGAGTCAGAAACCGTATGGATAGGCGAAGGACATGCGAAAGGTCCGGCGTAGAGGGTAAGACCCCCGTAGCTGAAATTCATACGGCTCGTTTGAGAGACACCCAAGTAGCACGGGGCCCGAGAAATCCCGTGTGAATCTGGCGGGACCACCCGCTAAGCCTAAATATTCCCTGGTGACCGATAGCGGATAGTACCGTGAGGGAATGGTGAAAAGTACCGCGGGAGCGGAGTGAAATAGTACCTGAAACCGTGTGCCTACAAGCCGTGGGAGCGTCGCTGTATGTGCTTGCACATACAGTCGTGACTGCGTGCCTTTTGAAGAATGAGCCTGCGAGTTAGCGGTGTGTAGCGAGGTTAACCCGTGTGGGGAAGCCGTAGCGAAAGCGAGTCCGAACAGGGCGATTGAGTTGCACGCTCTAGACCCGAAGCGGAGTGATCTAGCCATGGGCAGGTTGAAGCGGCTGTAAGAGGTCGTGGAGGACCGAACCCACCAGGGTTGAAAACCTGGGGGATGACCTGTGGTTAGGGGTGAAAGGCCAATCAAACTCCGTGATAGCTGGTTCTCCCCGAAATGCATTTAGGTGCAGCGTCGTGTGTTTCTTGCCGGAGGTAGAGCACTGGATAGGCGATGGGCCCTACCGGGTTACTGACCTTAGCCAAACTCCGAATGCCGGTAAGTGAGAGCACGGCAGTGAGACTGTGGGGGATAAGCTCCATGGTCGAGAGGGAAACAGCCCAGAGCATCGACTAAGGCCCCTAAGCGTACGCTAAGTGGGAAAGGATGTGGAGTCGCAGAGACAACCAGGAGGTTGGCTTAGAAGCAGCCACCCTTGAAAGAGTGCGTAATAGCTCACTGGTCAAGTGATTCCGCGCCGACAATGTAGCGGGGCTCAAGTGTACCGCCGAAGTCGTGTCATTCCAGCACATACCCCCAACGGGGGCTGGGATGGGTAGGGGAGCGTCGTGTGCCGGGTGAAGCTGCAGCGGAAGCTAGTGGTGGACGGTTCACGAGTGAGAATGCAGGCATGAGTAGCGATACACACGTGAGAAACGTGTGCGCCGATTGACTAAGGGTTCCTGGGTCAAGCTGATCTGCCCAGGGTAAGTCGGGACCTAAGGCGAGGCCGACAGGCGTAGTCGATGGACAACCGGTTGATATTCCGGTACCCGCTTTGAAACGCCCAATATCGAGCCCATTAATGCTAAGGCCGTGAAGCCGCCCTGATCTCTTCGGAGTTGAGGGGAGTGGTGGAGCCGCTGATCCAAGGTGGTAGTAGGTAAGCGATGGGGTGACGCAGGAAGGTAGTCCAACCCGGGCGGTGGTTGTCCCGGGGTAAGGGTGTAGGCCGTGCGGTAGGCAAATCCGTCGCACATTAAGGCTGAGACCTGATGCCGAGCCGATTGTGGTGAAGTGGATGATCCTATGCTGTCGAGAAAAGCCTCTAGCGAGTTTCATGGCGGCCCGTACCCTAAACCGACTCAGGTGGTCAGGTAGAGAATACCGAGGCGTTCGGGTGAACTATGGTTAAGGAACTCGGCAAAATGCCCCCGTAACTTCGGGAGAAGGGGGGCCATCACCGGTGATGAGATTTACTCTCTGAGCTGGGGGTGGCCGCAGAGACCAGCGAGAAGCGACTGTTTACTAAAAACACAGGTCCGTGCGAAGCCGTAAGGCGATGTATACGGACTGACGCCTGCCCGGTGCTGGAACGTTAAGGGGACCGGTTAGTGACCTTTCGGGGTTGCGAAGCTGAGAACTTAAGCGCCAGTAAACGGCGGTGGTAACTATAACCATCCTAAGGTAGCGAAATTCCTTGTCGGGTAAGTTCCGACCTGCACGAATGGCGTAACGACTTCTCGACTGTCTCAACCATAGGCCCGGTGAAATTGCACTACGAGTAAAGATGCTCGTTTCGCGCAGCAGGACGGAAAGACCCCGGGACCTTTACTACAGTTTGATATTGGTGTTCGGTTCGGCTTGTGTAGGATAGGTGGGAGACTTTGAAGCGGCCACGCCAGTGGTTGTGGAGTCGTCGTTGAAATACCACTCTGGTCGTGCTGGATGTCTAACCTCGGTCCGTGATCCGGATCAGGGACAGTGTCTGATGGGTAGTTTAACTGGGGCGGTTGCCTCCTAAAGAGTAACGGAGGCGCCCAAAGGTTCCCTCAGCCTGGTTGGCAATCAGGTGTTGAGTGTAAGTGCACAAGGGAGCTTGACTGTGAGACCGACGGGTCGAGCAGGGACGAAAGTCGGGACTAGTGATCCGGCGGTGGCTTGTGGAAGCGCCGTCGCTCAACGGATAAAAGGTACCCCGGGGATAACAGGCTGATCTTCCCCAAGAGTCCATATCGACGGGATGGTTTGGCACCTCGATGTCGGCTCGTCGCATCCTGGGGCTGGAGTCGGTCCCAAGGGTTGGGCTGTTCGCCCATTAAAGCGGTACGCGAGCTGGGTTTAGAACGTCGTGAGACAGTTCGGTCCCTATCCGCTGCGCGCGCAGGAACATTGAGAAGGGCTGTCCCTAGTACGAGAGGACCGGGACGGACGAACCTCTGGTGTGCCAGTTGTCCTGCCAAGGGCATGGCTGGTTGGCTACGTTCGGAAAGGATAACCGCTGAAAGCATCTAAGCGGGAAGCCTGCTTCGAGATGAGTGTTCCCACCTCCTTGAGAGGGTAAGGCTCCCAGTAGACGACTGGGTTGATAGGCCAGATGTGGAAGCCCGGTAACGGGTGGAGCTGACTGGTACTAATAGGCCGAGGGCTTGTCCTCAGTTGCTCGCGTCCACTGTGTTTGTTCTGAAGCAATGAACTCCCGCATGCCTCTTTGGGTGTGTGCTGGTCGAGTTCAACTTCATAGTGTTTCGGTGGTCATAGCGTTAGGGAAACGCCCGGTTACATTCCGAACCCGGAAGCTAAGCCTTTCAGCGCCGATGGTACTGCAGGGGGGACCCTGTGGGAGAGTAGGACGCCGCCGAACAAATTTTAGGGGAAAGCCCCGCACCAGATCGTAGAAATACGGTCACGGTGCGGGGCTTTTTCGCGTTTTCGGGCCGGCACCAAGTGGAGCCTGTCCTGTTGGACTTGGAGAAGGGCCGCCTGCCCTCCCGGGTCGGCGGCCCCTCCCGTAAACCGTTCTCCTACAACCTGCCCGCCGCCTTCAGTTCGAGATAGGCATCGGCCAGGGCCGGGGCCAGTTCCTCGGGAATGGCGTCGACGACAGTGACCCCGTGCCGCATCAGCTTCTCCGCCGTGCGACGGCGCTGTTGCTGGGTCTGGCCGGCCGCGGCGGACTCGTAGACCGCATCGACATCGCCCCGGCCCGCCGCCATCTGCTGAATATGGGGATCCGCGACCGAAGCCACCAGCACGGTGTGCCGCTGGGTCAGTTGAGGCAGGACGGGAAGCAGCCCCTCCTCCGTCGCTGCCGTGTCCAGGCCGGTCAGCAGGACGATCAGAGACCTGCGGGGGGCGTGGGTGAGGGCCGCTGTGGTGAGGCCGCGCGCATCCGTCTCGACCAGCGAGGGCTCGAGCGGGGCCATCGTGTTGACGAGGGCGGCCAGAAGTTCGCCCGCGGACCGGCCCTGGACCTGGGCGCGGACCCGGCGGTCGTAGGCGAGAAGGTCGACTCGATCGCCGGCTCGTGATGCGAGGGCGGCGAGAAGCAACCCGGCGTCCATGGCCGCGTCGAGCCGGGGCACGTCGCCGACGCGGCCGGCCGATGTGCGGCCCGTGTCGAGGACGATCAGGACGTGGCGGTCGCGCTCCGGGCGCCAGGTGCGCACGGCGACATTGCCTTGGCGGGCGGTGGCGCGCCAGTCGATCGAGCGGGTGTCGTCGCCCGGCACGTACGCACGGAGGCTGTCGAACTCGGTTCCTTCGCCACGGGTCAACACGCTGGTGCGGCCGTCGAGTTCACGGAGCCTGGCCAAGCGGGAGGGCAGGTGTTTGCGGCTGGTGAACGGCGGCAGCGCGCGAACGGACCAGGGCACCTCGTGGCTGCCCTGGCGGGCGGCGAGGCCGAGGGGGCCGTACGAGCGGACCGTGACACGGTCAGCGTGGCGGTCGCCGCGTCGCGTGGGCCGCAGCACCGTGGTCAGGCGGTTGCGTTCGCCGGCGGGAATCGTCAACTGGTGCCGGGACACGGCCTCTTCGGCGCCTGCGGGCCAGCTGCTGGGCGGCCAGGCGTCTCTGAGCTGGGCGCGGAGGCGGCGGGGCGAAGGGTTGGTGACGGTGAGGCTGACTTCGGCCTTGTCACCGAGTCGAACTGACGTATCACCAGTTCGAGTGAACTGGAGCTTTCGCACTGGCGCGGCGCAGGCGTAGTCGCACAGAATTGCGAGTGCAAGGGGGGCGTTGACCGCCAGCATTCCGGTCCAGCCCGGGGCGAAGACGCCGACCGGGATGGACCCGAGGGCGGCCAGGAGTGCTGAGCGTCCGGTGAGGGCCATGGTGTCGCCTCAGCGGGGCACGGGGACGTGGGCGAGGACCGAGGTGATGACGGAGTCGGCGGTGACGCCCTCCATCTCGGCCTCGGGGCGAAGTTGGATGCGATGGCGAAGCGTGGGGAGTGCCAAGGCCTTCACATCGTCCGGGATGACGTAGTCCCGGCCGGTGAGCCAGGCCCAGGCACGGGCGGTGGACAGCAGGGCGGTGGCGCCTCGGGGAGAGACACCGAGGCTGAGCGAGGGGGATTCACGCGTGGCACGACAGATATCGACGACGTAGCCGGTGATCTCGGCCGAGACCGAGGTCTTGGCGACGGCGGCACGGGCGGCTTCGAGGTCGGCGGGGCCGGCCACCGGGCGTATGCCCGCTGCTGCGAGATCGCGCGGGTTGAAGCCGCTCGCGTGACGGGAGAGCACGTCTATCTCGTCCTGCCGTGAGGGCAGCGGGACCGTCAACTTCAGCAGGAAGCGGTCCAGTTGTGCCTCGGGCAGCGGGTACGTGCCCTCGTATTCGACCGGGTTCTGTGTGGCGGCCACCAGGAACGGGTCGGGCAGCAGGCGCGGGGTTCCGTCGACCGTGACCTGGCGCTCCTCCATCGCTTCGAGGAGGGAGGACTGGGTCTTGGGCGGGGTGCGGTTGATCTCGTCCGCGAGCAGCAGATTGGTGAAGACCGGACCGGGCTGGAAGGAGAACTCCGAGGTACGGGCGTCGTAGATCAGCGAGCCGGTGACGTCGCTCGGCATGAGATCGGGGGTGAACTGCACGCGCTTGGTGTCGAGTTCGAGGGACGCGGCCAGGGCGCGCACCAAGAGGGTCTTGGCGACGCCGGGCACGCCTTCGAGCAGCACGTGGCCGCGGCAGAGGAGGGCGACGACGAGGCCCGTTACGGCGGAGTCCTGGCCGACCACGGCCTTGGAGATCTCGGCGCGCAGGGCTTCGAGGGAAGCGCGGGCGCTGTCCGGGTTCGCTGCGGTCTCCGGGGTGCGGTCGCTCATGAAGTGCGTACCTCTCTTTCGAGGGCGTCCAGTTCGTCCGCGAGGCGGACAAGTGCGGTGTCGTCGGCCGGTGTCGGGCCGAAGAGCAGGGAAAGGGGGTCACGGCCTGCCGCGGGGAGCCGGGCGGAGACGGCCGGCACGAGGACCTCGCGAGAGTGCGCCGCAGAAGCGGCCACACCGAGGAGGGGAGCAAGCCGGGCGCGGGCGGCCGCACGCAGGGTGTCGGCGGCGCGGTCGCGTGCGTTGGCCTTGCGGTAGAGCCGGGCGCGTCCCTCCGTCGCCTCGGACGCGCGGATGGCGACCGGGAGTTGTTCGGTGACGAGGCGGCCCAGGCGCCGGGCTCGCCAGAGTGCGGCGAGTACGGCGGCGAGGGCCAGTTGGAGGGTGGCCCAGTGCCATCCGGACGGGATCAGATCGAAGAAGGAGCGTCGGCCGCCGTCGGAGGCCGATGTGTCACTCAGCGAGGGGAGGTACCAGACCAGATGCTGACGAGTGCCGAGGAGGTGGAGGGCGAGCGAGGCGTTGCCCTCGTCGTCGAGACGGTGGTTGAAGAGGATGTCGGGGGCACCGAGCAGGACGGTGTCGCCCCGGTCCTGAGCGGGGAGGGTCAGCAGGGTGGGGAGGCCGCCGGCCGGGTAGCAGCCGTCGCTGTTCTCGTCCGGGGCGATGTAGCGGATCCCGCCGGCGTCGGCGCGGCCCGCTAGTTCGGCGGCGGGCTGGGCGCAGCCGGGTTCGCGCGGCTTGACCGGCGTGGGGCTCTCGGAGCGGACGCCGGGGGCGAGGACGCGCAGGGAAGGCGATTCGGGGGCGATGAGGACAGTGCGGCCGCCGGAGTCGGCGGTCGCGCCGCGCAGGCGGCGCTGCTGGCCCTCGGTGAGGAGGTCGGGGACCGTGATCAGGAGGGTGGTGTCGGGGCCGGCCGCGGCTGCCGCCTCGTCGAGCGTGGTCACCACGCGCGTGGAGACGCCCTGGTCCTTGAGGAGTTGGGCGACGGCGCGGCTGCCGTAGTCGTCGGCGGAGCGCGGGTCGAGACTGCCGTGCTGGGAGTCGGAGTGCATCGCGGCGAGTGTGATGCCGCCCGCGATCAGGACGGCGAGGGCGAGCAGCAGCCCGCGGGTGCGGGTCCACAGGTGCAGGGGCGTGGCCGATGCGGAGGTGGGGGCGGCCGTGGTGGTGCTCATCCGGCGGCTCCCTGGGCCGCGTCGCTCAGCGCGGGCTTGGTGCGTTCGAGGTCGAGGTCCAGATCGCGCAGCCGGAGATACGCGCTCTCGTCGGCGGTGCGGCCGCCGTATGCGACGTCGTCGAACGTCCGGGCGGCCGCGCGCAGCCGGTCCGCGTGGCCGGGCAGGGGGCGGCCGGCTTCGGCTGCGGCTTCGTCGGCGGTGCGGCCGGGGCGCGGGTCGAGCAGGGCGCGTTCCTCAAGTGAGCGGACGATGGCGCGCATCCGTTCCTGGACGGCGTCGTTCCAGCGGCGTGCGGCGGCGTGCGTCTCGGCCGTGGCACGGTGGTCGGCGGCGCTTCGCGGGCGGTCGTCGAAGATGGTGCCGCCGGTGGTGAAGGTCCGCTGGGGTGTGCCGAGCCGCCACCACAGGGCGCCGATCAGCGCGAGGACGGCCACCGCGATGACGACGAGGCCGAGCGGGCCGCCGGGGGTGGCTCCGGACGCCGAGTCGAAGAGCGAACCGATCCAGTCCCAGAACTTGTTCAGGGCCCGCTGGAGGAGGCTCGGGTCGTGCTGGTGGTACGCCGGATCGGACAGTTCGCGGCGTGCGGCCTCGCGGGCCGCATCACGCGGAGTGTCCACCGGCGGGCCGCCGGATGCTCCGTTGAGCAGTCGTGCCGTTATGAAGCCCCCCGCTTCGGACACTGCATCAGCTCCCGGGATTCGCGTGGCCGGGGACGCCTGCGGCGCGGGCCAGTTCGAGGTCGAGGGCCTCGCGGCGGATGCGCTGGTCGATGTAGAGCAGAGCGGTGACGCCGCCGACGAGGGAGTAGGTGACCGCCGACGCGATCACACCTCCGAGGCCGGAGATGATCAGGTAGGACCAGCCGAAATCGGGGGTGCTGCCGTTGAGGATGGAGTCGAAGGAGGTGCTGTCCACGGCCATCGCGATGGCCGTGAAGGGCAACGCGATGATCATCGCGACGATCACCGCGAGGAGCCACGCCAGCGCGCTGATGCCGAAGATGCGCCACCAAGAGCCGTTGGTCAGCTTGGCGGAGCGGCGCAGGGACTGGCGGATGCCCTGCCGCTCCAGCATCAGGGCCTGGCCGGCGAAGATGAAGCGGACGTACAGCCAGAGGGTGACGGCACAGGCGGCGAGGCCGCCGAGCGCGGCGAGTGCGGCGCCGCCGCCTCCGCCCAGGAGCACCCCCGGGAGGACACCGACGGCGGTGACCGCGCTGAACATGACGATCAGCAGGCCGAGCAGACCGAACAGGCTCAGCAGCCGCGGGCGCGCCTCGGTCCAGACCTCACCGGAGCTCACCGGGCGCCCCAGTACGGAACGGCTCGCCACCAGGGCGAGCACGGCCGTCGTGAACAGGGTGGCGAACTGGCCGATGATCACGGAAGGCATCAGGGCGAGCAGGCTGGATTGCAGCGAGTCCAGGGCCTGGCTGAGGGCTTCGGGGCCGGTGGCACCCGGGTCGATCGTGGCGGGCTCGGGGAGGAGGAACCGGGTCGCGGCGAGCTGGGCGACCTGGGAGACCACCGCGACGGCCAGCGTCAGGCCGAGGACGGTGCGCCAGTGGGCGCGCGCCGTGGAGACGGCACCGTCGAGGATCTCGCCGACGCCCAGCGGGCGCAGCGGGATGACGCCCGGCTTGGCGGCGGGGAGGCGGCCGTAGTTCTGGTTCCAGTTGCCGCCCGGAGGCTGTCCCGGCACCTGTCCCCAGCCGCCGTGCCCCTGCTGGGGCCCGGCCCAGCCGGGGGGCGGAGGCGACTGGCCGGCGCCGGGAGAGGACCACTGGGCGGCCGGTGGCTGGTCCTGGGACCACTTCGAGGAGGCGTGGGCCCGCTCCGGCGGCTCGGACACCGGGGGTGTGCCGGAGTTGTCGCCGTCGGAAGGGGCAGATCCGGGCGAGGCCCAGCCCGGAGAGTCGTTCACGGTCGTCCACCTCGTGGATTGGTCGCGGGACCGGCCGTGCGAGCCGGTTCCTTCGGGTTGGCTGCCATCGTGCCATGTGGATCCCGGCCATGGTCGGGCCCCTGTATCTCGTTCGCACCTTCATTTGTCGGTGGCTCACGGGGCAGACTGGGCGGATGGCTGATCAGGACGTGCGAACGACCATGGGGCCCGGACCTTCGGGGATACCTTCGCTGCGCTGGGACGAGCCGCCGGAGGGCCCCGTGCTGGTCCTCCTGGACCAGACCCGGCTGCCCACCGAGGAGGTGGAGCTGGTCTGCACGGATGTGCCGGGCCTGGTGCGGGCCATCCAGACACTCGCGGTCCGCGGCGCCCCGCTGCTCGGTCTCGCGGGCGCCTACGGGGTGGCGCTCGCCGCGGCGCGTGGCTACGACGTGGACGAGGCCGCGGTGCACCTCGCCGGGGCGCGGCCCACCGCGGTCAACCTCGGATACGGGGTGCGGTTGGCAGCAGGGGCGTACCGGGCGGCCGTCGAGAAGGGCGCCGAACCGGCGGAGGCCGGGGCGGCGGCGCTGGCCGCGGCCAAGGAGCTGCACAGGTCGGACGCCGAGGGCAGCGTGCGGATGGCCCGGAACGGGCTGGCGCTGCTCGACGAGCTGCTGCCGGGCGGCAGCCATCGCATCCTCACCCACTGCAACACCGGCCGGCTCGTCTCCGGCGGCGAGGGGACGGCGTTCGCGGTGGCGCTGGCCGCGCACCGGGCGGGACGGCTGCGGCGGCTGTGGGTCGACGAGACGAGGCCGCTGCTGCAGGGCGCGCGGCTGACGGCGTACGAGGCGGCGGGCAGCGGAATGGCGTACAGCCTGCTGAGCGACAATGCGGCCGGCTCGCTGTTCGCGGCCGGTGAGGTGGATGCTGTCCTCATCGGAGCCGACCGGATAGCCGCCGACGGCTCGGTGGCGAACAAGGTGGGAAGCTATCCGCTCGCCGTGGTCGCCAAGTACCACCACGTGCCGTTCATCGTGGTCGCACCGGTCACCACGGTGGATCTGCGCACCCCCGACGGCGCTTCGATCGAGGTCGAGCAGCGTCCCGGCCAGGAGGTGACAGAGTTCACTGCCCCGCAGATCCCAGGGGGCGGCTGGGGGTCCGGAACCGGGCTCCCGGTGGCACCGCTGGGGACGCAGGCGTACAACCCCGCCTTCGATGTGACACCGCCGGAACTGGTCACGGCGATCGTCACAGAGGAGGGTGTCCTGTCCCCCGTGACAGGCGGCGGGCTGAGGGAGCTGTGTGCCAGGTCACGCCAGGTAACGATTAGCTAATGGGATGATGACGTTTATGAAGGGACGCGTCCTTGTCGTCGACGACGACACCGCACTGGCCGAGATGCTCGGCATTGTGTTGCGTGGAGAAGGTTTTGAGCCGTCGTTCGTAGCGGATGGCGACAAGGCACTGGCGGCATTCCGTGACGCCAAGCCCGACCTGGTGCTGCTCGATCTCATGCTGCCCGGACGGGACGGCATCGAGGTCTGCAGGCTGATCAGGGCCGAGTCGGGTGTGCCGATCGTCATGCTCACCGCCAAGAGCGACACCGTGGACGTGGTGGTCGGCCTGGAGTCGGGCGCCGACGACTACATCGTGAAGCCGTTCAAGCCGAAGGAGCTGGTCGCCAGGATCCGGGCCCGGCTGCGCAGGTCGGAGGAGCCGGCGCCGGAGCAGCTCGCCATCGGTGACCTGGTCATCGACGTGGCCGGCCACTCGGTGAAGCGGGACGGGCAGTCGATCGCGCTGACCCCGCTGGAGTTCGACCTCCTGGTCGCGCTCGCCCGCAAGCCGTGGCAGGTGTTCACTCGAGAGGTGCTCCTGGAACAGGTCTGGGGCTACCGCCACGCGGCGGACACCCGCCTGGTCAATGTGCATGTCCAGCGGCTTCGCTCGAAGGTCGAGAAGGACCCCGAGCGGCCGGAGATCGTGGTGACCGTCCGTGGCGTCGGTTACAAGGCAGGACCGAGCTGAGATGACCCAAGTGGCTGGGCGCAAGACGTCCTGGGGCGGCCGGTTGCTCCAGGACGGAGCGCCCGGCGGTCCGGTGCTGCGGCTCGTCGTGCGCTGGCTGCGGCGCCCGCTGCTGCCCGCCGCGCGGCTCTGGCGGCGCAACATTCAGCTGAGGGTGGTCGCCACGACCCTGCTGATGTCGGTCGGCGTGGTCGTGCTGCTCGGCTTCGTCGTCATCGGAGCGGTGCGCAACGGCCTTCTCGAAACCAAGGAGAAGGCGGCGGAGAGCCAGTCCGCCGGCGGGTTCGCGGTGGCGAAGGACAAGGTGGGCACGCCCGTCTCGTCCGGCTCCGACGACCCCGCATCGGGCGGGCGCGGCTCCGGCTCCTCGGTGAGCTGGCGCAACGACCTGGTGACCCAGCTCGCCAGCAGCGGCCAGGGCGCCTTCTACGTCGTCGCCCTCGGCTCGGCCTCCTCCGACTCGGCGTCCAGCAACCGCGGGCCGCGCGCCTCCGGGTACGTCGATCCCCGGGCGAGCGTTCCGCAGAGCCTGCGGGACGACGTCGACGCCGGCACCGGCGCGTTCAAGACGTACACCTCGATCAAGTTCACCGATGGCCAGGAGGCCGAACCCGGACTCGTGGTGGGCACCCGGCTCAAGGACGTCGACGGGCAGTCCTACCAGCTGTACTACCTCTTCCCGCTGGCGCAGGAGGAGAAGTCGCTCACGCTGGTCAAGACGACGCTGGCGACCGCCGGGCTGTTCGTCGTGGTGCTGCTCGGGGCGATCGCGTGGCTCGTGGTGCGGCAGGTGGTGACGCCGGTCCGGATGGCGGCCGGCGTGGCCGAGCGCCTGTCCACGGGCGTCCTCAGAGAGCGCATGAAGGTGACCGGTGAGGACGACATCGCCCGGCTCGGCGAGGCCTTCAACAAGATGGCGCAGAACCTCCAGATCAAGATCAACCAGCTGGAGGAGCTGTCGCGGATGCAGCGGCGCTTCGTCTCCGACGTGTCGCACGAGCTGCGCACCCCCCTGACGACCGTGCGGATGGCGGCCGACGTCATCCATGAGGCGCGCGTCGACTTCGACCCCGTCACGGCGCGCTCGGCCGAGCTGCTCGCCGGGCAGCTGGACCGGTTCGAGTCGCTGCTCGCCGACCTCCTGGAGATCAGCCGGTTCGACGCGGGCGCGGCGGCCCTGGAGGCCGAACCGATAGACCTGCGCGAGGTGGTGCGCCGGGTGATCTACGGCGCCGAGCCGCTCGCCGAGCGCAAGGGCACCCGGATACGCGTGTCCGGCGACGAACAGCCCGTGGTGGCCGAGGCCGACGCCCGCCGGGTCGAGCGAGTACTGCGCAACCTGGTCGTCAACGCGGTGGAGCACGGCGAGGGCCGGGACGTCGTGGTGCGCCTCGCGGCGGCGGGCGGCGCCGTCGCCGTCGCCGTGCGGGACTACGGCGTGGGGCTCAAGCCGGGCGAGGCGACCCGGGTGTTCAACCGCTTCTGGCGGGCCGACCCGGCCCGCGCCCGCACCACCGGTGGCACCGGGCTCGGCCTCTCGATCGCCGTCGAGGACGCCCGGCTGCACGGCGGATGGCTGCAGGCCTGGGGCGAGCCCGGCGGCGGATCCCAGTTCCGGCTGACGCTGCCGCGTACCGCCGACGAGCCGTTGCGCGGCTCGCCGATACCGCTGGAACCGGAGGATTCGCGGGCCGCCCGCGAACGCGCCAAGACCGAGGCGGGCGCGGGACAGGCGCAGGGAAACCGGCTGTCCACCGTGCCCACACCGCGCCTCGACCGTTCGACCCTCCCGGTGCCGCCGACGGCCCCGGCGCGCCCGCGCACCACGGGCCCGGCGGCCAGCCCGGCTGGTCTCCCCGGAGGCGGCGGGGCGCGGGTGGTGGCCCGCTTCGGCGACGCGGAACCGGGCGAGCGGCCGGGCGGGGAGCGTGCGGACGACAGGGCGGACGACAGGGCGGACGGCGGGACGGACGACAGGGCGGGCGAGCGGCTCGCGAAAGCCAGTGAGCAGGAGGGATCGGCCCGTGGGCGCTGACCGGGGGAGGGCCCGCGGCAAGCTGCTGGGGCCGGTGGTGGCGCTGGGCTGCGGCTCGCTGCTGGTGTCGGGATGTGCGTCCATGCCGAGCAGCGGCGACGTCCATTCGGTCTCGGCGTCCCAGCGGGCCGACTCGCAGGTGCAGGTGTACGCCGTGCCGCCGCGGCCCGGCGCCGAGCCCAACGAGATAGTCGCCGGCTTCCTCGAAGCGATGACCAGCGATGATCCGCAGTTCGCGATGGCCCGCCAGTACCTGACCGTGAAGGCGGCGAAGGACTGGCAGGCCGACCAGGTCACGGTCCTGGCCGAAGGCCCCGACCCGCAGCCGAACCGGTCGGGGGACCGGGGTGCGGACGCGACCGGCTTCACCTTCACGCTCTCCGGCAAGACCGTCGCGACCGTCGACAAGCAGCGCGCCTACCAGCCGGCCAAGCCGCAGGAGACGTACAGCCAGAGCATCCACCTGGTGCGGCAGAGCGGTCCTGACGGCACCGGCAAGGAGTGGCGCATCGACGCGCTGCCGGAGGGGCTGCTCCTCGGGCAGTCCGACTTCCAGCGCATCTACCGCTCCGTCAACAAGTACTACTTCGCGGCGGGCCAGGACCGCCTGGTCGCGGACCCGGTGTATGTGCGCCAGCGCACCGATCCCGAGACGCAGATGAACCTCATCACGCAGACCGTGCAGTCGGTCCTCGACGGACCGACCAGATGGCTGGAACCCGTCGTCACATCGAAGTTTCCGTCGGGAACGGCGCTGAAGGGCGACACCAAGACCCTGACGTTCGACGACCGCAACGCCCTGAAGATCCCGTTGAACGAGCGGGCCTCCAACGCCGGTGAGGCGCTGTGCAAGCGGATGGCGGCGCAGCTCCTGTTCACGTTGCGGGACCTGACGGCGACCCGGGTCGGCTCGGTGGAGCTCGACCGGGCCAACGGCTCCCAGCTCTGTGTGCTCAGCGGTGACCAGGCCGAGACGTACGCCCCCGACCGGATGTCGACCAGTCCCGGCCAGTACTTCGTGGACGCCGGCGGCCATGTGGAGCGCATGCGCGCCGACGCGGGCTCGGACGGGTCGGGCGGTCCCGCGCACGGGGCGAGCGGCCCGGAGGACGGCTCCGACGATGCGGACGACTCGGTGGTGACGGAGCCGGTGCAGGGCCCGTTCGGCAAGGGCGCGCAGCAGGTGCGTACGGTCGCGGTGTCGCGGGACGAGAAGCGTGCGGCCGGGGTGTCGACGGACGGCAAGTCGCTGTCCGTGGCCCCCCTCACGGCCGGTGGCGAACTGGTGCGTACGGCGGTGACCAGCGCCGACAAGGACGTGAACGGTGGCCTTTCGGCGCCGAGTTGGGACGGTCGCGGCGACTTGTGGGTCGCCGACCGTGATCCGGCCGCGCCGCGGCTGCTGCGCCTCGTGCAGGGCGCGGGGCAGCCCCAGGTGGTCGACGTGGCGGGTCTTGGCGACGGGCGCATCCAGCAGGTGCGCATGTCGGCGGACGGGGTGCGGGCCGCGCTGCTCGTCCTCCAGGGCGGACGTACGACGCTGCAGATCGGCCGGGTCGAGCGCAGTGGCGACGGCGCCGACAGCGTGCTCTCGGTGGTCGGACTGCGGCCCGCCGCGCCCCAGATGGAGGACGTGGCGGCGGTGTCCTGGGCGGGGCGCAGCCGTCTGGTGGTGGTCGGCAAGGAGATCGGCGGGGTGTCGCAGCAGCTGCGCTACGTACAGACGGACGGCTCGACCTCCGCGGCCGGCACCTTGCCGAGCGTCAACAAGGTCACGGACGTCGCCGCCACGGACGACGACCGGATGCCTCTGGTGGCGCACTCGCAGGAGGACGGCATCGTCCGGTTGCCGCCGGGCGCGAACTGGAAGACCGCGGTCAAGAAGGGCTCGGCGCCCGCCTACCCGGGCTGACGGGCCCAACCGGCCCCGCGCGTGGGCCGGTTGCCCGTACGTGAGGGCGGCGCGGCCCTGGCGCGTGCCCCTCGGGGCCCCCGGGGTTGCCCCCCTCAGGTTGTCCGCAGGGCGCCCCGGCTCGGCCCCGGGTTGTCCACAGGGGTGGCCCGTCCCGATTCCCGTTGGCACAGTGGAGGTCATGCGGGGGTGGTGGCGGGAGTTCTCCGGCCTTGTGCTGCCGACCGCCTGCGGCGGCTGCGGCAGGCAGCGTACGGCCCTGTGCGAGCGGTGCCGGGCGGCGCTGCTCGGCGCCAGGGTCCGGCGGGTGCGCCCGGCGCCCGAGCCCGCCGGGCTGCCCACGGTGTTCGCGGCGGCGCGCTACGAGGACGCCGTGCGCGCGGTGCTGCTCGATCACAAGGAGCGGGGCGCCCTCGGTCTTGCCGGGGTGCTCGGGCAGGCGCTCGCGGGCGCGGTGCGGGCGGCCGCGGGGCCCGGCGGGCAGGGGCGGCTCGTGCTGGTCCCGGTGCCGTCGTCGCGGCGCGCGGTGCGCTCGCGGGGGCACGACGCGACCCGCCGGATGGCGTTCGCCGCGGCCGCGGAACTGAGGCGGACGGGGACGGACGCGCGGGTGGCCGCGGTCCTGCGCCAGCGCCACGGGGTGGCCGACCAGACAGGCCTGAGCGCCCCGGAGAGGCTCGCGAACCTCTCCGGAGCCCTGACGGTGGCGGGCGGTGGCGTGGGCCTGCTGACGGGCGGCCAGGTGGTCCTGGTGGACGATCTGATGACCACGGGTGCGTCGCTCGTGGAAGCGGCGCGGGCGGTCCGTGGAGCGGGGGTACGGGAACCCCGTACGGGTTTCCCCGCGCGAGATGGATGCCTCAGGCAGGGAATTGCGGGATTTTCACTGCGGGAACCCGCGCATCATCTGCGGAGAACCGGGGAGGCGCAGAGCGATGCAGGACAACCGCCGCTCGTGGCAGCGGTTGTCGCGGCCACTCCGGAATCGTTCGCGATAAACCGGAACTGACCGAGAATCTGCATCGTTGCAGGTAGTGAGAGGACGGAAACACCTGACTGGGGGTACGTGCCAGTAGCGGGTGCCGACATCGCGTCGGGCGAGCTATGTTCGGTTGTGAGGAATGGCGAAAGCCCGTTCACTTAATGCACGACTGAGCTTCGGCGCGTTTTCACTTACCCCCGACGTGGTGGGGTGGGGATCTTCTCGACGGGGGAGGAGGAGGTGATACGTCACCGAGTCCGAGGCTCCGGCACTCACCGGGGCCTGGTGCAAAAGGGAGCAGCTCCGCGTTGAGGCGGGGCGATCCGGGAACGGAGTTCTGCGTGGACATCGTCGTCAAGGGCCGCAAGACCGAGGTGCCCGAGCGGTTCCGCAAGCACGTGGCCGAGAAGCTGAAGCTGGAGAAGATCCAGAAGCTCGACGGCAAGGTAATCAGCCTCGACGTCGAGGTGTCCAAGGAACACAACCCGCGGCAGGCGGACCGTTCGGACCGAGTGGAGATCACCCTCCACTCGCGGGGGCCGGTCATCCGCGCGGAGGCTGCGGCAGCGGACCCGTACGCGGCGCTCGACCTGGCGACGGGCAAGCTGGAGGCGCGGCTGCGCAAGCAGCACGACAAGCGGTACACGCGCCGCGGCAACGGCCGGCTCTCGGCCGCCGAAGTCGTCGACGCCGTACCGGGTGTGGCGGAGTTGAACGGAAACGGTGAGCTCGTGGCCATGGCCGACGAGCCCGTCCCCACCACCAGGATCGGCTCGCTCGAAGTGCAGGGCGAAGGACCGCTGGTGGTGCGCGAGAAGACGCACACCGCAGCCCCCGTCACGCTCGACCAGGCGCTCTACGAGATGGAGCTGGTCGGGCACGACTTCTATCTGTTCGTCGACGCGGAGACCAAGCAGCCCAGTGTCGTCTACCGGCGACACGCCTACGACTACGGCGTCATCCACCTGGAGACCGACCCGCTCGCCGGCGAGGACGCGGGCGGCGCGGGCGGTGCCCTGGGCGGCTGACCCCGGCCGGCGAAGCGCGCGACCGGAACGGCCGGCCCGCGCGCTGAACGGTCGCGGCCCGCGTGCCGTACCAACGAGTGGTGGTGCCCCTGGAGAGCGCTTGTGCGCCCCCAGGGGCATCATCGTGCGACCACTGGATCACCTTTCTGCGGGCCGGGCATGAAATCATGGCGTCGCACGCCAACCAAAGCTCCCTGGAGCGTGGTTGGTGCAGCACACCAACGCGGGCCACGGCCTTCAGGGGGAGGAACGATGGCGGACAGCTTCGGGCCGGTGCATGACGGTTCCCGTGCCGACAGCCCGAACGGTGGGGAGTTCGAGAACGGCACGGGCCCGGGGGGTTCCCGCAAGGAGCCGATCCGGGTCCTCGTGGTGGACGACCACGCCCTCTTCCGCCGCGGCCTGGAGATCGTGCTGGCCGCCGAGGAGGACATCCAGGTCGTCGGTGAGGCCGGGGACGGCGCGGAGGCGGTGGACAAGGCGGCCGACCTGCTGCCGGACATCGTCCTCATGGATGTGCGGATGCCCCGGCGCGGCGGCATCGAAGCCTGCACCTCCATCAAGGAGGTGGCCCCCAGCGCGAAGATCATCATGTTGACGATCAGCGACGAGGAGGCCGACCTCTACGACGCGATCAAGGCCGGCGCGACCGGCTACCTCCTCAAGGAGATCTCCACCGACGAGGTGGCCACCGCGATCCGGGCGGTCGCCGACGGGCAGTCGCAGATCAGCCCCTCGATGGCCTCCAAGCTGCTCACCGAGTTCAAGTCGATGATCCAGCGCACCGACGAGCGCCGCCTGGTGCCCGCGCCCCGGCTCACCGACCGTGAACTCGAAGTCCTCAAGCTCGTCGCGACGGGGATGAACAACCGCGACATCGCCAAGCAGCTGTTCATCTCCGAGAACACCGTGAAGAACCATGTGCGCAACATCCTGGAGAAGCTCCAGTTGCACTCCAGGATGGAAGCGGTGGTCTACGCGATGCGCGAGAAGATCCTGGAGATCAGGTAGCGAGCGCCGCAGTCAGCGCGGCTGCCTCCTGAGGCGTCCCGGCCCGCTCGATCCGTACGGCGTCGCAGTCCACCCACCGGGCCGCTTCCACCAGGGCCTGGGCCATGGGCAGGACGGCCTTCGGCGAGGCCAGCGAGACCTGCCGCGCGACCAGGGTGCGGCCCTCGCGCGCCGGGTCGACCCGGCCGACCAGCCGGCCGCCGGAGAGCAGCGGCATCGCGAAGTACCCGTGGATCCGCCGGGGTTTGGGGACGTACGCCTCCAGACGGTGGGTGAAGCCGAAGATCCGCTCGGTGCGGGCGCGCTCCCAGACCAGCGAGTCGAACGGCGACAGCAAAGTGGTGCGGTGGCGGCCGCGCGGCGGAGCGGCCAGCGCCTCGGGATCCGCCCAGGCCGGCTTGGACCAGCCCTGCACGGTGACCGGAACGAGCCCGGATTCGGCGACCACCGCGTCGAACTGCTCGCCCTTGATGCGGTGGTAGTCGGCGATGTCCGACCGGGTGCCGACGCCGA
Organism: Streptomyces sp. NBC_00442; assembly: GCF_036014195.1. Lineage (NCBI taxonomy): Bacteria > Bacillati > Actinomycetota > Actinomycetes > Kitasatosporales > Streptomycetaceae > Streptomyces > Streptomyces sp. NBC_00442. The sequence continues at coordinate 4,718,804 of NZ_CP107918.1, forward strand.
GCGACTGCCCGGCGAGCCGCACCAGACGGCGTACGCACTCCGCGTCGTCCAGGTCGTCGTGGAGCAGCGCGTCCGGAATGGCACGCTCCGCAAGGTCGTAGACCCGCTTCCAGCCGCGCCGTTCGGTGCACACCACCTCGCCGTACATCAGCGCGCGCTCGACGGCGACCTTGGAGGCCGACCAGTCCCACCACTCGCCCTTGTTCTTGGCGCCGCCCAAGTCCGTTGCCGTGAGGGGGCCTTCGGCGCGCAGCTGCTTGATCACCTGCTCGTAGGTGCCGTCCGGCAGGTCGTGGTGCCAGTGCGGCCGCGAGCGGTAGGCGCGGCGGCGGAAGGCGAAGTGCGGCCACTCCTCGACGGGCAGGACGCACGCCGCGTGCGACCAGTATTCGAAGGCGTGGCCGCCGCTCCAGTACGCCTCTTCGACGGTGGCACGGCCGACGGCGCCGAGGCGGGCGTAGGCGACGAGTTCGTGCGAGCGGGCGAGCACGGAGATGGTGTCGAGCTGGACGGCGCCGAGATGGCGCAGCACCCCGCGCACCCCGCCCTTGCGGTCGGCCGCGCCCAGGAGGCCCTGCGCGCGCAGGGCGATCCGGCGGGCCTCGTCGGCGGACAGTTCCACGGCGGGAGGCGGCTGGCTGGTCATGCTCCGCACGATAGTGGCCGCCACTGACAGCGCCCCCGGGTGCCGGGGCCGCGCCCGCGCGGCCCGCGTCGCTCACGGCCGCGCGGGCGCCGGCAGATGGGGAAGCGTGGCGGGCAGGCCCAGGTCGGAGGGGAGAAGGGAGCCGATCCAGGCGTCACGGCGGGTGCCCTTGTTGACCAGACCCGCGCGCAAGGTGCCCTCGATGGTGAACCCGGCCCGTTCGGCGACGGCCCGCGAGGCCGTGTTGCCGACCTCGGCCCGCCACTCGAGGCGGTCGATGCCGGCCTGGGTGAACGCCCAGCGGGCGAGCCGAAGCAGGCCCTCCGTCACGAAGCCGTGGCCGCGGTGCTCGGCCACCGCCCAGAAGCCGATCTCGGCGGCGCCCTGGCCGCGCGCCATGACGCCCATGACGGCGAGCAGCGGACCGGGTTCCCGGCCGAGCGCGTTCCTGGGGAAGATCGCGAAGCAGTACTCGGTGCCCGCCTTCCAGGACTGGGGCGCGATCTGTCCGGCGAAGGTCTCGGCGTCGGAGCGCGCGTAGGGGGAGGGGATGGTCGTCCAGCGCTGGATCGCCGGGTCCTGCGCGGCCGCGTGGACCGCGTCGGTGTCCTGGGGGCCGAGCGGACGCAGCAGCAGGCGCTCGGAGGTGAGCGTGACGGGTTCCATCGCCCGATTCTGCGGGGCCCCCGCCCGTCGGGCCATCCCATTTCGTCCTCAGCCCGGCACCTTCGGACAGTCCTGTCCGTTGTCGTAACAGCAGACCTCCCGGCGCGGCCGGGTCCTCGCATACGATGACCGTTGCTGTACCCCTACCCATAGCCACTCGACCGCGCCAGGCCCGACCGGCAAGGAGACCAACCCCCGTGTCCGTCCTCTCAAAGATCATGCGTGCAGGCGAAGGCAAGATCCTGCGCAAGCTGCACCGCATCGCGGACCAGGTCAACTCCATCGAAGAGGACTTCGTCAACCTCTCCGACGCCGAGCTGCGTGCCCTCACCGACGAGTACAAGCAGCGGTACACGGACGGCGAGAGCCTGGACGACCTGCTCCCCGAAGCCTTCGCGACCGTGCGCGAGGCCGCCAAGCGCGTCCTCGGCCAGCGTCACTACGACGTCCAGATGATGGGTGGCGCCGCGCTGCACCTCGGCTATGTCGCCGAGATGAAGACCGGTGAGGGCAAGACCCTCGTCGGCACGCTGCCGGCCTACCTGAACGCGCTGTCCGGCAAGGGCGTCCACCTGATCACGGTGAACGACTACCTGGCCGAGCGCGACTCCGAGATGATGGGCCGGGTGCACAAGTTCCTCGGCCTCGAGGTCGGCTGCATCCTCGCCAACATGTCGCCCGCCGAGCGCCGCGCGCAGTACGCCGCGGACATCACGTACGGCACGAACAACGAGTTCGGCTTCGACTACCTGCGCGACAACATGGCGTGGTCCCAGGACGAGCTCGTCCAGCGCGGCCACAACTTCGCGATCGTCGACGAGGTCGACTCGATCCTGGTCGACGAGGCCCGTACGCCGCTGATCATCTCCGGTCCGGCCGACCAGGCCACCAAGTGGTACGGCGACTTCGCCAAGCTGGTCACGCGCCTGACCAAGGGCGAGGCGGGCAACCCGCTGAAGGGCATCGAGGAGACCGGCGACTACGAGGTCGACGAGAAGAAGCGCACCGTCGCCATCCACGAGCCGGGCGTCGCCAAGGTCGAGGACTGGCTGGGCATCGACAACCTCTACGAGTCGGTGAACACCCCGCTCGTCGGTTACCTGAACAACGCCATCAAGGCGAAGGAACTGTTCAAGAACGACAAGGACTACGTCGTCATCGACGGCGAAGTCATGATCGTCGACGAGCACACCGGCCGTATCCTCGCCGGCCGCCGCTACAACGAGGGCATGCACCAGGCGATCGAGGCGAAGGAAGGGGTGGACATCAAGGACGAGAACCAGACGCTCGCCACGATCACCCTGCAGAACTTCTTCCGCCTCTACAAGCGGCACGACCAGGAGGGCAAGGAAGAGCCGGGCCTGTCCGGCATGACCGGTACGGCGATGACCGAGGCCGCGGAGTTCCACCAGATCTACAAGCTGGGCGTCGTGCCGATCCCGACCAACCGGCCCATGGTCCGCAAGGACCAGTCCGACCTGATCTACCGCACCGAGGTCGCCAAGTTCGAGGCGGTCGTCGACGACATCGCCGAGAAGCACGAGAAGGGCCAGCCGATCCTGGTCGGCACCACCTCGGTCGAGAAGTCCGAGTACCTCTCGCAGCAGCTCTCCAAGCGCGGCATCCAGCACGAGGTGCTCAACGCCAAGCAGCACGACCGTGAGGCGACCATCGTCGCCCAGGCCGGCCGCAAGGGCGCCGTGACCGTCGCCACCAACATGGCCGGCCGAGGCACCGACATCAAGCTCGGCGGCAACCCGGACGACCTCGCCGAGGCCGAGCTGCGCCAGGCGGGCCTCGACCCGGTGGAGCACGTCGAGGAGTGGGCCGCGGCGCTGCCCGCCGCCCTGGAGAAGGCCGAGCAGGCCGTCAAGGCCGAGTTCGAAGAGGTCAAGGACCTCGGCGGCCTGTACGTGCTCGGTACCGAGCGCCACGAGTCGCGGCGCATCGACAACCAGCTGCGCGGCCGTTCCGGCCGTCAGGGCGACCCGGGTGAGTCCCGCTTCTACCTGTCGCTCGGCGACGACCTGATGCGCCTGTTCAAGGCCCAGATGGTCGAGCGCGTCATGGCGATGGCGAACGTGCCGGACGACGTGCCGATCGAGAACAAGATGGTGACGCGGGCGATCGCGTCCGCCCAGTCGCAGGTCGAGCAGCAGAACTTCGAGACCCGCAAGAACGTCCTCAAGTACGACGAGGTGCTCAACCGCCAGCGCGAGGTCATCTACGGCGAGCGCCGCCGCGTCCTGGAGGGCGAGGACCTGCACGAGCAGGTCAGGCACTTCATGGACGACACGATCGACGCCTACATCCAGGCCGAGACCGTCGAGGGCTTCGCCGAGGAGTGGGACCTGGACCGGCTGTGGGGCGCCTTCAAGCAGCTCTACCCGGTGAAGGTCACCGTGGAGGAGCTGGAGGAAGCGGCGGGCGACCGGGCGGGCATCACGGCCGAGTTCATCGCCGAGTCCGTCAAGGACGACATCTACGAGCAGTACGCCTCCCGTGAGGAGCAGCTCGGCTCCGACATCATGCGCGAGCTGGAGCGGCGCGTGGTCCTCTCGGTCCTCGACCGCAAGTGGCGCGAGCACCTCTACGAGATGGACTACCTCCAGGAGGGCATCGGCCTGCGGGCCATGGCGCAGAAGGACCCGCTGGTCGAGTACCAGCGCGAGGGCTTCGACATGTTCAACGCCATGATGGAGGGCATCAAGGAGGAGTCGGTCGGCTACCTGTTCAACCTGGAGGTCCAGGTCGAGCAGCAGGTCGAGGAGGTCCCGGTCGCGGACGCCGCGCCCGCCGACGCCCCCTCGCTCACCAAGGAGGACACCATCCCGGCCGCGCGTCCGGAGATCCGCGCCAAGGGCCTCGACGCCCCGCAGCGCCCGGACCGGCTGCACTTCTCGGCGCCGACGGTGGACGGCGAGGGCGGCATCGTCGAGGGCGACTTCGACAACGGTGACGACGACCCGGCCCGCTCCGAGGGTGACGGCCTGACCCGCGCCGAGCGCCGCAAGGCGCAGAAGACGACGGGCGGCCGCCGCCGCAAGAAGTAGCGGACGCTACGTCGTCGAGGGGTATGTCGTCGAGGGGCCCGGCACCGGGAAGGTGCCGGGCCCCTCGCTATGCCGGGACGCGTTCGCCGCCCAGCTCCACCGCGGCGCACCGCCAGCGCAGGTCGGCGCCCCGCTCCAGCCGGAAGGCCATGGCCCGCACCTGCTCGCCCGCCGCGATGCAGGCGGCCGCCTCGACGATCCCGCGGTCCAGCGGGGCCGCGCGGCAGGACCGCACGACGGGCCGGGCGCCGCGGGTGCGGAAGGGGGTGCGCGGGGCGAGCCGCACCAGCTGCTCGTACGCCTCGCCGACGGTCAGGCCCAGCATCCAGTGCACCGGCCGCTCGCCGCTGAGCACCGCGAGCAGTTTCTGCGCGAACAGCTCGTGCGGGGTCAGCCGCTGGGGCCTTCGGCTCCCGGTGCCGCCGGGCCTGCGCTGATCGTCGCGTCCCGCCGGCCCGGTCGTGGTCCTGCTCATGGCTGCCGCCCCCTTCGATACCAGTGGGTCAATACCAGTGGGTCAATACCAGTGGGTAACCTCTGTTGGGGATCTTGTACGGGGACGGCGGCGGCGGCCGCAAGGAGCGTGCCCGGGGTGGGCGAGGGCGTACGGGTTCACCTATCCGGATGAGTGGTCCGCGCGTCATCCCAGGTGGAGGCGGGTGCGGTCGGCTCCGGAGGGGAGCGGCGCCGAGGAGGCACCGGCAGCTCGAAGGGGGACTCCCGCGCGTATCCTGAAGCCCGTCTCCCGACCCGATGAGACGACGAGAAGAGAGCGGTCTGTCATGCGCGTGTACGTACCCCTGACCATCTCCGGTCTCGCGACGGCGCACGGTGCCGGAGAGCTCGGCCCCGGGCCGCTCACCGCCTACGCCGTCACACCGGGCCTGCGCGAGTGGTACGTCTCGGACGACATCGAGGAGCTGGAGTACGCGGCGCTCAGCCGGGCCGCGGCCGCCTCGCTGCGCCTGCTCGCCGGCGAGCCCGGCACGGTCAGGCGCCGCGTCGTGATCGCAGCCGACGTGCCGGACGACGCCGCGACCGCCGACCCGGACAGCGCCCTGGACGCGAGCTCGCTCGGCGAGGTCAGGATCGCTTCCGCCGTGGCACTGGCCAAGGCGGCCGCCGTGCACGTGGACGCCGAGGACGCCGTGGCCGACGTGACGGCCGCGGCGGACGCCCTCGGCGCCGCCGACCACGGCGACGACGACGCCCAGTTCACGGTGGACGGGGCCGAGGACCACGAGCTGCTGTGGTTCGGGGTGCAGGAGATCCCCAACCTGATCGCCTGACCCCTGTCTCCCCCCTGTCTCCCCCTGCCTCGGCCATCCGCGGCCCTGACCAGGCGGTATACCGGCCCGCGGTCGATTGTCAGTCGGGGTGGGTACCGTTTGGGCATGGGGAACGGCAGGCAGGAAACGGGGAAGCGCCCGGCGCATCTCGTCTGGGACTGGAACGGCACGCTGCTCGACGACATCGCGACGGTCATCGAGGCGACCAACGCCGCGTTCGCGCAGCTCGGCATCGCGCCGATCACGCTGGAGCGCTACCGCGACCTGTACTGCGTGCCGATCCCCCGGTTCTACCAGCGGCTGATGGGCCGGCTGCCCACGGACGCCGAGTGGCTGGTCATGGACGCGGCCTTCCACGAGCAGTACTGGTCGCGGGCCGACGGCTGCGGGCTCACCGAGGGCGCCGCGGAGCTGCTCGCCGGACGCCGGGCGGCCGGTCTCGGCCAGTCGCTGCTGTCCATGGCCCCCCACGAACACCTGGTGCCGATCGTGCGCCGGCACGGCATCACCGAACACTTCCTGCGGGTGGACGGACGCACCGGGCCCTCGCACGGCAGCAAGGCCGAGCACATGGTGCGTCACCTGACCGCGCTGCGCGCGGCCGATCCCCAGATATCCGGCGAGCGGCTCGTCGTGATCGGGGACGCGGTGGACGACGCGGTGGCCGCGGCCGCGGTGGGCGCACGGGCCGTGCTGTTCACCGGCGGCTCGCACAGCCGGACCAGCCTCGCGGCCGCCGGGGTCCCCGTCGTCGACACCCTCGCGGAGGCGGTGGCGGTCGCCGAGGAACTCGTGGGCTGAGAAGCCTCGGGCTCGTGGGCCCGGCAGCCTCCGACCGGCCGGCCCGACACGGTGTGCCACCCGGGGGGCCGGCGGCCGGATCGTGCCGCCACACCGCCTCTGTCCAGAGTGTCCAACTACGGGCCCGGCTTTTGTACACAAGAGGCTCATGACGAGCCGGGGTGCAGGAGCGATAGCCTTGTCCCGTGATCAGCGCGATATGTCGCGGAGGCACTGCCGCCTCTGCCCTGCGCCCGGAGCGCCACGGCGTCCGGGCAGTCGCTGATTGCCTCCACCCGGAATCAAGGCCCGAGGCCACAAAATTGGCCGGTATGCGCCCGGGTATCTCTCATCGCGGCATAGCGTCGACACCGACCGGACACCCCGCGTCGTGGCGTTGCGTCGCTTCTTTCCCCTACGTCACGCAACGGCGCGCGACAGGAGCCAGAGGACATGCAGACCAAGCTGGACGAAGCCAAGGCCGAGCTGCTCGCACGGGCGGCCCGGGTAGCTGAGAACAGCCCGGCCGGGGGGCCCGGAGCCCTGGGGGACACCCCCAGGAGCGACCGGGCGGCCACGACCGAGGCCACGAGCGAGGAAGGTCCCGACCAGGGCGTCCTCCTCGGATACCTCCAGCGCTACTACCTGCACACCGCACCCGAGGACCTCGCCGACCGCGACCCGGTCGATGTCTTCGGCGCGGCGCTCTCCCACTACCGCCTCGCGGAGAACCGGCCACAGGGCACCGCCAACGTCCGGGTGCACACCCCGACCGTCGAGGAGAACGGCTGGACCTGCAGCCACTCCGTGGTCGAGGTCGTCACCGACGACATGCCCTTCCTGGTCGACTCGGTCACCAACGAGCTGTCCCGGCAGAGCCGCGGCATCCACGTGGTGATCCACCCGCAGGTCGTCGTGCGCCGTGACGTGACCGGCAAGCTCATCGAGGTGCTCGACACCGCGGCCCTGACCGCCGAGCTGCCGCACGACGCGCTCACCGAGTCCTGGATCCACGTCGAGATCGACCGCGAGACGGACCGGGCCGACCTGAAGCAGATCACCGCCGATCTGCTGCGCGTCCTGTCCGACGTGCGGGAGGCCGTCGAGGACTGGGAGAAGATGCGCGACGCCGCGCTGCGCATCGCCGACGAGCTGCCCAAGGAGCCGAAGGCCGGCGACCTCCTCGACGAGGACATCGACGAGGCCCGCGAGCTGCTGCGCTGGCTGTCCACCGACCACTTCACCTTCCTCGGCTACCGCGAGTACCAGCTCACCGACGACGACTCGCTGTCCGCCGTACCCGGCACCGGCCTCGGCATCCTGCGCTCCGACCCCAAGCACGGCGAGGACGACGCCCACCCCGTCTCCCCGTCCTTCAGCCGGCTGCCCGCCGACGCCCGCGCCAAGGCCCGCGAGCACAAGCTGCTCGTGCTGACCAAGGCCAACAGCCGCGCCACCGTGCACCGCCCGTCCTACCTCGACTACGTCGGCGTGAAGAAGTTCGACGAGCAGGGCAACGTGATCGGCGAGCGCCGCTTCCTCGGCCTGTTCTCCTCGGCCGCGTACACCGAGTCGGTGCGCCGGGTTCCCGTGGTGCGCCGCAAGGTCCAGGAGGTCCTCAAGGGCGCGGGCTTCTCGCCCAACAGCCACGACGGCCGCGACCTGCTCCAGATCATGGAGACCTACCCGCGCGACGAGCTGTTCCAGACCCCCGCCGACCAGCTGCGCTCCATCGTGACGTCCGTCCTGTACCTCCAGGAGCGCCGCCGGCTGCGGCTCTACCTGCGCCAGGACGAGTACGGCCGCTACTACTCGGCGCTGATCTACCTGCCGCGCGACCGCTACACCACGGGCGTGCGGCTGCGGCTGATCGACATCCTCAAGGAGGAGCTCGGCGGCACCAGCGTCGACTTCACCGCCTGGAACACCGAGTCGATCCTGTCCCGGCTCCACTTCGTGGTCCGCGTCCCGGCCGGCACCGAGCTCACCGCGCTCACCGACGCCGACTCCGAGCGCATCGAGACCCGCCTGGTCGAGGCCGCCCGCTCCTGGGCCGACGGCTTCTCCGACGCGCTGAACGCCGAGTGCGGCGAGGAGCGCGCCGCCGAGCTGCTGCGCCGCTACGGGCACGCGTTCCCCGAGGGCTACAAGGCCGACCACTCGCCGCGCGCGGCCGTCGCCGACCTCGTCCACCTGGAGCAACTCACCCACGGGCGCCGCGACTTCGCGCTCTCCCTGTACGAGCCGGTCGGCGCAGCCCCCGGCGAGCGCCGCTTCAAGATCTACCGGATCGGCGAGCAGGTCTCGCTGTCCGCGGTGCTCCCGGTGCTCCAGCGCCTGGGCGTCGAGGTCACCGACGAGCGCCCCTACGAGCTGCGCTGCGCCGACCGTACGCACGCCTGGATCTACGACTTCGGCCTGCGCATGCCGAAGCGGACCAACGGCGCCGGCGACTACCTGGCCGACGACGCCCGCGAGCGCTTCCAGGAGGCCTTCTCCGCCACCTGGACCGGCGCCGCCGAGAACGACGGCTTCAACTCCCTGGTGCTGCGCGCCGGCCTCAACTGGCGCCAGGCGATGGTGCTCCGCGCCTACGCCAAGTACCTGCGCCAGGCCGGCTCCACCTTCAGCCAGGACTACATGGAGGACACCCTCCGCGACAACGTCCACACCACCCGGCTGCTGGTCTCGCTCTTCGAGGCGCGGCTCTCGCCGGAGCGCCAGAAGGCCGGCACCGAGCTCATCGACGGCCTGCTGGAAGAGCTCGACGGCGCCCTCGACCAGGTCGCGAGCCTGGACGAGGACCGCATCCTGCGCTCCTTCCTCACCGTCATCAAGGCGACGCTGCGGACCAACTACTGGCAGAAGAACGCGGAGGGCAACCCCCACGCGTACGTCTCGATGAAGTTCGACCCGCAGGCGATCCCCGATCTGCCCGCCCCCCGCCCGCAGTTCGAGATCTGGGTGTACTCGCCGCGCGTCGAGGGCGTCCACCTGCGCTTCGGCAAGGTCGCCCGAGGCGGCCTGCGCTGGTCCGACCGGCGTGAGGACTTCCGTACCGAGATCCTCGGCCTGGTCAAGGCGCAGATGGTGAAGAACACCGTCATCGTGCCGGTCGGCGCCAAGGGCGGCTTCGTCGCCAAGCAGCTGCCCGACCCGTCCGTGGACCGCGACGCGTGGCTGGCGGAGGGCATCGCCAGCTACAAGATGTTCATCTCGGCGCTGCTCGACATCACCGACAACCTGGTCGCGGGCGAGGTCGTCCCGCCGGCCGACGTGGTCCGCCACGACGAGGACGACACCTACCTGGTGGTCGCCGCCGACAAGGGCACCGCGACGTTCTCGGACATCGCCAACGACGTGGCGATCAGCTACGACTTCTGGCTCGGCGACGCCTTCGCCTCCGGCGGCTCCGCCGGATACGACCACAAGGGCATGGGCATCACCGCCCGCGGCGCCTGGGAGTCCGTCAAGCGGCACTTCCGCGAGCTGGGCCACGACAGCCAGAGCGAGGACTTCACGGTCGTCGGCGTCGGCGACATGTCGGGCGACGTGTTCGGCAACGGCATGCTGCTCTCCGAGCACATCCGCTTGGTCGCCGCCTTCGACCACCGCCACATCTTCATCGACCCGAAGCCCGACGCGGCCACCTCCTACGCCGAGCGCCGCCGCCTGTTCGACCTGCCGCGCTCCAGCTGGGCCGACTACGACACGAAGCTGCTCTCGGCGGGTGGCGGCATCCACCCCCGCACCGCCAAGTCGATCCCGCTGAACGCCCACGTCCGTGAGGCCCTCGGCATCCCGGCCGGCATCACGAAGCTGACCCCGGCCGACCTGATGCAGGCCATCCTCAAGGCCCCGGTCGACCTGCTGTGGAACGGCGGCATCGGTACGTACGTGAAGTCCTCGGCGGAGTCCAACACGGACGTCGGCGACAAGGCCAACGACGCGATCCGCGTCAACGGCGAGGACCTGCGGGTCAAGGTCGTCGGCGAGGGCGGCAATCTGGGCCTGACCCAGCTCGGCCGCATCGAGTTCGACCGCAAGGGCGGCCCCGACGGCGAGGGCGGCAAGGTCAACACCGACGCCATCGACAACAGCGCGGGCGTGGACACCTCCGACCACGAGGTGAACATCAAGATCCTGCTCAACGGGCTCGTCACCGACGGCGACATGACCGTCAAGCAGCGCAACAAGATCCTCGCGGCGATGACCGACGAGGTCGGCCACCTGGTGCTGCGCAACAACTACGCGCAGAACGTGGCGCTGGCCAACGCGGTCGCGCAGTCGCCCTCGCTGCTCCACGCCCACCAGCGGTTCATGCGCCGCCTGGGCCGCGACGGCCACCTCGACCGGGCCCTGGAGTTCCTGCCCAACGACCGCCAGATCCGCGAGCTGCTCAACAGCGGCAAGGGGCTCAGCCAGCCCGAGCTCGCCGTGCTCCTCGCGTACACCAAGATCACGGTGGCGGACGAGCTGATCCACACGGACCTGCCGGACGCCCCCTACCTCGCCAAGCTGCTGCACGCCTACTTCCCCGAGCAGCTCCGCGAGAAGTTCACCGAGGCCGTCGACGGGCACGCGCTGCGCCGCGAGATCATCACCACGGTGCTGGTCAACGACACCGTCAACATCGGTGGTTCGACCTTCCTGCACCGGCTCCGCGAGGAGACCGGGGCCTCCCTTGAGGAGATCGTGCGGGCGCATGTCGCGGCCCGCGAGATCTTCGGCGTGAACAAGGTGTGGGACGCCGTCGAGGCGCTCGACAACAAGGTCGACGCCGACGTCCAGACGCGCATCCGGCTGCACTCGCGCCGCCTGGTGGAGCGCGGCACCCGCTGGCTGCTCAACAACCGGCCGCAGCCGCTCCAGATGGCCGAGACGATCGAGGACTTCTCGGCCGGCGTGGCCCAGGTGTGGGACGCGCTCGCGGGTCTGCTCAAGGGCGCCGACACGGAGTGGCACCAGAGCATCCTGGACGAGCTGACCGGCGCGGGCGTGCCGGAGGAGCTCGCGCGGCGGGTCGCCGGGTTCTCCTCGGCCTTCCCGGCGCTCGACATCGTGGCCATCGCGGCCCGCACCGGCAAGGAGCCGCTCGAGGTCGCCGAGGTCTACTACGACCTGGCCGACCGGCTGCGGATCACCCAGCTGCTCGACCGGATCATCGAGCTGCCGCGGGCCGACCGCTGGCAGTCGATGGCCCGCGCCGCCATCCGCGAGGACCTGTTCGCGGCCCACGCCGGGCTGACGCAGGACGTGCTGTCGGCCGGCAATGGCGCGGGCTCTCCGGAGGAGCGCTTCAAGGAGTGGGAGGAGAAGAACGCGGCGATCCTTGGGCGTGCGCGCACGACCCTGGAGGAGATCCAGTCCTCCGACGCGTTCGACCTGGCCAACCTCTCGGTCGCCATGCGCACCATGCGGACGCTGCTGCGCACGCACGTCTGAGCATCCGCACGCGGCTCGCTCTCCGCGCGCCGCGTGTGTCCGGCCGTGGAGTTCCCCGCCCTTTCAGGGGGTGCGGGTATCGCAGGTGAAGGGGCGCCCACCCTCCGGTGGGCGCCCCTTCACCGTAGTGGCCGACTCCGTCACCGTGGACGTCCACAACCGGCGGCAGGACACCAGCGCCGCAGCCACGAGCAGCGTGTTGCGGGCGGCCATGACGGCCGTGCCCAGGGCGCTCCCCGCGATGACCTCGTCGTACAGACAAGGGAAGGCCAGCGCGCTCAACGCGGCTGCCGGGAGCAGGAGTTGGGCCACCGGTCGCTGGGTGGTGCGGCCGGAGGTGAGGCAGACGGCGGCGAGGCCGAGGAGCCAGACGAGGTACTGGGGGCTGATCACCCGGCTCGTCACGGTGAACAGGAGGACCGCGCACAGCGCCGCGTCCAGCGGCACCGCCACCGTCCGGCGACGGGCCCGCACCCGCCAGAACAGCAGCCAGCAGACGGCGAGACCGGTCAGGGCGAGGCTGAGGGTGGCGAGCGCGGAGGCGTACGCCCCGGTGAACTCCATGGCGCCGTAGCGGTAGACGACCCGGCCGGGGTGGCCCGTCGCGAGGTGGGCGAGCTGGAGGGCGGTGCCGCCGAGGGACTCGATCTGGAGTCCCCGCCCGCCCTGTTGGCGCGCGAAGTCCAGGGAGTGGTCGAAGGCGAGAACGAGCACGGTGAGCAGCGCCGACACCGATCCCAGCGCGCCGAGCAGGGCGCGGCGGGTGCCGCGGCCGGGCGGGGCACCGACGAGGGCGAGCAGGGGCCACACCTTGACCAGCGCGCCCAGGCCCGCGAGGACACCGCCGAGCCCCGGCCTGCGGCGCAACGCGAGCAGCGCGCCCACCGCGAGGGCGGTGACCTGTACGTCGTAGCGGGCGTACGGGATGTGGAGCAGGAGCGGGAGCCCGCCGACCCACAGCCAGGCCCCGGCCGCGCTGCCACCGGGCCGCGCGCCGGCCCGCACCAGGGCGAGGGCGATCAGCGCGTCGCAGCCGAGGGTGACGGCGGTGAAGGCCTGGAAGAACGTGAGGAAGGGGAACAGGGAGGGGGTCAGCAGCACCGCGCCCGCGCCCGGCGGGTACTGCCAGGTGGGGTCCGCGAAGGGGAAGGCACCGGTGGTGAGCTGGTCGTACCAGCGGCGGTAGAGCACGTACACCTCGCCGCTCACGCCCCCGACGCCGAGCCGGTCGGTGACCAGGAGGTGGAGCATCAAGGCGCGGGTGGCGAGCCAGCCGACGGCGAGCGCGGCGTACCGGGTACGGCGGCCGATGGCACCCGGGTCGGGCGCGGTCGCGGGGGCCGGGATGCGGACCCGGGCGGGCGGCGGGGGCATCTGAGAGGGCGTCATCGCGCGAAGTTTATGCGCGCTATGTCCAGATTGCCGGGGGCGCCGCGAGGGCGATACGCGGCGCGGGGCGGGGGCGATACGCGGCGCGGGGCGGGGGCTGTGGTGCGGGCGTGGTGGGGCGGGCCGGGACGGCCTGGTGGGGGGGCGCCCCCGCACCAGGGGGAATTGCCCGGTCCTTCTGCTTGCGCCCGCTTCCGCCTACGTCACCTGCTACTTCTTCTTCTACTTCTTCTTCGTGTACTGCTCGTACGCCGCGAGCACCTCGGACGTGGGGCCGTCCATCCGCAGCGTGCCCGACTCCAGCCAGAGCGTCCGCTCGCAGGTCTCCCTGATCGAGGCGTTGCTGTGGCTGACGAGGAAGACCGTTCCGGCCTCCTTGCGCAGCTCGTTGATGCGCTCCTGGCTGCGGCGCTGGAACCGGGCGTCGCCCGTGGCCAGGGCCTCGTCGATGAGCAGCACGTCGTGGTTCTTGGCGGCGGCGATGGAGAAGCGGAGACGGGCGCCCATGCCGGAGGAGTAGGTGCGCATGGGGAGCGAGATGAAGTCGTCCTTCTCGTTGATCCCGGAGAAGTCGACGATGTCGTCGTAGCGCTCGCGCACCTCCTCGCGGGACATGCCCATGGCGAGCCCGCCGAGGGTGACGTTGCGTTCGCCGGTCAGGTCGTTCATCAGCGCCGCGTTGACGCCGAGCAGCGACGGCTGGCCCTGCGTGTAGATCTTGCCCCGGGCCGTCGGGAGGAGGCCCGCGACCGCCTTGAGCAGGGTCGACTTGCCCGAGCCGTTGGAGCCGATGAGGCCGATCGCCTCGCCGCGCCGGGCCACGAAGCTCACGCCCTTGACGGCGTGCACCTCGCGCATGCCGGGGCTCTCCTTGCGGGAGACGATCCGGTTGAGCGCGGCGGTGGCGCTGCCTCTGCCCTTGGAGCCCGCCCCGTTGACCTTGTAGACGATGTGTACGTCGTCGGCGATCACGGTCGGCGCGCCGAGCGGGTCGCCCGTGCCGGACGGGTCCGTCGCGGTGCCCAGGCCCGGAGCTTCGGTGTCCGCCATCTTGGTATCAGCCACGGCCGTACTGCTCCTCTGCCTTCCAGAAGTAGATGAAGCCCGCCGCCAGCGCGAGGACCGCCCAGCCGCCGGCCACCGCCCACACGTGCGGGGGTAGCTGCTTGGCGTGGAAGCTCTTGATCATCGAGAACCGGATCAGGTCGATGTAGACCGCGACCGGGTTGAGGCCGAGCAGCCTGCCCACGACGTGCGGCAGCTTGTGGAGCTGCGGCGCGAGGTTCCACATCACGCCGGACATGTACATCCACGTCCGCAGGACGAACGGCATCACCTGGGCGATGTCCGGGGTCTTCGCGGTGACCCGGGCCATCACCAGGGCGAGGCCCGTGTTGAACATCGACTGCAGGAGCAGGGCCGGGACGAGCATCAGCCAGGAGACGCTGGGCAGCTGGCCGAAGCTCATGATGATGATCGCCAGCGCGGCCAGCGAGAAGAGCAGCTGCTGGAGCTGCTGGAGGGCGAGCGATACGGGCAGCGAGGCGCGCGGGAAGTGCAGCGCCCGGACGAGGCCGATGTTGCCGGTGATCGCACGGGTGCCCGACATGATCGAGTTGGCCGTGAAGGTCCAGATGAACACGCCCGTGACCAGCCACGGGATGTAGTCCGGGGTGCTGGACTTGTTGCCCATCAGGATGCCGAAGATGAAGTAGTACACCGCCGCGTTGAGGAGCGGTGTCATCAGCTGCCAGATCTGGCCCAGCTTCGCCTCGCTGTACTGCGCGGTCAGCTTGGCGGTGGCGAACGCGGTGATGAAGTGGCGCCGGGCCCACAGCTGGCGCACGTAGTCGGGCAGCGTCGGGCGGGCGCCGCTCACCTTGAGGCCGTACTTGGCGGCCAGCTCGGCCGGGGTGAGGGCCTGGTCGCCGCCGGTGCGGCGGCCGGACTGCATCGGAATGGAGGCCGGTGCGGCCGGTGGTGCTGCGGTCGGGCGCGCAGCTGCGGTCTGGCTCACTACGGTCGCTTTCGCCGGGGCCCGGGAGGCTTCCCGGGGCGGAGGGATCACCCGCGACCGGGAGGATTCCCGGGGCGGGGGACGGGGGCGACGGGACGGAACCGTATCGTCGCTACGGCGAGAGTAGGACGCCTTGACGTCGCAACGCAACCGTCTCGTCGCAACGCTATGCTCAAGCCATGACCAAGACGGACCCGGAGACCGCCGCCACCAGCCGCCCGACGTCGCGCCGCGCACCCGCCGGCGCCGCCGTGCTGCGCGAGGACGTGACGGTCGCGATCCGGGGGGCCGTCTTCGAGGAACTCGCCGCGGTCGGCTTCGCCCGCATGTCCATCGAGGGCATCGCGCGGCGCGCGGGCGTCGGTAAGACGGCGGTCTACCGGCGCTGGAAGTCCAAGCTCGCCATGGTCCTCGATCTGGTGTCGGTCTTCGCGGAGCAGGGGCTTCCGGTGCCGCACACGGGGTCGCTGTACGGGGACATCCGGGCGCTGCTCGCGGTGGCCTCGATGGCCCTGCGCCACCCGATCGCCTCGCAGGTCATCCCGGACCTGCTCGTCGAGTCGGTGCGGCATCCGGAGATCGCCGACGCGATCAAGGCCGCGCTGCTGGACGGGCAGCAGGGGGTTGCGGTCGTGGTCGTACGGGAGGCGGTCGAGCGGGGGGAGCTGCCGGCCGGGGCGGATCCGGACCGGGCGCTGGATCTGATCGTGGGGCCGTTGTACTGGCGGCTCGTGGTGGTTAAGGGTGGGCTTCCCAAGGGGTATCTGGACGACTTGGCCAAGTCGGCCGTGGCCGCGCTGAAGGCCACGGCCTAGCCCTTGGGGGGGCCCACCCACCCGCCCGTGCGGCGACTTGAGGGCCTCAGCTCCCTGGGGCTGCGCCCCAGACCCCGGGGGGTTTTCCCACCCTCCCGCCCGTGCAAGGGGTTGAAGGGTTCGGCTCCCTGGGGCTGCGCCCCAGACCCCCTGAGGGGCTCCGCCCCTCGAACCCCGGCGGGGGCTCCGCCCCCTGCACCCCCGTTCGCGCCTGAAGGGCGCTCGTCCTCAATCTCCCCCAAGGCCTTAAGGGCCAGGGGGGACCCCCATGACGGGCTGAGGTTGCCTTGACTGGGCACCCTGCCAAGATCAGCCCCGTCAGGGGCGCGGGGAACTGCGCGAGAAGCGGGCACGGTTCGCAGGTGAACCGGGTTTTAAGGGGCGCGGGGAACTGCCGTCCGATCGGGCGGGCAAGTCCGTGGCGCGTGGCCCCCGTTCGCTTCCGCCCGGACCGCCGCGCCCGCGTCCTCGCCACTCACTTCACCGCGCCGGCCATCACCCCCGTCACGAACTGCCGCTGGAAGGCGAAGAAGACGGCGAGCGGGATGACCATCGAGACGAACGCGCCCGGCGCGAGCACGTCGATGTTGTTGCCGAACTGGCGGACCTGCTGCTGCAACGCCACCGTGATCGGCGGGTGCTTGGAGTCCGCGAAGATCAGCGCGACCAGCATGTCGTTCCAGACCCACAGGAACTGGAAGATGCCGAGCGAGGCGATCGCCGGGCCGCCGAGCGGCATCACCACGCGGGTGAACAGCCGGATCTCGCCCGCCCCGTCGAGCCGGGCCGCCTCGAGGAGCTCCCTGGGGATCTCCGCGAAGAAGTTGCGGAGCAGGAAGATCGCGAAGGGCAGGCCGAAGGCGACGTGGAAGATGATCACGCCGATCGTCGTCTCAAAGATCCCGATCTGCCCGAAGAGTTTGGCGACGGGCACGAGGGCGACCTGCACCGGCACCACGAGCAGGCTCACGACGACCATGAACCACCAGTCGCGCCCGGGGAAGTCCATCCACGCGAACGCGTAGCCGGCGAACGAGCCGATGACGACGACCAGGAGGGTGGCCGGGACCGTGATCGCGACCGTGGAGAGGAGGGAGTTGGTGATCGTGCTGTTGTCGAGCAGGTTCGCGTAGTTGTGGACGGTGAACTGGGACGGGTCGGCGAACGTCTTCCACCAGCCGGTCGAGGCGATGTCGGCGGGGCTGCGCACGGAGGAGAGCAGCAGCCCGATGGTCGGCATCAGCCAGAAGAGGCCCACCAGGATGAGGAACACCCGCAGGACACCGCCGCCCGCGCGCGACGCGATCCGCGCGGGCAGCGACTGCCGGGCCTTGACGATCCCTTCGACAGCGGTCATCCCTTGGCCTCCCTGCGCATGCGCCGGATGTTGCTGTGCTGTCCCGGGGGCCGACCCCCGGACCCCCGGCCGGAGGCGGTTGCCGTGCGGGCGGTCATCGCTTGGCCTCCCTGCGCATGCGCCGGATGTTGAAGAGCATCACCGGGATCACGAGGAGCAGCAGCAGGACCGCGATCGCGCTGCCGATGCCGAGGTCGGCCTCGGTGCCGAAGGACGAGCGGTAGAGCTGCAGGGCCAGGACGTTCGCGTCGGCCTGGCTGGAGCCTGGCGCGATGATGAAGACCAGGTCGAAGATCTTCAGGACGTTGATCATCAGAGTGACGAGGACGACCGCGAGCACCGGCGCGAGCAGCGGGACGGTGACCCGGCGGAAGACCTGCCACTCGTTGGCCCCGTCCACCCGTGCCGCTTCGAGGAGTTCGCGAGGCAGCCCGGCGAGGCCCGCCGCGATGAGGACCATCGCGAATCCGGCCCACATCCAGATGTACGAGCCGATGATGGCCGGGGTGACGAGCCCCGGGCCCAGCCATTCCACGCCGTTGTAGGGGGCGTGGAAGTTGCTTTCGGGGAGCCGGAGTTGGGCCCCGTCGGCCGAGGCGGGCAGCGCGAACGTGCCGTCGGCGGCGGCGGTCGCCGACGCGACCACCTTGCCGTTCCGCACGGCTTCGACCTTCATGCCCTTGAGGCCGAGCTCCTTGGGGTCGATGACGGTCGGATGCCCGCCGCCGCCCTTGGTGAAGTCGAGCCAGACCGTGCCGGTGACCTTGCCCGGGGTGCTCGGAGCGGCCTTCGCGGGCGTGGCCGATGACGGCATCGCGTCGGCGGCCACCCCCACCAGGGGCAGCAGCACGGGGGAGCCCGCACGCACCTGGCCCCGGGTGACGAACGTGCCGCCGCCGCCGTCCTTCAGCGGCGCGGTGGGCAGCGGATGCGCCTTGGGGTAGCCCGCCGCGTCGGTGAACGTGTCGTGCACGCCCACCACCACCGCGTTCGCGACCCCGCGCGCCGGGTCCTGCTCGTACACCAGGCGGAAGATGATGCCCGCGGCGAGCATGGAGATCGCCATCGGCATGAAGACGACGAGCTTGAACGCCGTTCCCCAGCGCACCCGTTCGGTCAGCACGGCGAAGATCAGACCGAGTGCGGTGGCGATGGTCGGGGCGCAGACGACCCAGATCGCGTTGTTCTTCACCGCGGTGCGGATGGTGTGGTCGGTGAACAGGGTCTTGTAGTTGTCGAATCCGGCGAACGAGTTCCCCGACTGGTCGAAGAACGACCGGTAGACGGAGAAGCCGATCGGATAGACGACGAGCGCACCGAGCAGCACGAGCGCGGGCAGCAGGAACACGGCCGCGATCCACTTGCGCGTGGCGGTGACGCTCTTGAGGGTCCTGGGCGCGGGAGGCGTGGCGGGAGGCGGGGCGCCTCCCGCCGTGGCGGTGGTCATCGCCGGATCAGTTCTTGAACGCCGCGGCCGCGTCGGCCTCCAGCTTGGACTGGGTGCCCGCGATGTCGGACGGGTTCTTCAGGAAGTCCTGAAGGTCCTTCCACTCACCCTTGCCGGGGGTGCCGCCGAAGGACTGCGGGGCCTGGTCCGACATGTCGAAGCGCACGTTGTCGCCCGCGCCGATCAGCGCCTTGGCGATGCCGCGCTGCACGTCGTTGGGGTACGCGCCGAGGTCCAGGGCCTTGTTCGGCGAGATGAAGCCGCCCGACCCGGCCGCGATCTTCGCGGCGTCCGTGGACCCCAGCCACGTCAGGAGCGCCTGCGCGCCCTTGGTGTCCTTCAGGGCCACCGCCGCGTCGCCGCCGGTGACGACCGGGGCCTTGTCGCCCACGGCCGGGAACGGGAACGCCTTGGCGTCGGTGCCGAGCTTGGCGGAGGTCTCCGCGATGTTGACCGCCGCGAAGTCGCCCTCGAAGACCATGCCCGCCTTGGGCTGGTCGCCGCCGGTGAAGGTCTGGGTGACGGAGGCGGGGAACTCGGTCTGGAGCGCCCCGTTGGCGCCGCCCGCGATCAGGTTCGGCTTGCCGAAGAGCTGGGCGAGCGTGGTGAGCGCGTCCTTGACGGACGGATCGGTCCACTTGATCGCGTGCTTGGCCAGCTGGTCGTACTTGTCGGGGCCGGCCTGGGAGAGATCGACGTTCTCGAACCAGTCGGTGAGGGTCCAGCCGTCCGCGCCGCCCACCGACACCGGGGTCACACCCGAGGCGGAGATCGTGTCGGCGGTGGCCAGGAAGTCCTTCCACGTCGCGGGCGGGGTGGCGCCCGCGTTGTCGAAGACCTTGGTGTTGTACCAGACGAGGGACTTGTTGGCGGCCTTGAAGTACACCCCGTACTGGGTGCCGTCGACCGAGCCCAGGTCCTGCCACACCTTCGAATAGTTCGCGGCGAGCTGCGCCTTGGCCTCGGGCCCGGCCGGCTTGGCCCACTTCTTCGCCACGGCCTGCTGGATCGCGCCGACCTGGGGGAGCATCGCCACATCGGGCGGACTGCCACCGGCGATCTTGGTGCCGAGGAAGTTGACGATCGGGTCCTGGGCGGGGACGAAGGTGACGGTGGCGCCGGTGCGCTTCTCGAACTCCTTGAGCACCTTGACGAAGTTGGTCTGCTCGGCCCCCGTCCACACCGCGGCGACCTCGATCTTCTCCCCGTCGAGCTTGGGGAGTTGGACGCCGCCCGCCGATGTCGTGGCGCCGCCGCTCGCGGACGGCGTGCTCTTCTTGCCGTCGTCGCTGCCGCCGCACGCGGCGGCACCGAGCGCGAGACCGCCGACGGCCAGGACGGCCACCAAGGTGCGGCCCGTCGTGGTGCGGCCTGTCGTGCCGGTGCGTGTGGTGGTGCGGCCTGTGCGAGTGGTGCGCATGCGTGCCCCGTCTCTCCCGTGCGCGTACGAACCGCCGCGCCCGGTGACGCAGGCGCCGCCGCTCTCGTCCCGTGCGACAGTCCTACGCCGGGTGCGGGGGCGCCGCAATACCGCCTTCGCCGTCACCCTGATGATCGTGATGGGCTTGTGACGTTGGGTGTTGCGGGATGTCCCAACTACCCTCCATTACTGCCGTGTTGATCACCGGAGCGGCCGGCGCCGGCCGCTCGCCCTCAGGACAGCGGCGCCACGGGGGCGGCGTTGACCAAGGACGCGGCACGGTCGAGGGCGCTCGCCAGCAGGGCGAGGTCGGTCGGGCCGTTGCCGAGCTCGCGGACCGGCCGGCGGGCCGGGGGGTCGCCCATCCGCTCCCACTCCAGGACCACGACCGTCGGCCGCTGCGTCGCCGTGCGCGGTATGCGCCCGGTGACCCGGCCGCCCTGGAACGGAACGGACACCCCGTCCGCCTGATGGAGCCGGCCACGGCCCGGGGACGGCTCGTCGGGCGACGGGGTGGCGGGCGGCGCGTCGAGGACCACCCGGTGCCGGGCGCCGCGCGCCAGCTCCGTGTCGGCCGTGCGCTCGGGCCGGGCCGAGGACGCCACGAGGTGCACCCCGAGCCGCTCGCCGTCCCTGGCCACCGCCTCAAGGGCCCGCACCACCGACCCCGCGGCCGGTCGGCCGGGGCTGCCGAGGGCGGGCGCGACCAGCGCGTCCAGATCGTCGACCAGGACCACGAGGCGGGGCAGCGAGGGGCCCTCCTCGGTGCGGCCGCGCGTGACCGGACGCAGCCGCAGGGTGCTGCTGCCCGGCGGGTCGAGGTCGCCGCGGGTCTCCGCCGCGGGCGCCTGCCGCTGGCCCACCAGGCGTCCCGCGACCTCGCGCTGGGACTGCCACTGGGCGAAGCCGAGCCCGCCGAGCAGCTCGGCCCGGCGCTTCAGCTCGGCCCCGAGCGCCTGGGCGAACTCCCGCATCCGGACCGGATCGGAGGCGATCAAGTGGGTGGACACATGCGGCAGTTCGGTACAGGGACGCAGTCCCTCGCCGCGCTCGCCGCCCGCGCCGTCGACCAGGATCATGCCGAGCCGGTCGGGCCGCGCACCTGCCGCGAGCGAGGCGGCGACGGCCCGGAGCAGCTCCGTACGGCCGCTGCCGGGCGGCCCTTCGATCAGGAGGTGGGGGCCGTCGGACGCGAGGTCCGCACCGAGTGGGCCGCGCGGCCCGGTGCCGAGCACGACCGCTCCGTCGGGCGCCGACTCCCAACGGGCCATCAGGGACGCGGGGGTGGCCCGCGCGAGCCCCAACTCGTCAAGGAGGCGGGAGGTGGCGGGCAGTGAGGAGGCGATGCGGCCGGCCGACGCGGCGGAGCCGTCCCCGCTGCGCAGCGGGGCGAGCGCGCGGGCGAACCGCTCGGCCCAGGGGCGCGACACCCCGTCCACCCGCGCCACCGTGCCGTGCCCCGCGGGGCGCCCGCCCGCGATGCGGACCAGGCGCAGGGCGGTGGCCACATCCCCGCTGAGCAGGGCGACCGCCCCGCACTCCCGGAAGGCGAGCGAGGCCGCGCACGCCGTCTCGTACGTGGCGTCGACGGGGGACGCGGCGGACGCGGCCGGGGTCTCGGCCAGGCACAGCAGATGGATGCCGGCGGCGGCGCCGGCCGCGGCGAGCCGCGCGGTGGTCTCGCGCAGCGGCGCCGAGCCGGGGTCGCCGTCCACCACGACCACCGTGAACGGGCCGGTGTGGCCCGCGGCCGCCTCGGCCACCGCCGCCCGGTCCGCCGAGGCCCAGCCCGGCCCGAGCGGGCCCGCGTCGAGCCGTCTGACCAGCTCGGAGGTGCGGGCCGTCGCCTGGTCGCGGTCGTAGGCGAGGAGCAGCCGGCAGTCCTGACCGTGGGCGGGGCGCGCCTGGGGGAGCCAGCCGAGCCACTCCCATTCGGCGGTGCGCGCCTGGAGGCCTCGCGCCCGGTCCGTGCTGATGAGG
The DNA here is from genome assembly GCF_036014195.1 of Streptomyces sp. NBC_00442. NCBI lineage: Bacteria > Bacillati > Actinomycetota > Actinomycetes > Kitasatosporales > Streptomycetaceae > Streptomyces > Streptomyces sp. NBC_00442. The sequence goes on from NZ_CP107918.1 coordinate 4,741,108, forward strand.
ACGATCTCCAGGGTGGCCGGCGCGTGCAGCGCGGCGAGCTGGGCGATCACCGAGCGGGCCAGGCCGGACAGCCGCTCGCGCGGCCCCGCCAGGCCCAGCGAGCCCGCTTCGCGCAGCCCCACCGTGACCGGCACGGCCGCCAGTTCGCCCCGGTCGGCGGTGCCGACCCGGACCGCGAGCGCCTCCGGATGGCCGGGCTCGCGCTCCCACAGCCGGGGGCCGGGGCCGAGCGCGGTCAGCAGCAGCGCCGCCGGATCGGGCCAGCTCTCCGGGGCGGGCTCGGCCGGACGGTGCCGCCGTTCCGCGGGCGCCGGCTCGGGCAGCGGCTCGCCGCGGCCGCCGGTCAGCCGCCGCGCCCAGGCCCCTATCCCGCCCCGCCTGCGCCCGCCGTCCGGCAGGTCCGCGCGGGCGTGCTCGGCCTCGTCCGTCCCCGGCAGGCGCTCGGGCAGCCGGGTGCCGCGCAGCGGAGTGCCCTGGCGTGCGCTGGGCCGCGCATCGCGCCGGCCGTCCTCGCCGTCGTGCCCATGACCCTGCCGCGCCCCGGACGTGTCGGCGGGGCCTCCGTACGAGGGGTCGTACGGGCTCTCGTCCGTGATCCCGTACGCGCTCTCGTGCGACGGCTCCCCGTACGGCGGCCTCTCGTGCGGGCCGGCGGACGGCTCGCCGTGGAGCGGGGGCGGGGGCGTGGCCGAGGGAGGGAGGGCTTCGGGCCGCGGGGCGCCCAACTGGGCTGCGGAGCGCGCCTGTTGAACGCCCGGTGTGCCCCGTGTGCCCGGTGTGCGCGGGGCCGCCGGGGCCGGGGTGACGCGCAGATGACCCTCGCCGTCCGGCGTGGCCGCGAGCGACGGCTCCGCATCGGGGCCGCCCGGCGCGAGCCGCAGCGCCGACTCGCCGATCCGCAGCAGCGCCCCGGGGGCGAGCCGCACCGGGCGGGAGCCGATCTCCCTGCCATCGACACGGGTGCCGTTGGTGGAGTCGAGGTCGGCGACGGCCACGCCGCCGTCCTCGCCGATCGTCACCGTGCAGTGCCGGCGCGACACGTCCGGATCGTCGAGCGCGACGTCGGACTCGGTGGAGCGGCCGATGGTGACCCGGCCGCCGTGCAGCAGGTGGACGCCGCCCGCGTCGGGCCCCGCCACGACGTGGAGCCGGGCCGGCGCCGAGCCGTCGTGGGCCGGCTCGTCCTCGGCGGGTGCCGCGAGCGAGAGCACCGCGCCATCGACCAGGGGTGGCTCGCCCAGGACGCGGCGTTGGGCGTCGAGCCGCTCGCGGCCCGCGTACAGCACCACGGAGGCGCCCGAGACCTCGGCGCCGGACGCGGCCGACGCCAGGCCGGAGGCGACGGCCGCGAGTGCCGTCCCCGCCGGGGCGGTGACGAGCACGTCGCAGGCGCGCGCCACAGCGTGGCCGCTGCGCGGCGCGAGGACGGTCAGCCGGATCTGCATCGCCTCGGCGGTCCCTTCTGCGCGGGGGTGCCCAGAAGGGGGACCGGACCAGCCCTGTGATTCCCCCCACCCGGCACACAATTCGTGCTGAGGGCATCCTCGCACCTGCCACTGACAACACGCCCGTCGCCCGCCTCGAATTGATCTTGAATGGTCGGCTCGCGACGCAAATGTGGACGGAAAAGTGGCTGGTTGCGACCGAGTGAGGCATTCGCAGGAGATGCCGCGCACGACCGTTCGGCAACCTTCTGTGCGAGGACCGCGTCTTAGCGGATCCCCGGAGAAGCATGAGAAGACGGTGAACAACCTGGTGGCGCCGGAGCCACGACCCGTCGCCGCTCTGGGGAGCGGCACTAGAGTGGGCCGGAAACCCACAGCAATCGACGCGAGCAGCAGGGAGCGCATGACGTGCGGCCGGTAGGCAGTAAATACCTGCTTGAGGAGCCGCTCGGACGCGGCGCCACGGGCACGGTCTGGCGAGCCCGCCAGCGAGAGACCGCCGGCTCCGAGGCGTCCGTCGCGGGCCAGCCGGGCGAGACCGTGGCGATCAAGGTCCTCAAGGAGGAGCTCGCCGGCGACGCGGACGTGGTGATGCGCTTCCTGCGCGAACGCTCCGTGCTGCTGAGGCTGCGCCACGACAACATCGTGCGTACCCGCGACCTGGTGGTCGAGGGCGATCTGCTCGCCCTGGTCATGGACCTGGTCGACGGCCCGGACCTGCACCGCTACCTCCGCGAGAACGGCCCGCTCACCCCGGTCGCCGCGTCCCTGCTGACCGCGCAGATCGCGGACGCCCTCGCCGCCAGTCACGCCGACGGCGTCGTGCACCGCGACCTGAAGCCCGCCAACGTCCTCCTGGACGAGCGCGACGGCGCGATGCACCCGATGCTGACCGACTTCGGCATCGCCCGCCTCGCCGACTCCCCGGGCCTGACCCGCACGCACGAGTTCGTGGGCACCCCCGCCTATGTCGCACCGGAGTCCGCCGAGGGCCGCCCGCAGACCTCCGCCGTCGACATCTACGGCGCGGGCATCCTGCTGTACGAGCTGGTCACGGGCCGCCCGCCGTTCGCCGGCGGCACCGCGCTCGAAGTGCTGCACCGCCACCTGAGCGAGGAACCGCGCCGGCCCACCACCGTGCCGGCCCCGCTGTGGACGGTCATCGAGCGCTGCCTCAGCAAGGACCCCGAGCGGCGCCCCAGCGCGCAGAACCTGGCGCGCGGGCTGCGCGTCGTCGCCTCCGGCATCGGGGTGCACTCCACCCCGGCCCAGGTCGAGGCGGCCGACGGGGTGGGCGCGCTGCTCGCCCCCGACCCGGCGCCCGCCCCGGTCCCGGACGCGCCGGGCGCGGCCGACCCGACCCAGGTGCTGCCGAGCAACGCGGCCTCGTACGACCCGGCGGCGCGCACCTCGGTGCTGCCCCAGACCGGCCAGGGCGGCCACGCCGACCCGACGGCCGTCATGCCGCCGGTCCCGCCGGGGCAGCCCGCGCCGCAGGACCCGCACCCCTGGCAGTCCCAGCTCCAGGCGGCGCGCGACCGCAACGAGCAGACGCAGGTCGGCTACCTCTCGCCCGACGAGGACCCGCTGCGCCGCCGCCCGCACCGCCAGCAGCAGCCCCCGCAGGGCTACGGCCAGCAGGGCCGGCAGGGTCAGCAGGGCTATGACCAGCAGGGCCGGCGGCCCCAGCAGGGCTACGGGCAGCAGCCGCAGCAGGGTCAGCAGCGGCCGCCCCAGCACCAGCGGTACGCCCCGCCGCCGCAGCCCTACCAGCAGCAGCCGCAGCAGCACGTGCCGCAGCGTCAGCAGTACGCGCCCCCGCAGCAGCCCCAGCAGCCGCAGGCCCCGGCGCGGGAGCCGAGGGAGCCCCGCGAGCCTCGCCGGCGCAGCCCGAACCGGATGCGGATCCCCGGCCTCGGCTGTCTGAAGGGCTGTCTGTTCACGTTCGTGCTGCTCTTCGTGGCGGGCTGGCTGATCTGGGAGCTGACACCGCTCCAGGACTGGGTCGCCCAGGGCAAGAGCTACTGGCAGGCGATCGGTGACGGGATTTCGACGGTATCCGGCTGGATCAAGAGCATCGGCGACTCGACGGGCCAGTGATCACCGGGCCGTACGCGGGCCGCGCACGGGCCGCGAACACCCCGGCCAGGACGCGACTTCGGGGATTTGTCGACTTCCAGAGGGTGATTTCGGCGCCGGAAGTGAAGGTTGCCGTCCCGGCCGCGTAGCCTCAGCGTGCACAGCCAGCCGCTGAGGGAGCAGTCTTGGCACGGAATATCGGCAGCCGGTACACCGCCCACCAGATCCTGGGCCGGGGGAGCGCCGGCACGGTGTGGCTCGGCGAGGGGCCCGAGGGCCCCGTCGCCATCAAGCTGCTGCGCGAAGACCTCGCGGCCGATCAGGAGCTGGTCGGACGCTTCGTCCAGGAGCGCACCGCCCTGCTCGGCCTCGACCACCCGCACGTGGTGGGCGTCCGCGACCTGGTGGTGGACGGCAACGACCTCGCCCTCGTCATGGACCTGATCCGCGGCACCGACGTCCGCACCCGCCTCGACCGCGAGCGCAGGCTCGCCCCCGAAGCCGCCGTGGCCATCGCGGCCGACGTGGCGGACGGGCTCGCCGCCGCCCACGCCGCGGGCATCGTGCACCGCGACGTCAAGCCCGAGAACATCCTCCTGGACATGCAGGGACCGCTCGGCCCCGGCGGCGCCCACCCCGCGCTGCTCACCGACTTCGGCGTGGCCAAGCTCATCGACACCCCGCGCCGCACCAAGGCCACCCGCATCATCGGCACCCCGGACTATCTGGCACCCGAGATCGTCGAGGGCCTCCCGCCGCGCGCCGCGGTCGACATCTACGCGCTCGCGACCGTCCTGTACGAGCTGCTCGCCGGCTTCACGCCCTTCGGCGGCGGCCACCCCGGTGCCGTCCTGCGCCGTCACGTGACCGAGACCGTGGTCCCGCTGCCCGGCATCCCCGACGAGCTGTGGCAGCTGATCGTCCAGTGCCTCGCCAAGGCTCCGGCGTCCCGCCTGCGCGCCTCCGAGCTCTCGGTCCGGCTGCGCGAACTGCTTCCCCTGGTCGCGGGCATGCCCCCGCTCGACGTGGACGAGCCGGACGCCGAGGGCGCGGAGGACGAGGAGACGTACGAGGACCCGTACCCGAGCGCCCCCACCACCCCCCGCCGCGGTGCGGTCCCGCTGGTGCCCGGGGCGCCGCACGACTCCGCGAACCGCGACACCCACACCAGCATGCGCGTGCCCGCCCCCGACGAACTGGCCGGCGGCCCGCTCGGCACCGCCCGCGCGCCGCGCTCGGCCGGCGCCCCCCGGCCCGGCTCCGCCCGGCACCGGGCCGAGCAGGTGCGCAAGCGCCGCCTCGTCCTGACGACGACGGCGGTCGTCCTCGCCGCGGCGGTCGGCGTCGGCGGCTGGCTGGCCCTGAGCGACGACTCGGGGCCGCAGTCGCCCCCGCAGGACACCAAGAACTCGGCGCCCGTCCTTCCCTAGGGGTCCCGCGATCCGATGGCCCGGGGAACGCCGGAGCGCGCAGCCGTTACGCTGGACCCGTGGCAGTCGTCGATGTATCCGAAGAGCTGAAGTCCCTCTCCTCGACCATGGGGTCGATCGAGGCCGTCCTGGACCTCGACACGATGCGGGCGGACATCGCCGTGCTCGAGGAGCAGGCGGCCGCCCCGTCCCTGTGGGACGACCCGGAGGCCGCGCAGAAGATCACCAGCAAGCTTTCCCACCTCCAGGCGGAACTGCGCAAGACCGAGGCCCTGCGCTCCCGGATCGACGATCTCGCGGTGCTCTTCGAGCTCGCCGAGGAGATGGACGACCCGGACACCCGCACCGAGGCCCAGGCCGAGCTGGAGTCCGTGCGCAAGGCGCTGGACGAGATGGAGGTCCGTACCCTTCTGTCCGGCGAGTACGACTCCCGTGAGGCGCTGGTCAACATCCGCGCCGAGGCCGGTGGCGTCGACGCCTCCGACTTCGCCGAGCGCCTCCAGCGCATGTACCTGCGCTGGGCCGAGCGGCACGGCTACAAGACCGAGGTGTACGAGACCTCGTTCGCGGAAGAGGCCGGCATCAAGTCGACCACCTTCGTGGTCAGCGCGCCCTACGCCTACGGCACGCTCTCCGTGGAGCAGGGCACGCACCGCCTGGTCCGCATCTCGCCCTTCGACAACCAGGGCCGCCGCCAGACGTCCTTCGCGGGCGTCGAGGTGCTGCCGGTCGTCGAGCAGTCCGACCACGTCGAGATCGACGAGTCCGAGCTGCGCATCGACGTCTACCGTGCGTCGGGCCCCGGCGGTCAGGGCGTCAACACCACGGACTCCGCGGTCCGCATCACCCACCTCCCGACCGGCATCGTGGTCTCCTGCCAGAACGAGCGCTCGCAGATCCAGAACAAGGCGAGCGCCATGAACGTCCTGCAGGCCAAGCTCCTCGAGCGCCGCCGCCAGGAGGAGCAGGCGCTGATGGACTCGCTCAAGGGCGACGGCGGCAACTCCTGGGGCAACCAGATGCGTTCGTACGTCCTGCACCCGTACCAGATGGTGAAGGACCTGCGCACCGAGTTCGAGGTCGGCAACCCGCAGGCGGTCCTCGACGGCGAGATCGACGGCTTCCTCGAAGCGGGCATCCGCTGGCGCAAGCAGCAGGAGAAGTAGACCCCGCGCAGACCCCACGCACCCGAAGGCGCCGGCCCCCTCCTCAGGGGAACGGCGCCTTCGAGTTGTGCGGGTCGTGTGAACGGCAGCGGCGCGACCTGCTTCGCCGGTGCAAGCGGGAATTGAGCCGCGCGGCGCTTTGTCGACATGGGAACTCGCCTGTGGGATACGTCAGTTCGGGGTTTCTGTCACAGTCGTATTCCCGTACGCCCGGCAAGTGGGTCGATGTCGGACATTGCGTACGCAACGACCTTGACGCCCTCTTTAAAACTGGCAAAGCTAACGCGCGGCATGCGTAACTCTGGGGCGCGTGCGACGGGGGAGGGGCTTCATGGCCCGCCCGGTGTTGCCGCCCCGGGCGCTGCTCCATGACGAGATCGGCTACTGGGGGTAGCAAGCAGATGACCAAGAACACGCGGGTCCGCTTCGCGCGGATAGCTGCCGGTGCGGTGATTGCCGCCGGCGCGTCCTTGACCGCCGCGGGGGCGGCCCAGGCCGTCGGCTCCGACGCCGGCGACAGCAATACGCCCGCGATCACCCTGGGCGGCACGTGCGCCCCGACCGACCCGCTGTGCACCACGACGGGCGGTTCCGGTTCCACGGGCTCGACGACGGACGGCACGACCGGTTCGACGACGGACGGTTCGACCGGTTCGACGACGGCGGGCTCGACGGGCTCGACGACGGACGGTTCGACGGGCTCCACCACGGCGGGTTCGACCGGTTCGACGACGGACGGTTCGACCGGTTCGACGACGGCGGGCTCGACCGGTTCGACGACGGACGGTTCGACGGGCTCCACCACGGCGGGTTCGACCGGTTCGACGACGGACGGTTCGACCGGTTCGACGACGGCGGGCTCGACGGGCTCCACCACGGCCGGTTCGACCGGTTCGACGACGGACGGTTCGACCGGTTCGACCACGTCCGGCACCTCGGGTACGGCGGGTACGTCCGGGACCTCGGGCACGTCGGGCACCTCGGGCACGTCGGGCACCTCGGGTACGTCCGGCACCTCGGGCACCTCGGGTACGTCCGGCACCTCGGGCACCTCGGGTACGTCCGGCACCTCGGGCTCGACCGGCACCTCGGGTACCTCCGGCACTACCGGAACCACTGGTACCACCGGCGCCACCACCGGCTCGACCGGAACCACCGGCACCACGGGTAACACCGGCACCACCCCCGACAACGTCGGGTCGCAGCCCGTCGAGCAGGGGCAGCAGAAGGAGGAGCTGGCCGCCACCGGTGCGGGCGGGACCACCTTCCTGATCATCGGCGCCGCGACCATGATCGCGGGCGGCATCGGCTTCCGCTTCATGCCGCGCCTGGTCAACGGCCGTAACGTCGCGTAACCGCCAGCGGTAGCGACCGCCACGCAAGAGGGCCCCGGGTGCGATCACGCACTCGGGGCCCTCTTCGCGTACGAACGACGTGAGGACCGTCTCAGACGGTCTGGTGGGCCAGCAGGGCCAGGGCCCCGACCAGCACGATCAGCAGGGTGATCAGCGTGGCGGGGGTGAGGCCACCCCACTGGTTCTCCTGCTGGAGGCGCTCCCGGTTCGCCCGGCAGACGCTACAGCGGCCCTCGCTCACGGGCGCCGCGCAGTTGGCGCACACCAATCGGTCATAGGTCATGCGCTGTCCTCCTCCCGCGCGGCGGAGCCGACGCATCCAGCAGTCAAACCGCTATCTCTCCGCTCAACGCTCAGGGAAACGCAACCGTTCCCCCTACCACTGTGCCAGCTCCCGCGCGTTTCGGCGCGCCCCGCCGGATTCACGCCGTCCCCCACCCCGAGACCCGGGGGACATAAGGGGCATCCCCGGACGGGGCCTGCGCGGGCTCGTTCCGTTCGCGTAAGGTCACGCACACCTATACTCCCGGCCGACCCGTGGTGCACCCGTGATCCGATTCGACAATGTCTCCAAGACCTATCCCAAGCAGAACCGACCAGCCCTGCGGGATGTCTCCCTCGACATCGAGAAGGGCGAGTTCGTCTTCCTCGTCGGCTCGTCCGGTTCCGGGAAGTCGACCTTCCTGAGGCTCGTCCTGCGTGAAGAGCGCGCCAGCCAGGGGCAGGTGCACGTGCTCGGCAAGGACCTGGCCCGGCTCTCCAACTGGAAGGTGCCGCACATGCGGCGCCAACTGGGCACCGTCTTCCAGGACTTCCGACTGCTCCCCAACAAGACCGTCGCGGAGAACGTCGCGTTCGCCCAGGAGGTCATCGGAAAGCCGCGCGGCGAGATCCGCAAGGCCGTGCCGCAAGTCCTCGACCTGGTCGGACTCGGTGGCAAGGAGGACCGCAGGCCCGGTGAGCTCTCCGGTGGTGAGCAGCAGCGCGTGGCCATTGCCCGCGCCTTCGTCAACCGGCCCATGCTGCTCATCGCGGACGAGCCGACCGGCAACCTCGACCCGCAGACCTCCGTCGGCATCATGAAACTGCTCGACCGGATCAACCGGACCGGCACGACCGTAATCATGGCGACCCACGACCAGAACATCGTCGACCAGATGCGCAAGCGCGTCATCGAGCTGGAATCCGGCCGTCTCGTACGCGACCAGGCGCGCGGCGTCTACGGCTACCAGCACTGAGCGCCGTAGAGCACTCGTCGAGCACTGAAAGGCTGAAATAGTCGCCATGCGCGCCCAGTTCGTACTCTCGGAGATCGGGGTCGGTCTCCGCCGCAACCTGACCATGACGATCGCCGTCGTCGTGTCCGTGGCCCTCTCGCTCGCCCTGTTCGGCGGCACGCTGCTGATGCGGGACCAGGTCAACAGCATGAAGGACTACTGGTACGACAAGGTCAACGTCTCCCTCTTCCTGTGCAACAAGGCGGACGCCGAGACCGTCTCGCAGTGCGCCAAGGGCGCGGTGACGGCGCAGCAGAAGAAGGACATAGAGGCCGACCTCAAGAAGCTCGACATCGTGCAGAGCGTGGTGTACGAGTCGCAGGACGAGGCGTACAAGCACTACAAGGACCAGTACGGCTCCACCCCGATGGCCAGCTCCATCACCCCCGACCAGATGCCGGAGTCCTTCCGGGTCAAGCTCAAGGACCCGCAGAAGTACAAGGTCGTGGCGACCGCCTTCGCCGGCCGGGACGGCATCGAGTCGGTGCAGGACCAGCGCGGCACCCTGGACACCCTCTTCAAGATCCTCAACGGCATGAACGCGGCGGCCCTCGCGGTCATGGCGATCATGCTGATCGTCGCCGTGATGCTGATCGTCAACACGGTGCGGGTGTCGGCGTTCAGCCGCCGCCGCGAGACCGGCATCATGCGCCTAGTGGGCGCGTCCAGCTTCTACATCCAGGCCCCGTTCATCATGGAGGCCGCCTTCGCCGGGCTGCTCGGCGGCATCGGGGCGGCCGGACTCCTCGTCATGGCGCGCTACTTCATAATCGATCACGGCATGTCGCTGGCGCAGAACCTGAGCCTCATCAAGTTCATCGGATGGGACGCCGTGCTCGCCAAGCTGCCGCTGGTGCTCGCCTCCAGCGTCCTGATGCCCGCGGTGGCGGCCTTCCTGGCCCTGCGCAAGTACCTCAAGGTCTGACCGCGGCTCGACCCCGTGTGTGACGTACGCCCCGGGCGCCATAGGAGCAACACCCCCTATGGCGCCCGACGCTTGTCCTAGACTCGGCGCCATGCTCGGCCCGGACCTCTGTCCCAGGCCCCGCGGCGTGCGCCGCGGGGCTGCTCTGGCGTTGGTCTTCGTGACCGTTCTGGCGACCGCGGCCGCCACCAACTGCCTGCCGGGCGCCGAGCGCGAGCCCGTCGCGTTACCGGCCGGGGCCTCCGCCGCCCAGGGCGTGGACGCGCGGCAGGGGCACACGACGCGCGGCGGCGACCGCACCGCCGAGGACGTGGCGCGCGCGGCCGCCGAGGCCGAGGCCGACGGCAAGTCGGGCACCCGGGCCGCCGAGGAGGCGGTCGGGCGCAGCGGGGACCGGTGGGGCGCGGTCTACGACAAGGCGGAGTACGAGCAGTACGCGGACGCCCTCGAAGGCCGCTACACCGGTGTCGGCCTCTGGCTCGCCCTGACCGGCGACGGACGGACCCAGGTGACCCGGGTCGAGGCCGGCGGGCCCGCCGCCCGCGCCGGGATCGAGCCCGGGGACTTCCTGCACAGCGTCGACCAGTGGTCCGCGGACGGCCGCCCCGTCACCGACGCCGTCGCCCGGCTCCGCGGGGACGCGGCCGGCAGCAAGGTCGTGGTCGGCCTGAGCCGGGGCTCGCGCAGCTGGACCCGGACGCTGGACCGGGCGGTCCTCGGCACTCACGACGTGTCCGTCACCGACCTCTCCGCCAAGGCCGTGGTGATCAAGGTGGCCGCCTTCTCCAAGGGCTCGGGCGCGCTGGTGCGCGACGCGGTGCGCCGGGCCCCGAAGGGCGCCGGGATCCTGCTCGACCTGCGGGGCAACAGCGGCGGCCTGGTCACCGAGGCCACCGCCGCCGCCTCCGCCTTCCTCGACGGCGGCCTGGTCGCCACGTACGACGTGCACGGCCGTCAGCGCGCTCTGTACGCGCAGGGCGGCGGCGACGGCGCGAGGCCCCTGGTCGTGCTGATCGACGGCGGCACCATGAGCGCGGCCGAGCTGCTGACCGGCGCGCTCCAGGACCGCGGCCGGGCGGTCACCGTCGGCTCGCGCACCTTTGGCAAGGGCTCGGTCCAGATGCCCACCGGGCTGCCGGGCGGATCGGTGGCCGAGCTGACCGTGGGCCACTACCGCACCCCGGCCGGGCACGGCCTCGACGGCTCGGGCATCACCCCGGACCTGCCCGTCACCGAGCACGCCCTCGAACACGCCGAGACGGTTCTGAGCGGCCTCGGCGGCGCGACGTAAACCGCTTGCGCGGGGGTGAGAAAATGGCCGCACTATGGCTAAGAACACGGGCAAGGACAAAGAGAAGGACAGCAAGCGCAAGATCGTCGCGCAGAACAAGAAGGCACGGCACGACTACCTCGTCATCGACACCTACGAGTGCGGTCTCGTGCTCACCGGCACCGAGGTGAAGTCGCTGCGGCAGGGCCGGGCGTCGCTGGTCGACGGGTTCGTGCAGATCGACGGTGGCGAGGCGTGGCTGCACAACGTGCACGTGCCGGAGTACGCGCAGGGCACGTGGACCAACCACAGCGCGCGGCGCAAGCGGAAGCTGCTGCTGCACCGTGCCGAGATCGACAAGCTGGAGTCGAAGTCGGGGGAGTCGGGTCACACGATCGTGCCCCTCGCGCTCTACTTCAAGGACGGCCGCGCCAAGATCGAGATCGCGCTGGCCAAGGGCAAGAAGGAGTACGACAAGCGGCAGACCCTGCGCGAGAAGCAGGACCGGCGCGAGACGGACCGCGCCATCTCGGCGGTCAAGCGCAAGGAGCGGGCGAGCCTTCGCCAGGCCCGCCCGGAATAAGCTGGCACCGTCGGCCGTTGGTCACGTACGATGGGCCGTGCACCTCACAGCGGGTGCGCGTTTTGGAAACACCACATGGGGATGATCGGTTTCGACAGCGGATGTCGAAGCAGGGGAAGCGTGTCGAGGAAGCGACAATGATCTCGTAAACCATATGTCGCAAACAATAATCGCCAACACCAAGCGCGATTCCTTCGCCCTCGCTGCCTAAGTAGCGACTTGCGAAGTGTCAGCCCGGGGCTGTTCCCGACCCGGATCCTGGCATCAGCTAGGGAACTAAACTTCTAGACCCGGTCACGGGGTTTAGAAGGAAATCAAACAGTGGCTGGGCCCGTCGGCGACTTGTTCGCGTGATTGCCGGGGCCGAGAAAATCGCAGCGAACTGCACACGGAGAAGCCCTGTTTTTGCACCGTTGGACGCGGGTTCGATTCCCGCCATCTCCACCGTCGAGGAGAATCCGGATGATGTCCGGACCCCCTCGCCCCATGTAGGCAGAGGCCCGGTCGCTTTCGAGCGGCCGGGCCTTTGTCGTCGCTCCTGCCGGTCAGACGGTCGGCTGCCCGGTCAGCATGCCGAGGAGCTGGTCCATTTCGTTGCGCCATATGCGGTGCACGTTCATGCGGATCGGCTTCGGCTGGCCGGGCAGCTGGCAGCGGAACGAGCTCCACAGCGTGTTCCGGCGGACGTCGCTGATCATCTGCATCGCCTCGTGCGGCGGAATCGCGGTGACGATCTCCTGCGGGCGGTTGCTCATCCGGCTGGCCCGGTGCAGCAGCACGGCCTGCTGGGTCACGGTGACGAAGTAGTACGTCAGGAAGGCCTGGCCTATGACGCCGATGAGGCTCATCAGCCACACGCTCGGGCCGGCTATCGCCTGGATCGTGACGATCGGGCGGTCCTGGGGATTGGCCTGCGCGATCGCCTCGGCGACCTGCCGCTGAATCGTCGACTTCTTCATGGCCATGGGGATAGGCCTTTCCTGACACACGGTCATACTCAAGGGGGGACGTCCCGCTCATCAGCGGGGCGGTGCAGCGTACCGCCCGCGTCCGGCGGCGCTCACCACCAGGGCGAGGGCCGCCGCGCAGACCGGGACCACGTAGCCCACCCCGGGGCCCGCTCGCTCCACGACCTGCCCGCCGACGGCCGAGCCGGCCGCGATGCCGCCGAGGATCGCGGTGACGGCGAGGGTCATGCCCTCGTTCAACTGCCCCGGCGGGGTGAGCCGCTGCACCAGCGTCATGGCGGTGACCATGGTGGGCGCGGTGGCGGCGCCCGCGCACAGCAGCGCCGCCGCGAGCAGGGGCAGCGGTCCGCCGGAGCGCGCCGTGAGCAGCGGCAGCCACATCAGGAGGCTCATGGCGCCGACGCACCCGACGAGCCGGCCCGCCACGTCGCGCGCGGGCCGCGCCGCGCCATAGGCGAGTCCCGCGGCGCACGAGCCGGCCGCCTGGAGCGCGAGCACCGCGCCCGCGGCGGAGCGGTGGCCGAGACCGTCGGCGTACGCGATGGTCGTGATCTCCAGCGCGCCGAACACCGCGCCCGTGGCGAGGAAAACGGCCAGCAGCGGCGCGAACCCCCGTGCACGCACAGGGGAGTTGGAGCCGGCCGTACGCGGCGATGCGGGCGGCTCGGTCGTGCGCTGGGCGGCGAACAGCAGCACGCCCGTCATCAGCAGGACCGCCCCGACAAGGGTGCCGGCCTCGGGGAACAGTGCCGAGCACAGGAACGCGGCGGCGACCGGGCCGACCATGAAGCACAGTTCGTCGGCGGCCTGCTCGAAGGAATTGGCCGTGTGCAGGGCTGCCGCGTCGAGGGGCGAGGGGCCCCGGTGCAGATGGGCCCAGCGGGCGCGGGACATGCCGCCGGTGTTGGGGGTGGTGGCGGTCGCGGCGTAGGAGGCGAACAGGGTCCAGTCCGGGGCGCCGAAGCGCACGCACAGGAGCAGGGAGAGCGAGCCGAGTACCGCGACCGCCGTGGCGGGCACGGCGATCCTGGCCTGGCCGTGCCGGTCCACGAGCCGGGCCGTCCAGGGGGCGACCAGCGCGGTCGCGGCGAGCCCGGTCGCGGTGACCGCGCCCGCGAGGCCGTACGAACCGCGGGCCCCCGCGATCATGATCACGGCGCTGACGCCGAACATGCCCATGGGGAGCCGGGCGACGAGGTTGGGCAGGGTGAAGGCGCGGGCGCCGGGGGTGCGGAACAGGCATATGTACGGGTTCGGGCGGCGGGGGAGGAGGGTCGGATGCGGCATGCGCCAATCCTTTCCGGCGCGGCGCGAAGCGGTCCAACACCTGATCGGCGCCCATTCACGCACTCTTGTTGTCAACGCCCGCGGTGCGGTTGACTGCCCGCGTGCCCCGCGATGCCGACCCCCGCCTGCTGCGCTGCTTCGTCGCCGTCGCCGAAGAGCTGCACTTCACCCGCGCCGCCGCCCGGCTCTTCGTCGCCCAGCAGGCGCTGAGCCGCGATGTCCGGCGCCTGGAGCGGGAGTTGGGCGCCGAGCTCCTCATCCGCACCACCCGCGCCGTGGCGCTCACCCCCGACGGGGAGCGGCTCCTTCCGTACGCCCGCCGGGTGCTCGCCGCGCACGACGAACTGCGCGACGCCTGGACGGATCAGGGCCGGGAGCGGCCGCTCCTGGTCGACGTCTCGGCGCCCGTGGGCACCGGCGCGCGGGTGCTCGCCGCGGCCCGCGCGGCGGCTCCGGGCGCCGAGTTCGTGGCCCGGTTCATCAGCGGCCTCACCGGCGCGGCCGCCGAGATCCTCGCCGGGCGGCTCGACGTCTCGTTCGGCCGGGTGGCCGGCCTCGACCCGGCCGTCCGCGCGGCCCTCGGCCACCAGGCGGTGCGCTTCGAGCGGATGGCGGTGCTGCTCGACGCGGACCACCGGCTCGCGCGCCTCGCCGAGGTGGCGCTGGAGGCGCTGGCCGGCGAGACGCTGTACGTGGCGGCGGGCAACCCGGCCACCCTGGAGTGGACCGACCTGGCCGGGCGGCTCTTCGCGGGCCGCGGCATCGAGGCGGCCGCTCCGTTCCCGGAGATCGCGGGCGAGGAGGAGTTCGTACGGGTGGTGCGCAAGCGGGGCTGGTCGGTGCTTGCCAGTACCGACTTCATGGAAGTGCCCGGCATGGTCGTGCGTCCGCTGACCGCGCCCGTGCCGCTCTCGCCGGTGTCGATGGTGTGGCGCAAGGGGATCACCCATCCCGGAGTCCGCGTCCTGCGCAGGGCCGCGGCCGAGGCGTCGGCCGCGCACGGATGGCTGACGCGCCCCGCCGGCAGCTGGCTCCCCGAGCCCGACTTGTCCCTGATGATGGCCGATGCCCCGGATGTGGGCCGCCTAAGGCGAACATCACGCGATACGTGAACACATGTCCACAGCGGCGTGCGCTACATTCAACGCCCGGGTGCGGCGGGATGGTGGGGGCGCGAGGAACGGGTGGGGTTTCCCTGTTCCGGATGTGGCGCCCGGGAGTCGTGCGCGCAACCCGCGAAACACATCAGGGAGTGCGTACGAACATGGACAGTCGGATAGAGAACGGGCCGGGCGGTCAGACCCGCACCGGTCACACCGCCAAGGGACACCCGCAGCACGACGCGACGATGCAACTCGGCGTCTTCGCGGAGCAGTTGATCAAGCCCGGGGCGACGGAACGGGCCACCGAGCGGGCCACCGACCGGACGCCCGAACGGGCGACGGCGGGGCGCGAGCCGGCGGTCCTGCCGGTCAGGACCGAGTCGGTCAGGGCCGAGACGGTCAGGACCGAGACGCTGGACCGGATGGTCAAGCCCGCGCAGGCGGAACGGGCGGCCGAGCCCGAGCCGGTGGAGCGGTCCGCGACCCAGAAGATCCCCATCTTCCGGCCGCTCGCCGCCATCCCGAGCCAGCGGGGCCACGACCGGCCCGTATTCGTCGACTCCAGCGGGCGCCGGGGCAAGAAGCTGCGCTGGCTCGGCTGGATCTTCGGGCTCGCCGCGACCGGCTTCGCCGTGGCGCTCGTCGGATCGCTGCTCGGCGGAAGCGCCAGCGCCCCCGGCCTGACCATCCCCGACGGCAAGGCCGACGCCGTGACGGCCCCGCCCAAGGCGACCGCGACCGCGTCGCAGGCCGCCAAGTCCCCGCGGCCCAAAGCGTCCCCGAAGGAGATCGTGGCCCCCACGCACAGCGCCCCCAAGGCGCCGTCGCCCAAGGCCTCCAAGTCCTCCCGGTCCGCCGCGAGCTCGCACAGCGCGACCCCCGTCACGGGGCACAGCCCGGTGAACACCAAGGCCTCCCCGTCCGTCGGCGCCTCGACCAGGCCGACCGGCCACGTCGTCTCGCCCTCCGGCGGCGCGACCGGCGCCTGACGGGCGCCCGACGCGCCGTCGTCGCCGCCCCGCCCCGCCCACGGCGGCCGGGACCGCACCCCCAGCACTCCACCTCGCCGGCCCGTCCGGCGCAGCACCGCCGGCTCGTCCGGCGTCCGAACACCGCCCTTCAGGACCGCCCGCAGCGGTCCGGACCGGCGGCCCTGTGCACCAACCCCGTACGGCCTCCACGGCGTACCGGCCCGAAGGCGTAACGACACCTGCCATGAGAACCACCCAGGCCAAGCCGCGGCCGACGCGGCGCAAGCGGCTGCCCATGCGCTACCTGCTGCCGCTCCTGCTGCTCGTCGCGCTCGTCGCGATGCTGATGCTGCGCGGCTATGTGCACAGCGAGATCTCCGCGGACCACCGCGTGCGCGACCCCGCACCCACCGACCGGGTGCCGGACAAGATCATCGACGGCGGTCCGGTCATCGACGCGCGCGACCCCGCCAAGCCGGTCAGCCTCCAGATCCCGGACCACAAGATCGTCATCACCTTCGACGACGGCCCGGACCCCACGTGGACCCCGAAGGTCCTCGACGAGCTGAAGAAGTACCACGCGCACGCCGTCTTCTTCGTCACCGGAACCAACGCCTCGCGCTACCCGGACCTCATCAAGCGCATGGTCGCCGAGGGCCACGAGGTGGGGCTGCACACCTTCAACCACCCCGACCTGTCCTACCAGTCCAAGTCGCGCATCGACCGGGAGCTCTCCGAGAACCAGCTCGCGCTCGCGGGCGCCGCCGGCGTGCACAGCTCGCTCTTCCGGCCGCCGTACTCCTCCTTCGCCGACGCCATGGACAACGACACCTGGCCGATCGTCCAGTACGTCGGCAGCAAGGGCTACGTCGTGGCGCTCGACTCCACCGACAGCGAGGACTGGCAGCGCCCCGGCGTCAAGAAGATCATCCACAATGCCACCCCGGAGGACGACAAGGGCGCCATCGTGCTCATGCACGACTTCGGCGGCGACCGCTCGCAGACCGTGGCCGCGCTCGACAAGTTCCTGCCGGACATGCAGGAGTCGGGGTACACCTTCGTCAACCTCACCACCGCGCTCGGCGCGCCCAGTGCGCTGACTCCGGTCAGCGGGATGGACCTGTGGAAGGGCGAGGCGTTCGTCGGCGCCGTCCAGGTCGCCGAGCACACCACCGACTTCCTCGTCGTCGGCCTCGCCATCATCGGTGTGCTGGTCTTCGCCCGCTTCGGCCTGATGCTGGTGCTCTCCTTCGTGCACGCCCGCAGGGTCCGCAGGAAGGACTTCCAGTGGGGGCCGCCGGTCACCGAACCGGTCTCGGTGCTCGTGCCCGCGTACAACGAACGCGAATGCATCGCCAACACCGTCCGTTCGCTCATGGAGAGCGATCATCCGATCGAAGTGATCGTGATCGACGACGGTTCGAGCGACGGCACCGCCGACATCGTCGAGGCGCTCGGCCACCCCAATGTGCGCGTGGTGCGCCAGGAGAACGCCGGCAAGCCCGCGGCCCTCAACAACGGCATCGCGCACGCCCGTTACGAGATCGTCGTGATGATGGACGGCGACACCGTCTTCGAGCCGTCGACCGTACGCGAACTCGTGCAGCCCTTCGGCAACACGCGCGTCGGCGCCGTGGCCGGCAACGCCAAGGTCGGCAACCGCAACTCGCTGATCGGCGCCTGGCAGCACATCGAGTACGTGATGGGCTTCAACCTCGACCGCCGCATGTACGACCTGATGGGCATCATGCCCACCATCCCCGGCGCGGTCGGCGCCTTCCGCCGCCAGGCCCTGGAACGGGTCGGCGGCATGAGCGAGGACACCCTCGCCGAGGACACCGACATCACCATGGCCATCCACCGCGACGGCTGGCGCGTGGTCTACTCCGAGAACGCCCGCGCCTGGACCGAGGCGCCCGAGTCCGTCCAGCAGCTGTGGTCGCAGCGCTACCGCTGGTCGTACGGCACCATGCAGGCGATCTGGAAGCACCGCGGCGCCATCAAGGACCGCGGCGCGTCCGGCCGCTTCGGCCGCGTCGGCCTCCCGCTGGTCGCCCTGTTCATGGTGGTGGCGCCGCTGCTCGCGCCGCTCATCGACATCTTCCTGCTCTACGGCATCGTCTTCGGCAAGACCGAACAGACCATCGTGGCCTGGCTCGTCGTCCTCGCGATCCAGGGGGTGTGCGCGGCGTACGCCTTCCGGCTCGACAAGGAACGCCTCACCCACCTCCTCTCGCTCCCCCTCCAGCAGGTCCTCTACCGGCAGTTGATGTACGTCGTGCTGCTCCAGTCCTGGATCACCGCGGTGACCGGCGGCCGGCTGCGCTGGCAGAAGCTGCGCCGCACCGGCGTCGTCGAGGCGCCGGGCAACCCGGCCGAGCGGAAGGCCGCACGATGACCTCCTACGTGGAGGTGCCGGAGGCGGCGGCGACCCCGCCCGCCCCGGCACCCCGGACGCCCGTGCGCGACCGGTACTTCGACTTCCTGCGCGCCCTGGCCCTGTTCCGGGTGGTGCTCTACCACCTGATGGGCTGGGCCTGGCTGCCGCTCGCCTTCCCCTCCATGGGCGTGATGTTCGCGCTCGCCGGCAACCTGATGGCCCGCTCCCTCAAGCGTCCCGCCGTCCAGGTCGTACGCGGCCGGCTGCGCCGGCTCCTGCCGCCGATGTGGCTGCTCGGCGCCGTCGGCATCACCGGCATGCTCGCCCAGGGCTGGGGCCCCGACTCCGAAGGGCACCCCGCCTGGTGGTGGGGGCACCTGCTGTTCTGGGTGGTCCCGCTCAGCGATCCGCCGTACGCCGCAGGCCTGCCCGGCATCCACCACGTGCTCGGCGACGACTGGGGCGCCAACCTCGCCGAACCGCTCTGGTACCTGCGCGCCTACCTGTGGTTCGTGCTGCTCTCGCCGCTGTTCCGGGCCATGCTCCGCCGCGCCGCGTGGCCGACGATCCTGGCGCCGGTCGCGCTCTCCGCGCTCCTGGAGTTCGTCGACCTCGGGCTTCCCGAGCGCATCGACTCCGCGCTCACCGACTTCGCCACCTTCGGCGCCTGCTGGATCCTCGGCATGGCCCACCAGGCCGGAGTCCTGCGGAAGCTGCCCGGCTATCTCGTGCCGTCACTCGCGCCCATCGTGATGGCCGTCGGCTACGGGTGGGCGGTGCACGGCGGGTTCTCGATCACCGGCTCCACCGAACTCGACTCGATCCCGCTCGCCCAGGCCCTGTGGTCGCTCGGGTCGGTGCTCCTGCTGCTCCACATCAGCCCCTCGTGGGCCCAGTGGCCGGCCGCGCTGCGCCGCTGGGACCGGCTGATCACCCTGCTCAACTCCCGAGCCGTCACGGTCTACCTGTGGCACAACCTGTGCATCCTGGTCGCCGCCACCGTCTGGGACGACCTGTGGAGCATCGACGCGCTCGCGGGCGCGGGCGAGTTCCTCAACAGCTCGTGGCCGGTGCTCGCCGTGACCTGGGTCCTCATCGGCCTGTGCGTGCTGTGCTTCGGCTGGGTCGAGGACGTGGCGGCCAAGCGCCGCCCACGGCTCTGGCCCGTCTGACCCGAGGGCAGGGCGGCGGTCTCACCGCCGCCGCCCGCCCCGCGTGAACACACGGTTGCACCCCGGTCACCGGGCGGCACGCGGCCGAAACCCGCCCTTCCTACGGTCGCTCCCACGAGAGGCGAACCGACCGTGGAGGCAAGATGACCGGCCGCTGGATCGAACGGTGGGACCCGGAGGACGACACCTTCTGGCGCGAGGGCGGCGCACGCGTCGCCCGGCGCAACCTCGTCCTGTCCGTGTTCTGCGAACACATCGGGTTCTCCCTGTGGAGCCTGTGGTCGGTCATGGTCCTGTTCATGGGCCCGGCCTACGGCGTGGATCCGGCGGGCAAGTTCTTCCTCATCTCGCTCGCGACCCTCGTCGGCGCCCTCGCCCGCATCCCCTACACCTTCGCCGTCGCCCGTTTCGGCGGCCGCAACTGGAGCGTCTTCAGCTCCCTGCTGCTCCTGGTCCCGGCCGGCGCCGCCTGGTTCGCGATGGAGCCCGGCACCTCCTACGCCACGTTCCTGCTCGTCGCGGCCCTGGCCGGCGTCGGCGGAGGCAACTTCGCCTCCTCGATGACCAACATCAACGCCTTCTTCCCGCTGCGCGAGAAGGGCTGGGCGCTCGGCCTCAACGCGGGCGGCGGCAACATCGGCGTACCGGTCGTACAACTCGTCGGGCTGCTCGTCATCGCGACGGCGGGCGCCGCACACCCGCGCCTCGTGCTCGCCGTGTACCTGCCGCTCATCGTGGCCGCCGGGCTCGGCGCCGCCCTCGGAATGGACAACCTGGCGCCGGTGCGCAACGACACCGGGGCCGTCCGGGAGGCGCTGCGCGACGCGCACACCTGGATCATGGCCCTCCTCTACCTCGGCACGTTCGGCTCGTTCATCGGCTACAGCTTCGCCTTCGGCCTGGTGCTCCAGACCCAGTTCGGGCGCACCCCGCTGGGGGCCGCCTCGCTCACCTTCATCGGGCCGCTGATCGGCTCGGTGATCCGGCCGCTCGGCGGCCGCCTCGCCGACCGCTACGGCGGCGCCCGCATCACCCTGGGCACCTTCGCCGCCATGGCCGCCGCCACCGGCGTCGTCCTGTACGCCTCCGTCCACACCTCGCTGCCCGTCTTCCTCACCGGGTTCATCGCCCTGTTCGCGCTGAGCGGGCTCGGCAACGGCTCCACGTACAAGATGATCCCCGCCATCTTCCAGGCGAAGGCGTACGCCCGCGGCCTGACGGGTGAGACGGCCGCGGCGCACGGGCGGCGCCTTTCGGGGGCGGCCATGGGCCTGGTCGGGGCGGTCGGCGCGCTCGGCGGCCTCGCCGTCAACCTCGCCTTCCGCCAGTCCTTCCAGAGCTCGGGCACCGGCACCGCCGCCTTCACCGCCTTCCTCGGCTGCTACGCGGCGTGCTCAGCGGTGACCTGGGCCGTATACGTGCGCAGGCCCGCACCGGCCCCCTCCCGCGCCGAACCCGCGCCCGCAGGCGCCAAGGTGTGATCCTGGTCGGCGGGGCGGGACGTAACAGCGGGGAAACCGAGGTGAACCGCGCACGTCACGCCCCGTTGGCAGGCTCGGCCGTCACCGCACCACCTGGAGAGTCATGACCGCAGCACCACCAGCGGCCGCACCCCACGGGCCGCTCGCCGGGTTCACCGTCGGGGTCACCGCCGCCCGCCGCGCCGACGAACTCGCCGCGCTGCTCACCCGGCGCGGCGCCGCCGTCCTCCACGCGCCCGCACTGCGCATCGTGCCGCTCGCCGACGACAGCGAACTCCTCGCCACCACACGCCAGTTGATCGCCGACACCCCCGACACGGTGGTGGCCACCACCGCCATCGGATTCCGCGGCTGGATCGAGGCCGCCGACGGCTGGGGCATGGGCGACGCACTCCTCGACACTCTCAGGGGCGTCGAACTCCTCGCCCGCGGCCCCAAGGTGAAGGGCGCGGTACGGGCGGCGGGGCTCACCGAACGCTGGTCGCCCGCCTCCGAGTCGATGGCCGAGGTCCTGGACCGGCTGCTCGACGAGGGCGTGGCGGGCCGGCGCATCGCGATCCAGCTGCACGGCGAACCCCTGCCGGGGTTCGTGGAATCGCTGCGCGCGGGCGGCGCGCAGGTCGTCGGAGTACCGGTCTACCGGTGGATGCCGCCGCAGGACATGGCGCCGCTCGACCGGCTCCTGGACGCCACCGTCTCGCGCGGCCTGGACGCGCTCACCTTCACCAGCGCCCCCGCCGCGGCCTCGCTCCTGAAGCGGGCCGAGGAACGCGGCCTGCTCGACGCGCTGCTCGCCGCCCTGCACGACGACGTCCTCACGGTCTGCGTCGGCCCCGTCACCGCACTCCCGCTCCAGGCGCGCGGCGTGACCACGCTCGCCCCCGAACGCTTCCGCCTGGGACCCCTTGTCCAGCTCCTGTGCGCCGAACTCCCGGCGCGGGCACCGGTGTTGCCCCTGGCGGGAAGCCGCGTCGAGATCCGCGGCCAAGCGGCGCTCGTGGACGGCGAGTTGAAGCCGGTGCCGCCCGCCGGCATGGCCCTGCTGCGCACCCTGGCCCGCCGCCCCGGCTGGGTGGTGCCCCGCGCCGAACTGCTCCGCGCGCTGCCCGGCTCGGGCACCGACGAACACGCGGTGGAGACGGCAATGGCCCGCCTGCGCACGGCACTTGACGCCCCGCGCGTCATCCAGACCGTGGTCAAGCGCGGCTACCGACTCGCGCTCGACCCGGCGGTGGACGCGAAGTACGCGGACGACTGAGGCCACCTCGCGCGACGCGGCCGGCCGCGTCACGCGTTACCGTACGCCCATGACGACACTGCGCCCGGCCGAGCCATCCGACACCCCCGCGATAGCCGCCGCCCTGCTGCGCAACCGGGAGCACATGCGGCCCTGGGAGCCGTACCGGCCCGAGTCCTTCTACACCGCAGACGGTCTCGCGGAGCGGTTCGCCGAGCCGGGCGTGCGGCGCTGGCTGCGCGTCGACGGGGAGCGGGTGGTGGGGCAGTTCACGCTGAGCGGCATCGTGCTCGGCCCGCTGTGCAGCGCGAGCCTGGGGTACTGGGTCGACGCCGAATACAACGGACGGGGCATCGCCACCAGCAGCGTCGAGGAGGTCTGCCGCCTCGCCGTCGACGAGCTGGGCCTGCACCGGATCGAGGCGGGCACCGTGCTGCACAACCACGCCTCCCAGCGGGTCCTCGCCAAGGCCGGGTTCGAGGAGTACGGCCTCGCGCCGCGCTATCTGCACATCCACGGCGAGTGGCGCGACCACCGGCTCTTCCAGCGCATCCTGCACGACGGCCCGCCCGTGGAGGCCGCGGGCCGGTAGGAGGGCTACCGGGGGCGGCCCCGGACGGGCACTCTGGGTGTAGGCACTCACCGGTAACCCCTAGGCGGTGACAGGCGCATGGTGCGGTTCGACTCCGGGCGGATCTGTCTGGATCTGCTGGCGACCGGGGCGTACGAGAGGGAACAGCTGGGCAGCACCGAGGAGCTGGGCCGCTGGCTGCTCGGCGCCGGGCTCGTCCCGAGCGGCACCCCGCTCGCCGGCCTCGACGGCGACTGGCCCGCCCGGTTCGTCGAACTGCGGCGCTGCATCAGCCGGTTGGTCTACGTCGAGCTCGGCGGGCCGGCCCAGGGCGCGCCCGCCGCGCTGGACCGCATCAACGCGCTCGCCGCGGCCCCGACGCCGGGCGTGCGCGCGATCCGGGGCGCGGACGGCGCTCTCGTACGGGCCCTGGACCGCGCCCCCGAGTGCGGCGCGCTGCTCGCCGCGCTCGCCCGGGACGCCATCGATCTGCTCACCGACCCCGGCGCCCGTGCCCTGCTGCGCCAGTGCGAGGGCGACGCCTGCCGGCTGCTCTACCTCGACACCTCACGCGGGCGCAGGCGCCGCTGGTGCTCCAGCGAGGTGTGCGGGAACCGCGAGCGGGTGGCCCGGCACCGGCGCCGCGTGGCCGCGCCGTGAAGGACTGCCCGAGAAAATCGCCGCCGCTTTGAATGGTTCCCGACAACCGCCCGTATGGAGAGACGTACCGGCGCGCGGCCGCGCACCGGGATGGTCTCGACCTGGAGGTGCCGGTTGCGCAAGGATGCCGCCGTGGCCGATGACCGTCCGCGCGGCGCCCGACACCGCTCCGCGCCCGACGAGGAGCTGATGCGAGCGCTGTACCGCGAACACGCGGGGCCGCTGCTCGGGTACGTCATGCGTCTCGTGGCCGGCGACCGCCAGCGGGCCGAGGACGTCGTGCAGGAGACGCTCATCCGTGCCTGGAAGAACGCCGGTCAGCTCAACCGGGCCACCGGTTCGGTCCGCCCCTGGCTGGTGACGGTCGCGCGTCGCATCGTCATCGACGGCCACCGCAGCCGGCAGGCCCGGCCGCAGGAGGTCGATCCGTCGCCGCTGGAGGTCATGCCCGCGGAGGACGAGATCGACAAGGCGTTGTGGCTGATGACCCTCTCGGACGCGCTCGACGACCTCACCCCGGCCCATCGGGAGGCCCTCGTCGAGACGTACTTCAAGGGACGTACGGTCAATGAGGCTGCCCAGGCGCTCGGCGTGCCCAGCGGGACCGTGCGGTCCCGGGTGTTCTACGCCCTGCGCTCGATGAAGCTCGCACTGGAGGAACGGGGGGTGACGGCATGACGACCGGGGAGTACGCCGAGGGCTCGGTGCACGAGGCGGTCGGCGCGTACGCGCTCGGCATCCTCGACGACGCCGAGGCCACCGCCTTCGAGGCCCACCTCGCGGGGTGCGAGTGGTGCGCCGCCGAGCTGGACGCCCTGGCCGGCATGGAGCCGATGCTGGCCACCCTCAAGGAGTTCCCGGGCCCCGCCGCCCAGCCGCTGCGGCCGGTGCCGCCCGGGATGACGCAGGGCCTGATCAACGAGGTCGCGGCCCAGCGCGCCCGGCGCAGGCGCCGCACCACGTACCTGGTGGCGGCCGCGGCCGCGCTGATCGTGGGAGGGCCCGCGATCGCGGTGGTGGCGACCTCGTCGGGCACCGGCACCCACCAGAGCGCCTCGGCCGATCCGACGAGCCCGGCCGAGGACGCCTTCTTCAACCACATGACCCAGAAGGTCTCCGCGACCGACCCGACGACGGGAACCACCGCGACCGTCGGCACCGAGCCCAAGGCCTGGGGCACCCACACCGTCCTGGAGCTCAAGAACGTCAAGGGTCCGCTGAAGTGCAGCCTGATCGCGGTCGGCAAGAACGGCGACAAGGAGACCGTGACGTCCTGGGCGGTCCCCGCCTGGGGCTACGGCATCGCGGACAGCCCGCACGTGTCGGCGCGCTACCCGCTGTACGTGCACGGCGGCACCGCGCTGAACCGCGACCAGATCGACCACTTCGAGGTCCGTACGTTCGACGGGAAGGCGCTGGTGGACGTCCCGGCGTGAGCCACCTGCCGGGACATGGGTCCCGACATGCGGTGTCGCGCCGGATTGTGGCCTGACAAGGGGCCCCCCTTCGCGTACGGTTGACGGCTGCCCAATGCACGTCAGAAGGGGGCCTCGGTGGCCGCGCAGGATGCCGCTGTCGATTCCGCTGCCGGTACCTCCGAATCCGCGGTGGATTCGGTCCGGGAACGCGAAATCGCTGGTGAACAGGTACATCTGGACCAGGTGTACCGCCGCCTGGAGGAGAAGATCCATGAGGCGGAGTTCCTGATGAACGACGCCGCCAAGCGCGGTCAGGTCGGGACGCCAGGCGCCCTCGCCGAACGTGACGCCCAGGTCTTCCGGGCGGGGGTCCATCTGAACCGGCTCAACAACGAGTTCGAGGACTTCCTCTTCGGCCGGATCGACCTGCTGCTCGGAAAGGACGGCAAGAAGGGCCCGGACGGCGCGTACACCTCGATCGAGCCCGCCGAGGACGCGGTGCGTCCCGACGGCACGGCCGACATCGCGGAGACCCTGCACATCGGCCGGATCGGCGTTCTGGACGCCGACTACTCGCCGCTGGTCATCGACTGGCGGGCGCCGGCCGCGGCGCCCTTCTACCGCTCGACGCCGGTCGACCCCGGCCGTGTCGTACGCCGCCGCGTCATCCGCTCCAAGGGCCGCAAGGTGCTCGGTGTCGAGGACGACCTCATGCGCCCGGAGCTCACGGCGACCCTGAACGGCGCCGGGCTGCCCGTCATCGGCGACGGCGCCCTGATGGCGGCGCTCGGCCAGGCCCGCAGCCACACCATGCGCGACATCGTCGCCTCCATCCAGGCTGAGCAGGACATGGTGATCAGGGCGCCCGCCGCCTCCGTCACCTACGTCGAGGGCGGCCCCGGCACCGGGAAGACCGCCGTCGCGCTGCACCGCGCGGCCTACCTGCTCTACCAGGACCGGCGCCGCTACGCGGGCGGCATCCTGATCGTCTCGCCGACGCCGCTGCTCGTCTCGTACACCGAGGGCGTGCTGCCCTCGCTCGGCGAGGAGGGCCAGGTCGCGATCCGCGCGGTCGGCAACCTCGTGGACGGCGCGGAGGCCACCGAGTACGACGATCCCGCGGTCGCCCGCATCAAGGGCTCCTCCCGCATGCTCCACGTGCTGCGCAAGGCCGCCAGGGGCGCCCTCGAAGGGCCGGGGGAGCGCTCCGGGCGGTCCAGACGGCGCGGCGGCGAACAGCTCGCCCTCGGCGAACAGGCGCCCGCACCGGAACCCGCCCAGCGGCTGCGCGTCGTCGCGTTCGGCGCCCGCGTCGAGCTGGAGGCCGACGAGCTGCGGCGCATCCGGCAGACCGTGCTCAGCGGCACCGCGCCCGTCAACCTGCTGCGCCCGCGCGCCCGCAGGCTGCTGCTCGATGCCCTGTGGTCGAAGTCCGGCGCGAACGGCCGCCACACCGACCCCGAGCTGGCCGCCGAACTGCGCTCCTCCTTCGACGACGACATCGCGTCCGAGGACGCCTTCATCGCCTTCCTCGACGCCTGGTGGCCGGAGCTGACCCCGCGCGGGGTGCTCGCCGCGATGGCCGACGAGCGGCGCCTGGCGCGCTGGGCCCGCCGGGTGCTCAATCAGGGCGAGGTGCGGCGCCTGGCCCGCTCGCTCGCCCGGACCGCGAACGGCGCGTTCTCGGTGCACGACGTGGCCCTGCTCGACGAGCTGGAGACGCTGCTCGGCGCCCCGGCCCGGCCCAAGCGCAAGCGCGAGTACGACCCGCTGGACGCGCTCACCGGCCTCGAAGAGCTCATGCCCCACCGGGAGGAGACCCAGCGCGAGCGCGCCGAGCGGCTCGCCCTCGAACGCACCGAGTACGCGCACGTCATCGTCGACGAGGCGCAGGACCTCACGCCGATGCAGTGGCGCATGGTCGGGCGGCGCGGGCGTACCGCCACCTGGACGATCGTGGGCGACCCCGCGCAGTCCTCCTGGTCCGACCCGGACGAAGCGGCCGAGGCCCGCGACGAGGCGCTCGGCAGCCGCCCGCGCCGCCGCTTCGAGCTGACCGTCAACTACCGCAACCCCGCCGAGATCGCCGAACTGGCTGCGAAGGTACTGGAGTTGGCGATGCCGGGCATGAAGTCGCCGGCCGCCGTCCGCTCCACGGGCGTGGAGCCCCGGTTCGCGGTCGTGCGCGACGGGGACCTGGCCCGCTCGGTGCGCGAGGAGGCGGGTCGGCTGCTCGACCGGGTGGACGGCACGGTGGGCGTGGTCGTCGCGATGCGGCGCCGCGAGCAGGCCGCGCGCTGGCTCGCGGGGCTCGGCGACCGCGTGGTGGCGCTCGGCAGCCTGGAGGCCAAGGGCCTGGAGTACGACGCCACGGTGGTCGTCTCCCCGGCCGAGATCGCGGACGAGTCCCCGGCCGGACTGCGGGTGCTGTACGTGGCGTTGACCCGGGCGACGCAGCAGCTCACGGTCGTCTCGGGGGACCGGGACGAGCCCGACGCGGACGGGGTGCCGGACCTGCTCCGCGATTAAATTCGAGGTCAACTCGCGATGCGGGGATCACTTCCCGGGGTGGTTTGTTAGCCTGGTTGTGGCACCGGCTCGATCCAAGCCCCCGGGCCCAACCTTAGTCGCTCAGAGCGACCACTTGCCGCGAGGCGAGCATGGCGGGCCGGTGTCATCAACGTGAGAGACAGGCCCACGTCGTCTTCGGACGGCGTGGGCCTGTCGTCGTTGCCGGAGCCTTGAGCGCGGGCCCCCTCCGTCGTGGCCCTCCGGCGCGGCGCCTCGGGCCCTCCGGCCGAGGTCTCCCGGTTGGGGCTTCCGCCGGACCACCACTTTCTCGTATGGTGGAAACAACTTTCCGAAAAGGGCCGCCCATTATCGGCTACCAGCCAGTAGGTGCGACCATCGGATGGCACCGCCGCGCCACAGCCGAGGCGGTGCTAGCAACGAAGCTAGGGAAAGCAGAGGAACACGGTCATGGCAACGGCGCCCAGCGTCTCGTACTCGATGACGGTCCGCCTTGAGGTGCCCGCAAGCGGCACGGCGGTCTCCCAGCTCACCACGGTCGTCGAGTCCTCGGGCGGTTCGGTCACCGGCCTCGACGTGACCGCCTCCGGCCACGAGAAGCTGCGGATCGACGTCACCATCGCGGCCACCTCCACGTCGCACGCCGACGAGATCGTCGAGGAGCTGCGCCGCATCGAGGGCGTCACCCTCGGCAAGGTCTCCGACCGTACGTTCCTGATGCACCTCGGGGGCAAGATCGAGATGCAGTCGAAGCACCCCATCCGCAACCGTGACGACCTCTCGATGATCTACACCCCGGGTGTCGCCCGGGTGTGCATGGCGATCGCCGAGAACCCCGAGGACGCCCGGCGCCTGACCATCAAGCGCAACACCGTCGCAGTCGTGACGGACGGTTCCGCGGTGCTCGGCCTCGGCAACATCGGCCCGATGGCGGCCATGCCGGTCATGGAGGGCAAGGCGGCCCTCTTCAAGCGCTTCGCCGACATCGATGCCTGGCCGATCTGCCTGGACACCCAGGACACCGACGAGATCGTGACCATCGTCAAGGCGATCGCCCCCGGCTTCGCGGGCATCAACCTCGAAGACATCTCCGCGCCGCGCTGCTTCGAGATCGAGGCCCGGCTGCGCGAGGCCCTCGACATCCCCGTCTTCCACGACGACCAGCACGGCACCGCGATCGTGGTGCTGGCCTCGCTGACCAACGCACTGCGCGTGGTGGGCAAGGGAATTGGCGACGTACGCGTCGTCATGTCCGGTGCCGGAGCGGCCGGCACGGCCATCCTCAAGCTGCTGCTCGCCGCCGGTGTCAAGAACGCGGTCGTCGCCGACATCCACGGCGTGGTGCACGCGGGCCGCGCCGACCTCGTCGACGCGGACCCCGAGTCGGCGCTGCGCTGGATCGCCGACAACACCAACCCCGAGGGCCTCACCGGCACGCTCAAGGAGGCCGTGGTCGGCGCCGACGTCTTCATCGGCGTCTCCGCCCCCAACGTCCTGAACGGCGACGACGTCGCGGCGATGGCCGACGGCGCGATCGTGTTCGCGCTCGCGAACCCGGACCCCGAGGTGGACCCGGCGATCGCCCGCGAGACCGCGGCAGTTGTCGCCACCGGCCGCTCGGACTTCCCCAACCAGATCAACAACGTGCTGGTCTTCCCGGGTGTCTTCCGCGGTCTGCTGGACGCGCAGTCCCGCACCGTCAACACCGAGATGATGCTGGCGGCGGCCGGCGCGCTGGCCGACGTCGTCGCCGAGGACGAACTCAACGCGAACTACATCATCCCGTCGGTCTTCAACGACAAGGTGGCCGGAGCGGTCGCCGGGGCCGTCCGCAACGCCGCCAAGGCCGCCGGCGCCGCTGTGACGGGCCCCACGTCGGCCTGAGCTACGGCGCGTCGCGGGATGCGGGCCCAGTAACGCCCCCTTAGGGTGGCGGACCATGACCCGCATCCGCACCGGCCCTGGTCGGGGAGTCCCACCGTGTCGACGGAGCGTCACCTCGCTGAGGCGTTGGCGCTTTTCGTGTGACCCGGTGTGACTCGGGAGAGTGCCGGATTGGCTTTCCCGCCGTAGGTGGGGGCAGGATGCTTCCCCAAGGACTTCGTCCAGGGGGGACCCCCAGGACGCGAGGTCGTGCAAGCGGACCCGAGTCCGGGGACTGTCCGAGGGCCCTGGCAGCATCGGCTTCGCTGTATTCAACATGCGGCTTCCGCCGCGTGGCACGCCTCACAGGCAAGAAGAACACGGGAGTAAGAACATGAACCGCAGTGAGCTGGTGGCCGCGCTGGCCGACCGCGCAGAGGTGACCCGCAAGGACGCCGACGCCGTGCTGGCCGCTCTCGCCGAGACCGTCGGCGAGATCGTCGCCAAGGGCGACGAGAAGGTCACCATCCCCGGCTTCCTGACCTTCGAGCGCACCCACCGTGCCGCTCGTACCGCTCGTAACCCGCAGACCGGCGACCCGATCAACATCCCGGCCGGCTACAGCGTGAAGGTCTCCGCGGGCTCGAAGCTCAAGGAAGCCGCCAAGGGCAAGTAAGCGTCCTCTGCTCCGCAGGGTCGCTCAGCAGCAACACAGAGGGCGGCCACCCTGGAAACAGGGTGGCCGCCCTTTTGCGTACCCGCTTTCGTGTGCGGACCGTTCGCGCGGTTTCCCGCCCCTTACGGGGCTCGGTGGAGTCCACCGCCGGCGCGCACGGGGGCCGGGGCGGAGCCCCGGCGGGGTCAGATCAGGGAACCGTTGGGGAGTTCTACCTTCGCGCCGAGGCTTTCGAGCTTCTCCATGAAGTTCTCGTAGCCCCGGTTGATCAGGTCGATCCCGTGCACCCGGGACGTGCCCTGGGCCGCCAGCGCCGCGATGAGGTACGAGAACCCGCCCCGCAGGTCCGGGATGACCAGATCGGCGCCCTGGAGCTTCGTGGGGCCGCTCACGACCGCGGAGTGCAGGAAGTTGCGCTGGCCGAAGCGACAGTTCGAGCCGCCCAGGCACTCGCGGTACAGCTGGATGTGCGCACCCATCTGGTTGAGCGCCGAGGTGAAGCCGAGCCGCGACTCGTACACCGTCTCGTGGACGATGGACAGGCCGGTGGCCTGCGTGAGGGCGACGACCAGCGGCTGCTGCCAGTCGGTCTGGAAGCCCGGGTGCACGTCGGTTTCGAGCGCGATGGACTTGAGCGAGCCGCCGGGGTGCCAGAAGCGGATGCCCTCGTCGTCGATCTCGAAGGCGCCACCCACCTTCCGGTAGGTGTTCAGGAACGTCATCATCGAGCGCTGCTGGGCGCCGCGGACGTAGATGTTGCCCTCGGTCGCCAGCGCGGCGGACGCCCACGAGGCGGCCTCCAGGCGGTCCGAGAGGGCGCGGTGGGTGTACCCGCCGAGCACGTCGACACCGGTGACCCGGATGGTCCGGTCGGTGTCCATGGCGATGATCGCGCCCATTTTCTGCAGCACGCAGATGAGGTCCTCGATCTCCGGCTCGACCGCCGCGTTGGACAGCTCGGTCACGCCCTCCGCGAGGACGGCCGTCAGGAGCACCTGCTCCGTCGCGCCGACCGAGGGGTACGGCAGCGTGATCTTGCAGCCGCGAAGGCGCTGGGGGGCCTCCAGGTACTGGCCGTCCGCCCGCTTCTCGATGGTCGCGCCGAACTGGCGCAGCACCTCGAAGTGGAAGTCGATGGGCCGGCCGCCGATGTCGCAGCCGCCGAGGCCGGGGATGAAGGCGTGGCCCAGGCGGTGCAGGAGCGGGCCGCACAGCAGGATCGGGATCCGCGAGGAACCCGCGTGGGCGTCGATGTCGGCGACGTTGGCGGACTCGACGTGGGAGGGGTCGAGGATCAGCTCGCCCGGCTCGTCGCCGGGGCGCACCGTGACGCCGTGCAGCTGCAGCAGGCCCCGTACGACGCGTACGTCGCGGATGTCGGGCACATTGCGCAGTCTGCTGGGGCCGCTGCCGAGCAGGGCGGCGACCATCGCCTTCGGCACGAGGTTCTTCGCGCCGCGGACGCGGATCTCGCCCTCGAGCGGGGTTCCGCCGTGGACAAGCAGTACATCGTCTGTGCCGGTCATGAATCTCGCGTTCCGGAGTCGTCGGGCAGGGGGCAGGGATAAAGGGTAAGCGGCTTTCACCCGTGCCCCATAAGGCCGGGGACGGTTCACGTGTGTAATGAATTCGCTACAGCACGCTCCGCGCAGGTCAGCTCTGCGGAGTGTCACGGATACGGGCCGAATCCGGGCCGTTTCCCGGCGCGTGGCGGCGGCCACGTCTCCCGCGCGGGCCCGTTGTGCGGGATCATGTCGCCATGACCGAGGTGTCCTCGCTCACGGGGCGGCTGCTCGTCGCCACTCCCGCCCTGACGGATCCGAACTTCGACCGCGCGGTGGTGCTGCTCCTCGACCACGACGAGGAGGGCACGCTCGGCGTGGTCCTGAACCGTCCGACGCCGGTCGGCGTCGGCGACATCCTGGAGTCCTGGGCGGCTCTCGCGGGCGAGCCGGGGGTGGTGTTCCAGGGCGGCCCGGTCTCCCTCGACTCCGCGCTGGGCATCGCGGTGATTCCCGGCGAGGAGGGCCCTTCCCCGAGCTCTCGGCCTCGTCCGGGCGGGGGAGACCCCCTTGGCTGGCGGCGGGTGTACGGGGCGATCGGCCTGGTCGATCTGGAGGCGCCGCCGGAGCTGCTCGCGGCCGCCCTCGGCTCGTTGCGGATCTTCGCCGGGTACTCGGGCTGGGGGCCGGGCCAGCTGGAGGACGAGCTCTCGGAGGGGGCCTGGTACGTGGTCGAGTCGGAGCCGGGCGACGTGTCGTCCCCGGAACCGGAGAACCTGTGGCGGGCGGTGCTGCGCCGCCAGCGCAACGAGCTCGCGATGGTGGCGACCTATCCGGACGATCCCTCGCTCAACTGACACCGGGACCGGCACTCGGGCCGCCCGGACCGGCACCCGGACCCATGCCCGGACCGACGCCCGGACCGGCACCCGGTGACACCCCTCCACTCAATCCGGTTGCCTTCAGTACCCTTGGTGGTTATGAGCACTCTTGAGCCCGAGCGCGGGGCAGGTACGGGGACCCTCGTAGAGCCGACACCCCAGGTGTCGAACGGCGACGGCGACCACGAGCGCTTCGCCCACTACGTCCAGAAGGACAAGATCATGGCGAGCGCGCTCGACGGCACGCCCGTCGTCGCGCTCTGCGGCAAGGTCTGGGTGCCGGGGCGCGACCCGAAGAAGTACCCGGTCTGCCCGATGTGCAAGGAGATCTACGAGTCCATGAGCGCCGGCGGGGACAAGGACAAGGGCGGCAAGGACAAGAAGTAGCGAAGCAGCGAAGCGGCGAAGTAACGGAGTAGCAGGGAGCGACGTAGCAGGAAGCTCCTGCCGCCTCCACTTCAACGGCCCCCGGGGTGTGCGTGACGCACACCCCGGGGGCCGTTTTGCGTCGGTCGGCGGCTACGGGTTGTCCAGACCTCTTGCCGCGAGCTTTGCCTCCGCCATAACCTCCTCCCTGTTGTGCAGTATGCGAAACGCTCGTTGCGTATGTTGCAACGCCATGGGGAGGATTTCTGCCGTGAAGCTGCCCGAGACGTCCAAGCTGTCCGCCCGAACCGCCTTTCCACTGGCGGCCCTTGCCCTCGTCGCGCTCGCCGCGTGCGCCCCGCAGACGTCCGGCGACGGAGCGAAGGGGGACGACAAGAACGGCACCCTGCGGGTCTGGCTCTTCCAGGAGGTGAGCAACGGCCCCAAGCAGAAGGTGGTGGACAGGGCCGTGGCCGCCTTCGAGCAGGCCCACCACGGCGCCGACGTGCAGGTGGAGTACATACCCGTCGACACCCGGGCCCAGCGGATCAAGGCCGCCTTCAACGACCCCGGCTCCGCGCCCGACCTGATCGAGTACGGCAACACCGATACGGCCGGCTACGTGAAGGACGGCGGACTCGCCGACGTCAGCGCCGAGTTCGCGGCGTGGAGCGAGGCGAAGGACACCGACCCGACGGCGAAGCAGTCCGTCACGGTCGGCGGAAAGGTCTACGGCGCCCCGCTGTTCGTCGGCGTCCGAGCGCTGTACTACCGCACCGACGTCCTCAAGGACCTCGGCATCGCCGTGCCGAAGACCCAGGACGAACTGATCGCGACCGCCAAGAAGATCCACCGGGCCCAACCCGGCCTGTACGGACTCGCGGTGGGCGGTGCCTACACATACGGGGCGCTGCCGTTCCTCTGGGCCAACGGCGGCGAACTGGCCACCGAGAACGGCGGGAAATACACCTCCGCCCTCGACGGCGACGCCGCCCGCAAGGGCATCGCCGCCTACACCTCGCTCTTCGGCGACGACAACTGCCCCGCCGCCAAGTGCGCCCAGATGGGCGGCAACGCCACCGTCACCGCCTTCGCGAACGGCAAAGCGGCCATGGCGATCGGCGGGGACTTCAACCACGCAGCCGTCGAGGCCGGCACGGTCAAGGGCAAGTACGCCGTCGTGCCGCTGCCGGGCCTCGCGCCGGGCTCCGTCGCCCCGGCCTTCGCCGGCGGCAACAACATCGGTGTACTGAAGAGCAGTTCGCACCGCACGCTCGCCGTCGCCCTCATGGAGCAGCTCACCGGTAAGGCGACCCAGCGCGAGATGTTCGACGCGATGGGCTTCCTGCCGACCTACACCGACGTACGGGCCGATGTCGCGAAGAAGCAGCCGTTCGTCGAGCCCTTCGTCCGCACGCTCGCCGCGGGCGCCAAGTTCGTTCCCGCGTCGCCCGGTTGGGGCCAGATCGACTCCTCGCTCGTCCTGCCCACGATGTTCCAGGAGGTCGTCAGCGGAAAGAAGGACGTGGCCACGGCGTCGTCGGACGCGGCGAAGAAGATGAACGAGGCGTTCGGAGCGGCGGGTTGAGCCCCTTGACGGCCGAGCGCGGCGCGGCCGCACGGACGACGGCGGCGCCGAAGCCACCGTCCCGACGTCCGCGCGGCGGAGCGCGCGGCCGCGCGCTCCGGGGGGCGGGCTGGACGCCGTGGCTCTACCTGGCCCCCGCCCTCGCCGTCCTCGGCGCGCTGCTCGTCTACCCGGTCTGTCAACTCGGCCTGATCTCCTTCCTGCAGTACACCCAGGCCCAGGTCAGCGGCGGCGAGCCGACCCGTTTCCAGGGCCTGGACAACTACGCCACGCTGTTCTCGGACAGCCAGTTCTGGTCGGTTCTGCTCGCCACCCTCGTCTTCGCGGCGGCCTGCGTCCTGAGCACCCTCGCGATCGGCTGCGCGCTCGCCGTCCTCCTGACACGCGTACGGGCCCTGCCGCGGCTCGCGCTGATGCTGGCCGCGCTGGGGGCGTGGGCGACCCCCGCGATCACCGGCTCGACGGTCTGGATGTTCCTCTTCGACCCCGACTTCGGCCCCGTGAACCGGGTGCTGGGCCTCGGGGACCACTCCTGGACGTACGGCCGCTACAGCGCGTTCCTGCTCGTTCTGCTCGAAGTGGTGTGGTGTTCGTTCCCGTTCGTGATGATCACGGTGTACGCCGGGATCCGGGCCATTCCGGGCGAGGTGCTCGAAGCGGCCGCCCTCGACGGCGCATCGCAGTGGCGGATCTGGCGGTCCGTCATGGCGCCGATGCTCCGCCCGATCCTCACGGTCGTCACGATCCAGTCCGTCATCTGGGACTTCAAGGTGTTCACACAGATCTACGTCATGACCAACGGCGGCGGCATCGCGGGCCAGAACCTGGTCCTCAACGTGTACGCCTACCAAAAGGCGTTCGCCTCCTCGCAGTACAGCCTCGGCTCGGCGATCGGCGTCGTGATGCTGCTGATCCTGCTGGGGGCGACGCTGATCTATCTGCGGTTGCTGCGGCGGGAGCGGGACGGGGAGGAACTGTGAGGTGGCGTAGCGGTGTTGGCGAGCCGGGGGGTGAGGGTTCGGCTACGGCTACGGCTACGGCTTCGGCTTCGGCTTCGGCTTCGGTTACGGCTATGGGTTCAGGTACGGCTACGGCTTCGGCGCTGGCTGCCTGGAGACGCCGGCCCGGACGGCTGGTTGCCGAAGGGGTCGCGGTCCTCGTGGCCGTGGTGGTCGCCTTCCCCCTGTACTGGATGGTCCTTTCCGCCTTCAAGCCGGCGGGAGAGGTGCAGTCGGCGCACCCCAGGCCCTGGACCCTCTCCCCCTCCCTCGACTCCTTCCGGCGGGTCTTCACCCAGGAGGACTTCGGGCGGTACTTCCTCAACAGCCTCGTCGTGGCGGGCAGTGTCGTCGTCCTCTCCGCGCTGATCGCCTTCCTGGCGGCGACGGCGGTGACACGCTTCCGGTTCAGGTTCCGCACCACGCTGCTGATCATGTTCCTGGTGGCGCAGATGGTGCCGGTCGAGGCACTGACGATCCCGCTGTTCTTCCTGATGCGAGACATGGGACAGCTCAACACGCTGGGCTCGCTGATCCTGCCGCACCTCGCGTTCTCGTTGCCCTTCGCGATCTGGATGCTGCGGGGGTTCGTGAAGGGGGTGCCGGTCGCGCTGGAGGAAGCGGCGGCGCTCGACGGGGCGAGCCGTACGAGGTTTCTGTGGCAGATCCTGTTTCCACTGGTCTTCCCGGGGCTGGTGGCGACCAGCGTCTTCTCCTTCATCTCCGCGTGGAACGATTTCCTGTTCGCGAAGTCGTTCATCATCAGCGACACGTCGCAGTCGACGCTGCCGATGGCCCTGCTGGTCTTCTTCAAGCCGGACGAGAACGACTGGGGCGGGATCATGGCGGGGTCGACGGTGATGACGGTGCCGGTGCTGGTGCTCTTTGTCGTGGTGCAGCGGAGGTTGGTTTTGGGGGTGGGCGGTGCGGTCAAGTGAGCGCGGCTCGTTGCCCGGGGTCGCCTGTCCCCAACTCCCTGGGGCTGCGCCCCGGACCCCGGGGGGTTTTCCCACCCTCCCGCCCGTGCGGCAACTCCGAAGGGTGCGGCCCCCTGGGGCTCCGCCCCGGACCCCCCGAGGGGCTCCGCCCCTCCAACCCCGGCGGGGGCTCCGCCCCCTGCACCCCCGTTCGCGCCTAAAGGGCGCTCGTCCTCAAACGCCGGACAGGCTGAGGACGCCTCCACCGAGCCCCGCCAAGGGCGCGGGGAACCGCACGAGAAGCAAGCACGGCCCGCACACGACAACCGGCCGTTCAAGGGGCGCGGGGAACTGCGCGCCCAGCCGTCCACGGCCCGCACACGACAACCGGCCGTTCAAGGGGCGCGGGGAACTGCGCGACCAGCCGTCCACGGCCTGCGGCCGAAAGCGGGTTTCAGGGGCGCGGGGAACTGTGCGAGACGCGGGCACGGTCCGCGGACGAAAGCGAACCGGGGTTTTAGGGGCGCGAGCAACTACTCAACGGTCCGCGGCCGAAGGCCGACCCACCCCCGGAGGGTCTCGGGAAGGGGCGGGGTGGGGGAGGACAAAGACAGCAACCCATCCACCCATCAGCAACCCAACACCCCCAGCAACCCATCAACCCATCAGCCCGGCAACCCACCAGCACCCTCACAACACCCAAGGAACCCAACCCCAATGGACAGCAACACCCTCATCCCCACCCCCTCCTCCATCCACGCCACCCCCACCTCCACGGGCGCTCTCAGCTCCACTCCCACCCCCACCCCCACCCCCACCCCCGCCCTCACCCCCTCCACCACCCTCCACACCACCCCCGACACCCACCCCCTCGCCGCCCTCCTGCGAAGTACGGTCGGCGCCGCGACCGGGCTCGGGCTGGTGGATGGGGTGGATGGGGTGGATGGGGGCGAGGGAAGTAGTGGACCCGGTGGGGCCGATCGGGTTGTGCTGCGGGTCAGCCCCGACATCGCCGGGCGGCACGGCCCCGAGGGCTACCGGCTCTCGACCGACCGCTCCCTCGAAGACGTCGCCGTGCTCATCGAGGGCGGCACCCCCGCCGGCGTGTTCCGCGGCATGCAGACGCTCCGCCAACTACTCGGCCCCGACGCCTTCCGCAAGGCCCCGCTGCGCAGCGGACAGAGCGAACAGAGCGGCCAGCGCGGACAGAGCGGCCAGCGCGGACAGCACTGGCCGCTGCCCCCGGTCACCATCGAGGACGCACCCCGGTTCGCCTGGCGCGGGCTCATGCTCGACGTGGCACGGCACTTCATGCCGAAGGACGGCGTGCTGCGCTACCTCGACCTCATCGCCGCCCACAAGCTCAACGTCTTCCACTTCCACCTCACCGACGACCAGGGGTGGCGGATCGAGATCAAGCGTTATCCCCGGCTCACCGACGTCGGCGCGTGGCGCGGTCGTACGAAGTGGGGGCATCGCGCATCGCCGCTGTGGGACGAGAAGCCGCACGGGGGTTACTACACCCAGGACGACATCCGCGAGATCGTCGCGTACGCGGCCGAACGGCACATCCGCGTCGTCCCCGAGATCGACCTCCCGGGCCACTCGCAGGCCGCCATCGCCGCGTACCCCGACCTCGGCAACACCGACGTCGTCGACACCGCCTCCCTCTCCGTCTGGGACACCTGGGGCGTCAATCCGAACGTACTCGCCCCCACGGACAACACCCTCCGCTTCTACGAAGGGGTGCTGGAGGAGGTGCTGGATCTGTTTCCCGAGGACGTCTCGCCGTTCATCCACATCGGTGGGGACGAGTGCCCCAAGGAGCAGTGGCAG
This sequence comes from Streptomyces sp. NBC_00442, assembly GCF_036014195.1. Lineage (NCBI taxonomy): Bacteria > Bacillati > Actinomycetota > Actinomycetes > Kitasatosporales > Streptomycetaceae > Streptomyces > Streptomyces sp. NBC_00442. The sequence goes on from NZ_CP107918.1 coordinate 4,779,042, forward strand.
AAGTCGGACGTCGCGCAGGAGCGGATCCGTGAACTCGGGCTCGCGGGCGAGAACGAGCTCCAGTCCTGGATCATCCGGCACTTCGACGCCTGGCTGAGCGCCCGCGGGCGGCGCCTCATCGGCTGGGACGAGATCCTGGAGGGCGGCCTCGCACCCGGCGCCGCCGTCTCGTCCTGGCGGGGCTACGGCGCCGGGATCGCCGCCGCCGAGGCCGGACACGACGTGGTGATGTGCCCCGAGCAGTACGTGTACTTGGACCACCGGCAGGCCGCGGGCGCCGACGAGCCCGTGCCCATCGGGTTCGTCCGCACCCTTGAGGACGTCTACCGGTTCGAGCCCGTTCCGCCACAGCTCGGCCCCGAGGCCGCCGCCCACATCCTGGGCACCCAGGCCAACGTGTGGACCGAGGTGATGGAGAACCAGTCCCGCGTCGACTACCAGACGTTCCCGCGCCTCGCCGCCTTCGCCGAAGTCGCCTGGAGCGCGCTGCCCGCCCCGGCCCACCGCGACTTCGCCGATTTCGAACGGCGAATGGCCGTCCACTACAAGCGCCTTGACGCGCTCGGCGTCGACTACCGCCCGCCGACCGGCCCGTTGCCGTGGCAGCAGCGCCCCGGCGTGCTCGGACGCCCGATCGAGGGGGCGCCCCCAAACAGGTGAGCCCGTGCCCAACGTGGCCGCCGGGCGGCCCTCTCCCTGGGACCGTGGCCCCGGGGCACGGCCGCCCGGCCGCGACCGGCTGCGAGGAAGACCGCTGTGACCAACACCCGGTGTGCGGAACGAGGCGTACCGCATAAGTCGTACAAGGCTTGCGAAACCGGAACATTCCCCAGGTCGGGGACGGAAGCGCGCTTCGTGGACCCTCCCGTCGGGCGGCACGGAAGATGTGCCAGAGTTGCCACGTCCGGGCTGTGAGCACGTACGGTACGGCCATCAGCAGGTGGCCACAGACGGCACAGTCGTACGGCCGGGACACCGGGAAGGGGCAGCTGGGTTGACCACGCACGCACCGCAGGCGGCGCAGTCGGTGACGCTGCCTGCCTCACTGGACGAGGCCGTGGCGGCGCTCGCGGCCATGCCTGCCGCCGTGCCCGTGGCGGGCGGCACCGATCTGATGGCGGCGGTGAACCGGGGCCTGCTGCGCCCCGCGGGACTCGTCGGACTCGGCCGGATCAACGAGATCCGCGGCTGGCAGTACCAGGACGGCCACGCCCTGCTGGGCGCCGGTCTCACTCATGCCCGCATGGGGCGCCCGGACTTCGCGGCGCTCATTCCGGCGCTCGCCGCGGCCGCGCGCGCCGCGGGCCCCCCGCAGATCCGCAACGCGGGCACGCTCGGCGGCAACATCGCCTCCGCCGCCCCCACCGGTGACGCGCTGCCCGTGCTCGCCGCGCTCGAAGCCACCCTCGTCATCGCGGGCCGCGACGGCGCCCGGCGCGAGATCCCCGTGTCGCACCTGCTGGCCGGCCGGGACATGCTCGCCCCGGCCGAGTTGATCGGTTATGTCCGGGTGCCGCTGCTGCACGCGCCCCAAGTTTTCCTCAAGGCCACCGGCCGCACCGGCCCCGGCCGCGCCACCGCGTCGGTCGCCGTCGTCCTCGATCCGGCCCGCCGCGGAGTGCGCTGTGCGGTCGGCGCGATCGCGCCGATGCCCCTGCGCCCCCTCGAAGCCGAGCACTGGATCGCCTCGCTCATCGACTGGGACGGCGAGCGCGCGGCCCTCGCCCCGGAGGCGCTCGGCGCGTTCGGTGAGTACGTGGCCGCCGCCTGCATCCCGGACCCGGCGCCACCCGCGGACGGCTCACCGCCCCCGCCCCTCTCGCCCGCCGTACTGCATCTGCGGCGCACCGTCGCCGCGTTGGCCCGACGAGCACTGGGGAGGGCGCTGTCGTGACCGACCGCAACAACGAGCACGAGCACGAGCCCGAGCGCGAGCACGAGCCGGAGCGCACGCACGAGCCGGAGCGCACGTACGATCACGGGCCCGGCCAAGGGCATGGTTACGGTTACGGCCAGGCGTCCCGGCACGGTGCCTGGGAGCCGGTTCCGCACGGCGGCGAGTACGAGCCCGACGCGACGGCGTTCGTCCAGCTGCCCCCGGACATGGACCTGATGAGCGGCGCCCCGCTCGCGGCGCCCGGCCACGGCTACGTACCGCCGATGATCGTGCCGCTCACCCCGGCCGCTGCCACGGACCCCGGCGCGACCGGTGTCTGGCGCATCCCGACCGAACTGACCGGCCCCGGCCAGGATGCGCCCGGCGCGTCCGAGGGCGACCCCGCGCCCGGCGCGCAGACCGTCGTGTGGCCGGAGCCCCCCGCGCCCGCGCCGGTGCCGGCCACTGCGACCCAGCCTGCCCACGACCCGTCCACCACGGCCCAGTGGAACTTCGCCGACGAGCCCTCCCTCGCGGGTACCGGCCAGTGGACGATCCCGGTCGTCCGGGATGAACTCCCCGAAGAATCGGGCGAGTTCACCACGTCGTCGCTGATCGAGCAGTGGGGTTCGACCCCACCCGCCACCCTCCCGGGCGGCGCCCCGGCGCCCTGGGCCAACCAGTTCCCGGAGCCCGCGCCGGAGCCCACTCCGGAGCACGGCCCCGTGTCGGAGCACGCGTCCGTGCCCGATCCCGTTCCTGTTGCCGATCCCGAGCGCGAGCCCGAGCCCGATGGCTTCACGCCGGAGCATGCGCCGGGCACGGCCGACCCCGCCGGGCCCCCGGACGCGCCCCGAGCAGCTGAGGCACAGGAAGCACAGGAAGCATCGGCAGCACCTGCTGTGCCGGACGCGCCGGAGGCCCCCGCCCCCGAGCCGCTCCCGGACGAGTCCGTCGCCGTCGAGGCCGTTGAGCCCGTCGCGGCCGTTGAGCCCGTCGCCGAGCCCGCCCCGGACCCCTCCGCCCCGGCCGGCGAATCCGACGTACGCGATGCACCTGACCTTCTCGATGCACCTGGCCTACCCGACGTACCCGACGTACTCCCGGCCCCCGAAGCCGCGGCCGTCGCCCCGGGGCACGACCTGGAGCACCCCCGCGCCTCCTACGTGCTGCGCGTGAACGGCGCCGACCGGCCCGTCACCGAGGCCTGGGTGGGGGAGTCGTTGCTCTACGTGCTGCGCGAGCGGCTCGGGCTCGCGGGCGCCAAGGACGGCTGTTCGCAGGGCGAGTGCGGGGCGTGCAACGTCCAGGTGGACGGGCGGCTCGTCGCCTCCTGCCTGGTGCCCGCCGCGACCACGGCCGGCAGCGAGGTCCGTACTGTCGAGGGGCTCGCCTCCGACGGCGAACCCTCCGACGTGCAGCGGGCCCTGGCCGAGAGCGGGGCCGTGCAGTGCGGCTTCTGCATCCCCGGCATGGCGATGACCGTGCACGACCTGCTCGAAGGCAACCACGCGCCCACCGAGCTCGAAACGCGTCAGGCGCTCTGCGGCAACCTGTGCCGCTGCTCCGGCTACCGCGGCGTGCTCGACGCCGTGAAGGACGTCGTGGCGGGCCGCGAGGCGGCCGGAGCCCTGGCCGAAGAGGCCCGCATTCCGCACCAGGCACCCCCCGGGGCCGGCAGCGCCAAGCCCCCGCACACGCACGACGGAGGCATGGCGTGAGCAACGACGCAGCCACCGCGACGGTCGAAGGCGCCACCTCGGTGGCGGGGCCGGAGCAGCAGCCGCCCGCGCACGGGATCGGCGCGTCGCTCGCGCCCGTCGACGCGCGGGCCAAGACCGAGGGCACCTTCCCCTACGCGGCCGACCTGTGGGCCGAGGGCCTGCTGTGGGCGGCCGTGCTGCGCGCCCCGCACGCGTCCGCACGCATCGTCTCCATCGACACCACGGCCGCCGCCGCCATGCCGGGCGTACGGGCCGTGGTGACCCACGCCGACGTGCCGGGCGACCCGGCGTTCGGCCGGCGCATCGCCGACCGCCCCGTGTTCGCGGCCGAGTTCGTACGCCACCACGGCGAGCCCATCGCCGCCGTGGCCGCCGACCACCCGGACACCGCGCGCCTGGCGGCCGCGGCGATCGCCGTCGAGTACGAGGTGCTCGAACCGGTCACCGACCCGGAGAAGGCGTTCGCGGCCGAACCGCTGCACCCCGACGGCAACTTGATCCGGCACATCCCGCTCCAGTACGGCGACCCCGACGTGACCGGAGAGGTCGTCGTCGAGGGGCTGTACCGGATCGGCCGCCAGGACCCGGCCCCGATCGGCGCCGAGGCGGGCCTCGCCGTGCCGCGCCCCGACGGCGGCGTGGAGCTCTACACCGCTTCCACCGACCCGCACAGCGACCGCGACCTGGCCGCCGCCTGCTTCGGTCTTGAGCCGGACCGCGTCAAGGTCGTCGTCACCGGCGTGCCCGGCGCGACCGGCGACCGCGAGGACCTCGGCTTCCAACTCCCGCTGGGGCTGCTGGCGTTGAGGACCGGCTGCCCGGTCAAGCTGGCCGCCACCCGCGAGGAGTCCTTCCTCGGCCACGCCCACCGCCACCCCACCCTGCTGCGCTACCGCCATCACGCGGACGCAGAGGGCCGCCTGGTCAAGGTCGAGGCACAGATCCTGCTCGACGCGGGGGCCTACGCCGAGGCCTCGTCCGAATCCCTCGCCGCGGCCGTCGCGTTCGCCTGCGGTCCGTACGTCGTGCCGCACGCCTTCGTCGAGGGCTGGGCGGTGCGCACCAACAACCCGCCGTCCGGACACGTCCGGGGCGAGGGCGCGATGCAGGTGTGCGCGGCCTACGAAGGCCAAATGGACAAGCTGGCAGCGAAGTTGGGCATCGACCCGGCCGATCTGCGGATGCGCAACGTGCTCGCGACGGGCGATCTGCTGCCCACCGGCCAGACGGTGACGTGCCCGGCCCCGGTGGCCGAACTCCTCAGCGCAGTAAAGGACTTCCCGCTGCCGGTGCTGCCGAAGGACGCCCCCGAGGACGACTGGCTGCTGCCGGGCGGTCCGGAGGGCGCGGGTGAGCCGGACGCGGTGCGACGCGGAGTCGGCTACGCGCTCGGCATGGTCCACATGCTCGGCGCCGAGGGCACCGACGAGGTCTCCACGGCCACGGTCAAGGTCCACGACGGCGTCGCCACCGTCATCTGCGCGGCCGTCGAGACCGGCCAGGGCTTCACCACGCTCGCCCGCCAGATCGTCCAGGAGACCCTGGGTATCGAGGAAGTGCACGTGGCGCCGGTCGACACCGACCAGCCCCCGGCGGGTCCCGCCACCCACGGCCGCCACACCTGGGTGTCCGGCGGCGCGGTCGAGCGCGCGGCCAAGATGGTCCGCACCCAGCTGCTCCAGCCCCTGGCGCACAAGTTCGGGATGTCCACGGAGCTGCTCCAGATCGCCGACGGCAAGATCACCTCGTACGACGGTGTCCTGTCGACCACCGTCACCGAGGCCATGGACGGCAAGGAACTGTGGGCCACGGCCCAGTGCCGCCCGCACCCCACCGAGCCGCTCGACGAGACGGGCCAGGGCGACGCGTTCGTGGGCCTGGCGTTCTGTGCGATCCGCGCGGTCGTCGACGTCGACATCGAGCTCGGCTCGGTCCGCGTCGTCGAACTCGCCGTGGCACAGGACGTCGGCCGTGTCCTCAACCCCCGCCGGCTCGCGGCCCGCATCGAGGCCGGAGTGACCCAGGGCGTGGGTGCCGCCCTCACCGAGAACCTGCGCACCTCGCGCGGCCGGATCCGCCACCCCGACCTCACGGGCTATGCCCTGCCGACCGCCCTGGACGCCCCAGACATCCGCATCGTGAAGCTCGTCGAGGAACGCGACGTGGTCGCCCCCTTCGGTGCGAAGGCCGCGAGCGCCGTCCCGGTCGTCACCTCCCCGGCCGCGATCGCCTCCGCGGTCCGCGCCGCGACCGGCCGCCCGGTCAACCGCCTCCCGATCAGGCCGCAGGCGGCGGTGGTGCAGGGCTAGGGCCTGTCCGGCGGATCTGGTTGGCTGATGCAAAGATCCGGCCTGTACGGGGAGTTGGCATGGCCTTCGAGGACGAATGGCGCCGGTCGCACGCGAACGCCGCCATCTTCCTGTGCGAGCGCCCTGACCTTCCGAGGGGGCTCTCGCTGCCTCCGTCGGAGAGATATGTCGAGTGGGACATCCTCGGCAGGCCGGGCCCCGGACACGCCCCGCACCCGAGAGGTCCTGGCCGGCCTGCTCAAGCAAGTACGTGCGGTTCGCGCAGCAAAAACTCAAGTGCGCGCACGAATCAAGCAGTTGGAGGCCGTGGCGGGAATCGAACCCGCGTAACTCGCTTTGCAGGCGAGTCCCTGAGCCACTCGGGCACACGGCCATGTGTTGGTGCGTTGTGACGACCGTAGGGGCTGGGGTGCCGGCCGGGGAAGGGGAGGGGGCGGGCTGCAATGCGACTGCCATGTGGCGTTCACGGAAGGGCATGGGCAGGTGTGGGTGGCCGGCGGTGTCTCCGTCCAGCCGGCGGTGTCTCCGTCCATCGGACTAGGGCGGGATCCGTCTTTCGACAGGGGTCAGTGGCCCTTATGGCCCTTACGCTGGGCGGATGAGCGCCCTTGAACCGTCCGACGCCGCCCTCGTCGATCTCCCCTCCGGCGAGGCCGGTGGTGCCGGAGACGGCGGTGCGGGCGGGATCCTCGGGCGTGAGCGCCGCGCGCTGAGTTTCGGGATCATCACCGTCGTGCTGCTCATCGCGTTCGAGGCGACCGCCGTGGGTACGGCGATGCCCGTCGCGGCGCGGGAACTCGGCGGGGTGTCGCTGTACGCGTTCGCCTTCTCCGCGTACTTCACGACGAGCCTGTTCGGGATGGTCGTCGCGGGGCAGTGGGCCGACCGGCGCGGGCCGCTCGGGGCGCTCGGCGTAGGGATCAGCGGGTTCGCGGCGGGGCTGCTGCTGTCCGGGACCGCGCTGAACATGTGGACGTTCATCGCGGGACGTGCCGTGCAGGGGCTCGGCGGAGGTCTGGTCATCGTCGCGCTGTACGTCGTCATGGGGCGGGCCTACCCCGCCCGGCTCCAGCCGACGATCATGGCGGCGTTCGCGGCGGGCTGGGTCGTGCCCTCCGTGGTCGGGCCGCTCGTCGCGGGGACGGTCACCGAACAGCTGGGCTGGCGTTGGGTGTTCATCGGGATCCCGGTGCTCGTGGTGTTCCCGTTGGCGCTCGCGCTGCCCGCGACGCGGCGCATGGCGTCCGGCCCCGCCGATCCGACGGCGCCCGCCGAACCCCTCGACCGGCGCCGGATCAAGCTGGCGCTCGGGATCTCGGTCGGGGCGGGGCTGTTGCAGTACGCGGGGCAGGACCTGAGGTGGCTGTCCGTGCTGCCGTTCGCGGCCGGCGTGGCCCTGCTCGGACCCGCGGTCACCGGACGGCGCGCTCTGCTGCCGCACGGCACGTGGCGGGCGGAGCGGGGGCTGCCGGCGGTGGTGCTGCTGCGGGGGATCGCCGCGGGGTCGTTCATCGCGGCGGAGTCCTTCGTGCCGCTGATGCTCGTCACCCAGCGCGGACTGACCCCCACGATGGCCGGTCTCTCGCTCGCCGTCGGCGGGGCCACGTGGGCGCTGGGCTCCTACGTCCAGGCGCGGCCCCGGATGGAGGCGCACCGGGAGCGGCTGATGGTGACCGGGATGATCCAGGTCGCCCTCGCGATCGTGGCCGCGCCGAGCGTGCTCGTCGCGGCGGTGCCGGTGTGGGTGGTGGCCGTCGCGTGGGGCGTGGGGTGCTTCGGCATGGGCATGGTCATCACCTCGACGAGCGTGCTGCTCCTCAAGCTTTCGGCGCCGCACGAGGCGGGGGCGAACTCCGCGGCGCTCCAGATCTCGGACGGGCTGTCCAACGTGTTGCTGCTCGCGGCGGGTGGGGCGGGGTTTGCGGCGCTGGGGGGTGGGGCGGTGGCGGGGGCCGCGGGGGTTGCGGGGGCGCACCCGGGGGCGTTTTTGGTGGTGTTTCTGCCGATGGGGGTGGTGGCGGTGGGCGGGGTGTGGGTGGCGCTCCGGGTCAGGGAGGTGGGCCCCACCCCGCCCCTTCCCTAAACCCTCCGGGGGCGGGGTGGGTTGAAGTGGGTTCCTGGGGCTGTGCCCCAGACCCCGCGGACGGGTCGGCCGGGGCGGCGCCGGGTTTCTCGCGTCCGTGAACCCGGTTCGCTTTCGGGTGCGGGCCGGTGGGACCCGTTCGCGCAGTTCCCCGCGCCCCTGAAACCGGCCTTCGGGTGCGGACCGTGCGTGGTTGCTCGCGCAGTTCCCCGCGCCCCTAACCCCGCTTTCGTCTGCGGACCGTGCCCGCGTCCCGCGCAGTTCCCCGCGCCCCTGAAAACCCCGGTTCGTGTGCGGACCGTGCCCGCTTACTCGCGCAGTTCCCCGCGCCCCTGAAAACCCCGCTTTCGCCCGCGGGCCGTGGACGGCTGATCGCGCAGTTCCCCGCGCCCCTAACCCCGCTTTCGTCTGCGGACCGTGCCCGCGTCCCGCGCAGTTCCCCGCGCCCCTGTGGGGCACCCGGCGCCGGACGGCTCGCGCCCGCCGCGGCGGAGCCGCGCGATGTTACAGCCCCGCGCCCCTTAGCTGCTCGGTGCCGGGCGGCATGGGCATCCTCAGTCCGTCATGGGGGTCCCCCCTGGCCCTCAAGGCCTTGGGGGAGATTGAGGATGAGCGCCCTTCAGGCGCGAAACGGGGTCTGGGGCGGAGCCCCAGGGAGCCGAGGCCCTCAAGTAGCCGCACGGGATGGGGGTCCCCCCTGCTCATTAAGAGCTTGGGGGAGGGTGGGAAAACGCGTCGGGGGCTGGGGCGGAGCCCCGGGGTGGGTTGTGAGCCCGCTCTCACCGGCGCCCCGCCGCGAGACGTTCCGCCGGCCCCCGCACCCCGCGCCGGTAGGGTGGCCCGGTTGTCGTACGTAAGAGCCGGTGTTCCCGACCCCGCCTCAGCAACAGCCCGCCGGGCCCCGCGGCCCGGATGCCCGAGATCCCGTACACCGAGAGACCCGAACCGGAGACCGTGACTACTACCGCCTCCCACCACCTCTCACCCGCCTTCCCCGGCCGGGCCCCCTGGGGCACCGCCAACAAGCTGCGTGCCTGGCAGCAGGGCGCCCTGGAGAGGTACGTCCAGGAGCAGCCGCGCGACTTCCTCGCCGTCGCGACGCCCGGCGCCGGCAAGACGACCTTCGCGCTGACGCTCGCGTCGTGGCTGCTGCACCACCACGTGGTGCAGCAGATCACCGTCGTCGCGCCGACCGAGCACCTCAAGAAGCAGTGGGCCGACGCGGCGGCCCGCGTCGGCATCAAGCTCGACCCGGAGTACAGCGCCGGCCCGCTGAACCGCGAGTACCACGGCGTGGCCGTCACCTACGCCGGTGTCGGCGTGCGCCCGATGCTGCACCGCAACCGGTGCGAGCAGCGCAAGACCCTGGTGATCCTGGACGAGATCCACCACGCCGGTGACTCCAAGTCCTGGGGCGAGGCGTGCCTGGAGGCGTTCGACCCCGCCACCCGGCGGCTCGCGCTCACCGGCACCCCCTTCCGCTCCGACACCAACCCGATCCCGTTCGTCACGTACGAGGAGGGCAACGACGGGATCCGGCGTTCCTCCGCCGACTACACGTACGGCTACGGCAACGCGCTGGCCGACGGCGTCGTGCGGCCGGTCATATTCATGAGCTACAGCGGCAACATGCGCTGGCGCACCAAGGCCGGCGACGAGATCGCGGCCCGGCTCGGTGAGCCCATGACCAAGGACGCCATTTCGCAGGCCTGGCGCACCGCGCTCGACCCGCGCGGCGACTGGATGCCCAACGTGCTGCGCGCCGCCGACCAGCGCCTGACCGAGGTCAGGAAGGCCATCCCGGACGCCGGAGCGCTCGTCATCGCGTCCGACCAGGACTCCGCCCGCGCCTACGCCAAACTGATCCGCGAGATCACCGGCTCCAAGGCGACGGTCGTGCTTTCCGACGACACCGGAGCCTCGAAGCGGATCGACGAATTCAGCGAAAGCGACGACCGGTGGATGGTCGCCGTCCGCATGGTTTCGGAAGGCGTCGACGTGCCGCGCCTGGCCGTCGGCGTGTACGCCACCACCATTTCGACCCCGCTCTTCTTCGCGCAGGCCGTCGGCCGTTTCGTGCGATCGCGCAGGCGCGGTGAGACCGCTTCCGTTTTCGTTCCCACCATTCCGATGCTCCTCGCCTTCGCCAATGAGATGGAGGTCGAGCGCGACCACGTGCTCGACAAGCCGAAGAAGGAGGGCGAGGAAGACCCGTACGCCGAGTCCGAACAGGAAATGGACGACGCGAACAAGCAGGAGGACGAGGACACGGGCGAGCAGGACATGCTGCCCTTCGAGGCCCTCGAATCCGACGCCGTCTTCGACCGCGTCATGTACAACGGCGCCGAATTCGGCATGCAGGCCCACCCGGGAAGCGAGGAGGAGCAGGACTATCTCGGCATTCCCGGGCTCCTCGAACCCGACCAGGTGCAGATGTTGCTCCAGAAGCGGCAGGCCCGGCAGATCGCGCACAGCCGCCAGAAGCCGGCCGACCAGGCGGACCTGCTCGAAATGCCCGCCGAGCGGCGCCCCGTCGTTTCGCACAAGGAACTGCTCGAACTGCGCAAGTCGCTCAACACGATGGTCGGCGCGTACGTCCACCAGAGCGGCAAGCCGCACGGTGTCATCCACACCGAGCTGCGCCGGGTGTGCGGCGGCCCGCCGAGCGCCGAGGCGTCGGCCGGGCAGCTCCGCGAGCGGATCAAGAAGGTCCAGGAGTGGGCCACCCGCATGAAGTAGCGCCGGCGCGCGGGGCGGTGGGGAACGTGAGCGGGGCCCGGCGCGTGCTGCCGGGCCCCGCAGGACCCCGGGGGGCAAGGCCCACGGGATCGGATGTGTACGAGGACCGGCCCCCACGGACGCCCCTCGAACCACTGCCACGGTAATGTCCCGGCAAATCTGTCGTGCTCGCCCAAGGTCCCCGGTGATACGGACTTAGGTCCCGAAGGTGATCGAACAGGGATCAAATTCAGCGCTTCCGGCGTTTATTTGTCCATCCGTCGGGTCCGTTCCGCCCATTCCGCAGGGCTCCGAATTCTGCTCGCGCCCGGATTCTGGACGAGGTCTTCCGCTGAGCGGTGTCCGCTCGCTACTGTCCCGGCCATGCAAAACGCCCCGTGGCAGCGTCGCCGCGGAGCGCAGCCGGTGCCTTGGCCTCGCCGGCGGGCTCTGCGCGCGATGCCGATGGGACCGGTGTCGCGAACCACGTGAGAGTGCCGCCGCGACTCGCCATTTAAGGAGTGGGTCGTGACCGCGGAGACCTCCCAGACGCTCGACCGGGGACTACGTGTCCTCAAGCTGCTCGCCGACACCGACCACGGCCTGACGGTCACCGAGTTGTCCAACAAACTCGGCGTCAACCGCACGGTCGTCTACCGCCTGCTCGCGACCCTGGAGCAGCACACCCTCGTCCGCCGCGACCTGGGCGGCCGCGCCCGGGTCGGGCTCGGGGTGCTGCGGCTCGGCCGCCAGGTGCATCCGCTGGTCCGCGAGGCGGCGCTGCCCGCGCTGCGCTCGCTCGCCGAGGACATAGGCGCCACCGCCCACCTCACGCTCGTCGACGGGTCGGACGCGCTCGCCGTCGCCGTGGTCGAGCCGACCTGGACGGACTACCACGTCGCCTACCGGGCCGGTTTCCGTCACCCCTTGGACAAGGGCGCCGCCGGCCGGGCGATCCTCTCGGCCCGGCAGAGCGGGGGCCTCGGTGAGCCCGGCTTCACCCTCACCCACGGCGAACTCGAAGCCGGCGCGAGCGGAGCCGCCGCCCCGCTGGTCGGCGTGACCGGAATAGAGGGCAGCGTGGGTGTCGTCATGCTTGCCGACGCGGTGCCCGAACGGGTCGGCCCGCGCGTCGTGGACGCGGCCAAGGAAGTCGCCGACGCGCTGCGCTGAGCGCGCGGGGCTCCGGGGGCGAGCGCCCCTGGCGTGAGAGGCGTACGGGATCGTCGGCGCCCGGGGCGGAAGGCGTACGGGCCCGTCGGCGCCCGGGGGCGTGAGGGGCGTACGGTCGGCCGTGGCGGGCGTACGGCTAGATTGGAGCCGTGCTCTCTCGTCACCCCCGCCTCCGCAATCTCGCCATCGGCGCCGCGCCGGTCGTCGCGCTGCTCGCCGTCGCCTGCTTCGCTCCGCTGCCGTTCGCGGTGGCCCAGCCGGGGCCGACCGCGAACGTGCTGGGGAACGACGAGGGCAAGCCGGTGATCACCATCACCGGCGCGCCCACCCGCCCCACCAGCGGGCAGCTGCGGATGACGACGATTCTCGCGACGGGGCCGGACGCGGACGTCGGCATCTCCGACGTCGTCGACGGCTGGTTTCGCACCGACCGGGCCGTGATGCCCCGCGACTCGGTCTATCCCGGCGGCGGCAGCGAGAAGGACATCTCCGAGCACAACCAGGCGGAGATGAAGCAGTCGCAGGACGCCGCCTCCGTCGCGGCCCTCGGCTACCTCGGCCTCAGCCCCGACAAGGTCGAGGTCGATCTGCACCTCGCCGACGTCGGCGGCCCGAGCGCGGGGCTGCTCTTCACCCTCGGCATCATCGACAAGCTGAACGGCGACGGCTCGGGCGGTGACCTCACCGGCGGCCGCACCATCGCAGGCACCGGCACGATCGCCGGCAACGGGGAGGTCGGCGCGGTCGGCGGAGTCGCCCTCAAGACCCAGGCCGCCGCCCGGGACGGCGCGACCGTCTTCCTCGTGCCGAAGGGTGAGTGCTCGGATGCCAAGTCCGAACTGCCCAAGGGGCTGCGGCTGATCCCCGTCACCACGCTCAAGAGCGCGGTGTCCTCGCTCCAGGCGCTGCAGAAGGGCGCCCCGGTTCCGTCCTGCTGACGCCGCCCACGGCCTCAGCTGCCTCAGCGGCCGCAGGGGTCCCAGCGGGTGCCGGCCCCGCGGGCTCCCCGGCCTCCGCGTCGAGGTCCTTCCACGCCGGGAGGACCAGCGGGCTCAGCGTCGCCAGGAGGTACACCCCGCCGACCAGGAGCAGTGCGCCGCGCAGCCCCGCGCGCTCCACGAGGAACCCCGCCGCGAGGCCGCCGAGCGGCATCGCCAGTTCGCAGCCCGCCGTGAGCACCCCGGCGACCCGGCTGCGCAGGGCGTCCGGCACCCTCTCGTAGGTCACCGTCGTGAGGATCGGGTTCAGGGCGCCGCCCGCGAGCCCGGCCACCACCATCGTGACCGCGAGCGGCAGCGTGGTGCCGGTCAGCGCGGCCACCGCGTAGCGGGGCGCCCCGCACAGCAGCACGCAGACCGAGAAGACCGTACGGCGCCGGAAGCGGTGTCCGAGCAGGCCGTACAGGAGCGCCCCCGCCAGGCCGCCCGCTCCGAACAGCGCGGAGAGCAGGCCGAGTTGGGGCGCGCCGCCCAGGTTCCGGTCGGCGTGGACCGGGAGCAGCACGGCGTTCCATCCCTGGTCGGTGCCGTTCATCAGCATGACCATGGCGACCACGGCGAGCAGCAGCCGGGTGCGCGCCAAGTAGGCGTATCCCTCGCGCAGTTCGGCCTTGTAGGTGCGCGGTGTGACCGGTGGCGCCGTGCTCCGGGGCCCGGCCTCGGGGAGGCCGCGCAGGCCTGCCGTGACCAGCGCCGCCGAGACGGCGAAGGTCGCGCCGTCGATGAGCAGGACGTTGCCCGCGCCGGTCAGCGCGATGAGCACGCCGGCCAGGGCCGCGCCGGTCATCCGGGCGCCCCGCGCGACGGCGTCGTACCCGCTGGCCGCGCGCGCCAGGGACGTGCCGGACCGCTCGGCGAGGTCGGGCAGCAGGACGTAGCGCGCGGTGACGCCCGGGGTGTGGGCGAGTCCGCCGAGCGCCATCAGGGCGCACAGCAGCCAGAACGCGAGGAGCCCGGCGTGGTGCAGGAGCGGGATCGCGGTGACCGCGAGGCCGCACACGAGGTCGGAGCCGACCGAGATCCGGCGGCGCCCGGTGCGGTCGATGACCGGGCCGCCGACCAGCGACGACACGACGATCGGCAGCGTTGCGCAGAAGGCCACCACTCCGGCCCGTTCCGCGCTGCCGGTGGTCTGGAGCACGAACCACGGCACCCCGATGAGGGTGAGTGAACTCCCGGTCGCCGAGACGGCGTTGGCGGTCAGCACCGCCGTGAGCGGCCTTCTGTCGCGGTGTCCCCCCGGCCCGCTCATGCGAGGCGGGCTTGCCCACGTGGTGTCTGCTGGGCCATGCGAAGACCCAACTCAACCAGCATCCAGCCGACTTGGGTGCGCATCCGGTGCTCTGGTGGGTGCGCGGCGCGGACCTCGGCCGCCGACTCGGCGGCCCGCGCCCCGGCCGCAAGCTCGGTGGCGCGCAGGTGATGCAGCAGATGGTGGACGTCGCTGTGCATGACGCAGGTCCCTTCTATGGGCTGGATTGAGCGGGCTGGGTCGGCCGGACCGTGCGCCGGATCGGGCGGGCGGGTCGGCCGGACCGTGGGCCGCCGGATCGGGCGGGCGGAACCAGGCGCGGTTCAGCGGGGCGGGGCCGAGCGCGGGAAGGCGTGCAGGTGCACGCGGACCTGGGCGGTGCCGTTCTCGGCCGCGACGGATCGGTACGGCTCGATCACGGCGTGCAGCTTGTCGTTGAGCTCCTGCAGCTGGCCCGGGGTGAGGTCCAGGGTGAAGTCGCTCAGGTCGCTGCTGGCTACCCACGCCTGCGGCCAGTCCTGCTTGGTCCCGAGCCAGGTCGAGAGCTCCTGGGTGTGGATGGTGGCGACCTCGTGCAGGAACAGGTCGGCGGCGCCGCGCACCTCCGGGTCGCTGCTGGTATGCAGGTCCTCGGCGAAGGTCGTGCCGTGGTGGACGGGCTTCCACCAGCGCTCGCGGCCCTTGCCGCGCCCCGGGTCGTCCTCGACGAAGCCGTGCGCGGCCAGCTGGCGCAGGTGGTAACTGGTGGCGCCGCTCGACTCGCCCAGGCGCTCGGCGAGTTGGGAGGCGGTCGCCGAACCGTCGTGGCGCAGCGACTTCAGGATGCGCATCCGCAGCGGGTGGGCGAGGCCGCGCAGGGAGCGGGCGTCGAGGATGCGCTCCCCGGTGGCGTTCTCCAGGGGCGGCACGTGGGAGCGCTTGTTCTCGGGCATGGTCCAAAGATAGCTATGCAAAGGAAGCATTGCAACGCTTTCTTTGCATTGAGTTCTTGGCGACTCACGCCGGAAATGGGGGAGGGGCTGGAGCCCGGGGGGCGCCTCAGGCACCCCCCGGCGCGGAGTCCTGGCCCGCCTGCTCCACCAGCGGGATGATCCGCAGCGGGACCGGGTTCTCCATGACGATCGCCGTCGCGGCCCGGACGATGCCGTCGAAACCGACGACGCGGTCGATCACCCGCTGGAGATCGGCGTTGGAGCGGGCCACGAGGCGGCACAGCATGTCGCCCTGGCCGGTGGTCGTGTGCAGTTCGAGGACCTCGGGCACGGACGCCAAGTGGGCCCGTACGTCGGCCCCCTGGCCCTGTTTGATCTCCAGCGTGGCGAAGGCGGTGACCGGATAGCCGAGCGCCGCCGGATCGACGTCGGGCCCGAAGCCGCGGATGACTCCCTTCGACTGAAGCCGGTCGAGCCGCGCCTGGACCGTGCCGCGGGCCACCCCGAGCCGGCGGGACGCCTCCAGGACGCCGATGCGGGGTTCCCGGGCGAGCAGCACGATCAGCCGCCCGTCCAGATGATCGATCGCCATGGCCGCCTCCGGATGGTCATCGTGTACAGAACGCCCTCTCATCCTGTCCGTCCACTGTGCAGATTGACCAGTGAATGTGCGAACTATTGCGCAGCTTGCCGGACGGAGGGACTCTCCTGGCATGACTGAGACCCTGGATCAGACCCCCGGAACCGCGCGGCAGGCCGACCCCTTCCCGGTGAAGGGCATGGACGCGGTCGTCTTCGCCGTGGGCAACGCCAAGCAGGCCGCGCACTACTACTCGACGGCCTTCGGCATGAAGCTGGTCGCCTACTCCGGACCGGAGAACGGCAGCCGCGAGACCGCCAGTTACGTGCTGACCAGCGGCGGCGCCCGCTTCGTCCTCACCTCCGTCATCAAGCCCTCGACCGACCACGGCCGCTTCCTCGCCGACCACGTCGCCGAGCACGGCGACGGCGTGGTGGACCTCGCCATCGAGGTGCCGGACGCGCGGGCCGCGTACGCGTACGCCACCGAGCACGGCGCCACCGGCCTCGAGGAGCCGCACGAGGTGACCGACGAGCACGGCACCGTCGTCCTCGCCGCGATCGCCACGTACGGCAAGACCCGCCACACCCTGGTCGAGCGCACCGGCTACACAGGCCCCTACCTGCCCGGCTTCGTCGAGGCCGCGCCGCTGGTGGAGACGCCCAAGCGCTTCTTCCAGGCGATCGACCACTGCGTGGGCAACGTCGAGCTCGGCAAGATGAACGAGTGGGTGGCGTTCTACAACAACGTCATGGGCTTCACCAACATGAAGGAGTTCGTGGGCGACGACATCGCCACCGAGTACTCCGCGCTGATGTCCAAGGTCGTCGCCGACGGCACCCTCAAGGTGAAGTTCCCGCTCAACGAGCCGGCCATCGCCAAGAAGAAGTCGCAGATCGACGAGTACCTGGAGTTCTACGGCGGCCCCGGCGTCCAGCACATCGCGCTCGCCACCAACGACATCGTCGCCTCGGTACGCGCCATGCGCGCCGCCGGCGTCCAGTTCCTCAACACCCCCGACTCCTACTACGACACCCTCGGCGAGTGGGCCGGCGAGACGCGCGTGCCGGTCGAGACGCTGCGCGAGCTGAAGATCCTGGTCGACCGCGACGAGGACGGCTACCTGCTCCAGATCTTCACCAAGCCGGTGCAGGACCGGCCCACCGTCTTCTTCGAGATGATCGAGCGGCACGGTTCGATGGGATTCGGCAAGGGCAACTTCAAGGCCCTGTTCGAGGCCATCGAGCGCGAGCAGGAGCTGCGCGGCAACCTCTGACCTGCAACAGGTCACGTCCGTACGGTAATTGAGTTACCGTCATGAGTCACCGGCCCCACGGACCTGACCCGTGGGGCCGGGGCGTTTTCCGGCCGTTGCGGCGCCTGCTCGGCCGCGCTCAGCCGCGCCGCTGCGACGGCTTCGCCGGCTTGGCGGGCCGGGGCCGGGCCGGCCGCCTGGACCCCTGGCCCGACGACTGGTCCGACGACTGGCCGGACGCGGAGCCCCCGCCTCCCGAACCGGAGCCGGAGCCCGCATCCGAACCGGAGCCCGGACCGGCCTGCGCGGCGGCCGCCACCTGGCCGTACATGTCCCGCGGGCCGCCTCCCGGCGGCTCGCCCAGCGCGGCGAGCGCCTCCTTCGCCTTCGGGGCGAGCGCCGGCGAGAAGTACGGGTTGGTGCGCAGCGCGTCCTGAAGATGGCGCCGCGCCGCACCCGACTGCCCCAAGTCCCGCTCCATCATGGCCTGGTGATAGGAGAACAGGGCACTGCGCACCCCGGAGTCGGTCGCCTTCCGCACATGCGCCAGCGCCTCCTCCGTATCGCCCGCCCGGTACATCGCCCAGCCGAGCGCGTCCTCCGCGGCCGGGCTCGGATGCGCCTTCCACTCCGCGTCGAGCCGGTCCACCGCGGCGTGCACCGCCCCGTGATCGGCCTCGAACCGGCCGAGCACCAAGGCGTCGTCGACCCCGTTCGAGCCGTCCCGCGCGGCCAGCTCGCGCAGCTTGTCGAACCAGGTCCGCGCGTCGCCGTCCAGGCCCTGCGACTCGTACAACTCGCCCAGTTCCAGGACGTATTCGGGCCTCGGGAGCCGGGCGATCGCCGCCTGGTAGTCGCGCTGCGCGTCGGCCGTGCGGCCGAGTGCCGCCTTGGCCCGTGCCCGGCCCGCGAGCGCCGCGTGCGCACCCGGATCGGCGTGCAGCGCCGCCTCGTACCGCGCGAGCGCGCCGTCCGGCTCGCCCCGCTCCCAGGCGAGATCGCCCGCCGCCACCAGCGCGGCCGCCTTCTGCACGGGAGAGGTGGCGTGCGCGACGGCCTCGTCGGCGGCCACCGTCGCGTCCTCGCGCCAGCCGTGCGCCCGGTAGACCTCGGCGGCCTGCGTCAACGAGGCCGAGCCGTCCCGCAGTTCGAGCAGCCGCTCCACCGCCTTGGCCGCGCCCTTGGCGTCGCCGAGCCCGTTGTACGCCTCGATCAGCGGCGGGTACAGCGTCCACCGGTTCGCGGAGCGGGCCCGTACGCCCTCGGCCAGGGTGCGCGCCGCCGCGTAGTCGTGGCGGGCGTTGGCGAGGGACGCGAGTCCGATCTCCGCGTCCTGGTTGTCCTTCGGGCGCACCTCCAGGGAGCGCTTGAGCGCCCACTCGGCGCGCGGGTAGAACGACGGGTCGGCGGCCCGCTCCCCGCGCTCCACATAGGCCGCGCCGAGCACCGCCCAGGACGCCTCGTCCGTGGGGTGGGTGCGCACCCAGGCCGCCCGGTCGGTGATGAGCGCCGTCAGATCGCCCACCGAGGCGGGCGCGCCCGCGGTCACCGCGGTCAGGGCGCGCGCCGCGGGGCCCGGGGCGGGCGGCGCCGCCTTCGGCCCCCGGCGCTCCGGCATGATCAACAGGACGCCCCCGACCAGCACCCCCGCCGCCAGCGCCACCAGGGCCGCCCGCTTCAGGGCCGGCCGCGGCCCCGGCCGCCGCGCGGTCCGCTGAGCCTCGGCCGACGCCGAGAGCCAGGCCGCCCGCCGGGCAGCGTCCGGGTCCTGTTCGGTCTTAGCGATCTCCATGGCGTTCACTGTGCGTCAATAGGAAGAGCCCACCGCTCCCGCCCGACCGACCGGGGAAAGGGTTCACACCGATGGCCCCGGGTGCCAGGCTGAGAACATGGACGATCTTCTCGAACGGCTGCATGAGGGCCTCCCCGCGGACGCCGTCATCACCGACCCCGACATCACGGGCTCCTACGCCCACGACATGGCGAGCTTCTGCTCGGCGGGCAGCCCGGCCGTGGTGGTGCTGCCCCGCACGGTCGAGCAGGTCCAGCACGTGATGCGCACGGCCACCGCGCTGCGGGTGCCCGTCGTGCCGCAGGGCGCGCGCACCGGCCTGTCCGGCGCGGCCAACGCGAGCGACGGCTGCATCGTCCTGTCGCTCGTCAAGATGGACCGCATCCTGGAGATCAGCCCCGTCGACCGGGTCGCGGTCGTGGAGCCGGGCGTCGTCAACGCCGTGCTGTCGCGTGCCGTCCACGAACACGGGCTCTACTACCCGCCGGATCCCTCCAGTTGGGAGATGTGCACCATCGGCGGGAACATCGGCACCGCCTCCGGCGGCCTGTGCTGCGTGAAGTACGGGGTGACCGCCGAGTACGTCCTCGGCCTCGAAGTGGTCCTCGCCGACGGGCGGCTCATGAGCACCGGCCGGCGCACCGCCAAGGGCGTCGCCGGGTACGACCTGACCCGGCTCTTCGTCGGCTCCGAAGGTAGCCTCGGCATCGTTGTCAAAGCGGTCCTCGCGCTGCGGCCCGCGCCGCCGCCGCAGCTCGCGCTCGCCGCCGAGTTCGGCTCGGCCGCGGCCGCCTGCGACGCGGTCGTCGCGATCATGGAGCGCGGCCACGCCCCGTCGCTGCTCGAACTCATGGACCGCACCACCATCCAGGCCGTCAACCGCATGGCCAACATGGGCCTGCCCGAGAGCACCGAGGCGCTGCTGCTCGCCGCCTTCGACACCCCGGACGCGGCCGCCGACCTCGCGGCCGTCGGCGCCCTGTGCACCGCCTCCGGCGCCACCGACGTCGTGCCGGCCGACGACGTCGCCGAGTCCGAACTCCTGCTCCAGGCAAGGCGGTTGTCGCTCACCGCGCTGGAGACGATCAAGCCGGCCACGATGATCGACGACGTGTGCGTGCCGCGCTCGAAGCTCGCCGCGATGCTGGAGGGCACCTCGGCGATCGCCGCCAAGTACGGCCTGACCATCGGTGTCTGCGCCCACGCGGGCGACGGCAACACCCACCCCGTGGTCTGCTTCGACGACGCCGACGAGGACGAGTCGCGGCGCGCCCGCGAATCGTTCGACGAGATCATGGCGCTCGGCCTGGAACTGGGCGGCACCATCACCGGTGAACACGGCGTGGGCGTACTGAAGAAGGAGTGGCTCGCCCGCGAACTCGGGCCGGTGGGCATCGAGATGCAGCGCGCCGTCAAGCATGCCTTCGACCCGCTGGATCTGCTCAACCCCGGCAAACTGTTCTGACGGCGCCGCCCCGCACGCCGCCCCGCACGCCGCCCCGCGCGCCGCCCCGCGCGCCGTCCCGCGCGCTTCCTCACACGCCCTCCTCCGGGCGGGACTCGTCGCGGGGCCAGGGGTCGCGCAGCCACAGCTCGTCGGCGCGGCCGCGGCCGGTGGTGGTCGCCAGCAGCTCGGCGAGGCCGTCGTCGATGCCGAGCTGCTCCGTCTCGGAGCCCGGCGGCACCACCCGCAGCGTGCGTTCCAGCCACGCCGACACGGGCACGGCGGGGGCCTCCAGGAGCGCGTCCCCGTCCGGTGAGCTGAGCGCCATCAGGACCACGCTGCGGCCCTCGACCTTGGTCGGCCAGATCCGCACGTCGCCGTGGCCGCACGGCCGGAACACCCCCTCGACCAGGAGCTCGCGCGCGAAGGTCCAGTGGACGGGGGTGTCGGAGCCGATGTGGAAGGTGATGTGCACGGCGTAGGGATCCTCCGTGCGGTACGTGAGCCGGGCCGGCACGGGGATGCTCCGCTCGGGCGACAGCACCAGCTTGAGTTCCAGTTCGCGCTCCACGACGGTGTGCATGGCTTCCTCTTCTCTTCCCGGTGCGGGGACCGGTGCCGGGCCCCGCACCGGATGAGAGCAAGTTCCCCGGCGGTCATGACGCGACTTCGGGAAATTTTTTTCACACCCGCCCGGACCGCCCGCTACGGCGGGCCCGAGCCGCCCAGCCAGGTCGCCCCGTACACCGCCGAGCCCAGCGCGAGGGCGGCGACCACGGAGACCGCGCGCGAGGCCCGCACCCGGGACAGCGCCAGCGCCACCGGCAGCAGCAGCGGGAAGGCCGGAAGCAGCAGCCGCGGCTTGGAGCCGAAGTAGCCCGACGAGCACAGCGCGAGGGCCATCACGATGCCGGTGTAGACGAGCAGCGGCAGCGGCTGACGCCCGCGCACACACGCCGCGTACGCCCACAGCGCGAGCGCCGTGCCCGCGATCAGACCGAGCCCGGCGAGCACGACGGGCCAGCCGCCCAGGTGCGCCACGATGAACTTCGCGTACGCCAGGCCCCCGTCGAAGCCGTTGCCCCACTCGGCCTGCACGTCCAGATACGCGAGCGGGCTGCCGCGGCGCGCCCCCACCCACAGGATGTAGGCGACCGCGCCGAGCGGGGCGAGCAGCACCCCGGCGAGCATCCGCGCCCCGACGCTCCGGCCGCGGCGCGCCTCGACCACGGCGCCCGCCCACAGCGCGGCGGCCACCGCGAGCCCCACGGGCCGGGTCAGCCCGGCGAGCGACGCGAGGAGCCCGGCCTCGACCCAGCGCCGCCGGGCCACCGCGTACAGCGCCCACGCGGCGAGCGCCACGAACAGGGCCTCGCTGTAGGCCATCGACTGGACGATGCCGACCGGTACCGCCGCCCACAGCGTCACCAGGAGGAGCCCCGCCCGGTGGCCGTAGAGGTGATGGCCGATCAGATACATGCCCCAGGCGGCGACCGGCCCCGCCACCCCGCTGACCAGAAGACCCGCATCGCCGGGGCCCAGCGGGCTCACCGCGCCGACGGCCCGCTCGAGCCAGGGGAGCAGCGGGAAGAACGCCTGGTCGGACAGGACCCGCCCGTCCGGCGCGGTCAGCGTGAAGTCGTATCCCGACCCGGCGACCCGCGCGTACCAGAGCGAGTCCCAGCGGCGGGAGAGCAACGCATGGGCGTCGGCGCCGTTGGCGCGCGACCACAATCCGAGGACCAGCAGGCCCAGCGCGCGGACCGCCGCGAAGGCCGCGACCGCCGTCCAGGCCCGCCGTAGCGCGGGCGACGACGCCTCGGGGTCCACCGGGCTGTCATGACCGGTCCGACCGGGCCCCACGTGCATCGTTGACTCGCTTTCCTGACCGGCAGGGCCGGGGGCGTCGGTTCGACGCGCCACGACTGTACGCACTGCCGCGCTCCGCCCGTGCGGCGAGGACCCCGCTGCCGGGCGGCACCCCGCGTCGCTCGAACGCGGGCTTCCTGCCCGGCTTCCTCCTAACGGCCGCGCGTTCTTGGTTAGGGTTCGTCCCACGGGCCTGCCGGGGCGGGTGCGGGCGTGCGACGCGGCCCGGTCCGGCCGGGTGCCGCGGCGGACATCAAGTGTGCTGGATCGGAACGGAGTTGGGGACATGGCGACGGTTCCTCCTGACAGCGACGGGAGCGCAGCCAGGGAGGGGTACTACCCGGATCCCTCCATTCCCGGATATGTCCGGTACTGGAACGGTGTCTCCTGGGTGCCCGGCACGAGCCGGCCCGCTCCGGCCGCCGATGAGGCCCCGCCCACCCCGCCGCCGGGCGCCGCCCCCGCCCCGGCCCCCTCGCTCGCCGCCGTGCCCCCGGTCCGTTCCGCACCGGCCGAGGAGACGGGCCCGGTCTTCCTGGACGAGCCCGAGGCCGCGTCCGCGTCCGCTCCTGGCGCGCACGGGCAGGGCGGCCACCCGCAGCCCGCCTGGCACGCCGACGCCGCCCACCAGTCCGGATTCGGCGGCGATCAGGACCGCCGCGTCTCGTGGGGCCGGCCGGTCGATCCGCGCGGGCTGCCCGGAGCCGACCCCCGCCTCCCCGACCCCCGGCGCCCCGAACCGGACCGGGCGTCCGACGCCGGGCAGCCGTACCCCGGGCAGCCTTCGGCCCCCGTCCGCCCCGGTGGCCCGGTGCCGCACCAGCAGCAACAAGACCAGCAACACCACCAGCAGCACCAGAGCCAGCACCCGCAACACCCGCAGCAGCCCGGCCGGATCGCGGGAACCGTGCTGCCCGCCGCCGTCGAACCGCCTCCCGTGCGAGCCCAACTGCCCGCGTCCGGGGACCCGTTGGGGCAGTCGGCCACCGGCCGCGCGGACGGCTCGTACACCGCGGCCGGTCCGACACCCGCGCCCGCCGCCCCCCAGCCGACGGCTCAGCCGCCCGGCGCTCAACCCGCCCCCGTGCCCGGCTCGCCGATGACGGCCGGGCCGGGGGGCGGGGCCGCGTCGTGGGCGCAGCAGGTGCACCGGCTCGCGCAGCCCGATCCGCAGGGCCAGGCACAGGGGCAGGGGCAGGGGCAGGCTCAGACGCAGGAACCCGTCGTGCCGTGGAAGCCCCCGGTCGCCGACCCGTTCTTCGCGGCCGCCCAGGCGCAGGCCGCGGCACGGCCCGCGGGTCTCGTCAGGCGGCTGATCGCGCGGCTCGTCGACACCGTGCTGCTAGGCGCCGTCGTCGGGGGCCTCGCGGTGCCGCTGCTCACCCGGGTCGGCGACCACATCCAGGAGAAGGTCGACGCGGCGAAGCTGTCGGGCCGCACGGTCACCGTGTATCTGCTGGACGGCACGACCGCGGGTTTCCTCGGGATCGTGCTCGGCGCCTTCCTCGTCCTCGGCCTGCTGTACGAGGCGCTGCCCACCGCCAAGTGGGGGCGCACTCTCGGCAAGCGGCTGTGCGGGGTGCAGGTGCGCGGCATCGAGTCGTACGAGCCGCCGACGTTCGGCCAGGCGGCGCGGCGCTGGCTGGTCTACGGGGTGCTCGGGCTGCTCGTGATCGGCGTGGTCGACGTGGCGTGGTGCCTGTTCGACCGGCCGTGGCGCCAGTGCTGGCACGACAAGGCGGCCCGGACGTTCGTCGCGCGGGGATAGCGCGGGGATAGCGCGGGGACACAGCCGGGCCTGGCGGGGGCCAGGCGGAGGCCGGGCGGGGCCGGGGCGATGGAGAGGCCGGGGTCCGCCCGGATGCCCCCCGAACGGCGTCCCTCCGGTCGCGGAGGTCCCGCGCGCGCGGTGCACTACCGGCATGAGTACCGATCAGCCGCCGCCCGGTCAGCCGCCCGAGGACGACCCGTTCCTCAAGAGGCCGTCAGAGCCTCCGCAGAGCGGTTCTCCCTACGGCGGTGCCCAGCCGCCGCCCGCCGACGCGCCCCACGGTTCGGGCCCGCCGCCCGGCGGCGCCGGCCCTTACGGCGCTCCGCCCCCGCCCGGCGGGTCGGGCCCGTACGGCGGCGGTGGTGGTCCGTACGGCGGACCGCCTCCCCCCGGTGGCGGTTCGCCGTACGACAGCGCGCCGCCGCCCTCCGACCCGTACGGGGGTCAGTACGGCGGTGTCGACCCGCTGGCCGGGATGCCGCCGCTCGCCGACTTCGGCAAGCGGTTCCTGGCGCGCTTCATCGACTTCCTCATCATCGCGATCCCACTCGGCCTGATCGAGTGGGCGACGAGCAACCGGGTCGTCATCTCCACCACCGACAACGGCGATTCCGGCACCGAGGTGATCAGCAAGGCGTACTCCGGCAGTGGCCTGCTGTGGCTGCTGATCACGCTCGTGGTCTACATCGGCTACGACACCCTGATGGTGGCGAAGTCCGGGCAGACCCTCGGCAAGAAGTGGCTGGGGCTGCGGGTCGCGATGCTCAACGACGGCGCCGTGCCCACGACCAACGCGGCGCTCGCGCGGGCCGCCGTCCTGTGGGCGCCGTTCGTGCTCTGCTGCTACTGCCTGTGGGACATCGTCCTGATCATCACGATCGTGGCCGACAAGCCCTACCGGCAGGGCTGGCACGACAAGGCGGGCAAGACGGTGGTGGTGGTCTCAACTCCGCAGTGAGTGCGCACGGGTGGCGGGCCGCTGCCGGCGGGGGGCCGGCACGCTCTCCCACTGCTGAGACGGCGGGGCGGTCCCCGCGGCGGCGGGGGTCTCGACGACGGCCGCACGGTTCTCCGGTGCCGCATCAGCGGCCGGGGCCGTGCGGTCGTTCGCGTCCGCCCGCGTGCGGCGGGGCAGCGGCATGGGGACCGTCACGGCGACGAGCAGACCGAGCAGCAGCGCGGCGAGCACGATGACCGCCACCCCGATGCCGGACTCGGTGCGGGAGAGCAGCAGCATGGCGACGGTCGAGAACACGACGGTGGCCGAACCGTAGGAGAGCTGTGCGGCAGTGGGACGCGGCATGGCGTTATCCGTCCTCATGGTTCGGATAGGGGTGGAGCCCCTCGACCGTTCTCAACCGGCGGCCTCGGCCCCCGGATCGCACTGCCAAGCGACTCTACGTCCCACCATGCCCGAGCGGAACTGTTGGTAAGCGTGACCTAACCCACGGTGCCGGTGCACGGGGGGCGCACGGAGTCATTCCGGGACGCGCCCCGGTCCGGATGGTGAGACATGTGCACCTGTTGTCCCGGTCTGTTAGCACACCTGTCACGTTCGGATAGCGGAACTCGCCTTCTGCATAATGTACTTGGCACGAACAAGTCAAGATCTGTCTTTTCTTTGGTAACTCCGGTCCAATGTCGTCACTTGAGACGCGTGTCGTGACCGGAACCAGCCCCTCACCCCCCGGTTCCTGCCGGCCGCGGGGGAGGAAAACATCAAGTGACCAGCAGCAGGAGGGCGGCAAGAGCCGCCGCCGTGCTCGTGGCTCTCGCCACGGCCGGCGCCACGGGCTCGGCATACGCCACGGCCCAGGCGGACACGAAGGCCCCGGCGGCCGTCCAGCGTCAGGACCCGTCGACGGCCAACGGCCAGGAGCACAACCTCAAGGGCCCGTTCACCGACCAGCAGGCCCAGCAGCGCCAGGCCGCGCTCGAAGGCGTGCTGTCCGGCAAGAAGCAGGTCGAGAAGCGCGGCGGCTCCGACGTCGTCAAGCTCAGCGACAAGAAGTACGTCGAGCTCGGCCGGCAGAAGACCGACAAGATCTTCACGATCCTGGTGGAGTTCGGCGACCAGGTCGACAACACCACCATGTACGACCCGGACGGCCCGGACGGCCCCAAGCCGCCGCAGCCCAAGTACGGGGGCACCCCCGGCCCGGCGCACAACCAGATAGCCAAGCCGGACCGGTCGAAGGACAACTCGACCGCCTGGCAGGCCGATTACAACCAGAAGCACTACCAGGACCTGTACTTCGGTACGGGCAAGAACGTCAACTCGCTGAAGACGTACTACGAGAAGACGTCCTCGGGCCGCTACTCGGTCGACGGCCAGGTCACCGACTGGGTCAAGATCCCGTACAACGAGGCCCGTTACGGGTCCAACTACTGCGGCCAGACCAACTGCGCCAACGTGTGGGACACCGTCCGCGACGGCGTCAACGCCTGGGTCGCCGACCAGAAGGCCAAGGGCCAGACGGACGCGCAGATCAAGGCGACCCTGGGTCAGTACGACCAGTGGGACCGCAACGACTACAACAACAACGGCAACTTCAACGAGCCCGACGGCTACATCGATCACTTCCAGATCGTGCACGCCGGCGAGGACGAGTCGGCGGGCGGCGGCGCGCAGGCCACCAACGCCCTGTGGGCGCACCGCTGGTACGCGTACGGCACCGACGCGGGCAAGACCGGTCCGGCGAACAACAAGGCCGGCGGCACCCAGATCGGCGACACCGGGATGTGGGTCGGCGACTACACCATGCAGCCGGAGAACGGCGGCCTCGGTGTCTTCGCCCACGAGTACGGCCACGACCTCGGTCTGCCGGACCTCTACGACACCACCAACACCGCCGAGAACTCGGTCGGTTTCTGGTCCCTGATGTCGGCCGGCTCCTGGCTCGGCACCGGCAAGGACTCCATCGGAGACCTGCCCGGCGACATGACCGCGTGGGACAAGCTCCAGCTGGGCTGGCTCGACTACGCCTCGGTGAAGGCGGGTTCGAAGATCACCGCCAAGCTGGGCGTCTCGGAGTACAACACCAAGAACAACCAGGCGCTCGTCGTCGAGCTGCCCAAGAAGGAAGTCACCACCACCGTCGTCAAGCCCGTCGAGGGTTCGAAGCAGTGGTGGAGCGGCATGGGTGACAACCTCAACAACACCCTGACCCGCTCGGTCGACCTGACCGGCAAGTCCAAGGCGTCCCTGGACCTTTCGGGCTGGTGGGACATCGAGAAGGACTACGACTTCCTCTACACCGAGGTCTCCACGGACAACGGCGCCAGCTGGACCGCGATCGACGGCACCGCCGACGGCAAGGCCATCCCGCGCGACTCCAGCGACAAGCCGGCCCTGACCGACGCCTCGGGCGCGTACAAGAAGCTGTCGTACCCGCTCGACCAGTTCGCCGGCAAGCAGATCCAGCTCCGCTTCCGCTACCAGACGGACGGTGGCGCGGGCGGCAAGGGCTTCACCGCCGACGCGATCACCGTCACCGCCGACGGCACCGCCGTGGTCACCGACGGCGCCGAGGGCGGCGACAACGGCTGGACGGCGAAGAACTTCACCCGCATCGGGGAGTCCTTCACCAACGACTACCCGCAGTACTACCTCGCGGAGAACCGCCAGTACGTCTCGTACGACACGACCCTCAAGGTCGGCCCGTACAACTTCGGCTTCTCCAAGACCCGTCCGAGCTGGGTCGAGCACTACCCGTACCAGAAGGGTCTGCTCATCTGGCTCTGGGACACCTCCCAGAAGGACAACAACGTCTCGGCCCACCCCGGCCAGGGTCTGATCCTGCCGGTCGACGCGCACGCCAAGCCGCTGAAGTGGTCGAACGGCACGCTGCTCCGCAACAAGATCCAGCCGTTCGACGCGCCGTTCAGCCAGTACCGCACGGACGCCTTCACGCTCCACAACGCGGACGTGGCGACGAAGATCAAGTCGCAGCCCGGCGTCCCGGTCTTCGACGACCACAAGGGCACGTACTGGTACGCCGAGAACCCGACGGGGAGCGTCAAGGTTCCTGACACCGGGACCAAGATCTCCATCATCGACCAGCCGTCCAACGGCCAGACGATCACGGTGAAGGTCGGCACCTCCACCAAGTAATTGTCAAAACCGCAGGTCAAACCATGATCGGCCGTCGCCCTCTAGCGGGCGGCGGCCGATCGTGTTTAGGTGCGTCCTACGAGTCCTTATTGACAGCGAGTCCAACGCGTCGTCCTTCAGGGGGAGTGGTCCGGCATGCCCGGCGGAGGTTATTGCAAGTTGCCAGGAGGCAGCGTGGTCGTCGCGCTGACCCTGCCGAACCCGGCGGCACCGGGTACCGACGTGCGCGTCCTGGTGCACGCCGTGAACCGGGCGCGGGCCCTGACCAGGCTCCGCAATCTGGGCCTGCGGGCGGTCTATCTGCGCGGCCAGACCGCGCCGCCCACCCTGGACGAGATCACGGCCGTCCTGCACCACCCCGACGGCCTGCTGTGGCGCACGGCCCCGGAGACCACCGAGGAGCTCTGGCACCCGATACGGGCGCTGCTCAAGTAGCCGCGCGCTACACCACGGGCTTGCCGGACAGCTCGACGCCCGCCGCCCGCATCTCCTCAAGGGCCGCCGACGTGGTGTGCTGGGCCACTCCGGCCGTGAGGTCCAGCAGGACGGTGGTCACGAAGCCGGCCCGCACCGCGTCCAGGGCGGTGGCCCGCACACAGTGGTCGGTGGCGATGCCGACCACGTCGACCTCGGCCACCTGCCGCGAGCGCAGCCAGTCGGCCAGCGAGACGTCGTTCTCGTCGAGCCCCTCGAAACCGCTGTAGGCCGCCGCGTACGCGCCCTTGTCGAAGACCGCGTCGATCGCCCCGCAGGCGACGGCCGGCGCGAAGTTGGGGTGGAAGCCCACGCCCTCGGTGCCGGCCACGCAGTGCACCGGCCAGGAGTGCTCGTAGTCGGGCGTGTCCGAGAAGTGCGCGCCCGGGTCGATGTGGTGGTCGCGGGTGGCCACCACGTGGCGGTAGGCGGATCCGGCGGCCTGGCCCACCAGGTCGGTGATGGCGGCGGCGACGTCTGCGCCGCCCGCGACCGCGAGGGAGCCGCCCTCACAGAAGTCGTTCTGGACGTCCACGACGATCAAGGCGCGGTGCATGTCGGCTGTCCTTCGGTCTGCGGGCCCGGGGCCAAAGAGGGCTGTTCCTTGAGCGTAGAGACTTCGCGAGGCGCGCGGCAGGGGGCAAACGGGGGCGGAAATCCCTGCCGGGCGGCTCAGACGTACTCGGTCGGGATGACCGGCTCGCCGCGCGAGAGCTGGCTCGCGGACATGGGCAGCGCCGCGAGCGCGTCGATGTGCCGCTCGCGGGCGGTGTCCAGCGGCTCGCGAGCCACCACCGTGCCGCCCTTGACCAGCTCGACCAGGAGCTGGCGCTCGACGAGCCCGGTCGGCACGTCGCCGGTGCCGACGACCTCGGCCTCGGCGATCCCGTACGCGTCCGAGCGGCGCGCGGCCCACTTGCGGCCGCCCATCGAGGACTTCGCGCCGAGCGACTTCTTGGCGACCGGGACCAGCGGCGCCTTCGGGTCGGCGGACCGGGCGCGGGCGACCAGCTTGTAGACCATCGAGCAGGTCGGGTGCCCGGAGCCGGTGACCAGCTGGGTGCCGACCCCGTACGCGTCCACGGGGGCCGCGGCCAGCGAGGCGATGGCGTACTCGTCGAGGTCGGAGGTGACCACGATCTTGGTGTCGGTCGCGCCCAGTTCGTCGAGCTGCTGGCGCACCCGGTGGGCGACCAGGAGCAGGTCGCCGGAGTCGATGCGGACCGCGCCGAGCTCGGGCCCGGCGATCTCCACGGCGGCGCGCACCGCCTCGGTGACGTCGTACGTGTCCACGAGCAGGGTCGTGCCGCGGCCCAGCGAGTCGACCTGCGCCCGGAAGGCGTCGCGCTCGCTGTCGTGGAGCAGGGTGAAGGCGTGGGCGCTGGTGCCGACGGTGGGAATGCCGTAGCGGAAGCCGGCCGCGAGGTCGGACGTGGTGCTGAAGCCGCCGACGTAGGCGGCGCGCGCGGAGGCGACCGCGGACAGCTCGTGGGTGCGCCGGGCGCCCATCTCGATCAGCGGGCGGCCGCCCGCGGCGGAGGACATCCGCGATGCGGCGGCCGCGATCGCGGAGTCGTGGTTGAGGATCGAGAGGATCACGGTCTCCAGGAGCACGCACTCGGCGAAGGAGCCCTCGACGCGCAGGATCGGCGAGCCGGGGAAGTAGACCTCGCCCTCCGGGTAGCCCCAGATGTCGCCGCTGAAGCGGTAGGAGGAGAGCCAGCGCAGGGTGGGCTCGTCGACGATGTCGTTCTCGCGCAGGAAGCCGAGCACGCCCGCGTCGAAGCGGAAGTTCTCGACGGCGTCCAGGACGCGCCCGGTGCCGCCGACCACGCCGTAGCGGCGGCCCTCGGGCAGGCGGCGGGTGAAGACCTCGAAGACCGAGCGCCGCTCGGCCGTGCCGGCCTTCAGGGCGGCCTGGAGCATCGTGAACTCGTACTGGTCGGTGAAGAGCGCGGTCGACGGGACGTCCACCGGCAGACCGAGGTCCGGGGCATTCACAGCGAGCTACCTCGCCCTTTCGTCCGGGCCGGGCGCAGGCCGGCCGGGGGTCCTGGAGATCGCCCCGGTGACGGGGCATGCGGGGATGCTACCCCGAATACTCGTCACTCTGACGATTTCTAGGGGCCCGTTTGTGCGATGACCCGCCCCGGGTGGCAGCATGGAGGCCGTGGCTGTGATTTTTGGGGGCCCACCCCGGATCCCCGGCAGGCCGCACCGTCCGGGGGCAGGCCCTCGGACCCCCGGCAGAAGAGACGAAGGTCGCCCAGAGTCGTGAGCGTTGCCCCCGTAGAGATCGAACGCCCCGAGTCGGCGGAGTCGAGCCTTCCCGTCGTCGAGCCCGACGTGCCCTGGGTGACGCTCGTCCACAACGACCCCGTCAACCTGATGAGCTACGTGCAGTACGTCTTCCAGTCCTACTTCGGCTACTCGAAGGACAAGGCCCACAAGCTGATGCTCGACGTGCACCACAAGGGACGGGCCGTGGTCTCCAGCGGCAGCCGCGAGGAGATGGAACGCGACGTGCAGGCGATGCACGGCTACGGCCTGTGGGCCACGCTCACCCAGGACCGCGGCTGATGGCCGGGCACTTCGAGGCGCTGCCCCGCGGAGGCGCGGCCGTGGCGCTCGACGAGGTCGAGATCGCCATCCTGCGCTCGCTCGCCGTCCAGCTGCTCGAACTCATCGGTCCGGGCGACGAGCCCGCCGAGGACGCGGACCCGCTGGCCGCCCTGTTCGCCGAGGGCCCGAGCGAGCCGCCCAGCGATCCGGCTCTCGCCCGCCTCTTCCCCGAGGCGTACGCGAGCGAGGAGAGCGACGAACTGCGCGCCAATTCGGCCGAGTTCAGACGCTTCACCGAGAACGACCTGCGCGCGCGCAAGCGCGGCGACGCCCTCGCGGTCGTGCACGGCCTCGATGCCCTGACGCCCAAGGGCGACGGCGGGGCCGTCCTGAAGCTGACCTCCGAGGACGCGCGGCAGTGGCTGGGCGCGCTCAACGACCTGCGCCTGACGATCGCCACCCGGCTCGACATCACCGACGAGGACGAGAGCGGCGAGCTGTACCGGCTGCCGGACGACGACCCGCGCAAGCCGATGGTGATGGCCTATCTGTGGCTGGGTGTGTTGCAGGAAACACTCATCGAAACGCTCATGCCCTGAGCGATCGACCGGTTGAGGGGCGTTCGCTCAGCGGACGCTCAAATCCAGATAACGATCCTGTTACCACATCGACCTGCTTTGTCATATTGACGGACCTTTGTCCGCTTCTTCCTGTGGTCTGCGCCACAAAGCTCGCTGGGGATCACCCATAAGGCCGTGATAAATCTTCACGACCACCCGGGGACGCCACCCATGTTCCCGGGGGCGCTTCGACCGGCAGACCGCCGGTGGCACTCCATCCACATCCGGGGGGATCAGGACCTGATCCGACGCTTCGTGACCGAGGCGGACGGGTCAGCATGGAGAAAGGCGCACCACCATGACCTCAGCGCAGGTCGACCAGCACGGAGACCGTCCTGCCGGCATTGAGGCCGCGGGGACCGCCCAGGCTCCGGGCGACAGCTCGGGCGAGGGATACCAGCGGGGCCTCGGGGCCCGGCAGATCCAGATGATCGCGATCGGCGGTGCCATCGGCACCGGCCTCTTCCTCGGCGCGGGCAAGGCCATCTCGAAGGCCGGCCCCAGCCTCATCCTGGCCTACGCCATCGCGGGCCTGGTCATCTTCTTCATCATGCGCGCCCTCGGCGAGCTGCTCATGTACCGCCCGGTGTCGGGCTCCTTCTCGGAGTACGCCCGCGAGTTCGTCGGCCCCTTCTGGGGCTTCGTGACCGGCTGGACGTACTGGCTCTTCTGGGTCGTCACCGGCATCACCGAAGTCACCGCGGCCGCCCAGTACATGTCCTTCTGGACCCACAAGAGCTTCCCGCAATGGGCCTACGCGCTGATCTTCACGCTCATCCTGTACGCCGTGAACCTCATCTCCGTGAAGCTCTTCGGTGAGCTGGAGTTCTGGTTCTCCATGGTCAAGGTCACCGCCATCGTCGGCATGATCCTGATCTGCGCCGGCATCCTGACCGTCGGCTTCTCGGACGCCGCGGACACCGCCACCGTCGCCAACCTCTGGAACGACCACGGGTTCTTCCCCAAGGGCATCGGCGGCACGCTGATGACGCTCCAGATCGTGATGTTCGCCTTCCTCGCCGTCGAACTGGTCGGCGTGACCGCGGGCGAGTCCAAGGACCCCGAGAAGACCCTGCCCAAGGCCATCAACACCGTGCCGTGGCGCATCGCCGTCTTCTACATCGGCGCCCTGATCATGATCCTCTCGGTCGTCCCGTGGCACGAGTTCCAGCCGGGCGTGAGCCCCTTCGTCGCCGCCTTCCAGAAGATGGGCCTCGGCATCGGCGCGGCGATCGTCAACTTCGTCGTCCTGACCGCGGCCCTGTCCTCCTGCAACTCGGGCATGTACTCCACCGGCCGCATGCTGCGCGACCTCGCGCTCAACGGCCAGGGCCCGAAGGTCTTCACCAAGCTCACCAGGAGCGGCACCCCGCTCGTCGGCACCTCGGTCTCCGCGGCGCTCATGCTGGTCGGCGTGTGGATCAACTATGTGGCGCCCGGCAAGGCCTTCGACTACGTGGTCTCCTTCGCCACCATCTCCGGCATGTGGGCCTGGATCATGATCCTGGTCTGCCAGATCCGCTACCGCGCCAAGTCCGACCGCGGCGAACTGCCGAAGTCCGGCTTCCGCGCCCCCGGCGCCCCGTACACCAGCTGGTTCGCGCTGCTCTTCATCGGCATGGTCATCGTGATGATGGGCATCGACAAGGACTCCCGCGTCTCGCTGTTCTGCGCGCCGTTGTGGGCCCTGATCCTTGGCGTCTCCTACCTGGTCCTGAAGGCCAAGAACCCCGAGAACAAGGCGTTCGCCAAGCGCAGCTGAGGCTCTTCGCCGCCCCTGTTCTTCAGCTCCTCTGACCTGCGTCTTCTCACCATGCGGGCCGTTCCGTATCGCACCTCGATACGGAACGGCCCGCATGCTTATTCTTGCCGACATGCTGACCATCACCCAGGCCCTGTACGACCAGCTCGTCGCGCACGCCCGCGCCGACCACCCCGACGAGGCGTGCGGTGTGGTCGCGGGCCCGGCCGGCACCGGCCGCCCCGAGCGCTTCATCCCGATGCTCAACGCGGCCCGCTCGCCCACGTTCTACGAGTTCGACTCGCAGGACCTCCTCAAGCTCTACCGCGACCTCGACGACCGCGACGAGGAGCCGGTGATCGTCTACCACTCCCACACCGCGACCGAGGCCTACCCCTCGCGCACCGACGTGACGTACGCCAACGAGCCCGGCGCGCACTACGTCCTGGTGTCGACGGCGGACACGGACGGGGCCGGGGAGTTCCAGTTCCGCTCGTACCGCATCGTGGACGGCGTGATCACGGAGGAAGATGTAAGGGTCGTAGAGGCGTACTGACGAATACGCGTACGGACGAATCCCGGGCATACTGGCCGTACGCACTTTCGATCATTGGGCGGCAGGGCCCAGGAAGCCGGTGTGAATCCGGCACGGTCCCGCCACTGTGACCCGCACCGAGCTCCTCGGTGCGGGAAGCCAGGAACTGGCCTGCCGCCTTCTCCCGTCGACAGGGGACGCGGAATCCCCTTGGAGGAGCCCGGCCATGCTCTGGCGCCGCGCGGCACTCGCCGCCGCCCTGCTGTTCCCGCTCGCCGCGTGCACGACGCGCGCGCAGCCCGAGGCCGCGGGCGGCTCCGCCCCCGGCTTCCCGTACACGGTCACCAACTGCGGCGTCACGACGACGTACACCGCGCCCCCGAAGCGGGCGGTGACGATGAACCAGCACGCCACGGAAGTGATGCTGGAGCTGGGCCTCGCCAAGTCCCTCGCCGCGACCGCCTACATGGACGACGAGGTCCTGCCGAGGTACGCGGCGGACTACCGCTCGGTCCCCGTCCTGGCCGCCGAGTACCCCTCGTACGAGAAGCTCCTCTCGGTGAACCCGGACTTCGTCTACGGCGGCTACGCCTCCGCGTTCGCGGCGAGCGAGGGCCGCGGACGCGAGGCCCTCGCCAAGAGCGGCATCACCTCCCGCCTCAACGTGGAGAACTGCCCGCACGGCGCGGCGACCACGATGGACGACGTGTACCGGGAGGTCCGCGAGGTCGGCCGGACCTTCGGGGTGGCCGACCGGGCCGAGTCGTGGGTGACGTCGGCCCAGGCCACCAACGCACGCACCCGCACGGCCCGCGAGGGCGCGGAGCCCGTCCCGGTGTTCGTCTACGACAGCGGCGACAAGACGGCGTTCACGGTCGGCGGCAAGGGCATCGGCAACGACATCGTGACGCGGGCGGGCGGCCGCAACGTCTTCGCGGACGACCTGAGCACGACGTCCTTCGGCGACGCGAGCTGGGAGAACGTGGTGGCCCGCGCCCCCGAGACCATCCTGATCCTCGACTACGGGGGCACGAGCGCGGAAGCCAAGAAGAAGCGCCTGCGCGACGACCCGGCCCTCGCGTCCGTCCCCGCCGTCAAGAACAACAGCTTCGCCGTCCTGCCCCTGTCCGACATGGTCACGGGCGTCCGGGCACCGGACGCGGTGACCAAGCTGGCGACGCAGCTGCGGGCGGGGACGGGGGAGTGACCCCGCGCACGCGCTACTCCCTCCTCCTCGCGGGCCTTGCCCTCGTGCTGCTGGCCGCGGCGACCGCCGGGCTCGCGCTCGGCTCGGTGCGGATACCGGCCGGCGACGTACTGGCCATCGTCACCGGCGCCGCCGAACCCGGCCCGTACCGCACGATCGTCCTGGAGGTCAGGGCGCCCCGCGTGGTGCTCGGCGCCGTCACCGGAGCCGGGCTCGCCGTCATCGGGACCGTCCTCCAGGCCCTGGTGCGCAATCCGCTCGCCGACCCCTTCCTGCTCGGCGTCTCCAGCGGCGCCTCCGCCGGGGCCGTCGCCGTGATCGTGCTCGGCGCGGGGGCCGGGGCGGCCACCACCATCGCCCTCCCGGCCGCCGCGTTCGCGGGGGCGCTGGCCGCGCTCCTCCTCGTGTACGCCCTGGCCGGACGCGCCGGATCCATGACGGGCGGCCGTCTCGTCCTCGCCGGGGTCGCCGTCTCCTACGTCCTGTCCGCGCTCACCAGCCTGATCCTCGTCACCTCCGCCCGCGCCGAACACGTACAGGAAGTCCTGCACTGGACGCTCGGCGGACTCGGCGGCGCCCGCTGGGACATGCTCGCCCTGCCCGCCGCCGCCCTCACGATCGGCACCCTCGTCCTGATCGCCCTGGCCCGCCCCCTGGACCTGCTGCTCGTCGGCGAGGAGGGCGCCACCGTCCTCGGCCTCGACGCGGGCCGCTTCCGCGCCTCCGCCTTCGTGCTCACCTCGCTGCTCACCGGCGCCCTCGTCGCGTACACCGGGGCGATCGGCTTCGTCGGCCTGATGGTTCCGCACGCCGCCCGCATGGTGGCCGGCGCCGCCCACCGCACCCTCCTGCCCGTCGCGGCACTCGGCGGCGCCGCCTTCCTCGTCGTCGCCGACCTCGCCGCCCGCACCGTCGCCGCCCCGCAGGACATCCCCGTCGGCGTGCTCACCGCGCTCACCGGAGGCCCGTTCTTCCTGTGGATGCTGCGCGGCCGCGGCGCCCGCGCGGAAGGCGGCCCCGCATGACGACCCTGCGCGCCGAGTCGCTCGCGTACACCACGCCCCGGGGCCGCACCCTGCTCCACGACATCACCCTGGAGGCCGCCGACGGCGAGACCATCGGCCTGGTCGGCCCCAACGGCAGCGGCAAGACCACCCTGCTGCGCTGCGTCTACGCGACCCTGCGCCCCACCGCGGGACGCGTCCTGCTCGACGGCGCCGACCTGCACGCCCTGCCCGCCAAGGCCCGCGCCCGCCGCATCGCGACCGTCCCGCAGGACGCCGAGGCAGGCGGCATCGAGCTGAGCGTGCGCGAGATCGTCGCCATGGGCCGCTCCCCGCACCACCGCTTCTGGGAGGCCGACACCGCCGCCGACGGCGCCCTCGTCCGCGACGCGCTCGCCCGCGTCGGCATCGCGGACCTCGCCGCCCGCCCCTTCCCGTCCCTGTCCGGCGGCGAACGCCAGCGCGCCCTCGTCGCCCGAGCCCTCGTACAGCGGCCGGACGTCGTCGTCCTGGACGAGCCGACCAACCACCTCGACATCCGCTACCAGCTCGAAATCCTTTCCCTGGTAAGGGAGTTGGGCACGGTCAACCTCTTCGCGCTGCACGACCTGAACCTCGCCGCGTACTACTGCGACCGCCTCTGCGTCCTCGCCGCGGGCCGCATCGTCGCGACGGGCCCGCCCGCCGAGGTCCTCACCGCCGAGCTGGTGCGCGAGGTCTACGGGGTCGACGCCGAGGTGAGTGCCCACCCGGCCACCGGTGCCCCCACCGTCGTCTACCTGCCGCCGGGCGGGGCCGGGACCGCGCACCGGCGGGGCCCCCGACCCGGCTGACCACATCCTGAGCAAGATCGGTCCAGGATGCGAGATCACATTCCTGGAAGGGGGCCGGGAATCTATACGATGACCCCATGGTTTCGAACGACGTGAGCGACAAGACGCCGAGCAGCGGCCCCGCCCTGCTGCTCGTGGCGCGGCTGCACGTCGACCTGTGCCGCCTCGCCAGCGCGATCTGTACGGCCCGCGCAGCCGTCTGACGCCGCGCGCCCGGACCGGCACCACCGCACCGCGGCGGTCGCCACCCGCACCAACGCACCACCGCACGTCCCAGGACATGCGGCGCGCGGACCCGAGCCCGAGCCGCGCCCACCTGCCTCTCCCTTCCGATCAGGAGCCCACGCCATGGCCATCGAGGTCCGCATCCCGACCATCCTCCGCACCTACACCGACGGCGCCAAGGCCGTCGAGGGCAGCGGCGCCACCCTCGCCGACCTGCTCCACGACCTCGACGCCCGGCACACCGGCATCCGCGAGCGCATCGTCGACGGCGACAACCTGCGCCGCTTCGTGAACGTGTACCTCAACGACGAGGACGTCCGCTTCCTCGACGGCATCGACACCAAGCTGACCGACGGCGACAACGTCACGATCCTGCCCGCCGTCGCGGGCGGTTCCGTCTGACATGCGCTACGACTCCCCGCTCGCCGCGGTCGGCAACACCCCGCTGGTCCGCCTCCCGCGCCTGTCCCCCTCGGACGACGTACGCATCTGGGCCAAGCTGGAGGACCGCAACCCGACCGGTTCCATCAAGGACCGGCCGGCCCTGCACATGGTCGAACAGGCAGAGAAGGACGGCCGGTTGACGCCGGGCTGCACCATTCTCGAACCGACCAGCGGCAACACCGGCATCTCGCTCGCGATGGCGGCGAAGCTCAAGGGTTACCGCATCGTGTGCGTGATGCCGGAGAACACCTCGCAGGAGCGCCGCGACCTGCTCGCGATGTGGGGCGCCGAGATCGTGCCGTCCCCGGCGGCGGGCGGCTCCAACACGGCCGTCCGGGTCGCCAAGGAACTGGCGGCCGAGAACCCCTCCTGGGTCATGCTCTACCAGTACGGAAACCCGGACAACGCGGGCGCGCACTACGCCACCACGGGCCCGGAGATCCTCGCCGACCTGCCCTCCATCACCCACTTCGTGGCGGGCCTCGGCACCACCGGAACCCTGATGGGTGTGGGCCGCTACCTGCGCGAGAACGTCCCCGGCGTCCAGATCGTCGCCGCCGAACCCCGCTACGACGACCTGGTCTACGGCCTGCGCAACCTCGACGAGGGCTTCGTGCCGGAGCTGTACGACGCCTCGGTCCTGACCACCCGTTTCTCGGTCGGCTCGGCCGACGCGGTGACCCGCACCCGCGAACTGCTCCAGCAGGAGGGCATCTTCGCGGGCGTCTCCACGGGCGCGGCCCTGCACGCGGCGATCGGCGTCGGCAAGAAGGCCGTCAAGGCGGGCACGCCCGCCGACATCGCCTTCGTCGTCGCGGACGGCGGCTGGAAGTACCTGTCGACCGGCGTCTACACCGCGCCGACGACGGAGGCCGCGATCGAGACCCTGCACGGCCAGCTCTGGGCCTGACGGGTTCGGGCCTGACGGGTCAGGGCGTGACGGGTTCGGGCCTGACGGGTCCGGGCGTGATGGGTTGGCGCCTGACGGGTTCCGGCCCGACGGATTCGGGCCGGATACGACCCCGGGCCCGACGGCCCGTTCGGAAGGGACCGGGGTGCGTCACCCGGCGAGGTGGCGGACCTGGTCCCACAGGGCCGGGTCGACCACGCCCACCCGGCGCCGGAACGCCCACACCCCCACCTCGCGCAGCTCGTCCGTCTCCAGGAAACTGGGCCGGCCCTGCGCGTCGGCGACCGTGCCGGGCGCCAGCGGGATGACCCCCGCCCGCTCGTCGTGGTACTTGCTGGTGATCTTCGCGACGGTCGCCGTGTCGCCCCGCACCCGCAGCACCAGACACGGACGGTCCTTGGCACCGGGCACGTCCTCGTAGGGCACCTCCGCCCACCAGATCTCCCCGGCCCTCGGCACCCGCCCCGCGGCCCGCCGGGGACCCGCCGGCCGACCGGGCGGCCGCTTCCGCCCCCCGGGGCCGCGCCGCGCACGCCCCCGCCCGTCCGCGAGCGCCGCGACCAGCGCGAGCGCCACCACGGCGCCGAGCGCCAGCCACCACGACGTGTCCATGCCGCAGACGTTACCGGCTGCGCCACCGGCGCCGCGCCCTCCTTCGACCGGCGGTCGGACAGGCGACGAGGACCCCGCAGCGCCGACATGATCGAACCCCTGTGCTGACTTCGGGCCGCCCCGGCCCCACGCCCGTACACCTGCACCCTTGGCGCTACGGGGGAAGAGTGGACTTGGCGGTGACTTCCCCCACAACGGCCCGCTCCGAAGGAGCGAGCGGCCTTGACGCGCCTTACGCTCGACGCACCGCAAGCCCTTACCCGCGGTCTCACCCCGCCCCCGTCCGCCCCGCAGCGACAGGCTTCGCCTGGCCCCTCTGTTCCGGAGGTTCACGCTCCATGAAGCTCACCGTCGTCGGCTGCTCCGGGTCGTTCCCGTCCGCGGAATCGGCCTGTTCCAGCTACCTCCTTGAGGCAGACGGCTTCCGGCTGCTCCTCGACATGGGCAACGGGGCCCTCGGTGAGCTGCAGCGTCACATCGGCCTGTACGACCTCGACGCGATCTTCCTGTCGCATCTGCACGCCGACCACTGCATCGACATGTGCGGCTACTTCGTCGCCCGCTACTACCGCCACGAGGGCGGCCGCTGCGCCCCGATGCCGGTGTACGCACCCGAGGGTGCCGAGCAGCGCCTGACCACCGCCTACGCGGACACCCC
The DNA here is from genome assembly GCF_036014195.1 of Streptomyces sp. NBC_00442. Classification (NCBI taxonomy): domain Bacteria; kingdom Bacillati; phylum Actinomycetota; class Actinomycetes; order Kitasatosporales; family Streptomycetaceae; genus Streptomyces; species Streptomyces sp. NBC_00442. Next base: position 4,818,757 of record NZ_CP107918.1, read on the forward strand.
CTCCGCCTCGTCGATGAGCGAGGTCTTCGACTTCCACACCCTGAAGCCGGGCTCCTTCGACATCGGCCCCTTCTCGGTGCGTACGGAACGGGTCGAGCACCCCGTCGAGGCGTACGGCGTCCGCGTCGAGCACGCCGGGCGCTCCCTCACGTACTCCGGGGACACCGGCCCGTGCCCCGCCCTCGACGAACTGGCCGAGGGTGCCGACCTGTTCCTGTGCGAGGCGTCCTTCACGCACGGCAAGGAGGACATCCCGGCGCTCCACCTCAACGGCCGCGAGGCCGGCGAGCACGCGGCGCGCGCCGGGGCCGGGCGTCTGGTGCTCACGCACATCCCGCCGTGGACGGACGGCGAGATCAACCTGGCGGACGCCCGGTCGGTCTACTCCGGTCCCACGGAGCTGGCCGCGCCGGGCGCGGTGTACGAGATCTGACCCCCCGCGTCTGGCCCCGCCGACGCGAAAGGCCCCCGGAACCGTGCGGTTCCGGGGGCCTTCGTGCGCTGGGGCGCGGGGCTTACGCCTTCGTGAGGTCCTCGACCTCTTCCTCGGGCTCGCGGCCCGGGGTGGTGAGGTTGAACTTCGTGATGGCGAAGCGGAACAGGACGTAGTAGATCGCTCCGAAGACGAGGCCGATCGGGATGATCAGCCAGGGCTTGGTCGCGAGGTTCCAGTTCAGCAGGTAGTCGATCGCGCCCGCCGAGAAGGTGAAGCCGGCGTGCACACCGAGGGCCCAGGTCACGAGCATGGAGAGCGCTGTCAGGACCGCGTGGATGGCGTAGAGCACCGGCGCGATGAACATGAACGAGAACTCGATCGGCTCGGTCACACCGGTGACGAACGAGGTGAGGGCCAGCGAGATCATCATGCCGAGGACGGCCTTGCGGCGCTCGGGGCGAGCAGCATGCGCGATGGCGAGCGCGGCGGCCGGAAGGCCGAACATCATGATCGGGAAGAAGCCCGACATGAACTGTCCGGCGGACGGGTCACCGGCGAAGAATCGGGTCAGGTCACCGTGGACGATGGTGCCGTCGGGCTTGGTGAAGTCGCCGATCTGGAACCAGGAGACGGTGTTGACGAACTGGTGCATGCCGATGGGCAGCAGACCACGGTTGATCAGGCCGAAGAGGCCGGCACCCGCGGCGCCGAGACCGGTGATCCACTTGCCGAAGCTGGTGATGACGTCACCGATCGGCTCCCAGCCCAGGACCACGAGGATGCCGAGGGCGGTGCCGACAAAGGCCATGATGATCGGGACGAGGCGACGGCCGTTGAAGAAGCCGAGCCAGTCGACGAGCTTGGTGCGGTGGAACTTCTGCCACAGCACGGCGCTCAGCAGGCCGAGGATGATGCCGCCGAGGACGCCCGGGTTCTGGAAGGTCGCCGCGGTGACTGCGCCGTCCTTCAGGTACGCCCCGCCGAACAGGCCGGTGCTGGTGTATTTGGCGCCCGCGACGTCGATCGGGAACTGGTGGATCACGGCGTAGTACGTCATGAAGCCGACCACCGCGGCGAGCGCGGTCGAGCCGTCGGCCTTCTTGGCGAAGCCGATCGCCACGCCTATGCAGAACAGCAGGGGCAGGCCGAACGAGGCGTCGAGCAGAGCGCCGCCGGCACCGCCGAAGACCTTGGCGACGTTGTCCCAGCCGAGGCCCTTGCTGCCGAAGACATCGTCCTGGCCGAGGCGGAGCAGAATGCCCGCGGCCGGCAGCACGGCGATCGGCAGCTGCAAGCTGCGGCCGACCTTCTGCAGACCCTGGAACAGGCCGGATCCCCGCTTCTTCGCGGGCGCCGCCTTCGCGGTGGCCGTACTCATCAACATCCTCCAGTAGGGCAAGGCGCCGCCCGGGGGCATGGGAAAATACGGGGGGACGGCGGCGTCTCAGGGGAACGCGGTCAAGCCCGCGTGGTCTACACCAATGAGTGGTGTAGACCAGTTGTAGCACGGTGAGGGTTAGATAAGGAACCTTCGTTTTTTGTGGCCTGAGCCATACCCGGCAATCAGGGCAACACCGACTTCGCGCCGTGACCATTTCGTTGTCGTCGGGGGGCCGTTGGGCGGCGCCGGGGCATGCCGAAGGCCCCCGGACCACGAGGTCCGAGGGCCTGACGGATGAGCGAGGAACGGCCCTGGCCGGGCCGGCGGGGGCTAGGCCCTGGTGTTCTCCTCCTCCAGCTCATCCGCGTCCGGCTCGCGCCCCGGCGTCGGCAGGTTGAACTTGGTGATCGCGAAGCGGAACAGGGTGTAGTAGACGACCGCGAAACACAGCCCGATCGGAATGATCATCCAGGGCTTCGTCGCCAGGCTCCAGTTGATGGCGTAGTCGATCAGACCCGCCGAGAAGCTGAAGCCGTCCTTGACGCCGAGCCCCCAGCTCACCGCCATCGACACACCCGTCAGTACCGCGTGGATCGCGTACAGCAGCGGCGCGATGAAGACGAAGGAGTACTCGATCGGCTCGGTGATGCCCGTGACGAACGAGGTCAGGCCGACCGAGAGCATCATGCCGCCCACCTCCTTGCGGCGGTGCGGCTTGGCGCAGTGCGCGATCGCGAGCGCCGCCGCCGGCAGGGCGAACATCATGATCGGGAAGAAGCCGGTCTGGAACTGTCCCGCCGTCGGGTCGCCCGCGAGGAAGCGCGGGATGTCGCCGTGCACGACCGTGCCGTCGGGCTTGGTGAAGTCGCCGAACTGGAACCAGACGAAGGTGTTCAGGAACTGGTGCAGGCCGATCACGAGCAGCGCGCGGTTGGCGACACCGAAGATGCCGGACCCGAGCGCGCCCAGGTCCACCAGCCACTTGCTGAAGCTGGTCAGCGCGTCACCGACCGGCGGCCACACGAACAGGCACAGCACCGAGAACACGATCGCGACCCCGGACATGATGATCGGCACGAGGCGGCGCCCGTTGAAGAAGCCGAGCCAGTCCACCAGCTTCGTACGGTGGAACCGCTGCCAGAAGTACGCCGTGAGCAGGCCCATCACGATGCCGCCGAACACGCCCGGGTTCTGGTAGGTGGCGAGAACCGCGGTGCCGTCCTTGGCCACACAGGCGCCCGCGGTGAGCGTGGAGCCGGCCGCGCAGTCCTTGGGGAACTCCAGAAGCACCCCGTAGTACACGAGGAAGCCGGCGACCGCCGCCAGCGCGGTCGAGCCGTCGGACTTCTTCGCCATGCCGATGGCGACACCCACGCAGAACAGCAGCGGCAGCCCGAGCGACCCGTTGAGCAGTGCGCCACCCGCGCCCGCGAACACCTTCGCCACGTCGTCCCAGCCGAGCCCGGTCTTGCCGAACATGTCGTCCTGCCCGAACCGGTTGAGGATGCCCGCCGCGGGCAGCACCGCGATCGGCAACTGGAGGCTGCGGCCCATCTTCTGCATTCCCTGGAACAGCCCGTTCCACCATGTGGGCCGGGGGAGTGCGGGCGCGCTGCTGCTGCTCATCGGCAACCTCCAGGCTTGCGGGAACAAGCCGGCTCGGACGGGCGTTGGCACACTGGTGTAGACCAGTTGCGGTATCGTCCGGAGGGGCCCCTCGTGGGACATGGCTCCGGTGATCGCCATCCTTGGCCAGGCAGAATGCGCCCGCGCGCATAGCTGGGCCAAACGTGGGTTACCGTGACAAAGCGGACCTACCGTGGGCCGACACAGCGTTCTTCAGAACCAGGAGAGACACATGGCCAGCAAGGCTGAGAAGATCGTCGCCGGCCTCGGCGGTATCGAGAACATCGAAGAGGTCGAAGGCTGCATCACGCGCCTGCGCACCGAGGTCATCGACCCGAGCAAGGTCGACGAAGCCGCCCTCAAGGCCGCCGGCGCCCACGGCGTCGTCAAGATGGGCACCGCCATCCAGGTCGTCATCGGCACCGACGCGGACCCCATCGCCGCGGACATCGAAGACATGATGTGAGTCGCTGAACCCACACCGCAAAGGCCGGCCCCCGACGGGGCCGGCCTTTCGCGTCCGCGAGCACCGTCACGTACACCGGCGCGCACCCCCCCGCCCGCCCGCGTACGCCCGACAGGGGGGACCCGCCCCACCCGAATCGCCTAGGCTCATGGCCATGTCTCGAATCGACGGCCGCACCCCCGAACAGCTCCGACCCGTCACCATCGAACGCGGATGGAGCAAGCACGCCGAGGGCTCCGTCCTCGTCTCCTTCGGCGACACCAAAGTCTTCTGCACCGCTTCCTTCAGCGAAGGCGTCCCGCGCTGGCGCAAGGGCAGCGGCGAAGGCTGGGTCACCGCCGAATACTCGATGCTGCCCCGCTCCACCAACACCCGCGGCGACCGCGAATCCGTCCGCGGCAAGATCGGCGGCCGCACCCACGAGATCTCCCGCCTCATCGGACGCTCCCTGCGCGCCGTCATCGACTACAAGGCGCTCGGCGAGAACACCATCGTCCTGGACTGCGACGTCCTCCAGGCCGACGGCGGCACCCGCACCGCCGCCATCACCGGCGCCTACGTCGCTCTCGCCGACGCCGTCACCTGGGCCCAGGGCAAGAAGCTCATCAAGCACGGCCGCCAGCCCCTCACCGGCACCGTCTCCGCCGTCTCCGTCGGCATCGTCGACGGCGCCCCCCTCCTCGACCTCTGCTACGAGGAAGACGTACGCGCCGAAACCGACATGAACGTCGTCTGCACCGGCGACGGCCGCTTCGTCGAAGTCCAGGGCACCGCCGAGGCCGAGCCCTTCGACCGCAAGGAACTCAACGCCCTCCTCGACCTCGCCACCGGAGGCTGCGCCGACCTCGCCGCCCTCCAACTCCGCGCGCTGGCCGCCGTCTCCGGAGAGTAGACAAGCAACCGAGCAGGGCGCTCCCCGCGTCCCTACGAGCACGGGCGTACGGGTCTGCCGTACGCCCGTCCGCACCTTCCGGAAGCGATGCCAGCCGCGCGGAACGCCATCCGGAACCCCTGGGGAGGACCCGTCCGATGCGCCGAACCGTGCTCGCCGTCGCCACCGCGGCCCTGGCCGTCACCGTCACCGCCGGCTGCGGGGCCATCGACAAGGCCATCGACTGCGTCAACACCGCACAGGCCATCGCCAACAGCGTCGACAACCTGGGCAAGGCGGTCGGCAACGCCACGGACAACCCCGCCCAGGCCGACCGGGCGCTCAACGACATCGACCGACAACTGTCGACCCTGAAGAACACGACCGGCAACGCCGACCTCTCCCAGGCCGTCGACGACCTCAACAAGGCCGTGGACAACGTCCGTTCCGCCATCAAGAACGGCGACAACACCCCCGACATCAGCGGTGTCACCGCCGCGGCCAAGGAAATCGGCAAGGTCTGCACGCCCTGATCCGGCGAGCCGGGGGCGGGCCCCGATACTGGTGGACATGACCCGCCTGATCCTCGCCACCCGCAACGCCGGCAAAGTCACCGAACTCCACGCCATCCTCGCCGCCGCAGGCCTGCCCCACGAACTCGTGGGCGCCGACGCCTACCCCGAGATCCCCGACGTCAAGGAAACCGGCGTCACCTTCGCCGAGAACGCCCTCCTCAAGGCCCACGCCCTCGCCCAGGCCACCGGCCTGCCCGCCGTCGCCGACGACTCCGGCCTCTGCGTCGACGTCCTCAACGGAGCCCCCGGCATCTTCTCCGCCCGCTGGTCCGGCACCCACGGCGACGACAGGGCCAACCTCGACCTCCTGCTCGCCCAGCTCTCCGACATCGCCGACGAACACCGCGCCGCCCACTTCGCCTGCGCCGCCGCCCTCGCCCTGCCCGACGGCACGGAACGCGTCGTGGAAGGCCGCCTCCTCGGCACCCTGCGCCACAGCCCCGCCGGCACGGGCGGCTTCGGCTACGACCCGATCCTCCAGCCGGACGGCGAGACCCGCACGTGCGCGGAGCTGACGGCGGACGAGAAGAACGCGATCAGCCACCGCGGGCAGGCGTTCCGGGCGCTGGTGCCGGTGGTGCGGGAGCTGGTGGGCTGAGGCAGCGTAAAGGGCGCCCCGTGACCGGGGCGCCCTTACGTGGGTGCGGCCGATGGGATTCGAACCCACATGGGCGAAAACGCCCAGAGGCACCTAAAACCTCCGCTTATACCATTCAGCAACGGCCGCCAGCCGCCTGCCATGGTACTGGCAAGCAGCTGTTCCGGCGCAGGAGTTCCTAGCGGGCTCCTCGGTGTTCCCCTCCTCGGCACCAGGTGCTGGTGATCGCGTGGCAGTTGGGGCAGAGCAGCCGCAGGTTCTCGCGCCGGTCGTCGCTCCAGTCGCCGTTGATGTGGTCGACCTCCAGGGTCATGGGCCTGCCCAGCCACTCGGGCCCCGTACCGCACTCGTCGCACCGTTCGGGGACGCCGACCTCGCGTAGTGCCTGTCGCAGATGGACGGTCCTGGTGCGACGCGTGCTGCTGTGCCTCGCCAGCACGCCCTCGCCTCTCCCCGGAATGGGCCGCGGCTTGCCGCGTTGGTGGGCCTGTCCGAGAAAGTGTTCCGTGGAGAGGGCTTCTTCGGCTATCCACTTGCGCAGGGCCGTCCGCTCACTCGTACGGTCCGGTCTGCCGAGGCGCCGAAGCACATCAGCGATCGAGACCGATGCGGCCACGGCGCTGCGAAGCTCCGTACTGCGGGGGCGAGGGCTCGTCCGCCGGTGGCTGCGCCGCCGAAAGTGCGAGACGTCGATGCCATAGTGCGCGAAGCGCTTGAACAAGTAGCGGCGCAGATGCCCGGCGGGCGGAGCGCCGAAGAACGCGACGACCTCGTCGATGTCCTTACAGGCCTGTGCCGCCTCCACGAGCCGTGCACGTGTGTACCGCGAGGTCGAGCTCACCGCGCCCCCGCTTTCCCGGCCTTGCCTCGACCGCGGTAACTGTCCGTTGTGGAATGGCAGTTGGGGCAGAGGAGCCGCAGGTTTTCGATGCGGTTGTTCCGCCAGTCCCCGTCGATGTGATCGACTTCGAGCGGGAGTGGCTTGCCTCGCCAGGCCGGTTCGGTGCCGCACATGGCGCAGAGTTCGGTCGTGCCCAGGATTGCCATCGCGCGCTTAAGCCGGTCGCTCGGTATCCGTCGCGCCGTGGCCGGTTCTTGCTCGACGAGCAGCGTTTCGGGTGCTCGCCGCCGCGTTTCCCCGGCTCGCGAGGGAGGCCGGAAGTGCGAAGTGTCGATCCCGTACGCCTTGACGCGCCGAGTGATGTGCGTGTGATGGCCGCCGACTACTTCGAGGCCCAGCCGGCGCAGTACCTCGCACATGTTCGTCGAGTTCGCGACCACCGGCTCAAGGACCTCCCGCGTCCAGCGGGCCCCCTCCCGCTCGAAGTGCGCGACGTCGATGCCCAGCCTCCGCATGCGCTCGCGTATGTACCGCCGCGATCCCCCCTTGGGGTCGACCCCCAGCTTGGCCAGCGCCTCCGACAGGGTGCGGGAAGAGCCGGCCGCCTCGGCCAGCCTCTCCCCGGTGTACGGGCTCGTGCCCACGATCCCTCCGTCCCGGCCGCACGTTCGCAGCCTCGTACGGAGTAACGAACCGAATAACGGACAGTCACACCCGAAATGCGGAAAGCCCCATCCCGCTTCCCCGTCGGGCGGGGCTGTGCAAGGGCGGGGCGGGGCGGGGCGCTGTGCAGGGCGGGGCCGCCCCGCCCGGGGTCAGACGCCCAGGTCCTTGATGATCTTGGCTACGTGGCCCGTGGCCTTCACGTTGTACAGGGCGCGCTCCACCTTGCCGTCCTCGTCCACGACCACCGTCGAGCGGATGACCCCGGTCACCGTCTTGCCGTACAGCTTCTTCTCGCCGTACGCCCCGTACGCCTCCAGGACCTCCTTCGACGGGTCGCCGACCAGCGTGACCTCGAGGGACTCCTTCTCGCGGAACTTCGCCAGCTTCTCCGGCTTGTCGGGGGAGACGCCGATGACGTCGTATCCGGCGCCGGTGAGCAGTTCCAGGTTGTCCGTGAAGTCGCACGCCTGCTTGGTGCAGCCGGGGGTCAGGGCGGCGGGGTAGAAGTACACGATGACCTTGCGGCCCTTGTGGGCGGCGAGCGAGACCTCGTTGCCGTCGGCGTCGGGCAGGGTGAAGGCGGGCGCGGTGTCGCCGGGCTGAAGTCGCTCGCTCATGGGGTTTCCTCCGGGATGGCCGAGGGCGGGGTGTACACCGACAGAGCCTAATGGGGGCCTGTGACAGTGCATGGGCGGCGGAGCTGACAGACTGTGGAGGACGGATGACCCCATACGACCACCGGAGGCGGCGCAGTGTCGGAAGCCAGGACCCCTGCGCAGATCGAGGCGGACATCAGGAGCCGGCGGGACCAGCTCGCGGTGACGCTCGACGAGATCGGGGTGCGGTTGCACCCGTCCACGATCGTCGGCGACGCGAAGGCGCGGCTCGCCTCGACCGTGGACCACACCGCGGGACGTGCGTACGTCGCGGTGAACCGCGCGGTGAGTGATGTGAAGGCGCAGTTCGTGTCCGAGGACGGGGCGCCCCGCGTGGAGCGCATCGTGCCGGTCGCGCTCGTCGTGGTCGGACTGGTGGGGCTGTTCGCCCTGTCGGCGAAGAAGCGGCGTTCCTGAGCGTGCCCGACCCTTCGGCGTACGCCCGGCGCGTGTGCGGGTAGGTTCGTCGTCGTGAGCGAGAACACCCACGACAAGCTGCCCATCCGGATGTTGCACGACCGTGTGCTCGTCCGGTCAGACACCCCTGAGGGCGAGCGGCGTTCGGGCGGCGGCATCCTCATTCCGGCGACCGCCGCCGTCGGCAAGCGGCTCGCCTGGGCCGAGGTGGTCGCGGTCGGCCAGAACGTGCGCACGGTGGAGCCGGGCGACCGGGTCCTGTACGACCCCGAGGACCGGGCGGAGGTCGAGGTGCGGGGCGTGGCGTACGTCCTGATGCGGGAGCGCGATCTGCACGCGGTGGCGTCCGAGCGGGTTTCGGTGGACGCGACCGGGCTGTATCTGTAGCCGGCCGGGGCTGAATCCGTAGCGGCGCGCGGCCCTGCCGCCGGGGCTCGCGCGAGGGCTGGTGACCGCGGTCACCAGCCCTTTCGCCTGCCCTTTGCTACGGTGGTGGGACCCCGACGAGACGCGTCGTACCGGGTCAGGACAAGACGACGCACCCGCTCAGTTCCTCACGCGTCTCGGAGGTGCCGTCATGGCATGGGTTCTGCTAGTTGTCGCCGGTCTGCTCGAAGTGGGCTGGTCGATCGGGATGAAGTACACCGACGGCTTCACGCGTCCGGTGCCCAGTGTGCTCACCGGCCTCGGGATCGTCGCTTCCATGGTGCTGTTGTCGCAGGCCGCCAAGACGCTGCCGATCGGTACGGCGTACGGCGTGTGGGTGGGGATCGGTGCCGCCGGTGCGGCGGTGCTCGGCATGGTGGTGCTTGGCGAGCCGGCCACGGCGGCCCGGATCTTCTTCGTCTGTCTGCTTCTCGTCGCGGTGGTGGGCCTGAAGGCGACGAGCGGCCACTGAAGGCCGTTGCCGGAGCCCGTGTGTCGGGCATTTCCCTTGTGCGGGTGGGGTGTTGCCCCTGGGGACGCGCTCCCCAGGGGGTGGCGCGGACGGTCAGCGGGAGTGGCGCGGACAGTCAGCGGAACAGGCGGAAGAACCCGCGCACCTGCTCGACCAGCGACTCCGGCTGCTCCAGCGCGGCGAAGTGGCCGCCGTGCGGCAGTTCCTCGAACCAGCGCAGGTCGGTGAACCGCCGCTCGGCCTCCCGCCTCGACGGGCGGGTGATGTCGCGCGGGTAGACGGAAAGACCGGACGGGGCGGTCACCTTGTCCCGGAAGGTGGCGAAGCTCTCCCAGTACAGGCGCGCCGACGACGTGGCCGACGCGGTGAACCAATAGACGGAGATCTCGTCGAGGATCGTCTGCCGCGACAACGCGTCCTCGAGACGGCCGTCGTTGTCGGTCCACGCCCAGTACTTCTCGGCGATCCAGGCGGCCTGCCCCGCCGGGGAGTCGGTGAGGCCGTAGCCGAGCGTCTGTGGCCGGGTCGCCTGGATCGCCGAGTACCCCCGGCCGGTGCGCCGCATCTCCCTCTCCGCCTCAAGATGGGCCAGCTCCGCGGGCGTCGGGTCGTCGAACGTGCCTGCCGGTACGGATCCCAGGTTCAGATGCACTGCGGCGACCCGCTCGGGCGCCACCTCGCCCAGTGCCCCGGACACCGCCGAACCCCAGTCACCGCCCTGCGCGCCGTAGCGTTCGTAGCCCAGCGAGACCATCAACGTGTCCCAGGCGCGTGCGGTGCGCGTGGTGCCCCAGCCGGTCGTCGACGGCTTGTCGCTCCAGCCGTACCCGGGCAACGACGGCGCGACCACGTGGAACGCGTCCGCCGGGTCACCGCCGTGCGCGCGCGGGTCGGTGAGCGGGCCGAGGACCTCAAGGAACTCGAGCACCGAACCCGGCCACCCGTGCGTCAGCACGAGCGGGAACGCGTCCGGCTCCGGCGAGCGGACGTGCAGGAAGTGGATGCCCAGCCCGTCGATCGTGTCGCGGTACTGGGGGAACGCGTTCAGCCGCTCGGCGAACCCGAAGTCGTAGTCCTCGGCCCAGCTGCGGCACAGCTCCTGCGCGTACGCCAGCGGCAAACCCTGTGACCAGTCGTCCACGGGCTCGCGCTCGGGCCACCGTGTCCGTCGCAATCGTTCACGCAGGTCCGCGATCTCGGCTTCGGTGATGCCGACCTCGAACGGTTCGGCGGGCATGGCGGGGCTCCTTACTGGTCGGGTCCGCGTCGTCCTCCTGCCGGACATGGCGTGACATGCTAAAGGGTCTGCGCCGAAGCCGCGTCACCCTGGCCCTGCGCCACGAGGACGGCCGCTGGTGGACCGCCCGCGCACACCGGGCCGGCGTCGCGGCCTACCGGAGTCGGCGCAGCCCGCGTCGAGCGCCGGTACCTGACCCCGCCAGCCCCACCGGGCCGGCTGCTCCCGAGGGCAGAGGCCTGATCCCCTTCGGGACGGTGACGGCGCAGTGGCTCGTTCCTCCGCCACCGCGACGCCCGTCCGTGCGGACCCCCGTTGTCACGGGCGGGTCGGGCTCCACGGGGTGCGGGGGCCCGGGGGCCGTTCGGCCGCGCCCGCCGTGGTGCCGCCGGCTCCGTCGGTCGTGCCGCCTTCGATGCCGCCGTTGTCGGTGCCTCCGGTGGCGCCGCCGTCGGTGGCACCACCCTGGGTCTGGCCTTGGTTCTGCCCCTGTGTCTGCCCCTGGTTCTGGCCGCCGTCGACTGCGCCTCCGTTGTCGGCGCCGCCCTGTGCCCCCTGGGACTGGCCCTGGGACTGGCCCTGGTTCTGCCCCTGGGTCTGGCCTTGGGTCTGGCCTTGGCTCTGCCCCTGGTTCTGGCCCTGGGTCCTGCCCTGTGTCTGTCCCTGCGTCTGCCCCTGGTCGCGGCCACCGGTGCGGCCCTGGTCCTGCCCCTGCGTCTGGCCCTGGTCCTGGCCCTGGTTCTGCCCCTGGTTGGTGCCGGGGGTCGGGGACTGGAACGGGTCCGGCGGGGACGGCGGTTCGACCGGGATGTTCGCGCCGTCCTGGAGTTCGAGGTCGAAGTCCTTGACCTCGCTGCCCTGGAGGGCGCCCTTGGTGTACTGGGCCCAGATCTGCGCGGGCGGTCCGCCGCCGTTCATCCGGGGCAGGCCGAGCGCCCCGTACAGCGGCTGCTGGACGGCCGTATCGGGGTCGGCGCCCATGACGGCGACGACGGTGGCCAGGTCGGGGGTGTAGCCCGCGAACCAGGCCGCCTTGTCCTGCTCGGCGGTGCCGGTCTTGCCGGCGGCGGGCCGCCCGGAGGCCTGCGCGGCGGTGCCGGTGCCGCCGTCGACGACGCTCTGCAGCATCGACGTCGTCGTGTCGGCGGCCTCACGGCTGACGGCCTGTTCGGTGTCCTGGGAGGGCAGCTCGGTCGTCTCGCCGTCCTTGGTGACCGATTCGACCATCGTGTACGTGCCGTGTCTGCCGTGTCCGGCGAGCGTCGCGTACGCCTGTGTCATGTCGAGCACGCTCGCCGTGGCCGGGCCGAGCGCGATCGAGGGGGAGGCCACGAGGTCGGGGGTGGTGGCGGGGATGCCGAGGCCGATCGCGGTCTGCTTGACCTTGTCGGGGCCCACGTCGACGGCCATCTGCGCGTACACCGCGTTGACGGACTTGTCGGTGGCGGTGCGCACGGTGATCTGGCCGTAGGAGACGTCGTCCTCGTTGGCGGGGGCGTAGTAGCCGCCCTTCCAGCCCTGGACGGGGCGCTTGTTGGTGCCGTCGTAGAGGGTGTTGGGGGTGATGACGCGTCCGTCCTGCGTGGTGGAGCCGTTGGCCACCGCCGAAGTGAACACGAACGGCTTGAAGGTGGAGCCGACTTGGAAGTCGCGGCGGGTCGCGTTGTTGACGTACTGCTTGGTGTAGTCGATGCCTCCGTACATCGCGACGACCTTGCCGGTCGCCGGGTCGATGGAGGCGCCGCCCACGCGCACGGTTCGGTCGGCCTTGCGGACGCTGCTGAGCTTGGAGTTGACCTTGTCGTCGACGGCCTTGACGAAGGCGTCCTGCTTGTTCTTCTCGATGGTGGTGGTGATGCGGTAGCCGCCGGTCGCGAGGGTGTTCTCCTCGATGATCTTGTTGCTGGTGAGGTAGTCCTTGACGGCCTCGACGAGATAGCCGCGCTGGCCCGCGAGTCCGGCGCGCGGCTTGACCTTTCCGGGGACGGGGAAGGTGGTCGCGGCCCGTTCGGAGGGGCTGAGCCACTTCTTCTTGACCATGCCGTCGAGCACGTAGTTCCAGCGGGCCAGCGCCCGGGGTTTGTTCTCGGGGTGGGAGATCACGTCGTAGGCGCTGGGGGAGTTGAGCAGCGAGGCGAGGTAGGCGCCCTCGCCGGTGGTGAGCTGCTCGACGTTCTTGCTGTAGTACGCCTGGGAGGCGGCCTGGATGCCGTAGGCGTTGCGGCCGAAGTAGCTGGTGTTCAGGTAACCGGCGAGGATGTCCTCCTTGGTCTCCTCGCGGTTGAGCTTGATCGCGATGAAGAACTCCTTCACCTTGCGGGTGACGGTCTGTTCCTGGCCGAGGTAGTAGTTCTTCACGTACTGCTGGGTGATGGTGGAGCCGCCCTGGGTTCCCTTGCCGTTGAGGGTGTTCCAGGCGGCGCGGACCATGGCCTTGGGGTCGACGGCGCGCTCGGAGTAGAAGTCGCGGTCCTCGGCCGCGAGCACGGCGTGCTGCACGGTCAGCGGGATCTGGGAGAGCTGGACGTTCTCGCGGTTCACCTCGCCGTCGGAGGCGAGCTGGGTGCCGTCGGCGTACAGGAACACGTTGGACTGCGCGGTGGCCACGGCGTTGGCGGGCGGGATCGACACGAGGGCGTAGCCGGCGATGAAGGCGCCGATGATCAGCAGGGCGCAGAGCAGGAAGAGGCCGAGCAGCAGGCGCCAGCGGGGGACGAAGCGGCGCCATCCGGTGCGGCGGGGGCGCTTGCCGTTGCCGCCGGCCGCGGGCACGCCGCCCTGGTGTGCGACCTCGCCGTCGGGTTCACCGTCGGCCGCGGCGGACTCCGGCCCCGTTCCGCTCCCGGAGCCGGCTCCGGCGGGTCCGAGATCCCGGGGCGTCCAGGTCTGCGGCGGCTGGGGTCCGGGGTGCGGTCGCTCCGGCTGCTCGTCGTCGCTCATGTCTCTCCGGCCAGTGCGTCTCGATCGCGTGCGGGGTGCGGGGTGCGGGGTGTGTGCGCGGGGTGTTCCGGTGCGGGGTGCGCGTGCGGGGTGCTGACGGGGCGGTCGGGCTCATTCGACCGATTCAGTTGATTGATGGCGATTCGTCTTATTAAAGCGTTTCGACCGATTCATCGGTAACGACATCCTGCACGCCGGGCCGGGGAAATTCCGTCGCGAGGGGCCGTAGCGCTGGGCTAGGCTCCTGCGCTTCGGTGCCGGCGCGGGGAAGGGGGCGTACGTGCGGCTGTATCTGGTCGTGGCCCGGGGCGGGTTCCGGCGCTATACGACCTACCGGGTCGCCACCGCGGCCGGGGTCTTCACCAACACGGTTTTCGGCGTCATCGTGGCGTACACCTATATAGCCCTGTGGGAGCAGCGCCCTCACCTCGGTGGCTACGACCAGTCCCAGGCGCTCACCTATGTGTGGGTCAGCCAGGCCCTGCTGATGACGGTGAACATGTTCGGCGGCGGCTTCGCGGACGAGCTCGTGGAACGCATCCGTACGGGTGACATCGCGATCGACCTCTACCGGCCGGCCGACCTCCAGCTGTGGTGGCTATCGGCCGACCTGGGCCGGGCGCTCTTCCACTTCCTGGGGCGCGGGGCGATCCCGCTCGCCTTCGGCGCGCTCGTCTTCGACCTCGCGCTGCCCGCCGACGCGGCGACCTGGCTCGCCTTCCTCGTCGCGGTCCTGTTCGGCGTGGTGGTGAGCTTCGCGCTCCGCTTCCTGGTCGCGCTCTCGGCGTTCTGGCTGCTGGACGGCGCGGGCGTCTCCTCGCTCGTCTCCATCGCCGGGCTGTTCTTCTCCGGGATGCTGCTGCCGCTCAACGCCTTCCCCGGCCTGCTCGGCGAGGTGGCCCGCGCGCTGCCGTGGTCCTCGCTGCTCCAGATCCCGGCGGACGTTCTGATGGGCCGTCACCGGGGCTGGGGGCTGCTCGGCGCGTACGGCTTCCAGCTCGGCTGGGCCGCGGCCCTGCTCGGCGCGGGCCGGCTGCTCCAGTCCGCGGCGGTGCGGAGGGTGGTGGTGCAGGGTGGGTGAGGCGAGCGAGGAAGCCGGGCGAGGGACGGCGGGCGTGCGGCGCACCGCGCCGGGCGCGGCGGATCCGGTGTCCGTGCCGCCGCCCGGGGCGAGCGCGGCGGGTCGGGTGTCCGTGCCGCCGCCCGGGGCGAGCGCGGCGGGTCGGACGGCGGCCGCGGCCGTGCGGGGGCCCGCGGCGAGCGCGGTGGATCGCATGGTGGCCGCACGGCCGCCCGCGCCGGGCGCGTGGAGTGCGTACCGCATGATCGCCGGGATGTGGATCCGCTCCACCCTCACCTACCGGGCGTCCTTCGCGCTGATGCTGTGCGCGAACTTCCTGGTGACCGCCTTCGACTTCGTCGTGATCGCCCTGATGTTCTCGCAGGTCCGCTCGCTCGGCGGTTACTCCTTCGCCGAAGTGGCGTTCCTGTACGGGACGTCGACGACGGCGTTCGGGCTCACCAACGCCCTCCTCGGCTCCATCGACAAGCTCGGCGCGCGCATCCGGGACGGCACGCTCGACACGCTCCTCGTGCGCCCGGTCCCGGTGCTCGCCCAGGTGGCGGCCGACCGCTTCGGCCTCCAGCGCCTGGGCCGGCTCCTGCAGGGCGTGATGGTCCTGGCCGGCTCGCTCGTCGCCCTCGACGTGCACTGGACCGTCCTGAAAGCGGCCCTGGTCCCGGTGATGCTGCTCAGCGGTACGGCGCTGTTCTGCGCCGTGTTCGTGGCGGGCGCGGCCTTCCAGTTCTGGGCGCAGGACGCGGCGGAGGTGCAGAGCGCGTTCACGTACGGCGGGCAGACCCTGCTCCAGTACCCGCCGACGGTGTTCGCCAAGGACATGGTGCGCGGCGTGACCTTCGTCCTGCCACTGGCCTTCGTCAACTGGCTTCCCGGGCTCTACGTCCTGGGCCGCCCCTACCCGCTCGGCGTCCCGCAGTGGCTCGCCTTCGCACCCCCGCTGGTCGCCGCCGGCTGCCTGGCGCTGGCGGGCCTGGCCTGGCGGACGGGTGTGCGGGCCTACCGCAGCACGGGGAGCTGAGGCGTGGCCGCACCACACCCAGCCGGGCCGGGCTCGCCCGAACCGGCCCCAACTCGTCCCGCTGTGAAGGAGGTTGACCGATGACGGACCAGACGGACCAGACGGGCCAGACGGGCCGCACGGGCCAGACGGGCCGCACGGACCAGACGGGCCAGACGGGCCAGACGGGCCAGACGGGCCGCACGGGCCACACAGGCCGCACGGGCCACACAGGCCGCACGGGCCAGACAGACCTCATCGAGCTCGACGGCGTCGAGAAGGTCTTCGACGTACGGCGCAGAACGGGCCGGCTGCGCCGCGAGAAACGGCAGGTCAGGGCGGTCGACGGGATCAGCTTCCGGGTGCCGCGCGGCGAGGTGGTCGGCTACATCGGGCCCAACGGCGCCGGGAAGTCCACCACCGTCAAAATGCTGACGGGCATCCTGACGCCGAGCGCGGGCAGGCTGCGGGTCGCCGGCCTCGACCCGTCCCGCGAACGCACCAGGCTGGCGCAGCACATCGGCGTCGTCTTCGGCCAGCGCACCACCCTGTGGTGGGACCTGCCGCTGTACGACTCCTACCGCCTCGCCCACCGCATGTACCGGATCCCCGACGCCCGCTTCCGCGAGAACCTCGACCGCTGTGTCGAACTCCTCGACCTGGCAAGCCTGTTGGACGTTCCCGTACGCCAGCTGTCCCTCGGGCAGCGCATGCGCGGCGACATCGCCGCGGCGCTCCTGCACGACCCGGACGTCCTCTACCTCGACGAGCCGACGATCGGCCTCGACGTCATCAGCAAGGCGAAGGTGCGCCAGTTCCTGCGCGACCTGAACGCCGAGCGCGCCACCACCATCCTGCTCACCACCCACGACCTGACCGACATCGAGCAGCTCTGCAAGCGGGTGATGGTCATCGATCACGGGCGTCTGATGTACGACGGGGCGCTCGCCGGGCTCCACGAGGCGGGCGAGAGCGAACGCACCCTGGTGGTCGACCTGGAGCGTGCACTCCCGCCGGTGGAGGTGCCGGGCGCCCGTGTGGTGAAGGTCGAGGGCCCTCGTCAGTGGCTCGCGTTCCCGGCGTCGGCATCGGCCGCGCCGCTGGTGGCGCACATCGCGGCGGCGTACCCGCTGGTGGACCTGTCGGTGCGGGAGCCGGACATCGAGGCCGTGATCGCGCGCATGTACGAGGGTGAGGGCGTTCACTAGTCTTCACGGCATGACGAGTGAACCAACGGGCGGGCTCCCGGAGATGCGCGCTTCGGACGCAGAGCGCGAGCGTGTCGCCGAGTCGTTGAGGGAGGCCGTGGCCGAGGGGCGGCTCGACATGGAGGAGTTCGAGCAGCGCCTGGAGGCGGCCTACACGGCGCGCACGCACGGGGAGTTGGCGCCGCTGGTGCGCGACCTCCCGGTCCCGGGCACGGCCGGGCCGGCCGCGGCGGCGCCCCGCCGGACGCAGGACGACGTCGAGGTCCACTGGCCCTCCCGCATCGGCCACCGGCCCACCTCCAAGGGAGGCTTCGCCTTCTGGGGCGGGTTCGCCCGCAAGGGCAACTGGACGGTGGCCAGGAAGTTCACCGCGTTCGCGATGTGGGGCGGCGGCGACATCGATCTGCGCGAGGCCCGCTTCGAGGACCGCCACACCGTGCTGCGCCTCTTCACGATCATGGGCGGCATCGGCGTGACCGTACCGCCGGAGCTGAACGTCCAGGTCAAGGGATTCGGCCTGATGGGCGGCGTGGGCGGCAGCAAGGCCAACGGCGAGGGCACGCCGGGCTCGCCCGAGGTCACGATCGTGGCGTACGCCCTGATGGGCGGCATCGGGGTGGACCGCAAGATGAGGAAGGCGCGGAAGGAGCGGCTGCGGTTGGAGAAGCGGGGGGAGGGGAGGAGCGACGGGAGGGGCCGCAAGGAGCTGAGCTGACGGGGCGGAACCGGGCTGCCCCGGGCCTTCTCCCTGCCCCCGTACGAGTGGCCTTGGGCACGTACGGCGCCGTACGGGAACTGAACGAGCGGCTCGTCAGTACTTCATGGGGAAGACGTCACTCCATGGAGCCCCCTGGGGAGGACGTCAGGGAGGACGCCAGGCGAACGGTGGAGCGAATGGAACGTAGGGGAACGGGGCCCGAGCGGCCGACCGAGGTGGATGCGGGGGCCGGGGCGACCCGCTCGTCGTCGTCCCCCTTCGCGTACACCGCCGCGGACGAGGAGAAGCGCCGCGGCGTGCGCCGCATGAAGGCCACGGCGACGGGCCTGCTGATCCTGGTCGCGGTGGTCTTCGCCCTCGCGACCTGGGCGGACCGTACGGGGGCGGGCGCCTGGGCGGGCTATGTCGCGGCGGCGGCCGAGGCGGGCATGGTGGGTGCGCTGGCCGACTGGTTCGCGGTCACGGCCCTGTTCCGCCGCCCGCTGGGCCTGCCCATCCCGCACACGGCGATCATCCAGAACAAGAAGGACCAGTTCGGCGCCTCGCTCGGCACGTTCGTCGGCGAGAACTTCCTGTCCGCCGCGGTGGTGCGCACCCGGCTGCACGCGCTCGGCATCGGACGCCGCCTCGGCACCTGGCTCGCGGAGCCCGAACACGCGGACAGGGTCACCTCGGAGCTGGCCACGGCGTTGCGCGGCGCCCTGACGGTGCTCAGGGACGCCGACGTCCAGGCGGTGGTGGGTGAGGCCATCACCCGCAGGGCCGACGCGGCGGAGATCGCGCCGGGTCTGGGTAAGACGCTGGAGCGCATCGTCGCCGACGGCAGCCACCGCAAGGCCGTGGACCTGGTGTGCGTACGGGCCCACGACTGGCTCGTGCTGCACGGGGACTCGGTGATGGACGCGGTGCAGGGCGGCGCCCCCGGCTGGACCCCGCGCTTCGTGGACCGCAAGGTGGGCGAGCGCGTCTACAAGGAGCTGCTGCGCTTCGTGACGGAGATGCGCGACATGCCGGCGCATCCGGCGCGCGGCGCGCTCGACCGCTTCCTGGCGGACTTCGCGACCGACCTCCAGTCGGACACGGAGACCCGGAGCAGGGTGGAGCGCTACAAGTCGGAGGTCCTGGCACGCCCCGAGGTGCAGGACATCATCGCCTCGGCGTGGTCCTCCGTCCGCTCGATGATCATCGCCGCGGCGGAGGACGACCACAGCGAACTGCGCCTGCGCGCGCGGGAGTCCCTCCTCTCCCTGGGCACCCGCCTGACCACGGACCCACGCCTGCAGGACAAGCTGGACGGCTGGCTGGAGGACGCGGCGGCGTACGTGGTGTCGACGTACCGCGCGGAGATCACGTCCCTGATCACGGACACGGTGGCGTCGTGGGACGCGAACGACACGTCCCGCAAAATCGAGGCGAACATCGGCCGCGACCTGCAGTTCATCCGCATCAACGGCACGGTGGTGGGGGCGTTGGCGGGGTTGCTGATCTATACGGTGTCGCACGGGCTGGGCGGGTAGGGCTCCGCCGGGCGGGGCTCTGCCGAGCGGGGCTCGGGGGTTCTGCACGGCGGGGCTCGACCGTGCGGGGGGAGCCGGGCGGGGCTCGGGGGTTCGACCGTGCGGGGGGAGCCGGGCGGGGGCGGGGCCGCGACGTGGCGAGGCTCGGCCGGGCGGGGCTCAGCCGAGTGGGGGCGCGGGGAACTGCGTGAACGGCCCCGGGCCGAGCTCGGGGTTTCGCCGGGCGCACGGCCGGACTGCCTGTCCATGCCGTACGGTCGTGCGCCCGGCCACTGCGGGGAGTTGCCCTTGGATACGGCCCCGGGCCGGCCCGCGTTCAGCGCCGCCGAAATCTCTTTTCCCCGCGCCCTCGCTACTTGGCGGCGTTGCGCGTGACGGCCCAGGAGGCCGCGGCGACGACCCCGGCGACACCGAACACGGAGGGCCAGGCACCGACCTTCTTGGCCAGCGGGTGCGACCCGGCGAACGCGGCGACGTACGCCCCGGTCAGCCCGACGGCGGCCCTGGTCCCGGCGGTCTGCTGCCACTGCCGGGCCGCCACCGCGCCGGCCGCGGCAAGCGCCACCCCGCCAAGCGGCCGCCTCTTGGTCCACCGGGCCACCCCATACCCCCCGACAAGCCCGCCGGTCGCGATCACAGTTGCGGGAACCTTTGCCATGGTTTGCCTCCTGAGGTGTGGGTTTTCTTGAGGCTAGCGCGGGGGCCTTGGGTGCCTTGAAGCGGCCCTGGTCAGTGACGGTGCCGAGGAGCCGCGGAAGTGCCGAGCCGCAGCTCGATGGTCACCAGGGGCCAAGTTCGATCGAATTCGGCCAACGAGTGGTACGGGCGTGAGTTAGGTTCCGACCATGGGGATTCGGGAGCTTCTTCGCGATGTCGCAACCACGTACGACCGATCCGCTGGTTCGCGGAGGGATGTGCCGGGGCAGCGCGTGCTTCGGTCGGTCGCCAAGCGGACTGACCTGGTGCTTCCAGATGGGTTCACCGCGCAGGGCCACGGAGGGCAGACCACTCCTGCGGCGACCCCGTGGATCGGGCTCTTCGATTCCAGAGGCAACAGCGATCCGAAGCAGGGTTTGTACTTGGCGTACATCTTCAGCGCGGACCTCAAGACCGTCGCCCTGACCTTGCAACAAGGCATTACCTCGCTGGAGAAGCGTCTCGGTAAGGGGCAGGCGCGGGAAGCACATCTGCGATGGCACGCCGCGCGGCTCAGGCGAGCGGTGGCGGCTCAGCGGCGACAGGGGTGGGCTGATGAGCCGTCGCTCCGTGATGGTAGTACCAGGCCGAAGGCCTATGAGGCGGCTAGTGTCATCGCGCGTCCCTATGCGACGGATCGGCTGCCTCAGGAAGTCGACCTACAAGGCGATTTGTTGCACGCCGTCGACCTTCTTCGCAGTGCGGAGGTGGCCAACCAGGCATGGTGGATCGCGGATAGTGGCTCGTCGCTAACGGTTGGCTATGACGTGTCCAGCCATGGGTACAACGCTGATCCGTTGGCTGGGTTTAAGCCGAAGGACAGTTCCGACTATCTCGCCAACATCAGATCCAAGCAGCAAGTGAAGCGCCGGAGCCACGAGAAACTCATCGAGGACTTCGCCCTTCACTCCGTTACGTGTGGCTATGCCCCGAGGACGGACGGACAGCATCCCAAGGACCTCGTGCTCTCACGTCATGGAGCGGACGTGACCGACGCGGACGAGTGGTTGGTCGAGGCGAAGGTTGTCCGCAATGGCAACCCGACGGACGCCGTTAGGCAGGCGGTTGGGCAACTCTTCGAGTACAGGCACTTCCTGTATCAAGGGCGGCGTCCGCCCCACCTTGTCGGCCTCTTCTCAGAGGAGATAGGGGTGTATTCGGGTTACCTGGAGCAGCATGGCATCGCCTCTATCTGGCAGACCGATGCGGCCTGGGGTGGCTCGCCCCTCGCTCGTGAGTGGGGCCTCGCGGGCTAACTGGATGCCGCCCAAGCACGGCCGATGACGTGAGGTCACCGGCCGCGACAAAGCGGATCAAGCCGCCCCGTGGCAGTCCCCGTAGTTGACGCCCGAGCCGCACCAGCAGTCCGCTCCGCGGCCCGGGGGCCAGGAGGTGGCTCGGCCTCGGGCGGCGAGGGTGGTGGCGTACTGGGGGAGGAGGTCGGCGTTGGCGGGGGAGGAGGACTCGGAGGCGGCGAAGGCTTCGTAGGAGGGGACGGTCGCCGTCACGATGCCCAGGTTCGGGGTGCCGGCCGCGGCCAGTTCGCGCAGGGAGGCCTCGATGTCCAGCAAGTGGGCCGCGTGGGTGGGGTATTCGGACTGGAGCTCCGGATACGCGGTGAGGAGTTCGTCCAGCTCCGGCTCCGGCCAGTGCAGGACCGCGACCGGGAACGGGCGGGACAGGGCCAGGCGGTAGTGGCCCAACTCGGCGCGCAGACGGGCCAGTTCGGCCTGGAGTTCGGCCGGGTCCTCCGAGCCGAGTGACCACAGGCGCTTGGGGTCGTGGAGTTCGTCCAGGGAGATCGGCGCGGTGTGCAGCTCGTCGGCGAGGGTGTCCCACGTGTCGTGCGGCAGCGCGAGCAGGCGGCGCACCCGGTGGCGGGTGGTCAGCAGGGACTGGGAGCTGTAGGGGAGGGCCGCCGCCTGGTCGATGGTCGCCTCGGCGACGCCGAGCAGTGTCAGGGCCGTGGTCAGGGAGGCGTGGGCCAGGTCCAGCTCGTCGTGGGACTCCAGCGTCTCGGCGACGATGCCCCACGCCGCAGGGTCGAGGGGGGCCGCCGCACGGATGCCGTCGATGATGGCGCGGGCCTCCGGCTCGTGGCCGTACTCCCACAGGTTCGCCGCCTTGAACGCCTTCACCAGATGAGGGTGGTCCATCTTCGTGGACGAGGACAGCAGGCGGTCGTAGAGCGTGGTGGCCCTGGGGCGGTCGCCGGCGAGCTCCAGATGGGCCGCGGCCTGCAGGAGCAGGGGCTCGTGGTCCTCGGGGTACTGCTCCGCGGTGCGCAGCAGACGCTCGGCTTCGGCGGTGTGATCGGCAGGCGTGTCAGGGCGCATGAGGGACACCGTACTGCTGTACGGGGGCGCGGCGGAGGGCGCTTTTGGCCCTGGGGAGTCGACTCCGTCACGTTGCGGGCCTGGTGAGTTGTGGGGGCGGCGCCTACCCTGCGCCCGTGCGCAGACGGATGCGGGTGGTGGTGCGGGGCGGGCGCGGGCGGCGGGCCTGGGCGGCCCGGGGGCTGTGGGCCGGGGCCGAGCTCGCCGTGACCTGCGGGCTCGTCGTCCTGCTGCTCGTCGTGCACCAGCTGTGGTGGACCAACAGGGAGGCCCGCGCCGAGGCCGGGCACACCGTCCACTCCCTGGAGGAGACGTGGGACACCCCGGGAAGGGCCGGGGGCGAAGGGGACACGCGGAGCACGGGCGCCGGGGACGAGCAGGTCTCGGTGGGGGAGGGGGATCCTGCCGCTCCCCGCGCTTCCGGCGACCGCGAGACGGGCGGCGGCGGGAGCGCCAGTGGTACGCGTGCCCCGCGCGGCGACCAGGCGTACGCCGTCGTCCGGATCCCCCGGATCGGCGTCACCGCGCCCATCGCGCAGGGGATCAGCAAGGCCGGGGTCCTCGACAAGGGGTACGTCGGTCACTACGTGCAGAGCGCCCAGCCCGGACAGGAGGGCAACTTCGCGCTCGCCGGGCACCGCAACACCCACGGGGAGCCGTTCCGCTACATCAACAAGCTGCGGCCGGGCGACGAGGTGGTGGTCGAGACGCGGGACACCGTCTACACGTACGTCGTCGATTCCGTGCTGCCCCAGACGTCCGCCCGCGACAGCGGGACCATAGCCGCCGTTCCCCGGAGCGATGTCAAGCCCTCGTACGGGTACAGCGAGGCCGGTCACTACATCACGCTCACCACCTGCACGCCCGAGTTCACCTCCACCTACCGGCTGGTCGTGTGGGGCAAGTTGCGGGCGAGCCGGCCGCGCTAGCGTTCGGGTATGCGCCGTCGTCGATCTCAACTCCTCTGGCTGGGGGTGCCCTATCTGCTGTATCTGGGGGCGCTGCCCTTCGTGAACAAGGTGCGGCCCGTGGTGTTCGGGGTGCCGTTCCTCTTCTTCTGGCTGCTGATCGCGACGCTGGTCACGCCCCTCGCCATCTGGCTGACCTGGCGGGGCGACAAGCGGAGCCGCGCGGCGGGGGGCGAGCGATGAGCAGCGCAGCCGTCGCCACCACCATCTTCGGCGTCTTCATGGTGGGCGCCGTCGCGCTGGGGCTCTTCGCCGTACGGGGCCGAGGGGGTGGGGGCGGCGGCCTCGCCGAATGGTCCGTCGGCGGGCGGAGCCTGGGCACGGTGTTCATCTGGGTGCTGATGGCGGGCGAGAGCTACACGAGCTTCAGCTATCTGGGGGCCGCTGGCTGGGGATACAACTACGGCGCCCCGGTGCTGTACGTGGTCGCCTACATGTCGTGCGGCTACGCCGTGGGCTATGTGGTGGGACCCATGTTGTGGGCCTACGCGAAAAAGCACGGCCTGGTGGGGATCACCGACATGGTGGCCCATCGGTACGGGCGGCCCTGGGTGGGGGCGCTGGTCGCGCTGCTCGCCACCGTCTTCCTGCTGCCGTACATCCAGTTGCAGATCACCGGCATGGGCGTGGTGGTGTCCACCATTTCCTATGGGGCGATCTCCCTCAACTGGGCTTATTTCATCGCCTTCGCGGTCACCACGGGATTCGTGGTCGTCAGCGGGCTGCGCGGCAGCGCGTGGGTGTCGGTGCTCAAGGACGTCCTCGTCATCGCCACCCTGGCCTTCCTCGCGATCTATGTGCCGCTGCACTACTTCGCCGGTTACGGGGACTTCTTCCACCGGATCGTGAGCGAGAAGAGCGACTGGCTCACGTTGCCCGGCCACGGCGGCGCCTTCGGGGAGGCGTGGTTCGCCACCACATCCGTACTCAACTCCCTCACGGTCGTCATCTTCCCGACCACGGTGGCCGGCTACCTCGGGGCCCGCAGCGCCGACGCCCTGCGGCGCAACGCCATGCTGCTGCCCGCCTACAACGTGCTGCTCTTCGTGCCCATGCTGCTCGGGATGGCGGCGGTCTTCGTCGTGCCGGGGCTCGTCGGCGCCGACTCCAACCTCGCGCTCTTCAAGCTGGTCGTCGACTCGCTGCCCGCCTGGACCGTCGGGCTCATCGGGGTGGCCGCGGCCCTGTCGTCCATCGTGCCGATGGCGGTGTTCATGCTGGTCATCGGCACGATGTGGGGGCGCAGCGTGCTCTCGCTCGTGCCCCGGCTGCGGGAGCGGCAGAAAGGCGCGTCGCAGGTCGTGGTGGTCGTCGCGGGCGCCCTCGCGCTGCTCATGACGTACACCGTGCCCAACACGCTCGTACGGCTCTCGCTCATCTCCTACGAAGGGATGGCGCAGCTCCTGCCCATGCTGCTTCTGGGGCTCGTGTGGCGGAAGTTGACGCTGGTGGGCGGGCTCGCCGGGCTGGCGGTCGGGGTCGGGACGGTCTGCGGCTTCGTGTTCACCGACCACGATCCGGTGTGGGGAGTGAACGCCGGGATCGTCGCTCTGGGGCTCAACCTCCTTGTGGCACTTGCCCTTTCCTTCGCCGGGCCGAAGGGGGCGCCGGTGTCGGACGACGTACTGGCCCGCGATCCCATCCATGAGGAGGCGGCGACGGAGGGCGAGGCGGGCGGCGTTCTGCCGGCGTGAGCGCGGCATCAAGATGCGGCCGCACCAGCGGTCCCGAGTCGAGCGCGCCCGGCATCGTGAGGACGCCGGCCGCGTGCGGTACGAAGCCGACGGCCAGCTGGTGGCGCGCGGCGATGCCGAGATGCGGCCCGGCGCGATGCGGCCCGGCGCGATGCGGCCCGGCGCCGGGCTCGGGCCGGCCGAGGACGCGGTGAGCCGCCCACCGCGCGAGCCGAGGCGGCTGCTGGCACCGCTCGGCCTCCGGGCGGGGTGGGTGCTCGGCGTCGTGTATAACGGCTGAAGGTATGGTCGCCGAAAGAAGCGGTTCACGAGTGACCGGGACGAGGGAGGGCAGCGACATGAGCGGCGTCATCGCACGCGGTACGCGCGTTGCCCGGCCCCTGCTGGGTCTCTTCCTCTTCCTGCTCGCCCAGGTCGTCCTCGTCGAGGGCGGCATGCTCTCCGCCGCCGTCGCGCTCGCCGCGACCGCCGCCGCGGGATCCGCGCTCGCCGTCTGCGCCACGCTCGCATCGCGCGCGGTGCCGCACGTGGCGCGCACGAGGGTGCGTACCGCGATCCGCGACCGGGAGCGGCGTACCGCCTTCCTTCCGCAGCGCGATCCGGACGCCTCCGGGCGGCCCCGGCCCCGAGCGCCCGGCCGTCTCGTCCCGACGGCCGCGTAGGGCACCCGTACCCCTCGTACCACCGCCCCCGCCGGCTCGTCACCTCACGCAGAACCGCACGTCACACGCGTGCGCTCACGTGCTCTTTCCTGACGAGACGCCCCGGAGGGCCTCCTCATGTCCAGCTCCCTTTTCAGCGCTTTCGCGAGCCTCGCCGAACACCTCGCCGCCGTACTCGAGCCCGTCTTCCACGGTGCCTCGACGGCCGCCGCGATCGTGCTCTTCACCGCTCTGGTACGTCTGGCCGTGCACCCGCTGTCGCGGCAGGCGGCGCGGGGCCAGAAGGCGCAGGCCAGGCTGAGGCCGCAGATGAACGCGCTGCGCGCGAAGCACGGCAAGGACAGCAAGGCGCTCCAGAAGGCGGTCATGGAGCTGCACGCCGCGGAGAAGGTGTCGCCGCTGTCCGGCTGCCTGCCCGGCCTGCTCCAGATGCCCGCGTTCTTCCTGCTCTACCACCTGTTCTCCAGCACCAGCATCGGCGGGAAGGCGAACGGTCTGCTCGACCACACCCTCTTCCAGGCGCCGCTCGGCGGGCACTGGGCGGACGCGCTCGCGCACGGCGGGGTCTTCGGGGCGCGTGGTCTTGTGTACGTGGTGCTGTTCGCGGTCGTGGCCGCCGTCGCCACCTTCAACTACCGGCGCATGAAGCGGCAGATGGCGGCCACGCCCGTCATGGCGGCCGGCGGGCAGGACGCGGTGCCCGGGATGGCGGCGATGAGCAAGTTCATGCCGCTGCTCTCCTTCGGCACGCTGATCTCCGTCGCCGTGGTGCCGCTTGCCGCCGCGCTCTACCTCGTCACCAGTACGACGTGGACGGCGGTCGAGCGAGCGTTCCTCTACAAGGACATGGTGCCGGCGCCCGCGGCACTGGCGACCGCCGCGTAGCCCCCTCGGACACCGGCGCATAGCACCTCGCGCCCCGGTTACGGTCCAGTTTGTGAACGGGGTCTTGCGGAGTGGACGTCTTCCTTGGAGGATCGGACGATCCTCCGATGGCCGCTACCCATCGGCCGGGCCCCGCTCGACCAAGGGAGACTGACCATGAAGCTGCTGCGCGTAGGCGACGCCGGTGAAGAGCGTCCGGCGCTGCTCGACGCCGACGGGACCCTGCGGGACCTGTCCGGGCTCGTGACGGACATCGACGGCGAGCTGCTCGCCGACGAGTTCGCCCTGGACCGGATACGGGCCGCGGCCGGCAGCGGCGTGCTGCCCGCCCTCGAAGACACCGGTGCGCGCATCGGGCCGCCGGTCGCGCGGATCGGGAAGGTCGTGTGCATCGGGCTGAACTACCACGACCACGCCGAGGAGACGGGCGCGGCCACCCCCGCCGAGCCGGTCATCTTCTTCAAGGCGGCGGACACGGTGGTCGGGCCGGACGACACGGTGCTCGTGCCGCGCAAGTCGGTCAAGACCGACTGGGAGGTCGAGCTCGCCATCGTCATCGGGCGCACCGCGCGGTACGTGGGCGACGACGAGGACCCGATGGCGTACGTCGCCGGGTACGCGGTGTCGCACGACGTGTCCGAGCGCGAGTTCCAGATCGAGCGCGGCGGCACGTGGGACAAGGGCAAGAACTGCGAGACGTTCAACCCGCTCGGGCCGTGGCTGGTCACCCGGGACGAGGTGCCCGACCCGCAGGCGCTCTCGCTGAAGCTCTGGGTCAACGGGGAGCTCAAGCAGGACGGCACGACGGCTCAGCAGATCTTCCCCGTCGCGGAGGTCGTGCGGTACGTCAGCCAGTTCATGGCGCTGTACCCGGGTGACGTCATCAACACGGGTACGCCGGCGGGCGTGGCCATGGGGCAGCCGGAGCCCAAGCCGTATCTGCGGGCGGGGGATGTCGTGGAGCTCGAAGTTTCCGGGCTGGGGCGGCAGCGGCAGGTGCTCAAGGACGCGTAGCGCTTCCAGCGGGGGTGGGGGTGGCGGTGGGGGGTGCGGGCTTGGGCCTGCGGCCCTTGCCCGCCGGCCCGCCCGTGCGGCGGGGCCAGGGGGCTTGGCCGCCTGTGGGTGGTTGCGGTTTCGGTGGCGGCCGGCGGGCCGGTGGTCGTGTCCCCCGCCTGCGGCGGGCCGCTTCACCCACCCGCCCGCCCACCCGCCCGTGCGGCGGGGCCGGGGGGCTCGGCCACCCGTGGGTGGTTGCGGTTTCGTCGGCCACCGTACGCCGGTGGATCGCGGCGTCCGCCTGACGGCGGGCCGGGATCGGCCGGTGCGGCCGGGGTGGAGGGCCCGCCGGGATCCCCCCCCGGATCGGCAGGTGCGCCGAGGTGCCGAGCTCGTCGGGATCGGCCGACGCGCCGGGGGAAGGTTGCGTCGGGATCGAGGGCGCGCCAGGGCGAAGGTCACGTCGGGGTCGGAGGGCGCGCCGGGGGGCCCTGCGCCGGATGGGGCGCATCCGTGCGTGTCTCAAGGGATCCGTGCGGCAAATTTCGCATATTGCGTAAATGCGAAATACGTCAGGTATGCGGAAAAGGGCGGCCACCGCCTCGGCCGTTGTCGTGGGGGCGGCCGTCGTCGTCGGGGCCCTGGCCACGCTCGGAGTCGCCGATCCGTTGCCGGACGGGCTCGGGCCCTGCAAGGGCAGCAACTGTCCGGTGGTGCCCTACCCGGATCCGAACAACGGGGCGCTCGCCGGGCGGGACAACAACATCAACGTGTTCGTCGGCGGGGACTTCCTCGTGCGGCAGGCCGCCGCCGAGGCGGAGGGCAAGATCGTCGTGCTCGGGGAGTTCGACCAGCACAAGGCCACCGGCGTCTCCCAGGTCTACAACGTGGGCGTCGCCGGCGTCGGCTCCCGCGTGCCGCCGGACAACGGCACCGACTTCCTGACCACCGGCAAGGGTGTCACCGTCGCCCCCGGCCAGCGCCTCCTCGCCGAGGAGGGCTCGGTCTCCGGCGTCGTACGCCACGGCGGCACGCTCAGCGGCACCGTTCGGCCCAAGACCGTCCACGACGCCGACGCGGCCGCCCCGTACGCCCGGCTCAGACCGAACCTCGCGGCCGCCAGCCACTGTTACGCCTACGTGGACGGCAAGCCGAGGACCGCCACCGGCACGGCCAGGAACAACGGCAACGAGACCCTGTTCACCGGCGACGGCAAGTCCGCCGTCCAGGTCTTCAACGTCGACTTCGACCTCGCCGGTTCGGGCGGCGGCGCGCAAGGGTTCCTGTTCACCGGCATTCCCGCCGGAGCCACCGTCCTGGTCAACCTGACCGGCGAGGCGCGCGAGATCAACACCTACATGGGCATGCTCCCGGCCGCGCTCCGCGACCGGCTGCTCTGGAACTTCCCCGACGCCGAGGTCGTCCGGCTGCGCGGCAGCGGACAGTTCTCCGGCAGCGTCCTGGTCGGCAACACCGACAGCACGACCACCGTCACCCTGCCCGGAGTCAACGGGCGCTTCTTCACGGTCGGTTCGCTCGTCCACACCTCCGTGGCCGGGGGCGGGGGCGGGCAGGAATTCCACGCCTACCCCTTCAACGGGGACCTCCCCACCTGCCGGGGGGACGAGCCGACCCCCACGCCCGAGCCTCCGACGCCCACGCCGGACCCGCCCACGCCGACGCCGACGCCCGAACCGCCCACACCCACGCCCGACCCTCCGACCCCCACCCCCGAGCCGCCGACCCCGAGCCCCACGGACTCCGAGGGCACGACGACCGGCGGCACATCGGGCGGGGACACCGGCGGGGACACCGGCGGGAACACCGGTGGCGGTGACTCCGGCGGGTACGGCACCGAGGGCGGCACCGACGGCGGCGGTGAACTGCCCGACACCGGTACGCCCTCCGACACGATGGTCCTGTTCGGCGGTCTCGCGGTGGTCCTCGTCGCGGCCGGCGGCATCACCTTCGTGGTCACCCGCAAGCCCAAGGGGCTCGGCTAGTCCGTGCTCGCCCGCCGGTCCGCGCTCGCCCGGTGCGGCCGGGCGCGGGCGGCCAGTTCGCCGAGCGCCTCGGCCACCAGGGCGTGGTCCTGCGCCTGCGGCAGGCCGGACACCGTCGCGGTCCCCACGACCCCGACTCCTTCGACCGTCACCGGATACGAACCTCCGTGTGCGGCAAAGGAGTCGGGGTCAAGGCGGGACGCCGCCTCGAACGTCGTGCCCTTGGCCCTGAACCGGGCGCCGACCAGGAAGGAGGGCGCCGCATAGCGTTCCGCCACCCGGCGCTTGCGGTCGATCCAGGCGTCGTTGTCGGCGCTGGATCCGGGCAGCGCGCACCGGAACACCGTGCGGGCGCCGTGCCGTACGTCGATGACGACCGGCGCGCCGCGCTCCACGGCGCGCGTGCGCAGCAGCATGCCCAGG
Organism: Streptomyces sp. NBC_00442; assembly: GCF_036014195.1. Classification (NCBI taxonomy): domain Bacteria; kingdom Bacillati; phylum Actinomycetota; class Actinomycetes; order Kitasatosporales; family Streptomycetaceae; genus Streptomyces; species Streptomyces sp. NBC_00442. The sequence goes on from NZ_CP107918.1 coordinate 4,848,549, forward strand.
GCCCACGCGTCCTCGTACGTGAACCGGGCCAGAACCAGGCGCTGTTGCTCGGCTTCGAGGGCGGCCACATCGTCCGGGGCCACGGTGCCGATGGCGGGGGTGCCCGTGGTGGGGGTGCCCGTGGTGGGGGTGCCGACGGCGGAGGCGCTCGCGGCCGCGCCGCCCTCCGCGGTCTCCGGCCGGGCCGACGTGTCCCGCGCCCTCACAGCGCGATCTCCACCGTGACGCCCTCGCGGGCCGAGCGGCGGGCCGCCTCAAGGACGTCCAGCGCGGCCGCGGCCTCGTGCGCGGTGACCGGCGGCTCGCCGCCCTCGCGCAGGGCCTTGTTGATCGCCGCGTAGTACGCCGGATAGTCGCCCGGCGCCGTCCGCACCGGGCATCCGCCGCCGGTCAGCGGGGAGTCGCCGCAGCCGATCCGGCCCCACAGCGACTCGGGCTCCTCGCCCCACGGCTCGCCGGCCGCCGGGCGCCGGCCCTCGCGCAGCGCCGCCTCCTGCGGATCGAGGCCGTACTTCACATAACCGGCCGACGATCCCAACACCCGCATGCGCGGGCCGAGTTGGGCGGCCGTCGCGCTGACGTACAGATGGGAGCGGACGCCGCTCGCGTGCGTGATCGCGATGAAGGTGTCGTCGTCGGCCTGGGCGCCGGGGCGGCGCACGTCGGCCTCGGCGTAGACGCGCAGCGCCGGGCCGAACAGCACGAGCGCCTGGTCGACGACGTGGCTGCCCAGGTCGTACAGGAGGCCGCCGATCTCGGCCGGGTCGCCGGACTCGCGCCACCCGCCCTTGGGGTGCGGCCGCCACCGTTCGAAACGCGACTCGAAGCGCTGGACCTCACCGAGCTCGCCGTCCGCGAGCAGCCGCTGGAGGGTGAGGAAGTCGTTGTCCCAGCGGCGGTTCTGGAAGACCGAGAGCAGCAGGCCGCGCTCCTCGGCGAGGGCGGCGAGTTCGCGCGCCTCCGCGGCCGTGCCGGCCAGCGGCTTGTCCACGACGACGGGCAGGCCCGCCGTGAGCGCGCCGGTCGCGATCTCGACGTGCGTCTTGTTCGGCGAGGCGATCACGATCAGGTCGAGCCCCGCGTCGTACAACTCATCGGGCGAGCCCGCGGAGCGCAGCGCATCGCCGTGCTCGGCGCGGGCCTGCGCCTGGCGATCGGGGTTCGAGGTGACGATCGTGTCGAGAACCAGGCCGTCGGTGGCGGCGATCAGCGGGGCGTGGAAGACGGAGCCCGCCAGGCCGTAGCCCACGAGTCCCACACGGAGGTCGGCGCGCGACGCCTTCCCGGCGCTCCCGGTGTGCGGCGCGTTCGAGGCGGTCGCGGGGGTCTTGGGGGTTACGGGGCTCACGGGGGGCGTGGCGTTCATGGGGTCCTTGGGGTCCTTCATGCGATCCACTTAAGCAACGCTGTTGCCAAAGTGCAAGCAAGAGAGACAATGGGTCGGTGAACAGGAGCAATACGGGTGTGAATCTGTCGGCGCTGCGCAACCACAATGCCGCGCTCGTCCTCGACCTGCTGAGGGACGCGGGCGAGAGCGGCATCAGCCGCCTGGAGCTGGCCGAGCGCACCGGGCTCACCCCGCAGGCGGTCAGCAAGATCACCGGGCGGCTGCGGGACGAGGGCACGGCCACCGAGGCGGGCCGCCGCGCCTCCACCGGGGGCAAGCCGCGCACCGTGCTCAAGCTGGTCCCTTCCGCCGCGCACGCCATCGGGCTGCACCTGGACCGCGACGAGCTGACCGCGGTCGTCGTCGACCTCGCGGGCACCCTGGTCGGTGCCAGGACCGTACCGCTCGACCTCGGCGCGGAACCCGAGCGCGTGGTGGAGGCCGCGGCCGCCGAGGCCGAGGCGCTGACCGGCAGCCGCCGCGTGCTCGGCGTCGGCGTCGCCATGCCGGGCCCGCTCGACCACGACAGCGGGGTACTGCACCGCGTCACCGGTTTTGCGCACTGGAACGGCTTCCCGCTGCGGGACGCGCTCGCGGCGCGGCTCGGCCAGAAGGTCTTCCTCGACAAGGACACCAACGCGGCCGCCCTCGGCCTCGCGCTGCGCGACAACACCGGGGCAGGCTCCTTCGCCTACCTCCACCTGGGCAGCGGGCTCGGCGCCGGGCTCGTGCTCGGCGGCTCCCTGCATCGCGGGGCCCGTACCGGCGCGGGCGAGTTCGGGCACCAGACGATCCTGCTCGGCGGCCCGGTATGCGGCTGCGGCGGCCGCGGCTGCATCGAGGCGCTCTGTCTGACGGCGGTCGCCCGCGGGGACATCGCGGCCGCGGCCCGCTTCCTCGGGGTGGGGGCGGCCAACATCGTCGGCCTGCTCGACATCGACGAGATCCTGCTCGGCGGCCGCACGGTCAGCGCCGATCAGGACACCTTCGTCCGGGGTGTGAGCGCGGTCGTGGAGGAGCGGGCCCGGCGCGGCGGCGCCGCCGCGATCCCGGTCCGCCCGGCGGCCGGCGGGCCCCACGCGGTGGCGGAGGGCGCCGCTCAGCTCGTCCTCGTCCCCGTGTTCGGCCGCGCGAACGTGGCGTATCCGAAGGCGTAATCGGAGCTGTAGCTGTAGCTGTAGCTGTAGCTGTAGCTGTAGCCGGAGCCGGAGCCGGAGCCGGAGCCGGAGCCGGAGCCGGAGCCGGAGCCGGAGCCGGAGCCGGAGCCGGAGCCGTAGCCGGAGCGGTAGTGGTAGCCGTATCCGTATCCGTATCCGCAGTTATTGGGCTGATAGGGCGGTCTTACCGGCACCGGCGGGGCTCGCCGGGCCACGTCGCGCGGGTGGCGGGGCGGGTGCGTGGCAGGCTCGCGGGCCACGGCCGCGGCCGACCGGAGGGTGCCGACCGGCTCCGGTGCGGGCGCCGGCGGCCGAACCGAAGTCCGAACGCCGCGAGCAGCAAAGGTCCCGCATGCGACTGCGCACCGCCCTCGTCACCGCGCTGGCCGCCGCCGCGGTCGCTCCGCTCGCCGCGTTCACCCCGCTCGCGGGGGTCGCCGTGGCCGACGGCGGCGGGTTCCCGTACGGGCGTCACGACGTCGTGCCGCGCAAGCCCGTCGTCGCCCCGCGGCCCGTCGCGCGGCCGCTCGCCGAGAAGGTTCGGGCAACCTCCTGCGAGCTGAGGACCGGGTCCGCGTTCCCGCTGGACACGCAGGTCCGTGGCGGGCCGGACGAGTACGTGCCCGGCGACGGCGACCAGGAGTGGTTCCTCGACCTCACCAACACCTCGGACCGGCCGTGCGACAGCATCCACCCGGTGCTCGTCCTGGTCGACCGCGACCGCACCCTCAAGAACTCCCAGCTCCGGATGGAGTTCGACGACCCGGCCACCGGCCGCACCCATCCGGTGCCGTTCATCAAGACCGACGAGGACGAGCACATCGGCGTCTTCGACGACGGCTTCCCCGGGTTCGTCGTCGGCGCGGGCGGCACCGTCACCGTGCGGGTGCGGCTCGGCTTCGCCGCGGACACCGTGCCGGGGCCCATCACCGCGACCGCCGCCATCGTGCAGCGCAGGGGCGGCGACGGGCAGTGGGTGGGGGAGTCGGGGGAGTACCGCTTCGACGTCGTGGACGAGGGCGACCTGCTGGACGAGCTGGACAGCGAACTCGCCGCGACGGGTGCGGGCGGCGCGCTCACCGGGCTCGGCGCAGGCGCCGCCGTACTCGTCGCCGCGGGCGGGACGCTGGTGACGGGGGCGCGGCGGATGCGTGCGCGGGGCCGCTGAGGAGAGGGGGGTCCGAGGAGAGGCCCGCTGAGGCGGGCGCCCTTGCCGGGGCGGGCCGACCTGCCTGCCCCGGTCGTTCACCTGCGCGTGCGAGCATCGGCCCCGTGGCTCACCCGAACGACTCTCCGCCCGCTTCCCCGAACGGCTCCCCGTGCGAATCCCCGCACGAATCCCCGTACGACGACGGTTACCCGGCGAACCAGGCGCCCGGCGCCCCCGTCCGCTCCGGCATCCCCGAGCACGGGCGCATCCCCAAGTACTACGCCGTCAAGGCGCAAGTGGCCCTGCTCGTCGATGAGTTGGGGGAGGGCGGGCTGCTGCCGACCGAGCGAGAACTGGCGCTGCGGTACGAAGTCGCGCGGGAGACGGTACGCCAGGCGCTGCGCGAGCTGATCCTCGAAGGGAGGCTGCGCCGCCGGGGCCGGGGCACGGTGGTCGCGGGGCCCAAGCTGGAACAGCCGCTCTCGCTGGCCAGTTACACCGAGGGGGTGCGCCGCCAAGGCCGAACGCCCGGCCGTCACCTCATCACCCTCGAACGGTTCCCCTGCCCGCCCGTGCTCGCCGCCGAGACCGGGCTGCGCCGCGGGGAGCCCGTCTGGCACATGGAGCGGGTGCTGCTCGCGGACGAGGAGCGGGTGGGGCTCGAGAGTACGTACGCGCCGGTGGCCCGTATGCCGGACCTGGACCGGGAGTTCACCCCGGACTCCTCCTTCTACGCGTATCTGCGGGACCGGCTCGGTGTGACCCTCGGCGGGGTCGACGAGCGCATCGAGACGGTGCTGGCGACTCCGCGGGAGGCGTTGCTCATCGGTACGCCGCCGGGGTTGCCGATGCTGCTCATCCACCGGGTGTCGCGGGATGCGGAGGGTGCGCCGCTGGAGCGGGTCCGCACGCTGTACCGGGGTGACCGGTTCTCCTTCACGACCCACCTCGGCGGGGCGGAGGACGGCGTCCCGCGCAGTTCCCCGCGCCCCTGAAAACCCCCGTTCGCTTTCGGGCGCGGGCCCGGCGTGGGCTGGCCGCGAAGTTCCCCGCGCCCCTCAGGGGGCTTGGCGGAGCCCCAGGATCCCTCTTCACCCGAGCGGGGTGATAACGAAAAGGTAACGGGTCTAGGCCAAGTTTGGGGGGCCGTTCACGCGCGCGTTGCCGGTCGGACCGGCCCGGGACACCCGCCCCGACGACCGTTGCCGCCGTGAGAGTCATCGTCGTAGGAGCCGGCGTGCTGGGAACCATGCACGCCTGGCACGCAGTGGAACGCGGCCACGAGGTCGTACACATCGAGCGCGAGAGCGAGGCGCGCGGAGCCTCGCTCCGCAACTTCGGCCAGATATGGGTCAGTGGCCGGGCCGGCGGCGAGGAGCTGGACACCGCGCTGCGCGCCCGCGAGCTGTGGGAGGGCATCGGCGCCCGCGTCCCCGGTATCGGGTTCCGGGCCAACGGCTCGCTCACCCCCCTGCGCACCGCCGCCGAACTCGCGGTAGCGGAAGCCGCGTTGGCTCGTGAGGACGCTCCCGCCCGCGGCTACAAGCTCCTCACCGCCGCCGAGGCCCGCGTCCTCAACCCTGCCCTGCGCGGCGACTTCACGGCCGCTCTGTGGTGCGAACGCGATGCCGCCGTCGAGCCCCGTATCGCGCAACTCGCCCTGAAAAAAGCACTGTTGGCGTCCGGAAAGTACAGCTTCCTGGGCGGGCGGGAAGTGCGTGACGTCGTCGAGGGAGTGCACGGCCGTGCCGTCCGCGACGACCACGGCGACCTGCACACCGGCGACACCGTGATCCTGTGCACGGGCGCCTGGCTCGGTGGGCTCGCCCGTGAGCTCGCCCCCGACCTGCCGGTGCGCCGCGTACGCCTCCAGATGATGCAGACCGCGCCGCTCGGTGAGCCGCTGGCCACCTCCGTCGCGGACCCCGACAGCTTCCGCTACTACCCGGCGTACGCGGGCGAGGCGCTCGACGCGCTCAACGCCGCGCAGGCCCAGGACCCGATCGCGGCAGCGCACAAGATGCAGCTCCTCATGGTGCAGCGCGCGGACGGCGGCCTGACCATCGGCGACACCCACGAGTACGAGCACCCCTTCGCCTTCGACGTGGCCGAGGAGCCGTACGACCACCTCGTCCGGGTCGTCGAGTCCTACCTGGGCAGGCCGCTGCCCAAGATTCAGCGCCGCTGGGCCGGGGTCTACGCCCAGTGCACCGACTCCTCGCGCGTCGTGCACCGCCAGCAGGTGCGAAACGGGGTGTGGCTGGTGACCGGGCCCGGCGGACGCGGCATGACCTGCTCGCCCGCCATTGCCGAGCGGACCGCCAACGAGCTGGAATGGTAAGGAAGTTGACCTCGATGAACACGTACAACCTGGTCGTGCTCGACATGGCGGGCACCACCGTCGCCGACGGCGGGCTCGTCGAGCGGGCCTTCGCGAGCGCGGCCGACCGCCTCGGCGTCGAGCCCGGCTCGGCGGAACACGCCACCATGCTCGACTACGTCCGGGCCACCATGGGCGAGTCCAAGATCTCGGTCTTCCGTCACCTCTTCGGCGACGAGGCCAAGGCGCGGCGCGCCAACACCGCCTTCGAGGAGGCGTACGCGACCCTCGTCGACGGCGGGCTCATCGCGCCCGTGCCGGGGGCTCGCGGCGCGATCGAGCGGCTCACCGCCGAAGGCCGGACCGTGGTCCTGACCACCGGATTCGCCCGTGTCACCCAGGACGCGATCCTCGCGGCGCTCGGCTGGCAGGACGTCGTCCCGCTCACCCTGTGCCCGGCCGACGCGGGCGGCCGCGGCCGGCCCTTCCCCGACATGGTGCTCAGCGCCTTCCTGCGCACCGGCGCCGTCGGCTCGGTGCGCGACATCGCGGTGGCCGGCGACACCTCGTACGACATGCTCAGCGGCGTGCGGTCCGGGGCGGGAGTCGTCGCGGGCGTGCTGACCGGCGCCCACGACAAGGAGGCCCTCGCCGGGGCCGGGGCCACTCATGTGCTCGGCTCCGTCGTCGAACTTGCGCACACACTGGCCGAGTTGGAGGCGGCGCAGTGAGCGGCGCCGCCCCGCCGGGCGCGCCGCACCGCGGCGGCATCCGCTTCGACGGCGTCACCGTCGCCTACCACGGCACCGTCGTCCTCGACGCGCTCGACCTGACCGTCGAACCCGGCGAGGTCATGGCCCTGCTCGGCCCCTCGGGGTCCGGCAAGACCACCGCGCTGCGGGCCGTCGCCGGGTTCGTCCAGCCGGCCGCGGGGCGGGTGTTCATCGGCGGGAGCGACGTGACCCGCCTGCCGCCCCACCGGCGCGGCATCGGCATGGTCGTCCAGCAGTACGCGCTCTTCCCGCACCTGCGGGTCGAGGACAACGTCGCGTTCGGGCTGCGGGCGCAGAGGGTTCCCCGGGCGCGGATCCCCGCCCGGGTCGCCGAAGCCCTCGCCATGACCGGCATGGACAGCTACGCCAAGCGGTATCCGCGCGAGCTCTCCGGCGGCCAGCAGCAGCGCGTCGCCATCGCCCGCGCGCTCGCCATCCGCCCCGGTGTCCTCCTCCTCGATGAGCCGCTCTCGGCGCTCGACGCGCAGCTGCGCTCCGGCATGCTGGCCGAACTCGCGCGCCTGCACCGCGAGTTGCCCGACGTCTCCATCCTGTACGTCACACATGACCAACTGGAGGCGCTCACCCTGGCCGACCGCATCGCCGTCATGGACCGGGCCCGCCTCCAGGACTGCGGAACCCCGCAGGACCTGTACCGCAGGCCGCGTTCGGAGTTCACGGCGTCGTTCGTCGGCAACGCGAACCTCCTCCCGGTGCGGGTGGGGGTGGGATCCGTACGGTTCGGGGACACCGAGCTCTCCGTCGCCACCGACCAGGTCGCCCGCGGGGCGAGGGCCACGCTGTGCGTGCGGCCGCACCTGGTGCGGCTCGGCGCCGGGCCGAACGCGCTGCGGGGAAGGATCGCGGAGGTGCAGTGGCGGGGGGCCACACATCGGCTGGAGGTCGATGTCGATGGGCACCACGTGAAGGCGGACGTGCGGGAGCTGCGCACCACCCCCGCCCTGGGCGACGAGGTCACCCTGCACTTCGCCCGCGAGGACGCGGTGCTCATTCCCGCGGGGGTGACCGGTGGGTAGGCGCGAGGCTGCGGCGGGGGCTGCGGCGGGGGTATGGCCGGGTGAAACAGCACCCGGCGGCCCGGCGTCCGGCGGCCTGGCACCCGCTGGTCCGGCGTCCGGCAGCCCCGCGCCCACCGGCCCCGTACCCGGCAGCCCGGCACCCGCTGGTCCGGCGTCCGGCAGCCCCGTACCCACCGGCCCCGTACCCACCGGCCCCGCACCCGGCAGCCCCGCACCCGGCAGCCCCGCACCCCCTGGCCCAGCGCCCGGATGGGCGCGTCAACTGGGCGCCCGCATATGGGCGTTGCCCCCCGTCCTCGTCCTCGTGGCCGTCTTCCTCTACCCCCTCGCCCTCGTCGTCCGGCAGTCGTTCTCGCCGGACTCGGGCGGTACCTCCCTCCGGCCCTACGCGGACGTGTTCTCCTCCACCGCGTTCCGGGAGGCGCTCACCACCACCGTGTGGCTCGCGGCCGGGGCGACCGCCGGATGCCTCGTGCTCGGGTTCGTGCTCGCGCTGGTCATCGCCTTCGTGCCGTTCCCCGGCGGGAAGGCCGTCGCCAAGTTCATCGACGTCTTCCTGTCCTTCCCGTCCTTCCTGATCACGCTCGCCCTGCTGTTCGTCTACGGCAGCGTCGGCATGGCCAACGGGCTGTGGACGGACATCAGCGGCGCGCCCAGCGGGCCGTTCCAGTTCCTGACCACGCCGTGGGGGGTACTGCTCGCGGAGATCACGTACTTCACGCCGTTCGTGATGCGCCCCCTGCTCGCCGCGTTCTCCCAACTGGACACCGCCCAGCTGGAGGTGGCGTCCTCGCTCGGGGCCCGGCCGGCCAGGATCGTGCGGCAGGTGATCCTGCCCGAGGCGCTGCCCGCGCTCGCGTCCGGCGGCGCGCTGGTCCTGGTGATGTGTCTCAACGAGTTCGGCATCGTCCTCTTCACCGGCGCGAAGGGCGTCACCACGCTGCCGATGCTCGTCTACAGCAAGGCGATCCTGGAGTCGGACTATCCGGCCGCCTGCGTCGTCGCCGTCGTCAACGTCGTGATGTCCGTGGGCCTCTACGGCCTCTACCGGGTGGTGAGCCGTCGTGTTGGTGCATAGCCGCGGCGGCCGCCGGGCCGTCTGGACCGTCTTCCTCGTCCTGTTCCTGCCCGTCTTCGCGCTGCCGCTGCTCGTCATCGTGGCCGCGTCGTTCGCGACGAACTGGTCGAGCGCCTTCCCCTCCGGGTTCACCACCTCCCACTACGCCGCTGCGACCACGGGCGAGACCCTCCAGGCGCTCACCACCAGCCTGGTCACCGCCCTCACGGCGAGCGTTCTCGCGCTGACCGTCGGAACGTGGGCGGCGCTCGCCGCGGCCGCCCTGAAGAAGGGCGGACGGCGGCTCATGGACGCCCTGTTCGTGCTGCCGGTCGCCGTGCCGTCGGTGGTCGTCGGGCTCGCCGTCCTCGTCGCGTTCTCCAAGCCGCCGGTGCTCCTCAACGGGACGCGCTGGATCGTGATCCTGGCGCACACCGTTCTCGTCATGGCGTTCGCCTACCAGTCGGTTTCGGCCGCCATCCTGCGTCTGGACCCGATGTACGAGCAGGCCGCCGCCAGCCTGGGCGCCCGCCCCCTGCGGGTGCTGTGGCGGGTGCGGCTACCCCTGCTGCTGCCGTCCCTGACCGCGGCCGCCGGGCTCTGCTTCGCCCTGTCCATGGGCGAGTTGAGCGCCACGATGATGCTCTACCCGCCGGACTGGACACCGCTCCCGGTGCGGATCTTCGCGGCGACCGACCGTGGCTCGCTGTTCACCGGAGCGGCCGTCGCCGTGGTCCTCATGGGGACGACGCTGCTCGTCCTTCTCGCCGTCTCCCGCATCCGCACCAGAGCGTCCTTCCGCTGACCGCTGACCGCTGAACCCAGCCGGACGACCACCCCCTGACCGACCCGAAAACCTCAGGAGCCCCGAACGTCATGCACAGAAACACCCTCACCACGCTCAAGCCGCTCGCCGCCGCCGTCGGCACCCTCGTCCTCGCCGCCACCCTGTCCGCCTGCGGCGGCGACTCCGCGGCCGACTCGAACGCGAAGACCGTCACCGTCTACAGCGCCGACGGCCTCAAGGGCGAGAAGGGTGACGGCTGGTACGACACTGTCTTCAAGGAATTCGAGGCGAAGACCGGCATCAAGGTCAAGTACGTCGAGGGCGGCTCCGGCGAGATGGTGCAGCGCGCTGTCCGCGAGAAGTCCAACACCCAGGCCGATGTGCTCGTCACCCTGCCCCCGTTCATCCAGCAGGCCGAGGGCAAGGGGCTGCTCCAGAAGTACGTGCCGGCCGGCGCGGACAAGGTGGACGGCGCCGCCAAGTCGCCCGACGGCACCTGGACCTCGGTCGTCAACAACTACTTCGGGTTCGTCTACAACAAGAAGGAGCTCAAGGAAGCCCCCAAGAACTGGGAGGACCTCCTGGGCGCCCCGTACAAGAACAAGATCCAGTACTCCACGCCGGGCGTCGCGGGCGACGGCACCGCGCTCGTCATCAAGGCCATGCACGACTTCGGCGGCAAGGAGGCCGCGATGGAGTACCTGCGCAAGCTCCAGGCCAACAACGTCGGCCCGTCCGCCTCCACCGGCAAGCTCGCACCCAAGGTCGACAAGGGCGAGCTGCTCGCCGCCAACGGCGATGTGCAGATGAACTACGCCCAGTCCAAGACCATGCCCAACCTCGGCATCTGGTTCCCCGGCACCGCGAGCGGCACCAAGCCGTCCTCCTTCGCCCTGCCGTACGCGGCCGGCCTGGTCAGCGGCGCCCCGCACAGCGCCAACGGCAAGAAGCTCCTGGACTTCATGCTGAGCGAGCCGGCGCAGAAGCAGGTCAGCGCGATCGGCGGCGGTTTCGCGGCGCGCACCGACATCAAGGCCACCGACCCGGACGCGGTCGCGCTCGGCAAACTGATGCGGGACGTCGACGTCTTCCAGCCCGACTGGATGGACATCTCGAAGAACCTGCCGAAGTACGTCGACGCGTGGAAGACGGCCACCGGCAGCTGAACCGTGAGCGGCCGGGTCGCGGTGGCCGGTACCTGACTAGGCTAAGGGCGTCGGCAACGCACAGTGCGGTGCGCCGGCGTCCCCAGCTGATCGCTCATCAGCGCGAGAAGACCGCGCAGAACGCAGGAGTCCGCACCCATGGCAGAGCGCAAGCCGATCGAATCCTGGCTCACCGACATGGACGGTGTCCTCATCCACGAGGGCACCCCCATCCCCGGTGCGGACGCCTTCCTCAAGACGCTCAAGGAGTCGGGCCGCCCCTTCCTCGTCCTCACCAACAACTCGATCTACACCCCGCGCGACCTGCACGCCCGCCTGATGCGGATGGGGCTCGACGTGCCGGTCGAGAACATCTGGACCTCCGCGCTCGCCACCGCGAAGTTCCTCGACGACCAGCGGCCCGGCGGCACCGCGTACGTCATCGGCGAGGCGGGCCTGACCACCGCGCTGCACGACATCGGGTACGTCCTGACCGACCACGAGCCGGACTACGTGGTGCTGGGCGAGACCCGCACGTACAGCTTCGAGGCGCTCACCAAGGCGATCCGGCTGATCAACGCCGGAGCCCGGTTCATCTGCACCAACCCGGACGAGACCGGGCCGAGCCAGGAAGGGCCGCTGCCCGCCACCGGCGCGGTGGCCGCGCTGATCACCAAGGCGACCGGCAAGAAGCCCTACTTCGCGGGCAAGCCCAACCCGCTCATGATGCGCACCGGCCTCAACGCGATCGGCGCGCACTCCGAGACCAGCGCCATGATCGGCGACCGGATGGACACCGATGTGCTCGCCGGTCTTGAGGCGGGCATGCAGACGTTCCTGGTCCTGACGGGGCTGACCCGGCCCGACGACGTGGAGACGTACCCCTTCCGGCCCTCCAAGATCGTCGACTCGATCGCCGATCTGGTGAAGCTCGTCTGATGCGCGACTGATCCGATGTACAGCCGATCCGACGCGGATCGGCACCCCAGGGCGGGCGTGTCGTGCGCCCGTCCGGCGCAGTGGTCCTGCCTCCCGGGATGCGAAACCGGGCGTCACGCGTGACGCTCGGTTGCAGGAGGTTCACGATGCGCATCCGTCCCATGACATTCTGTGCGGCCATGGCGGCCGCCGCCCTGACCGTGCTGCCCGCGTCCCCCGCGGTGGCCGAGTCCGAGCCGCACGGATCGGTGCGGGTGACCCCTGGCACCACGGCCCCCGGCGGGGAGGTGGATCTGCGGGTCAGCGTGTGCAGCGGCCGCGAGGCGGTCGGCTCCTCGGACGCCTTCGTCTCGGAGGCCCGCTTCACGCCCGCCGCCGACGGCGGTCTCTACGCCCAGGCCCGCATCCGCTCGGACGCCCAGGACCGTGACTACGACATCTGGGTCAACTGCAAGGACAGCTCCGGCAAGGCGAGCGGCCGGTTCACCGTGGTGCACGGCGAACGCCGCGATCACGACCACGATCGCGACCACGACCAGGACCACGGCAGGCCCACCCCGTACCGGCCCGTGCACGCGGGCGGCGGCGGCGCGGCGACGCTCGCCGCCGACGAGGCCAAGGAGCAGGGCCCCGGCACCCGGCACGCGGTGATCGGTCTGGCGCTCGCGGCGGTCGCGGCGGTCGCCGTGGCATCGCGCAGCGTACGCCGTCGTCGCGGCGGCGACTGACATGTCCTCGGCGCGCGGCAGCGGGCGGTTCGTCACCGGCCTCGCCTGGGCCGTCCTGCTGCTCGGCCTGTGGCTGTGGGGCCGGGACGTCTCCGGAGGCACCGGCAGCACGTCGGCGCCGACCACGGGTGACATCGCGGCCGTGGGCCGCCCGCTCGGTATGCCGCTGCCGCCGGCGCACGACCCGCTCAAGGGCGCGGCGCCGCAGCGCGTGGAGATACCGTCCATAGGCATCGCGGCGCCGGTCGTGCCGCGCGGCCTCGATGCCGACGGCGCGGTCGATCCGCCGCCCTTCGCCCAGGCCGGCACGGTCGGCTGGTTCGACAGCGGGGCCCGGCCGGGTCAGGCGGGAGCCGCGCTGCTCGTCGGGCACGTGGACACCCAGAGCAGACCGGCCGTGTTCTACGGGCTGAGCGCCGCGCGCCCCGGCGAGCGGATCAAGGTGACCGGCGCCGACGGCACGATCGCCGAGTTCACCATCGACGACGTCCAGGTCTTCTCGCGCCGGCACTTCGACGCGGCGAAGGTGTACGGGCCCCGCCAGCGGGGCCGCGCCGAGCTGCGCCTGATCACCTGCGGCGGCACCTACGACCACAAGACGAAGGCCTACACCGCGAACGTGGTCGTCTCGGCCTATCTCACCGACGCGAGGGACCCGGCCCCTTCCAAGCCGCGGGCGTCCTGACCGCCCGCCACGGCCGGCCCGGTTCGAACCTCGGGTCCGGTCCCGATTCCGGTCCCGCGCACGCGCCGCGCACCTGGCCCGGCCGATGGCCCGCTTCCCCCGGAACCGCCGGCCGGGCCGGTCCTCGACCGCGGGTGCACGGGCTGCGGGAGAAGTCCGGCACCGCCGCGGGAGGTTCGGAGCCGCCGGGTCGCCGCGGGGCGGCCGACGCGGAGTCCGGCCACACCACTGTAGAACCGCCGCGCGCCACGGGCCCAGGCCCGGATGACGCCAAGTCCGCCGGCCGGCACACCGGTCCGGCAGGGCCGCGCGGCGGCCGGCAGGGCTCAGCCGGGCCGGCCGTGCGGGCACGAAGCGGGGTCAAGGGGCAGCGCATGTACGGGAGTTGGGCAGGGGCAGGCGTACGGGTCCGGGTGCCGGCCATCGCGATGGCGCTCCTCGCGGCGGGCTGCGGCAGCGGCGACGTGGGCCACGGAGCGGACGCGGGGGGCAGCCCCGAGCCGTCCGGACTCGCTCAACTCGGCTCGTCCACCAGCCCGTTCTGGGTGGACCCGGACACCAACGCGGCACGTCAGCTCGCCGCCTACACGCGGGCCGGCGACAGCGAGAAGGCCGCGCTCATCAGGAAGATCGCCGAGCAGCCGGCGGGTGAGTGGATCGCGGGGAGCGACCCCGAAGGGGTGGTCCGCGGCTACACCGAGTCAGCCGCGAAGGCCGGGCGCACGGCGCTGCTGGTCCTCTACAACATCCCGCACCGCGACTGCGGCCAGTTCTCCCGGGGCGGCGCCCCCGACGGCGACGCCTACCGAGGCTGGGTCGACCAGGTGGCGCGGGGCATCGGCGAGCGCCCCGCCACGATCGTCCTGGAACCGGACGCGCTCCTGCACGTCGTCGACGGCTGCACGCCGGCCGAGTTCCGCGAGGCGCGGTACGCGCTGTTGAAGGGCGCCGTCGAGCGGCTCAAGCGGCAGCCCGCGACGAAGGTGTACGTGGACGCGGGCAACGCCGGGTGGCGCTCGCCGGAGGCCCTGGACGAACCGCTGCGGCGGGCGGGCATCACGGGCGCCGACGGCTTCGCGGTCAACGTCTCCAACTTCCAGACGACGGGGGCGAGCCGGGAGTTCGGCGAGCACCTCTCCGCCAAGGTCGACGGCAAGCACTTCGTGATCGACACGAGCCGCAACGGCAACGGCCCCTACACCGGTGGCGATCCGCAGGAGAGGTGGTGCAATCCGCCCGGCCGTGCGCTCGGCGAACGGCCGACGACGGACACGGGCGGCGGCCCGGTCGACGCCTATGTGTGGGCGAAGCGGCCGGGGGAGTCGGACGGCCCTTGCAAGGGCGGCCCCCCGGCGGGCAAGTGGTGGCCGGAATACGCCCTGTCCCTCGCGGGCAACACCCGCTGACGTTCCCGTCGGCAACGCCCGCCGACCGGCCGGCGGCCACCGGCTGCGCGGACACGCCCGGCCCGGCTCCGGGAACGACCGAGGCCCCCTCGCGCTGGGCGAGGGGGCCTCGGTGGTGCGTGCGCCGCCAGGGACTCGAACCCCGGACCCGCTGATTAAGAGTCAGCTGCTCTAACCAACTGAGCTAGCGGCGCCTGCTGACTCGGAAAACTTTACCGGACTCCTGAGGGTGGTTTTGACCAGCGCCACGCTGTCAGATGTTCGTTTTATCGGTACTAATCGGTCAAAATGTGACGTGTTTGGGCAGTACCAACGCTGTCCTGCGCGTGGAAGCGCGGAAACGATCGCCGAAGTCTCCGATTGCGGAACGAACGGGAGAGGCAGCGGATGGAAGCCAGTACACCCGGACCGGTGTTCGAGGACTATGAGCCCACGGCCGAGTGCGGCTGCGCCGGCTGCGCCGACCGGCGGCGGCTGCGGCTGCTCCCGGTGCGCGACGGCGGCCACCCCGCGGCACACGGCGGAGCCCGCCGCGCACTGGTGGCGGCCACGGCGGCCTCCATGGTGCTCGGCGCGGGCACGGCGGCCGCGGCCGCCCCGCTCCCGGCGCCCGAGGGCCCCGGCGCGAACAGGGCCGCCGACCCGGGCCCGCCCAACGGGCAGGGCAGCACCAGCGGACTGCACGGAGCGCCCGGCCACGCCGCACCCGAGACGCCGCGGCCCACCACCCGGGCCGAGATCATCAACCGGGCCAAGACCTGGGTGACCGCGTCCGTGCCGTACGACATGGAGGCGTACTGGAAGGACGGGTACCGGCAGGACTGCTCCGGCTACGTCTCGATGGCGTGGGATCTCGGCACCAACGAGTGGACGGGGAGCCTCGCGCAGTTCGGGGTGCGGGTGACGCGCGACGAGCTGCAACCCGGCGACATCCTGCTCTTCCACAATCCGAGCGACCCCAACAAGGGCTCGCACGTCGTCCTCTTCGGCGGCTGGACCGACTACACGCACACCTACTACACCGCCTACGAGCAGACGCCGCCGCACTCCCGCACCCAGGCCACCCCGTACGCGTACTGGAAGAACTCGGCCAGTTACGTGCCCTACCGCTACAAGGGGATCGCCGCGGGCAGCGCGGGCGCGGTGCCCGCCGCCGACCGTGACAACGGCACGGGCGCCGACAGCGGGAGCGCGGCGTTCCCCGGGGCGGACAAGTTCGGGCCCGGCGCCGACAACGCTTACGTCACGCGGCTCGGCCAGATGCTGGTGCGGCGCGGCGGAGGCCGCTTCTACGCACAGGGCCCCGGGCCCCGCTGGGGGACGGCGGACCTGAACGCGACCCGGGCCTTCCAGGAGGCCCAGGGATGGACCGGCGCCGACGCCGACGGGATTCCCGGGGCGCGCACCTGGGCGCTGCTCGTGCAGGGGACCGGCAAGAACATCCCGCCCGTCCCGGCGGGTCCGCCGCCCTCGGGTTCGCTCTCCTCGGGTGCGGTGCCCGCCGCGGCGGTGCCTGCGGCCGCAGCCGGTGCGCAGGCGGCGCGGCCCGCCTACCCCGGTGCGAGCACCTTCCGTACGGGACAGAGCGGTCCGTACGTCACCCGGCTCGGCCGGCAGCTCGTGCTGAAGGGCTTCGGCACGCACTACACCTCGGGTCCCGGGCCGCGCTGGGGCGAGGCGGACCGGCGCAACGTCGAGGCGTTCCAGCGCGCACAGGGCTGGCGCGGCGCCGAGGCCGACGGCTACCCCGGCCCCGAGACGTGGCGGCGGCTCTTCGCATGAGGACATGAGGAAGGGACACACCAGCATGCAGACCCCGACCCCGACCCAGACCCAGACCCCGACCCCGGGGCCGGCCGCATCCGGTGGCGGCGAGTCGCCGCCCCGGGGCCCGGCCGTGGGGCCCGCCCAAGCTGTCGCCCCCGCCCAAGCTGCCGCCCCCGGCGCGCCGGACACCGGTCGCAGGGTGGCGGTGATCCGCGGCGAGAGCACCGCCGAGATCCCCGTCCATCTGCTGTTCCGCGACGACACCGGTCCCGGCCCCGTGGTGCACGCGGCGGATCCGCGGGCCCCGCGCCCGGCCGCCGCACGGCCGCCTCAGCAGGCCGGACCGCGGAGCGTGGTCGCCGCGCCCGCGCGGCCGGCCACACCGGTGGATCCCCGCATCGCGGAACGGCCGGGCCCGGCGGTGCCGGGCGGCGTCGCGGTGGCCGCCGGGATCATCGCGCTCGCCGGGTGCGGCGCCGTGACCTGGTGGGCCGGGGTCCTGCCGCGTGCCCTCACCGCGTTGCTGCGGCTGCCCGCGCATCCGTACCACGGGATCCGGCTCGAACAGTGGGGGCTGCTCGCGCTCGGGGCGACCGTTGCGGTCCTCGCCTTCGGAGGCCTCGACCGCGGACACGTCGGCTATGCCTGGGTGCTTTCCCTGTTCGGCGACTACCGGGGGAGCGTGCGGCGCACCGGCCTCGTGTGGATGAGCCCGCTGCTGCTGCGGCGCCGCGTCGACCTGCGGCTGCGGCACTGGCGCAGCGAGCCGATGGGCGCCGTCGACGCGCGGGGCACCGCGCTCCAGGTCGTGGTCCTCGTGGTGTGGCGGATCAGGGACACCGCGCGGGCCACCCTCGCCGTCGCCGACCACGAGAGGTATCTGCGCGAGCAGGTGGAGGCGGCGATGGCCCGCGTGCTCTCGCAGCTCCCGGCCGACGCCTTCCACGAGGACGCGCCGACGCTCAGGAACGCGGAGGCCGTCGGCGAGGCGCTGACCCGGATGCTGAAGGAGGAGGCGGAGCCCGTCGGCATCGAGCTGTACGCGGCGCAGCCGACCCGGATCGAGTACGCGCCCGAGGTGGCCGCGGCGATGCGCAGACAGCGGGTCGCGGCGATCGACGCCCAGCACCGCGACTCGGTGCTGACCTCGGTGGTCGACGCCGTGGACGACACCGTGCACCGGCTGACCTCGCGGGGCCTGGTGGAGCTCGACGCGTACGAGCGCAAGGCGTTGGTGAAGGACCTGACGGTCGCGTTCTACACGGGGCGCGGGGCGGGGGAGGGCGTCTGAGGGGGCGTGGGCCGGGCGGTGGCCGAGGGCCCGCACGCCGGAAAGACGTCGAGGGATTGGCCTGGACCAGGATCTGGACACGCCCAACTCCCTTCCATAGTCTGTTAGTTGGTCTAGACCGGAACATGACATACCGCACGCGTGCAGCCCATCCCCAGGAACTCCCCACGTTCTCCAGGAGTGTCAGCATGCGAAAGAAGCAGCGGCTCGGTGCCGTCGTGGTGGGACTCGCCGTCGCCGGCGCGTCCCTGCTCGCGACCGGCAGCGCGAGCAGCCACGGCTACACCGACCAGCCGATCAGCAGGCAGAAGGTCTGCGCCAACGGCACGGTCAAGAACTGCGGCGACATCCAGTGGGAGCCGCAGTCCGTCGAGGGCCCCAAGGGCTTTCCCGCGTCCGGCCCGGCCGACGGCACCATCTGCGCGGGCGGCAACAGCAGGTTCGCCGAGCTGGACGACCCGCGCGGCGGTACCGGCTGGCCCACGACACAACTGACGGGTGGCCAGACCTACACGTTCCGCTGGCAGTTCACCGCCCGCCACGCGACGACCGACTTCCGGTACTACCTCACCAAGCAGGGCTGGAACCCGGCCCAGAAGCTGACCAGGGCCGCACTCGACACCCAGCCGTTCCTCACCGTTCCCTACGGCGGCAAGCAGCCGCCCGCCACGGTCTCCCACCAGGGAACCATCCCCACCGGCCGGACCGGGCGCCAGATGATCGTCGCCGTGTGGACGATCGCGGACACCGGAAACGCCTTCTACGCCTGCTCGGACGTTCAGTTCTGACGCTCCATCAACTACGGTGCGGCGCCATGACGAAGAGGGCGTCGATCGCCGCGTACGTACAGCGCCAATGGGGCGACCGGCGGACCGCGCTGCGCTGCGGCGACCTGGAGCTCACCCACCACCAGGTCGCCGCGGGCGCTGCCGCCCGTGCGGCCCTCCTCGCCGAGCTGCTGCCCCGGGGCGCCGAGCCGCACCTCGGAGTACTGCTCGACAACACCCCCGAATTCGCGCTCTGGCTCAGCGCGGCGGCCCTCGCCGGGGCCGCCGTGGCGGGCATCAACCCGACCCGGCGCGGGCCCGAGCTGGCCCGCGACATCCTGCACACCGAATGCGCGGTCCTGGTCACCGGCCGCGCCCACCTTCCCCTGCTCGACGGGCTCGAACTGCCCGGCGTACGGGTCCTGGTGACCGACACCGAGGCGTACGACCAGCTGCTCGCCCCGTACCGGGGGGCGACGCCGGGCGATGCGACGGTGGGGCCGGTCGGGCCGCGGAGCCGGCTCCTGCTGTACTTCACGTCCGGCTCGACCGGCGCCCCCAAGGCCGCGATCTGCACCCAGGGCCGGCTCGCGGCGGCCGGCGAGTCGCTCGCCTCCCACTTCGCGCTCGGCCGCGAGGACGTCCACTACATCTGCATGCCGCTGTTCCACGGCAACGCGGTGATCGCCAACTGGGCCCCGGCGCTGACGACCGGCGCGACGGTGGCGCTCCGCGACCGCTTCTCGGCGTCGGGCTTCCTCGACGACGTACGGGCGTACGGCGCCACGTACTTCACCTATGTGGGCCGGGCGGTCCAGTACCTGCTGGCCACCCCGGCCCGGCCGGACGACCGCGCGCACACCCTGCGGACCGGGTTCGGCACCGAGGCCGGGGCGGCCGACGCGGACCGGTTCGCCGCACGGTTCGGCGTGCGGCTCGTCGAGGGGTACGGGTCCTCCGAGGGCGGGGCGGCGATCCAGCGCACCCCGGGCACACCGCCGGGCGCGATCGGCGGGGCCGCGCCGGGCAGCGACCTCGCGGTGGTCGACCCCGAGACGGGCCGCGACTGCGAGACGGCCCGCTTCGACGCGGCCGGCCGGCTCCTCAACGGGGCCGCCGCGATAGGGGAGTTGGTGAACCGTGCGCCCAACCCCTTCGAGGGCTACTGGCGCAACCCGGCCGCGGAGGCGGAACGGCGCCGGGGCGGCTGGTACTGGACGGGTGACCTGTTCTTCCGCGACGCGGACGGCTTCCTCTACTTCGCGGCGCGCGCCGACGACCGGCTGCGGGTCGACAGCGAGAACCTGGCCGCCGCGATGATCGAGAACATCCTCGCGCGCTGGGAGCCGGTGCGCGGCGTGGCGGTGTACGCGGTGCCCGACCCCGTGACGGGCGACCAGGTGATGGCGGCCCTCGCCCTGCCGGACCCGACCTCCTTCGACCCCGCCGCCTTCGCCGAATTCCTCGCCGCCCAAACCGACTTGGGTACGAAGATGGCGCCGCGGTTCGTGCGGGTGATGGCGGGGCTGCCGGTGACGGCGACGAACAAGGTGTGGCGGGCGGGGTTGCGGGGGGAGGGGTTCTGGTCGGGCGGGATCGTCTGGTGGCGCCCCCCGGGAGACTCGGCGTACCGCCGCCTGACCTCCACCGACCTGGCCGCGGCTCTGCCCCGGTCCTGAGCGGGGCGGTTGCCCGACCGTGCGGCGCCGCCCTGGACCTTGGTGCCTGTCGTCCCCCGACCGCGGTGCACCGTCGCCCCCCGGGCAGGCGGTCCGCCGGGAATCAGGAATAGAGCGGGACCGCCCACCACTTGCTCGATCATGAGATTCATCGATGTTCCGACCAGGGACGGATCCGTCCTGCGGGGAATCCACTACGCATCGTCCCGGCCCCAGCCCGGACCCGTGGTGCTCGTCCTGACACCGTACGGAGCGGACCGGTACCACCCGGACGGGCAGTTCTTCGCCGGGCGGGGCTTCCACTTCGTGAGCCTCGACTCACGGGGGCGTGGCGATTCGGACGGAGTGTTCAGACCGTTCCACGACGACGGTGACGACGGGCACGACGCGGTGTCGTGGCTCGCGGACCAGTCGTGGAGCACCGGCGACGTCGTCACCTACGGCGGGTCGTACAGCGGATTCGTCCAATGGGCGGTGGCCGGCACCCGACCGCGAGCGCTCCGCGCGATCGCACCCGTGGCATCGGTCTGCCCGGGGGTCGACTTTCCCATGGTCGGCAACGTGCCCACCGCGTATGCCGTCCAGTGGCTGGCTCTCAACCACGGGCGGCGGATGAACACCGGCCCGTGGAGCGACAGCCAGTACTGGCGCGACGTGCACCGCGGCCTCGGCGACCGGCCGTACCGGGACCTGGACATCGCGTCGGTGGGTGAACGGCTGCCGGCGTTCCAGGAGTGGCTGGACCATCCCGTGTACGACGCGTACTGGGCGTCGTTCGTGCCGCCCGAGCCCCTCACCCTCCCCGCGCTGACCATCACCGGCCAGTACGACGACGACCAGACGGGCGCACTCACGTACTACGAGCGGCATGCGAAGACCCATCTCGTGATCGGCCCGTGGGACCACGGTGCCACACGGTCGTCCGCGCGTTCCATCGGCGGCCTGACCTTCGCCGCGGACAGCGCGGTCGACCTGCGCGCGCTCCACGCCGACTGGTACGACTGGGTGCTGGGCCGCGGCCCGAGCCCGGACTTCCTCGCGGACCGGGTCGCGTACTACCACATCGGTGAAGGGTGGCGTCACGCTCCGTCATTGCCCCAAGGGCCCACGATCGAGCTGTGCCTGCCCGGGACGGCACTCGACCTGGAGCCCTCGCTGGTTCACCAGGCGCCCGACGGCTTCCAGGAACACCTGGCAGAGGACGAGTTCGTGGCCACGGCCCCGGCGCACAGCGTTTCCGGCCGCCCGCGCGCACGCCTCGCGCTGTCGTCCGACCTGCCGGACTTCGACCTGCTCGTCGGGCTCTACTTGCTGCGTGACGAAGCGACGCTCCTCGGCGAGGCGGTGCTCCGTGCCCGCCACCTCGACCTCACGCGGCCCGTCGACCTGACGTTCCCGTTCATCTCCCGGCAGACGGAGCCGGGTGATCGCTTCGCGGTGCGGGTGCGGGCCCCTCACACGCGGTACCAGACCAACCGCCATGCGCGGGGCCAGGTGCGGCTTGGCGCGCAATCGTACGTCTCCATGCCTTCGGCGTGATGTGCGTGACGACACGTCAGCCGCCCCCGGCACCGGGCCCGTTCGGAGGGTGTGGGGTGGGGGTGGGGTGGGGGTGCCTGGTCGGCGGACCAGCTGCCGCATCCGGGTCGGAGGGACGGGGATGGGGCGGCAACACCGCCTCGCCCGTCGCGCGGGCGAGTGAATCCTCGGCCAGCGTCCCCCCTCCACCCGCCCCGCAATGGGTGGATGGGCCCGTGAACCCCCGCCTCTTCCTCGCCGCGATGGCCGCCGCCTCCGCCCTGCTCGTCGTTCCCGTCACGCCCGCCGCGGCTGCTGCGGACACGGCACTCCCCGCTCCGCGAGCCGCGCGCGTCGGCGCGACGACGCCCGCCGGGCAGCAAGCCCGCGAACACACCCGCGCCCACCCCCGCTTCCGCGAGTACGTCGCCCTCGGCGACTCCTGGTCCGCCGACGTCACCGTGCTCGGCATCGATTCCACGTACGCCCCCAGCGGTTGTGCCCAGAGCACCTGGAACTACCCCAAGCAGGTCGCCGCCCAGCTCCACATCGACGTGCTCCGGGACGCGACGTGCGGGGGCGCCACCACCGCCGAGATGACCGCGCCGCAGAACGTCGGCCGCGTACCGCTGCTCGCGCAGGGCGTGAACCCGGCCCAGTTCGACCGGCTGACCCCCACCACCGATCTCGTCACCGTCGGCATCGGCGGCAACGACATCGGGCTCGCCACCGCCGTCATGGGCTGCGTCAACCTGCTGCCCGCGCCCGTCGGCAGCCCGTGCCGCAACCGGTACACGCGGGCCGACGGCGCCGACATCATGTCCCAGCGGATCGCCGACACCAAGTCCCGGATCACGGACGTCCTGACCGGCATCAAGCGCCGCTCGCCGCACGCCACGATCCTGGTCGTCGACTACCTCGCCGGGGTCGCCGCCGACCGCGGCTGCTACCCCCTGGTGCCGATCCTCGACCAGGACATGACCTGGTTCGGCGCGCGGCTGCGGGAGTTGAACGGCATGCTCGCCGACGCCGCCGCCGAGAACGGGGCGTCCTTCGTCGACACGTACGACGGAAGCCGCGGCCACGACGTCTGCGCGCCCGCCGGCACCCGCTGGGTGGAGGGACTGGTGCCCCTGTCCACCAACCCGCCGGGCCTCGCCGTCCCGTTCCACCCCAACCGCCTCGGCGCGGATCACCAGGCGGCAACCGTGATCAGCGCGTTGGGTGAGTAGCCGAAGAATCCGGGTCAGCTGGGAGTCGTAGGGCGAATCCGCCGACCTGGTAGTCCAGCCCTTCCCGGAACTCCAGGCGTGGGACGGCGGCCCGCATCGCCGGGTACAGCGCGGGCGGCACCTCGTAGGCGCCCGCCACGAGGAAGTTGTCGTCCCCGCGGGGGAACAGGTCCCTGATCCGCAGGATCTCCGCTCGGTCGAGGTCGGCGACATGCGCGGCGTCGTCGTCGCCGGCCCAGCCGATGAGTTCCCAGCCGAGGGTTTCGGTATTGGTGTCGTTCATGCGCCCACGGTAAGCGCGGAGCGGGCCCGGACCAACAGGGTTTCAGTAGCCTCGGGGGCCTGCACGCGCGCCGCCAGGAGTACGTACTGGCCCGGCTTGCCGCATCAGCGCACCGCCCAAGAGTCAGGCGTAGCGCTCCCAGGCGTGACCACCACGGTGGCCGACCGGGAGCCAGCACGCCAGCTCCTTCGTGGGGCTGGTGGACCGACAGATGGGGAGGCACCGAACCTCCATGTCAATCATGTCGACGCCCTCGCCCCATGCCACCCACAGCGCGCGGTCGGGGGCCTGGGCCATGTAGAGGAGCTGCGCCACGTGAGCGCCGTGAGCGTGTGAATCCAGCTCGCATGTGACGCGTTCCGGCAGGTCGTCGACCTCGGCCCCAGGGTATGACCGTGCCAGACTCCACAGCGCCTCAGACAACCGCACGCATTCCGAGCACTCCACAGGTCATACCTCTTCATGGAGTTCCTGGAGGCGGGCGTCGCCCTCGCTCCGGACGTGCGGATGGCTGACGATCGCGGCGTTGGCCGCCTCGATCTCTTCGGCGTCGCCGCTCTTGCGGGCCGACTGCCGCTTCGCACCCCATGCGCGGCACACGTCATGCTCACTCGGCTCCGACGCGCGCAGTCGGTCGAGCAGGCCTGGAAGGGGCGGTGGCTGGAGGGCCCACATCAGCGGGTCACCACCGGGGTGCCGTATACCCGCGCCACCCGCAACTCCGTCGCGGTCGGGGGCCGGAGGCGGCCGGGGTCTACCGCCCACTCCCGACCGCCGCCCGGTGGCCGCAGGAACACCGATCCAGGGTGCACCTCCATGATCTCGCCGAGCTTGTTCGTGTCCAGGTCGACCGCGTATTGCGTCGGGCTCATGGCGTTGGGTCCTTCCACGATGGGATGTGGCGTGAGCCACACCACATAGATTGGACCGGTGGACCGGTCCAGTCAAGTTGCTGAACTGAACTCAACGCTCCCGCGCATCAGGTGACGACGCGTCAGCGACTGGTGCCCATGGCGTAGGTGTCGGTCTCCTCCCACAGATCGCCAGGCGTCACGCCGTACTCGACCACCACCGTCCGCCCGTCCATGTCCGATGCGGTGTGCAGCACCGTCTGCACGGCGAACGGGCCTTCCCGCTCCAAAAGGACCGCTTCCTCGGCGGTGCCGAGCCGGGCGGTCTTGATGTCGGTACCGCGCGCTGGGCTGCGCCCCGTCATGCGCTGGATGTAGCGGGTGGTGCCCTCGACGATCTGCTTCGTTCCCTCCAGGCGCGGGCACTGGTCAGCGATGTCCAGCGGGAACCAGGCCTGTACCACCGTGAGGGGTGAGCCGTCGGCCAGCTGCATGAGCCGGTCGCGGCGCAGCGCCACCTGCCCGTCCGTGATGCCGAGCGCGCTGGCAATGCGCCCCGGCGGGGCCTCGCGCACAGGGGTGCCGAGGATCCGGAAGGCGCGGCCGGTGCCCGCCCGGGTGGTGCCGGTCTTGCGCCCGCCGGCCGCCCGCGCGAGCGGCGCGGGGACGACGCGGAACCCCTGCCCCTGCCGTGCCACCACCAGGCCGTCCTGGACCAGGATGTCGTACGCCTTGATCACGGTCGCGCGCGAGACGTCCCACTGCGCGCACAGATCGCGCTGCGAGGGCAGCAGGTCTTCCGGGGCGAACTCCCCGTCTGCGATGCGCTGCCGCAGAGAGTCGGCGATCAGCTCGTACTTGAGAACGGCCATGTGTGCGAGCCCCTTACTTCTCTGGACAGGTGGACCGGTCAAGGTAGACCATCCCCGCTATGACACCAGACCCGCAAGTCGCGCCGGAAGTCCTCGCCTTCTACTCCGAGACGATCGACGAATCCGAGCGGCTGACCACCAGCGCGGACGGTGCGCTGGAACTGGCCCGCACACAGGAGATCCTGCGTCCCCTGCTTCCGCCCGCCCCCGCCCGGATCCTGGACGTCGGAGGTGGCCCCGGAATCCACGCCCGATGGCTCGTCGACGACGGATATGCGGTGCACGTCGTCGATCCCGTGCCCCGCCACATCGAGCAAGCGGCGTCCACCGGCGCGACAGCCGAGCTGGGCGACGCGCGCAAGCTCACCGCCGACGACCACTCCTATGACGCCGTGCTCGTCCTCGGGCCGCTCTACCACCTCTTGGAGCGCGCCGATCGCGACCAGGCACTCGCCGAAGCGGTACGCGTTGTCAAGCCGGGCGGCCTGGTCGCCGCGGCCGCGATCGGCCGCTACGCGTCCCTGTTCGAGCACGTGGCCACCACCATGCTCGACCGTGACCGCGTGCACGATGCCGTCGTCGACATCCTCGCCACAGGCATTCACGAGCCGGGCCGGAAGGGATTCACCGCCGCCTATTTCCACACCGCCGAGTCCCTCGCCGAGGAAATGACCGCCGCAGGCCTGACCGGTGTCACGGTGCGCGGCATCGAGGGGCCCGCCTGGGCCGTACTCAAGGGCGCCGAGCAGCACACCGGGGAATCGGTGACGGGAACCCCCATGTTCCGGGCGGCCCTGCGCGCCGCCCGACTTGCCGAGCCCTACCCCGAACTCCTCGCCGCCTCCTCCCACATGCTCGCTCTCGCGACCGCCGCCAGGACCTGACGGTGCACCAGCGCAAGGGGCCGGCCCTCTCCCGTGCGAAGGAGAGGGCCGGCCCCTCGACCGCACCGTGCCGTGCCGTACGCCTGGCTCACACCGCCGGTTCCGTGAGCCGGGCCGGCGTCGCTCCGGGCTCCCCGGCGGCCTCGGGCGCGGTCTCCTGGGCGTCCCCGCCCGCCGGGGTGGGGATGCCCGCCGCGCCCACGCCGCGCAGCATCCCCGCCGCCAGCACCGCCGCGGCCATCAGGACCAGCGTGCCGGCGAGCGACGCGTACTGCATGCCGTGTACGAAGGCCTCCCGGGCCAGCGTCGTGAGGCCGTGGTCGGTGCCCGCGACCGCCCCGCCCAGGGTCTGTCGGGCGGTGGCCGGCGCCGTGGCCGGCATGTCGGCGCGGTAGACCGCCGTGCCGATCGAGCCGAGCACCGCCATGCCGAGCGCCCCGCCGAACTCCTGCCCCGTCTCCAGGAGCGAGGCCGCCGAGCCGGCCTTCGCGACGGGGGCCGCGGCCAGCCCCATGTCGGAGACCAGCGCCATCACCGTGACGATGCCGCTCCCGATCACCGCCGCGCCGGCCAGCACCATCCACAGGGAGTCCGTGCCGGACAGGGCGAGCAGGACGTATCCGGCGGCCGCCAGGACGAAGCCCGCGGCGACGACGTACGCCCGGTTCACCTTGCGCGCCACGGCGTAGGCGGTGGGGGCCGCGGCGCCGACGGCGAGCGAGGGGGCGACGCTCCACAGCGCGGCCCGCATCGTGCTCATGCCGAGCACCGACTGGAGGTACTGGGTGGTGAAGTACGCCGAGCCCATCATCGCGAACGCGGCGATGGTGTTGAGGGAGATCGCGGCGCCGAACCGGCCCCCGGGACCGAACAGTTCGCGGCTGATCAGCGCGGAGCGCCGGGTCATCTGACGGCGTACGAAGACCGCGCCGACGACCACACCCACGGCGACGCTCGCCGCGTACGAGGGGGCGAAGCCGTCGGCCGCGAACTCCTTGAGCCCATACACCACCGGCAGCACCGCGCCCATCGACAGCGGCACGCTCAGCACGTCGAACTTCCCCGGCGCCGGGTCCTTGAACTCCGGTACGAGCACCGGAGTCAGGACGAGCAGCAGCACCATCGCGGGCACGTTGATCAGGAAGACCGAGCCCCACCACAGGTGTTCCAGCATGACTCCGCTGAGCACCGAACCCAGCGCGATCCCGCCGGCCATGGCCCCGGACCAGATGCCGATCGCCTGCCCGCGCTGCTTCTCGTCGTGGAACATGTTGCGGACCAGGCCCATGGTCGAGGGCATGAGGGTGGCCCCGCCGACGCCGAGCAGTGCGCGGGAGGCGATGAGCATCTCGGCGCTGGTGGCGTACGCGGCGGTGACCGAGGCGATGCCGAAGGCGGCGGCGCCGAACAGGAGAAGTCTGCGCCGCCCGATCCGGTCGCCGAGCGAGCCCATCGTGATCAGCAGCCCGGCCAGCGCGAAGGCGTACACATCGATGATCCACAGCTGCTGGGTGGCCGAGGGGTGGAGCTCGCGGCTGATGGAGGGGAGCGCGAAGTACAGGACGGAGACGTCCATCGAGACCAGGAGGAGGGGCAGCAGCAGGACCACGAAGGCGATCCACTCCCTGCGTCCGGCGCGGCGGGAGTCGCCGCCGGTGGTGCTCGCTGTGGTGCTCGTCGAGTTCGTCATGGCAGCAATGTACGAGCGTCTTAAACAGTTGTCTAGTACTCCCGTTTAAGACGCTCGTATGAATCGGGGGGCGAGGTCTGGGTGACGCCCGGCTACAGACCCGTGCGGGACAGGTCCGCGTCCGCGTAACGGGCGCCCGCCGCCGGCGTGAGCGCGTCGAGCCGCGCCAGCTGCCCGGGGCCGAGCACGACCGCGTCGGCGGCGGCGTTCTCCTCGATCCGCGCGACCCGGCGCGTGCCGGGAATGGGCACGATGTCGTCGCCCTGGGCGAGAAGCCAGGCCAGGGCCGTCTGCGCGGGGGTCGCGCCGACCTGTTCGGCGACGGCCGACACCTCCTCCACGAGCCGCAGGTTCCGCTCGAAGTTGCCCGCGGCGAACCGTGGTGTCGTCATCCGGAAGTCGTCCGCGTCGAGCTGGTCGGTCGACCGGATCGTCCCGGTCAAAAAGCCCCGTCCGAGCGGCGAGTACGCCACGAGGCCGATGCCCAACTCGCGGAGCACCGGCAGGAGTTCGTCCTGCGGGTCGCGCGTCCACAGCGAGTACTCGGTCTGCACCGCGGTCAGCGGGTGCACCGCGTGGGCCCGGCGGACCGTGGCGACGCCGGTCTCCGAGAGCCCGATGTGGCCGACCTTGCCCTCCCGCACCAGATCGGCGAGGGCGCCGACGGTCTCCTCGACGGGGACGTCCGGGTCCAGACGGTGCTGGTAGTACAGGTCGATGCGGTCGGTGCCGAGCCGCCTGAGCGAGCCCTCGACCGCCGTACGCACATTGGACGGTGAGCTGTCGAGGACGTTGGGGCCGCCGCCCGCGTGCGACACGAGCCCGAACTTCGTGGCCACCACGACCTCGTCGCGCCGGCCCGCGATCGCGCGGCCGACGAGTTCCTCGTTGGTGAACGGGCCGTAGACCTCGGCGGTGTCCACGAAGGTGACGCCCAGGTCGAGCGCCCGCCGGATCGTGCGCAGCGCCTCCTGCTCGTCGCTGCCGGCTCCGGTGTAGTAGTCCGACATGGACATGGCACCGAGGCCGAGCCGCGAGACGTCGAGACGGCCTAGTGAAGTGCGCCGCATGACACCCTCAACTTTCGTTCTGGGGAAGGGAGATGGGAGGTAGGGGGGAGGGGTGGAAGAGGTAGGGGATGGAAGGGGAAAGGGGCTTGGGGGCGGGGCCGGGCGTCACGGGCGTGGTGTTTCCCAGGGCACGCTCCGGTCACGGATGCCGTCGGTGTCCAGGGGCAGCGCGTCCAGGCCGCGCAGGACGACGTTGCGCCGGTAGCGCAGTGGCCCGGCGGTGAGCCGGGGTGCGACGACCCGCTGGGCGAAGCGGGTGAACGCGAGCCTCGCTTCCAGCCGGCCCAGGGGGGCGCCCAGGCAGAAGTGCGGGCCGAGTCCGAACGAGAGGTGGTCGCGCGGCGTCGCGCGCCCCGCGTCGAGCCGCCCGGCGTCGGCGACCGCGGCCTCGTCGCGGTTGGCCGCCGCGAGGAGCAGCACCATCGTGGTGCCCCGGGGCACGTGCGTACCGAGCACGTCCATGTCGGTGCGGGCGTGACGGTGCACCAGTTGCAGCGGCGGATCGAGGCCGAGGATCTCCTCCACGGCCGCGTCCGCCGCGCCGGGGTCCCGGCGGATCAGGTCGAGCTGGTCCGGCGCGCGCGTCAGGGCCAACAGGCCGTTGCCGACAAGGTTGACGGTGGTCTCGTGGCCGGCGTTCAGGAGCAGCCGGCAGGTCGTGACCACCTCGGCCTCGTCGAGCCCGCCCTCGTCCTGCGCGCGGACCAGCGCCGACACCAGGTCCTCGCGTGGCGCCGCGCGCCGGTCGGCCACAAGGCGCGTGAAGAACGCGGTCAACTCCCGCTCCGCACGCACCCGTTCGGCGAGGCCCGGGGTCTGGGTCCCGGCGAACGCCGGATAGGGATCGACGGACTCGCCGAGCAGTGCGGAACGGGTGCGGTACCAGTTCCGCTCACCGGTGTCGATGCCGAGGACGCGGCAGATGACGGTGACGGGGAGCGGCGATGCGAAGTCGTCGATGGCTTCGAGCGTGCCCTGCGCGGCCGCCTCGTCCAGCAGGTCGTCGATGAGCTCTTTGATCATCGGTTCGAGCCGGAGTACCGCTCGTGGGGAGAACGCGTGCGACACCAGGCGGCGCAGCTCGGTGTGCCGGGGCGGATCCATGAAGAGGAACGAGGGAATCTCCGCCACGGGCGCCACCGCTCCCTCGGGGCCACCCGCAACATCCGCCTCGCCCGGCGCGCCGCCCCCCGCTGCGTACAGCAGCGCGTGCCGGCGCTCGTTGCTGGCGCGGGGGTCCCGCAGGACGCTGCGGCAGGCCTCGTACGAGCCGAAGACCACCACCGGCCGGCCCTCCACCCACACCGGCTCCGCCCGGCGGGCCTTCTCGTAGAGGGGGTAGGGGCAGCCCCTCGCCCGGGGCGACAGGATGCGCAGCAGGGTCTGCTCGTCCGACTCGGTGTCGATGTGCGGTGTCGTCATCGCTCGGCCCTCCGGGGCGAATCCGGGGTGAAGAAGACGGGGCTCCGGTCGCCGTCGACGATGCCGCGGCGGGCCGCGAGCCGCTGGTAGTGGCGCATTCCGTCGAGTGCGGCGGCGGACAGGTCGTAGCGCAACGTCCGGTAGTAGAGGGCGAGTTGGTCGGGTGTGAAGGAGGAGCCCTCGGCGGCGTCGGCGCTGACCGATGCCGGTTCGCGCAGTGCGTGGTCGCGGGCCGCCACCAGTTCCCGATGGATGTACGCCACCATCGCCGGGTGCCGTTCGGCGAACTCGCGCCGCACCGCCCACACCGCGAACACCATGGGCAG
Organism: Streptomyces sp. NBC_00442; assembly: GCF_036014195.1. Lineage (NCBI taxonomy): Bacteria > Bacillati > Actinomycetota > Actinomycetes > Kitasatosporales > Streptomycetaceae > Streptomyces > Streptomyces sp. NBC_00442. The sequence continues at coordinate 4,878,775 of NZ_CP107918.1, forward strand.
CCCCGTCCACTCCCGCCACATCGCCGCGGTGTCGTGCACCTGGTGCACCTGGCGCACCCCGCCGTGTCCGACGCCCCGCCCGGGAGCGGCGGCGCCGGGCGCGGCACCGGGCGTGCGCACAGCGGGTTCGGCCGCGTCGAAGTGGGCGCGCAGCGCCGGGTCGCCGATGACGACGCCCGCGTCGCCCCGCGCGAGCATGGCCGGCACGCTCGGTTCGCAGGGGAAGTAGCGGGGCCGCAGCCCCATCCGGTCCTCCAGGAGGAAGCGGGCGAGCAGCGTGGTGGTCCGGCTGGTCGAGCCCAACGCGACGTCACGGCCGCCGAGTTCGGTCAGCGGCACCCCGCTGACGATGGCGCAGGACATGACCGGACCGTCCGCGCCGATCGCGAGGGCCGGGAGCAGGAGCAGCTCGTCGATGTGGCGCAGATACTCGACGAGGGTGATCGGCCCCAGGTCGAGCCGGCCGTCGACGAGCCGGTCGCTGACCTGCTCCGGGGTCCGGGAGACCAGGTCGATCCGGTGGAGCAGCTCCGAGCGTTCGAGGCCCCACTGGATCGGACGGCAGTTGAGGAACGAGATGAACCCGACCCGCGGGCGCCGCACGGACCGCGCCGTCCGCGTGAGTGGTGCGTCGGTGAGCCTGACGGCGGGCATGAGCGGGGTGCTCCCTGTCTTCACTTCCGGGGACGTTCTCGGACCTGATGTGCGGGGCTACTTGCGGCCCCAGGACTGGACCAGGGCCGGTGCCAGGTCCCAGAACGCGCCGTCGTTCAGGAGGTCGTAGAACGCGGTCAGCTCCTCCTCGGTGAGGTAGCCGCCCGCCAGCAGCCGCTCCCGCGACATGTCGACGGTCAGCCGCCAGAAGTCCGCGAGGGCCGTGCCGCCGCGCAGGTTCTGGGTGAGGGTCCGCGCACCGACCTCCGCGAATCCGTACGTCCGGAAGGAGCCGGGCTGGGAGCGCGACCACCAGCTGTCCGTGCCGAGCGTGCCGCAGATCAGATCGCTCCACCGCTGCATCGCCCGTGCGTAGGCGTCGTTGGGCGAGCTGTCGATGGGGAACCAGCAGAACGATTCGATCAGGACGAACCCGCCGGGCCGCAGCCACTGGGTCATGCGCCGCAGCACCTCGTCGCGCTGCGGCAGGTGGCTGAGGACGAGACGGGCGTGGATGACGTCGAAGGACTCCGCGGGGAACGGGTCCGACGTCACGTCGTGCACCATGGGGACGAGGTTGGGCTCCGCGGCCCCTTCGAGCATCGAGACGTCGAGATCGGTGGCCACCACCTGACCGTTCGGCGCCTGCCGGCTCAGCCATCTGGCCACCGAGCCCGAACCGGCTCCGACCTCCAGACAGCGGGCATCGGGCGCGATCCCCAGGCCGGTCATCATCTCGGCGCACAGCGGGTCGAAGACCTCGCCGAGCAGGGTCAGCCGTGTTTCCTCGTCGCGGTCGAGTGCGAAGAGGGTCTCGCCGTACTTTTCCATCGGTGCGTACTCCCTGTGCGCGGAATGAGGACCGGGCATGCGCCGCCGGGCGGCACGCCGCGGTCGGGGGTCGCCGGTCGAAGCCTCCTGGCGAAGGCCGTCGGTGCTGGTGAAGGCCGTCGGTCGAAGCCGGCAGGAGAAGATGGAGGAGCGGCGGGCCGACGCGCGAACGCCTGCCCGGGGTTGGCCGGACCGCTCGACTCGCATCCCTGACCGTCACGTAGGCAATCACGACCGGGTCGGCATTTCCATGCGGGAGGCGCCCACTGACAGCAACCTGCCAGCCACGCACGGGCGTTGGGGAGCCCGGCTCCCGGGCGCGGAGGCGGCCCGGGAGCGGGGTCGGGGTCGGTGTCGGTGTCGGGCCGGGTCGGTTCAGCCGGTGGCGGCGGGCGCGAGGGTGACGACGGAGCTGAAGACCCGGCGCTCGCGCTGATGGGCGTCGACCCGCACCCGGGGGCGGCCGTGGAGCTCGGGGCCCAGGCGTGTGGTGGTGAGCAGGCAGGGGGCGTCGAACTCGACGTACCGGTCGAAGGCCGTGTCGAAGCCGAGCGGGACGGCCGGCCGCGGCAGGCTCGCCCGCGCCGCCTGGCCGGCCGCTTCGAGGAGCACCATGCCGGGAATGTGGTCGTGCGGGTGGTCGTAGAGCACCGAGTGGCCGGTGTCGACGCGTATCTGCCAGCGGTCGGGGCTGTCGGTGGGGGAGAGGACCACGTCGCGCGCGTGGTCGCGTCCCACTCGCTCGGGGGCGACGGCGGGGCCGGGCGGCGGGGCCTGGCCGAAGGCGGCGCGGGCGTCGGCGTACGAGCCGCGCAGCCGGTTGTAGATGGCGCCCGGGTGCGTGCTGTAGTGGACCTCGGCGGACCCCGCGTACCGGCCGTCGATGCTGCCCTCGATGTGGGCGACCAGCTGCACCGAGCCGAGCCTGCGGCGCTTGACGGCCGAGTGGACGACCCGCATCCGTACGGTCGTCGGCCGCGTGGTGGTGCGCAGGGCGTCCACGGTGACGTCCGAGCACAGGTACTCCCAGCCCAGCCGGTGGTCCGTCGGTATGTCCAGCGACATGTGGCAGGAGACGGCCAGCGACTGGCGCACGCTCTCGGTGAAGAGCAGCGAGCTGTGGGCCTGCGGATCCGGCGTGTAGAAGGCGTGGGCCCCCGGCCATTCCAGGGTGACGGTCTGCTCGGTCTCGCACAGGTGCTGGTAGTCGACGACCAGGGCCTCCGACAGGTCCTTCTTGCCGACAAGTTCCTTGAGACGGAGAAGGGTTCGGCTCTGCGACGATATGGGCGCTGCTACGACGGTGGTACGGGACATGGCGCTGACTCCCCCTGAGACTGCTTCCGTCCGGCCGTGCGGCTGGACGCCTGCATGATCGAATAAATAAAATAGTGTTCGTTGTTTTCTTTGTCGAGTGGCGAGCGAGGGACCCCCGATGGCGAGAGTCGTGAAGCAGGAGCGTGCGGTACGGACGAGGGAGGCGCTTCTTCACGCCGGGGCGGAGGTCTTCGGCGAGTTCGGCTTCGTCGGCGCGAGCGTCTCGAAGATCGCCGATCGGGCCGGTCTCACGCTCGGCGCGATGTACTTCCACTTCAAGTCCAAGGAGGAGCTGGCCCGCGAGATCGTCCGCGCCCAGCCGGGCCGGGTCAGCCCGCCGCACGACTCGCACGGTTTGCAGCATGCCGTCGACACCACGCTGACCTGGGCCTACGGGCTCAGCGACGACCCCATCCTGTTCGCGGGCACCCGGCTGGTGATGGACCAGGAGAACTTCATCTCGCCTGAGGAGAACTCGCACCGGCAGTGGAGCGACGTCCTCGCGTCGGACTTCCGTGACGCGCAGGCCAAGCGGGAACTGCGCAAGTCGGTCGACCCCGAGGCGCTGTCCCGGCTGATCGTCAACTCCTGTACCGGCGCGCAGATGCACTCCTCCATCGAGTCGGGTCAGGCCGACCTGCCCCACCGCATCGAGGAGATGTGGCGCATCGTGCTGCCGGCCGTCGCCCCGCCGAGCGCGGTCGCGCGCCTGGAGTTCGGCGAGGCGCGCGGGCGCGGCACGCGCGGCTGACCCCGGGGGGCGGGGGCAGGGGCCCGGCCCCGACGCGCTCGGTGGTAGGACGGTGTGCTGTCCTGACGATGATCAATTGTGCGAGCAGTCCACAACGGACGGACGGATGGTGGGGGGATGACCGTGGTGTCGTCGTCAAGCAAGGGAGCCGGCGGTCTCGATGGCAGGACGGTGATGATCACCGGCGCCTCCAGCGGGATCGGGGCGGCGGCCGCGGCGCTGTTCGCGGCCGGGGGCGCCAACGTCGTCCTCATGGCCCGGCGGGAGGACCGGCTGAGGGAACTGGCCGCGCGGATCGGCGCGGAGGGCGGGGCCGTGGCGCTCGCTCCCGGCGATGTGACCCGGTCGGACGATGTCGAGCGCGCGGTCGCCACGGCCGTGGACACGTTCGGCTCGCTCGACGCGGCGTTCAACAACGCGGGCTGGGGGGTGATGGGTACGCCCCTGCACCTCATCGAGGACGACGTCTACGACCGGATCATGGACGTGAACGTCCGGGGTGTGTGGAACGGTCTGCGCCACCAGATCCGGGCGATGCGGGCCCAGGGGGGCGGCGGCGCGATCGTCAACACCTGTAGTACGGCAGGGCAGTTCGCCACCGGCGCCGCCGCGCCGTATGTGGCGGCCAAGCACGCGGTGCTCGGCCTGACCCGGGCCGCGGCGGCCGAGAACGGCGCGCACGGCATCCGCGTCAACGCGCTGATGGTCGGCACGACGCGTACCGAACTCATCGAGCGGGCGATGGAGAGCCTGCCCGGCCTCGAAGAGGCGGCCGTCGCCCGCGCCGTGCAGAAGCGGCTCGCCGACCCGGCGGAGATCGCCCGGGTCGCCGTCTGGCTCTGCGGCCCGGAGGCGTCCTTCATGACCGGAGCGGCCGTGCCGGTGGACGGCGGCTGCAGCGCCGTGTGAGCCGGCTCGGGGGCGGGTCGGTGCCGGTGGGGCTGCCGCCCTGGCATGGGGTGATGCCGGTGGGTAAGCCGGGTGCCCGGGGGTGATGCCGGTGGGTAAGCCGGGTGCCCGGGGGTGATGCCGGTGGCGGGTCTGCCGCCCTGGGGCGGTCGGTGCCGGTGGGCCGGTCGGCCCCGCGTGCGTCCGTGCCGGTGGGGCCCAGCGTTCAACTCCCGGAGGGCCGGGCCCCCGCGCACGGCTCCACGGCGGGAAGGATCGCCTCCCACATGCGGGTGACCAGATCGGACACCCCGCCCGAGCGCGCCTTGCGCAGACCCGCGGCGGGCTGGGAGCGCAGGTCCGCCTCCGCGCCGTGCACCAAGTACATGGCGAGGGCCAGGACCAGCGAGGGCTCGGCGCCCGCGCGGGTCATGGTGTCCGTGCCCTGGGCCAGTTCCTCCTCCATCGACGTGGCCCAGGCCGACGTCCAGCTCGCGCCGTCGCCCGCGTGGTCGTGGTCGAGGCGCGCCGCCGCGCGCACTTCGACGTCGTTCTCCAGACATCGCACCACCGCGACGGCGATGGCGATCGCGGTGCGCAGCGGGCTGGCCTGCCGGTCGACCCGCTGGACCGCGCGCCGCGTGGCCGCCACGCCCTGCGCGTGCACCGCCTCGGCGAGCTCCGCCTTCGAGGAGAAGTGGAAGGTCACGGCGCCGACGGTGGTGCCGGCCGTCCTGCTGATGCCGGAGAGGGACGCCGCGGTGTAGCCGCTGTGGTCGAACTCCTGGGCCGCGGCACGGATAAGGGCCTGCCGGGTGCGGGCAGCTCGTTCCTGCATCGCGTTGACCTTTCCTCGACACGCGCACCTGTGTGCGGCGGTTCCATGGGCCCGGCCGGTCCCACACGATGGACACGGCCTCCACCTTGCAAGAAGAAGGTAAAGAGATACCCATCTTGATGCAAAGGTCGAAGGGTTCGGCGCGATCGTTCCGGGAGGTGGAACGGCCGGGACCGGTGTGCCGGGTGCGCTCGGCCCAGGATAGGCCGGGGCTGGGTTTCCTATAAAAAAAAGATAGCTACCACTATGCTTTGTGTCCTGAAGTGATCGGGACGTCGGAGCTGGGGGAGTTGCGAGTCATGATGGTGTCAATTCAGGCGGCGAGGGGGGCGCACCAGCGTCCGCTGCCGACCGCGCGCGACGTGCTCGCTTCGCTCGCCCTGCTGGGCCGGTTGGCCACCCGGGAGCTGTGCCTCGTCCTGCCGAGACAGTCGTGCGACCGGCAGATCGGGCAGTACGTGACGTCGCTCGTGGAGAAGCTCGCAGGTCAGGGGGTGCGGCTGCGGGTGATCGCGGCGTCCGGATCCGGTGGCGACCCGGCCCCCGGTGGCGACCCGGCCCCCGAGGAGAGCGTGCGCCGGGTGGTGTTGGCCGGGGCCCGGGTGCGCACCGTGCCCCGTGTGCCGCTGTGGATGTGCGTCGTGGACGGTCAGAACGCGCTGGTGCCCGCGGACCCCGCGGGCGGCGCCGGCGCCGTCCTGCTGAGAGGTGCGGCGCCCGTCGCCGGCTACGTGGCGCTCTTCGAGCAACTCTGGTCGCAGAGCGCGTCATTGGCCGGTTCCCTTCCACCGTCCCCGGCGCAGGCCCTCGACGAACGCGAGCAGGAAGCGCTGCTCCTGCTCGCCGAGGGCCTGACCGACGACGGGATCTCGCGCCGCACGGGGCTCTCGATACGCACCAACCGGCGGACCATCGCCAAGCTCATGGACCGGCTCGGTGCGCGCAGCCGGTTCCAGGCCGGGGTGGAAGCGGCCCGGCGGCAGTGGATCTGAGCGCCGGGGCGGCCGAATCGCCCTGTGGGCACGGCAGTTGGGGCGGTCGGCGTGCGGCTGGGTCGTCGGCAACGGGGTCGGCGGCGCCGGGGTTGGCAGCAGTGGGCCATGTGCTTGTTCGCCCCCCACGCCCCCTGTTTCACTGAAGTCGTTCGCCGGAGACCGGCTCGAAGGAGCGCGGCGGCGACGGCGGGGGGATTCCGCGGGCAGCGTTGCCCGCCGGAGCGACGTCTCGGTACACACGCTACCCAGAGCGCGGCCGGCCCTCCTTCTCTCATCCTTTGCGATGCCCGGGTCGACGTACCCGGGCCAACGGAGACCTTGATGAAGCAGATGGCTCTCGGGCCGGTCGCTGTCCGCTCCGGCTACGAAACCGAACAGCTCGTCGAGCGCATGGGAGTGAAACTGCTCCTGTGCCAGCCGGGACTCGTGGTCGGCACCCTGCCCGTCACGGGCAACCGCCAGCCGTTCGGCGTGCTGCACGGCGGCGCCAACGCGGTCCTCGCCGAAACCCTCGGCTCGGTGGCCGCCTACCTCCACGCCGGACCCGGCGGCAACGCCGTGGGGCTCGACCTGTCGTGCACGCACCACCGGTGGGTGTCCTCGGGGACGGTCACCGGGGAGTGCCGCCCGCTCTTCGAGCGCCGCACCATCGCCTCGTACGAGATCGCCATCCTGGACGAGGCCGGGCTGCGCACCTGCACCGCCCGGCTCACCTGTGTCATCCGGCGCGGCGCCGTGAGCGGCCGGCCGACGCCGCCTTCCGCGACTCCGCCCACCGCCCCACCGTCCGGCCGGTCGGCCGTCCCGCGCGATGCCCCAACTCCCCTCCACAGTCCGGGAGTTCCACGCCCCCACTCCTCACAGTCGGAGAACTGATGGCTACCACCTCCACGCGCACGGCGCTGTCCTCGGTCGACGACCATCTGGGCCCGGCCGACCAGCGCTTCTTCGGCCGTGGCTTCCGCCGCGTCGGATACGACATCGGCGACGTGCGGATCGCCGCCGCCGAGGACGGCGGGCTCCGCTCCGGCGCCACCGTCGGGGTGCGCTACCCGGTCGACTGGTCCAAGAAGGCCGCGTCGGGTGACCTGCGCCCGCACTTCAGCACCATCGACGCCCTGGTCGTCGCCGCCCAGCTGACCGAGGTCTGCCTGGCCGGATCGGCCGACGGCGGCGCCGACCTGACGACGGCCTGGCTGCGCCGGGTACGGATCGGGGCCGGCGGCAAGCCGCAGGAGGACCTCGAAGGTCTGGCGGCGAGCGCCGTGCGACGCGGCGTCGGCCCGGTCGAGGACGCCGCGGGCGAGCCCGCCCCCGGGCTGAGCGCCTCCGTCTTCGACTGTGCCATCGGCGCCATGCGCGTCCAGTGCGAGGTCGTCCACCCCAGCCTGCGGCCGGTCCCGGGCGAACGGCGCTTCGCGCACCCCGACGATCTCCTCGGCCCGGCCGCCGACCGCTACTTCGGCACGGGGTTCACGGCCAGGCGCCAGCACGTCCGTGACGTCGAGGTCGACCAGGCCGGCCTCGGCGCCACCGCCCGCCTCACCCTGGCACCCGACGGCCCGCAGCCGCGCACACCGGCCGGCATCGCGGCCGCCCACCAGCCGTCGGTGTCCATGGTGGACGCCTTCGTCACCGCACTCCAGCTCGCCCAGGTGATGCTCTACGAACACGACGGCGTACGCCGCCAGGACAGCAACACCCTGTGGATGCGGCAGACCGTCATGTCGGCCGGGCACCCGGAGCGCATCGGCGCCGACGGCGTGCCCGTCACCACCCGGCTGGCCGCGCTCGACCTGCTCCGCATGCGCGGCGCCACCTGGCGCACGCTCGACGTGCTGGGCGAGATGGCCGGCATCCGGCTGAAGTCGTCGGTCACCCACCAACTCCCCGAAGGGCACCGCCTCGTGCCCCACACCTCGGCGCACTGACGCCCACCATCCCCAAGGAGAGTGACATGACGCGAACGGCAGTGGTCGCCGGCCTCGGCGGGACCGTACCTCCCCGTGTGGTGACCAACGACGAGCTCGCCAAGCGGCTCGACACCTCGGACGAATGGATCCGCAGCAGGACCGGCATCTCCCAGCGCCATGTGATCGACCCCGGCATGACCACCAGCGACCTGGCCGCGGAGGCGGGGCTGCGGGCGCTCAAGAGCGCGGGCGCCGAGAGCGTCGACCTGGTCGTCGTCGCCACCACCACCCCCGACCGGCCCTGCCCGGCCACCGCCCCGACGGTGGCGACCCGCATGGGCCTCACCGATGTGCCGGCCTTCGACATCGCGGCCGTCTGCTCGGGATTCGTCTACGCCCTCCAGGTCGGCACCGCCGCGATCGTGGCCGGATTCGCCGACCGCGTCCTGGTCGTCGGTGCCGAGTCCTTCAGCACCCTGCTCGATCCCGACGACCGCACCACCGCCGCCATCTTCGGCGACGGAGCGGGCGCGGTGGTCCTGCGGGCCGGGGAGGAGCACGAGCCGGGCGCGATCCGTGACTTCCACCTCGCGAGCGACGGCAGCCAGGCCGACCTGATCACCGTCCGCGGCGGCGGCGCCGAGCAGCGCGCGAGCGGCCGTCCGCTGCGCGTGGAGGACACGTACTTCCGGATGGAGGGCAAGTCGGTCTTCTTCGCCGCGGTGCGCAGCATGGCCGAGTCGTCGCGGACCGTCCTGGCCAGGACCGGCTGGGACATCGACGACGTGGACCGGCTGGTCGGGCACCAGGCGAACGTCCGGATCCTGCACGCGGTCGCCGACCGGCTCGGCCTCGACCCGGAGCGCGCCCTGGTCAACATCGACCAGGTGGGCAACACCTCCGCCGCCTCCATTCCGCTCGCCCTGGTCGACGGCACGGCCGACGGCACGCTGAAGCCCGGCGACCGGATCCTGCTCACCGCCTTCGGCGGCGGAGCGACCTGGGGCTCCGCAACCCTGACCTGGCCCGAGCTGCAACTCGCCTGATCCGTACGGAAGGTGGTCCGTGCCACCGGCCCGCGGTCCCCAACACCCTTACCCCATAAGCCCTTTGTGCGGCTTTCCCGGATGTTCCGGCACGACCCCGAGGTGGGACAGATGAACGACACCCTGATGAGTCAGATCGTCGAGATCCTGACCGAGAAGTTCGAGATACCGGCCGAGGACGCGACCCCGCAGACGGTCTTCGACGACCTGGGCGTGGACTCCCTCGCCCTGCTCGAAATGTCGCTGATCCTGGAGAAGCGGCTCGGCATCTCCATCGCGGAAGGCGTCCTCGAATCGGGCCAGACCATCCAGCAGGCGGCCGGGGCGCTCGACGTCCTGGGCGCGGCGGCCTGATCGGGCGGGGGACCGGACACGCCATGCGCATGATCCTGCTGCGCCACGGAGAGACCGGCCGCAACGCCGAGAACCGCTTCCAGGGCCAGTCGGACATCCCGCTCAACGAAGCGGGCGTCCGGCAGGCCGAGCGGGTGGCGCGCTCCCTCGACCCCGCCCGATGGACCGCCGTCTACTCCTCGACCCTGGACCGGGCCGTCCGGACCGCCGAACCGATCGCCGAAAACCTGCGGGTGCCGCACTTCCGCTTCGAAGCCCTGCGCGAACGCGACCTCGGCGAACTCGACGGCCTCGACCGGGCCGCGTACGCCCGGCGCTACCCCGCCCGGATGCGGCGACTGCTGACCGACCCCTTCTACGCACCCGAGGGCGGGGAGACCGGGGCGGCCGCGCGGTCCCGCTTCAGCCAGGGCCTGCGGCGCATCGCCGAGGTCACCCGTGACGACCCCGCGCGGCCCGTCCTCGTGGTGACGCACGGCGGGGTGCTGCACCTGCTGGCCCGGTGGATCCTCGGTGAGCACGACACGCGGCGCGACATGATCGGCAACTGCCGGGCGGCCGCACTCGACGTCGAGTGGAGCGCCGACGGCGCGCTGCGGGCGGACCTGCTGAGGTGGAACGTCGAGGCGTACGAGTGCGAGGGCCCGGCCCCGGCCCAGGGCAGCCCCCGGATCGCGCTGCCCCTCATGCCCGCCATCCCCATCCCGCGCGGAGCGGCCTGACCGGCCCGCCCCACCCGCCGGCGGGCCACCCGCCGGCACGCCCCGCACCATGCGTCGGCCCGCCACGTCCGCCGCCCCACCCGCCGACCGACCCTCGAAGGAAACCCATCCCCATGACCCTTCAGATCACCGTCCTGTTCGACGTCCTGCCCGACCGGATCGACTCCATCGCACCGGCCTTCGCCGAACTCGCCGAGCACACCCGCCGCGAAGCGGGCGCCCTGCGCTTCGACGCGTTCCTCTCGGAGAGCCGCGAGAACACCGTCGTGCTGATCGAGGAGTGGACCGACCAGGACGCCATCGACCAGCACATGAAGCAGCCCTATACCCAGGACTTCCTCGACCGGTCCACCGGCGCCTTCGCCCGGCCCGCCGAGGTCCACCGGATGCGTCTGCTCGACGGGGCCGGAGCCGGCCGGTGAGCGAGCGGACGCCACGGGTCCTCGTCGTCGGCGCCGGGCCCGTCGGCCTGGTGCTCGCCGCCGAACTGCTGCGCCACGACGTCCAGGTCGACCTGATCTCCAAGACCCGCCGCGAGAGCCCGCACTCACGGGCCACCATCCTGTGGCCGCGGATCCTGGAACTCCTCGACCGCATCGGAGTGGCCCGCAAACTGGTCGAGGACGGGCACTACTTCGACCAGATGAACTACTACTCCAACAAGAAGATGATCGGGCGCGTCCGCTTCGACCGGCTGCGCGGCGTGGGCTATCCCTTCGCCATCACCATCCCGCAGTGGCGCACCGAGGCGATCCTCGAGTCGCATCTGACCTCGCTCGGCGGCACCGTCCACTACGACCGCACGCTCGTCGGCGGCACCCAGCTGCCGGCCGGCGTCGCATGCGAGGTACGGGGCCCCGACGGCGAGGTCACCCACCAGGTCTACGACTGGGTGGTGGGCACCGACGGCTACAACAGCACCGTCCGTGAGGTGTTCGGTTTCGAGTTCGCCGGCCGTACGATGCGCACCCGGCTCGCCATCACCGACGCCGAGATCGTCGGCGAAGTCACCAGCAGCGAGGCCGCGTACTACCTGACGAGGACCGGGAACATGGTCCTCGCGCCGCTCGGCGGCGGGATCTTCCGCGTCGGCGCCAGCGTGCCCGACGGCTATCACGGCGACACCCCGGACCGCTCCTTCTTCGAACGCCTCCTGGCCCAACGGGTCCCAGGACAAAGGAGATTGGGCGAGATGAAGTTCAGCGGGATCTTCACCGCGCACGTCCGCTCGGCCGGTACCTACCGGCGCGGCCGGGTCTTCCTCGCCGGGGACTCCGCGCACGCCATGAGCCCGTCCGGGGCGCAGGGCCTGAACACCGGCATCCAGGACGCCGTCAACCTCGGCTGGAAGCTGGCCGGCGTCGCCGCGGGCCGCTACCGGTCCGAGCTGCTCGACAGTTACGACCCCGAGCGCCGCCCCGCGGTCGAGGAGGTGGCCGGGCTCTCCACGCGCCTCGCGCGGGTCGGCCTGTACTCCAAGCTCCATCAGACCGTGGCGCGGGACGCCGCCTACCGGCTCGGCTCCACCACCCAGCTCTTGGAGAACGTGCTGGCACCGCGGCTCGCCCAGCTCGACACCCACTACGGTGCGCGGCCGAGGCGCCGCTCGCTCACCGTGGGCGAACGGCTGCCGCTCGGCTGGCGCGCGTCGGACATCACGCCGGTGCTCGCCGTCGACCAGTTCACCGTGCTGCTGTGGCCGGGCCAGGAGTACCGCCACGAGCGGTGGACCGCGGCCGTGGAACGGCTGCGCCGGGGCGTGAGCGGCGTCGCCGTGCGCGACCTCGGCGGCCGCCCGCCGGGACCGCTCCTCGCGAAGCTCGGCAAGCGGGCGACGGCCCTGGTCGTACGCCCCGACGGCCACCTGGACGCCCTCGTGGACCTCGACGAGAACGCCCCCGACGCCAACGTGCGTGCGGTGAAAGGCCGGTTGGCCCGCCACCTCACCACCGCCGCGGCCGGTGTCACCGCGGCGGGTACCACCGCGACCCCCGCCGCCGCGACCACCGCGGACGACGCGGTCGTGAACGCCCCCGCCTGACCCGGCGCCGGCCCCCGACTCGACCCGTTCGACCCGTTCGACCCGTGGCAGCGCCCCTGCTCGCCACCCGTCGACCCATCCGTCACCCCGTACCGACTCCCAGCAAGGAACCCGACATGACCAGCCGCGTCACCCTCACCGAAGTCGCCGACATGACGCCCGAGCAGCAGGCCGTCTACGAGAAGTTCCAGTCGAACCTGACCCGCGCCCTCCTGCTGACCAAGGGGTCGGCGGCGCCCCACCTCGCCCTCGGCGGGTCCTTCACCGTGGGGCTGCTCAGCCTGCTCGACCGGGAAGTGATCGTGCTCCGCGTCGCGAAGCTGCGGGACAGCGAGTTCGAGCGGCTCCTGCACTACCCGCTCGCCCTGAAGGCGGGGCTGAGCGAGGCCGAGATCCACGCCATCGAGGAGGGGCTCTTCGACGAACTGCCGCCGTCCCGCGCGGCGCTCGTCCGCTACGTCGACGACCTGATGCTCCTGCACAAGGCCGGCGAGGAAGCGTACTGGGCGCTGCGCGAGCACTACTCGCAGAACGAGATCGCCGAGGTGACCCACCTCGCCGGACACAGCGCGATGACGGCCATGTACCTGGCCAGCCTGGAGATCCCGCTGGACGAGGGCGTCGCCTCGTGGGGCCGGCTGACCGAGGTCCAGGGCTCGGCCGCCTGACCGGCCCCACGAAACAGGGCGGCCGGGCCCCTCCGAGCGCCCGGTCCATCTCACCCCCCGCCGGACCGGGCGCATGGCCCGGCCGCCCGACCCGCCGGCGACGGCGACAGCACACGGCGCAACGGAAGGAAGAGCGTGGAGTACGCACGGCTGGGAACGTCCGGCCTGAAGGTGTCGCGGCTGGCGCTGGGATGCATGAGCTACGGCGAGCCCGGCCGCGGCACCCACCCGTGGTCGCTGCCGGAGGAGGAGAGCCTTCCGTTCATCGCGCAGGCGCTCGACCTCGGCATCAACTTCTTCGACACGGCGAACATCTACTCGCTCGGCAGCAGCGAGCAGATCCTCGGCCGCGCCCTGAAGAAGCTGGCCAGGCGCGAGGACGTGGTCGTCGCGACCAAGGTGTACGAGTCCCTCGACGCGGGCCCGCGCTCGGGCGGCCTGTCCCGGGGCGCGATCATGCGGGAGGTCGACGCCAGCCTCGCTCGCCTCGGCACCGACTACATCGACCTCTACATCGTTCACCGCTGGGACTACGAGACCCCGATCGAAGAGACGATGAAGGCCCTGCACGACCTGGTGACGGCGGGCAAGGTCCGCTACATCGGGGCCTCGTCGATGCACACCTGGCAGTTCGTCAAGGCGCAGTACACCGCCGATCTGCACGGCTGGACGCGCTTCGTGAGCATGCAGAACCACTACAACCTCATCAACCGCGAGGAAGAGCGGGAGATGCTGCCGTACTGCCTCGACGAGGGGATCGGCGTGACGCCGTGGAGCCCGCTCGCCCGGGGCCGGCTCACCAGGGACTGGGACGAGACGTCCGCGCGGACCGCGGGCGACCCCATCCAGGACCGGTTCTACGGGCCGACCGAGCGGGCCGACCGCGCGGTCGCCCAGGTGGTCGCCGACATCGCCGCGGAGCGGGGCATCCCGCGGGCGCGGGTGGCGCTCGCCTGGGTGCTGCGGCGGCCCGAGGTCACCGCGCCGGTCATCGGCGCGACCAAGGAGCACCACCTGACGGACGCCGTGGCGGCCCTCGACGTGGTGCTCGACAACAGCGAACTCGCCCGCCTGGACGCGCACTACGTGCCGCACCGGGTCGTGGAATACGTATAGGTGAAGAGGTAGGTGGAGAAGCCATGGGAATAGCAGACTTCGCGATCGAGATGGCGAGCGGAAAGCGCAGCGTCGACGAGGTGGCCCGCGAGTCCGGATACGGGCTCGACAAGCTTGCCACCATTCTCCCCTCGGGGAAGTTCTCCGTGCTGGCCGGCGACGAGAGTTCCTGGAGTCTCGGCCGGGACGCCGCGAAGCGGGTCCTCGCGAGAAACGCGGTGCCGGCCGAGGAGATCGGTCTCGTCATCTACGCGGGATCCAGCGAGTGGGGCAGGCCGTTCTGGTCTCCCGCCGCGAAGATCGCCCTGGAACTGGGCATCGAGAACGCGCACTGCTACGAGCTGTCGAACTTCTGCAACGCGGGGCTCGCCGCGGTGCGGATCGCCGACAACCAGGTGAAGGCGGGCGTCCACAGGTACGCCCTCGTCATCGTCGCCGACCGCCTCAGCGAACTCGTCGACTACGGCACCGGCCACATCGAGCTGTTCAACTTCGCCGACGGCTCCGCGGCGGTGCTCGTGTCCGCCGCGTCGCGCTACGAGGTGCTGGGCTCGGCCATGCGGACCGACCCCACCTGGGTGGACTCGTACTACGGCACGATCAAGAACAACGAGGTGAAGGTCGAACGCGGCAACAAGGGCGAGGGTCTCAGCGACGCCTTCATCGACAACTTCACCTCGCTGACCCGCACGGTGCTCTCCGACATCGGCCGCTCGATGGACGAGGTCGCGTATGTCCTGGTCACCCACGGAAACCGCGACACGCACCGCCAATACCTCGACGCGCTGGGCGTCTCGTGGGACCGGAGCGTCTTCCTTTACGAGGAGGACGGACACCTGGGCGGCGTGGACCCGCTGCTCGCTCTGGAGGTTCTCGAACGCGAAGGGCGCCTCAAGACGGGGGACTTGGTGCTGATGGCGACGGCGGGATCGGGATTCACCTGGGGAGTGACCGCGGTCGAGACCGTCTGACGAACGGGAACGCGAACACGAACGCATCCCCCGCATATGAAGGTGCCCGCCCGGTCGATTCGACCGGGCGGGCACCTTCATATGCGGGTCACCGGGTGTGGACGGAATCCAGATCGACCGTGAGGAGATTCAGGGCGTCCTCGTGGGAGGAGCCCTTTTCCGCGTGGTAGAACTTCAGGATATTGCCGTCCTGGAGCTCCGCCGACTGGTACATCAACTCCAGTTCACCGACCACGGGATGGTCGAACACCTTCGTTCCCTCGGTGCAGTTGGCGACGCGTTGGCGGCCCCAGAGCTTCGCGAACTCAGCGCTCTGGATCGTGAGTTCACCGATCAGTTCCGCCAGTTGCGGGTCGTGGCGGTGGTTGGCCGCGATGAACCGCAGATAGGTGACATTGGCGAGGGATTCGGTGGACCAGTCGACGTACAGGTCGCGCACGTCCTCGTCGAGGAAGTTGAGCTTGACGATATTGGGCCGGAAATCCCCCGATTCGGGCGCGGAGAAGTCCAGGTGCGGGGCGAAGAGCCGGTGGTACAGGGGATTCCAGGAAAGAATGTCGCACCGGTAGTTGAGCACTGCCACCGCCACGTTTCCCAGCGATTCGACCAGCATCCGGGTGTAGGGGCTGACCTGGTCGAGCTTGGGGGCCGGCACGAACCGCTCCGACTTCGGCGTGCCGATCTTCAGCAGGTACTCCTCCTCGTCCGGGCTCAGTTCGAGGGCCCGGGAGATGGAGAGCAGGATCGAGGGCGAGGCGTGGGCGGTCTGTGCCTGCTCAAGGCGGGTGTAGTACGTCTGGCTCACGCCGGCGAGCGCGGCGACCTCCTCGCGCCGCAGCCCCGGCACGCGCCGCGAGCCACGGCTCACCAGGCCGATCTGCTCGGGTCGGATACGCTCCCGCATCTGCCGCAGATAGCTTCCGAGATCCGTGTTCACGTATTCGTCCACCCCTTCAGTATCACAGTAGGAATCGGCCCCGGCAACAATGGATTGCCGCCGTGGACAACCGAGTTGACGGTGCGGTCCGGGGAATGAATTCCCGGACCGCACCGCGCATGGTGTGCCGTGTGTGCGTGCGTGTTCGTTCAGCCTGCTCAGTGCCGCGCCGTGCGCCGCAGCACAAGCCACAGCAGTACGCCGCCGAGGATCAGGGCGATGGAGTCCACGGCGAGGGCGACGTGGATGCCGGACAGCTGTGTGGCGACGCCGGCGTCACCGTCCCCGATGACCGCGGTGAACACCGCGCTGAGCAGCGGGATGCCGATCGCGATGCCGACCTGCTGGCTCTGCGTGGCCATTCCGGTCGCCATGCCCTGCTGTTCGGTGTCGACGGCCGACGTGGAGATCACCATGAAGGCCAGCATCGCCAGCATCGAGAAGATGGCATTCACGAACTGGGTGGCGATGAGCGGAAGCAGCCAGTGGGATTCGGCCGACATCCAGATGGCGGGCAGCATGAACGCGCCCTGGCCGACCAGTGCGATGCCGAGAAGCGCGCGCGGCGACGTCTTGGCGAGGACCCGGGGGCCGATCGTTCCGCCGAGGATCTGGCCGACGCCGATACCGAGCAGGACGAGTCCGGCGGCGAGGGAGGAGTAGCCGAGCACGTTCTGTACGTAAAGGCCGGTGAAGAAGATGAGCGCGGTTTCGCCGCCGAAGATGAACAGCGCGGCGATGTTTCCGAAGGCAATGTCGGGCTTGCGCAGGATGCGGACCGGAACCAGGGCGTCGGCGGTGCGGCTCTCGACGGTCCAGAACACGACGAGCAGCACCGCGGCCGCGATGAGCGAGGCGGCGGAAAGGGCGTCCATGCCGGACTCGGCGGCCCGCGTGATGCCGTAGATCAGGGTGAAGAGGCCGGCGGTGATGAGCAGGGCGCCGGGGGCGTCGAGCTTGCTCTTGCGTTCGGCCTTGCTTTCGGCGACGACGATCGGCACGACGATGATGGCGGCGACGGCGACCGGAATGTTGATGAAGAAGGCCCAGCGCCAGGAGAGCGTGTCCGTGAGAACACCGCCGAGAATCGACCCGACGGTGAATCCGGAACTCATCATGACGCCGTTGAGGCCCAGCGCCTTGGTGCGCAGCTCCGGCTCGGTGAACGCGGTGGTGAGCATCGCGAGGGCGGCCGGGGTGACCGCCGCGGTGGCCAGGCCCTGAAGGGCGCGCGCCACCAGGAGCAGCGAGGGGGCGGTGGCGATTCCGCCGATCACCGAGGCCACGGCGAGCAGGGCCATGCCGGCGATGAAGATGCGCCGCCGTCCCAGGTAGTCACCGACCCGCCCGAACACCAGCGTGCAGCCGGCCGCGCAGAGCGCGAACACCGTGGTGATCCACTGAAGATTCCCCGCCGTGAATCCGAGGTCCACGCCGACGCGGGGGAGCGCGACATTGAGTACGGAGAAGTCGGCGGCCATCATGAACTGCGAAGCGAGAAGCACCAGGAGCACGGCGACCTGCCGCCCGGTCATCCGCACCGACTGCTTGGGTACCGCCGCTGTAATCGTTGTCATGCGACCAGGCTGGTGCGAGCGCGAAAGGTTAGCCAGATCCCAGTGGTGGACAGCCCCGGCGAGAGTAGTCCTGCCAGTGACAGGTTCGCGGAGGGGCCGGACGCCGGACCGGGAACACGAAGAAGCCCCCCGCTTGCGCGAGGGGCTTCTTCCGTCTGTGCGCCGCCAGGGACTCGAACCCCGGACCCGCTGATTAAGAGTCAGCTGCTCTAACCAACTGAGCTAGCGGCGCGTGCTGACAGAGAAAATACTACCTGGTCCCGCGGGGTGCTGATGACCACCCGGGGGCGGGGCGCGCCGGGGGTGTCAGATGGCCAGGGAGAGCACTACGGGGGCGGCCCGGCGGTTGAGGGTGTCGGCCGCGGCGCGCAGCCGGTGGGCGTGCTCGATCGGCAGCGACAGGGCCAGGCAGCCGACGGCCGAGCCCGCGGTGAGGGGGACCGCCGCGCAGACCGTGCCGACCGCGTACTCCTGGAGGTCGAGGACCGGGACGGTGGCCGGCTGGCTGTCGAGCTTGGAGAACAGGACCTTCTCGCTGGTGATCGTGCGCGAGGTGAGCCGGGCGATCTTGTGGCGCGAGAGGTGGTCGCGGCGGCCGTTCCGGTCGAGCTGGGTCAGCAGGCACTTGCCGACCGCGCTGGCGTGGGCCGCCGACTTGAAGTCGACCCATTCGTTCACCTTGGGCGCGCGCGGACCGTCCGCGTACTGGGTGATCTTGACCTCGCCGTCGATGTAGCGGCTGATGTAGACCGCCGCGCCCACCGAGTCGCGCAGCGACATCAGGGTGTCCTGCAGCTTGATCTCCAGGGCCTCCTTGCGGGCGGCGCCCGAGCCGAGGAGCACCATCGAGTCGCCGATGACGTAGGCGCCGTCGGTCACCTGCTCGACGTAGCCCTCGCGCCGCAGCATGAGCAGCATGGAGGTCAGATGGGCGGTGGGCAGACCCGTCTCGCGCGCGATCTGGACATCGGTGACGCCCCCGCCGTGCCTGGAGATCGCCTCCAGGACCCGCAGGACGTAGTGCACCGAGTGGAACGGCGCGGTCGGCTCCGGCTTCAGCGCCACGGTTTCCCCCTAGCAGGTCGAGCTGCGAAGGTGGCAGGTCTGCCCCTCCACGATAGCCGCCAAGAGCCGTTTGCGGTGGGGGTGTTGACAACATTGGTGGCGCGCGCCAGGGCTCTGTTCTGGGACGCGCCACCGTGGCATATGCCAGAGGCATGAGTGCCGGAGGGTCCGGGTGACGGGAGTGTGAGGTCAGCGCCGTGTACGGTGCGTGCTCACGCGATCGCGCCGAGGAACTCCCGCGTGCGCTCGTGCCGCGGAGCGCCGAAGATCTGCTCCGGCGGACCCGACTCGATGACCTTGCCGGCGTCGAACATCATCACCTCGTCGGAGATGTCCCGCGCGAAGCTCATCTCGTGCGTGACGCAGAGCATGGTGATGTCCGTGGTGCGGGCGATGTCGCGCAGCAGGTCGAGCACGCCGGCCACCAGCTCCGGGTCGAGCGCGGACGTCACCTCGTCCAGGAGCAGCACCTCCGGCCGCATCGCGAGGGCCCGCGCGATCGCGACCCGCTGCTGCTGGCCGCCGGAGAGCTGCGCGGGCTTGGCGTCGCGCTTCTCGCCGAGGCCCACCAGGTCGAGCAGCTCGCGCGCCCGCTGCTCGGCCTCGTCGGCGGAGAGCCCGAGCACCCGGACCGGCGCCTCGGTGATGTTGCGCAGCACGCTCATGTTGGGGAACAGGTTGAACTGCTGGAAGACCATGCCGATCTTCTTGCGGGCCTTTCTGCGCTCCTTCTCGTCCGCCGGGAACAGCCGGTTCCCGTTGACCTGGATGATGCCGGAGTCCGGGGTCTCCAGCGTCATGAGCAGCCGCAGGATCGTGGTCTTGCCGGAGCCGGACGGGCCGATCAGGGTGACGTGCTTGCCCTTGCGGGCGGTGAAGCACAGGTCGTCGAGGACGGTGTTGTCACCGAAGCTCTTGGTGACGTTCTCGAAGCGGATCAGCTCGCCGGCGCTCTGCTTCTTCACGGGCTTCTCGATCTGGGTGTCAGCGGACAAGGCGGCGCTCCAGGGCTCGTACGAACAGCGAAGCCGGATAGGCGATGAGGATGAAGGCGACGCCGACGACGGTCAGCGGCTCGGTGTACTGGAAGGTGCTCGCCCCCGCGAGGCGGGACTGCTGGAGCATCTCCAGGACGCTGATGCCGGCGAGCAGCGGCGTGTCCTTCAGCATGGAGATGACGTAGTTGCCGAGCGCCGGCGCGATGCGGCGGACGGCCTGCGGCAGGATCACCGCGAACCAGGTGCGGTGCGCGGGCAGGCTCAGCGCGGTCGCCGCCTCCCACTGGCCCTGGGGTACGGCGTCGATGCCGGCCCGGTACACCTGCGCGGTGTACGTCGAGTAATGCAGGCCGATGGCGAGGATGCCGGTGGTCAGGGCGGAGAACTTCACGCCCCACTCCGGCAGCACGAAGAACAGGAAGAACAACTGCACCAACAGCGGGGTGGTGCGGATGAACTCCGTGATCAGGTTGACCGGCCAGCGCACGAAGCGCGTCGGGGCGCGGAAGGCGAGCGCCCATACCAGGCCGAGGGTGAAGGAGATGAGGGAGCCCAACGCGAGGATCTCCAGCGTGGTGAGCACGCCGTCCCAGAAGCGCGGCATGAAGTCCCGGACGGCGGACCAGTCCCAGTTCACTTGACCGTCACCCCCAGATTGGCCTTGGTGCGGCGTTCCAGCGCCTTCATGCCGCGGGTGAGGCCGAAGGCGAGCACGAAGTAGATGACCAGCGTGACGGTGTAGATCTGCGCGCTGTCCTGCGTCGCGAGCCGCACCAGGTACGCCGCGAAGGACACGTCGCCCACGCCGAGCAGGGAGACCAGCGCGGTCCCCTTGAGCAGCTCGACCAGCAGGTTGCAGAACGGCGGGATCATCTCCGGCACCGCCTGCGGCAGCAGCACGAGACGCATCCGCTGCCAGGGCGTGAAGCTGAGCGCGATGCCCGCCTCGCGCTGGGCGGGCGCCACCGCGTTCAGGGCGCCGCGCACGATCTCGGCGCCGTACGCCCCGTAGGACAGGCCGAGCGCGAGCACCGCCGCCCACATCGGGACCAGCTGCCAGCCGGCCAGCGGCGGCAGCACGAAGAACAGCCAGAACATCAGGACCAGGGCCGAGGTGCCCCGGAAGATCTCCGTGTACGCCGCCGCGAGGAAGCGCACCAGGCGCGAGCGGTGGGTGCGCGCGATGCCCACTCCGAAGGCGACGGCGGCCGCGAGGGCGGCGCTGTAGAGGGTCAGTTGGACCGTGATCCATATGCCGGGCAGCACCCAGTGCTGCCACAGTCCCGCCGTCATCGGCACAGCTCCTTGGCGGTCAGGGTGGTCATCTCGGCCTGGGTGAACCCGAAGGGCCTCAGGATCCGGAAGAGTTCGCCGCTCCGCTTCATGCGGTGGATCTCGGCGTTGAAGGCGTCGCGCAGCGCGCCGTCGGTGGGGCGGAAGGCGAAGCCGCCGCCGTCGATCTTCTTCTTGCCGTCGACGACCGCCGCGAACGGCTGGGTGGCCTCGGCCTTGCTGCTCTTCTTCACCACTTCGCGCACGGTGAGCGCGGTGCCCGCGAACACGTCCACACGGCCGGACTCCACGGCGTTCAGGCCCGCCACCTGGTCCTGGAGGATCACGATGTCCTTCTCGGGATATCCCGCGGCGGTGGCGTAGGCGATCTCCGCGTAGCCGGTGCCGCTCGCGAACCGCGCCTTGCTGCGGACGACGTCCTCGTAGGTGTGCAGGTTCTTCGGGTTGCCCTTGCGGACGATGAAAGCGTCCAGCATCTGGTACTCGGGGTCCGCGAACAGAACCTGCGCGCAGCGCTCCTTGTTGATGTACATACCGGCCGAAACGACATCGAACTGCTGGGAGTTGAGGCCGGGGATCAGCGAGGAGAAGTCGGTGGCCACGGGTTGTACGCGGCCGATTCCGAGCCGTTTAAAAATCACCTTGGCGAGTTCGGGGGCCTCGCCGGTGAACTCGCCCTGGTCGTTGACATACCCGTAGGGGACTTCACCGGCGATGCCGAGGCGGACCGTGCCCTGCGACTTGAGCCGGGCAAGGGCGTTGCCATCAGGGACTCGGGAGCAGGCGGCGGCGCCGGTGAGGGCGACGGCGGCGGCGCCGGCGAGCAGGGTCCGCCTGGGTATGGCGGGTCTGGGGCGTGAGGTAGCTCGGGCCATGGCGGCGCGGCTACCCCTCTTCATCCGGCCCATGCCTCTTATTTTTTCGGACACCGCCCCGGCCCGCGCCCGGGGTTCACCCCATGGGGGAGCCCGGGAAGGCGGCGGCGGCCCGCAGCACCACCGCGTCGCCGTGGCGCGCGGCGATCAGCTGGAGGCCGATCGGTAGCCCGTCGGCGTCGAAGCCGACGGGGACGGTCGCCGCCGGCTGCTGGGTCAGGTTGAACGGGTAGGTGAACGGCGTCCACCCCGTCCAGCGGTTCGGTGCGGCGCTCGCCGGCGACTCCCGGCCCGCCTCGAACGCGGTGATCGGCAGGGTCGGCGTCACCAGCAGGTCGTAGCGCCGGTGGAAGCGGGCCATGCGCCGGCCGATCTCCAGGCGGGCGTCGTGCGCGGCGAGCAGGTCGAGGGCCAGGAGACGGGCGCCGCGCGCCGCGATCACGCGCAGCCCCGGGTCGAGCAACTGGCGTTGTCCCGGGCTCAGTTGGTGCACCATGCGGGCCGCCCCGGCGTCCCACAGGGTGTGGAAGACGTCGACCGGGTCGGCGAAGTCGGGGTCGGCCTCCTCCACGTACGCGCCGAGCGCGGCCAGCCGGGTCACGGCGGCCCGTACCGCGGCGGTCACCGCGGGCCGCACCGCGACCTGGCCGCCCAAGGAGGACGAGTAGCCGATGCGCAGGCCCTTGACGCCCGCCGCCGCGTCCTCGGCGAGGGCGGCGGTGTAGGAGTGGGCGGGGGGTTCGAGGGCGGTGGGGTCGCGATGGTCCGCGCCGCTGATGACATCGAGCAGCAGTGCCGCGTCCGCCGCGTCCCGGGCCATCGGGCCGACGTGGGAGAGGGTGCCGAACGAGCTCGCCGGGTGCAGGGGGACCCGGCCGTAGGTGGGCTTCAGGCCGACGACCCCGCAGAACGACGCCGGTATGCGGATCGAGCCCCCGCCGTCCGTGCCGAGCGACAGCGGCGCCGCCCCGGTCGCCACCGCCACCGCGCTGCCTCCGCTGGATCCGCCCGCGGTGCGCGCGGGGTCGTAGGGGTTGCGGGTGACGCCGGTGCGGGGGGAATCGGTGACGCCCTTCCAGCCGAACTCGGGGGTCGTGGTCTTGCCCACGAGTACCGCCCCGTGCTCGCGCAGCCGCGCGACGGCCGGCGAGTCCTCGGTCCAACTCCCCCTTTCTGAAACGGCGTTGGATCCGCGCAGGGTCGGCCCGCCCGCTTGGAGGAGCGTGTCCTTGACCGAGACGGGCACCCCGTCGAGCAGTCCCATGGGCTCGCCGGCGTGCCAGCGCCGCGTGGCGGCGTCGGCCTGGGCGAGGGCGGCCTCGGTGTCGACGCGTACGAAGGCGTTGAGGCGGGGCTGTACTTCGTCGATCCGGGCCAGCACCGCGCGGGTGGCCTCGGTGGGCGAGAAGGATCCCGCCCGGTATCCGGCGAGGAGTTGACGTGCCGTCAGGTCCGTGAGTTCGCTCGGCTCAGTCATGGGGGGTGTCGTACCCACCTTTGCTCCCGCCCACGTGGCCGGACGCCCCGGGGCCGGGCGGGAATAAAACGGAGCATGCCTCCTGTTCGGCTTGAGGAACGGGGAAGAGGTACGTGGAACGCGTACGGACGTGATGATCTGGAGGCGTGGAGCGGTGGACGTGGATGCGATGCGAGGAACGGCGCTCGGGAGCGCGCCCGTGCCCCTGTCCGTACTCGACCTGGTGACGGTGGGTGCCGGTTACACCGCACACCGTGCGCTGCGCACCAGCGTGGAGATCTCCCGGCTCGCCGAGCGGCGCGGCTACCACCGGCACTGGGTGGCCGAGCACCACTCGATGCCCGGGGTCGCCTCGTCCGCGCCGGCCGTGATCCTCGCCCACCTCGCCGCGCACACCTCGCGCATCCGGCTCGGCTCGGGCGGCGTGATGCTGCCCAACCACGCCCCGCTGGTGATCGCCGAGCAGTTCGGCACGCTGGAGGCCATGGCCCCCGGGCGCATCGACCTCGGGCTCGGCCGGGCGCCCGGCACGGACGGCGCGACGGCCGCGGCGCTGCGCCGCACCGACAGGCTGAACGAGGGCGCCGAGGACTTCCCCCAGCAGCTGGCCGAACTGACCCGCTTCCTCGACGACGACTTCCCCGACGGGCACCCCTACGCCCGCATCCACGCGGTGCCCGGTCCCGTACAGGGCCCCGCGGCCCGTCCGCCGATCTGGCTGCTCGGCTCCTCCGGCTTCAGCGCCCGCCTGGCCGGCTCGCTCGGCCTTCCGTTCGCCTTCGCGCACCACTTCTCGGCGGCCAACACCGTGCCCGCGCTCGACCTCTACCGCGACTCCTTCCGGCCCTCGGCGGCCCTGGACGCGCCCTACGCCCTGATCGGCGTCTCGGCGCTGGCCGCGGACGACGAGCGCGAGGCCAGGCGCCAGACGCTGACCAACGCGCTGTCGATGGTCCGGCTGCGCACCGGGCGCCCCGGCCTCGTCCCGACGCCCGAAGAGGCCGAAGCCCATCAATTCAGCCCGCTGGAGCGGGAGTTCGTCGACAGCTGGCTCGCCAATGTGATCTCCGGGACCGCCGATGAGGTCCGGGCGGGCCTGGACGGTCTCCAGAAGCGGACGGGGGCGGACGAGCTGATGATCACGGCGAACGCGCATGCGCCGGAGGCGAGGGTGAGGTCGTACGAGCTGATCGCCGACGCGTACGACTTGCCCGACCTGACGGCCTGACCCGCTTCCCTTCGCGGGCGGGCCCGCCCGCACCCGCCCGCGCAGGGCGATCAGTACGCCGATCAGAGAGAGCAGCACGATCGCCGCACCCACGGGAGCCAGTGCGGTCAGCGCGGCGCCGGACCCGAGCAGGCGCGAGCCGGCCCAGGAACCGGCGGCGTTGCCGAGGTTGAACGCCGAGGTGTTGGCGGCGATGACCAGGGCCGATCCGCTGCCCGCCGCGTTCAGGGCCCACGCCTGCAACGGGGGCACGAGGGCGCCCGACGCCAGGCCGATCAGGAGCACCGCCACGACCGTGGGCGCCCGGTGGCCGGCGCCCACTCCGAGGAGCAGCAGCATCGCGGCGAGGACTGCCAGCATCACGACGAGGGTGCCGCGCAGGGAGGTGTCGGCGAACCGTCCGCCGAGGGCGTTTCCCACGAAGCCGCCCGCGCCGAAGACGAACAGCATGCCGGCGCAGGCTCCTGCGCCGAAGCCGGTCACCCGGCGCAGCAGTGGCGTGATGTAGCTGTAGAGCAGGAACCAGCCGGTCTGTGAGACGACGGTGATGCCCATCGCCCACAGGACCTGGGGCCTGCCGAGCGTGCCGGTCCCGGAGCGCGGCGAGAGCGGCCGCCCGCCGCCCGGACCGCCGGGGACCAGGAAGCCGATCGCGGCGGCGCCGACGACCGCGGCGACGGCCACGGTCCAGAAGGTGGCGCGCCACCCCCAGTGTTCGCCGATGACGGTGCCGAGGGGGCCGCCGAGCACGGTGGCGAGGCCGAGGCCGCCGGCCACCCACGCGATCGCGGTCGCCTGGCGGCCGGGCGGTGAGAGCCGGATGGCCAGCAGGATGCTCACCGCGGCGAAGGTGCTGTGAGTGAGCGCGCCGAGCGTTCGGGCCGCCATGAGGGTGTCGAAGGTCGGCGCGAGAGCGCCGAGCACATTGGCCAGTGCGAAGACCGCGAGCAGGGCGAGAGCCAGCCTCTTCGGCGCCGTGCGGGCCGTCAGGACCCAGCAGTTACTTCTACGACGGTGACCGCCCGCTCGGCGCGCAGGAGGTCGACGACCCGTTCCGCAAGGGCATGCTGACCATCGCCCGAGCAACCTCCCGGGCCGAACTGGCCTGGCTGCGCGAGACGTTGAAGTCCCTGGGAGAGGCCCGCCAGCGGGTTGAGGACCCGGGGGCGGGGGGTGGGGCGAAAGGGCCGGGGTGTGGGTCACTTCGTCGATGCCGCGCGGGTAAAACCTGGTCGGTCGGCGCGGGTCTGGTCCAGCCGTCCGGAGCCGGGCCGGAGGGCTCGCATGGCCTGTCCTGGCGGGTGCGGGACGGGCCAAAGCGTCCCAACTCCGCCCCTGACGAGGGGATTCGCCAGCCAATTGGTCTAGTCCTCAATTTGGTTCAGACCATTGACGTGGCCGGTATCCGATCGCTATCACTTCCTCAACCGCTCTTCCCCGCACCCCCTCGTGCCCACCCCCCCGGAGGCCCGTCTTGCAACGCCGCAGACCCCTTGTTGCCGCCCTGAGCACCGCCGTGCTCGCCGCCGGCGCCCTGGCCGCCTTCGCGGGCCTCGGCACGGCGTCCGCCGCCGACGCCGCCCAGAGCGCCGCCGCGCCCTCGACCGGCGGCGTGAAGATCGCGTACTACGACCAGTGGAGCGTGTACGGCAACGCGTTCTACCCCAAGCACCTCGACACGCGCGGCATCGCCGGCAAGCTCGACGTCCTGAACTACTCGTTCGGCAACATCGACCCCACCAACCTCACCTGTTTCGAGGCGAACAAGGCGGCGGGCGACGACAACAACCCCAACGCCGGTGACGGCGCGGGCGATTCGTTCGCCGACTACCAGAAGTCGTTCGGGGCCGCCGACAGCGTGAGCGGCGTCGCCGACACCTGGAACCAGCCGATCGTGGGCGTCTTCAACCAGTTCAAGGAACTGAAGGCGAAGTACCCCAAGCTGAAGATCAACATTTCGATCGGCGGCTGGACGTACTCCAAGTACTTCCACGACGCGGCCCTCACCGACGCCAGCCGCAAGAAGTTCGTCTCCTCCTGCATCGACCAGTACATCGCAGGCAACCTGCCCGTCGAGGGCGGCTACGGCGGCGCCGGCGCCGCGGCCGGGATCTTCGACGGCGTCGACATCGACTGGGAGTACCCGGGCTCGCCCGACGGCCACCTCGGCAACCACTACGGCGCCGAGGACAAGGCCAACTACACCGCTCTGCTCGCCGAGTTCCGCAAGCAGCTGGACGCGTACGGCAGCGCGCACGGCGGCAAGCACTACCTCCTGACGGCGGCGCTCCCGGCCGGCCAGGACAAGATCAAGAACATCGAGACGGACAAGATCGGCGCGTCCCTCGACTACGCGAACATCATGACGTACGACATGCACGGCGCCTGGAACGCGACGGGCCCGGCCTATCACCAGTCCCCGCTGGTCTCGCCCGCCAACGACCCGACGGACGTCATCAAGCCCGGCACCCAGAAGTACTCGATCTCCAACGCGATCGACTCCTGGATCGACGGCAACCCCGCCTACGGCATAGCGGGCGGCTTCCCCGCCAACAAGATCACGCTCGGGTACGAGTTCTACTACCGCGGCTGGAAGGGCGTCCCGGCCACCAACAACGGGCTCGGCCAGAGCGCGACCGGCCCGTCCAACGCCCGGCCCACCAGCCAGGTCGCGGGCACCGCGCTCTACAAGGAGCTCGGCGGCATCGTCGACAACCCGGCGACCACCTTCTGGGACGCCGACGCGAAGGCCTCGTACTTCTACAAGGACGGCGAGTTCTTCACCGGCCTCGACAAGCAGTCCATCCAGGCCCGCGCCGACTACGCCCACCAGCGCGGTCTGGCCGGCGCGATGATGTACAGCCTGCTCGGGCTCGATGACAGGACGACCCTGCTCAACCAGATCGTGGACGCGGTCGGCTCCTCGCCCTCCTCGACCCCGGACCCGACGCCGACGGCCACCAACTCCCCGTCCCCGTCGCCGACACCGACCGCCACCACCAGCCCGTCCCCGACCCCCGGCGGCTGCACCGCCGCCGCCTGGAACAGCGCCGCGACCTACACCGGCGGCAACCAGGTCTCCTACGGCGGTCACACCTGGAAGGCCCAGTGGTGGACGAAGGGCGAGCAGCCCGGCACCACCGGACAGTGGGGCGTCTGGCAGGACCTCGGCGCCTGCTGAACCCTGCCGGACCGAAACGGCACCCGCCCCGAAACGGCACCCGCCCCGCACGACCGGCCGCCCCGTCCTCCTCCCGGAGGGCGGGGCGGCCGCGTCGCCTGGTGCGGTTTCAGACCCGCTGGGGGCTGAGGGCGATCATCTTGGCGATCCGGTCCGGCGTGACCGCGCGCGAGTACAGCCAGCCCTGGCCGGTGTCGCAGCCGATCCGGGCCAGCCGGGACGCCTGCTCGTCGGTCTCCACGCACTCGGCGGTGACGGTGAGGCCGAGCCGGTGGGCGAGCTGGACCATGGCCTCGACGATGGTCTCGTCGGCCGGGCTGGGGTGCGCGCCGCCCTCGTCGTACTGGAAGCCGCGCACGAAGGACCCGTCCAGCTTGAGGACGGAGACGGGCAGCCGGCTCAGGTAGGCGAGGTTGGAGTAGCCCGTCCCGAAGTCGTCGATGGCGATGTGCACGCCCATGTCGGAGAGCGCCTGGAGGGCCTGGAGCGGGCGGCCCGCCGAGCCCATCACCGCGGACTCCGTGAGCTCCAACTGCAGTAGTTCCGGCGGCAGTTGGGTCTCTTCGAGGATCTCCGCGACATCTGCCACCAGGTCGGAGTCCCACACCTGGCGCACCGCGACATTGACGCTGACGAAGACCGGCGGCACGCCGGGGTGCTCGATCTGCCAGCGCCTGGCCTGCCGGCACGCGGTGCGCAGCACCCAGCGGCCGAGCTGCACCACCGAGCCGTCCTCTTCGGCGATCCCGATGAACCGATTCGGCGGAAGCGTCCCGAATTGTGGGTGGTTCCAGCGCACCAGCGCCTCGACGCCGTGCACGACCCCGTCGGCCATGCCCACCAGCGGTTGGTACTCCAGCGTGAACTCGCCGCGTTCCACGGCCGGACGCAGCGTGGAGGAGAGCGCCTGCCGGGTCATGCGGTGGGCGTTGCGCTCGGGGTCGAAGAGCGTCCAGCGGGCCTTGCCGTCGGCCTTCGCCCAGTACAGCGTGGTGTCGGCGGCCTGCATCAGACCGGTCGCCGAGGTCCCGGCGCCGGCCCGCTCCACCACCCCGATCGAGGCCGACACCGAAAGGCGCTGGCCCGCCAGGTCGAACGGGCGTTGCAGCGCCTTCAGTACGGAACGGGCGAGCTCGGCCAGCTGCTCCGTACCCGTGGAGTCCTCGACCAGGACGGCGAACTCGTCGCCGCCGAGCCGCGCCACCAGGTGGCCGCCGCTGCGCGCGTACCCGGACTGGTCGGCGCACTCCGTCAGACGGGCCGCGACGGCGCCGAGCAGCCGGTCGCCCACCCGGTGGCCGAGCGTGTCGTTGACCGCCTTGAACCCGTCGAGGTCGAGGTAGCAGATCCCGATGCGGCCGGTGCCGCCGTTGTCGTACGCGGACGCTTCGAGGGCGGAGGTGAGCCGCTCGAAGAACAGGGTGCGGTTGGGCAGCCGGGTGACCGGGTCGTGCATCTGGAGGTGACGCAGGCGTGCCTGGAGTTCGCGCCGGTCGCTGATGTCCGCGATGGACAGCAGCACGCTGGAGCCGTCCGGTACGGGCGAGACGGTCACCTCGGCCCAGAGCGAGTGCCCGTCGGGGTGCTTGAGGCGGCGGGTGCAGCGGAACCGGTTGCGGGCGCCGCGCAGCACCTCGCGGTAGGCGTGCCAGGTGCGGTGGTCGGCGGCGAGGTCGACGAGGTCGGCGGCGTCCTGGTCGCGCAGCGCCGCGGGGTCGGTGCCGAGGAGCTCGGCGAGCGCGTCATTGGCCGAGACGACGACGCCCTCGCGGTCGACGACCGCCATCGCGAGGTGGGCGGCGTTGAACGCGGCGCGGTAGTCGCGCACTTCGGAGGCCGAGCGCCCCGCCGCGTGACGCTCGGCGAGTGTGGCGCGCCCGGTCCGCGGGTCGGGGTTCTGGGCGTGTTCCGCGGGGCGGTCCGCCAGGACGCCCGCGATCCGGTCCGTATGACGCTCCGTGACGGGCGGCCGGATGGTCCCGGGTGCTCGACCCGGTCCTTCGGAGGTTCCGCTCACCGCTGGCTCCCGCAGTGCATTCGAGTTGTGCAGAGGTAGTACGGAGGTGGCCGGGGTCTTCGGCCGGGTGGACGACGGCCTCAAGAGACCGCGTCCATGCTGGAAAGTGTGCCGATCATAGAGGTTGGCGCACGACGCGATCCAGCTTCACCGTCGTGATCAAGAGCACCCGGAGTTCCGTGTCGATCGTTGGCCGATCGTTTCTGCGCGGGTGTGGCCGGGCTCGGGCCCTCGGTGATCGGTCGTGACTTTGTGTAAGTCGTCGGGGTGTCGGCCCCCTCACCCTTCTGGGGCATCGAAACAGGGCATATTCGTATAAACCTGCACAAGGTGGGTGCGATGTCCCGCATCCCGCTCCCGGAGGTCGCCGTGCACGGTCAGCAGACACCCGGGGGAGTGGAGCATGTCCGGCTGCGCAGCGCGGCCGCGGCCCTCACCTCCCTCACGGCGCTCGCCGCCATCTCGCTGGTGTCCGGACCCGCGGTAGCAGCCAACGCGGAGGTGCCCTGCGCCCTGCCGAGGACGGACGCCCACCACTCGCTCGGCGTCGACACCTGGAACACCGCCTACCCGCGCCCGGTGCGCGCCCTCAAAGCGGTGATGGTCTTCCTGTCCTTCCCGGACGCGCAGCCCGCCACCGCCCCGAAGGACCTGGCCGCCGACTACTTCCCCGCCACCAGCCGCTTCTTCGAACAGGCCTCGTACGGCAAGTTCCGGCTCGACGCCGAGCCACAGCAGCAGTGGGTGCGCATGCCGGCCGCCTCGACCTCGTACCGCATAGAGCGGGACTGGGACCCGCGTCAGCGCACCCGCTATCTCAAGGACGCGATCCACGCGGCCGATCCGACGACGGACTTCTCCCGGTACGACATCGTCTATCTGGTCGCCGACCCGGACGCGCCCGGCGTCGACTCGGACGCCACGAAGGTGGTCAACTTCGACCGGCCGGTGCGCGCGGACGGCCGTGACATCAACCGGGCCGTGACGGTCTTCGAGCACCATCCGCCGGACCGCAACGTGCTGGCCCACGAGACCGGGCACGTCTTCGACCTGCCGGACCTCTACCACCGGCCGCAGGACGGCAAGAGCGGCGACTGGGACACCTACGTCGGCGACTGGGACGTGATGGGCAGTCAGTTCGGGACGGCCCCCGACCTGTTCGCCTGGCAGAAGTGGAAGCTCGGCTGGATCGACCGGCGCGAGGTCAGCTGCGTGACGGGCGACGGCACGACCAGGATCACCCTGGAGCCGCTGTCCGCGTCCCCCGCGAAGGCGGGCGCCACGGGCAAACGGCTCGCTGTGGTCCGCACCGGCGAGGACCGCGCGATCGCCATCGAGGTACGCGAACCGGCGGGCCTCGACCGGGCGAGCTGCGCCTCGGGGCTCCTGGTCTACCGGGTCCGCAGCGGGTCCGCGTCCGGCGGCGGCCCGGTCGAGGTGCTCGACGCGCACCCGGACACGGAGGGGTGCTGGGAGAAGTCGGTGTACCCGGCGCTCGCGGACGCGCCGGTGGGCGCGGGCGAGACGTTCACCGTGCCCGGCGAGGGCATCAAGATCGAGGCGGAGGGGCGGACGAAGTCGGGGGCGTGGACGGTCAAGATCTCGCACTGAAGGTCTCGCACTGAAGGTCTTTCGCGGGAATGTCCCACCGGCACGGGAATGTCCCACCGACACCCGGCGTCCGCCCTGGTCGGGACACGAAGAAGCCCCCCGCTTGCGCGAGGGGCTTCTTCCGTCTGTGCGCCGCCAGGGACTCGAACCCCGGACCCGCTGATTAAGAGTCAGCTGCTCTAACCAACTGAGCTAGCGGCGCCTGCTGACGTCGTAGACATTAGCACCCTGATCCGCGCGAGGAAAAATCGATATCCCGGGAACGTCCGCGGGCTCGTTCCGCGCGGCCCGGACGCAGGCCCACAGCAGGACGTCGGGTCCGGGCAGCCAGGGGCGGCGGGTGTCGGGGGCGACCAGCCAGCGGGCCGCGCCGGAGTTCTCCCGCTCCGGGCGCACCAGGGCCGGGACGGTGACGGCGTCGCCGGCTCCGTGGCACAGGAGCGGCGGCACCGGGGCGTCGGGGCGGTGCCACTCCTCCCACTCCAGGAGCGAGGGCAGGCGCTGCGCGGTCCCGGGCGCCGCGAACAGGAGCATGCGGCCGCGGTGGATCGCGACGGGGCCCGAGCCCGGACCCTCGGCCCATAAGCGGTCCAGCATGCGGCGCCCGAACATCGACGGCACATTGACCACGTCGAACACCGAGCCGCAGGGCAGAACGCCGGGTGCGGTCGGCCGGGCCTCCCACAGGGCGAGGGTGCTGCGCGGGTGGCCGGACGCGGACGACAGCCAGGCGGCGCCCGCCGCGGTCACCTCGCCTGCCTGGTGGCCTCCCTCGTCGCGCAGGACGGAGAAGATGTCCAGGGCGCCGTCGCCACCGGCCTGCCCGCCGCGCCGGCTCACCGCCGTGAGGGGTCCGCCACCCGTCTTCGTCTGCCGCACGCCACTGCTCCCGCCGTCGCCATCGCCGCTGCTCATGCTCTACGTCTACCGGGCGGGCGGACGCCGCCCCGGTGGCTTGGCGGAATCCGGGACAGGGCGGGGAGGGAAGGCGTATCTTGCGCCCCGGCATATGCCCCGGGCGCGTGGGTGAATCTCGGGGCGGGGCGGGGCGGGGCGGGGCGGGGCGGGGCGGGGACGGTGCCGGGCGGCGCTAGGGCGTGTCGGCGTCGCGCAGCAGGTCGCGGCCGAACTCGATCATCTTCTTCGCGTAGTCCTCGGTCCACTGCGCCCGCTCCGCCACGTCGGCCGGGGTCAGCCGGTCGAAGCGGCGCGGGTCGGCGAGCTGGGCCGCCGCGATCGCCTGGAACTCCACGGCCCGGTCCGCCGCGGCCCGGAAGGCCAGGGCCAGCTCCGTCGAACGGGTCAGGAGCGCCCGGGGGTCGTCCATGGACTCCAGGTCGAAGAAGTGCTCCGGGTCGGCGGTCGCCTCGGAAGGCTCGAAGAGCAACGGCGCCGGCCGCAGCTGCTGCCGCTCCTCGTTCCGCTCGTGCTCCGGCATGTCTGTCCTCCCAGGGCAGGTCGACACTCAAGGCTCCGGGCGCCCCGGGCCACCGTCCATTCTCCCGCCCCCGCGCAAGAGGGCCCCGCGGGGGCGATGCCGGAACCCGGACATGGGCGGCCGGGGCGGGCGCCGCGAGCCCCGGTCAGGGGCGCCAGGGGATGCGGTGTTCCGCGAGGTGGGAAAGGACCGCGTGGTTCGCCTCCCAGCCGTCCGGGAATTTCACCGTCACGCCGAGCTGGACCGGTTCCGTCGAGGGGTGGTCGTCCAGGAGGTCGGTCACGCCTGCGCGGCAGACCACGATGCAGGCGTGCCGGTGGCGCGAGGCCAGGACGCACAGGCGGCCCGTCTCCAGGTGGAAGGCCGTCGCGTCCGGGCGGCCCGAGAGCGGGTGCAGGACGACCGTCACGTCGAACTCCCTGCCCTGGAGCCGGTTCGCCGTGTCGACCGCCACCCCGCTCACGCCCAGCTCCGTGAGCGCCGCCCGGATCGAGGCGGCCTGGTCGCGGTGCGCGGTGCCGACCGCGATCCGGTCCGCGGTGAGCGGGGCCGGGTCGGGGGAGCGCTCGCTGGTCGCGGCGCCGCCCCGGTCGAGGAGGCGGCGTACGACGAGCGCGACCGCGTGCACCGCCTCCGGGTCGGTGCGCGGGGTGTGCCGGGCCGGCAGCTCCAGCAGGGCCCAGCCCGACCGGGCGGCCTCGTCGACGGCGCGGTCCGCCGCCGAGCCGTCCGGCGCGACGCCGAAGGCGAGCCGGCGGTCGCCGTGGCCGGTGCCGCTGCGGAACGGCGTGAACGGATAGAACGCGTCCGACACCAGCGGCGCCGCCGACGCGGGCAGGCGCCAGGAGACGGGCAGCCGGTGCTGCGGCAGCTCGGGGTTGTGCGCGAGGAGCGTGGAGACCGCGCTCGCCGACGGGTCGTACGACAGGCCCGCCCACTGCTCGGCGTCGGCGATCGCGAACGGGTCGAGCTGGCCCGGGTCGCCCACGAACAGTGCCCGCTCGAAGAGCCCGGCCACCGCGAGGAGGGCGTCCGAGCGCATCTGGTACGCCTCGTCCACGATCGCGTGCCGCCACGGCTCGACATCCTTCACGTGCGCCCACTTCGCGGACGTGGAGATCACCACGTCGAGACCCGCCAGGTCGCCCGCCTTCGACGACTTCCGCACGTTCTCCAAATCGTCGAGGGCCTTGTCGTACGGGTCGCTGTCGCTGCTGTGCAGACGGCCGACCGGCAGGTCCGGGGCCTTCTCGGCGAGGCGGACCACGAGGTCGTCGACCTGGGAGTTGGTCTGGGCCACCACCATCAACGGCCGTCCCGCGGCGGCGAGTTCGAGCGCGGCGCGCACCACGAGCGTGGACTTTCCGGCGCCCGGCGGCGAGTCGACGACGACGCCGCGCGACGTGCCGTGCAGGGTGTCGGCGAGGATCGCGTCGGTGGCCGCGGTCGCCGCGGCCCCGGGATCGAAGGCGGTCACAGGAGGTCCTCGGGGGTGAGCGGGTCGGGCTGCTCGGCGGTGACGGAACCGGGCGGGCCGCCGTGGGTCCAGGGGGTGGCTTCCGGGTCGGGCAGCTTGGCGGCGCCCCGCTGGTCGTGCTCGAAGAGCGTCCAGCACAGCCGGTCGCCCTTCTCGGGCACCGACCCGGGCGCGGGGTCCTTACCGCGCCCCATCTTGTCCAGGACGCGCAGCACGAGCGTGCGCTCCCCGCCGGCGCCCTCTTCCCCATCTCCCGCCGCCGACTCGTACGCGACGAACTCGGCCTTCTGCGGCTTGCCGTCCAGGGTGCGGTAGACCTTCGCGCCCTCGGCGAGATGCGGGGCGTCGTCCGTGCGCAGGCTGATCAGGGGGCGCGGGCTCGGGCGTTTGGACTCCGACCACGCCGGGGTCACCTCGACCACCTCGCCCGCGAACGCCTCGCCCGCGAGCCTGCGGCCCGCCATCACCAGCGGGTCGTCCAGCGCCTCGCCCGCTTCCAGCTCGGCCTGGGCGCGCTCGCGGCGCAGCAGCTTGGTGGCGGCGGTCACCGCGTCGTCGCGGCGCGGCTGGGGCGGCTCGCCGGCGGTGATCCGGTCGCGGTGGCCGGTGAACGACCAGCGGTCGCTCGTCCAGCGCGCGGCGGCCCGCTCGCCCTCGGGCAGCTCCCGCAGCAGGTCGAGGGCGTGCCACACCGCCGACCAGGTGGGCATGAGCTGGGCCGCGAGCAGGCGGCGGATCTCCCGCTCCGCCGAGGCCAGCCGGCCGAGCCGCTCGTCCGCGGCCAGGCCGTCCTCGGCCGTCTGCAACGCCTGGCGGGCCCGGTCGTAGCGCTCCACGGCCGGTGCGAGCAGCCCGTTGTCGAACGCCGGGTCGGTGGCCGGGCCGGCCGGCGGGCACAGGAGCTGGCCGTCGGCGCCCCGCGCCAGCTCCGCGCGCAGCGCCGCATCGGCCCCCGACGCGCCGGCGGGCGGGTCGATCCAGGCGAGCAGGGCGCCCAGGTGCTGGTCCTCCAGGCTGGACTGGCCGGTCGCCCAGTGCCGGTTCAGGAGGTCGGTGGCGGCGAGCAGCAGCGCGGCGCCGGGGGTGCGGGCGCGCTCGCCGTAGTGCGTGAACCAGCGGCCCAGCAGGGGGACCCGGGGCGGCGCAGGATAGGGCGCGTCCGGATCCTGCTCGACGGTGCGGCGAAAGCGCATCGAGCGGCCGAGCAGGCGCACGAAGTCGATGCCGGCCCGGCCGGGGACGATCAACTGCGGCGCTTCCGCGCACAGTTCGACCTCGACCTTGGTCTTCTTGCCGGTCTCCGGATCGGTCTCGGAGCGTTCGGTGAGCTCGATGTCGGCGGCGTACCCGTCCAGGTACGGCAGGACGGCCTCGGCGAGATCGGCGAGGAAGGTGAAGCGCAGGTCGCGGTCGCGGGGCTGGGGGACCACCAGCAGCGTCGGGGTGTCGCGGTCGCTGCCGACCAGGGCGCCGAGCGGCGCGCCCGCCTCGCCCGCCGTGGTGAGCGGCACGAAGACGAGCGGGCGCTCGGACAGATGGCGGTGGCGGACGGTGGTCAGCGGCTGGGCTCGGCCGCACTCGACGGCCTCCAGGCGGGCCAGGGTGGAGATCAGCGACACGACGCTCCCTCCGGGGCGGCCGCTTCCGCGGGGGCCGGTTCGGGGATGGCGGTCGTTTCGGCGGCTGCCCGTTCCGGGACTTCGTCGGACGCCTCGTCCCGGGCGGCTTCCGCGGCCGCGCGCGGGGCGGTGGTCGGGCCCGTGCCGCACGCCTCCGCGCGCAGGGCCGCCGCGCGGCGCACCGCCGCCACCGTCGGATCGGTGGGGTCGCCCGCCTCGCCGCGCGCCGCCGCGAGGACCTCGCCGACGGTCGTCAGGGCGCCGAGCTCGCCGCGCAGCGGGCGGCCGAGCGCGGTCACCACGCCCTGCTCGCGGGCCCTGCCGCGGCAGTGGAAGGCCAGCTCGCAGGCGGACAGGCACTCCGGCGCGTACACCGCGGGCACCGCCTCGACCGCCGAGGCCAGGGCCGCGCCCGACTGGCCGTCGAGGTCGAAGGTGGTGCCCGGCGGCAGGGCGTCCGCGATGTCCTCGACATGGGTGAGACGGGTCAACTGGCGCCGGGTGACCGACAGTTGCTTGCGTACGTCGACCACCGACGCGGTCGGCAGGTTGGAGAAGTCCTTCGGGCAGACGAGCAGCACCGAGTGGTTCACCGACGCGCCGTCCGTGCGCTCCGCCACCCGCTCGAGGGCGAGGACGTACACCGCGGACTGGCGGGCGGCCGCGCCGACCTTCGACGCGTCGGCGGCCGCGTCGATCATGGGGAAGGACTTGATCTCGACGACCGTCCACCGGCCGTCGGGGTGCACCACCACCGCGTCCGGCTCCAGGTAGGCGGGGGAGCCGGCCACTTCGAGGGCGAGCATCGGATGGTCGAGCAGCGCCCAGGCTCCCGCGGCCGTGGCCTCGCGCAGGGCGAGCGCGGTGCGGGCCGCGCGGCCCTCGGGGCCGGCCGCCGTCAGGTCCGGGGAGACGGCGGGGCCGGGCGGCTCGGCGCCGGAGCCCATCCGCTCGTACAGCAGCCGGAGCAGCTCGGTGCCGCCGTCGCCCTTCACCTTCGCCTCGAAGGCGTTGCCCCGCATGAACGCGAACTGGGACTGGCCGAACGCGGCCGACGGCGAGCCGATCGCCTCCGCGAGGGCGCCCTTGTCCACCCCCGCGCCGTCGAGCAGGGCGCGTCTGCGGCATCCCGGGTTCGCGGCGAGGGCCGCGAGCGCTCGGGCGTCCAGCGGCCTGGCAGGGACCGCCGGGCCGCGTAGCTCAGCGAGCCTTCGACGGAGTGCCGTCGACGGCTTCTGCGGGGATGCGGGAGGAGGTCCGCTGCCCAGGGATTGGCTCACCCGGGGAAGTCTGGCATCCGGGACTGACAATCGGGGCACGGGTGGCGGAAGGGGCGGGCGCGAAGCGGGCGCGCACGCGCTCCGCGAGCCGCAGCAACGGCCTGGAGAGCAGCAGGCCGAGGCCCATCACGGCGACGCCGGCGACCGCGTCGAGGAGGTAGTGGTTGGCGGTGCCCATCACCACGAACGTGATGGTCAGCGGGTACACGACGGCGGCGATCTTCGTGATCCGACTGCCGCCGAAGCGCCACAGCATCACCCCGGACCACAGCGCCCATCCCACGTGCAGGCTGGGCATCGCTGCGAACTGGTTGGTCATCCCGCCCATGCCGCGCGGCGCGCTCGCCTCGCCGCCCCACCAGCCGTACGAGCCGTACTGCGCCATCGTGTCCGTGAAGCCCTGCACCGCGGGCAGCAGCCGGGGCGGGCACGTCGGCAGGAACGTGAAGCCGACGAGGCCGAGCAGGGTGGACGTCATCAGCCAGCCGCGGGCGGCCCGGTACTGCCACGGGCGCCGGCGGAACAGCCAGATCAGCACGGCCGGGGTTATGAGGTAGTGCAGCGAGGCGTAGACGAAGTCGGCGGGTATGCCCAGGGCCGGGGTGTGCGTGAACAGCCGGTTCAGCGGGTGCTCGGCGTTGAGGTGGAGCGACTTCTCCAGGCGCAGGATGGACAGGCCGTGCTCGGTGGCCCGCGCCTCGTCGCCCCGTACGATCAGCCGTCCCAGCGAGTACGCCGCGTAGATGATCGCGATCAGGGGGAGTTCGGTCCACCAGCGCGGTCGCGTGGCATGGTGCTGCGGCTGCATCCGGAAGGGTCCCCCCACTTGGTCATCGGGCTGCCCTCTGGGGGCCAACGGGTTTTCGACGTGCGTTCAACCGTACGGTGTAAGCGGTCGTCTTCGCACAGCACCCCGGTGTTGGGGTCAGACGTCGGGGCCGGGCCGCTGGTTGCCTCGGGGGATCCGGGCGCCGCCCGCCCTTGGGGGTGCGCGATGATGGACGGCGGAACATTTCGTACGGGATCGGGAGAGAACACCCATGGCAGCCGCCGCACCGCGCATCCTGCTGGCCCGGCACGGGCAGACCGAGTGGTCGCTCGCGGGCAAGCACACCGGCCGGACCGACATCCCCCTCCTCGACGAGGGCCGCCGCGGCGCGAAGCTGCTCGGGGAGAGGCTGCACCGGTCGCCCTGGGACGGGCTGCCCGGCGTCGAGGTCCGCACGAGCCCCCTCGTCCGGGCCGCGGAGACCTGCGAACTCGCCGGGTTCGGGGAGCGGGCCGAGCCGTGGGACGCGCTCATGGAGTACGACTACGGGGCGTACGAGGGCATGACGCCGCCCGAGATCCAGGCGGTGCGGCCCGGCTGGTTCATCTGGCGGGACGGGGTGCCGGACGGGGAGAGCCTGGCGCAGGTCGCCGCGCGGGCGGACGAGGTGGTGGCGTGGGCGCGGTCCGCGGGGCGGGACGTGCTGGTCTTCGCGCACGGGCACATTCTGCGGTCCATCGCGGCGCGGTGGCTGGGCGAGGACATCTCCTTCGCGGCGCGGGTCCGGCTCGATCCGACGTCGCTGTCGGTGCTTGGGTGGGCGTACGGGGAGCCGGCGGTCGAGCGGTGGAACGACACGGGCCACCTGGAGCGCTGAGCCCAGCCCCATGGGGTTGTCCCGGGCCGGCATCCAGGGCTCCCTGCGGCACGGTCCCCGCGGGCGGAGGCGGGTTGGGGCGTGCGGGGTTCAGGGGGCGGCGGGCTCCTACACCGCCACCGCCGCCCTCCGTTCCAGGAACGCCGCCACCTCCGGCGCGGCCCGGTGCGGGGTCAAAAGACGGGACGTGTCCGCCAGCATCGCGTGGATGCGGGTGGACCGGACCTGGTTCAGGAGGTCGAGGACCTGCTGGCCCACCGCCGCGGATTCGGCCGGCGCTCCCGCCCGCGCGAGATCGTCGGCGAGTTCCGCCCGGTACAGCGCGAGGTTCCGCGTGAAGTAGGGGTCCTGCAGCGCCCCCGCCCGGCGCGCGTGCCGGGCCGCCCGCGACCAGTCGCCCAGCGCCGAGAAGCACTGCGCCTGGAGCATTTCGAGCTCGGCCTCGACGAAGAAGCTCATCCACTCGGGGTCGGCGCCCGAGGCGCCCCGCGCGAACCGGCTGTGCGCCCGCCCGAGCGCCTCCTCGCACGCGGAGCGGTCGCCGAGCCCCGCCCATCCGCCCGCCTCGCGCAACGCCAGCAAAGAGAGCAGCCGGGCCGAGCCGAGCCCCTGCGCCGCCCGCTCGCCCGCCTGGGCCGCCCGCATCGCCTCGCGCGGCCGGCCCATGTCCCTGGCCAGGAACGACATGTTGCAGAACGCGTGCGCCTCCAGCGCGGGGTCGCCCGCGAGGCGCGCCGTGGCGAGCGCCTCCGCATAGTGCGAGCGGGCCTCACCGAAGCGGCCCGAGTCGTGCGCCAACCAGCCCACCGAGATGGCCAGTTCGCCCGTGCCGGCATGCAGCCGCTCGTGGGTGGAGCGCCGGGCGGCACTAGCGTCGAGCAGGGCGTAGGCGGTGCGCAGCGGCTGCGCGGCACGCTGGTAGAGCGTGTCCGCGCCGTGCCGGTCGTCCAGGAGTCTGATCCGGCGCACCGCATCCTCGACGGCGTTCACCTCGGCCTCGCCGACGCGCTGGACGGAGTGTGCGGGCACCGGGTCGAGGCCCAGTGAGACGGCCGCCATCGCGGCGGTGGAGCCCGTCATGAATGCGCGACGCAGCACGTCGCTCTCCTCGTCGTTCTGGTGGTTCCGGTGGTCGTGGTGGTCGTACAGCGGGGGGTGGTCCTGCGACGGCGGGTCGTTCGGGCCGTCCGGGTGGTCGGGGCGGGGTGCCAGGCGGATGAGGGGGGCGGCGGGGGCGGGGCGCGCCCCCCGGCCCCGTACCGACTCCCGTGCCGAGAACCCCAAGTCGGCCAGGGTCAAACCCGGGAACATGTGCCGGAAGACCCTTTCGTACGCATAGTTGGGGCAGCGGATCTCGCCGTTCTCCACCCGCCCGATGTAGCGGGCGTCACAGGCGACCTGCTCGCCGATCTCGCGGGCGGCGCGGCGCACCGCGGCCGCGAACTCGCCCGGTGACCTGGCGCCCCGCACCTGCCGGAACGCCGCGTTGGGTTCCCGCGTGAGCCGGCTCGGCGTCCGCGGAGTCCGCTCGCTCACCCGGGGGTCTGCCTGGGGATCTGGTGACGGCGCCATGGCTCGACAGCTCTCTCTGGCGGGGTGGTGCGGAGCAAGAACGTACCGTCTGTGACGGCCCGTTCACACAGCGTTTGCCTACAAAACGGATATCTCACCCGCGATCCGCCATGAACTGCCATCCTTTGCGGCGGCATGCCGCCGTTCCCCTTGACGCGCAAGGGCGTTGAACCATGCGGAGAGCGCCAGACACCGCTATGCGCGGAGGGCTTGCCTTGTTGGAGGACTGCGTGAACACCGACACCCCCACCGACTTCACCGTCTCCGGCCCGCAGACGACGGCCGTCCACCGCCCGAACGCACCGCGGGAGAACGCACCGCGGGCGAACGCGTCACGGCCGAGCGCGTCGCGGCCCGGCACCCCGCAGGTCCTCGCGTGCGGCGCCGAGGACGAGCCCTGCGACCTCGTGACCGTGCCCGCCCGCCAAGGCCTAGAGGCCGTCGACATCATCCGGCGCGGCGCCGCCCCCGCGGCCGTCGGGCCGGTCCTGCACGACGGGGCCTGCGACACCCTCGGCTTCCTGGTGCCCCCCGGCACCGCCGCCGCCTGGGACGTGCCGGGCAGTGCCTGTACGGAGACCAACGGGCGCGGGCTGCGCATGTCCGGGCTCCCCGTCGAGCCGCCCGTCACCGGCTCGGGCTGGCTGCTCCCGCCGGACACCACCGAGGTCACCGACCCGGGCCTGCTGCGGGCAGCGCTGGGGGAGGCGGCCCGGATGATCGAGGCGGCCGACGGCATCTGCGAGGCGGGTGCCCGCATCGTCTCCGTGCGGGAAGGCGGCACCCGCGCGACCGGTCGATAATGGCCGGATGGCGAAGAGCAGCAGGCGGCGGGGGTCGGGTCCGGAACCCGTCGTGGAGGCGGTGGACGGCGGGCTCGCGGAGCTCATACCCGACCGGGACCGTTCGGGCGGATGGACGCTGCTGCTCGACGGGGCGCCCCAGTCGCACGTCGACCTCGACGCCCCGGAGCGCCTGACCTTCGAGTACCAGCGCAGGCTCGGCCACGTCATCGATCTCGCGGCGCCGGCCGGCCGGCCCCTGAACGTCCTGCATCTGGGCGGCGGCGCCTTCACCCTGGCCCGCTACGTCGCGGCGACCCGGCCCCGCTCCAGCCAGCAGATCGTCGAGCTCGACGCCGCGCTCGTCCAACTGGTGCGCCGGGAGCTGCCGCTCGACCCCGGGGCCCGGATCCGGGTGCGGGGCGGCGACGCGCGGGCCGGGCTCGCCAAGCTCCCCGATGCCTGGGCCGACCTCGTGATCGCGGACGTGTTCAGCGGGGCCCGTACCCCTGCGCACCTGACCAGTGCCGAGTTCCTCGACGACGTGCGCAGGGTGCTCAAGCCGGACGGCACGTACGCCGCGAACCTCGCCGACGGGCCGCCGCTCGCCCATCTGAGAGGCCAGATAGCCACGGCCGCCGGGGTCTTCCCCGAGCTCGCGCTCGCCGCCGATCCCACGGTGCTGCGCGGCAAGCGGTTCGGCAACGCGGTGCTGGTCGGCTCCGCGGTGCCGCTGCCCGTCGCCGAGCTGACCCGGCGGATCGCGGGCGACCCGCACCCCGGCCGGGTCCAGCACGGGCGGGAGCTCGCCGACTTCACGGGCGGGGCGGCGGCGGTGCGCGACGCGAGCGCCAAGCCCTCGCCCGCGCCGCCCGCCTCGGCCTTCCGGTGAGCCGCACGCGGTGAGGCGCCCGTCGGGCCCGGCGTGCCGCCGGTCAAGTGTTGTTGATCTCCACCATGGGCGGATGCCCGTTCCAGGTGCAGAACACCGAGACGGTCTCGTCGCCGCGCGTGAACGTGACCCGTATCCACTGCGCCTGGATCCAGCGGTCCATCCGCCAGCCCGACGCGGGCGTGGCCGAGACCAGTTGGGCCGAGCTGGCGCCGAGGTCGAAGACGACCCGGCCGCCCGCGACGTTGTAGCCCCGCACCGCGCCCGAATTGGCGGAATCGCCCGAAGAGCTGGACGGCGAAGGCGACTTGCTCGGGCCCGACGGCGCGCGAGTGCCCGACGGCTTCCCGTCCCCGGGCCCCTTCGACGCCTTCGGCGATGCGGAGGGCGTCGGCGCGGGCGGGCTCTCCTTGGCGCCATGGGTCGAGGAGGCGTCCGGCCCGGAGTCCTGGGTGATGCGCGCCTCGCCGCTGATCGGCAGGGCGCGCGGCGGGTCGTACGCCGTGCCGGCCATCACCGTGTGGACACCCCACCAGGAGAGCGTCACCGCCGCTCCCGTGGCGAGCGACCACGCCAAACCGTGTACGAGTCCTCTGTGCATCCGGGCCATACTGCACCACGAGCCCCACCGGTGTCCCGCCACCTCCG
Source organism: Streptomyces sp. NBC_00442 (assembly GCF_036014195.1). NCBI lineage: Bacteria > Bacillati > Actinomycetota > Actinomycetes > Kitasatosporales > Streptomycetaceae > Streptomyces > Streptomyces sp. NBC_00442. The sequence continues at coordinate 4,921,493 of NZ_CP107918.1, forward strand.
ACTCCACTCCCACGGGGGACCGCGATCATCCGCATGGCGTACGGTGCGGGCCATGGCAAGTGTGCTCGTGGTCGAGGACGACCAGTTTGTCCGCTCCGCCCTCATCCGCCACCTCACCGAGGCCTCCCACACGGTACGGAGCGTCGGCACGGCACTTGAGGCGCTGCGCGAAGTGGCCCATATCCGTTTCGACGTGGTCATCCTGGACCTCGGACTCCCCGATCTGGACGGGTCCGAGGCGCTCAAGATGCTCCGCGGCATCACCGACGTACCGGTGATCATCGCGACCGCGCGGGACGACGAGACGGAGATCGTCCGGCTGCTCAACGACGGCGCCGACGACTACCTCACCAAGCCGTTCTCCGTGGAACACCTCTCCGCGCGGATGGCTGCAGTGCTGCGCCGGGCGCGCGCCACGGCCGGGGCCGAACCGCCCTCGCGGGTGCTCCAGGTCGGCGGGCTCCGCGTCGACCCGCTGCGCCGCCAGGCCGAACTCGACGGCACCGGGCTCGACCTGACCCGGCGCGAGTTCGACCTTCTCGCCTTCCTCGCCGGCCGGCCCGGCGTGGTCGTGCCGCGCAAGGAGCTGCTCGCCGAGGTGTGGCAGCAGTCCTACGGCGACGACCAGACCATCGACGTCCATCTGTCCTGGCTGCGAAGGAAGTTGGGGGAGACGGCCGCCCGGCCCCGCTATCTGCACACCTTGCGCGGTGTCGGCGTGAAGCTGGAGCCGCCACGATGAGATGGGCGCTGGTCAAGGTCTGCCTCGCCGTGACCGTGATGGTGGTCGTCGCCTTCGCGGTGCCTCTCGGCATGGTCATCAAGGAGATGGCCCGCGACCGGGCGTTCTCCAACGCCGAACGCCAGGCCGCGGCGATCGGGCCCACGCTGTCCATCACCACCGACCGCGACGCCCTGGAGCGGGCCGTCGCCTCCACCCAGTCCGGTGCCGAGGGCCGGATGGCCGTGCACGTGCCGGCCGACCCGGCCGTGCCGGGCAGTGCGCCGGTGGACATCGGCACACAGCGGGCCGAGGGGCAGGACCTCGAAACCACCCGCAAGGTCATCAAGGCCTCGATCTCCGACGTCTCGGGCGGCTCCACGCTGCTCCAGCCGACCGCGCTCAGCTCCGGGCAGATCGCGATCGTCGAGGTCTTCGTGCCGGAGGCCGAGGTCAGCAACGGCGTGGCGACGGCCTGGCTGGTCCTCGCCGGGGTCGGCATCGCGCTGATCATCGGCTCGGTGGCCGTCGCCGACCGCCTCGGGGTACGTATGGTCCGCCCGGCCCAGCGGCTCGCCGGCGCGGCGCAGGACCTGGGCGAGGGGAAGCTCGGGGCGCGGGTCCCGGAGGAGGGGCCCACCGAACTGCGCCAAGCGGCGGTGGCCTTCAACTCCATGGCGGACCAGGTCGTCCAACTGCTCGCCAATGAACGGGAGTTGGCGGCCGACCTCTCGCACCGGCTGCGTACGCCGCTCACCGTGCTCCGACTGAACGCGGCCTCCCTCGGGGACGGGCCCGCGGCCGACCAGACGCGGGCCGCGGTCGAGCAGCTGGAGCGCGAGGTCGACACGATCATCCGCACGGCGCGGGACGCCAAGCCCAAGACCCAGCCGGCCGGGCCGGGCTCGGGCTGCGACGCCTGTGAGGTGATCCTCGACCGGATGGCGTTCTGGTCGGCGCTCGCCGAGGACGAGGGCCGCGAGGTGCGGCTCGCGGGCGTGGACCGGCCCATCCGCATCCCGGTGGCCCGGCCCGACCTCGTCGCGGTGCTCGACGCGCTGCTCGGCAACGTGTTCCGGCACACGCCGGAGGGGACGGCGTTCTCGGTGGACGTCCACAACGGGGAGGAGGCGGTGATCGTGCTGGTCTCCGACGCGGGGCCCGGCATCTCCGACCCCCGGGCGGCGCTGGCCCGCGGCAACAGCGGGGGGCGTCCCGGGTCGACGGGGCTCGGCCTCGACATCGTCCGCCGGGTCGCCGAGTCGACGGGCGGCGATGTCCGGATCGGTCACTCCGTGCTCGGCGGCACGGAGGTGCGCCTGTGGATCGGGCTCGGTGCGGCCACCCCGACCCGCCGAGGCCACCGCCTCCGCCGCCGCGGCGCCCCCGCCTGACCCGCCCTGGGGCTCCGCCCCAGACCCCGTTCGCGCGTTTTCCCACCCTCCCGCCCGTGCGGCTACTTGAGGGTGCGGCTCCCTGGGGCTCCGCCCCAGACCCCGTTCGCGCCTGAAGGGCGCTCGTCCTCAATCGCCGGACGGGCTGACTATGCCCATGCAGCCCGGCACCGAGTAGTTAAGGGGCGCGGGGAACTGCGCGAGACGCGGGCACGGTCCGCACACGAACGGGGGTTTTGGGGGCGCGGGGAGCTGCGCGAGAAGCGGGCACGGTCCGCACACGAAGGCGGGATTGAGGGGCGCGGGGAACTGCGCGAGCAAGCCGGCACGGTCCGCACCCGAAAGCCGGCCGTTCAAGGGGCGCGGGGAACTGCGCGAGACGCGGGCACGGCCCGCACACGAAGGCGGGGTCAAGGGGCGCGGGGAACTGCGCGAGACGCGGGCACGGTCCGCACACGAAGGCGGGGTTGAGGGGCGCGGGCTTAACCTCCCCCCATCGGATCCTTAAGGCGGGCCTAAGATCCCCAAGCCCCGCCCAGTACTGGGCATTTGTCCGGATCCCCCGGGCTAGCGTGCTGCCCGCACCCCGGAATTCCCCCGCAACGCAGAGGCAGGCACGGCATGGCCACCAGCACGCATCGCCGCACGACGAGCGGCAAGACCAAGGTGATCGGCGGTCTCGTCGCCGCGGCGGTCGTCGGCGGCGGAGCCCTCGCGCTCACCGGCACAGCCCAGGCCGCCTCCGTCGGCGCGGCGTACACCAAGACCAGCAGCTGGACCGGTGGTTACACCGGGCAGTACGTCATCACCAACGACACCGCCAAGCCCCTCACCGACTGGACCCTGGAGTTCGACCTGCCGGCCGGCACCACGCTCTCCTCCCTCTGGAACGGCGACCAGACCGTCAAGGGCCGGCACGTCACCGTGAAGCCCCCGAGCTGGAACAAGGGCGGGCTCGCCGCGGGCAAGTCGGTGACCATCGGCTTCGTCACCGCCGCCGCCGGTACCGCCGGCGACCCGACCGGCTGTCTCATAGACCAGGAGAAGTGTTCCGTCGACTCCGGCGCCACCCCGCAGCCCAGCGGACGCCCCACCGAGCGGCCCACCTCCCAGCCCTCCCAGCCGGCGAGCACCAAGCCCAGCTCCAAGCCGACCACCAAGCCGACCGCCACCCCGTCCAGGACGGCCACCGCGACGCCCACTCCGAGCAAGCCGTCGGGCAGCGGCACCGCGGGCGGCGGCGCCGGGTTCTCGCCGTACGTCGACACCTCGCTCTACCCGACGTACGACCTGGCCGGCACCGCCGACAAGACCGGCGTCAAGCAGTTCACCCTCGCCTTCGTCACCTCCGGCGGCGGCTGCGCCCCGCTGTGGGGCGGAGTCACCGACCTGCCGGGCGACAAGGTCGCCTCGCAGATCGGCGCGCTGCGCGCCAAGGGCGGCGACGTCCGGGTCTCCTTCGGCGGCGCCTCCGGCTCCGAACTCGGCCTGGTCTGCAAGAGCGCCGACGACCTGGCCGCCGCGTACGGCAAGGTCGTCGACGCCTACAAGCTCACCAAGGTCGACTTCGACATCGAGGGTGCCGCGCTGCCCGACACCGCCGCCAACACCCGCCGTGCGCAGGCCATCGCCAAGCTCCAGCAGTCCCACCCCGGGCTCGACGTCTCGTTCACGCTGCCCGTGATGCCCGAGGGGCTCACCCAGCCCGGCGTCGACCTCGTCGCCGACGCCAAGAAGAACGGCGTCAAGGTCTCCGCCGTCAACATCATGGCGATGGACTACGGGCCCTCCTACAGCGGTGACATGGGCGACTACGCGATCCAGGCCGCCACGGCGACCCAGGCCCAGATCAAGGGAGTTCTGGGTCTGACGGACTCCGCCGCATGGAAGGCCGTAGCGGTCACGCCGATGATCGGCGTCAATGACGTCAACGTCGAGAAGTTCACCGTCGCGGACGCCACCAAGCTCGTCGGCTTCGCCCAGTCCAAGGGCCTGGCCTGGCTCGCCATGTGGTCCGCCGCCCGTGACCAGCAGTGCTCCGGCGGCGCCAAGAACTCCGCCGACCCCACCTGCTCCTCGATCGCCCAGGAGCCGCTCGCCTTCACCAAGGCCTTCGGCGCCTACAAGTAGTCCCAGAAGAAGTAGTCCCAGAAGAAAGGGACTTGACCTCACTGGACCAGCGTCCCGGCCGGTACGCACCTTCCCCCACGTCGGCCGGGGCGCCGCAGTGCGTCCACGCCCGGGTCAGCAGGGCCAGCACGACGACCGCCGCCGTCACCGCGGCCACCACACCCCACCCGACCGTCCCGAACGCAGCGAGCGCGCACAGCAGCGGCACCACGATCAGCAGGTACGGCAGGAGCGAGTACCGGTTCATCCTCGGCCCGTTCATCCTCGGCCCGTTCGTCCTCGGCCCGTTCTTCTTCGTCCCGTTCATCGTGCCGCCTCCAGGTACTCCATCAGCCCGTCCCACTGCCCCGGCCTCGCCGACGCGTCCCCGGACAGCGCCGCCGGATCCTCGCGCCACGCGGCCCGCACGCCCGCCGAGAGCGTCCGGTCACCTCCGCCGAACAGCGCGCTCAACTCGTCCATCCGGGCCACAAGACCGCGTACGCGCGGATCGGTCGGCTCGGTGCCGGCCACCCTCAACTCCTCGGCCCGTCGGTACAGTTCGGGCCACTCGACCTCCAGGAGGTAGTGGGCGGCCGGGCCTGCCGCCGCGCCGTGCCGGCCGAGCGCCCGCATCTGCTCGTCGTCGAGGTGGCGGCGGACCGCCCCTTCCGCGGCGCCGGTCGCGCGCAGCGCGTCGAGGACCGCCGAGGTTGTCGGGGGCCGGCCGTCCGCCAGCTCCTCCTCGATGTCCGTGAGCCGGTCCCGCAGGGCGGTCAGCGCGGCGAGGTGCGCCTCGACGCTCTCGCGGTGGTCGCGCAGAACGCGCGCCGGATCGACCCCGGAGTCCAGACAGACGGCGATGGTGTCGAGCCCGAGGCCCAGGCCGCGCAGGGCGAGCACCTGGTAGAGGCGCCCGACGTCGGACTCCGTGTACGCGCGGTGGCCGCCCGCGGTGCGGCGGGACGGCGAGAGCAGGCCGATGGTGTCCCAGTGGTGCAGGGTGCGGACGGTGAGCCCACTGGCCTCCGCCAGGGGGCCCACCTTCCAGGTGGATTCACTCATGCCGTCACTGTGCATCCTCACGCCACGTGAGGTTCAAGCCCCGCGGCCCGCTCGCCGGACGCGTCACGCGCGCGACGTCCGCCACTCCTCCGCGTAGTCGTTGAAGATCGCCCGCAGGTGGTGGCCGATCTTCAAGTAGTCCAGGTCGTCGAGGTTGGCGAGCGAGACCCGTACCGACCACTGAGGTCCCTCGAAGCCGCCGCCGTTGAGCAGCACCACGCTGGTCTGCTCGGCCAGCCGGAACAGCGGGTCGACGGGCTCGTAGGTCTTCTCCAGGAAGGCCGCGAAGTCCTTGCCGTGGACGCGTTCGGCCTCGGCGAGCAGATCGAGCTCGATGTAGTAGCACGCCCGCTTCGGATCGTTCGCGATCTTCATCTGGGCGCCCTCCAGGAGGAGGTCGAGCCGCTGGTTGACGATCGCGCGGATGCGGTGCTTGTACGCCTGGCCCTCCTCCAGGAGGTCGAAGAGCGAGAACAGGCTCATCATCACCTGCTGCGGCAGCGAGAGGCCCGCGGTGTGGTTGAGGGCGACCTGGCGCGAGTCGGCGACCAGACGGTCGATGAACCGGATCTTGGACGGTTCCAGGGTCAGCGTCCCGTACCGCTTGTCCAGGCGCTCCTTCTCGGACCGCGGCAGCGCGGCGATCAGCTCGTCGATCACGTTGTCGTCGTGCAGCCCGATCACACCGAGCCGGTGGCCGGTGCAGCCGTAGTGCTTGGAGTACGAGTAGACGAGCAGGGTGTTGCGCGGCACCTCGGCGGCGATGGAGCGGAAGCCCTCCACGAAGGTGCCGTACACGTCGTCGGTGACGATGAGGAGGTTCGGGTTCGGCCCGGCCACGATCTCCTTGATCTGCTGGGTGACCCGGTCGCTCAGCGCCAGCGAGGGCGGGTTGGACGGGTTGACCAGGCACACCAGTTTCACGCTCGGGTCGGCGAGCTTGGCGACCTCCTCGGGGGGATAGCGCCACTCGCGCACCCCGCTCTCGGCGAACAGGCTCGCCTCGACGCGCACCACGTCGAACTCGTAGGTGTCGAGCTCGGGGATCTCGATGTACGGCGTGAACACCGGCACCATCAGGGCGATCCGGTCGCCCTTCTTCAGGATCCCGTTCTTCATCAGGGAGTCGAAGATGTAGCACATGGCCGCCGTGCCGCCCTCGGTCGCGAACAGCGACAGGGTGTCCTGCGGAGGCCGCTTGTCGAACATCTCGTCGGCGAGGTAGCCGCGCACGATCTTCTCGGCGTGCACCAGCATCCGGTCCGGCACCGGGTAGTTGTCGCCGATCGAGCTGTCGGTGAGCTCGTGCACGAACTCGTCCCGGTCGAAGCCGAACCGCTCGACGGCGTACGCGATGCACTTCTCCAGGAGCTCGATGCCGGGCAGGTCCGGGTGCTGGCGCACGTACGCGTCGAAGCGGCCGGCCGCGCCCTGCTTCTCGGGCATGCCGCCGAGGTTGTCGGCGGTCCACACCCGGCGGGACTCCGACAGGGCGAAGTAGCCGAGCGCGTAGAAGGCTTCGCGGGGGCCGGTGGCCACCCAGTTCGGGTTGCCGCGGCCCGCGTTCAGCATCTGCCGCGCGGACTTCTCCTTCTGGCCCGGCTCGTCCGCCTGTACCGCCTGGGCGATCTGGATGAACTTGTCCTTCAGCTCGAACGGCGAGAGCTGGGCGAAGGACTGGATTTCCTCACGGGTGAAGGTGGTCTTGGGCACGGGACTTCCTTACGTACGTCAGCGGTTGAGGCGTCGGACAGTGAGGCGCGTCAGTGGTTGAGGATGATGATCACGGCGCCCCAGATGGTGAGCAGGACGTTGCTCATCGCGTAGGGGATGGTGTAGCCGAGCGTCGGGATCTGGGATCTGGACGCCTCGTTGACCGCGCCGAACGCGGCCGTCGTGGTCTCGCCGCCCGCGAGGACGCCCATCAGGACCGGGAAGCGGATCTTCTGGATGTAGTGGCCCACCAGGAAGCCGACGAGCAGCGGCACGACGGTGACCACCACGCCCCACAGGAGCAGGCTCCAGCCCGCCGTGGACAGGCCGCTGGTGAAGCCGGGCCCGGCGTTGATGCCGACCACCGCGATGAACAGGCACAGCCCGAGGGTGTCCATGAACCACTGGGCGCCGGGCGGCACGTTGCCGTACGTCGGATACTTGGAGCGGATCCAGCCGAAGACGAGACCCATGATCAGCGCGCCCCCGGAGGTGGAGAGCGAGATCGGGACGCCGCCCGCCTTCAGGGCGGGGATGCCGATCAGCGCGCCGAGGAAGATGCCCAGGCACACCCACACCATGTCGGTGGCGAAGCTGGTCGGCACCGGCTTGCCGATCGCCTTGCCCGCCGGGCCCACCAGGCGCTTGGGCCCCGTCAGGATGAGGGTGTCGCCGCGCTCGATCGGGGTGGAGAGCCGGTAGGGGAACTCGGTGCCCGAGCGGTACAGCTTGTCCACGTACACCCCGACCATGAACGGCTCCTGCCGCAACTCGCCGATGGTCTTGCCCAGTTGGCTCTTCTCGGAGGCGACCACGTGCAGCGTCTCGGTCTGGTAGCCGAGCAGCTCCACGTCGTCGGCCTCGCCGCCGACGCGGGTGCGGGCGTCGTAGGTGACGAGGTCGCCGCGGATCGCGCTGATCGCGACGGTGTCACCCAGGTGCAGGACCGTCTGCTGGTCGTGGTCGAGGACCGTGCCGTCGCGCCGCACCCCGGTGATGTAGACGCGGCGGCCCAGCTGTTTCTGCTGCTGCTCGAAGTCGTCGATGGTGCGGCCCACGAGGTCGGGGCGCTCCACCTTGTAGGCGCGCAGCACCACCTCGTAGTAGCCGGCGCCCAGGTCGGGGTCGTTGCCGGGCGCGTCCAGCTCCTTGGCGAGCTTGGCGCTCTCCTCGGCGAGGTTCTTGCGGTAGAGCCGGGGCAGCACCGAGGCCAGGAGCAGGGCCGCGCACACGGTGCCGAGCGGATAGCAGACCGCGTAGCCGATGGCGACGAGGTTCTCCTCGCTCTTGACCTGGGCGGGGCTCAGACCCGGCAGGTTGCCGATGGCGTCCTGGGCGACACCGATCACGGCGGACTGGGTGAGCCCGCCGCCGAGCAGCCCGGCCGAGAGCCCGGGGCCGTAGCCGAGCATCGAGGCGAGGCCCCAGGACACCAGCAGGCCGGTGACGCAGACGATCAGCGCGTTGGCGACCTGCGGCAGGCCGTCCTTCTTCAGGCCGCGGAAGAACTGCGGGCCGACCCGGTAGCCGAGCGCGAACAGGAACATCGTGAAGAAGAGGTTCTTCACGGTCGCGTCGATCGGCACCTTGAACTGGGCCCCGAGGAACAGGCCCACGATCAGACAGCCGGTGACCGCGCCGAGCCCGATCGCCTTGTAGCGGACCTTCCCGAGCAGGAAGCCGAGCGCGATGGTGACGAACACCAGGAGCTCGGGGTGCGGATGGAAGATGTTCCGGTTGATGAAATCGATCATGTTCAGGCTCCGAGTACGCCGACGAGGACCGGGCCGGTCAGGGGGAGCAGGAAGTTGGAGAGCGTGTACGTGATCGTGTAACCGAGCATCGGTACGGAGCTCTGGGCGACCTGGGTGATGGAGGTGATGGCGGGGGTCGAGCACTGCTGGCCCGCGATCGCGCCGATGAGCAGCGGTTTCTCGATCTTCAGCAGGGCGCGTCCGACGACGAGCGACAGAGTGGCCGGGATCAGCACCATCGCGATCCCGGCGAAGGGGAGCAGCGCCCCGTACTGCTTGAGCAGCGGCCAGGCCTGCGGCCCCGACACGAGGCCGGTGCAGGCGATGAAGACCGCCAGGCCCATGTCCTTGAGGGTGGTCGCGGCCTGCGGAGGGAACGCGCCGAAGGTCTGCTTGCGCGAGCGGAACCAGCCGAAGACGAGCCCGGAGATCAGACAGCCGCCACCGGTGCCGAGCGACAGCGGGATGTCACCGGCCCGGACCACCACCTGCCCGAGCAGCGAGCCGCAGACGATGCCGAAGCCCAGATAGATGAAGTCGGTGGCGTCGTTCTTGACCACCGCGCCGATCTTCGCGACCAGCTTGGTGAGACCGGACCTGGCGCCGACCAGGGTGAGGACGTCGCCGCGCCGCAGCACGGTGTCCGGGGTGGCGGGCAGGTGCTGGTCGTTGCGGATCACATCGGTGACGTACACGCCCTGCTTGATGAACTCCGGGTGGTCGTGCTGGAGTTGATCGAGGCTCCTGCCGTCGGCGGACTTCTCGGTCATCGCGACCTGTGTGGTGGCCAGTGGCGAGTCGAGGCCCGGGATGCCGGGTGTCTCGGGGCCGATCTCGCGGCCCGCCTCGATGGTGTTGGCCCGCCGCCCGACGACCAGGACGAGATCGGACAGGGTCAGCTCGACGTGCGGTTCGGGGGCGATGGCGCGGCTGCCGCGGCGCAGCGCCTCGATGGTGATCCGCCCGCCGAGCGAGGACTCCAGGTCGCCGATGGTGCGGCCGTCGGCAAGCGTCACCAGATAGGTGCGGCCCACCAGGCCCGGCAGCGCCTCGCGCTCGTCGGCCTCCAGGCCGTGCTCGCCCCCGCCGCCGCGCATCTTCTCCCACAGCTGCCGCGAGGCGTCGCGCAGGTTGATGCGCAGCATCATCGGCATGATCTGGCTGGTGTAGATGACGATGGTGATGAGGCCGAAGAGGTAGCAGACCGTGTACGCGGTGGCGACGTGGCCCTGGTAGTCGCTGACCTGGGCCGGGGTGAGGCCGCTCAGCTTGCCGATGGCCTCGGTGGCGGTGCCGACGACCGCGGACTCGGTGGCGGCGCCGGCCAGGATGCCGGACGCGGTGCCGACGTCGAGCCCGAAGGCCTTCGCCAGGCCGTACGCGATGCCGAGCACGCAGACCAGCTCGATCAGGCACAGCGTGAAGAAGCGCAGGCTGCCGCGGTTGAGGTTGGCGAAGAACTGCGGGCCCGCGAGATAGCCGAGCGAGAAGATGAACAGGGCGAAGAAGACCGTCTTGACGTCGCCCGAGACCTGCACCTTGGCCCACGCGCCCATCAGGAGCGACACGATCAGGGTGCCGCAGATCCCGCCGAGCGTGATGGGCCCGGCGCGCAGCTTGCCGACGAGGTAGCCGAGCGCGAGGCAGAGGAAGAGGGCGAGCTCCGGGTGATCCTTGAGGATGCCCATCGCGGCTCAGCCGAGCCGGGGTGCGACGTTTATGGACAAAAGGCGCATAGAGGCGAAATTAACAGCGGTCGGGGGCGGCGGCACCCCGGTCCGTCACCCCCGCCACCATCCGCGCACCGCCCCCGCGCCGCCCCGCCGTGGTGTCAGTCCCCGGGCGCCGGAGGCAGTTCACCCGTACGGGCCAGCTCCGCGTACCAGCGGGCGCTCGACTTCGGGGTGCGGGCCAGCGTCGCGTAGTCCACGTACACCGCGCCGAACCGCTTGCCGTACCCGAACGACCACTCGAAGTTGTCCATCAGGGACCACAGGTAATAACCCCGCACGTCCGCGCCCGCCTCCATCGCCCGGCGCACCGTCGCCAGGTGGCCGTGCAGATAGCGGATGCGGTCCGGGTCGTGCACGGCCCCGTCCGGGCCCGGCTCGTCGTCGCAGGCCGCGCCGTTCTCGGTGATCAGGAGCGGCAGGCCCGGTGCCTCCTTGGTGTAGCGGAGCAGCAGGTCGTACAGGCCCGACGGGTCGATGGTCCAGCCCATCGCGGTGCGCTCGCCGGGCGGCTGGTGGAAGGCGACCCCGTCGGCGCCGGGCCACGGCGAGTGCGCGCTCGCGCCGTGGCCGTCGGCGCGGGCGCCCGCAACGTCGGCGTCCGCCGCGGACACCAGCGAGGTCGTGTAGTAGTTGAGACCGAGCGCGTCGAGCGGCTGGTGGATCGCGCGCAGATCGCCGTCGTGCACGAACGACCAGTCGGTGACGGACGCGGTGTCCGCGAACAGCCGGTCCGGGTAGGCGCCGTGCAGCATCGGCCCGTGGAAGACGCCGTTGGCGAGGTCGTCGATCCGGCGCGCCGCCTCCAGGTCCGCCGGTTCCTGGGAACGCGGCCTCACCACGGCCGAGTTGAGGCTGACGGCGATCCGGTTGCGGGCCGGCATCGCGGCACGCAGCGCCGAAGTCGCCTCGCCATGAGCGAGGTTGAGATGATGCGCGGCGCGCAGCGATGCCGCGGGTTCGGTGCGCCCCGGTGCGTGCACGCCCGACGCGTACCCCAAGAAGGCGCTGCACCAGGGCTCGTTGAGGGTGATCCACTGCTCGACGCGGTCGCCGAGCGCGGCGCCGACGAGCGCTGCGTACTCGGCGAAGCGGTGCGCCGTCTCGCGGGCGGGCCAGCCGCCCGCGGCCTCGAGCTCCTGGGGGAGGTCCCAGTGGTAGAGGGTGAGCGCGGGCTGGATGCCGTGGTCGAGCAGCGCGTCGACCAGGCGCCGGTAGAAGTCGAGGCCGAGCTGGACGGCGGGCCCGCGCCCGGTGGGCTGCACCCGCGACCACGACACCGAGAAGCGGTACGCGGTCAGGCCCATGTCCGCCATCAGCGCGACGTCCTCGCGCATGCGGTGATAGTGGTCCACGGCCACGTCCCCGGTGTCCCCGCCGTCGGTCCTGCCCGGGGTGTGGCTGAAGGTGTCCCAGATCGAGGGGGTGCGGCCGTCCTCGGCGGCCGCGCCCTCGATCTGGTAGGCGGAGGTGGCGGCGCCCCAGAGGAACCCGGGCGGAAAACGGTCGGACATACGACACTCCCAACGAGCTGATGTGTAAGGGGAATTGGGACCGCCCGGTGGGGATCAGCCCTTGACCGCGCCCTGCATGATCCCGCCCACGATCTGCCGCCCGAACAGGACGAACGCGAGCAGCAGCGGAAGCGTGCCGAGCAGAGCACCGGCCATGATGACCGACTGGTCGGGGATGTAGCCGCGGCCGAGCCCGGTCAGGGCCACCTGAACGGTGGGGCTGCCGTTCTGGGTCAGCGCGATGATCGGCCAGAAGAAGTCGTTCCACGCCATCACGAAGGTCAGCATCCCGAGCACCGCCATGGCCGGCCGGGCCACCGGGAACACGATGTGCCACACCACCCGCCAGCTGCTCGCCCCGTCCACCCGGGCCGCCTCGACCAGCTCGGTGGGCAGCGCCTCCACGAGGTACTGCCGCATGAAGAACACCCCGAACGCGCTGACCAGGGTGGGCAGGATGACGGCTTGCAGCTGGTCGGTCCAGGACAGCTTCGCGACCATCATGTACAGCGGTACGACGCTGAGCTGCGGCGGCACCATCATCGTGCCGATGACCAGGATCATCAGCAGGTTCTTGAAGCGGAACCGCAGCTTGGCGAAGGCGAAGCCGGCCAGGGTGGAGAAGAACACCGTGCCGGCCGCGATGGAGCACGCCACGATCGTCGTGTTGAGCAGGGCCGTGCCCATGTTGGCGTCGGTCCAGGCGATCCGCAGGTTCCTGAACAGGTTCCCGCCGAACCAGAACGGCGGCGGTGTCTGGGCGAGCCGGGTGTTGGTGCGCGACGCGGCGACCGCCGTCCAGATCAGCGGGAAGAGGGATCCGGCGGTGAACACGGTCAGTACGGCGTAGGTGAGGCGGCCGCCGTGCAACTGGCGGCCGGCACGCTGGGCCATCAACTCGTCTCTCCCTTGCGCATCATGCGGGAGACGAACCAGTTCACCGCGCCGATGAGGAGCAGGATCAGGAACATCGCCCAGGCGATCGCCGAGGCCCGGCCCAGGTGCAGGTTCACCCAGCCCTGTTCGTACAGGTAGAGGCCGAGCGTCTGGAACTGGTGGTCCGAGCCGCCGGTGGCGCCCGCGGCGCCGTTGAACAGGAGCGGCTCACCGAAGAGCTGGGTCGCGCCGATGGTGGAGACGACCGTGGTGAACAGGATCGTCGGGCGCAGCGCGGGGATCGTCACATGGCGGAACTGCTGCCACCGCGAGGCCCCGTCGAGCGCGGCCGACTCGTACAGGTCGGCGGGGACCGCCTGCATCGCGGCGAGATAGATCAGCGCGTTGTAGCCCGTCCACCGCCACACGACGATGGTGGAGACGGCGAGTTGCGAGGTCCAGGTGCCGTTCTGCCAGTCGACGGGCCCGAAACCGACCAGCCCGAGCGCCCAGTTGATCATTCCGTAGTCGCGCCCGAAGAGCAGCACGAACACCAGGGTCGCCGCCGCCACGCTCGTGGCGTACGGGGTGAGGACGGCGACCCGGAAGAACATCGAGCCGCGCAGCTTGTAGTTGAGCAGATGCGCGATGCCGAGCGCGACCATCAGCTGCGGCACGGTGGACAGGATCCCGATGGTGACGGTGTTGCGCAGCGCGTTCCAGAAGAAGTCGTCCGAGAGCAGCCGCGAGAAGTTCCGCAGACCCACCCACGTCATGTCGTCCGGCGCGGTCAGCTCGACCTGGTGCAGCGAGGCCCACCCCGTGTAGAGCAGCGGGAACAGGCCGAACGCCGCGAAGAACAGGAAGAAGGGCGCGACGAACGCGTACGGACTCCAGCGCATGTCCCGCCGGTAGCGGCGGCTGCGGCGCTCCTCGGCGCCGGCGCGGCCGGGGGCCGTGCCCTCCTGCCCGGGAGCGGGGGAGGGCACGGCGGCCGTGGTGTCGCTCGCCATCGTCACTGATCCAGGGCGTTGTCGATCGCCTTCACCGCGGCGTTCCAGCCCTGCTGCGGCGACGTGCCCTTCTGGTCGACCTGGAGCATGCCGACGTCGGAGAGGTTCTGCTGGATGATCTGGTCCTTGGGCCCGAGGATCTGCACCGGGGTGCCCTCGGCGGCCTTCGCGAAGATCTGCCCGATGGGCGCGCCCGCGAAGTAGTCGTGCTTGGCGTTGGCGACGGCGGGCAGTGCGTACGCCGCCTTCGCGCTGGGGAAGCTGCCGCGCTTCTCGAACAGGACGGCCTGCTGGGCGGGCGCCGTCAGCCACGCGGCGAGCTTGGCGGCCTCCGCCTTGTGCTTGCCGGCGGACGGCACGGTCAGGAAGGAGCCGCCCCAGTTGGAGGGCTTGGGGGCGGCGGCCACGTCCCACTTGTCCTTGCCGGCCGCGCCCGCCTTGTCCTGGATGTAGCCGAGCATCCACGCCGGGCAGGACACGGTGGCGAAGGAGGCGTTGGCGAAGCCCTGGTCCCAGGTCGGCTGGAACTGCTGGAGCTTGGCGGTCAGACCGTCGGTCGCGAACGAGGCCGCGGTGTCCCAGGCCTGCTTGATGGCCGGGTTGGTCTTGTAGACGACCTTGCCGTCGGCGTCGTAGTAGCGGGTGGCGCTGGACCCGGTGATCGAGTTCAGCACGCCGGACGCGGAGTCGACGAAGGCGGCGCCCGAGGGGACCTTCGCCTTGAACTGGCGGCCCACCTCCAGGTACTTGTTCCAGTCACCCGCCCACAGCTTGCCCACGGCATCCCGGTCGGTGGGCAGCCCGGCCTTGGCGAACAGGTCCTTGCGGTAGCAGATGCCGGTCGGCCCGGTGTCGGTGCCGAGGCCCACCGTCTTGTTGTCCTTGGTGGTCGCCTCGGCCCACTTCCAGGGAAGGAAGTCGTCCTTGTTCACCCCGGACGCCTTCCCCAGATCCTCCAGCTTGCCGCTCTGCGTCGCGGTGACCTCGGCGATGTTGCTGACCTCGACGGCCTGGATGTCGGCGAGCCCGCTGCCGGAGCCGAGGTGGGTCAGGAGCTGGGGGTAGTAGTTCTCGTTCCGCTCGATCGACGTCTGCTTGATCGCGATGTCCGGGTGCAGCTTCATGTACGCGTCGTAGAGCCCGGCCTCCTTCAGGCCGAACGCGCCGAAGACGCCGACGGTGAGGGTGGTCTTCGCGCCGCCGCCCCCGCCCCCGCCGGAGGAGCCGCCGGCCGCCGGGTCCTTGCCGTCGTCGGCGCAGCCGGCGAGCAGCCCGGTACCGAGCGCGGCCACGGCCGCGAGAGCCGCGAGGCGTCTGGACATACGTGTACGCGTGCGCATGTGCTTCCTCCAACTGTCGTCCGGGCCAAGCCCGTTGGGGCGGTCGGCGCGGGCGGAAGGGATGCGAAAGGTGTAGGGACCTACTACTGTGGGAGCGCTCCCAGCCGTGATGTGTTGAAGGTTCGCGGCTCACTGTTGGACTGTCAAGGGACCGCGCAATGAATGGGGATGGCGTTCCCGGCCCGGCGGGGGCTGTTACTTTCACCGTCAGTTGCGCGAGTTGGGGAGGCAGACGTGACAGCAGCTCGCACGGCCAGGGGCCGGAGCGCGGGGCGGCCCACCCTCGAAGAAGTGGCGGCCAGGGCCGGCGTCGGCCGGGGCACCGTGTCCCGGGTGATCAACGGCTCGCCCCGGGTCAGCGAGGAGACCCGCGCCGCCGTCGAGGCCGCCGTCGCCGAACTCGGCTACGTACCCAACCGCGCGGCCCGCGCGCTCGCCGCCAACCGCGCCGACGCCATCGCCCTGGTCGTCCCCGAGCCCGAGGCCCGCTTCTTCGCCGAGCCGTACTTCTCCGACATCGTGCGCGGGGTGGGCGCCGCCCTCGCCGACACCGAGATGCAGCTCCTGCTCACTCTGGTCGGCGGCGACCGGGAGCGGCGCAGGCTCGCCCAGTACCTCGCCTCGCACCGGGTGGACGGTGTCCTGCTCGTCTCGGTCCACGCCGACGACCCGCTCCCCGACCTCCTGGAACAGCTCGGCATCCCCGTCGTCATCAGCGGCCGCCGCAGCGAGGACGAGCCGCTCGCCTCGGTCGACTCCGACAACTTCGAGGGCGCCCGCACCGCCGTCGCCCACCTCGCCGCCCGGGGCCGGCGCACCATAGCGACGATCGCCGGGCCCCTCGACGTGTACGGCGCCCGCCGCCGCCTCGACGGCTACCGGTCGGCCCTGGCGGAGGCTGGCCTGGCCGAACTCACGGCCCACGGCGACTTCACCGAGGAGGGCGGCCGCCGCGCGATGACCGAGCTCCTGGCCCGCGCCCCGCACCTCGACGCGGTGTTCGCCGCGTCCGACCTGATGGCCTCCGGCGCCCGCCAGGTCCTGCGCGAACACGGCCGCCGCATCCCCGACGACACGGCCCTGGTCGGCTTCGACGACTCCTCGATCGCCCGCCACATGGACCCGCCCCTGACCAGCGTGCGCCAGCCGATAGAGGACATGGGCCGAGCCATGACCGAACTGCTCCTGACCGAGATAGCCGCCACCGCCCCGACCCGCCGAAGCCTGATCCTGCCCACGGAACTGGTGGTGCGGGCCTCGTCGTAGGCGGGCAACGCGAAGAGGGCGGGCAACGCGAAGAGGGCGGGCAACGCGAAGAGGGCCCGCTCCGTTGTCACGGAGCGGGCCCTCTTCGTTCAGGGTGAGTAACGGGACTCGAACCCGCGACATCCTGGACCACAACCAGGTGCTCTACCATCTGAGCTATACCCACCATGCATGACCGGACTGTTGTGGTCTTGGGAAGTCCCTGGGGGCTTCCCTACCGGCCGAGAAAAAGTGTACAGGGTCCGAGGGGGTGCTCGCGCACATGTTTCGCGGCACCCTCCCGGGCCCCCTGGGGAGCGTTACTCCGCAGGCAGGACGTACTTCGCCGCGATGGTCTTCGCGGTGTCGGAGTCCGGGCCCGGCTGCGGGACGAAGACCGCCTCGCGGTAGTAGCGGAGCTCCGCGATGGATTCACGGATGTCCGCCAGCGCCCGGTGGTTGCCGTTCTTGTCCGGGCTGTTGAAGTACGCCCGCGGATACCAGCGCCGGGCGAGCTCCTTCACGGAGGACACGTCCACGATCCGGTAGTGGAGGTGGGACTCCAGGCTCGGCATGTCCCGCAGGAGGAAGCCGCGGTCGGTACCGACCGAGTTCCCGCACAGCGGCGCCTTGCCCGGCTCCTTGACGTGTTCACGTACGTACGCCAGGACCTGCTCCTCGGCGTCGGCCAGCGTGGTGCCGCCGGCCAGCTCGTCGAGGAGCCCGGAGGAGGTGTGCATGGTGCGCACCACCTCCGGCATGGTCTCCAGGGCGGCGTCCGGGGGACGGATCACGATGTCCACCCCTTCGCCGAGTACGTTCAGCTCCGAGTCGGTGACCAGTGCGGCCACCTCGATGAGTGCGTCGTCCGCCAGCGAGAGCCCGGTCATCTCGCAGTCGATCCACACCATGCGGTCGTTCATGTGTCTCACCCTACGGGGCGCTCCGCTGGCCGGGCAGACTCGGACGCCCACCGGTGTAGCCGGAGGCGTACAGATCGGAGCTGGGCTTTCCCGCGTCCGGCACGGTGTGCGAGGTCGCGGAAGGGCCCATCACCGCACTGGCCGCCGCCGTCCGCCGGACCTGGGGGAGCGCCTGGGACGGCACGGTCTCCGGCACGGGGGCCGGCATGGCCACCGCGACGGGGCTCCCGTTCGGTTCCGGTTGCGGACGCCGTGCCCGGTAGGCCGCCCGGTAGGAGGCCGGGGACGAGCCGAGCTGGCGGCGGAAGTGCCCGCGCAGCGCGACCGGCGAGCGGAAGCCGCAGCGGCCCGCCACCTCGTCCACCGAGTAGTCCGACGTCTCCAGGAGACGCTGGGCCTGCAGGACCCGCTGGGTGATCAGCCACTGGAGGGGGGGCCGACCCGGTCAGCGAGCGGAAACGACGGTCGAAGGTGCGGCGGCTCATGTACGCCCGCGCGGCCAGGGTCTCCACGTCGAACTGCTCGTGGAGGTGCTCCAGCGCCCAGGCGACGACCTCGGCCAGCGGGTCGGAGCCGATCTCCTCGGGTAAAGACCTGTCGAGATAGCGCTCCTGTCCGCCGCTCCTGCGGGGCGGCACGACGAGCCGGCGGGCCAGCGCGCCGGCCGCCTCACTGCCGTGGTCCGTCCGCACGATGTGGAGACAGAGATCGATTCCGGCCGCGGTCCCGGCCGAGGTGAGGACGTCCCCGTCGTCGACGAAGAGCTCCCTCGGGTCCACGTGGACCGACGGATACCGCTTGGCCAGTGTCGGCGCGTACATCCAGTGCGTCGTCGCCGGACGGCCGTCGAGGAGACCGGCCGCCGCGAGCACGAACGCGCCGGTGCACAGCCCGACGATCCTCGCCCCTTCCTCGTGTGCCCGGCGCAGCGCTTCGAGCGCGGCGGCGGGGGGCGGCGAGGTGATGGAACGCCACGCGGGCACCACCACTGTTCCCGCCCTGCTGATTGCCTCCAGGCCGTAGGGCGCGGTGAGTTCGAGTCCCCCTGTGGTCCGCAGGGGTCCCTCCTCGCCGGCGCACACCAGCAGCCGGTAACGCGGAACTCCCGCGTCCTGACGGTCGATGCCGAACACGGAGAGCGGAATGGAACTTTCGAAGATGGGGCCGCCACTGAACAGCAGCACGGCGACGACTTCCCGTCGTCGGCGGCCGGCCAGCTTCCTTGCGGTCTCCGGTGATGCGGCAGCGGAGTCCTGGCTCATGGCGCTAAGCCCCCCTCGGTGTTCGCGGCTCCCCGTTCTTGTCGGGCTTGTCGCTCCTGCACTTTTCCCCTCGGTTTTGCACGAGTCCCCAGCCTTCGATAGGCAAGATCGAATCTACTGCGTCCCGTGGCGCCGGCGTGACAAATCCGGCACTCAGCGCTATGTCGACAAGGCAACTTGGCGCGAAGCTTTCGATCACGAGCGTTTCACCCGTGGGCCCCGTAGGGGAAGTGCGCCTGCTGGGGATGGCCCGTACCCGTAGGGTGCCGGAGCCCGCATGAACCCTTTCCTCCCTGGTGGCAAGGGGGTTGGCAGGCCATTTGGCCAAGCG
This sequence comes from Streptomyces sp. NBC_00442, assembly GCF_036014195.1. NCBI lineage: Bacteria > Bacillati > Actinomycetota > Actinomycetes > Kitasatosporales > Streptomycetaceae > Streptomyces > Streptomyces sp. NBC_00442. The sequence goes on from NZ_CP107918.1 coordinate 4,940,483, forward strand.
ATCCGCCACCCGGGGAAGTTGGCCGAAAACAGATGGGTCCAGTTGTGCGATCGACTCACCCTTCGGGTGTACAGCCCCCGCCGTGACGCCGCCCGTGGTGCCCCGTGGGGGCCCCTCGGCCGCGTCGGGTCTGCGCCATAACCGACCGCAGTGCCCGTTCTTCGGCGGCCGCCCGCTCGGACTGCCGCAAGAGCAGGCGGCACACGGCCGTCACGGCCGTGAGGCCCGCCGCGGAGCCGGCCGCTCCGGCGAACGAGGACCCGTAGACGACGAGGACCACGGGCACGAGCAGACAGCTGAACACCGCCCAGCGCAGGACGTCGCCCGCCGGGTCGCCCGACGACCCTGTGGTGGCGGACCATACTGGTTCGGTGTTCACGGACCGGTTGGTACGTACGGTTTCAGCCGCGGACGGCGATCCTGGCGACCGGTGTCGGGAGCCGGCCGGGTTGGCGGAGGCGGACGGAGGGGCGACCGGGGGAGGGGGCACGAGGGGGTGCTTCCTGGATCGGGGTCTGGGTGATCGCGTGGCTAACGCGGAAGCGGCCGCTCCGGTCACTGGAAGATCATCAGTATGGAGGCGCCACGGAGGCTCCATGGGGGAGCCATGGGGGTGTCATGGGGGCCGTCGGGCGGGTCCTGTCCGGTCCGCGCGGAACCGGCCGTGGCCGAGGCTCCGGGCGGCCCGGGGCGCCCGGCGGGGGACGGCTGTACAGGGCAACGGGCATTGCCATCCGGGGCCGCCTCGTGCATGCTCCGGGGAACGCCGAGTAGGTTCGGCGGCCCTGGGCAGGAGAGGAGTGTCGCCGTACCCTTGGGGGTATGGGGTCGGGAAGAGGATTCCCGGACACGGCTCCCCCGGACACAGCTACGCCGCCGACTCGTTGTTGCTCACCAGTCCCCGCTGTCCCTCGACTGAGGATCTCTTTCGCCGAGACACCCATGGCCGGTCACGAATTCTCCGAACCCGCGGACCGCAAGCAGGTAGCCGACCCCACGGCGGACCTCCAAGCGGCGACAGAACCACGTCATTCCTGCGATCCCGCCTTCCGTCACGGCGTCGTCGTCGGCTTCGACGGCTCGACGTCCAGTGAGCGGGCCCTCGCCTACGCCATCGGCATGGCCAAGCGCTCCGGCTCCGGACTGATCATCGTCCACGTGGCCAACCGGCTGCCCACCACGGTGTGGGCGGGCTGCGAGCCGCCGGTCTTCGTGGACGTGCCGGACCACCGCACCGAGGTCCTCGGCCTCGAACTCGCCTGCGCCGACTACCTCGCCGAGGTCCCCTGGATCCTGGTCGAGCGCGGCGGCGACATCTGCCACGAACTGGAAGAAGTCGGGCGGGAGTACGCGGCGGACGCGATCGTCGTCGGCTCCACGCACGGCCTCGTCGGGCGGATCTTCGGCTCGGTCGCGGGCCGCCTCGCGCGCCGGGCGCAGCGCCCCGTCGTCGTCATCCCGTAATCACGCGGTGCATCCCGTCATCGCGCGGTGCACCCCGTAGTCACACGATGCATCCCGTCATCGCGTGGCGCATCCCCTCATCACGCGCTGCCCCGGTCGAGACCCGGGACGGGTTCGGCCGGCGTTTTACTGACGTGACGTCAACTCCCTTGCGCCGTGGCCGAATCTACCCGCGCGTAGGGGTGGATTGTGTACTTGTGAAGGGTAGATAAGGGTCGCTGGGAAGCAGCACAAGCGCACCTGAAGGGAGCCCGCCGTGGACAATGAAGTTCCCGCGGGAAGCATCACCTCCACCCTCGGCCACCTCGCACTCGGTCTCACCCTGCTGGCCTTCGGCATAGGCAACACGCGCGTCGTCCACGGCGTGACGGTGGCCGACTCGGTCTCCGTCGCCACCTACGTCGGCGGCATCGGCCTGTTCGTCCTCGGCGTCCTGGCCTTCCGCGACCAGGACGCCTTCACCGGCACCGCCTTCGCCGGCCTCGGTGCCTTCTGGTTCACCTGGGCGGCGGGGGGCGACACCAAGGTCTCGGCCAACGCGGCCGGCCTCTTCCTCGTCCTGTTCGCCCTGCTCGCGCTGAGCCTCGCCGCGGGCTCGGTGGGCGCCGGGATCTTCCGGCAGGGCACGTACGGACTGCTCTTCCTGGCCCTGGTGCTGCTGGCGATCGGCCAGTTCGCCGGGAGCGCCTCGCTCGGCAAGGTGGCCGGCTGGGTCGCCGCGGTCGCGGGCGCCGTGGCCTGGTACGGGGCCACGGCCGCGCTCGCCAAGTGGCCGACCGCCATGCCGCGACGCGCCGCCGGCCGGGGAGTGACGGCCACCGGCTGAACGGCGGCCGCGTGCCGGTGCGTGGGCAGCACGGGCACGCACGAGGGCGACCCCCGCCGAGAGGCAGGGGTCGCCCTTTTCCGTGCGCGGTGCCGGTCCGTACGGACTATTCGACGGTGACCGACTTCGCCAGGTTGCGCGGCTTGTCGATGTCGCGGCCCATCGCCAACGCCGTGTGGTAGGCGAAGAGTTGGAGCGGGATGCCCATGAGGATCGGGTCCAGCTCGTTCTCGTTCTTCGGCACGACGATGGTGTGGTCGGCCTTCTCCTGGTTCTGGTGCGCGACCGCGAGGATGCGGCCGCTGCGGGCCTTGATCTCCTCAAGGGCGGCGCGGTTCTTCTCCAGGAGGTCGTCGTCCGGGACGATCGCGACCGTGGGCAGTGCCGGCTCGATCAGCGCGAGCGGGCCGTGCTTCAGCTCGGATGCGGGGTAGGCCTCGGCGTGGATGTAGGAGATCTCCTTGAGCTTCAGGGAGGCCTCCAGGGCGACCGGGTAGCCCCGCACACGCCCGATGAACATCATCGACTGGGCGCCCGCGTACTCCTGGGCCAGCTTCTCGATCTCCGGCTCCATGGCCAGGATCTCCTCGATCTGGCCGGGCAGCTTGCGCAGGCCCTCGATGATCCGCTTGCCGTCGGCGACCGACAGGTCGCGGATGCGGCCGAGGTGCAGGGCGAGCAGCGCGAACGCGACGACCGTGTTGGTGAAGCACTTGGTGGAGACCACGCAGACCTCGGGCCCCGCGTGCACGTAGGTGCCGCCGTCCGCCTCGCGGGCGATGGCCGAGCCGACCACGTTCACGACGCCGAGGACGCGGGCGCCCTTGCGCTTGAGCTCCTGCACCGCCGCGAGCACGTCGTACGTCTCACCGGACTGCGAGACCGCGATGTACAGGGTGTCGGGGTCCACGACCGGGTTGCGGTAGCGGAACTCGGAGGCCGGCTCGGCGTCCGCGGGGATGCGGGCCAGCTCCTCGATGAGGCCGGCGCCGATCATGCCCGCGTGGTACGAGGTGCCACAGCCGAGGATCTTGATGCGGCGCACGCCGCGGGCCTCGCGGGCGTCCAGGTTCAGGCCACCGAGGTGAACGGTCGAGAACCGGTCGTCGATGCGGCCGCGCAGGACGCGGTCGACGGCCTCGGCCTGCTCGCTCATCTCCTTGTGCATGTACGTGTCGTGGCCGCCCATGTCGAAGGAGGCGGCCTCCCACTCGACGGTTTCGGGGGTGGCGTTGGTGAGCGTGCCCGACGTCGTGTACGTCCGGAAGTCGTCGGCCTTCAGGGTCGCCATCTCGCCGTCGTTGAGGGTGACGACCTGGCGGGTGTGGGCGATCAGGGCGGCCACGTCGGAGGCGACGAGCATCTCCTTCTCGCCAATGCCGAGGATGACGGGCGAGCCGTTGCGGGCGACCACGATGCGGTCGGCGAAGTCGGCGTGCATCACGGCGATGCCGTAGGTGCCCTCGATGACCTTGAGCGCCTCGCGGACCTTCTCCTCCAGGGAGTCGGCGGGCGAGCGGGCGATCAGGTGGGTGATGACCTCGGTGTCGGTCTCGGAGGCGAAGACGACGCCCTCGGTCTCCAGCTTGGCGCGCAGGTCGGCGGCGTTGTCCACGATGCCGTTGTGGACGACGGCGACCTTGTTCTCGGGGTCGAGGTGCGGGTGCGAGTTCACGTCGGAGGGGGCGCCGTGGGTGGCCCAGCGGGTGTGGGCGATGCCCGTGGTGCCGGCGAAGCGCTTGGGGACGCGGGCCTCCAGGTCGCGGACGCGGCCCTTGGCCTTGACCATCTTCAGGGCCCCGGACTTGGGGGTGTTGACGACCATGCCGGCGGAGTCGTACCCCCGGTACTCCAGCCGCGCCAGGCCTTCCAGCAGCAGCGGAGCCACATCACGCTTACCGATATAACCGACGATTCCGCACATAAGGTCTCTGCCCCTCCATCGACGTACAACGTTCGTGTGTGCCGCTCGGCCGCGGGCCGCCTCAGCCGTAGACGATGCGGCGCAGCTGCCGGAGCGAGAGCTCCGGTGGCGCCACGGCCCGGTGCGGCAGCTCGGCCGCGATCCGTTCGAAGATCTCCGCGTTGACCGCGCCGCCGGACTGCAGTTCACGGTGGCGGCGGCGGACGAATTCCTCGCACGTCTCGTCGAAATACGCCAGCACATCGAGCACCACCCGGGCCGCTTCACCGCGCGGGAGCGCGGTGCTGCGCACCAGATGATCTACGAGGTCGTCGTGAGACGACGGGCTGCGGCGTTCGAGCACCCGTCGATATTGCGGGCTATCGGGTCCTTACGCAAGAATCCTGCCCGATTCCGGGCAGGATTCGCATGATCACGCTCATGGTCTGGACCAGGGTGGCCCCGGTGGCCGTCTCACAGCCGCTTCAGGACCGCCCGCTTGGCCATCGCGAACTCCTCCTCCGTCAGGACCCCGCTCTGCCGCAGCTCGCCGAGCTCACGCAGACGGCGCAGCAGCACGTCGTGGTCCTCGGCGGGCGGGGCCGCCGGCCCTTCGAGCGCCCCGACCGGCGCGGCGGACTCCAACTGCCGCCGCGGCGCGTGCGGATGCGGCATCCGCGCCACCACGGCCGAGGCGAGCAGCGCCATCAGCGGATCCTTCTTGAAGCCGTTCAGCTCCACCGCGAGCGGGTCGCTGCCGGGGGCGAGCCGTGGGGCGTTCGGCGTGGTCACGAAGCGCAGGTACCCGTCCACCAGTCCCCGTGCGGGCTGCCAGTGCACCGCCTTCACATCCTCCAGGTCGAGGCTGACCGGGCCGGCCGCGGTCTTCTTGTCGTCGGTGTGCCAGGTCCACTCCAGGCGTATCGTGCGCCCGTCGAAGCTGACCGTGCCGTCGCCCGCGCCCACCGTCATCGGCAGCGCGGGCCCCGGCAGGAGATAGCCGTCGACCGGGCCGTCCGGCACCCCGTCGAGCAGCAGCGCGGTGCGCACCTCGTCCACCAGGTACTCCGCCACCGCCGCCGTCCGCGTCTCCACCGCCAGGACGTACGGGTCCGAGCCGTCCGGCAGCTTGCCCGCGGTGACCTGGGTCAGCGGGCACGCGCCGTCCCGCAGCCGCAGCCTGAGCCGCCCGCTCCTGCGCCCCGGCTCGTACGCGATGCCCGCGAGCGCCCCCAACGGCACGGCTGTTTCGCCGAGCGTCCGGCGCAGCAGACCGACCGACTTGTCGCTGCCCGGCACGATGCGCAGCGTGTCGCCGTCGAACGCCCAGGTGCCGTCCTTCTGGATGATTTCCGCCATGGCAGGATTCTTCCACCGCACGATGAGGCGATGATCGCCTTACGGACGTCCTGCCGTGCGAGCCTGCCCCTGCCCTCCGGCCGGTCCGCACCTTGACCCCGGACGGGGTAGCCGGGTCCCATGGAACGTGTTCGGTTGCTCGGCCCCCACAGTTGCGTGCGCCCTTGGAAGGGAACCGCTTGTGAGACAGAGACAGCGCAGGACATTCGCCCGGCTCTTCGGCTCCCTGGTCCTGGTGGCGGCCGCCGGGCTCACGAGCGTCGGAACGTCGGCGGGCCCCGCCGCGGCGGCCGGACCCCGCCCGCTCGGCCAGATCGTGCCCGCCCCCGCCGACGTCTCGGCGGGCGGCACCCCGTACACCATCGGCTCCGCCACCCGGATCAGGGTCACCCCGGGCTCGCCCGAAGTGCAGCGCATCGGCGCCTACCTGGCGGGCGTCCTGCGCCCCTCCACCGGGTACGCCCTGCCGGTCACCGGCGCCGCGGGCGGGGACGGGATCCGTCTGCTGCTCGGCGCCGACGACGAGGGCCTCGGTGACGAGGGCTACCGGCTCACCTCGGCCAAGGGCTCCGTCACCGTCGCCGCGAACACCCCGGCCGGGCTCTTCCACGGCGTGCAGACCCTGCGCCAGTTGCTGCCCGCGGACATCGAGAAGAAGACGAAGCAGACCGGCCCCTGGAAGATCGCGGGCGGCACCATCACCGACGCGCCGCGCTACGCCTACCGGGGCGCGATGATCGACGTATCGCGGCACTTCTTCACCGTCGCCCAGGTCGAGCGCTACATCGACCAGCTCGCCCTCTACAAGATCAACGAGCTGCATCTGCACCTCAGCGACGACCAGGGCTGGCGCATCGCCATCGACTCCTGGCCCCGGCTGGCGACCTACGGCGGCCAGACCCAGGTCGGCGGCGGCAAGGGCGGCTCGTACACGAAGGCGGACTACCGGGCGATCCTCGACCACGCCGCCTCCCGCTACATGGAGGTCGTGCCCGAGATCGACACCCCGGGCCACATCAACGCGGCGCTCGCCTCCTACGCCGAGCTCAACTGCGACGGCGTCGCGCCCCCGCTCTACACCGGCACCCACGTCGGCTTCAGCTCGCTGTGCGTGCCCAAGGAGGTGACGTACAAGTTCTTCGACGACGTGGTGCGCGAGATCGCCGCCATGACGCCGGGGCGCTACGTCCACATCGGCGGTGACGAGGCGCAGTCCACCTCGAAGGAGGACTACGACACCTTCATGACCCGGGCCCAGCCCGTTGTCCACAGGTACGGCAAGACCGTGATGGCCTGGCACCAGATCGTCGACGCCACCCCGATCCCGGGCGCCGTCGCCCAGTACTGGGGCACCACCGGCGACGAGGCGGAGGTCGCCGCTGCGGCACAGGCCGGCACCAAGCTGGTGATGTCACCCGCGAACCGCGCGTACCTCGACATGAAGTACGACGCCAAGACGCCGCTCGGCACCAACTGGGCCGGCTACGTCGAGGTCGACAAGTCCTACTCGTGGGATCCGGACACCTTCGTCCAAGGGGTACCCGCCAACGCGGTGCTCGGTGTGGAGGCGCCGATCTGGTCGGAGACGCTCAGCACCAGCGCGCAGATCGAGTACATGGCCTTCCCGCGGCTCCAGGGAATCGCCGAACTCGGCTGGTCGCCGGCCTCGACGCACGACTGGACGGCCTACAAGACCCGGCTCGCCCAGCAGGGCCCCAGAATGACGGCACTCGGCATCAACTACTACCGCTCGCCGCAGGTGCCCTGGGTGTGATCCCGGCCCGTGCGGCCCGAAAGGTACTGGGGCCGGCAACAAGGGCCCCGCCCCGGACCCGAGGAGCGCGCCCCGCGGGCGTGGACGGCGGCCCCCGCTACGCATACGTCGTAGCGGGGGCCGCCGTCCAGCAACTGCCATTCGCCCCCCACTTCGACGAGGCCCAGGAACGCGTCGAGTGCTCCGGCCGCCGGTGGGCCCGGGGCCCGCAGGCCCGTCGCAAGCGCTCTTCGAGCACTGTTCTCACTCACGTATTGTTCTGACGGTCATATGAACGAGTGGATGGCCTGGGCGAAAAGGGTGAATGGGAAAGTGTCGGCAATCGTGCCTGAGGTGAAGGCGTCAGCGCCGTCCACCCCGGATGCTTTCGCGGTCAGGCCTCGTGGCCGGATCTACGTGCTCGACGGGCTGCGACTGCTGGCGGCCCTCATGGTCGTCGTCTACCACTTCGTCGCTCGCCAGGGCGGCTGGTCGGTGGACGCGAAGACCCTGTTCCCCGGCGTGTTCACACCCGCCGCGTACGGCTGGCTCGGTGTCCAACTCTTCTTCCTGATCAGTGGCTTCGTCATCTGCATGAGCTGCTGGGGCCGGACCCTGGGTGACTTCTTCACCTCGCGGGTCATACGGCTCTTCCCCGCTTACTGGTTCGCGGTGCTCGCCACGGCCGCGGTCCTCACGCTCACTCGTGGGAATGGTCCCCGGCTGTCGTTGAGTACGGTCCTGACCAACTTGACGATGCTCCAGGAGCCGCTCGGTGTCGACCACGTCGACGGGGTCTACTGGACGCTCTTCGCCGAGATGCGCTTCTATCTGCTGTTCGCGGCGCTGGCCTGGTGGGGCCTCACGTACCGCCGGGTGCTCGTGTTCTGCTGGGCATGGGTAGTGGCGAGCGCGATCTTCTGGCAGTACGACGACGGTCCGGTACGGCTGCTCGTGATGCCCGACTACAGCTGGTACTTCATCGGCGGCATCGCCTTCTATCTCATCCACCGTTTCGGCCTGAACCTGCTGCTCGCGGGACTGGTGCTCGTCTCCTTCGGGGGCGCACTGCCCGCGCTGCACTCCAGCTGGAGCCATGTGCCGGGATACGTCGGCCACGCGCTGCCCTACTGGCCGACCATGATCATCCTGGCCCTGTTCTTCGCCGTGATGGCGCTCGTGGCGACCGGCGGGCTGTCCTGGATCACGTGGCGCTGGCTGCCGTATGCCGGTGCGCTCACCTACCCGCTGTACCTGCTGCACGAGGACATCGGGCGGAAGATCATCCAGGGGCTGGAGCCGCATCTCTCGCCGTACGCGGTCCTCGCCTTCACCATCGCCGTCATGCTGGTGGCTTCGTGGCTGGTGCACAGAGCCGTGGAACGGCCGTTGGCGAAGAGGATCAAACGAGGACTGACCCAGGCGCTGTCCCAGGTGCGGGCCGAGGCGTCCTGACGCCCCGTTCGTTCCTCCCGCCCGAGGAATTCCGCGGACCCCGTGCTGACCACCTCGTGCGGGTGTTCGCGCTCCTGGGGGAGGGCCGGAACGCGGCCGGTCCACCATCCCCGGTCATTCACGCAGTGCCTCCGCGGCAGCCCGCATTTCGGGCGCCTTTCCCGTGATCCATAGGTGCGGAGCAGTGGCGGTTTCGGCAGGCTGGTGTCAGGCGACCCTCTTGGCGTTCTCGATGGTCCGGGCGAGGGCGTCGATGATGGGGGCGACCCGTGCGTAGGAGTAGATCGGCTCGGTCAGGCGGGGCACGATCTGCTGGGCCTTGACGGCGGGCAGTTGCGCCCAGGTCGGCTTGGAGCCGAGATCGGCGGGCTGGAGGGTGCCGGTGCGGTTGTCCATGAGGATCAGGTCCGCCGGGTACTTGCCGACGTTCTCCCAGCTGAGCGACTCGAAGAAGCCCTGCGAATCGACCTTCGGGGTGACGAACCGGACGCCCAGTTCCTGGAAGTAGCGGGTGTCGCAGCTCCGCTTGGCCTCGGAGACGTAGAAGAGGTCGGGGCTCGCGGAGCCGAGCAGCACCTTGAGGCCGGGGTTGGCCTTGGTGGCGGCGCGCAGTCGGGCGGAGGCCTTCTCGAAGGCGGCCTTGGCGTCGGTGACCTTCTTCGCGTCGAGGTCCGCGCCGAGCGACTTGGCGAGGTCCGCGCGGCGCTGGAGCGCGGCGGGCATGCTCTCGTCGGCGGCCCACAGGGCGACGCTGGGCGCCAGCTCGAGGATCTTGTCCTTGCTGTTGTCCGGCACGTACCAGAGGACGTCCTTCTGCCACATGTCCGTGATCAGCACGTCGGGCGCCAGGGCCGCGTACTTCTCGACGCTGAACTCGCCGTAGACGTTGCCGATGATCTCGACCTTGCCGATGTCGAGGCCGCCCGCCTGCACATCGGGCTTGCCGTCCTTGGTCTTCGTCGGGCCGAAGACGCCCTTGACCTGGATGCCGTAGTCGAAGAGGGCGGCGGCGGTGCCGGTGTAGGCGACGATGTTCTTCGGCAGGGACTTGGTCTTCGCGGTCCGGCCGCGGTCGTCCGTGAACGACCAGGGCCCGGACGTGCCGGCCCCCGCGGTACCGTCCGCCGACCCGCTCTTCCTGTCGCCGCCACCGCAGGCGGCAAGGGCGGCACCGATGCCGATAGCACCGCCCATGGCCAGCAGGCCGCGGCGGGTGGGCAGGGACGCTCGGGGGTGGGGCATGACGGTGTCCACTTTCCTACGTACGTGCCGGGAACCGGCCACTGACTGGGTGCGAAGGTAAGCCTACCCTTAGCTTTGCTGTGGCCCCGGCCCTCGGTGCCCCGCCCCCGATGCGGCCGCCGCCCGGCGTGGCCGTTCGCGCCGTTCCCCGCGCCCCCCGGCGGAGCCGGGGCCGGACCGCCTTGGCATCGGGAGTCCAGCCGGCCTCTGCCCCAGGGGCCCTACGCCCCGAACTCCGCCCGGCACGCGTCGAGTCCCTCGATCCGGACCTCCACCGTGCGAAGGCGCTCCCACTCCGCGCGCTCGAGGCGCAGCCGCTGGAGGGTGACCGGCCGGTCCTGGACGACGGCGGTGGTGAGCCCGTCGTTGCGGTAGCCGAGCTGGCGCGAGACGCCGAGCGAGCGCGGGTTGTCGGTCATCGCGGCCGAGACGGCGGCCCGCGCTCCCAGGCCGGCGAACGCCACATGCAGGGCCGCCGCCCGCATTTCGGTGCCGATGCCCCGGCCCTGATGGGCGGTGCCGAGCCAGGAGCCCGTCTCCACCTCGCGGGCCACCGCGAAGCGGGTCGCCGCCATGTCCTGCCGGCCGACCACGACCCCCTCGTGCAACACGGCGAGGCTCAGCGTCCAGTCGTCCGGCGACCACGCGGCGATGGTGCCGAGGACGTGCTGCCACACCGCCCGGCCGCGCTCGGCGGGTGAGCCGTCGCTCCACGGCACAACGAACGGCATACGGTCCGCCGCGTGCACCCCGGCCGCCGCCACTCCCGCGAGTTCGCCCAGCAACTCCAGGTCGGGGAGCCGCAGTTCGAGCCGCGGCGTGCGAATGCGCAGGGCGTAGAGGGGCCACCAGGCCTGGGCCGGTTCCATGCACCGACTGTGCCGTGCGCCTTCAGCGCCTGTCGAACGAATTGGCCCTGGGGGAGTCCCGGGCGGGGGCGCAGGGGGGCGAGCCCCTGGGCAAGGAAGGGTGCGGGGTGCAGCGCCCCCGGGCAGGGGTGCGGGGGGTGGAGCCCCAGGGCAGGGGTGCGGGGGGGGGTGGAGCCTTGGGCGGGGGTGCAGGGGGCGGAGCCCCCGCCGGGGTTCGAGGGGCGGAGCCCCTCGGGGGGTCTGGGGCGCAGCCCCAGGGAGCCGCACTCCTCAAGTAGCCGCACGGGCGGGAGGGTGGGGAAACCCGTCGGGGTCTGGGGCGCAGCCCCAGGGAGCCGCACTCTCAAGTTGCCGCACGGGCGGGAGGGTGGGGAAACCCGTCGGGGTCTGGGGCGCAGCCCCAGGGAGCCGCACTCCTCAAGTAGCCGCACGGGCGGGAGGGTAGGCAAACCCCCAGGGAGCCGGGGCCGGGGCCGGGCCCGCCAAGCCGGCCTAGCCCAGGAGCGGCACCTGCCTCCGCAACGGCGCATACGTGAAGCGCACCTTGTGCGACGCACTCGGCTCGTACGCGCGCAGGCACAGCCCACAGTGCCAGTGCCAGCGATCCGCGGCACCCGGCGCCGTCGTCGAGGTGTCCTTCCACAGCGGTGGACGGCTCGCGCAACTGGGGCAGGTCGGGGGATTCACCCTGCCAGGGTGCGGCCCCGGCCCCCCACCGCGGCGCCGACGCGAGCGGCACCACTCCATCGGGGGACCCGGGGCCCAGGGAGCGCGAAGAGCGGGCGCGAACGTCAGGCGGGCAGCCCCAGTTCGCGGGCGATCAGCATCCGCTGCACCTCGCTCGTGCCCTCGCCGATCTCCAGGATCTTGGAGTCGCGCCACATGCGGGCCACCGGATACTCGTTCATGAAGCCGTAGCCGCCGAAGATCTGCGTGCCCTCACGGGCGTTGTCGACCGCCACGGTCGAGGAGTACAGCTTCGCGAGCGCCGCCTCCTTCTTGAACGGCTCTCCGTGCACCAGGCGGGACGCGGCGTCGCGCCAGCCGACCCGCGCCATATGCGCCCGCAGCTCCATGTCGGCCATCTTGAACTGAATGGCCTGGTTCTCGCCGATCGGCCGGCCGAACGCGTGCCGCTCCTTGGCGTACTTCACCGACTCGTCCACGCAGCCCTGTGCGAGCCCGGTCGCGAGCGCCGAGATCGCGATGCGGCCCTCGTCCAGGATGCGCAGGAACTGCGCGTACCCGCGGCCCTCCTCGCCCAGGAGGTTGGCCGCCGGGACGCGCACGTCCGAGAAGGACAGCTCGCGGGTGTCCGACGCGTTCCAGCCGACCTTCGAGTACGGTGCCGCGACCGTGAAGCCCGGCGTGCCGGACGGCACGATGATCGAGGAGATCAGCGGGCGGCCGTCGTCCTTGCGGCCGGTGACCGCCGTGACGGTGACCAGGCCCGTGATGTCCGTACCGGAGTTGGTGATGAAGCACTTCGAGCCGTTGATGACCCACTCGTCGCCGTCGCGCACCGCGGTCGTCCGCGTGCCGCCCGCGTCCGAGCCGCAGTCCGGCTCGGTCAGGCCGAACGCGCCGAGCATCTCGCCCGAGCACAGCTTCGGCAGCCACTCGCGCTTCTGCTCCTCCGTACCGAACCGGAACACCGGCATCGCGCCGAGCGAGACACCGGCCTCCAGGGTGATGGCCACCGACGAGTCGACCCGGGCCAGCTCCTCAAGGGCGATGCCGAGCGCGAGGTAGTCGCCGCCCATGCCGCCGTACTCCTCGGGGAAGGGCAGCCCGAACAGGCCCATGCGGCCCATCTCGCGGACGATCTCGTACGGGAACTCGTGGCGCTCGTAGAAGTCGCCGATCTTCGGGGCGACGACGTCGTGGGCGAACTCCTCGACGGTTCGGCGGAGTTCCTCGTGCTCGGAAGTGAGACGGTGGTCGAGGGGCATGGCTACGACTCCTGGTGGGAGAGGGCACGTACGGTGCGGGAGGGGCTGGGGCGGCCCAGCTGTCCGGCCATCCACACGCTGGTGGCGGTGAGCAGGCCGAGGTCGACCCCGGTGTCGACACCGAGGCCCTTGAGCATCCACACGAGGTCTTCGGTGGCGAGGTTTCCGGTCGCGGACTTCGCGTACGGGCAGCCGCCGAGGCCGCCCGCCGACGCGTCCACGGTGCTCACTCCGTGCTGGAGCGCGGCGAGGGTGTTGGCGAGCGCCTGGCCGTACGTGTCGTGGAAGTGCACGCCGATGGAACTGGTCGGCACGCCCTGTTCGTTGAGCGCGGCGAGCAGGGTCCCGACATGGGCGGGGGTGGCGACCCCGATGGTGTCGCCCAGGCTCAGCTCGTCGCAGCCCATGTCCATGAGGGCCTTCGCGACGCGCACCACCTGCGCCACCGGCACCGCGCCTTCCCACGGGTCGCCGAAGCACATCGACAGATAGCCCCTGACGTGCGCCCCTTCCGTCTTCGCGCGGGTCACCACCGGCTCGAACATCGCGAGCGACTCGTCGACCGTGCGGTTCAGATTGGCCTTGGCGAAGGACTCGGTGGCGCTCGCGAAGACCGCGATGCGGCGGGCACCCAGCGCGAGAGCCCGGTCCAGACCCCGCTCGTTCGGTACGAGGACCGGCAACTCCACGCCGTCGAGGTCGCCAAGGAGCGGGAACAGGGCTTCCGCGTCGGCGAGTTGGGGAACCCACGTGGGGCGCACGAAGCTCGTCGCCTCGATGGTGGTCAGGCCGGCGGCCGCGAGGCGGTGCACGAACTCGGCCTTGATCTCGGTCGGCACGACCGACTTCTCGTTCTGCAGCCCGTCGCGCGCGCCGACCTCGTGGATGCGGACCCGGGCCGGAAGGCCCTGCGCCGGTACGACCATGGGCAGGTCGGTCATGAGGTCTCCTGGGGGGCTGTGGCGTCGGCGGCCGGGGTGACGACGGCCAGGACCTGGTCCATGGCCACGGTCGAGCCGGCAACGACGTCGAGCTCGGTGACCGTGCCGGCGTGCGGCGCGGAGATCACGTGCTCCATCTTCATCGCCTCGACCACCAACAGGCTCTGCCCGGCGTCGACTTCGTCGCCGACCGCGACCTTGACGACGGTGACCGTGCCCGGCATGGGCGCGGCCAGGGTGTCGGCGCCGCCGTGGCTGCGGCCGGACAGGGCGGCCTCCACGGCGTCGTGGTCGACCACGTGCCAGCTGTCGCCGTCCCGGCCGAGCCAGTTCTTGGCGCGGTGGAAGGTGTGCGTGATGCCGTCGAGCTCGACGGTGACCCGGTCGGAGGTGACGGCCGCCCCGGCGGGGGCGGTGCGCGTCACGGGTTCGAGTCCCGTCACGCGCAGCGGGAACGCCGGAGCGGTGGGCTCGCCGCCCATGCGCCAGCCGCTCGGCACCGAGAACGGGTCGGTCCAGGCGTCGTCGGAAGCGGGCAGCAGTCCGTCAAGGCGTACGGCGGCCGCCGCCGCGTACACCTCCTCGGGCACGCCGTCGGGGACCAGCCCGTCCGCCTCGCGCTCGACGAGGCCGGTGTCCAACTCGCCTTCCACCACGGCCGGGTGGGCCAGCAGGCGGCGCAGGAACCCGGCGTTGGTGGGCACGCCGAGGGTCACGGTGTCGGCGAGCGCGGCGCGCAGCCTGCGCAGTGCGGTCGCCCGGTCGGGCCCGTACGCGATGACCTTGGACAGCATCGGGTCGTACAGGCTGCCGACCTCGGTGCCCTCGCTCAGGCCCGAGTCCGTGCGCACTCCGTCGCCCTGCGGCTCGCGCAGCGCCAGGACCGTACCGCCGGACGGCAGGAAGCCGCGGGACGGATCCTCGGCGCACAGGCGGGCCTCGATGGCATGGCCTGTGAGGGTGATGTCCTTCTGTTCGTACGGGAGTTGCTCACCCGAGGCGACCCTGAGCTGCCACTCCACCAGGTCGATGCCGGTGATGAGCTCGGTCACCGGGTGCTCGACCTGGAGGCGGGTGTTCATCTCCATGAAGTAGTACGAGGACGGGTCGCTGCCCGGCACGATGAACTCGACGGTGCCCGCGCCCGAGTACCCGCACGAGCGGGCCGCCTGGACGGCCGCCTCGCCCATCGCGGCGCGCGTCTCCTCGTCGAGCAGGACGCTGGGCGCCTCCTCGATGATCTTCTGATGGCGGCGCTGGAGCGAGCACTCGCGCTCGCCGAGGTGGATCACGTTGCCGTGGCCGTCGGCGAGCACCTGGATCTCGATGTGGCGCGGCCGGTCGATCCACCGCTCCACGAGCAGCGTGTCGTCGCCGAAGGAGGACCGGGCCTCGCGGCGGGCGGCCGCGATCTCTTCGCCGAGCAGGGCCTCCTCGCGCACCAGGCGCATGCCCTTGCCGCCGCCGCCCGCGCTCGGCTTGAGCAGCACCGGCATGCCGATCTCCCGTGCCGCGTCGGCCAGTTGGGTGTCGGTCAAGCCGCTGCCGGAAGAGCCCGGAACGACCGGGACGCCCGCCCGCTGCACGGTCTCCTTGGCGCGGATCTTGTCGCCCATCAGGGAGATCGCGTCGGCGCTCGGCCCGATGAAGACCAGGCCGGCGTCGGCGCAGGCCGCCGCGAATCCCGCGTTCTCCGCGAGGAAGCCGTAGCCCGGATGGACGGCCTGGGCGCCGGTGCGCAGCGCCGCCTCGATGAGCCGCTCGGGACGCAGATAGCTCTCCGCGGCGGCCGCCGGGCCGATGCGGACCGCCGTGTCCGCCTCCCGGACGTGGCGTGCCTCGGCGTCCGCGTCGCTGAACACGGCGACCGAGCGGATGCCGAGCTGTCGCAGGGTGCGGATGACGCGGACCGCGATCTCGGCCCGGTTGGCGACGAGCACTGTCGTGAACATGGAAGCCCTCAACGTAGAAGTCGACGCGGATGTCGTCCCGGGTGTCTCAGCCGTCATGTCCGTCACATCCGGAAGACGCCGAAGGCGGGGTCGGCGAGCGGGGCGTTGGCGCAGGCGGTCAGGGCGAGCCCGAGGACCTGGCGGGTGTCGATCGGGTCGATCACTCCGTCGTCCCAGAGGCGGGCCGTCGCGTAGTAGGCGTTGCCCTGGGTCTCGTACTGCTCGCGGATGGGGGCCTTGAAGGCCTCCTCGTCCTCGGCGCTCCAGTCGTCGCCCAACTGGTCGCGCTTGACGGTCGCGAGGACGGACGCGGCCTGTTCGCCGCCCATCACCGAGATCTTGGCGTTGGGCCACATCCACAGGAAGCGGGGGCTGTAGGCCCGGCCGCACATCGAGTAGTTGCCCGCGCCGTACGACCCGCCGACGACGACGGTCAGCTTCGGCACCCGGGTGCAGGCCACCGCCGTCACCATCTTCGCGCCGTGCTTGGCGATGCCGCCCGCCTCGTAGTCACGGCCCACCATGAAGCCCGAGATGTTCTGCAGGAACACCAGCGGAATGCCGCGCTGGTCGCACAGCTCGATGAAGTGGGCGCCCTTCTGGGCGGATTCGGAGAATAGGATGCCGTTGTTGGCGACGATCCCGACCGGGTGGCCGTGGATCCGCGCGAAGCCGGTCACGAGCGTCTGCCCGTACTCCGCCTTGAACTCCTGGAAGCGCGAGCCGTCGACGACCCGGGCGATCACTTCCCGCACGTCGTAGGGGGTGCGTGAGTCGACCGGCACCGCGCCGTAGAGCCCGAACGGGTCGGCCTTCGGCTCCTCGGCCGGCTCCACCGACCAGGGCAGCGGGCCGCGATCGGGCAGGGTGGCCACGATGTTGCGGACGATCCGCAGCGCGTGCGCGTCGTCCTCGGCCAGGTGGTCGGTGACGCCGGAGACCCGCGAGTGGACCTCGCCGCCGCCGAGCTCCTCGGCCGTGACGACCTCGCCGGTCGCCGCCTTCACCAGCGGGGGGCCGCCCAGGAAGATCGTGCCCTGGTTGCGGACGATCACGGCCTCGTCGCTCATCGCGGGCACATACGCGCCGCCCGCCGTGCACGAGCCGAGCACGGCCGCGATCTGCGGGATGCCGGCGCCCGACATCCGGGCCTGGTTGTAGAAGATCCGGCCGAAGTGCTCGCGGTCGGGGAAGACCTCGTCCTGCATCGGCAGGAACGCGCCGCCCGAGTCGACCAGATAGAGGCACGGCAGCCGGTTCTCCAGGGCCACCTCCTGGGCCCGCAGGTGCTTCTTCACGGTCATCGGGTAGTACGTGCCGCCCTTGACCGTGGCGTCATTGGCGACGATCACGCACTCGCGGCCGCTCACCCGCCCGATCCCGGCGATCACACCCGCGGCGGGCGCCTGCCCGCCGTACATTCCCTCGGCGGCCAGCGGAGCCAGTTCGAGGAAGGGCGAGCCCGGGTCCAGGAGCGCGTCCACGCGGTCCCTCGGCAGCAGCTTGCCGCGCGCCACGTGCCGGGCGCGGGACCGCTCACCTCCGCCGAGCCGGGCCGCGGCGAGCCGGGCCCGCAGCTCCTCGCCGAGCGCGTGGTGCGCGGCCTCGTTGGCCCGCCAGGCCTCGGAGGCGGGATCGTCCCCCAGGGAATCCGTCCCGGGGGGACCCCCAGCACTCCCCAGCACCGGTGCCTGCTGCATCGTGTCGAGCCCCCTTGCCCGTGCGCGGCGACGTCAACGGAGGTTAATGGCCGTTAACTCGTTTCGTTCAGGTTAACGAGCGCTAACCCCATTGTCTAGAATGACTTCCCATGAGCACCCGTACCGACGCCCCGACCCGCCGCGAGCAGATCCTGCGCGAGGCCGCCCGGCTCTTCGCCGAACGCGGCTTCCACGGCGTCGGCGTCGACGAGATAGGGGCCGCCGTCGGCATCAGCGGCCCCGGCCTGTACCGGCACTTCGCGGGCAAGGACGCGATGCTGGCCGAGCTGCTCGTCGGCATCAGCGGGCGGCTGTACGACGGCGGGCGCAAACGAGTCGCCGAGGCCGAGGGCGACCCCGAGCGGCTGCTCGGCGCGCTCATCGACGGGCACATCGACTTCGCCCTCGACGACCGGTCCCTGATCACCCTGCACGACCGCGAGCTCGACCGGCTCCGCGACAGCGACCGCAAGCTGGTGCGCCAGCTCCAGCGGCAGTACGTCGAGCTGTGGGTCGGCGTGGTGAGCGAGCTGTATCCGCCGGTGCCGGAGGCGGAGGTGCGCGGGGCGGTGCACGCGGTGTTCGGGCTGCTCAACTCCACCCCGCACCTCGGTACGCACGGCTCCGGGCTGCCCGGCCGGGCCGGCACCGAGGCGCTGCTCCGCCGTCTGGCGCACGGCGCGTTCGCCTCCTTGGACGCACGCTGAGCCCGCTGCGCCGCCCCCGGCGGCCCGTCCGCGGCTCGGGACGCACCGGCCGTGCGCGGCGCGGGCGGGGCAGAATGGGCGGCATGCCGATACCCAGCCGTGCCGCCCTTGTCGACCACCTAGTCCGCACCCGTATCGCCGGCGACGTCGCCACGCCCCGCGACAACAACCTCTCCCACTACCGCAGGCTCGCCAACGGCGACCGCCACTACTGGCTGGGCCTGGAGCTGGGCGACCGCTGGGCCGACGAGCAGGACGTGCTCGCCGTCATGGCCGAGCGCTGCGGCGTCGTCGACGACCCCGAGCACCGCGCCGGTCAGGACACCATCGACCCGGAGCTCACGGTCGACGGCCTCGACCGGATGGCGGCGCGGCTGCGCAAGGCGGCGGCGGGGCGGCAGCGGGTCCTGTTCGCGACCGGGCACCCGGGCGCGCTCCTGGACGTCCACAGCCGGACCGCGGCGGCGCTGCGGGCGGCCGGCTGCGACATCGTACGGATCCCCGGCGGGCTCACGGCCGACGAGGGGTACGTCGTGCAGTTCGCGGACGTGGCCGTGTTCGAGCGGGGCGCGTCGCTGTGGCACACCCACTCGCCGGAGCCCATGCGGGCGATTCTCGGCGCCCTCGAAACGCCGCCGGACCTCGTGGTCGCGGATCACGGGTGGGCGGGGTGCGCGGGGCAGCTCGGGGTCGACGCGATGGGGTACGCGGACTGCAACGACCCCGCGCTCTTCATCGGCGAGGCGGAGGGGTCGCTCCAGGTGACGGTGCCGCTGGACGACCACGTCCTGGACCCCCGCTTCTACGAGCCGATGACGGCATACCTGCTCGACGCGGCGGGCCTCTCGGCCTGACCCCGGGGCGTGTTCACCCACCTCCCGCCCGTGCGGCTACTTGAGGGGTGCGGCTCCCTGGGGGCTCCGCCCCCAGACCCCCGTTCGCGCCTTAAGGGCGCTCGTCCTCAATCTCCCCCAAGGCCTTAAGGGCCAGGGGGGACCCCCATGACGGGCTGAGGATGTCCATGCTGCCCGGCACCGAGCAGTTAAGGGGCGCGGGGAACTGCGCGGGAAGCGGGCACGGTCCGCACCCGAAAACCGGCCGTTCAAGGGGCGCGGGGAACTGCGCGCACCCGGGGTTCGCACGCCGGGTGGGGCTCAGCGGGGGATCCGGACGACGCCCTCCTGGATCACCGTGATCGCCAGACGGCCGTCCTGGGTGTAGATGCGGGCCTGCCCCAACCCCCGCCCGCCGGAGGCGGACGGCGACTCCTGGTCGTACAGGAGCCATTCGTCCGCCCGGAACGGCCGGTGGAACCACATCGCGTGGTCCAGCGAAGCGCCCACCACGTCACCCACGGTCCACCCGCCCCGCCCGTGCGCGAGCAGCACCGAGTCGAGCAGCGTCATGTCGGAGACGTACGTCGCGAGGCAGACATGGAGCAGCGGATCGTCCGCGAGCTTGCCGTTCGTGCGGAACCACACCTGCGAGCGCGGCTCGCGCGGGGTGCCGACCGTGCCCCAGGGCGGGGCGTCCACGTACCGCAGGTCGACCGCCGCGCGGGCTTCGAGGAGGCGGTCCACGACACCGGGGTCGTGGAAGGCACCGGCGTATCGCGGCAGCATCTCCGCGGCCGTCGGCAGCGACTCCGGGTCCGGCGCGGGCGGCATGTCCGCCTGGTGCTCCATGCCCTCCTCGTACCTCTGGAACGACGCCGAGAGGTGGAAGATCGGCTGGCCGTGCTGGATGGCGACGACGCGCCGGGTCGTGAAGGAGGCGCCGTCGCGGATGCGGTCGACCGTGTAGACGATCGGCGCGCCGGGGTCGCCCGCCCGCAGGAAGTACGCGTGCAGCGAGTGCGCGAGCCGCTCGGCGGGGACGGTGCGGCCCGCCGCGACCAGGGCCTGCGCGGCCACCTGGCCACCGAAGACGCGGGGGACCACCGCCGAGCGGGAGCGTCCCCGGAAGATGTCCTCCTCGATCCGCTCCAGGTCGAGCAGATCGAGGAGGTTCTCAAGTGCCTGATGCATGACGCTAGTTGTATCCGACCGCCGCCGTGACGGGCCCTTACAGGCCCATGTTCTTGGCGATGATCGACTTCATGATCTCGCTGGTCCCGCCGTAGATCCGGTTCACCCGGTTGTCCGCGTACAGGCGGGCGATGGGGTACTCGTTCATGAAGCCGTAGCCGCCGTGCAGCTGGAGGCAGCGGTCGATGACGCGGTGCGCGACCTCGGTGCAGAACAGCTTCGCGGACGCGGCCTCGGCCGGCGTCAGCTCGCCCGCGTCGAGCGCTTCGAGCGCGCGGTCGGCGACGGCCTCGGCGGCGTCCACCTCGGCCTGGCAGGCGGCCAGTTCGAACTTGGTGTTCTGGAACGAGGCGACCGTCTTGCCGAAGACCGTACGGTCCTGGACGTACTCCTTGGCGAACCGCACCGCCGCCTTGGCCTGGGCGTACGCGCCGAACGCGATGCCCCAGCGCTCGGACGCGAGGTTGTGGCCGAGGTAGTAGAAGCCCTTGTTCTCCTCGCCGAGCAGGTCCTCGACGGGCACCTTCACGTCCACGAACGCCAGCTCGGCGGTGTCGGAGGTCTTCAGGCCCAGCTTGTCGAGCTTGCGGCCGACCGAGTAGCCCTCGGACTTGGTGTCCACCGCGAACAGCGAGATGCCGTGGCGGCGGTCCTCGGCGGTGGGCGCGTCGGTGCGGGCACAGACGATCACGCGGTCGGCGTGGACGCCGCCGGTGATGAACGTCTTCGCGCCGTTGAGGACGTAGTGCGAGCCGTCCTCGGAGAGCTTGGCGGTGGTCTTCATGCCCGCGAGGTCGGAGCCGGTGCCGGGCTCGGTCATCGCCAGCGCCCACATCTCCTCGCCGGTGACGAACTTCGGCAGGAAGCGCTTCTTCTGCTCGTCGGTGGCGAGCATCTTGATGTAGGGCAGGCCGAGCAGCACGTGCACGCCCGAGCCGCCGAACTGGACGCCCGCGCGGGCCGTCTCCTCGTACATCACGGCCTCGAACTTGTACGAGTCGATGCCGGCGCCGCCGAACTCCTCGTCCACGCGGATGCCGAAGATCCCGAGGTCGGCCAGCTTGGAGTAGAACTCGCGCGGCACGATGCCCGCGGCGAACCACTCGTCGTAGGCGGGCACGACCTCGGCCTCGATGAAGGCGCGCAGGGTGTCCCGGAACGCCTCGTGGTCCTCGTCGAAAACGGTACGGCGCACGGACGCCCTCCTCGGGTGGCAGTTTGGCCAAGCATTGGCTAAGCGCTTGCTCAGGTTGAATAACGAAGTTACCCGGCGGTCACCGGCGCTGTCCAGGGGTCCGGAGTGAGACGCCCCACTCTGGACCGCCATCGCACGAGAGCCTCGCGCCCATGGCTACGGAAACCGAAGGTGGGGGAGCTGCCCGGCCCCCGGCCCGGACGGGGTGTGACCCGCAGACCGCGTCGCGCAGCCGGCGCAGCCGGGTCACCCCTGCTTCAGGGCCAGCCACAGCTCCGTGCGGACGTCCATGTCGTCCAGGTCGGTGCCGAGCAGTGCCGCGCAGCGGCCGATCCGCTGGCGGACGGTGTTGCGGTGCACGCCGAGTGCCACCGCGCTGCGGTCCCAACTCCCGTGCAGCGAGAGCCAGGTGCGCAATGTGGCGCGCAGGGTTTCGGTGAGCGGGGCGAGCAGTTCGCGGGCGTACGCGGCGGCCTCCTCGGGGTCCACGAGCGCCCCGAATCCGGCGGGGCGGTGCCGGGCGAGGGTGACGCGGGTCGCCTCCGCGCGCTCCAGGGCGCGGGCGGCCTGCGTGTCGGCGACGGTCAGCCCGTCGAGCCCGGCCGGGGCGCTGATGCCCAGGGTCCAGCCCGGGTGCGGGGTGACCTCGCGGTCGGCCGGCACGAGGGCGCGTACGCGGTGGTCGTCCGCCTCGACCAGCGGCGTCCCGAGGTCGGGCGCCGGACCCTGGCCCCGGGCGTGCACGACGCACCACGGTCCCGCGCCGAGCAGCGCCCCGGCCTCTTCCGGGGCGGCGCCCAGCAGCATCCGTACCAGCGCGGCCGAACGGGCCGCCTCGTCGGCGCCCTGGCGCTCGGCGGTGAGCAGGGTGAGCAGCACGGCCGCGACCCCGGCGATGGTGTGGTCGCCGGGGGTGCGGTGGGGGGTGGCGAGCGCGAGCACGCGGGGCCCCGCGAGGGCGTACGCGGTGAGGTGGGCGCCGGCCGCGGTGTCGCTTGCGGTGAGCGCGCTTCCCCCGCCCCGCCCCTTCCCGCTGCGACACTCAGCGGCTTCGCCCCCGGACCCGCGCTCCTCGAACGCCGGAGGGGCTGGGGAATGCAGCCCCTCCGGCGTTCGAGGAGCGGGGTCCGGGGCGGGGCCCCGTGTCCACCGGCCGTCGGCCGGATCCGCCGGAGGCTTTCGGGAAGGGGCGGGGCGGGGAAGATCCGTCGAAGGCGCCACCACCCGCACCAGCCCCCGCACCCCCGCCCCCACGGCGTCGGACGGTTCCGGCCCCGCCGAATCCAGCACCGACCCCGCCGGGGTCATCAGGGCCGCCCACCCCCCGACCCGCCCCGCGAGGACCCGCAGGACCGCTCCCACCGGATCGAGCCGGGCCGCAGCCGTGGCCAGCGCCCGCTGCCCCTCGCTCACCCGCCGCAACTCGTCCTCCCGAGCCCGCGCCATCAGCAGCCACACCGCCCGCGCCACCCCGGAGAACGTCGTCTGCGGCGGCACCTCCAAGAGGGGGAGGCCGTGGCGGGCACAGGCCTCCACCAGCGCCGGCGGCACCGCGTCGTACACCGGGGCCACGCCGAAGCCGAGGGCCGCCGCCCCCGCGGCCGCCGCCCGGGACACGTAGACCTCGGGGTCGGGGAGCTGCACCCCCGCCGTCATCAGGAGCTCGCCGCCGAGCAGGTACGGGAACGGGTCGGCCATCTCCGAGGTGTGCACCCAGCGGATGGACGCGTCCGGTGGCCCCGCGAGCTGCCGCAGGCCGAGGTCGGCGCGGGCGAGCAGCGCGATGAGCGCGATGGGCGGGGTGGGGGGAGCGGTCGGTGCGGTCGGGGTGGGCGGCGTGGTCGAGTCCGGCATGGTGGACGATCCATCCATCGGCAGCGTCAGGAGTGGAGGAAACGTACACTTCAACGTTGCTTTCCGGCCACCTAAGGTCGTGCCGAACCGAAGGCCGCGGGTACGGGCGGATGTCCCCGCGAACAGCCGACGGACCCTCGATGTCTCCCCCGAGCCTCGACAACCCCCTGCACGACACGCCACCGAGTGAGCGCGAAGGAGGGCCCCGCATGGCCGTCGACTACACAGTGATCGTCGTCTATCTCGCCGGGATGCTGGCGATGGGCTGGTGGGGCATGCGCCGCGCCCGGTCGAAGTCCGAATTCCTCGTCGCGGGGCGACGGTTGGGGCCCGCGATGTACTCCGGGACGATGGCCGCCATCGTGCTCGGCGGCGCCTCCACCATCGGCGGCGTGGGCCTCGGCTACACGTACGGCCTGTCCGGCGCCTGGATGGTGTTCACCATCGGCCTCGGTCTTCTCGCGCTCTCCGTCTTCTTCTCCGCCCGCATCGCCCGGCTGCGCGTCTACACCGTCTCCGAGATGCTGGACCTGCGCTACGGAGGCCGGGCCGGGCTCATCTCCGGACTCGTGATGTGGGCCTACACGCTGATGCTCGCGGTCACCTCGACCATCGCCTACGCCACCATCTTCGACGTCCTCTTCGATCTGAACCGCACGGTCGCGATCGTCCTCGGCGGCGCCATCGTCGTCGCGTACTCGACGCTCGGCGGCATGTGGTCCATCACCCTCACCGACATGGTGCAGTTCGTCGTCAAGACGATCGGGGTGCTGCTGCTCCTGCTGCCCATCGCCGTCGTCAAGGCCGGCGGCTTCGGCGCGATGAAGGCGAAGCTGCCCACCGGCTACTTCGACCCGCTCGGCATCGGCGGCGAGACGATCTTCACGTACGTCCTGATCTACACGTTCGGCATGCTCATCGGGCAGGACATCTGGCAGCGCGTGTTCACCGCGCGCAGCGACAAGGTCGCCCGGCTCGGCGGCACCGTCGCCGGGACGTACTGCCTGGTGTACGCCGTCGCGGGCGCCGTCATCGGCACCGCCGCCAAGGTGC
Source organism: Streptomyces sp. NBC_00442 (assembly GCF_036014195.1). Taxonomy (NCBI): domain Bacteria; kingdom Bacillati; phylum Actinomycetota; class Actinomycetes; order Kitasatosporales; family Streptomycetaceae; genus Streptomyces; species Streptomyces sp. NBC_00442. The sequence continues at coordinate 4,964,735 of NZ_CP107918.1, forward strand.
TCTACCCGAACCTCGGCAGCGCCGACGACGCGTTCGCCACCATCGTGAAGGCCGAACTCCCCGTCGGTGTAAGGGGGTTGGTGCTCGCCGCCGCCCTCGCCGCCGTGATGTCCACCTCCTCCGGCGCGCTCATCGCCTCCGCCACCGTCGCCAACAATGACATCTGGGCGCGGCTGCGCGGCAGGTCCGGGCAGGCCGGCACCGACCACGACGAGGTGAAGGGCAACCGGGTCTTCATCCTCGTCATGGGCCTCGTCGTGATCGTCATCGCGACCCGCCTGAGCAGCGTCGTCGAGGGCCTCACCGTCGCCTACGACCTGCTCGTGGGCGGGCTGCTCGTGCCGATCCTCGGCGGGCTGCTGTGGAAGCGCGGCACCGCCTCGGGCGCGCTCGCCTCGGTGGTCGTCGGCGGCCTCGCGGTCGTCGCGCTCATGGTGCGCTACGGCATCCTCGCCAACGAGCCCGTCTACTACGGGCTGCTCGCCTCGCTCCTCGCGTACGTCGTCGTGTCGTACGCCACCGAGCCGACCGACGCCGCGGTGCTCGCCGTCTGGCGCGAGCGGCTGGCCGGGCGCGGACCGGATCCCGAGGGGCCGGATCCCGAGGGGCCGGATCCCGAGGGGCCGGCTCCCGACGGACCGGATCCCGACGAGCCGGCGGCCGCCGACGCGGCACCGGCGCACAGCTAGAGTCACACTGATAAAGCGCATAAACGCTGAAACGAAGGGCAATTCAGATGAGCAGCAACGAAACGCCGCGCGGTCCGATCGACTCGTCCCGCATTCCGCGGTACGCCGGGCCCGCGACCTTCGCCCGGCTGCCCCGCCTCGACGAGGTCGGCACCGCCGATGTCGCCGTGGTCGGCGTGCCCTTCGACAGCGGTGTCTCCTACCGGCCCGGCGCCCGCTTCGGCGGCAACGCCATCCGCGAGGCCTCCCGTCTGCTGCGCCCGTACAACCCCGCCCAGGACGCCTCGCCCTTCGCGCTCGCCCAGGTCGCCGACGCCGGTGACATCGCGGCCAACCCGTTCAACATCAACGAGGCCGTCGACACGATCGAGGCGGCCGCCGACGACCTGCTCGGCACCGGCGCCCGCCTCATGACGCTCGGCGGCGACCACACCATCGCGCTGCCGCTGCTCCGCTCCGTCGCCAAGAAGCACGGCCCGGTCGCGCTGCTCCACTTCGACGCGCACCTCGACACCTGGGACACCTACTTCGGCGCCGAGTACACCCACGGCACCCCGTTCCGCCGGGCCGTCGAGGAAGGCATCCTCGACACCGAGGCGCTCTCGCACGTCGGTACCCGCGGCCCGCTGTACGGCAAGCAGGACCTGACCGACGACGAGAAGATGGGCTTCGGCATCGTCACCTCCGCCGACGTCTACCGGCGCGGCGCCGACGAGGTCGCCGACCAGCTCCGCCAGCGCATCGGCGACCGCCCGCTGTACATCTCCATCGACATCGACTGCCTCGACCCGGCCCACGCGCCCGGCACCGGCACCCCCGAGGCCGGCGGCATGACCTCGCGCGAGCTCCTGGAGATCCTGCGGGGCCTGTCCTCCTGCAACCTGGTCTCCGCCGACGTCGTCGAGGTCGCCCCGGCCTACGACCACGCCGAGATCACCAGCGTGGCCGCCTCGCACACCGCCTACGAGCTGACCACGATCATGTCCCGCCAGATCGCGGCGAGCCGCGCCTGAAGCGCGGAACGGACCGGGAACGATCAACAGCATCGGCCCGGCGGCCGGGGGACCGGCGCCGGGCCGAAGGCCGAGCTCCAAGGACTCCAAGGAGAGGACGCGATGACCCACGACCACGACCTCGTGCTGCGCCCCACGCCGCGCCAGGTGGAAGCCGCCCTCAACCCGCCCGCCGGGCGCAACGGCGGTGACCTGGTGGTCGAGACCCTCGCCGGGCTCGGCGCCACCACCGTGTTCGGACTGCCGGGCCAGCACGCGCTCGGCATGTTCGACGCGCTGCGCCGCTCGGACCTGCGGTACGTCGGCCTCCGGGTCGAGAACAACGCGGGCTTCGCCGCCGACGCGTACGGCCGGGTCACCGGCGAGGCGGCCCCGCTGCTCCTCTCGACCGGCCCCGGCGCGCTGACCTCGCTCGCCGCCCTCCAGGAGGCGGCGGCCGCCTCGTCACCGGTCCTCGCGATCTCAAGTCAGGTCCCTACGGCGGGACTTGGCGGCGGACGGCACGGCTATCTCCACGAACTGCGCGACCAGAAGGCCTCGTTCCGCGACGTGGTCAAGTCCGTCCACACCGTGCGCAGCCAGTCGCAGATCCCCTCCGCGATCGCGGCCGCCTGGGAGTCGGCGCTGACCGCGCCGCACGGCCCCGTGTGGGTGGAGATCCCGCAGGACGTGCTGCTCGCCGAGACGGCGCTGCCCGTCGTCACGCCCATGGACGCGTTCCCCGAGGACGTCGTCCCGCGCCCCGAACTGACCGCCATGGCAGCCGAGTTGCTGGCGAACGCGGCCCGCCCCGCCATCATCGCGGGCGGCGGTGTCGTACGCGCCGACGCCGCCGGCAAGCTCCTCGCGCTCGCCGAGAAGCTGGACGCGCCGGTCGTGACGACCTTCGGCGGCAAGGGCGCCTTCCCGTGGGAGCACCCGCTCTCGCTCCAGTCCTGGCTGGAGGACCGGCACACCACGGACTTCCTTGAGGACGCCGACGTCCTGCTCGTGATCGGCTCCGGACTCGGCGAGCTGTCGTCGAACTACCACACGTTCCAGCCGCGCGGCCGGATCGTCCAGATCGAGGCCGACCTCGGCAAGCTGGAGTCCAACCACCCGGCCCTCGGTATCCACGCGGACGCCCGCATCGCCCTCCAGGCCCTGCTCGAAACGGTCGCGGAACGTGACGACGACACGGCGGCCGAGCGGGTACGGACCGTGCTCGGGAAGGTCCGCGAGCGGATCGACGCGCAGGACGTGGGCGAGGAGCGGCGCATCCTGGCCGCCGTGCGCGAGGCACTGCCCGCCGGGTCGCCCAGCTTCTGGGACATGACGATCCTCGCCTACTGGGCCTGGTCGGCCTGGCCCGGCTCGATGCACTCGGCGCAGGGCGCCGGAGGCCTCGGCTACGGCTTCCCCGCGGCCCTCGGCGCGGCCGTCGCCGACCCCGGGCGCCCGGTCCTCGCGGTGTCCGGCGACGGCGGCGCGATGTACTCGATCGCGGAGCTCGCCACGGCCAGGCAGTACGACCTCCCGGTCACCTGGCTGATCGTCGACGACGGCGGCTACGGCATCCTGCGCGAGTACATGACGGACACGTTCGGCGAGGCCACCGCCACCGAGCTGGCCCGGCCGGACTTCGTGGCCCTCGCCGAGTCCTTCGGCGTCCCGGCCGTCCGCACCACCGCGGACACCCTGACCGCCGACCTGTCCAAGGCGCTGGCCGCCCCCGGGCCCTCGGTGGTAGTCCTCCCCGCCCTCCTGAAGATGTTCGCGCCGACGCACCTCTGAGACCCCGCCGAGGCCCGGCCCGCCCCCGCGGTGGGGCCGTCCCGCCGTCGGACGGGTCCTAGGACCTACGTCCCGTATGTGTTGCGGCGGGATGAAATCCGCAGGCCCCCGTGTTGGGGCTTGCGGCAGGACCAGGTACCGACGGGAGGAATCACGTGACGGAGGGTGCGCAACAGGGGTGGGCGCGCAGGCTGACCGGGTACGCCTGGCGCTACCGGCGCAATGTCGTGCTGGCGCTCGGCTCGTCGCTCGGCGGCATGGCCGTCATGGCGCTCGTACCGCTGATCACCAAGGTCGTCATCGACGACGTCATCGGCGACCACACCCGCTCCCTCGCCGTCTGGACCGGGCTCCTCATAGCCTGCGCCGTCGTGGTGTACGCCATGACGTACGTACGGCGGTACTACGGAGGGCGCCTCGCCCTCGACGTCCAGCACGACCTGCGCACCGAGATGTACCGCACGATCACCCGCCTCGACGGGCGGCGCCAGGACGAGCTGTCCACCGGACAGGTCGTCGGCCGCGCCACCAGCGACCTCCAGCTGATCCAGGGCCTGCTCTTCATGCTGCCGATGACCATCGGCAACGTCCTGCTCTTCGTGATCTCCATCGTGATCATGGCGTGGCTCTCGCCGCTCCTGACCCTCGTCGCCCTCGCCGTGGCGCCGGCCCTCTGGTTCATCGCCAGACGCAGCCGCGCCCGCCTGTTCCCCGCCACCTGGTACGCCCAGGGCCAGGCCGCCGCCGTCGCCGGGGTCGTCGACGGCGCCGTGTCCGGGGTCCGGGTCGTCAAGGGCTTCGGCCAGGAGGACCAGGAGACGGGCAAGCTCCGCGAGGTCGGCCGCAAGCTGTTCGCGGGCCGCCTGCGCACCATCAAGCTGAACTCCCGCTACACCCCGGCCCTCCAGGCCGTCCCGGCCCTCGGACAGGTCGCCATGCTGGCGCTCGGCGGCTGGCTCGCGACCCGTGGCCAGATCACGCTCGGCACGTTCGTCGCCTTCTCCACCTACCTGGCCCAGCTCGTCGGCCCCGTCCGCATGCTCGCCATGGTGCTCACCGTGGGCCAGCAGGCGCGGGCCGGCGTCGAGCGCGTCCTCGAGCTCATCGACACCGAGCCGTCGATGCAGGACGGCACCATGGAGCTGTCCCCGGACGCCCCCGCCACCGTCGAGTTCGACGACGTGCGCTTCGGCTACGACGACGGGCGGCCTGTCCTCGACGGTTTCTCCCTCTCCATCCGGCCCGGCGAGACCGTCGCCGTGGTCGGCTCGTCCGGCTCCGGCAAGTCCACCGTCTCGCTCCTGCTGCCGCGTTTCTACGACGTCGCGCACGGCGCCGTCCTCATCGGCGGCCACGACGTGCGCGAGCTCACGCTCTCCTCGCTGCGCGCCGCCATCGGCCTGGTCCCCGAGGACTCCTTCCTCTTCTCCGACACCGTCCGCGCCAACATCGCGTACGGAAAGCCGGACGCCACCCAGGAGGAGATCGACAGGGCGGCCCGTGCCGCCCAGGCGGACCGGTTCATCTCCGAGCTGCCCAAGGGGTACGACACCACCGTCGGCGAGCACGGCCTGACCCTCTCCGGCGGGCAGCGCCAGCGCATCGCGCTCGCCCGCGCCATCCTCACCGACCCCCGCCTGCTCGTCCTCGACGACGCGACCTCGGCCGTCGACGCCCGCGTCGAGCACGAGATCCACGAGGCCCTCAAGTCGGTCATGGCCGGCCGCACCACCCTGCTCATCGCACACCGCCGCTCCACCCTCGGCCTCGCCGACCGCATCGCCGTGCTCGACGGCGGACGGCTCGCCGCGATCGGCACCCACGACGAGCTCCAGCGCGACAGCGCCCTCTACCGCCGCCTGCTCACCGACCCCGACGAGCTCGGCGGGGTGTCGCCGGGCCACACCCCGCCCGCCCCGCACGCGGAGGACGAGGACCGCTCCGTACGGGAGGAGCTGGATGCCGAGTTCGACGCCGAGCGCGGCATCACCCCGCCGCTGTGGGTACGCGAGGACAAGGCGGAGTCCGCCGCCCCCGGCGGCATGCCTGCCACCCCCGAACTGCTCGCCCAGGTCGAGGCGTTGCCGCCCGCCACCGACGTCCCCGCGATAGACGAGGCGAAGGCCGTCCAGGCGGAGGACTCCTACGGCCTGCGCCGGCTGCTCCGCGGCTTCGGCCTTCCCCTCCTCGCCTCGCTCCTCCTCGTCGTGATCGACGCGGGAATGTCGCTGATCCTGCCGATCCTGATCCGGCACGGCATCGACCAAGGCGTCACCAAGCTCGCGCTCGGCGCCGTCTGGACGGCGGCCGGCCTGGCACTGCTCAGCGTCGCCGTGCAGTGGCTCGCCCAGACCCGCGAGACGCAGCTCACCGGCCGCACCGGCGAACGCATTCTCTACACCCTGCGCCTGAAGATCTTCGCCCAGCTCCAGCGGCTCGGACTCGACTACTACGAACGGGAGTTGACCGGACGCATCATGACCCGCATGACGACGGACGTGGACGCGCTGTCCACGTTCCTCCAGACGGGCCTGGTCACCGCGTTCGTCTCCGTCGTCACGTTCTTCGGCATCATGGTGGCGCTGCTCGTCATCGACATCCAGCTCGCCCTCGTCGTCTTCGCCACGCTCCCCCTGCTCGTCGTCGGCACCTACGTGTTCCGCAGGAAGAGCGTGAAGGCGTACGAACTCGCCCGTGAGCGCATCAGCGTCGTCAACGCCGACCTCCAGGAGTCGGTGTCGGGCCTGCGCATCGTGCAGGCGTTCCGGCGCGAGCACGACGGGGCCGAGCGGTTCGCCGAGCGCAGCGACCACTACCGCCAGGCGCGGGTGCGCGGCCAGTGGCTGATCTCGGTGTACTTCCCGTTCGTGCAGCTCCTGTCCTCGGTGGCGGCGGCCGCCGTCCTGATCGTCGGCGCACACCGCGTCGACGCCGGCACCCTCACCACGGGTGCGCTCGTCGCCTACCTCCTCTACATCGACCTGTTCTTCGCCCCGGTGCAGCAGCTCTCGCAGGTCTTCGACGGCTACCAGCAGGCGGCGGTGTCGCTCAAGCGCATCCAGGAACTGCTGCGCGAGAAGCCCTCCACCGCCGACGCCCGCGAGCCCCTCGACGTCCTGTCGCTGCGGGGCGAGATCGCCTTCGAGAACGTCGACTTCGCGTACGGGTCCGCCGACGACGCCGACGAGCCCGAGGAAGCGCTCAGCGGGGTCGACCTGCGCATACCGGCCGGGCAGACCGTCGCCTTCGTCGGCGAGACCGGCGCGGGCAAGTCCACCCTCGTCAAGCTGGTGGCGCGCTTCTACGATCCGACGGCCGGGCGGGTCACCGCCGACGGCACGGACCTGCGCGACCTGGACATCACCGCCTACCGGCACCGGCTCGGCGTGGTCCCGCAGGAGGCGTACCTCTTCGCCGGCACGGTCCGCGACGCCATCGCGTACGGGCGTCCCGAGGCGAGCGACGCCGAGGTGGAGGCGGCGGCGCGCGCGGTCGGCGCCCACGACATGATCGCCACGCTCGACGACGGCTACCTCCACGAGGTCGCCGAGCGCGGCCGCAACCTCTCCGCCGGGCAGCGCCAGCTCATCGCGCTGGCCCGCGCGGAACTGGTCGACCCCGACGTCCTGCTGCTCGACGAGGCGACGGCGGCGCTCGACCTCGCGACGGAGGCCCAGGTCAACCAGGCCACCGACCGCCTCACAGGCCGCCGCACCACCCTGGTCGTGGCCCACCGCCTGACCACGGCGGCGCGGGCGGACCGCGTGATCGTGATGGACGGGGGGCGGGTCGCGGAGGACGGCACCCACGACGAACTCCTCGCGGCGAACGGCACGTACGCCCGCCTGTGGCACACCTTCATCGGCCGACCCGAAACCGAACCCGCCCGCACCTGACCCCCCTGCCCGGCACCGCGTAGTCGAGGGGCGCGGGGAACTGCGCGAGAGGCGAGCACGGTCCGCAGCCGAAAGCGGGTTTCAGCCCGGACGGGGCTGAGGATGTCCGTGCCGGCCCGCACGGCGGAGTTGGGGGCGCGGGGAACTGCTCGGGTGCCGGGTGCGCGGCGAGACCCGAGAACCGTCGGACGACTTCTCGCGTCCCTCCCCACATACGCGCAAGTGGCGGAAAGGTGCAAGCGTGTTCGGTGCGATGTTCGGCGGTGTGCGGAAGAGGGGGCTCCTCGGCCCGGGGCTCGCGGTGCTCACGATGGCGGGTGGCCTCGTCGTGTTCGGCCCGGCCGGCGGCAGCGCCGACGCGGCCGCCGCCTGCGCGGGACGAGCCGTCAGGACGGTCGGGTTCAGCGCGGGCGAGCTGCGCCTGTACAAGGGCAACGGCTACGCCTGCGCGACGACCGTCGCCAGGAGCGCGGGCCCCCGGCGCCAGATGTCGGTCACCATCCAGGCCCGCGGCGGCGCGCCCGCCGGCGACTCGGGCGTCTACACCCAGCGCGCCGGTCCGGTCACGGTGTACTCGGGCAACCGCTGCGTCCGCGCCACGGGCGCGATATCGGGAAGCTCGGCCCAGACGGGCTGGGTCTGCTGCCCCCCCGCCCTCCCGCGGAATCCATGACTCCCCTGTGATCAACGGGGTCTGGCGGGCCCGGTGTTGCCCCGGCTAGGTTCGCGGGACCACGTTCCGAGCCCACAGGGGCCCCACAGGGGAGTGTGCATGCGCAAGGCGCTCAGATGGCTGCTGTCGCTCGTCGTGCTGATAGGCACGATGACCGCGACCGGAGCCACGGCAGGGGCGGCCACCGCCGCCGAGCCGGACATCAAGGACCGCATCCTGGCGATACCCGGGATGAGTCTCATTGAGGAGAAGCCGTACGCCGGCTACCGCTACTTCGTACTGAACTTCACGCAGCCGGTGGACCACCACAACCCGTACAGCCGGGCCACCTTCAAGCAGCGGATCACCGTGCTGCACAAGGACACCGACCGGCCGACGGTGATGTACACCAGCGGCTACGACGTCTCGACCACCCCCAGTCGCAGCGAGCCGACGCAGATCGTGGACGGCAACCAGGTCTCCGTCGAGTACCGCTTCTTCCCCCAGTCGCGTCCCACGCCCACCAACTGGGCCAAGGACGACATATGGCAGGCGGCCAGTGACCAGCACGCCATCTTCAAGGCCCTGAAGCCGCTCTACTCGAAGAACTGGCTGACCACCGGCGGTTCCAAGGGCGGCATGACGGCCACGTACTACAAGCGGTTCTACCCGCGCGACATGGACGGCGTCGTCGCGTACGTGGCGCCCAACGACGTGGTGAACACCGAGGATTCGGCGTACGACCGCTTCTTCACGTCGGTCGGCACCAAGGAGTGCCGCGACAAGCTGGAGGGCGTGCAGCGCGAGGCGCTGGTGCGGCGCGGGCCCCTGGAGAAGAAGTACCAGGAGTACGCGGCCGCGAACGGCTACACCTTCACGACGGTCGGCTCCCTCGACAAGGCGTACGAGGCGGTCGTGCTCGACTACGTGTGGGGCTTCTGGCAGTACAGCCTCCTCGCTGACTGCACCACGATCCCGGGCGACGCGGCGCACGCCACCGACCAGGCGATCTGGGACTCCGTCGACACGATCTCCGGCTTCTCCTTCTACACCGACCAGGGCCTGGCGCCGTACACGGCGTACTACTACCAGGCCGGTACGCAGCTGGGCTCGCCCACCATCAAGCAGCCCTGGCTCGGCAAGCTGAGCCGCTACGGCTACCAGCCGCCGCGCAACTTCGTGCCGCGCAGCATCCCGATGCGGTTCCAGCCGGGCGCGATGCGCGACGTCGACTCGTGGGTCAAGCACCACGCGGACCACATGCTGTACGTGTACGGGCAGAACGACCCGTGGGGCGCGGAGCGCTTCTCGCTCGGGGCGGGCGTGCGTGACTCCTACGTCTACACCGTGCCGGGTGGCAACCACGGCTCGAAGGTGTCCCTGCTTCCGGCCACGCAGAAGTCCAGCGCCACGGCTTCCATTCTCCGCTGGGCGGGCCTGGATCCGGCTCCGGCGAAGCCGCAGTCCCCGTACGACGCGAAGCTGGACGCGCCCCAGCTCACGCGGGAACCGTCCCTGCGCCCGTAACCCCGGCGGCTCCACCCCGGGCCCGTCCGGCCCGCACACCGCCCCGGGGTGGAGCCCCCGACCCCCAACCCCGCTTTCGGTTGCGGACCGTGCGTGGCTGGTCGCGCCGTTCCCCGCTCCCCTGACGGGGCTCGGTAGAGCTCCAGGGGGTGCGTCAGTACGACAGGCCGTGGCCGATCGGGTAGAGGTCCCGGGTCGGGTCGTCCGCGCGGGGTACCGCGACCGGGAGGCGGCCCCGGGGGCGGGTGCGACCGGCCAACACCCGTACCGCCGCGCGGAGTTCGACGTCCGTCCAGGAATACGTCGCGAGCGACGCCCCGTACCCGCTCAGGTACGCGACGTCGTACGGGTTGCGCAGCGCGAGGTGGACGACCGGCACACCCGTCGCGCCCAGGGCCGCCACCAGTCGGCTCTGCGCACCGCCCGCCCCGGCGTTGTACGTGCCCACGACCACCACGTCCCGCCCCGCGCACGCCGCGACCGCCGCAGCGATCTGCGCCGGAGTCGGAAGGGTTCCCGTCGGCAACGCCGTTGCCTGGAAGCCGAGTTCGGTCAGCGCGTCCGCCAGGACGGTCGTGGGCGGGCCCGTCGTGCCGGACGGCGAGTCCGGGTCGGCGCCCACGACCAGGACCCGGCGGTGACGCCGGCGCGACAGCGGCAGCAGCCCGCGCGGATCGGCGAGCAGCGTCGTGGTCCGCTCGGCGATCTCGTCGGCCGCCGCGCGGTGGGCCCGCGTACCCACGACCCGGTCGACGCCCCGGTCGCTGACGTACGGCCGGGCGAACAGGCCGCGCCGCTCCTTGAGCCGCAGAACGCGCAGCACGGACGCGTCGAGGCGGGCCTCGCTCAGCTCGCCGCTCGCCACCGCCGCCCGCACCCCGGCGAACGCCACGTCCAGCTTGGGCGGATCGAGCAGCTGGTCGACGCCCGCCTTCAGGGCCAGCACCGGCACCCGGTCGTCGCCGTACTTGTCGCGTACGCCCTTCATGCCGAGCGAGTCCGTGATGACGACCCCGTCGTAGCCGAGCTGTTCGCGCAGGATGCCGGTGAGAATGGGGCGGGACAGGGTCGCCGGGTCGTTGCTCGGGTCGAGCGCGGGGAACTGGATGTGCGCCGTCATGATCGCGTCGATCCCGGCCGCGATCGCGGCCTTGAACGGCGGCGCGTCAAGCCGCTCCCACTCCTCACGGCTGTGGGTGATGACCGGGATCCCGGTGTGGCTGTCGACGCTGGTGTCGCCGTGCCCGGGGAAGTGCTTGGCGGTCGCGGCGACCGACGCCTCCTGGTAGCCGCGCACCTCGGCCGCGACCATCCGGGCCACGGCGGCCGGGTCCGCCCCGAAGCTCCGTACGCCGATGACGGGGTTGGCGGGGTTGATGTTCACGTCGGCGTCGGGCGAGTAGTCCTGGCGGATGCCGATCGCGGCGAGCTCGGCGCCCGAGATCCGGCCGAGCGTGCGGGCGTCCGCCGTCGAGCCGCCCGCGCCCATCGCCATCGCGCCGGGGAAGAGCGTGGCCGGCGCGCCGACCCGGCACACGATCCCGTGTTCCTGGTCGGTGGCGATGAGCAGCGGCACCGGAACGCGCTGGGCGAGCCCGGCCGCCTGGATGCCGTTGGAAAGGGCGGCGATCTGGTGCGGGTCGCGGGTGTTGTGCGCCCAGGTGAAGTAGATGATGCCGCCGACGTGGTACCTGGCGATGAGCTCGGCCGCGTCGCGCACCCCGATCTCGCGGAGGTTGGCGTCGATGTCCGCCTGGTCGGGGGCGGTGGCCGAGTGCCCGTAGATCCGCATGACGAAGAGCTGGCCGATCTTCTCCTCGACCGACATGCGGGCGATGACCGCGCGCAGACGGCGGTCGGCGTCCCGGTCCCGCGCGGCATCAGTGGCGCTGACGCCGGACGAGCCGGACGCGCCGGACGCGGCGCTCGCGGCGGACGCGGGCAGCCGGGACCCGAGGGCGGTCGCGGCGGCCACGGCGGCGGTGGTGGTCAGGAGGCTGCGTCTTGAGGTGCGGTGCTGCACGTGCGGCTCCTTCCGGCGAAGCGGGGTTTGCCAGGGAGTGGAAGAAACTTCCACTCCCGAACCGTTATCCGGAAAGTTATTGTCAGTCAAGGCTCCGCGCGCGAACCCGCCCCGCGCGCCCCGGCCTGGATAACCGCCGCCCCGCTACTCCCGTCCCGCCGCCAGGTGGCCCCGGCGGCCCGCCACCTCGACGTCCGCCTCGTTCGCCGTCGCCCGTCCGCGCCATGGGGTGGGCGGATGCGGCATGACGTACGGCTGCCAGGTCCGGCCCCCGTCGTGCGTCACCCGCAACGCGAGCGCGGGCCCGGCTACCAGTTGCCCCCATGCCGGGCGGTCTTCTCCATCAGCCATGCGCACACCTCCTCTTCCTCCTGCGCGGAGGCGGTACGCAGATCACGTACGGCGATGGTGGCGACGAAGTACACGAACCGCACCCGCCGCCACTCTCCGTCCGCGCCGATCACCTTTCCGGGCCCGTACACGTCGGTACCGGTATGGGCGACGTACGCCCCGACGCCGTGCGCTGCCATGCGACTGCCTCTCACTGTGTGTGGTGTTCCGCTCACAGCGTGGGGTCACGTTCCGTACGCTGAACAGTGCACAGAGCGTGACAACGGCACCTGCACGCAGGGGAGTTGATGGTGTGGCGATCGAGGACAATCCCGTATCCCGTATTCGATACGGCGAGGAACTCAAGGCCAGGCGCGAGGCCGCCGGTCTCACTCAGGAGGAGCTCAGCCGACTTGCGATGATGTCGCGCACACATATCGCCCACATCGAGGCGGGGCGGCGCCGGCCGGACGTCGCCGATGCGCGGAGGCTTGACATGGTGCTGGACACCGGCGGGTTCTTCGAGCGGTTCCTGCCGACGCTGGACGGGCGCCAAGTGGCTGAGCACTTCGAAGAGGCGCTGGAGTTCGAGCAGCAGGCGACACTGATTCGTCAGTACGCGCCCAAGTTGGTGCCGGGATTCCTCCAGACGGAGGCGTACGCGCACGAGGTGCTCAGCTCGGGGCATCCGCCCAAGAGTGACCAGGAACGTGACCGGCTGCTTGGGGCGCGGCTGGCGCGAGCCGGAGTCCTTCATGACTTCGACAACCCCGTTGTGTGGACGATGCTCGACGAAGCTGTGCTGCGGCGGCCCATAGGCGGTCCGCTCGTGATGTGCGAACAGCTGCGTCACCTAGTGGCGTTGGGCGAGGGTCGTCGCATCCGCCTTCATGTACTCCCGTACGAGGCAGGCGCACACGCCTTGTTGGAGGGCCATGTCTCGTTGATGTGGTTCAGCGACCTCCCGCCCATCGCGTACGTGGAAGGCTTGAACAACGGCCGGGTATGGGAGCTTCCGTCCGTGGTGAGGCAGTGCCAGGAGGCCTACGACCACGCTCTCGGCGATGCGTTGTCGCACCAAAGCTCTCTGGCGCTGATCCGTTCTGTGGCGGAGGATTACGAGCATGATGCGCAGTGAGCAGATCATTCCCAACGCCTCCGTGTTGACCGGTTGGCGCAAGTCCAGCCATAGCGGCGGCGACAGCGGCCAGTGCCTCGAAGTGAACGACGCGTACGCCACTTGGCGGAAGTCCTCGTACAGCGGCGGCGAGAGCGGCGAATGCCTGGAGTTCAGCGACGCGTGCTCCGCGTGCGTGCCCGTGCGGGACAGCAAGAATCCGACCGGGCCGGCCGTCGTGTTCGGGACGGGCGCGTGGACCTCGTTCGTGGACGCGGTCAAGGGCGACGGCCTCAACGGCTGACGCCGCCGGCGTCGTCCTGCCACGCGTCCCGTACCGCCCGCACCGCCGCCTTGATCGCCGGGCGGCGGGCCGCGCCGGTGCGCCACAGGGCGTAGAGGCGGCGGGTCGGGACGGGGGTGAGGGGGAGGGCCACGACGGCCTCGGGGAGCGGGCCCCGGCCCAGACGCGGTACGAGCGCGATGCCCAAACCGACTGCGACCAGGGCGAGTTGGGTGTGGTACTCGGCCGCCTGGTGGCGCAGATCGGGCTCGTGGCCGTCGGCGCGCAGGGTGCGGACGAGCCAGTCGTGGCAGACCGAGCCGGGCGGCTGGCAGATCCAGGGTTCGTGGGCGAGGTCGGCGCGGTGGACTACGCGGCGGGACGCCAGTGGGTGGTCCGCCGGGACCAGGACGTCGCAGTGGTCGTCGCCGATGGGCGCGTGCTCGACGCCGTCGGGGGCGGGCAGTGGGGCGATGTCCCAGTCGTGGGCGACGGCCAGGTCGATGAGGCCCTTGGCGACGAGGTCGACGGAGAGGTGCGGATCGACTTCGGACAACCGCGTTTCCAGGGCGGGGTGTTCGCGGGCGAGCGTGGCGAGGGCGGCCGGGAGCAGGCCGCGTGCGGCCGTGGGGAACGCGCCCACGGTCAGCACCCCGGCGGGCCGTCCGCGCCGCTCTTCGAGCGTGGTCTCCGTACGCTCGACAATGGTCAGCAACTCCTGTGCCGCAGAGGCCAGTTGCAGTGCGTCCTCGGTGAGGGCGATGCCTCGGCCCCGGCGTTCGAGCAGGGTCGTACGGGTCTCGCGTTCCAGCTTCGTGATCTGCTGCGAGATGGCGGACGGGGTGTAGCCGAGCGCCGCGGCAGCGGCGGCGACCGAGCCGTGGACGTGGACCGCGTGCAGCGCGCGCAGCCTGGCCAGATCGAGCACGGGGCCTCCGTCGGGTGAGTCGGGCGGGCCGAGGTGGTGGTGAAGGAGCGGATTAAGCGTTGCTTCATTTCATCATCAAGGAATCCGCGCTGGTGCTGAAGGGTCGGCGGCGCTGATCCTCGACGCATGCGTCCCGTACACATCCTGCTCGCCGTTCTCGTCGCCGCCGTCTGGGGGGTGAACTTCGTCGTCATCGACGTAGGCCTCGGCCACTTCCCGCCGCTCCTGTTCTCCGCCCTGCGCTTCCTCGTCGCGGCGCTGCCCGCCGTGTTCTTCGTCGGCCGGCCCAAGGTCGCCCGGAAATGGATCGTGGCGGTGGGGCTCGTGCTCGGCGTGGCGAAGTTCGGGCTGCTGTTCATCGGAATGAGCCGGGGGATGCCGGCGGGGCTCTCCTCGCTCGTCCTTCAGGTGCAGGCGGTGTTCACGGCGGTCGTGGCGATGGCCGTCCTGGGTGAACGGCTGCGTGGTGTACGCCTGTTGGGGATGGGTGTGGCGCTGGCGGGGATCGTGGTGGCGGGGGTGGACGAGGGGACGAGCGGCCCGCTGCTCGGCTTCTCGCTGACCGTGGCCGCGGCGGCGTGCTGGGGCGTCGCGAACGTCCTCACCCGCAAGGCGGCCCCGCCCGACGCGCTCAACTTCATGGTGTGGGTGTCGGTCGTCCCCGTACTCCCGCTGCTCGCGCTGTCCCTCCTCTTCGAAGGCCCGCGACGGGACGCCGAGGCGCTCGCCGGGTTCGACTGGAGCGGGGCGGGGGCGCTGGTGTACGTGGCGTGGATCAGCACGGTGTTCGGGTTCGGGGCGTGGGGCATGCTGCTGCGCCGCTACCCGGCGTCGTCCGTGGCGCCGTTCAGCCTGCTCGTGCCGGTGTTCGGGATGACCTCGGCGGCACTGTTCCTCGGCGAGGCGGTGACGCCGCTGCGGTGGTGTGCGGGGGCGCTCCTGGTGGGCGGGGTGGCGCTCACGTCGCTGTCGCGGTCGGTGGGGGCGGCCACGCGCGAAACCCCGGGGGCGGGCGAGAGGGAGCGGGAGCGCGGAGGCCCGCTGCCCGCCCGGCTCGCCCGGTGAGACGAGCCCCGTCTCACCGGGCTGGGCGAGGGCGAGGCGGCGGTCCGGGTCGGCCGGCCCGACGACCCCGGTCGGCGCGGGTGGGCCGGACGGGGGACGGCGAATCCTTTCGGCAGGGCTCCCAGGGATGGCGCCACGGCTGTCCAGGTAGGAAGCGCGAGACCTACCCCTTCGCCTCGCTCCTCCCGAAAGGGTCTCCATGCGTCTTCGCCATGCTCTCGTCTCCTTCTGCGGTGCCCTGGCGCTGACCGCCACGCTGGGCGCGCCCGCCCACGCGGCGGTCGGCGACTTCACCTACACGTACGTCGGCCTGGACGGCAGGCCGCACGAAGGGGGCATGTCCAACCCGGAGGACATCGTCTGCATCACCATCCAGGAAGCGGCCGACCCGGATGTCTCCGAGCCGGCGTTCGCCCCCCACAACAGGACGAACATGTCCGCCATGGTGTTCACCGAGCCCGACTGCACCGGTGACTCCTGGACGCTGAAGCCCCACGGCAAGCCCGCCACCGACCGCCTGAAGCTGCGCTCGGTGGCCTTCTTCACCAAGTAGGGCCACGCCTCCTCGCGGGCGGCGGCGCGCTCAACTCGTCCGTCCGGTGCGGCGGGTCAGGTACTCCTGGCCCGCCTGGAGGAGGCCGGGGAGCGGGGCGGCCTCCGGGTACCAGCGCTGCTCGTACTCCCAGCACACCCAGCCGTCCTGCGGGAGCAGGCTCAGGCAGGCGGCGAGGGGGAGCACACCGGTGCCGAGGGGGAGCGGGGTGGTGTCCTCGGCCGATGCGATGTCCTTCACCTGCGTGTAGCCGAGGTGGGGGGAGAGGTGGGCGAAGGACTCCGCCGGGCTCTCGCCGCCGAGCCAGGTGTGCATGACGTCCCAGAGCGCGCCCACGCCGGTGTCGCCCACGCGGTCCAGGACGGCGGCGGCGGCTCTGCCCGTGCGGTGCGAGTCGTGGGTTTCCAGGAGGATGCGTACGTTGCTCTCGCGGGCCAACTCCGCCGCGTCGGCCAGCTGTTGTACGGCCCTTTCGGTGGCGGCGGGGGTGTTGTCGCCGCCGGGGAAGACACGGACGTAGGCGGCGCCCAGGTCGTGGGCCAGCCGTACGAGTTCGGGGAGCTCGTGGGGGGTCAGGGGCTGGGCGACTCTGGCGTATCCGGCCACGGCGAGGATCCGGATGCCGTGGTCCTTGAACTGCCGTGCCGTGGCTGCCCTTTCGTCGGCGCCGATGCCGGGGTGTACGGGTTCCTCGGGGTGGGCCCTGAGCTCGACCCCGTGGTATCCGGTGGTGGCGGCCAGCCGTGCCACGGTCGGCATGGGGATGCCGGGGAGGCCGAGGGTGGAGAGGGCGAGCTTCATGGGGTTCCTTTCGACGGGGGTTTCCTTCCCCACCCCGCCCCTTTCCGCTGCGACACCCTGCGGCTCCGCCGCGGTGGGCGCGACGCTCGGCTCCGGGTGCCCTACAGGGGCGCGGGGAACTGCGCGGACTGGGTGACGGGGACGGGGTGGTACGGCTACCGCAGCTCGCTGAAGCGATGGGCCGTTTCCGTGAGGAGGGCCGCCCCGTCCGTCGCCCACAACGCCTCGTTGAAGAGCTCGACCTCCACCGGCCCGCCGTACCCCACCGAGTCGAGCAGCGCACACCACCCCGCCAAGTCGACGCAGCCAGAGCCCAGTTGACCGCGCCCGAGCAGCACGCCCGCGGGAAGCGGCGTCACCCAGTCCGCCAGCTGGAACGCGTGGATCCGGCCGGAGGCGCCCGCGCGGGCCACCGCGGCCGGCGCCGCGTCGTCCCACCACACGTGGTACGTGTCGACCACCACCCCCACCTGCTCCGCAGGGAACCGCTCCGCGATCCCCAGCGCCTGGCCGAGCGTGGACACCACGCAGCGGTCCGATGCGAACATCGGATGCAGGGGCTCGATCGCGAGGCGCACCCCGCGCGAAGCGGCGTACGGCGCGAGCGACGCCAGCGCGTCGGCGACCCGCTCCCGCGCGCCGGCGAGGTCCTTGGAGCCGGGCGGAAGGCCGCCCGAGACGAGCACCAGCGTGTCCGTGCCCAGCGTCGCCGCCTCGTCGATGGCCGCACGGTTGTCCGCGAGCGCCGCCGCCCGTTCGGCGGGGTCGATCGCCGTGAGGAACCCGCCGCGGCACAGCGAGCTCACGTCAAGTCCCGCGCCGCGGACCAGCTTTGCCGACGCCTCCAGGCCGTACGCCGCCACCGGCTCGCGCCACAGCCCGACCCCGCGCACCCCGAGCCGTACGCACGCCTCCACCAGCTCCGGCAGGGCGAGCTGCTTCACCGTCATCTGGTTGATGCTGAAGCGGGAAGGAACGATCGCCGGACTGCTCACTGGGCTACTCCGTACACGGTCAGGAGGGATTTCATGCGGGACGCGGCCAGCGACGGGTCCGGGAACAGGCCCAGCCCGTCGGCCAGTTCGTAGGCCCGCGCGAAGTGCCGCAGCGAGCGCGCCGACTGGAGACCGCCGACCATCGTGAAGTGCGACTGGTGGCCCGCGAGCCACGCCAGGAACACCACGCCCGTCTTGTAGAAGCGGGTCGGGGGCTCGAAGAGGTGGCGGGAAAGGGGGACCGTCGGGTCGAGGGTGGCGTGGAAGGCTCCGGTGTCGCCCTTGTCGAGCAGGCGCACCGCCTGTGCGGCGAGGGGGCCCAGCGGGTCGAAGATCCCCAACAGGGCGTGGCTGAAGCCCTGTTCGTCGCCCGCGATGAGCTCGGGATAGTTGAAGTCGTCGCCGGTGTAGCACCGTACGCCGTCGGGGAGGCGGCGGCGCAGCTCCACCTCGCGGCGGGCGTCCAGGAGGGACACCTTGATGCCGTCGACCTTGTCGGGGTGGGCGGCGATGACATCGAGGAAGGTGTCCGTCGCCGCGTCCAGGTCGGCCGAGCCCCAGTAGCCGTCGAGCGCCGGATCGAACATCGGGCCGAGCCAGTGCAGGATGACCGGGCCGGACGCCTGGCGCAGCAGGTGCTCGTAGACCGAGAGGTAGTCCTCGGCGCTTCGGGCCGCCGCCGCGAGGGCGCGCGACGCCATCACAATGGGCTGCGCACCGGCCTCTTCGACCAGCGCGAGCTGTTCCTCGTACGCCGCCCGCACCTCGGCGAGCGCGCCGGATCCGAGCTGGTCCGTGCCGACACCGCAGGCGATCCGTCCGCCGACTGCCTTCGCCTCGGCGGCACTTCGGCGGATGAGTTCCGCCGCCACCGGCCAGTCGAGGCCCATGCCGCGCTGCGCCGTGTCCATCGCCTCCGCGACGCCGAGCCCGTGCGACCACAGGTGGCGGCGGAAGGCGAGCGTGGCGTCCCAGTCGACGGCGGCGGGCGCGTCGGGCGCGACGTCGGCGTACGGGTCCGCGACGACGTGCGCGGCGGAGAAGACCGAACGGGAGGCGGGCGGCGGGCCCGGCGGCAGCGCGAGCGGGGCCGCGCGGGGCTCGTAGCGGTTCGTCGTGCCGTCGGGGCCCGGCAGCAGGAGGCTCACAGCGCGATCTCCGGAACGTCGAGACGGCGGCCCTCGGCGCAGGAGCGCAGGCCCAGTTCGGCGAGCTGCACGCCGCGCGCACCCGCGAACAGATCCCAGTGGTAGGGCTCGTCCAGCGCCACGTGCCGCAGGAACAGCTCCCACTGCGCCTTGAACCCGTTGTCGAACGTGTCGTTGTCCGGGACCTCCTGCCACTGAGCGCGGAACGGCTCCGTGGCGGGAAGGTCGGGGTTCCACACCGGCTTCGGCGTCGAACCACGGTGCTGCACACGGCAGTTGCGCAGGCCCGCGACCGCCGAGCCCTCGGTTCCGTCCACCTGGAACTCGACGAGTTCGTCGCGGTTGACGCGCACCGCCCACGAGGAGTTGATCTGGGCGACCGCGCCGCCCTCCAGCCGGAAGATGCCGTACGCGGCGTCGTCGGCCGTCGCCGTGTACGGCTTGCCGTGCTCGTCCCAGCGCTGCGGGATGTGGGTGGCGGTCTGCGCGGTCACCGACGTGACCCGGCCGAACAGCTCGTGCAGGACGTACTCCCAGTGCGGGAACATGTCCACGACGATGCCGCCGCCGTCCTCGCGCCGGTAGTTCCAGGACGGGCGCTGCGCGCTCTGCCAGTCGCCCTCGAAGACCCAGTAACCGAACTCGCCGCGCACGGACAGGATCCGGCCGAAGAACCCGCCATCGATCAGACGCCTCAGCTTCAGCAGGCCCGGCAGGAACAGCTTGTCCTGGACGACGCCGTGCTTCACGCCGGCCGCGCGGGCGAGCCGGGCCAGGTCGAGCGCGCCGGCCAGTCCGGTCGCGGTCGGCTTCTCGGTGTAGACGTGCTTGCCCGCCGCTATGGCCTTGCCGAGCGCCTCCTCGCGGGCGGACGTCACCTGGGCGTCGAAATAGATGTCGACGCTCGGATCGGCGAGCACCGCGTCCAGATCGGTCGACCACTCGGTGAGGCCGTGCCGTTCGGCCATCGCCTTCAGCGCGTGGTCGCGCCGGCCGATCAGGACCGGCTCGGGCCACAGCGTGGTCCCGTCGCCCAGATCGAGGCCGCCCTGCTCGCGGAGGGCGAGGAGGGAGCGTACGAGGTGCTGGCGGTAACCCATGCGTCCGGTGACGCCGTTCATGGCGATCCGCACGGTCCTGCGTGACGACGCCGTCATGTGATCCCTCCGAAGCTGTGGGATGGGGGCTGTGAGGTGTGTGGGTGTGGGCGGTTCGGCGATAGTAAGCGCTTTCTACAGGGCAGGACGCTAGCCTGCGCACAGCGCCTCGGACAAGAGGCCGAAAGCTTGAACGGCCGGGCGGTGGTTCGACCATGGCCCGGACACGGTTCCGGGGCGCGGTGGCACGGTGCGACCTGGCCGGCCGCGGTTCGACCACGGCCCGATCGGTGCGGAGGCAGAGATGACAGCGACCCTGGCGGACGTGGCGGCTCGGGCCCAGGTGTCCCCGGCGACCGTGTCGCGCGTGCTCAACGGCAACTATCCGGTGGCCGCGGCCACGCGGGAGCGGGTGCTGCGCGCGGTCGACGACCTCGACTACGTCCTGAACGGGCCCGCGAGTTCGCTCGCCGCGGCCACGTCCGATCTGGTCGGCATCCTCGTCAACGACATCGCCGACCCGTTCTTCGGCATCATCGCCGGTGCGGCCCAGGCGGCCATCGGCGAGGAGCGCGGGGCGCGCGAGAAGCTCTCCGTCATCTGCAACACCGGGGGCTCGCCGGAACGCGAACTGACCTATCTGACGCTGCTCCAGCGCCAGCGCGCGGCCGCCGTCATCGTGACGGGCGGTGCCCTTGAGGACCCCGAGCACGCGGCGGCGGTCGCCGCGAAGCTGGCGCGGCTGGCCGACGCGGGGACCCGGATCGTGCTGTGCGGGCGGCCGCCGCTGCCCGGCGACAGCGTCACCGCGACGCTCGCGTTCGACAACCGGGGCGGCAGCAGGCGCCTGGCGGAACACCTCATCGGGCTCGGCCACCGCAGGATCGGTTACGTGGCCGGGCCCACCGAGCGCACGACGACCCGGCACCGCCTGGAGGGCCACCGGGCCGCCCTCGCGGAGGCCGGACTCCGTCTCGACCACCTGGTGGTGCACGGGTCCTACGACCGGCGTTCCGGGTACGATGCGACGCTCGAACTGCTGCGCAGGGATGGCGAGTTGACGGCTGTGGTGGCCGCGAACGACACGGTGGCGCTGGGGGCGTGCGCGGCGCTGCGGGACCGGGGGGTTTCCGTGCCGGGGGAGGTGTCGGTGGCGGGGTTCGGGGATCTGCCGTTCAGTGCGGATGCGGTGCCGGGGCTGACGACGGTGCGGTTGCCGTTGGCTGAGGCGGGGGCTCGGGCGGGCCGTCTTGCCCTTGCTCTCGATCCGGCTCCGCCGGGGGGGATCGCGACGGTGCAGGGTGAGCTGATGGTGCGCGCCTCGACGGCCGCGCCGCGCCGCCCGTAGCCCCTTTCGCGCAGTTCCCCGCGCCCCCAAAGCGGCGGTGATCTGCGGGCCGTGCTCGCTTCTCGCGCAGTTCCCCGCGCCCCCAAAGCGGCGGTGATCTGCGGGCCGTGCTCGCTTCTCGCGCAGTTCCTCGCGCCCCCGAAATGTCGGTGATCTGCGGGCCGTGCTCGCTTCTCGCGCAGTTCCTCGCGCCCCTGACCACTTGGTGCCGGCCGGCATGGGCATCCTCGGCCCCGTCATGGGTTGCGCGATACGGGGTCCGGGGCGGAGTCCCAGGGGGGGATGGGCGGGGCTAGTTCTGGGTGGGCATGGCGTGGGTGAGGGCGTTCAGGCTGATGGCGACGACCGCGCGGAGCTGCTTCTGGCTCGCGCTCGTCCGGCTCAGCACGGCCAGTGACTGGTTGACCGCCGCCAGGTGAACCGCGAAGTCGTCGGCATCGCCCTCGGCCAACCGTGCGGCGCTCAGGGCGGCTCGCAGCCGCGCACGCTGAAAGCCCAGCGCTTCCGTCGCGCGGGCGGCGATCGTGGGGCCGAGTACCGGTGCCGCCATCGCGGTCTGGGCGATCAGGCATCCATCGGGGACGTCGGGGTCTGCGATGCGTCGCAGGGTGACCTCGAAGAACGCCCGTACCGCCTGGAGGGGGTCCTCGGACGCACAGGAAAGCGCCAGGTCGTACCTGCCTCCGTACCGCGCGGCGTAGCGGTCCAGGCAGCGCAGGTACAGCGCGTCCTTGTCGCCGAACGAGGAGTAGATGGAACTGCGGTTCAAGCCGGTCGTCCTGGAGAGGTCGTCGAGGGACGTGTCGGCGTATCCGGCCCGCCAGAACTGGACCATCGCCGCGTCGAGCGCGATGTCCACGTCGAACTGCTTCTTCCCCGCCATCACGCACGCACCTCGCTCTTGGAGCAGCCGTTGTGGGCTTGCCCTGCCCACTCTATCTTGAACCGTTCAGTTCAAGATGGCGTAGGCTCACGACATGACCGACGACGCCATGGCCCCGACCCCGATCCCGACCCCGTCCCGCTCCTACGAGCAGAACCCGGTCCCCGGGTTGCCGCTGTACGACCTCGCGGGCTTCACCCACCGCTGGGTCGACGCGGAGGGAATCCGGATGCACGCCGTGGAGGGCGGCCGGCCGGCCGGTCCCACCGTCGTCCTGCTCGCCGGATTCCCGCAGACCTGGTGGGCCTGGCGCAAGGTGATGCCGGGCCTTGCCGAGCGATTCCGCGTGATCGCGATCGACCTGCCGGGGCAGGGCCACTCCGACCGCCCTCAAGGGGCCTACGACACGCACACCGTCGCTTCGCGTGTTCAGGCCGCGCTGACCGCGCTGGACGTGTCGAAGTACTGGCTCGTCGGCCACGACATCGGGGCCTGGGTCGCCTTCTCGCTGGCCCTGACGCACGAAGAGCGCCTGCACGGTGTGGCTCTGCTCGACGCCGGCATTCCCGGCATCACCCTCCCGGAGTCCATCCCGACGGATCCCGAACGGGCCTGGAAGACCTGGCACTTCGCCTTCCACCTGGTGCCCGAGCTGCCCGAGACTCTGCTCACCGGCCGCGAACGTGACTACGTCGGCTGGTTCTTGAAGGTCAAGGCTCTGTCCCCGAACGCCTTCGACGGTGCCGAGGTCGACCATTACGCCGCGGCGATCGCGGCCGAGGGAGGGCTTTCGGCGTCGCTCGCCTATTACCGCGACGCGGCGGAATCGGCGCGTAGGAATCACGACGCTCTCGAACGAGGGCGCTTGACCTTGCCGGTCCTGGGAATCTCCAGCTCCCATGGCTCGATTCCGGACATGGCTGCTTCCATCAGGGCGTGGGCAGAGAACGCGACCGGCGTTGTCGTCCCAGGGGCCGGGCACTTCATTCCTGACGAGCGGCCGGGTGTGGTGGTGGACGTGTTGACCGCGTTCATCGGTGGCGGGAGGGTCGACTAGGCGGTGCTTGGCTGGGCCCCTGAAACCCGCTTCCGTCTGCGGGCGAGTGGGGGGCCGCCCGCGCAGTTCCCCGCGCCCCTTACGGGGCTCGGTGGAGGCATGGCTAGCCCGTCCGGCGATCGAGGACGAGCGCCCTTGAGGCGCGAACGAGGTCTGGGGCGGAGGCCCAGGGGGTTAGGTGGGGGGTGGGGTCAGGGAGGTGCAGGGGCGGAGGGCGGTCAGGCGGGACGTCACCGACTTCGCCGCCGCCCCGGACTGCGGCATCGGAACACCCCGCCCGTCCACCACCGCCGGCGTGAACGCCTGCTTCACCACCCGGCCGTGCGCCACCGTCAACGTCGCGATCCCGCTGTCATCGGAGTGCGGGTACGGCGACGTCCCGTACCAAAGCAGGTTCCCCAGACCGTAGTTGACGTACGTCTTGCCCAGCATCCCCGACCCCAGCATCACGTGCGCGTGCGTGCCGACCACCGCCGTCGCCCCCGCCGCGGACAGCTTCGCCGCGATGGACTTCTGCTCGGGCCCCGGGCAGCTCTGCCCCTCCGTGCCCCAGTGCAGGTACACCACGACCACATCCGCCTGCGCCTTCGCCCGCTTCACCGCCGCGACGAGCTTCGCCGCGTCGAGCGCGGAGGCTATGCCGGGCTTCTTCGGGCCGGCCCGGAACTTGTCGTTGGTCAGGTCCATCACCTGGCTCGCCGCTACGACGGCCAGCTTCACCCCGCGGATGTTCTTCACGTACGGCTTGTACGCCTCCGCCTCGTTCGCGCCGATGCCCAGGACCGGTATCGGCGCGTGGTGCACGGCGTCCAGCGTGTCGGAGAGACCCGCGGGGCCGTAGTCGACGGCGTGGTTGTTGGCCATCGACACCGCGTCCACGCCCGACTTCTGGAGCACGTTCAGGGCGCTCGGCGGCGTACGGAAGTGGTACAGCTTCGGCTCCTCGGAGCCGCGCGTGGTGATCGCCGTCTCCAGGTTGACCATCGCGAAGTCGGCGCTCGCGACGGTCCGGGAGATGGGGCCGAGGGCCGGATCGGCCGGGGTCGCGTTCAGGCGGGACGCGGTCCGCTCGGTGAAGTGGACGTCACCGCCGAACGCGAGGGTGATCGTGCCCGGCGCCAGCGACGGCGTGGGCCCGGCCGTCACATCGGCCTGCGCCTCGGGGCTCGCGTCGGCGGACCGCGCGGCCCCGGACTGTACGGCGGCGGGCGCGGCCGACGGCGTGCCCGAGCACCCCGCGGACGCCAGCAGGGCGCCGACGGCCAGCACGGAGGCCTGGGCGGTGGCGGAGCGGCGACGGCGGGCGCGTGCGCGGGCGGGCGGGATCATGCGGGTCAGAGTATTCGCGCGGGCGTGCGAGACGGGGCGCGGGGTCCTCGCGTGCGCCCCGGGCTTCCTGGTCCATCTGTACGTATGCGTGAGCATGTGCGACCGGAAGGGGGGAAGTGATGCCGGGACGGGGCACGATCACGATCGGAGACGCAGACATGGCAGGTTTTCTCGACCGGGCCAAGGAGCAGGCGCAGAGCGCCATGCAACAGGGCAAGCAGAAGGTGGACGAGGTCCAGCAGCAGCGCGCGGGGAACGACCTTCTGAAGCGGCTGGGCGCGGCGTACTACGCCGAGCGGAACGGCGGCGGGCCCGCGGAGGCGACCCAGCAGGCGCTGACCGCCCTGGAGGTCCACATCGCGGCCCACGGCGACGCGTTCCTGCGCGGAGCCTGACCCGCCCGGAGCAGGGCTCGTGCCCGGCCGGGCAACCCGGCATACGGCGTGGTGCCGCATGCCGTGCCCGGCCGGGCACATTCGCTGGATCACGGCCGAGGGCCGGTCCTCAACGCGCGCTCCCTGAAGAGGAGTCGGCGCCGCGGAGGTGACGCTAGCGCTTCGTCCCGCCGCCCAGGATCTGGCCCAGGATGTCTCCGAGGCCGCCGGCGCCGCTGCCACCGCCGGCCCCGGGTGCCGCGCCCGATGTCCCGGACTTCGCGGCCGCCCGCTTGGTCAGTACCGCGAGCGCCACCGGCAGGAGGACCTCAAGGGCCTTCGTCACCGTCGCCGCGGGCAGCCCCGTCTTCTTGGCCACCGCGTTCGCGACGGGTCGGGCCACCTTCGCCAGCACCCCGGCCGCGAGGCCGCCGCTCAGCATCCCGCCCAGGCCGCCGCCGAGCGTGGCCACGCCCTGCAAGGGGGTGTCCTCGGGGGAGGGTGAGGGTGAGGGCGCGGCCTCGGCGGGATGCTGCGCGGCCGCCTCCGTCACCGCCTGGCGGACCTCGTCCCGGTCGTCCTGCGGCAGGTCGCCCGCCAGCGTGGACATCGTCGTGCCCACCATGTCCTGCGCGCCCGCCGCGTCCGTGCCGAGGAGTCCGGCGATCCGCTGGAGTCCGTCGTCGCCGAGCTCGTCCAGGACGTCTTGCTTCAAGGGCCGGTCGGAAGGAGCTGCGTCTTGGGTCATGGGTCGAACGCTACTTTTGCCCCGCTTCGTCGGCATGTCGAGGCCTCAAAAAAATTACTGCCCGCAATCGTGCAACCCTTTCGGAGTGACGGGAGTCTTTAGGTAGGTCAGCGCTTCAGGGGAGGGATCCGGGGGGATTTCGAGGAGCGTTGACGGGGAGGGAAATCAAGGGGCCCGGCCGACGGGCCGGGCCCCCTTGAATCCGTACCGCGTACTCCGGTATTCCCGTACTCCCTTGCTGCGCAGACGTGTTGTCCGCATTGTCGGTGCGGGGCGGTAGCGTCGGGGCATGTCCAGTCTCACGGGTGCGGCGGTGGTGGAAGGGGTCCTGGAGAGGATCACGTACGCCAATGAGGAGAGCGGATACACCGTCGCCCGGGTCGACACCGGCCGCGGCGGCAACGACCTCCTCACGGTGGTCGGCTCGCTGCTCGGCGCGCAGCCGGGGGAGTCGCTGCGCATGGAGGGCCGCTGGGGCTCCCATCCCCAGTACGGCAAGCAGTTCACCGTGGAGAACTACACGACGGTGCTGCCCGCCACCATCCAGGGCATCCGCCGCTACCTCGGCTCCGGCCTGATCAAGGGCATCGGCCCGGTCTTCGCCGACCGCATCACCCGCCACTTCGGCCCCGACACCCTCGACATCATCGAGCAGGAGCCGGGGCGACTGGTCGAGGTCCCGGGCCTCGGGCCCAAGCGGACCAAGAAGATCGCCGCCGCCTGGGAGGAGCAGAAGGCGATCAAAGAGGTGATGGTCTTCCTCCAGGGCGTCGGGGTCTCCACCTCCATCGCCGTGCGCATCTACAAGAAGTACGAGGACGCCTCGATCTCGGTCGTGAAGAACCAGCCCTACCGGCTGGCCGCCGACGTGTGGGGCATCGGATTCCTCACCGCCGACAAGATCGCCCAGGCCGTCGGCATCCCGCACGACAGCCCGGAGCGCGTGAAGGCGGGCCTGCAGTACGCGCTGTCGCAGTCCACCGACCAGGGGCACTGCTTCCTGCCCGAGGAGCGCCTGATCGCGGACGCGGTGAAGCTGCTCCAGGTCGACACCGGGCTCGTCATCGAGTGCCTCGCCGAGCTCGTCGCCGAGGAGGGGGCCGTGCGCGAGAAGGTGCCGGGGCCCGACGGGGGCGAGCCCGTCGCCGCCGTCTACCTCGTGCCGTTCCACCGCGCCGAGCTGTCGCTTGCCGCCCAGGTGGGCCGTCTGCTGCGGACGGGCGAGGACCGGATGCCGGGGTTCGCCGGGGTCGACTGGGACAAGGCGCTCGGCTGGCTGGCCGCCCGTACCGGCGCCGAGCTCGCGCCCGAGCAGCAGGAGGCCGTGAAGCTCGCCCTGACCAGCAAGGTCGCCGTGCTCACCGGCGGCCCCGGCTGCGGCAAGTCCTTCACGGTGCGCTCGGTGGTGGAGCTGGCCCGCGCCAAGAAGGCCAAGGTCGTGCTGGCCGCGCCGACCGGGCGGGCCGCCAAGCGCCTGGCCGAGCTGACCGGAGCCGAGGCCTCCACCGTGCACCGCCTGCTCGAACTGAAGCCGGGCGGCGACGCGGCGTACGACAAGGACCGCCCGCTGGACGCGGACCTGGTGGTCGTCGACGAGGCGTCCATGCTCGACCTGCTCCTCGCCAACAAGCTCGTCAAGGCGGTGGCGCCCGGCGCCCATCTGCTGATGGTGGGGGACGTCGACCAGCTGCCCTCCGTCGGCGCGGGCGAGGTGCTGCGCGATCTGCTCGCCGAGGGCGGGCCCGTGCCCAGCGTGCGGCTCACCCGGATCTTCCGGCAGGCTCAGCAGTCCGGCGTCGTCACCAACGCGCACCGCATCAACTCCGGCTCCCCGCCGCTCACTTCGGGCCTGGACGACTTCTTCCTGTTCGTCGAGGACGAGACGGAGGACGCGGGGCGGCTCACCGTCGACGTGGCGGCCCGCCGCATCCCGGCGAAGTTCGGGCTCGACCCGCGCCGCGACATCCAGGTGCTCGCGCCGATGCACCGCGGCCCGGCCGGCGCGGGAGCCCTCAACGGCCTTCTCCAGCAGGCGATCACACCCGCCCGGCCCGACCTGCCGGAGAAGAGGTTCGGCGGACGGGTCTTCCGCGTCGGCGACAAGGTCACCCAGGTGCGCAACAACTACGAGAAGGGCAGGAACGGCGTCTTCAACGGCACCGTCGGCGTGGTCACCGCGCTCAACCTCGACGACCAGTGCCTGACGGTCCTGACGGATGAGGACGAGGAGGTGCCGTACGACTTCGACGAGCTGGACGAGCTGGCCCACGCCTACGCCGTGACGATCCACCGCTCCCAGGGAAGCGAATATCCGGCGGTCGTCATCCCGGTCACCACGAGCGCGTGGATGATGCTCCAGCGCAATCTGCTCTACACGGCCGTGACCCGGGCCAAGAAGCTCGTCGTCCTGGTCGGGTCCCGCAAGGCGATCGGCCAGGCGGTGCGCACCGTTTCCGCAGGCAGACGCTTTACCGCACTGGCTCACCGGCTGTCAGGGGGCACTTTGGTGTGAAACCGCACCCCGGACTTTCCTAACCGGGGCGAAGGGGGCAGGATGAGCAGGTTGACGGCACTGAGTGCCGTGAATAAGCCCAATGGGCGACCCCGAGTGCACTCTGCTGAGCCAAATGGGGGATGGTAGAGACAGTCAGGGCACCTCGAAGAAGAGGCACTACGTCGGTGAGGGATGACGTGAGCGAGAACGCGAACAACGCTGTAGTACTGCGGTTCGGCGATGGCGAGTACACCTACCCGGTGATCGACAGCACCGTCGGCGACAAGGGCTTCGACATCGGGAAGCTCCGAGCCCAGACCGGACTGGTCACCCTCGACAGCGGATACGGCAACACCGCCGCCTATAAATCCGCCATTACCTACCTGGACGGTGAGCAGGGCATCCTGCGCTACCGCGGGTACCCGATCGAGCAGCTCGCGGAGCGCTCGTCCTTCGTCGAGGTCGCGTACCTGCTGATCAACGGCGAGCTTCCGACCGTCGACGAGCTCTCCAGCTTCAAGGACGAGATCACCGGGCACACGCTGCTCCACGAGGACGTGAAGCGGTTCTTCGACGGCTTCCCGCGTGACGCCCACCCGATGGCGATGCTGTCGTCCGTGGTCTCCGCGCTGTCCACGTTCTACCAGGACAGCCACAACCCGTTCGACGAGAAGCAGCGTCACCTGTCCACGATCCGGCTGCTCGCGAAGCTGCCGACGATCGCGGCGTACGCGTACAAGAAGTCGATCGGCCACCCCTTCGTCTACCCGCGCAACGACCTCGGCTACGTCGAGAACTTCCTGCGCATGACGTTCTCGGTGCCGGCCCAGGAGTACGAGCTGGACCCGGTCGTCGTCTCGGCGCTCGACAAGCTGCTCATCCTGCACGCGGACCACGAGCAGAACTGTTCGACCTCCACCGTGCGTCTGGTCGGCTCCTCGCAGGCCAACATGTTCGCGTCGATCTCCGCCGGCATCAGCGCCCTGTGGGGCCCTCTGCACGGTGGCGCCAACCAGTCGGTCCTGGAGATGCTCGAAGGCATCCAGGCCAACGGCGGCGACGTCGACTCCTTCATCCGCAAGGTGAAGAACAAGGAGGACGGCGTCCGCCTGATGGGCTTCGGCCACCGGGTGTACAAGTCCTTCGACCCGCGCGCCAAGATCATCAAGGCTGCCGCGCACGACGTCCTCTCGGCCCTCGGCAAGTCCGACGAGCTGCTCGACATCGCGCTGAAGCTGGAAGAGCACGCGCTGAGCGACGACTACTTCGTCTCGCGCAACCTCTACCCGAACGTGGACTTCTACACGGGCCTGATCTACCGCGCCATGGGCTTCCCGACCGAGATGTTCACGGTCCTGTTCGCCCTCGGCCGCCTGCCGGGCTGGATCGCCCAGTGGCACGAGATGATCAAGGAGCCCGGCTCCCGCATCGGCCGCCCGCGCCAGATCTACACGGGCGAGGTTCTTCGGGACTTCGTGCCGGTCGAGGGTCGCTGAGGCGCCCCGTAACCTTCTGGTCGAGGCTCGCTGAGCCCATCTGCTGGGGGTCCGGGGGTCGTCCCCCGGGCTGACGCAGCACGGGCGAGGTTCTTCGCGACTTCGTGCCGGTCGAGGGTCGCTGAGGCGCTCCAACCTGCCGGTCGAGGGTCGCTGAGGCGCCCCGGGCATACGGAAAGCGCCCCGCTGCCAATCCCCCCACGGGTTGGCAGTCGGGGCGCTTCCCTGTTTCCCGGTGCGGATTCCCCCCACGGGATCCGAGCCGGGGGTCTAGGCGGTCTGCCGGGGTACGTACCTGTCGGTGGGCCGCTCAAAGCTCCCGACGTACGTGCCCCGGCCTACGCGTTGCCTGGAACGTCCCCCAAGACATTCCATGGACGTCCCCCAAGACATCCGTGGCATCGCACACTTAGACTCCCGACCCCTCCCGATGGTTACCTCAAAACCTCTGTGATCTAGATCTCTTTGTGGAGGTCAGGTGAAGGAACGCAACCGTAGGGTGTTGGTTACCACGAACACGGACGGGAGCGCCATAGCCGCGCCCGCGATCGTCGGATTCAGCAGGCCGGCGACGGCCGACGGCACGCTTCGGAAAGCGGGTCGGGCCGCACGGTGCCGGCGTGGAGCCGGCCGGGTGCGGCCCGACGGGAAAGCGGAGAGGGCGCGGGCCGGTCAGGCGAGGCCGACCAGTTCGTAACCCGCCTCGTCGACGGCGGCGCGCACGGCCTCCTCGGCGAGCGGGGCCGCCGAGATCACGGTGACCTCGCCGGTCGCGGCGACGGCCTTCACCGAGCCGACGCCGTCGATCTCGGAGATCTCGGCGGACACCGCGCCCTCGCAGTGGCCGCAGCTCATGCCGGAGACCTTGTAGACGGTGGTGACGGCGCCCACCTGGACGTCGGCCGCCCCGCCACCGTGGCAGGCGCCGGCGGGCGAGCAGCAGGAACCGGTCGCGGCTACGGGGGTCTCGGTCTCGGCGGTCATGGCGTTCTCCTCTTCACGGGCGTACGGATCCATGGTGCATCAGGGGCCACGGGGAGACCGTGGACGCCCTCACCCGCATCACGTTATACCCCTAGGGGGTATTAAGCGAGCCGCTTCGTGCGGGGTGTCGCCCGGTATGGGTCGAGGGAGGCGGCCGGATCCGGGGCACCCGCGGCCCGCGGTGCGCGGCTCAGCCGTCACGGCGGCCACGGTTGCCGGGGCGCCGGGCGACCCAGGTGCGGATCGTGTCCGCGAACCAGTAGGGCTTGCCGTTCTCCACGAGATCCGGCGCCGGAAGGAGTCCGTGCTTGCGGTAGGAGCGCACGGTGTCCGGCTGCACCCGGATGTGTGCGGCGATCTCCTTGTAGGACCAGAGCCTTCGGTCGGTCATGCGGCACCTCCCTGCGTACGCCGCAGCGGCGGCCGGAAGGCCGTCGGGGGAGCTGCGACGCGAGCGCTTGGCGATCACTCAGCCTGTGCCCGTTGAACGACGGAGAGTGAGGCCGAGGGCGTGCCTGTCGACCGCCTGTGACGCAAGACCCGCGTAATCGAGACATGTGTGACGGGAAGGAGACCCTTGTGACGGATGCGACGAAGAGTGAAGAAGAGTGATGAAGAAGAGGGAAGAGGAGGGAAAGAGGGCGAAGGGGGGCGAAGAAGAGGGATGAACGGCGAGGGTGCTCTCGGAGTGAATGGGGGCGGCGGGAGCCCGGCCCGGCCCCGGCGCGTCACGCGTACAGGGCGGGGCGCTCGGCCCGCTGTACGCGGACCCGCTCGCCCGAGTGCTGTGCGCGTACCCCCGCCTCGCAGACCAGCGCCGCCGCGTAGCCGTCCCAGACGCTCGCCCCCTCGGCGCGGCCCCGCCGGGTCGCGTCCACCCACGCCTGCACCTCGCGGTCGTACGCGTCGGCGAAGCGGACCGTGAAGTCCTGCGGGATCGCGCGGGCCGCGCGCCCCTCGGCCCGCGTCAGGAGTCCGCCGGCCCCGTCTGCCCCGCCGCTTCCACCGATCGACGCGGTGCCCCGCTCGCAGACCGCCTCGCACCGCACCTCGTACCCGAAGCCGCAGTTGACGAAGATCTCGACGTCGACCACCGCGCCCCCGTCCGTCTCGAACAGGACCAGCTGGGGGTCGCCGAGCCCCTCGGGCGCGTACGAGGAGGGGCGCGGGCGCAGCACCTGGACGGCGGTGATCTCCTGGCCGAGCAGCCAGCGGGTGGCGTCCGCCTCGTGCACCACCGAGTCGCGGATCAGCATCTCGGTGGTGAAGAACGACGGTGACGCCACGTTGCGGTGGCGGCAGTGCAGCATCAGGGCGCGGCCCAACTCGCCCCGCTCCAGGACGCGTTGGAGGTTCTGGTACGCGCTGTCGTACCGGCGCATGAAGCCCACCGTGGCCAGCCGGCGCCCCAGGCGCCGTTCGGCCTCCATGACGCGCAGGGTTCCGGCGGGGTCGGGGGTGAGCGGCTTCTCGCACAGGACCGGCAGACCGCGCGCGAAGGCGTCGAGCAGGGCGGCCTCGTGGGCCGGGCCCGAGGAGGCGATGAGGACGGCGTCGACGCCGGGCGCGCTCATCGCCGCTGCCGGGTCGGTGTGGACGGAGCACCCCTCGATGCCCGCGGCCACGGCGCCCGCGCGCCGCGCGTCGAGATCGGCGACGGCCGCCACGCGGGCACCGCCGGTCACCGAGTCGATGCGGCGCACGTGGTCGGCGCCCATGCGCCCGGTGCCGATGACGGCGATGCCGAGGGTCATGTCAGGCCCCGCAGGAACGCAGGAAGGCGCGGGTGCGCTCGGCGATGGGGCGGGGCTTGTCCGGGGCGCACGGATACATGTCCTGCTCGACGATCGCGAAGAGGTCGACGTTCAGGTCCTGGGCCGCGGCCAGGACCGGTTCGAGCGCGGGCACGCCGTGCGGCGGCTCGCACATCACGCCTCGCGCGACGGCCGGCCCGAACGGGGTTCCCTCGGCGCGCACGTGGGCCAGTACCTCCGGGTCCACCTGCTTGAGGTGCAGGTAGCCGATCCGCTCCCCGTACGTCTCGATCAACTTGACGCTGTCGCCGCCGCAGTACGCGTAGTGCCCGGTGTCCAGGCAGAGCGAGACCAGGTCGGAGTCGGTGGCGTGCAGGAAGCGGGCCACGTTCTCCTCGCTGTCGATGTGGGTGTCGGCATGCGGGTGCACGACGACACGCAGGCCGTAGCGGTCCCGCACCTCGCGGGCCAGGCGCTCGGTCTGACCGGCGAGATCGCGCCACTGCGCGGCCGTCAGGGTGCTGTCCTCCAGGACCTCGCCGGTCTTGTCGTCGCGCCAGAAGGACGGGATGACGACGAGGTGGCGGGCTCCGGTGGCCTGGGCCAGGGCGGCCACGTCCGCGACGTGCGCCCAGGTCTTCTCCCACACCGCGGGGCCGTGGTGGAGGCCCGTGAAGACCGTCCCCGCCGAGACGCGCAGATCGCGGGCGCCGGTCTCCTCGGCGAGGCGCGCCGGATCCGTGGGGAGATAGCCGTACGGTCCGAGTTCGATCCACCGGTAACCGGCGCCCGCGACCTCGTCGAGGAAGCGCCGCCAGGGGACCTGGCGGGGGTCGTCGGGGAACCACACGCCCCAGGAGTCGGGGGCCGAACCGATCCGGATGCGGGTCTTCGCCGTCGTCATGGGGTCAGCCTTCCGGGGGCGCGGGAGGGGTGTCAAGGCCACGTCCTAATGTAAGGACAAACATTGACAGGGGTGGGGTGGGCGGCTAGACCTGGGGCATCGGCGACCGGGCGATCCGAGGGGTTGTGCATGGACGAGGCTGCGCAGGGCGCGGGGCGGACGGTGGCCGGATCCGAGCCGCCGTACGACGTGATCACCATGGGGCGGATCGGCGTCGACCTCTACCCGCTGCAGACCGGGGTGTCGCTCGCGGAGGTCAGCTCCTTCGGCAAGTTCCTCGGCGGCTCGCCCTCCAATGTGGCGGTCGGCGCGGCCCGGCTCGGGCGCCGCGCCGCCGTGATCACACGGACAGGGCGGGACCCCTTCGGTACGTATCTCCGCGCGGAGCTGGGGGAGTTGGGAGTGGACGCGCGCTGGGTCACGCCGGTGGACGGGCTGCCCACGCCGGTCACCTTCTGCGAGGTGTTTCCGCCGGACGACTTTCCGCTGTACTTCTACCGGCTGCCCAAGGCGCCCGATCTGGAGCTGCGGGAGAAGGAGCTGGATCTCGGGGCGATCCGGGCGGCGCGGATCTTCTGGGTCACGGGGACGGGGCTCTGCGCGGAGCCGAGTCGTGGGGCGACGGTCGCGGCGTTGCGGGTGCGGGGAGATTCTTCCCCCACCCCGCCCCTTCCCGAGATCCTCCGGGGGAGCTTGTCGGGCGCGGGCCGGATGCCGGGGGAGCCGCCCCCGGACCCCCGCCTGTCCGCCGACGGGGCTGGATCTCGGCGCTTCACCGTCTTCGATCTCGACTGGCGGCCCATGTTCTGGGAGGGCTCCGGTGGGGGTGGGGCCGGTGACGCCCGTGACGTCTACCGTGAGGCCCTCGGCCTCGCCACCGTCGCCGTCGGCAACCTCGACGAGTGTGAGGTCGCCACCGGTGAGCGGGAGCCGCGGGCCGCCGCCGAGGCGCTGCTCGCCGCCGGGGTCGAGCTGGCCGTCGTCAAGCAGGGGCCCAAGGGGGTGCTCGCCGTGCACCGGGACGGCACGGTCGCCGAGGTGGCGCCGGTGCCGGTCGAGGTGGTCAACGGGCTCGGCGCGGGCGACGCGTTCGGCGGGGCGCTCTGTCACGGGCTGCTCGCCGGATGGGAGCTGGAGCGGGTCATGCGGTACGCCAACGCCGCCGGCGCCATCGTCGCGTCCCGGCTCGCCTGTTCCGCCGCCATGCCCTTCCCCGCCGAGGTCGAACGCGTCCTGGAAGGCGGCCGGGCGTGAGCGCCGGCCTCGGGCCCGCCGGGCTCGCGCGCATCCGGGCCCGCCACCCCGAAGCCGTCGCCGAGGCCGCGGGCCGCCGGGTGCGCAGACCGCTCGTGCGCGGCGACGGCGGGCGGCTGATGGTGATCGCCGCCGACCATCCGGCCCGCGGCGCCCTCGGCGTCGGCGGTGACGCGCTCGCCATGGCGGACCGGGGCGACCTGCTCGACCGGCTGCGCCTCGCCCTGTCCCGGCCCGGCGTCGACGGAGTGCTCGCCGGCGCCGACGTCCTGGAGGACCTGCTGCTGCTCGGCGCCCTCGACGACAAGGTCGTCATCGGCTCCATGAACCGCGGCGGCCTCGCCGGGGCCGCCTTCGAGATGGACGACCGCTTCACCGGACACCGTGCCCAGGACCTCGCCCGGCTCGGCTTCGACGCGGGCAAACTGCTGCTCAGGATCGACTACCAGGACCCGGGCTCCCTCGACACGCTGCACGCGGCCGCGCGTGCCGTGGATGAGATGGCCGAGCGCCGACTCCCCGTGTTCGTCGAGCCGTTCATCTGTCGTCGCAGCCACGGCACGGTCCGCAGCGATCTCTCCGCCGACGCCGTGACCCGCTCCATCGCCATCGCCTCCGGCCTGGCCGGCACCTCCGCGTACACCTGGCTGAAGGTGCCCGTCACCGAGAACCCCGACGACATGGCCCGGGTCATGGCCACCAGTACCCTGCCCGCGGTGCTCCTCGGCGGCGACATGGGGGACGACCAGGACGTCGCCTTCGAGAAGTGGCGCGGCGCGCTGCGGCTGCCCACCGTGCAGGGGCTCGTCGCGGGGCGCTCGCTGCTCTATCCCGCCGACGGCGATGTCGCGGCGGCCGTCGACACCGCCGTCGGACTGCTGTAGCCGGATTGCGGTGGCCGGACCGCCGTGGCCGGACGTCCGCTGGAGGGTAGGGATCGGGCATGGACCACGACATGGATCACGACACGCGCCCGTCGGGGCTGCTCGTGCGGGCCGGGGAGGCGGCCCGCGCCCCGTACGCCCTCGACATCGACCCGGCGCGGGCCGGCTGGGGATACTCCTCGCTGCGCGTGCTCGACCTGCCGCCCGGCGGCTCGCACCTCCTCGACAGCGGGGACAGCGAGTGGCTCGTGGTGCCGCTCGGCGGTCGCTGCACGGTGCGCGTCGACGGGCTCGACCTCGAACTGGACGGGCGCGAGGGCGTGTTCGAGGGCCCCACCGATTTCGCCTACGTGCCGCGTGACGCGCACGCCCGGATCTCCTCCGGTGCGGGAGGCCGGTTCGCGCTGACAGGAGCGCGGTGCGAGCGACGACTCCCCGCTCGCCGCGCCCCCGCGCCGGAGGTGCCCGTCGAAGCCCGCGGGTCGGGGAACACCGCCCGTACCGTGCGCAACTTCGCCGCCGCCGACG
Organism: Streptomyces sp. NBC_00442; assembly: GCF_036014195.1. Lineage (NCBI taxonomy): Bacteria > Bacillati > Actinomycetota > Actinomycetes > Kitasatosporales > Streptomycetaceae > Streptomyces > Streptomyces sp. NBC_00442. Next base: position 5,000,662 of record NZ_CP107918.1, read on the forward strand.
CCTTCGCGTGCGACCGCCTGATCGCCGTCGAGGTGATCACGCCGGGCGGCAACTGGTCCTCGTACCCGCCGCACAAGCACGACGAGCACCGGCCGGGCCGTGAGAGCGAGCTGGAGGAGATCTACTACTTCGCCTTCGAGCGGCCGGAGGGCTACGGCTACCAGCGGATCTCGCCGTCCCGCCCCGGCGGCGCCGACCTCCTGGCCGAGGTGCGCTCCGGAGACGCGGTGCTCGTGCCGGACGGCTGGCACGGGCCGTCGATCGCGCAGCCCGGCAACGCCATGTACTACCTGAACGTCATGGCGGGCCCGGGGCAGGAACGGGAATGGAAGATCTCCTTCCATCCCGATCACGTGGAGGGATACCAGTGACCGGTACGACGCGCCGCCTCACCACCGCGCAGGCGCTGATCGCCTTCCTGGCCCGCCAGTACACCGCGTGCGACGGCGTCAACCACCGTTTGATCGCTGCTACGTGGGGGATCTTCGGGCACGGCAACGTCGCCGGGGTCGGACAGGCGCTGCTCGAATCGGGGCGGGACGTCATGCCCTTCCACCAGGGCCGCAACGAGCAGGCCATGGTGCACGCGGCCGTCGGCTACGCCCGCCAGTCGGGCCGGCTCTCCGCCCACGCCGTGACCACCTCCATCGGCCCCGGCGCCACCAACCTGGTCACGGGCGCGGCGCTGGCCACCGTCAACCACCTGCCGGTGCTGCTGCTGCCCGGCGACACCTTCGCCACCCGCCCCGCCGACCCGGTGCTGCAACAGCTCGAAGTCCCGTACTCGGGCGACGTGTCCGTCAACGACTGTCTGCGCCCGGTCTCGCGCTACTTCGACCGCGTCGCCCGCCCCGAGGCGCTGATCCCGGCCGCCCTCAACGCGATGAGCGTCCTGGCCGACCCCGCGAACACCGGCGCGGTCACGCTCGCGCTGCCCCAGGACGTACAGGCCGAGGCGTACGACTGGCCCGAGGAGTTCTTCCGCGAGCGGGTGTGGCCGGTGCGGGCCCCGGTGCCCGACGCATCCGGACTCCGGTCTGCGGCAGAGGAGTTGAGGCAGGCGCGGCGGCCGCTGATCGTCGTGGGCGGCGGGGTGCGCCACGCCCGCGCGCAGGGCGAGCTCGACGCCCTCGCCCGGGACACCGGCATCCCGGTCGCGAGCACGCAGGCCGGCAAGGGCGCCCTCGTCCACGACCATCCGCAGGACGTCGGGGGCATCGGCCACACCGGTACGGCCGCCGCCGACGAGCTGGCCCGCACCGCCGACGTGGTGCTCGGCGTCGGCACCCGCTGGACCGACTTCACCACCGCTTCCTCGACCCTGTTCGGCGACCCGGACGTCCGGTTCGTCAACCTCAACATCCGGCCCGCCGACGCGCACAAGATGGGCGGCCGGCACCTCGTCGGCGACGCCCGCGCGGGGCTCGCCGCGCTGTACGAGGCACTGCGGGGGCATCGCGTGCCGCGGGAGTACGACGCCGAGTGCGCGCGCCTGAAGGGGGAGTGGGAGCGCCGGGTGAGCGCCGCGTACACCCCCGCGTCGGAGGCCGCGCGCCCCACCCAGGCCCAAGTCCTCGGCGTACTCGACACCTTGGTCACCGGGGACGACATCCTGATCAACGCGGCCGGCTCGCTCCCCGGCGACCTCCACCAGCTGTGGCGCACCCGCTCGCGCGACCAGTACCACGTCGAATACGGCTACTCCTGCATGGGTTACGAGATCCCCGCGGCCGTCGGCGTCGCCCTCGCGGCGCCCGGCCGGCCCGTCTGGGCGCTCGTCGGCGACGGTACGTATCTGATGAACCCCACCGAAATCGTCACCGCGGTGCAGGAGAACCTCCCCATCAAGGTGGTGATCCTCAACAACCATGGGTACGCCTCGATCGGCGGGCTCTCGCAGGCGGTGGGGGGTGAGCGGTTCGGCACGGCCTACCGGTTCAGGACACCGGAGGGGGCGTACGAGGGCGCGGCGCTGCCCGTCGACCTCGCGGCCAACGCGGCCTCGCTCGGGATGCGGGTACGGCGCGCCGACACCGTGCGTGACCTGCGGGAAGCTCTCGCGTGGGCCCGCTCGGCGGACGTGCCCGCATGTGTCTACGTGGAGACCGAAACGCCCGACACAGTGTCGGGCCCGCCCCCGTCCCAGGCGTGGTGGGATGTGCCCGTGGCCGAGACCGCGACCCGTCGGTCGGCGGTCACGGCCCGCGAGGAGTACGAACGGCACGTCACCGCCCGACGCCGCCATCTGTGAAGGAGCACTTGGACATGACGAAGACCGTCCACCACTGGATCGGTGGCAAGACCGTCGAAGGCACGTCGGGCAACTTCGGCCCGGTGACCGACCCGGCGACCGGCGCGGTCACCACGCAGGTCGCCTTCGCCTCGGCCGAGGAGGTGGACCGGGCCGTCGCCATCGCCAAGGCGGCGTACGCGACCTGGGGCACGTCCTCGCTGGCCCAGCGCACCACGGTGCTCTTCGCGTTCCGGGCGCTGCTCGACGCGAACCGCGACGCCATCGCCGAGCTGATCACCGCCGAGCACGGCAAGGTGCACTCGGACGCGCTCGGCGAGGTCGCGCGCGGTCTGGAGATCGTGGACCTGGCGTGCGGCATCACCACCCAGCTCAAGGGCGAGCTGTCCACGCAGGTCTCCAGCCGGGTGGACGTGGCCTCCATCCGCCAGCCGCTGGGCGTCGTCGCGGGCATCACCCCGTTCAACTTCCCGGCGATGGTGCCGATGTGGATGTTCCCGCTCGCCATCGCGTGCGGCAACACCTTCATCCTGAAGCCGTCCGAGAAGGACCCGTCGGCGTCGATGAAGATCGCGGAGCTGCTCGCGGAGGCGGGGCTTCCCGCGGGCGTCTTCACCGTCCTGCACGGTGACAAGGTCGCCGTCGACGGGCTGCTCGCCCACCCGGACGTGGCCGCGGTCTCCTTCGTCGGCTCGACCCCCATCGCCCGGCACATCCACACCACGGCCTCCGCCAACGGCAAGCGGGTGCAGGCGCTCGGCGGCGCCAAGAACCACATGCTGGTGCTTCCGGACGCCGATCTCGACGCGGCCGCCGACGCCGCCGTCTCGGCCGCGTACGGCTCGGCGGGCGAGCGCTGCATGGCGATCTCCGCGGTCGTCGCGGTGGGGGCGATCGGCGACGAGCTGGTGGAGAAGATCCGCGAGCGCGCCGAGAAGATCAAGATCGGCCCCGGCAACGACCCGTCCTCCGAGATGGGCCCGCTGATCACCGCGGCCCACCGCGACAAGGTGGCGTCGTACGTGAAGGGCGCGGCGGCCCAGGGCTCCACGGTCGTCCTCGACGGGTCCGACTACACGGTCGACGGCTTCGAGGACGGCCACTGGATCGGCCTGTCCCTCCTGGACCACGTGCCGACCACGGCCGACGCCTACCGCGACGAGATCTTCGGCCCGGTCCTGTGCGTGCTGCGCGCCGAGACGTACGAGGAGGGCCTCGCCCTCATCAACGCCTCCCCCTTCGGCAACGGCACCGCGATCTTCACCCGCGACGGCGGTGCGGCCCGCCGCTTCCAGCTGGAGGTCGAGGCCGGCATGGTCGGCGTCAACGTGCCGATCCCGGTGCCGGTGGGCTACCACTCCTTCGGCGGCTGGAAGGACTCGCTCTTCGGCGACCACCACATCTACGGCAACGACGGCACGCACTTCTACACCCGCGGCAAGGTCGTCACCACCCGCTGGCCCGACCCGGCGGACGGCCCCTCCGGCGTCGACCTGGGCTTCCCCCGCAACCACTGACCCCCGCCCCCGCCCTTGCCCCCCCTTGACCCCCGTCGGCCCGTGCCGGCGGGGGTTTCGGCTACCCGCTCCGACCCCACCGGGGCCCTGCCCGACGGATTGTGCCGGACAGGCCCCGGCCGTCGGGGGAAGGCTCAGCGCTTGAGCGTGAAGGTGAAGTCGCCCGAGAGCTTGCCGCTCAGCCGGACCGCCGAAACAAGGCTCCCTTCGGTGATCAGTCGCTCGACCTCGGCCCGCGCAAGGCCGCACCCTTCGGCGATCAGTCGCACGGGCCGGACAGGGATCCGCGCCGCGAAGCGGACCGAGACGTCGATCGCCTCGCGGCCCAGGTGATCCGATCCGCCGGTGTCGAGACGCCAGGCGCCGTCCCAGTCGAGGGCGATGCGATTACGGCGCTGTACGGCCGGGGCCTGGAGCAACTCGGCCGTCAGGCCGAGGTCGTTGGCGTGCAGGCGGTCCAGCAGCTCGGGCCGTACCGAGCGCACGTGCGCCCGCTCAAGGACCGTGAGCTTCGCCGTCGCCCCACACGAGGAGCAGAGCACGAGGAGCCAGACGTCGAGGAGCTTGTGGTTCGCGTTGACGCGTATCTTGCCGTTCGCCCGGAAGCGATCGGACGCGCACGTGTGGCAACGGCGGACGACGAGGGGCAGGCGGGTGGGCATGACAACCCAATGATCGAGCACAGAAGTACACCGGTTTCAGTGAGAGGACCGCAGCAGAAAGGAGCACGGCGCACAGGTGCGCCGCGCGACGAATCAGCACTCGGGGGGTCTCACACGGTGTACAACGGGACGTCCTTGCCTGGGCGACTCCGGTCGGCAGCACGGTAAGGGCGCACGGCGACGCTGATCCACCGGTTTTCCGAGCACCTCACCGCCGGGCCCGGCGGGAAGGAGCGGGCTCGCCGCGCTCGCACCCGGGGCGGCCCGAGGGCTGGCCGGGGGCCGAAGCGTCCGCACTGCGGAAAGTTGTCGACGAACTTCGATGCGGAAGCTACGGTTCCCGTACCGGCCGATCCTCGTGCCTTGACGCGTCCTTAACGCCGAAAACCGGCGCCGACGGCTGGCCGATCTTCGGATTCCGCAGGTAACCCGCTATTGACCTGCGGTTCTGCGAAGGATTGCATAACGGCACCCCGGGAGCCCCGATCCACTTCACCACCCGCCTCTGGAGGCGATACCGCTCCCGCGGACCGGACACCGCACCAGTCGATCGGAACCGCACGATGACGGAAACGCTCAGCGCCCCCCAGGCGCTCGCCCCCGCGACCGGACCCACCCCGCAAAAGCTCAAGCGGTCCATCGGCGTCGTGGGCGGCACCCTGCTCACGCTGTCCTGCGTGACCCCCGCCTCCACGCTGTTCGTCGTCGTGCCCGACCTCTTCGCCACCCTCGGCACCTACACCGCCCTCACCATCGCGATCGGCTCGCTGCTCTGTATCGCCGTCGCGTTCTGCTACTCGGAGCTGGGCACCCTCATCCCCAGCGCGGGCGGCGAGTACGCCATGGTGTCGACGATGGCGGGACGGCTCGCGGGCTGGCTGGTCTTCGTACTCTCGCTGCTCGTCGTGATGATCGTGCCGCCCGTCATCGCGATGGGCACCGCCGACTACCTCGCGCCGATCGTGCACATCCCGGCGCCGGTCGCCGGCGGCGCGGTCATGCTGCTCGCCACCCTCGCCGGCCTGCTCGACCTGCGCGCCAACGCCTGGATCACCGGCATCTTCCTGGTGCTCGAAGTCATCGCGGCCGGCGTCGTCGCCGTGCTCGGCTTCGCCCACAGCCAGCGAGGGGCCTCCGCCCTGGTGCACGGCACCGTCGCCGGTGACGGCCACACCACCTCCACGGTCACCGCGATGATGGTGGTCTCGGGACTCGCCATCGCCCTGTTCATCACCCAGGGCTTCTCGACCGCCGTCTACCTCTCCGAGGAACTGGAGCACCCGCGGCGCAACGTCGCCCGCACGGTGCTCGCCACCCTCGCCATCTCGACCGCCGTGATCCTGGTGCCCGTCATCGCCATCACGCTCGGCGCCCCCGACCTCACGGCCCTCACCAGCGGCAACCTGAGCGACATGGTCAACGCCTGGTCGAACTCCGCGGTCGGCACCTTCGTCAGCCTCTGCGTCGCCCTCGCCATCATCAACGCGGGCATCGTCATGGTCATCCAGAACTCCCGCGTCCTGTTCGCCTCCGCCCGCGACAAGGCGTGGCCCGAGCCCGTCAACCGGGGCCTGTCCCGGCTCGGCCGGTTCGGCTCCCCGTGGGTGGCCACGCTCCTCGTCGGCGTCCCCGGCGCGGCCCTGTGCTTCGTCAACCTCGACACCCTGTACGGCGTCACCGGCGTCTCCGTCACCGCCATGTACCTCCTGGTCGCCGTCGCCGCCCTGCTGTGCCGGCGCGGTGCGCACCAGCACGTCGCGGCCTGGCGGATGCCGCTGTGGCCCGCGGTGCCGGTGCTCCTCATCGCCGTACTCGCCTACATCCTCACCCAGCAGGAGACCCAGTACCTGGTGTGGACCGGCGGCGTCATGGCGGTCGCCACGCTGTACTGGGCGCTGTACCTGCGGCCGCGCCGCGACACGCGCTGGCTGGTCAGCATCCCCGAGGACGATCAGGCCTGAGGCGATGCCTAGGGTGTCGGGCATGACACTCGAACACGCGACGTACTGCGACCAAATCCTCCGTCAGAGCGCCGAGTTGAGGTCCCACCTGGCCGGCGCCGACCTGACGGCGACCGTGCCGACCTGTCCCGAGTGGACCCTGCGCGACCTCGCCGTGCACGTGGGCGGAACCCACCGCTGGTCCACCGAGATCGTCCGCACCGAGGCCACCGCCCCGTTCCCGCCGGACAAGGTGCCCGGCGCGGGCGGCCCCGACGGCGACGACCCGGCCGCCCTCGACGCCTGGCTCGCCGAGGGCGCCGAGAACTGCGCCGCCGTGCTGCGCGCGGCCGGGCCCGACCTGCCGGTGTGGTCCTGGGCGGGCCCGGCGACCAGCGTGTTCTGGGCGCGCCGGATGACCCACGAGACCCTCGTGCACCGCGCGGACGCGGCCGGCGCGGTGGGCGCCGCCTACACCGTGCCCGCCGCGGTGGGCGCCGACGCCCTCGACGAATGGTTCGACGTCCTCACCTTCGCCCGCGCGTTCCGCGCCAGTGAGGCCAAGCTCGGTGAGCCCGGCCAGTCCCTGCACCTGCACGCGAAGGACGCGGGCGTCGAATGGTTCATCGCGCTCGACGACAAGGCGTTCACCTGGCACCGGGCCGACGCGAAGGCCCATGAGAAGGCGACGGTCGCGGTGCACGGCCCCCTCGCCGACGTGCTGCGCGTCGTCTTCCGCAGGCTGCCCGCCACCACCCCGGCCGTAGAGATCCTCGGCGAGGCGGCCGTCCTCGACACCTGGCTCGCCGCGACCTCCTTCTGAACCACCGCGGTGCGGTACGCCCGCCCCTACTCCCGGTGCGGTACGCGGGCGGGCGGACGTACTCCCCGGGTACAGCAGACACCTCCACCCAGCGGCAGCTCCCGTTGTCCTCGCGGGCGCATACGGTTGGGGGATGGAGATCAGCATGCGCAGACGCCGGTGGCGGGTGGCCGCGGGGGCGGCCGCCCTCGCCGCGCTGGCCGGCGCCGGCGTCTGGAGCGCCGCCGACGCATCGGGCGCCCCCGCCGTGCACCGTGAGGACCGGGTGCTCGACATGCCCGGAGCGAAGATCGACACCTCGTTCTTCACCACGGGCAGCCCCTCGGACAAGCGGCCCGCCGTGCTGATCGGGCACGGCTTCGGGGGCAGCAAGAACGAGGTGAGGGGCCAGGCCGAACAGCTCGCGCGGGACGGCTACGCCGTCATGACGTGGTCCGCCCGCGGCTTCGGCACGTCGACCGGGCAGATCGGGCTCAACGACCCCCAGTTCGAGGTCAAGGACGTCTCGCGGCTCATCGACTGGCTCGCCAAGAGGCCCGAAGTCCGGCTCGACAAGGCGGGCGACCCGCGCGTCGGCGTGACCGGCGTGTCCTACGGCGGAGCGATCTCGCTGCTGGCCGCCGGATACGACCAGCGGGTCGACGCGATCGCCCCGGAGATGACGTACTGGAACCTGTCGGACGTCTTCTTCCCCGACGGCGTCTACAAGAAGCTGTGGGCCGGGATCTTCGTCTCGACGGCGGGCGGCTGCCAGAAGTTCGAGCCGCGGATCTGCGCCATGTACAACCGGGTCGCGACCGCCGGGCAGCCGGACACCGAGGCCGAGAAGCTCCTGGAGTCCAAGAGCCCCTCCGCCGTCGCCGACCGGATCAAGGTGCCCGCCCTGATCATGCAGGGCCAGACCGACTCGCTGTTCCCGCTCGGCCAGGCCGACGCCATGGAGAAGGCGATCGCCGCCAACGGCGCCCCGGTCTCCGTCGACTGGATCGCGGGCGGCCACGACGGCGGTGACAGCGAGAACGGCCGCACCCGGGCCCGCGTCACCCAGTGGTTCGACCGGTACTTGAAGGACGACAAGGGCGCCTCGACCGGCCCCGCCTTCCGTGTCACCCGCACCGGAGGCGTCAACACCACTGATGGATCGGCCCAGTTGCGGGGCGCCTCCGCCGGCAGCTACCCGGGCCTGGGGAGCGGACGGCGGGCGATCGCGCTCACCGGCCGCGCGCAGAGCTTCGACAACCCGCCCGGCGGCGCGCCGCCCGCGATCTCGGCGGTGCCGGGCCTCGGCTCGGGCCTGGCGGGCCTGTCCTCGCTCGGCGCCGGCCTCTCCCTCGACTTCCCCGGCCAGTACGCCGCGTTCGACTCGGCGCCCCTGGCCACCGGCGTCCACGTCACCGGCTCGCCGACCGTCAAGCTGACCGTCAAGTCCAGCGCCGACCAGGCCGTGCTCTTCGGGAAGGTGTACGACGTCGGCCCCGACGGCAAGCAGAAGGTGCTGCCCTCCCAGCTCGTCGCGCCCGTCCGCGTCGACGGAGCGAAGGACGGCAAGAGCGTCGAGCTCACCCTGCCCGCCGTCGACCACAACGTCGAGGCCGGCCACCGGCTCCGCCTGGTCGTCGCCGCCACCGACCTCGGCTTCGCCTCCCCGGCCGCGCCCGCCACGTACACCGTCTCCCTGGACGGCGGCTCCCTGAGCGTGCCCACCGTGCCCGCCCTGCGGACCGCGTCGGCGGGCCTTGCCTGGTGGGTGTGGGGGCTGCCGCTCGCCGGCGCGCTCATCGGCGCGGCGCTCCTCGTCACCCGGCGCACCCACACCCCGCCCGCCGATCCCGAACTGGCCGAAGTGCCGCTCCAGATCACCGACTTGACGAAGAAGTACGCCAAGTCCAGCGACCGGTACGCCGTACGGGACCTCTCCTTCCGCGTCGAGAAGGGCCAGGTCCTCGGCCTGCTCGGGCCCAACGGCGCCGGCAAGACCACCACCCTGCGCATGCTCATGGGGCTCATCCGGCCCGACGGCGGCGAGATCCGCGTGTTCGGCCACGCCATCCGGCCCGGCTCGCCCGTCCTGTCCCGGGTCGGCGCGTTCGTCGAGGGCGCGGGCTTCCTGCCGCACCTGTCGGGGCGCGAGAACCTGGAGCTGTACTGGGCGGCGACCGGCCGACCCGCCGGGGACTCCCGCATCGAGGAGGCCCTGGAGATCGCGGGCCTGGGCGACGCCCTCCAGCGCGCGGTCCGCACCTACTCGCAGGGCATGCGCCAGCGCCTCGCCATCGCCCAGGCCATGCTCGGCATGCCGGACCTGCTGATCCTGGACGAGCCCACCAACGGCCTCGACCCGCCGCAGATCCGTGAGATGCGCGACGTGATGATCCGGTACGCCCAGGGAGGCCGCACCGTGATCGTCTCCAGCCACCTGCTGTCCGAGGTCGAGCAGTCCTGCACGCATCTGGTGGTCATGGACCGCGGCCGTCTCGTCCAGGCCGGCCCGGTCGCCGAGATCACCGGCGGGAGCGACACGCTGCTCGTCACGACCGCCGGGCCGGTGCCCGCGGCCGTCGTCGACAAGGTGGCCGCGCTGCCCGGCATCGGCTCGGCGCTGCACACCGACGAGGGCCTCCTGGTCCGCCTCGATGGAGCCACCACCACCGAGCTCATCGCCGAACTCCTGCGCCTGGACGTCCAGTTGACGGGTGTCGGCCCGCACCGTCGTCTTGAGGACGCCTTCCTCACCCTGATCGGAGGGTCCGCGTGAGCACCCTGATGGAGTCCCCGACGGGCGGGTCCCCGGCGGCCGAGACCGCGCCCGGATACCGTCCGGGGCGCACCCTGCCGCTGCGCGTCGAGGCCGCACGGCAGCTCAAGCGCCGGCGCACCCTCGTGATGGCGGCGGTGCTCGGCGCGCTGCCCTTCGTGCTGATCGTGGCGTTCGCCATCGGCGGCACCCCGAGCAGCCGCACCGGCCGGATCACCCTGATGGACACGGCGACCGCGTCCGGCGCCAACTTCGCCGCGACCTGCCTGTTCGTCTCCGCGGGCTTCCTGCTCGTGGTCCCGGTCGCGCTGTTCTGCGGCGACACGGTGGCCTCCGAGGCGAGCTGGTCCTCGCTGCGCTATCTGCTCGCGGCGCCGGTGCCACGAGCCAGGCTGCTGTGGTCGAAGCTGGCGGTCGCGCTCGGGTTCAGCGCGGCGGCGATCGTGCTGCTGCCCCTGGTGGCGCTCGCCGCGGGGACCGCGTTCTACGGCTGGGGTCCGCTGGAGATCCCGACCGGCGGCGCACTCGGCGCGGGCCAGGCGCTGCCCCGCCTCGCGGCGGCGGTCGCCTTCGTCTTCGTGTCCCAGCTGGTCACCGCCGCGCTCGCGTTCTGGCTCTCCACGCGCACGGACGCGCCGCTCGGCGCCGTCGGCGGGGCGGTCGGCCTGACCATCGTCGGCAACGTCCTGGACGCGGTGACGGCGCTCGGCGACTGGCGCGACTTCCTGCCGGCGCACTGGCAGTTCGCCTGGGCCGACGCGCTCCAGCCGCACCTGGAGTGGGGCGGCATGCTGAGGGGCTCGGCGGTGTCCGTCGCGTACGCGCTCGTCCTGTTCGCGCTGGCGTTCCGCGGGTTCGCCCGCAAGGACATCGTGTCGTAGGGGCGGTACGGGTGCCGGTGCCCGCCGGCCCCGGATGCGCGACGGCCGCCTTCGCACCCCCCGGAGTACGGGGGCGCGAAGGCGGCCGCGGCTTCGAGCGGGGCCGGATCAGGCCGCGAGGAGCTTCTCGTACCCGACGAGCCGCACACACGCGGTGAGCCCGAGGATCGCCTGCTCCAGCTCCGCGAGGCCCGGGTAGCTGGGCGCGATGCGGATGGTGGCGTCCTTCGGGTCGTCGCCGTACGGGTGCGTCGCGCCGGCCGGGGTCAGCACGACGCCGGCCGCGCCGGCCCGCGCCACGACCTCCTTCGCGCAGCCTTCGGGCACTTCGAGGGTGACGAAGTAGCCGCCCTTGGGAAGCGTCCAGCGCGCGAGGCCGGTGCCGCCGAGCTCGCTCTCCAGGATCCGCTGGACGGTCTCGAACTTGGGCTGGAGCAGCGCGCGCTGGCGCTCCATGTGGGCCCGGACACCGTCCGCGTCGCGCAGGAACAGCACGTGCCGCAGCTGGTTGACCTTGTCGGGGCCGATCGAGCGCTTGGAGTTGTTGGCGAGCAGCCACTGCACGTTGGCGGGCGAGGAGCCGAAGAAGGCGACGCCCGCGCCCGCGGCGGTGATCTTCGAGGTGGAGCCGAAGACGAACGCGCGGTCGGCGTGACCGGCCCCGGCGCAGGCGCCGAGCAGGTCGGCGATCTCGGCGGGCTCGTCGGTGAGGTGGTGGGCGGCGTAGGCGTTGTCCCAGAAGATGCGGAAGTCGGGGGCCGCGGTCTCCATGCGGGCCAGGCGCGCCACCGTCTCGTCGCTGTAGCTGACGCCGCTCGGGTTGCTGTACTTCGGCACGCACCAGATGCCCTTGATGCCCGCGTCCTCGGCGACCAGACGCTCCACGACGTCCATGTCCGGGCCCGCGTCGGTCATCGGCACCGGGATCATCTCGATGCCGAACCGCTCGCACAGCGAGAAGTGCCGGTCGTAGCCGGGCACCGGGCACAGGAACGCCAGCCGCTCCTGGTCGACCCAGTGCGACTCGGCGCCGGGGAGGCGGCTGAGCATCGCGTGCACCAGGCAGTCGTGCATCAGCTCAAGGCTGGAGTTGCCCGCGGCGAGCAGCTGCCCGGCCGGCACCTGGAGCACCTCGGCGAAGATCTCGCGGAGCTCGGTGAGGCCCTGGAGGCCGCCGTAGTTGCGTACGTCGGTGCCGTCGGCGGAGGTCCAGCGGCCGCCGGGCAGGCTGAGCAGGTCCTCGGAGAGGTCGAGCTGCTCGGGCGCGGGCTTGCCCCGGGTGAGGTCGAGCTTGAGGCCGCGGGCGGCAAGGGCCTCGTAGTCCTTGCGGGCCTGGTCGAGCAGCCCGGCCAGGGCGTCGGAGCTCAGCTCGGTGGTCATGGTGTTTCCTCTCGCGGGGCCGCGCGCGCGTGGAACGGCTGGGGGTGGGTGCGCCGTGTCGAGCTTACAAAGCCGCCCCCGGGCGCCGGGCGGCCGGGACCTCGGACCTCGTCCTGGCGGGCCCGGACGGACGGACCCCCTTTAACTGGGGAACGATCCCCAGTTATGGTGAGGGGGACGGCGGTGGAGGAGGTCCTCCCCGTCCGTCCGGCGTGCGCGCCTTCCGCAAAGGCGCACTGGGGCAAGGGAGTTCGCGGTGGCAGGGCGTGGGGAGCGGATCGCCGACTGGGCGGACGGGCGGGTGGGGCTGCACCGGCTCGCCAGGAGCAGCATGCGCAAGATCTTTCCGGACCACTGGTCGTTCATGCTCGGCGAGATCTGCCTGTACAGCTTCGTCGTCATCATCCTGACCGGCGTCTGGCTGACGCTGTTCTTCAAGCCGAGCATGGCCGAGGTCGTCTACGACGGCCCGTACGTCCCGCTCCATGGGCAGCGCGTCTCCGAGGCGTTCGACTCCACGATGCACATCAGCTTCGAGGTGCGCGGTGGGCTGCTGATCCGGCAGATCCACCACTGGGCCGCGCTGGTCTTCATCGCGGCGATGTTCGTGCACATGATGCGGGTGTTCTTCACCGGCGCGTTCCGCAAGCCCCGCGAGGTCAACTGGCTCTTCGGGTTCGGCCTGCTGTTCCTCGGCATGCTGGACGGCTTCTTCGGCTACTCGCTCCCCGACGACCTGCTCTCCGGCACCGGGATCCGCTTCATCGAGGGCGTCGTCCTGTCGGTGCCGGTGGTCGGCACCTACCTCCAGATGTTCCTGTTCGGCGGCGAGTTCCCGGGGACGGACATCATCCCGCGCTTCTACAGCCTGCACGTGCTGCTCGTCCCGGGCGTCATGCTGGGGCTGCTCGTGGCCCACCTCGTCCTGGTCTTCTTCCACAAGCACACCCAGTTCGCGGGTCCCGGCCGTACGAACGACAACGTCGTCGGCATGCCGCTGCTCCCGGTCTACCTGGCGAAGGCCGGCGGCTTCTTCTTCCTCGTGTCCGGCGTGATCGCGGCCGTCGCGGCGATCGCCTCGATCAACCCGATCTGGGCGTTCGGACCGTACCGCCCCGACCAGGTCTCCACCGGCGCCCAGCCGGACTGGTACATGGGCTTCGCGGAGGGGCTGATCCGGGTGATGCCGGGCTGGGAGATCGACGTGTGGGGCCACACCCTGGTCCTCGGCGTGCTCATCCCCTTCCTGCTCTTCCCGGCCGTGCTCGGCCTGATCGCGGCGTATCCCTTCGTGGAGGCGTGGATCACCAGGGACGGGCGCGAGCACCACCTCCTGGACCGGCCGCGCAACGCCCCCGTGCGCACCGCGCTCGGTGCGGCCTGGATCAGCCTCTATCTGGTGACTCTGGTCGGCGGCGGCAACGACCTGTTCGCCACGCACCTCCACCTCTCGCTCAACGCGATGACCTGGGCGGTCCGGATCGGTTTCTTCGTGGTGCCGGTGATCGTCTTCGAGGTCGCGCGCCGCTGGTGCCTCGGGTTGCAGCGGCGCGACCGCGACCTGGTGCTGCACGGCAGGGAGACCGGCATCGTCACGAAGCTGCCGCACGGGGAGTACGCCGAGCTCCACGCGCCCCTGTCGGCGGCGCGGCTGCACACCCTCACCGCCCACGAGCAGCCCCGGCCGGCCGCCGAAGGGGGCTCGCTGCGGGCCCGGCTCTCCCGCGCCTGCTTCGGCGAGGGCGGACAGGTCGCGAAGGCGACACCGCAGGAGCGCGCGAGGCTCGCCGAGGCGCACGCGGGTCGTGCCGGGATTTCGGGTCACGCCGGGGGTGATGGGCATGCCGGGCACGCGGGCGGCGCCGCCGGTCAGTGAACTCGCTTGCTCCAAGCGCCTGTCGGTGACGACGTACGCCCGCAACGGTGTCGCGGCGACCGACGCGGTGTGGGTGATCCGGGACGGCCGGGGCCTCGGCGTCCTCCTGCCGTCCGCGTCACCCCTGGCGGACCGGCTGCGCGCGGGGTCGCGGGTCCTGGTCGCGGCCCGAGCGGGGGCGCTGCGGGTGCGGCCCGCGTTCCTGGACGCCGAGGGGAGCGCCCGCTACCGGGTCGCACTCATCGACAAGTACGGCCTGGCCGCCGTGGTCGGCCTGGCCCGCAGCCGGCTGCGCCACGGACTGGCCGGCACGGTGGGCGTACGTCTGGTGATCGGCGCGGACGAGCGCCGCCTGATCGGGCCCGACTGGCAGCCGAGCTGGACGTACAGCGCGAACTGACCCCGGGGCGGACCACCGCCCCGGCAGCACGGGGGACTGCCGGGGCGGATCGGGGCGCGGGCCGGGGCCGGGGCCCTGGCCTGCTGGGATAGGGTCGGGGGCCATGGCAGCGCAGGAGAGCAGGAAGAAGTCCCCGCCCCTGCGGCGCGACGCCCGGCGCAACCGGGACCTCCTGGTCGCTGCGGCCCAGGAACTCTTCGCCGAGCGGGGGATCAACGTCCCGCTCGACGAGATCGCCAAGCGCGCGGGCGTGGGCAACGCGACCCTGTACCGCCGCTTCCCCACCCGCGGCGACCTGGTGGAGGCCGTCTTCCACGGGGACCTCACCGCCGTGATGGCCGCCGGTGAACGGGCCCGCGCCGCCGACGACGCGTGGGGGGCGCTGACCGCGTACCTGGAAGGCGTCTGTGCGCTGATCGCCCGCGACCGGGGCGTCAGCGACCTGATGACCACCGGGATCGAGGGCGCACCGACCCTGGACGCGATCCATGTCCACAACCACGCGACCCTGAGCACGTTGATGCGCCGGGCCGTGGCCGACGGAGAACTGCGCACGGACGTCGCGCCCGAGGACCTCCTCTTCGCGCTCAGCGCCCTCGGCGGCTCGCTCCCCGCGGTCGAGAGGGTCCGCCCCGGCTCGTGGCGCCGCCCCCTGGCGCTGCTCCTGGACGGCTTCCGGGCCACGGCCCAACGCCCCCTGCCCGAACCGGCCCTGAGCGCCGAGGAAACCCGGCACGTCCACCGCGAACTGGGCGGCGAACCTCCCACGCCATGACATGGGCCGGGGGCCGTCGTCAGATCAGCGGGGGCCGGCCCAGGCGCGTCATCCGCCACACGGTGCGCCACCTCATCGCTGTGCGGGGCCCGCACGGCGTGCGCAGCCCTTCGAGGAACCCGCCGAGCCACGCCCCCAGCGCGCCGACGGAGCGCACCCGCGCCGTGGTGAGCAGGACCCACACCCCCAGATAGACCGGGATCAGCGGAATCGGAAGCCGGCGCCGCGCGAGCCAGACCCGGTTGCGGGCGGTGTGGCGATAGTGGCCGGCATGGCGGGCGGGGGAGGTCCTCGGGTGCTGGAGGACGAGCTCGGGTTCGTACAGGATCCGCCAGCCGTCGTCCAGGGCCCGCCACGCCAGGTCCGTCTCCTCGTGCCCGAAGAAGAACTCCGCCGGCCACAGGCCGATGCGCCGGAGCATCGGAACGGAAAGCGCGTGGCCCCCGCCGAGGAAGGCGGTGACCGGGCCGCGGCGCATCGGGTCGCCCGCCCGCAGCCGGGGGACCCAGCGCCGCTCGGTCCGGCCGTGCTCGTCCGCGACCCGGAACCCGACGATCCCCAACTCCGTTTCGTCAGCGAACAGTTGACGAACCCTGCGGAACACGTCGTCGGCGACGAGCAGGCCGTCGTCGTCCAGTTCGACGACGACGTCGACCTCACCCGATGCGCACAGGATCTCCAGCCCGGCATTGCGCCCGCCGGGACACCCCAGGTTCTCCTCCAGCGGCACCTTGGTCACGTCACGCCCGACGTCCGTGAGCGGCGTCGCGTTGCCGACCAGCACGACCCGCGCCGCCGGCACGTCCTGCTTCTCCACGGAGGCGAGCAGGGCCTCCAGCTCACGCGGGCGGTTGCCCATCGTCACGATGACAACGCCCAGACGCGGCAACGACATGGTGGAAGGCTCCCCGTGCTCGGTGAAGTGCGGCTTCTCGCACCTGCTTCATCCTCACCCACGCGGAGTCGCGCCCGGGACGCGGATGGTCGGGGCCGGACGGGGCAGGGGGCAGGTATGGACGAGGATGTGAGGGTGGGGCAGCCGCGCGGGGACGGGTACCGGTGTGCGTTCGTCCTCGGCGGCGGAGGGGCGCTCGGGGCCTACGAGGTGGGGATGCTCAGGGCGCTCGTCGAGGCAGGCGTCCGGCCGGATCTCGTAGTGGGGACGTCGGTGGGGGCGATCAACGGCGCGGCGTTCGCGGCCGAGCCGAGTGCCGAGTCCGTCGAGCGGCTGGGTGAGCTGTGGGGGAGCCTCGGGCGCTCGGGGGTGTTCTCCGGGTCGGTGCTGCGGCGGCTGCGGCTCGCGGCGCGCAACCGGACGCACGTCTACTCGTCCGAGCCGCTGAGCGAACTTCTGGAGAGCCGGCTGCCGGCCAAGCGCATCGAGGACCTCGCGGTGCCCTTCCAGTGCGTCGCGGCGGGCATCGAGAGCGCCGCCGAGCACTGGTTCACGCAGGGGCCGCTGGTCCCGGCGGTGATGGCCTCCTGCGCGGTCCCGGGGCTGCTGCCGCCCGTCGAGGTCGACGGGGAGCACTTCCTGGACGGCGGCCTGATCAACAGCATTCCCGTGGGCCGTGCCGTCGCCGCCGGGGCCCGCACGGTGTACGTCCTGCAAGTCGGGCGCGTGGAGCGGCCGTTGACGGTTCCCCGGGCGCCGTGGGAGGTCGCCACCGTGGCGTTCGAGATCGCCCGGCGGCATCGCTTCACCCGCGACATGGCCGACCTGCCCTCGGGCGTCGAGGTGCACGTGCTGCCCACGGGCGCCTCGTCCGGCAAGGGTGAGGACATCGCGGGCCGCACGTTCCGCCACCGCGACTTCGGGCGCTCCCGGCAGCGCATGGAGTGCGCGTACGAGGCGTCGGCCGCCTATCTGGAGGCGGCGGGCAAGCCGGCGGCCCCCGCGGACCACGGCGCTCCGTGAGCCGCACGGCCGGCGCGCGTGACGCGGCCAGACGCTGCGTCACCGTGCCCGCGCTCCTCGCCCTGATCCCCCTCGCCCTCGCGCTGCTGCTCGTCACGTTGCTGCTCGCCCCGCTCTCGCCGCTCGCCGGGCGCCACGGCCGGGCCTGGCAGCCGCAACGGCTGGCGCTCTACGCCTTCGTGTACCTCGTCGCCGACCTCGCCGGGGTGTGCGCGGCGCTCGTCGTCCGGCTGCGCTGTCTGGGCGGCGGCCCGGCCCGGCGGGAGCGTCTGGTGGCGCTCAACTACCGGCTGCTCGCGCGGCTGCTCGGCTTCCTGGTCGGCTGCTCCCAACGGATCTTCGCGCTGCGCCTCGACGTCGATCCGGCGATCCCGCCGCCCGGCGCCCGGCCGCCGCACGGCATGGTCGTCTTCGCCCGCCACGCCGGCCCCGGCGACTCGATCCTGCTGGTCCACGGCCTCCTGTGCGGTGCCGGCCTGCGCCCCCAGGTCGTCCTCAAGGAGTTCCTGCGGTGGGACCCGTGCATGGACATGGTGCTGAGCTGCCTGCCGCACTGCTTCGTCCCGCGCCGGCCCGACGGTCGTACCTCCGACGAGATCGGCGCCCTGGCGGCCGGGCTCCGGCCGGGGGAGGCGCTGGTGGTGTTTCCCGAGGGCGGCAACTTCACCGAGCGGCGCAGGCGGCGGTCGATCGGCTGGCTCGTGCGCACCGGCCAGCTGCGCAGGGCCGCCCGCGCGCGGCGCCAGCACCACGTCCTGCCACCGCGGATGGCGGGCCCGCTCGCCGCGCTGACCGGGGCGCGGGACGCCGGAGCGGCCGTCGTCTTCGTCGCGCACACCGGCCTCGACCGCATCGACTCGGCCTCCCGCCTGTTGCGGTCGATCCCCCTGCGGGACCCGGTGCGCGCCACCTGGTGGAGCGTGCCCCGCGCGGCGATACCGCCCGAGCGCCAGGCCCGCGAGACATGGCTGACCGACCAGTGGTCGCGCGTGGATGCCTGGATCGCCGCGGAGTGGCGCAGGGGCGCATAGGCCCGTTCCGCCTCGCCCGGAGGAGCCGTACGGCCTCGCCCCGGAGGAGCCACCGCCCCGTCCCGAGGAGTCCGCGCGGACCCGGCCGGGCCCGCCGCGGCGCCGGGCGCACCGGCCCTCGGGGAGCACCGTCCTCCGAATGGTCCGGAGAGCGGAAGTGAGAGTGGTCTGGAGCGCGACCCGACCCGTTCGCAGACTGTGGGGCACAGCCGTTCGGAGTCCGCGCGCAGTCGTGCGCGGACCCAGCGAAAGCCGAGACGGGGGACACTGTGGCGGCGTTGCCCACCACCATGCCCGGCGGACCAGAACGTCCGCCTTCCGTGATCGTGGGCTACGGTCACGCGGGCAGAGATCTGCACCATGCGGCGCTGCGCACCCTGCACGGCGCGGACACCACGGTCTTCGTGGTCGATCCCGCTCTGCGCGAGGCGCCCCCGGGAGTGCGGCTGCTTCCCTCGCTGCGGGCCGCGGCCGA
This sequence comes from Streptomyces sp. NBC_00442, assembly GCF_036014195.1. Classification (NCBI taxonomy): domain Bacteria; kingdom Bacillati; phylum Actinomycetota; class Actinomycetes; order Kitasatosporales; family Streptomycetaceae; genus Streptomyces; species Streptomyces sp. NBC_00442. The sequence continues at coordinate 5,019,346 of NZ_CP107918.1, forward strand.
CTGCGGTCCGATGGCGGACACGGTCTTTCACGTCACCACCCCGCCGGGCGCCCATGTCGACTGTGCCGAGCGTCTTGTGGGGCTCGGGGCGCGGCGCATCATCCTGGAGAAGCCGATCGCCCCCACCTCCGCGCAGAGCGGGCGGCTGTGCGAGCTGGCCGAGGACGCGACGATCCTGCCGGTCAGCGTCTGGCCGAACAGCCGCGTGACCGGAGAGGTGGAGAGCGTCATCGCCTCGGGCGAGATCGGCGAGCCCGTGGCCCTGTTCATGGAGCAGAGCAAGCCCCGGTTCGGCCGCACCTCCTCGTCCGACGCGCACCGCACCGCCTTCGAGGTGGAGCTGCCCCACCAGGTGCTGCTGGCGCTGCACCTGGCCGGGGCGCGGGCGACGATGCTGTCCTCGGCGTCCTGGGCAATGCCACTGCCGGACCGCGTGATTCCCGCGATGGGCGGCGCCGTGCTGCGGCTGGAACACGAGAACGGCACCGTCAGCACCCTGCTCAGCGATCTCACCTCCCCGGCCCGGCGCCGGCATCTGCGCGTGACCGGCACCAAGGGGGAGGTCCTTGCCGACTTCCCGGTCGGCGCCGACGACCCCTTCGGGCAGATACGGATCTCCGGGAGACCCGGCCGCACCGTGGTCGAGGACGCGCCGCTCACCCGGTTCGTCGAGGCCGCCTACGCCTGCTTCTCGGGCACCGGACCGCCGCCCCCGGCCGGTCTGGCCCTGCACCACCGGAGCATCGGCCTCCTGGAGCAGGCCCGCGACCGGGCCGTCCCCGCGGCCTTGGAGGAGGTGCGGGCAGGATGAGGATCGCGATCGTCGAACCGCGCTCGGCGGGCTGCCAACTGATCGACAGATCCGCCGAGTTGGGCCACGAAGCCATCGTCCTGACCGCCGGGCACGGGGACCGCCGGGTGCCGGACGCGCACCTGGCCCGCGCCGGCCAGGTGGAATCCGTCGACACCAACGACGACGCGGCGACGCTCGCGCGGCTGCGCAAGCTGCACGAGCAGCGGCCGCTCGACGCGGTCGTGCCGGGTTTCGAGCACTACGTTCCCTCGTCCGCCGCCGCGGCCGCCGGCCTCGGGCTGCGGGGCCTCTCCGCCGCCACCGCCCTGGCGCTGCGGCACAAACACGTGATGCGCGACGTCCTGCGGGCCCACGGGACCGACCAGCCGGGCCACGTCCTGGTGACCGACGAAGCGGCGCTGGCCGCGGCCACCGAGGCCGTGGGCTTCCCGTGCGTGATCAAACCGGTCGACCAGTCCGGCAGCCTCAACGTCCGCAAGGTCACGGGCCCGGCCGAGGCGCGCGAGGCGTTCCGCCGGATCCACGCGTACGGCGTCGGCTATCTCGACCGGGCGGGCCTGCCGCTGGTGCTCGTCGAGGAGTACGTGTCCGGGCCCGAGTTCAGCGTGGAGGGGTACGTCGAGGACGGCGCCGTGGTGGTGCTCGGCATCACCGAGAAACAGCTCGGCCCCGAGCCCTGGTTCGTCGAGGTCGGCCACGTCGTCCCGGCCCGGCTCGACCACGGCACCGCCCGCGTCGTCGAGCGGTACACCACCGACGTGGTCCGGGCGCTCGGCCTGGAACTCGGCCCCTTCCACGCCGAACTCCGGCTCTCCGCCCGGGGCCCGCTGCTGATGGAGGTCGGCGCCCGACTGCCCGGCGACCGCATCCCCGACCTGCTCAGGCTGGCCACCGGGGCGGACCTCTACGAGATCACCCTCAGGTCGTACCTGGGCCTGCCGTGCCGGCCCGGGGCGCCCGCGCCCGGCACGGGCCACGCCGGCATCCGCTTCTTCCTGCGGCCCGGACTCGGCAGCTACCGGCGGATGGAGGTCGCGCCGGAGCTCCGCTCCGACGCCCGCGTGCGGGAGATCGGCGCGCTCGTCGCGCCCGGCCGGCCGGTACCTCCGCAGGGCAGCTCGGCCAGCCGCCTCGGCTACGCCCTCGCTGCCGCGCCGAGTTACCGGGCCACCGCCGAAGCGCTCGACGCGGCGGAGCTCGGAACGCGTTTCGCGTAGTCGCATCCCCTTGTCCCCCACGAAAACGGAGCATGAAATGGGACGCCACGTCCTGATCCTGAACCGCTGGAACAACCGATTCGCCGAATATCACCGCTACCTCGACCACCGGGTGGACCGGGTGAGCTACGTGACCACGGCCGCCGGAGCCGGCCCCCTGGACGCGGAGCTCGCCGAGGAGATCACGGTGGTGGCGGATCTCGCCGACCGGGCCGCGGTCCACGCGGCCGCCGCCGAACTCGCCGCCGCACACGGCCGGTTCACCCACGTCCTGGCCCTCTCGGAGTTCGACCTGGAACTCGGGGCGGAGCTGCGCGAGCGCCTCGACGTGCCGGGCAAGCGCCCGGCGGAGGTGCGGCTGGTGCGGGACAAGGTGGTGATGAAGGCCGCGGTGGCCGCCGCGGGCCTGCGGGTGCCGGCCAACCGCGCGGTCGAGGACGCCGACGACGTACGGGCGTTCGCGGCCGGGGCCGGATTCCCGTTCGTCCTGAAGCCGCGCGGCGGGGCCGACAGCCAGGGGGTGCACGTGCTCCAGAACGCCGAAGCGATGGAACGCGCCCTGGCGCAGGAGGAGTTGGCCGGCTTCCAGTGCGAGGAGTTCATCGACGGGACCCTCTATCAGGTGGACGGCGTGGTCCGCGGCGGCGTCCTGGAGACCCTCCGCAGCTGGCGCTGCCTCGGCTCCTGCCTGGACTTCGCCGAGGGGTCGCCCTTCGGCTCGGTCGCCAACGACGAGGCCGCGTTCGAGGCGCGGGTGGCCGAGTTCACCAAGGGCGTGCTCGCCGCCCTCGACCTGACCGACGAGGTCTTCCACCTGGAGGTCTTCCGGAGCGGCGGCACGGACGAACTGGTCTTCCTGGAGATCGGCGCGCGGGCCGGCGGCGGCCAGGTGCGGTTCGTCTGGGAGGAGGTGTACGGGCTCGACCTGATCGAGGCGTCCGTCCACGTCCAGCTGGGCATCGAGCGGGAGTACCCGAGGGCGGAGATCGGCGGCGAGGTCGCCGGATACCTGATGATGCCCGAACCTCCGCTGCGCCCCGCCGTGGTGCACCGGGTGGCGTCGCTCACCGACGCGATCCCCGAGCTCTACGCCGAGACGCTGCCCCCGGCCGGGACCGTACTGGACGGCAACGGCGGGGCCGTGCACACCGCGGGGACCTTCCGGTTCCGGGCCGCGACGGCCGAGCGGGTGCGGGTGGCCATCGAGACCGCGGTGAAGCTGTACGAGATCGACTGGTCGGCGGCGGAGGACACCGATGTCACAGCCTGACCGGGCCGCCCGGACCCTGTGGGGGCACGCCGACTTCCTGCGCCTGTGGGGCGGCCAGACCGTCGCCCTGTTCGGAACGCAGATCACCCTGCTGTCCCTCCCGCTGACCGCGATGCAGCTGCTCGACGCCTCCGCCGGCCAGCTCGGTCTGCTGAACGCGCTGGAATACCTGCCGGTCGCCTGCGTCACCCTCCTCGCGGGCGTGCTCGCGGACCGGGTGCGCCGCCGCCCGCTGCTGATCGCGGCCAACCTGGGGCGGGCCCTGGTGCTGGCCCTGATCCCCGTGTTCGCCTGGGCCGGCCATCTGTCGATGGTCCTGCTCTACGTGGTCGCCTTCACCACGGGCCTCTTCACCGCCCAGTTCGACGTGGCGTACCAGGCGTTCCTGCCCACGCTGATCGAGAAGCGGCTGCTGGTCGAGGGCAACAGCAAGCTCCAGTCGAGCCAGTCCATCGCGCAGACCGCCGGGCAGGGGGCGAGCGGCGTTCTGATCCAACTGCTCACCGCTCCCGTGGCGGTGGTGGTCAACTCGGTCGGCTATCTCGTCTCGGTCGCCTCGCTGCTGAGCATCCGCACCCCCGAGCCCGTGCGGACCGGCCCGCGGCGCAGCATCCGGGCCGAAATCGTCGAGGGGCTGCGCGTCACTCTCGCCCACCCGGTCCTGCGGGTCGTGATGGTCGAGTCGGCCTGGTTCAACCTGATGTGGGACGTGGTGCTGGTGGTGATGCCGCTCTACGGCATCCGCTCGCTCCACCTGGGCGCGGCCGGCCTGGGCCTGGTGATAGCGGCGGGCAGCGTCGGGGCCTTCGCGGGCTCGCTGGTCGCCGGACGGCTCGGGCTGCGGCTCGGGACCGGGCGGGCGATGGCGGTCGGCATGGTGATCGCCTGCGTGGCGCTGCTCCTGCTGCCCGCGGCGGCGGGTTCGCACGCCGTGGTCGTGACGCTCCTGATGGCGGGCTACGTGGTCAACGGCTTCGGCATCACCATTTTTAACGTGCACTCGGTGGCCCTGCGCCAGGCGCTGGTGCCGGTCGAGCTGACCGGCCGGGTCAGCGCCACCTACCGCTTCGCCGCCTTCGCGGTGATCCCGGTCGGCGGCTTCACGGGCGGGCTGCTGGCCGGATGGCTCGGCCCGCGCACCGCGTTGGCGGTCACGGTGGCGGGCCTGGTGATCGGCGCGGTCGCCTTCCTCGGCTCCCGCGTGGTCCGCCGGGCCGACGCCCACACCGTCGAACCGCCGGCGGAGCGCACCCTGGTCACCGCGGGCGATCCGGCGCAGGCGCACTGACCCCGTACAGCACGGCCGCCCCGATCACCAGCGCGCCGAGCACCGACGTCGGCGCGAGGCGGCCGGTGCCGAGCACCGGGCCGAGCAGGACGGCGGTGAGCGGGACGATGCCGGCGAACAGGCCGGCCCGGTCGACACCCAGCAGTCCGATGCCCGCGTACCAGAGGAAGAAGGCGAGCGCGGTGACGACCAGGGTGAGATAGCCGAGGGCGAGCCACTCCGCGACGGTGGGGCGCTGCAACGCGTCGGCACCCTCCGTCAGGGCGGCGGCCACCGCGAGCATCGGGGCGGCCGCCAGGCAGGCGAAGGCCGAGAGCCGCCGGGCCCCGAGGGCCGGCAGCAGGCTGACGGCCAGGAGCGAGAAGCAGCACTCGCAGGCGAGCGCACCGAGCGCGTACAGGAGACCGGTGACCGAGCCGTGGCCGAAGGCCTGGATGACGCAGACCCCGGCGGTGGTGACCAGGGCGGAGAACGCGATCCGGGCCGATGGCCGCTGCGCGGAGCCGAGCGGACCGGCGACGGCCAGGACGATCGGGGCCGCGCCGACCACCGCCCCGACCGTCGACGGGTCCGCCCGTCGCACCGCTTCCAGGAGGCAGACGTTGAACCCGGCCATGCCGGTGGCGGCGAGCAGCGCGATCCTGGCCCACTGGCGCGGGGTGAGCCGCGCGGCGGGAACGGCCGGGCCGCGCCGCGCGAGGAGCAGCAGGAGCCCGGCCACCACATAGCGCCACGCCTGGCCGGAAAGCAGCGGATATTCGGTGAGCACCGGGCTCACCGCCGCCGAACTGCCGACCGCCACCATGGCGGTGGCGGCGCAGATACTTCCGCGTGCCGTGCTTGCGTCGAGGGACATGGAAGAAAGTTAACGGCGGGTTGCCGAGTTGACGCTCGGTCCAATTGGGGTCCGGATCACCGGACCAATTCAATCCACGCGAATGTGGGAATTCAGGGAGTGGGACAGATGTTCGTCAAGATCTGTGGTTTGAGTACGGCGCCGGATATCGCGGCCGCCGTGGACGCGGGTGCCGATGCGGTCGGTTTCGTATTCACCGAAAGTCCACGCCAGGTCGGCCCCGCGGCCGTCCGCCGGCTGGTCGACGAGGTCCCGGCCGGTGTGCTGACGGTCGGAGTGTTCCGGGACGAGCCGCTCGACCTGGTCCGTGAGACGGTGCGCGCCGCCGGCGTCGGGGCCGTCCAACTGCACGGCACGCACCCGCCGTCGGCCTTCGCCGCGCTGCGGGATCTGGGCCTCACGCTGGTACGCGCCACATCGGCGGCCTCGGCCGCGGGCGCCGACTGCGGCGGTTTCGGCGAGGACCTGTTGATCCTGGACTCCCCGAGCCCGGGTTCGGGGGAGGCGTGGGACTGGTCCGCACTCGGCGCCGCCCCGCCCGCCGGCCGCTGGATGCTGGCCGGCGGCCTGGCCCCGGGCAATGTGCGCGAGGCGATCGAGGCGGCGCGCCCGTGGGGCGTGGACGTGTCGAGCGGGGTCGAGGCACGCAGAGGCGTCAAGGACCCCGCCCTGATCGAGGAGTTCGTGCGGCGCGCCAGGGCCTGAACGCGGTCAGCCGCCGGCGTAGGCGGGCGCCCGCACGGGAGAGCCGATGGTGCGCCGGCGCGCGGAGCGCTGTTCTTCGATGGCGTCCCTGATGACGTACATGGACTCGGCGATGCCGGCCAGCGGAAGGGTGGAGTAGCCGACCACCAGGGCGGGCGGCCGGCTGCCGGGCCCGAACTGGTAGCGCGAGCCGCCGTGGACCAGGACCGAACGGTCGAGGGCCGCCGCGGTCACCGCCGACTCGTCGATGCCGTCCGGGAGTTGGAGGTAGGCGTGCAGCCCGGCGGACGAGCCGACCACCCGGGCCTGCGGCAGGTGGAGCTCGACGGCCTGCGTGAACGCCTCGCGCCGGGAGCGGTACCGGGAGCGGACGCGGCGCAGGTGGCGGTCGAGCATGCCGCTGGTGATGAGCTCGGCGAAGGCGCACTGCGTGATGCCGTCGGAGCCGAGGTCGTGCTGGGACCTGACGCGGGTGAGCAGGGTCGCCAGGTACTCGGGAATGACGAGCCAGCCGAGCCGCAGGCCGGGGACGAGGATCTTGCTCGCGGTGCCGGCGTAGACGACCCGGTCCGGCGCGAGACCCTGGAGCGCGGACGGCCGGTCCCGGGGGTCGAACCAGAACTCCCCGTCGTAGTCGTCCTCGATGATCAGCCCGTCGACGTCCTCGGCCCAGCGCACGAGGGCCGCCCGGCGCGCCGGGCTCATCGAGATGCCCGTCGGGAACTGGTGGGCGGGCGTCACGAGCACCGCGCGGGCGTCGCTCGCGGCCAGCTGCGCCACGTCGATGCCCTCCTCGTCGACGCGGACCGGCACGGTGCGCATGCCGCTCTCCTCGATGTACCGGCGCTGCCCGTTGTGCCCGGGGTCCTCGACCGCGAGCTTGTGGATGCCCAGCTTGGGCAGCGACTTGCAGAGCAGGGAGAGCCCCTGGGCGAAGCCCGCCGTCACCATCACGGTGTCCGTGCCGGCCCGCACCCCCCGCATCCGGCCCAGATATCCGGCCAGGGACTCGCGCAGCGCGGGCAGCCCGGCCACCGCCGGATAGTCCAGTTCCTCCGGGCCCGCGACGGCGAGGACGGTCTTGTAGCAGGCGAGCCATTCGACGCGCGGGAAATTGGTCACGTTGGCCCGGCCGGTGCGCAGGTCCCAGGTGACGGGTGGCACGGGTTCGGGATCGCGTAATGCCTCGCCCATCATCGGCTCGACGGCGGCGGTCCGGTGCGCGACCCGCGTCCCCGATCCCTGAAGGCACGTCAGAAATCCCTCGGCGGTGAGCTGTTCGTAGGCCTCGACCGCCACGCTGCGTGAAACACCGAGGTCGCTGGCGAGTTGTCGGGTGGAAGGGAGACGAGTGCCGGGGTGCAGGACTCTCTCCGTGATGCAGCCTTTTATCGCGGACTTGATCTGATTCGTCAAAGACTCGTTTGAATCACGGTCAACCTCGATGGAGATGTGCCAGGTCACGCGTCCAAAACCCCCCCGGATAGAGACGCATCGGCGACTGTCGCCGTCGGCACATTAAACACACAATTTGGGATCGAATCCAGTTATGTGAGACCGGAACATACCGCTCCGTGTGGCGTATTCGCCCCAATTCGGCACGCCGGTCTTCCGCGATCGGCCCCGCTCGCCGGGCCGCCCGCGTCTGGTCTGCTCCGCGACGCCACAAATGGTCTGGGTGCGCCTCGAAGCCAGCTGGTCGACTGGAGTCACCGCACACCGATCCGCTAGCTGGACTGAGGGAACGAAGACATGACGAGTTTGTCTGCCCCCGCTCTCGCCGTCGCAAGAACGGGCACGGCCCAGGACGCCGAAGCCAGGGCGTTCGCGTCGAGGGTCGAGGACCGCACCATCAAGGTCGGGATCGTGGGTCTCGGCTACACCGGTCTCCCCCTGGCGCTGGGCTTCGCCGACGCCGGGTTCCACGTGGTCGGCGTCGACATCGACCCCGTCAAGGTGGAGTCCGTCAACCGCTCCGAGTCCTACCTGCCCGACCTCACGGACATCGAACTGCAGGACGTCGCCGACCGGTTGACGGCCGTGCCCGACCCGTCGGCGCTGCACGACGCCGATGTGGTGATGATCTGCGTACCCACGCCCGTCACCCCCGAGCAGACCGCCGACCTGGCGTACGTGTCGACCGCGGTGGACAGCGTGCTGCCGTACCTGCGGGCCGGGAGCCTGGTGGTGCTCCAGTCCACCGTGCCGGCCGGCACCACCGCGGAGATCGGCCGGAAGATCACCGCCCGCACCGGGCTCATACCCGGCGAAGACCTCTACCTGGCCATGGCCCCCGAGCGGGTGGACCCGGCCAACACCAACGGCTGGACGCTGCTCAACACCCCCAAGCTGGTCGGCGGCGTGGGTGCCGAATCGACCCGGCGGGCCCAGCTGTTCCTGGAGCAGGTGTGCCGCACGGTGGTGCCGGTCTCGAGCCCCGACGTCGCCGAACTGTCGAAGGTGTACGAGAACACCTTCCGCCTCATCAACATCGCTCTCTCCCTGGAGCTTTCGGACCTCTGTCACAAGCTCGGCCTCCCGGTGCGCGAGGTCATCGACGCCGCCGCGACCAAGCCGTTCGGCTTCCTCGCGCACTACCCGGGCCCCGGCGTCGGCGGCGAGTGCATCCCCGTCGACCCGCTGTTCCTGAGCGAGCGGGCCCGGCGCGAGGGGCTCACCCTCGGCCTGGTGGAGACCGCCCACCGGCGGATCAGCGAACGGCCCGGCCAAGTCGTCCGCCGCGTCGGCGAGTTGCTGGCGGCGCGGGGCCAGGAACTGAAGGGCGCGCGGGTCCTGATCGTGGGGGTGAGCTACAAGGCGGGCGTCTCCGACCTCCGCAACGCCCCGGCCCTCGACATCGTGCGGGGGCTGCGCGCCCAGGGCGCCGAGATCTCGTACTTCGACCCCATGGTCCCCGGCTTCGAGGTGGACGGCCTGCCCGTCGCCACCGCCACCTGGGGCCGCGAGCAGCTCGCCTCCCAGGACTGCGTGGTGCTGGTCACCCCGCACGGCCGCCTCACGGCCGAACCGGCCTGGTCCGCGGCCCCGTTGGTGCTCGACACCCGGGGCGAGCTGGCGCCCGCCGCCAACGTCGAGGTGCTCTGATGAGCCGGGGCGCCGGGACGACGCTCACCTCGGCCACCCGGCACCTGGTGCTCGGCCGCGATCTGGACGCCGAAGCCGCGGGGGCCGCCGTATCCGTCCTGCTGTCCGGGGACACCGATCCGCTGGACGCCGCGGCCTTCCTGACCGCGATGGCCGCCAAGCACCCGTCCGCGACCGAAGTCGCCGCCACCGTACGCGTCATCCTGGCGGCGGCCCGGCCGGTGGCCTGGTCGGGGCCGGCCGTCGACGTGGTCGGCAGCGGTGGCGACGGCAGCGACTCGGTGAACATCTCCACCCTCGCCGCCCTGATCGCCGCGGCGGCGGGGGCGACCGTCGCCAAGGCGGGCAACCGGGCCGCCACCAGCAGCTGCGGCAGTGCCGACGTACTGGAGGCGCTCGGCATCCCGATCGAGCCCATCGAGCGGGTGCCGTCCCTGCTGGCCCGGCACCGGTTCGCCTTCCTGTTCTCGCCGGCCGTCCACCCGGTGGTCGGCCGACTCGCGCCCGTACGGCGCCGACTGGGCTTCCGCACGCTGTTCAACCTGGTCGGCCCGCTCGCCAACCCGGTCCCCCTCGGCGGGCGTCTGATCGGGGCGGCCGACCACCGCGACCAGGACATCCTGGCGCAGGCCGCGGCCGAACTCGGCCTGCGGCGCACCTGGATCGTGCACGGCCACGGCGGTCTGGACGAGCTGAGCACCTCGGGCCTCAACCGGGTCCTCATGGTGGACGGCGACACCACCACCGAGACCAAACTCGACCCGGCCGACCTCGGCCTGCGCCCCGCATCGCGCGACGACCTCAAGGGCGGCGACGCCGCGGAGAACGCGGCCACCGCACTGCGGATCCTGGCCGGCGACGCCCCGGCACCCCTCCTCGACACCTGCCTGTACAACGCGGCCGCCGTGCTGCACCTGGCGGACCTCGCACCCGGCCTCGACACCGCGCTCGTCCTCGCCCGCGAGGCGATCGCCGACGGCTCGGCCCTGACGCTGGTCCGCGCGCTCGCCGCCACCGCGGCCGTCTGACCGGCCCCCGCACCACCCCTGACCGTCCCTCCGACCGTACGCAAGCCGTATGCACAGCCATACGGAAGAAGGAGCAGCTCCCGTGCATCTCGATGAGATCGTCGCTCGCAAGCGCGAGGACTGGAGCCGGATCACCGGCACCCCCGCGCTGGGCGAACGCCCGACACCCGCTGTGCCGGGCACCTTCGCCGACGCGCTGCGCGGCCCGGACGTATCGGTGATCGCGGAGGTGAAGCCCAAGTCGCCGTCCAAGGGCGAACTGCTGCCGCTCGACCGCGCCCTCGACACCGCCCGTGCCTACGCCGCCTCCGGGGCGTCCGCCGTCTCCGTCCTCGCCGACACGCCGTTCTTCGGCGGTTCGCCGGAACTGGTCGCCTCGATCGCGGCCGACCCGCAGGTCACCGTCCCGGTGCTCTACAAGGACTTCCTGGTCGACGCCCGGCAGGTCGAACTCGCCCACCAGACGGGCGCGGACGCCGTCCTGCTGATCGTCCGCGCGGTGGACGACGTCCTCCTGAAGGACCTGATCCAGGCCGCCTCCGGGTTCGGTCTCGACGCCCTGGTGGAGACGTTCACCGCCCAGGAGATCGAGCGGGCACTCGCGGCCGGTGCGCAGCTGATCGGCATCAACAACCGAGACCTGCAGACCTTCTCGGTCGACCTGGAGAACTCGGCCAAGCTGCGCACCCTGATCCCGCAGGGCGTGCTCACCGTCAGCGAGAGCGGCATCGGCGGCCGGCGCGACATGGAGCGGATCGCCGGGCACGGCTTCGACGGCGTGCTGGTCGGCGAGAACCTGCTCAGCGCCGCGGACACCGGGTCCGCGCTGGGCGAGCTGCTCGGGGTCCGGGCCGGGCAGGTGACCCGATGACCGGCCGGTTCGGCGACTACGGCGGCCAGTTCGTGGCGGAGACGCTGGTGGGGCCGCTGGAAGAACTCTGGAGCACCTACCTGGAAGCCCGCCAGGACTCCGCCTTCGAAGCGGAACTGAACGGCCTGCTGGCCACGTTCGTGGGCCGGCCCACCCCGATCACCAGGCTGCGCCGCCTCGGCATCGAGCCGCACGGGGTGACGATCTGGCTCAAGCGCGAGGACCTCACCCACACCGGCGCCCACAAGATCAACAACGCCATCGGGCAGGCCCTCCTCGCCCACCGGCTCGGCAAGCGCCGGATCATCGCCGAGACGGGCGCCGGTCAGCACGGCGTGGCCGTCGCCGCCGCCTGCGCCTACCTCGGCCTGGACGCGACCATCTACATGGGCCGTGTGGACGCCGAGCGCCAGCTCCCCAACCTCCAGCGCATGCGGCTGCTCGGCGCCGAGGTGCGCCTCGTCGACCAGGGCACCGCGACGCTCAAGGACGCGGTCAACGAGGCGATCCGCGAGTGGATCACCCATCCCGACACCACGCACTACCTGCTCGGCTCGGTGGTCGGCCCGCACCCCTTCCCCAGCATCGTCCGCGACTTCCAGTCGGTGATCGGCCGGGAGGCCCGCGAGCAGTTCCTCGCCGCCGCGGGACAGCTGCCCGACGCCGTCATCGCCTGTGTCGGCGGCGGCTCCAACTCCATCGGCGTCTTCAGCGGGTTCCTCGACGACCCCGTACGCCTCATCGGTGTCCAGGCCGCGGGCGACGGCAGCGGCTCGCTCGGCCGCCACGCCGCCCCGCTGCTCTACGGCGAGCCCGGCGTGCTCCAGGGCATGCGCACCTATCTGCTCCAGGACGACGACGGCCAGGTGCTGCTCACCCACAGCATCGCCCCCGGCCTCGACTACCCGGGCGCGGGCCCCGAGCACAGCCACCTCAAGGACAGCGGGCGGGTCGAGTACCTGACCGCGTCCGACGACGAAGCCCTGGACGCCTTCCAGGAGCTGGCGCGCTCCGAGGGGATCGTGCCCGCCCTGGAGTCCTCGCACGCGGTCGCCGCGGCGCTGCGCGTGGCCCCCACCTTCGCCCGCGGCAGCCAGCTGCTCGTCAACCTCTCGGGGCGCGGCGACAAGGACCTCACCTCCGCCATGGCGGCGATCGGACAGCGAAAGGAGCAGACCGGTGGAGCGGCTTGAGAAGACCTTCGCCCGCGCCTCGGAGCGGGGCGAGACCGTGCTGGTCGCGTACCTCACGGCCGGCTACCCGGCCCTGGCCGAGACCGGGCCGCTGATCGAGGCGGTCTGTTCGGCGGGCGCCGACATCATCGAGCTCGGGGTGCCCTTCTCCGACCCGCTCGGCGACGGCCCGCTCATCCAGGAGACCACCCACGCGGCCCTGGAGCGCGGCGTCACCGCCGCCGCCGTACTGGAAATAGTGGCCGGGGCCCGCGAGAACGGCGTCGACGTCCCGATCATGCTGATGGGGTATTGCAACCCGTTCCTGCGCTACGGCCTCGAACAGCTCTACGCCGACGCCGCGGCGGCCGGTGCGGACGGCTTCATCGTTCCCGACCTGCCGGCCCACGAGGCGGACGACTGGCTCGCCGCCGCCCGCACCCACGACCTCGGCCAGGTCTTCTTCTCCGCCCCGGGCAGCAGCCCCGAGCGGCTGCGGGCCACGGCCGAGCGCTCGCGCGGCTTCCTGTACGCCCTGGCCGCGAACGGTGTCACGGGCATCCGGGAGGAGCTGGACCCGGGCATCGACGCGTACCTGAGCCGGGTCGGCGAGGCGACGGGCAGCACCCTGCCGGTCTGTGTCGGCTTCGGGATCTCCCGGCCCCGGCACATCACCGCGCTGCGGGGCCGGGCCGCGGGCGTCATCGTGGGCAGCGCGCTGCTGAGGGCGATCGGCGACGAGCAGACCCCCGCCGGGCGCATCCTCGCGGCCAGCAAGCTGATCGGCGAGCTCAAGGCGGCCTGCCGATGACCGCCTCGACCCGGCTGTCGCCCGCGGAGCAGATACCTTTCTTCACCGGCGCCGAGTCGATCCGCCGCACCTGGGCGGCCCTTGAGGCCCGGCTGCGCGAGGTGGCCTCCGTCGGCCGCTTCACCTTCGGGACGCTCGGCCGGGAGCTGGAGGAGCGGATCGCGGCCCTGACCGGCGCCAAGCACGCCATCGCGGTCGGCAACGGCACCGACGCGCTGATCATCCTGCTGCGCGCGGCCGGTGTCGGCCCCGGGGACGAGGTGATCGTCCCGGCGTACACGTTCTTCGCCTCCGCCTCGGCCGTCCTGCACGTCGGCGCCGAGCCGGTCCTCGTGGACGTGGTGCCGGGCTCGTACGCGATGGACCCGGCGGCGGCCCGCGCCGCGATCACCGAGCGCACGAAGGCCATCATGCCCGTGCACCTGTTCTCGCAGATGGCGGACATGCGCACGCTGCGCGACCTGGCCGACGAGCACGGCCTGCTGCTCCTGGAGGACAGCGCCGAGGGCATCGGCATGGTCATGGGCGGCCGGCACGCGGGGCTCTGGGGCGGAGGCGGGGTGCTCTCCTTCTTCCCCACCAAGACCCTCGGCGCGCTCGGCGACGCCGGGATGATCCTCACCGACGACGACGCCGTGGCCGAGCGTGCCCGGCGGCTGCGCAGCCACGGTCAGGCGGTGGACGGCAGTTACGAGTACCTGGAGCTGGGCTACAACAGCCGGCTCGACGAGATCCAGTCGGCGGTCCTGCTCACCCGCCTGGAGACCCTGGCCGCCGACATCGAGCGCCGGGCCGAGCTCGCGGCCCGCTACGACGAGGGCCTCGCCCCGCTGGCCCCGGTCGTACGGATCCCCTTCATGGCGAAGGCCGCCGAGCCGGGCAACACGGTCTGGTACGTCTACCTGATCGAGAGCGACCACCGCGACCAGCTCGTCGCATACCTCGCCGCGCACGGGGTGGGCACCGAGGTCTACTACCCGCGCCCGCTGACCGAGCAGCCCGCGCTCGCCCCGCTGCCCGGCGCCCGGCACCCGGTGCCGGTCGCCGAGGCGGCCAGCCGGCGCGCGGTGGGCCTGCCGCTCTACCCGGACCTGACGAACGACCAGGTCGACCGCGTGTGCGAACTCGTGCACCGGTTCCACAAGGAGCTCTCGTGACGACGACCCTTCCCCCCGCCCACGCCGTGCCGTACTTCGACTGGGCGGCCCGCTACGAGGGCTGGACCGACCAAGTGCTCGCGGCCGTGCGCGAGGTCGCGGACTCCGACGAGTTCATCCTCAAGTCCCGGGTGGCCGCGCTCGAGGCGCAGATCGCCGAGCGGACGGGCGCCGCCCACACCATCGCGGTGGCGAGCGCCACCGGTGCGCTCACGGTGATCCTCGCCGCGCTGGAGCTCGGCCCCGGCGACGAGGTCGTCACGCCCGCCTTCTCGTTCATCTCGACCGCCAGCACCGTCGCCCTGCGCGGCGCCCGCCCCGTCTTCGCGGACGTGGACTACGACACCGCCTGCCTCGATCTCGGCGCCGCCGAGGCCGCCGTCACCGGCAACACCCGGGCCCTGCTGCCCGCGTACCTCTTCACCACCCACCCCGACATGACGGGCCTGGCCGAGCTGGCCGGGCGCCGGCGGCTCGCCCTGGTGGAGGACAGCGCGGTCGGCCTGGGCGCGACGGTCGACGGCCTTCCGGCCGGCCGGCACGGCACGGCCGGGGTCTTCTCCTTCTTCCCCGCCAAGCCGGTCGGCGGCGCGGGCGACGCGGGCGTGATCGTCACCGACGACGACGACCTCGCCCGCGACGTGCGGATGCTGCGCAACCACGGCCAGGACCTCAACGTGCGCTTCCTGCACCACAAGGTCGGCTTCAACTCGCGCATGGACGAGATCACCGCCGCGTTCCTGCTGCGACGGCTGCCGCGCCTGGAGGAGTTCCTCGCCGCGCGCAGGGAGCTCGCCCAGGAGTACAACGACCGCCTCGCCCCCCTCGCACCGGACCTGCTGACCCCGCCGGGCGGCTACGGCGACCGCGCCGTCTACACCTACGTGGTGCGCGCCCAGCGCCGCGACGAACTCAAGGAGTTCCTGGCGGGGGAGGGCATCGAGACCGTGGTCTACTACCCCAAGCCGCTCCACCTCCAGCCCGCCTTCGCCCACCTCGGCCACCAGGAGGGCGACTTCCCGGTCGCCGAGCGCCTCGCCCGCGAGTGCCTGGCACTGCCGCTCCACCCCGGCATGCGGTCCGGGGCCGTGGCCCAGGTCGCCGACGCGATCGAGCGCTTCTACCGAGGTGCCCGGTGACCTGGACCGAACGGGCCTGCGGGATCGGCGACGAGGCCGCCCCCGGCCTCGCCGAGCAGATAGCCATCCATCGCGAACTCGGCCTCGGCGCCATCGAGTTGCGCACCGTCGACGGCCTCGGACTGCACGAGCTGGACACCGAGGCGCTCGCCGGAGTGGCCGAGCAGGTCCGGGCGGCCGGGCTCGTGGTGCCGGTGGTGGACACCCCGATCGGAAACTGGTCCACCACGGTGGCCACGGACCTCGACACCGAGCTGTCCGTCCTCGCCGGCTCCGCCGAGGCCGCCCACGCCCTGGGCGGCCGGTGGCTGCGGGTCATGTCCTACCCGAACGACGGGCGCCCCGACGCGGACTGGGCCGCCGAATCGCTGCGCCGCCTCGCGGTCCTGACGCGCGAGGCCGAGCGGCTCGGTGTCCGGCTGCTGCACGAGAACTGCCAGGGCTGGGCGGGCCGGGGTCCCGACGAGACGCTGCGCCTCCTGGAGTACGTGGACAGCCCGGCGCTGCGCCTCATCTTCGACGTCGGCAACGGACTGGCCTACGGGTACGAGGCGGCCGAGTTCCTCGGCAAGGTGCTGCCCTGGGTGGACCACGTCCACATCAAGGACGGCCACCGCACGCCGGCCGGTGCGGTCTTCACCCTGCCCGGCCGCGGCGACGTCGATGTCGCCGGATGCGTACGGCAGTTGGAGCGGGCCGGATACCAGGGGCGGTACAGCCTGGAGCCGCACGTCGCGCACATCCCGCACCTGGCGGCCACCGCGGGCGCCGACGAGCTGGCCGAGGGCTACCGGGCCTGCGCCCTGGGTTTCCGTGAGATCTGGGAGACGATCCACCATGACTGACCCCACCGGGGGGCCCTTCGGGCCTCCCGAGCTGGACTGGCTCCTCGACCTGATGGCCGTCCCCTCGGTGTCCCCCTTCGAGGGCGGCAAGGCCGAACTGACCCGCGACGCACAGCAGGTGTTCCTGGACGGCGCGCTCGCCCGGGGCTTCACCGAGGTGCTGCACGCAAGCCCGCCGCCGGCCTTCCTCACCGGCCCGGACGTTCCCGCACCGGTCCGCGAGGCCGTGCTCGCCGACCCGGAGGGCTTCCTCGCCGCCCAGCCGAGCGCCGTGGTGCGGATGGGGCGGCCCGCCGCTCCCGAACACCGGCTGATCGTCAACTTCCATGTCGACACCGTCGGTCCGCACATCGACCCGCGCGTCGCCGGCGGCGTCCTGTACGGGCGAGGAGCGGTCGACGACAAGGGGCCCGGCATCGCGGCCGCCGCGGGCATCGCGGCGGCGTTCGCCGCCGAACCCCGGCTCGCGGACGCCATCGAGGTCCAGCTCGCCTCCGTACCGGGGGAGGAGGGCGGTGCGATGGGCACGTACGGTACCCGCTGGCTGGTCGAGAGCGGACTGACCGGCCGCCTGATGGTGTTCGCCGAGCCCACCGGCGGCCGGGTCATGGACGCCTGCACGGCGGCGATGACGCCCCGGCTGCGGGTGGAGGGCTGCGACAGCACCGACGACCACCCGGCCGGCGGCCACAACGCCACCGCCGCACTGGGCTTCCTCGCGGACTTCCTCGTCCGCCGACTCGGGCCGCGCGCACAGGAGTTGGGGGCGAAGCTCTGCGTGGCCGGGCTGCGCACCGGCGACGCGCACAACCGGGTCTACGGAACCGGCGAGCTGCTGATGAACATCGCCTACCAGAACGTCCGTCAAGCCGCCCTGCTTGAAAGGGAGTTGGAGGCATTGCTCCCGCGGGCCCGCGAGGAGTTCGCGGCGGCGCACGCGGACAACCCGCTCACCGCCCGGCTGGTCGCCGACTGGAGCGAAGTGATCCGCTTCGACTGGCTCAAGCGCGGCCTGCCCGTCCTGGACAACCGCGACGAGGCGATGGAGACGCTGCTCGGCGACGCCGGATTCCCCCGGCACGACGGGCTGGCCGACGGATCGGCCTTCACCTGCGACGCCATCTGGGCCGGCGGGCCCGGCCGCTACGTCGCCGTCTGCGGTCCCGGCGGCCTCGACACGCACGGCGCGCACACCCCGGGCGAGTACCTGGAACTCGCCGAACTCGCCCGCTACGCACGGCAGATCAAGGACCTCGTCGTCCGCTTCGGCACCCACATCGCTACTCAGGAGGCAGAAAGATGACCGTCAGGATTGCGCTGGAGACCCTGCGAGGCTTCGCGCGCGAGGCGCTGCGGCGCTCCGGACTCGACGAGGACGCGGCGGCGACCGCCGCGGAGGTCGTGGTGTACGCCGACGAGCACGGCTTCACCACGCACGGCAGCAACGCGCTCGCCGGCATCTACGCGCCCCGCCTCCTCGACGGCCGGATCAACGCGCGGGCCGTGCCCCGTACGGTCACCGAGACGGCGTCCGGCGCCGTGATCGACGGCGACCAGGGCCTTGGTCTGGTCACCACCACGCTCGCCACGGACCTGGCGGTGAGCAAGGCCCGGGAGACCGGCATCGCCCTGGTCGCGGTCCGCAACAGCAGCCACTTCGGCAGCGCCGGGTACTACGCCCACCGCGCCACCAAGGCCGGTCTGATCGCCATCGCGATGACCAACTGCGGCGCCCAGGGCGTTGCCCCGCCGCTCGGCGGCCTGACGCGGATGCTCGGCACCAACCCGCTCGCGGTGGCGGCCCCGGCGCCCGGCGGAGCGCCGTTCGTGCTCGACATGAGCGCCACCACGGTCGCCACCGGCAAGATCCGGGCGGCCCAGCGCGAGGGCCGGTCCGTCCCCGAGGGCTGGCTGACCGCCCCCGACGGCACGGCCGTCACCGACCCCGACGCCTTCTTCGACGGCAAGGCCGACGTCACGTGGCTGGGCGGTTCGGCGGCGACCGGCGGAGCCAAGGGCTACGGCCTCGCGCTCCTGGTCGACCTGCTCTGCGGTCCGCTGGCGGGCGCCAGTTACGGGCCGACGCCTGACCTGCTCGTCGACGGCGACGAGCGGCCGGACACCGACATCGGCCACACCGTGATCGCCATCGACCCGGCCGCCTTCGGAGCCGGCGAGTCGTTCGGCGCCGGCGCCCGGGAGCTCCTGGACACCGTGAGCGCCTGCCCGCCGGCCGTCCCCGGCGGCTCCGTGACCTACCCCGGCGCTCCCGAGGCCGCCAGGGCCGAGGAGTCGCGGCGCGACGGCGTCGCCCTGCCGGACCACGTCGCCGCCGGTCTCGTCGCGCTCGCCGAGCGGCTCGACCTGGCCGTGCCGGCGGAGCTGCGCGCCGAGGTGGCGGCAGGATGAGGATCGGCATCATCGGCCTGGGCGTGATCTCCCCGTACTTCCTGCGCGCCATCGACGAGGACGACCAGCTCGAACTGACCGCCGCCTGCGACCTCGACCGGGCGAAGCTCGACCAACTCCCGCAGCCGGTGGCCACGTTCACCGACTACCGCGAGCTTCTCGACTCCGGCCTGGTCGACGGCGTGGTGGTGACCCTGCCCAACGATCTGCACGCCCCGGTGGTGGCCGCCGCGCTCACCGCGGGGATCCACGTCGCCTGCGAGAAGCCGCTGACCGTGGCCGCCTCGGACGCCCGCGAACTCGCCGCGATCGCCGAGCGGACGGGCAGCACCCTGTTCACGGCGTTCCATCGCCGCTACAACAGCCATGTCCAGCGTCTCGCACGGGAGTTGCCGGACCGCGCGCTGATCGAGCGGGTGGTCGGCCGCTACCACGAGCGGATCGAGGAGCACACCGGCAACGACCACTGGTATCTCGACCGGGACCGCTGCGGCGGTGGCTGTGTGATCGACAACGGGCCCAACGCGCTGGACGCACTGCGCCAGGTCGTCGGCGAGCTGACGCTCACCGACGCGACCATCGGCGACGTCCGCGGCGGCGTCGAGTTCTACGCCGATCTGGAGCTGCGCACCGCGGACGGCATCCCCGTCTCCGTGGAGCTGGACTGGGCGCTGCCCACCGGCGAGATCAAGGACATCGTCGTCCACCTCAAGGACGGCAGCACGGTCCGCGCCGACATGCTGGAGGGCTACGACGGGTTCAAGTCCTCGCTCGATCACGAGTACCGGGGGATCATGGCCGATTTCCGCGCGGCGGTCGACGCGGGCCCTGCGCGGCGCGACGACGGGCCGGTCGTGGTGGAGCTGGTCGAGCAGGCGTACCGGACGGCCAGGAGCAAGGAGCGGCGGCTGCGGATGCCCGCCAAGGAAGCCGTCGGCGCGCACCTCGTCAAGCTGCTGTTCCACCGGCGCGAGGACCGGGGGATGAGCCTGTCGCCCTGGGCCTCGCGCTGTGTCCGGGCGGGCGACGTGCACGAACTGGTGACCACCACCGACCTTCCGGCCGCGCCGGGAGACCGGATCGACGCCGTCGGATTCCTCGGTTTCGCCGAATTCCGGCGCGCCACCGTGCTGGAGCGCGGGGACCAACTCTGGCTCGGTGAAAGGCTGATAGGCGACGTCGTCGGCTTCGACGAATGCCATGCTCCCAATCACTACAACGTCCTGATCCACAGCGACCGGTTGCTCACCGCCGAGGACCTCGACCTCTCGGCAGGAGACCTGGTCGTCTTCAAGGAGCCCACATGACGGACAGCACCACGTCCCTCGCACCCCCCAGCCCCATCGCCGTCGACGCCGCGGCGGCCGCCGCCTTCCCGGGCGTCGAGGTGCTCGCCACCACCGCGGAGGTGACGGCCGAGAGCCTCGACGAGGCGGCGGACCGGCTCTGGCTCGCGCAGCACGGCGCGTGGCACGAGCAGTCCCGCGGCGCGATCCGCAACCACCCCCGCGTGGCCGCCTACCGGCAGCTGTCCAAGCTGATCGGCCAGGACCCGGACCGCCAGCCGCCCTCCATCCAGGCCCTGATCGACCGCGGCCTGCGCGCCAAGCCGGCCGGCGCCTGGCCGCGGATCAACCCGGTGGTGAACGCGGTGAACGCCGTGGCCGTCACCGACCTGGCGGCGCTCGGCGTCTTCGACGCGGACCGCGTCACCGGCGCCGTGCGCCTGACGGTGAGCCGGGGCGGCGAGGACTTCCTCGCCCTCGGCGCCGATCACGCGGCCGCTCTGGAACCGGGCCGGCTGATCCTGGCCGACGAGGTCCGGGTCCTCTCCCTGTTCGCCCACCGCGACGGCGTCCACCAGTCGGTGACCGCGGCGACCCGCCGGGTGATCCTGCTGGGCTGCGTCGTCCCCGGCATCGACCCGGAATCGGTGGCGGCGTCCCTGACCCGGGCGGCGGCCCTCGTCACGGGCTGACCGGCCCGGCGCCGGCGCACACCGCCGACCCGCCCCGGCCTCTCGCGGGGCGGGTCCGCCGCGCACGCCTTCGCCACCGCCGGCCCCGCACGGTGCTCTGACCAGCAAAAAGGCCCTCCCGAAGGAGGGCCGTACTGCTGTGGCGCGGTGGCGCCCCCGGCAGGACTCGAACCTGCGGCCAAGCGCTTAGAAGGCGCCTGCTCTATCCACTGAGCTACGGGGGCCGGATGGGGCCTCGGTGGCCTGGAGCCCCGGGCGGGCAGGGGTGCGGGTCCGGGGCTGGTCCCGGGCCGGTGACCTTGCCGGGGACAAGGATAGGGCTCCTGTCACCTCGTCCCGGTTGCTTCACCTGCGTGGCACGATGTGGAGGTTCGGTGAAGCGAACCGATAATCGCAGGCGGGTGCGAATCACGCAGCGCTTTTGACGCTCGCGGCGCAGGGTGTTGTGCACTCGTTATGCCTGCGTCCCACTCATCCCATGTGTCGTGTGTGTCCGTTCGGCGCGTCCCGGTGGCCTACGGACGCGCGCGAAAGTAGCCATACGCTTCAAAAAGCCGCCAAAATTGGGCATTCTTCCCATGTGGTGACCTTGGACGTACGGCCTCAGCTCATCGACGCACTCTCCGCCCTGCGCGACAGTGTCGCCGCCGTGCGCCTCCCGCTGCCCCTGCCGGGGGCCCCGCGCGCCCGGCAGACCCGCAGCGAGCTGCTCGCACAGCTCGACGACTATCTGCTGCCACGACTGCGCGACCCCGAAGCCCCGCTGCTCGCGGTCATCGGCGGCTCCACCGGCGCCGGAAAGTCCACCCTCGTCAACTCCCTTGTGGGAAGGCGGGTCAGCCAGGCCGGGGTGCTGCGGCCCACCACCCGTACGCCAGTGCTCGTCTGCCACCCCGACGACAAGGACTGGTTCGCCGGGGTGCGCGTGCTCCCCGGCCTGACCCGCGTATGGCTGCCCCAACAGCACGACGACGCCGAGACCGACGACCTGCCCTGCGGGGACGACGACGAATCGGTCCGCGTGGAGACCGCCAGCACGCTGCCGCGCGGGCTCGCCCTGCTCGACGCCCCGGACATCGACTCCCTCGTCGTGAGCAACCGCATCCTGGCCGCCGAACTCATCTGCGCCGCCGACGTCTGGATCATGGTCACCACCGCGTCCCGGTACGCCGACGCCGTCCCCTGGCACCTGCTGCGTACCGCGAAGGACTACGACGCCACCCTCGTCACCGTGCTCGACCGGGTGCCCCACCAGGTGCTCGCCGAAGTGTCCCGGCAGTACGGGGCCCTGCTCACCCGCGCCGGACTCGGCGACGTGCCCCGGTTCACCGTGCCCGAACTGCCCGAGTCCGCCGGCGCCTCGCACGGGCTGCTGCCCTCCACCGCCGTCGCGGCGCTGCGCACCTGGCTCACCCACCGCAGCCAGGACCCCGCGGCCCGCCAGCAGGCCGTGGCCCGCACCGCGTCGGGCGCCATCGAGTCGCTCAACGCCCGGATGCCGGAACTGGCTTCGGCGGTCGCCGCCCAGTACGCCGCCGCCGTACGCCTCACCGGCGCCGTCGAGGACGCGTACGCCAAGGAGGGCGCCCGGGTGCGGCGCAGGCTCCAGGCCGGTGAGGTGCTCGCCGGGGACGCGCTGACCCGCTGGCGCGCCCACCCCGGCGGCGCCACCTCCGCCGAACTGCTCGACGCGCTCGTGGACAGCCTCGCCGAACTCCTGCGCTGCGCGGCCGCCGCCGCCGACGAGCGGGTCAGGGAGGCGTGGGCGCGCGAACCGGCGGCGGCCCGCTTCGCCGACGGCGTGCGCCACCAGGATCCCGAGGACCGGATCGGGCTCGCCGTGCGGCGCTGGCGGCGGGTCCTCGAAGAACTGGCCGAGGACGAAGTACGGGAAATGGAACGCTCGGTGGCGCCCGACCCCGAGACCGTCGCCGCGCTGCTCGCCGCCGCCCTGCTCGGCGGACGCCGGGCGCGCCGGGCCGGCGAGCGGCTCGCCGAGCGGATCGGCGCCCACGGCGCGCTGCGCCTGCGGGACAAGGGCGCCGAACTCGTCGCCACCTACATCGACCAGGTGCTCGGCGCCGAACGCGAACGGCGGCTCGCGCCGCTGGACGCCCTGGAGGTGACGCCCGAGCCGCAGGCCGGGCTGATCGCCGCACTGTCCGTAGTGCAGAAGGAGAGGAAAGCGGCATGACGCAGGAGGCCGAGGACCGCTGGGCCGACGGGCTGATCGCGCGGCGCGCCGCCGAGCCCGGCGAGATGACGACCGCCCTCGAAGAAGGCCGGGAGGAGCCGCAGGACGCCGCCTTCGAACCCATCGGCGGCCCGTACGTCGGCGCGGTGCGCGGACGGCTCGACGCGCTGCGCGAACTGGTCGGCCTCTCCCGTACGCGCCTCGACGCGCAGGCGCTCGCCGAGGCCGGGCGGGTGCTCGACGAGGCGTCCGCGCGCCAGCGCCTGTCCGCGCGGCACACCGTCGTCGCCGTCGCGGGCGCCACCGGAAGCGGCAAGTCCACCCTCTTCAACGCCCTTGCCCGAAGCCAGATCTCGGACACCGGGCTGCGCCGCCCGACCACCGGCGCACCCATCGCGTGCAGTTGGACCGACGGCGCCGCCGGGCTGCTCGACCGGCTCGGCATCCCCGGCCGGCTGCGCCGCCGTCCCTTCGACAGCGGGGGCGGCGACCTGGAGGGCCTGGTCCTGGTCGACCTGCCCGACCTGGACTCGGCGGTCGTCACGCACCGCGAGGCCGCCGATCGCGTACTCGCCCTCGTCGACGCGATCGTGTGGGTCGTGGACCCGGAGAAGTACGCCGACGCGGTCCTCCACGAGCGGTATCTGCGCCCCCTGGCCGGCCACGCCGAAGTCAGCTTCGTCGTCCTGAACCAGGTGGACCGGCTGCCCGGCGACGCCGCCGACCAGGTGCTCGACGACCTGCGCCGGCTGCTCGACGAGGACGGCATGGCGCTCGGCGAACACGGCGACCCGGGCG
This sequence comes from Streptomyces sp. NBC_00442, assembly GCF_036014195.1. Classification (NCBI taxonomy): domain Bacteria; kingdom Bacillati; phylum Actinomycetota; class Actinomycetes; order Kitasatosporales; family Streptomycetaceae; genus Streptomyces; species Streptomyces sp. NBC_00442. Next base: position 5,043,003 of record NZ_CP107918.1, read on the forward strand.
CGTCGGTGATCGCGCTGTCCGCGCTGACCGGCCAGGGCGTCGGCGAACTGCGCGAACAGCTCGGCCGTTTCGTGCAGGAGCGCGGCGCGGCGGCCCGCAGGCTCGCCGCCGACGTGGACGCGGCCGCCGTCGAACTGCGCCCGCTGTACGTCGCCGACGGCAGGCCCGGTCTCGGCGAGCGGGCCCGCGGGGAGTTCGCGGACCGTCTCGCCGCGGCGGTCGGCGCCACCGCGGCGGGCGAGGCCGCCGAGCGCGAGTGGCGGCGCAACGCCCAGCGCGCGTGCGGCACTCCGTGGCTGCGGCTGTGGCGCTGGTACGACCGGATCCGCGTCCCGGCCATCCAGCGGCCGCGCTCCGACGCCGCGGTCGAGGAGCACGTCACCGCCCGCCAGCGGGTCGAGCAGGCGGTCCGTACGGTCGCGGACCACGCCACCGCGGGACTTCCCGCGCCCTGGGCGCAGGCGGTCCGGGAGGCGGCGGTACGGGGCGCCGACGGGCTGCCCGAGGCGCTCGACGAACTCGCGGTACGGGAGGAACTCGAACGCGGCACTTCGCCGCGCCCGCCCTGGTGGCCGGCGGCCGTGCTGGCCCAGATGGCCATGACGGCCATTCAGATCGTCGGCGGGTTGTGGCTGCTCGGCCAGATCGTGGGCTTTCTCCAGCCCGGCCTCGTCGTGCCCGCGCTCGTGATGCTCGGCGGCGTGGTGGGCGGGCCGCTGGTGGAGTGGGCGTGCGCGGTGGCGGCGCGAGGACCGGGCCGGCGCTACGGCCAGGAGGCCGAACGCAGGCTGCGGGAGGCCGCGGCGGCCTGTGGACGGGCCAAGGTCCTCGACCCGCTCGCCGCCGAACTGCTGCGCTACCAGGAGGTGCGGGAGCAGTACGCGGCGGTGGTGGGGGCGGGAGCGCGGCGGTGAGCGACGCCGCGGGGTGATGGGCGCCGCTGGGCGACGGGCCCGCTGGGTGATGGGCCCCGCTGGGGTGAGCGGGTTTTCCACAACCCGGCGGTCGTCCACAGGCCTCAGCACGGACTCCCCGTCCGGTCCAGCATGGAGATCGACAGCGCAAGGGTTCGATCGACGGCTGGACCGGGCGGGGCTTTTCTCTGCCCGCGGATACGGGAAACACGGGGGTAGTGGCAGTGAACGAGACGATGGTGACCTTGGTCGGGAACGCGGCCACGCAGGTGGAGTGGCGGGACTCGGCGACGGGCGGCACGGCGAGGTTCCGACTCGCGGTGACCGCGCGCCGCTTCGACCGGGAGAAGCGGACGTGGGTAGACGGGGCGACCAGTTTCTACACGGTGTGGGCGGCGCGGGCGCTCGGGAAGAACCTGACGGGCTCGGTCGCGATCGGCGAACCGGTGCTGGTGCACGGGCGATTGAAGGTGCGCGACGAGGAGCGTCAGGACGGGTCGCGCCGGCTCTCGGCGGACGTCGACGCGGTGGCGATCGGACACGACATCTCGCGGGGCACGAGCGCGTTCCGTCGGGTGTTCAAGGGTGAGGCGACCCCTGCCGAACGGGCCGAACGGGCCGAACGGGCCGAACGGGCCGAACGGATCGAACGGGCCGAACGGATCGAACGGGCCAACGGGGCTGAACAAGGAGTAATCCAGCGGCAAGTGAGCGGCGGCGGTGACCCTGCGAGGTCGGTCAACGGGGGTGCGGCGGTGGTATGGGAGGTTCCGGCCACGGTTCCGGATTCGATTCCGGCCACAGTCCCGGACGTGACCCCGGACGCGTCCCCGGACGCGGCGTCGATCGGCGGCTGGACGGCCGCACTTGGGGATCGGCGGGGGTCGAGCGAGGGATGATGCCCCGAAACTCCCCATCTGTGACGGGGATTTGTCGATACAGCGGGTTGGCACACGTGTTCCGCGATAACGATTGCGAATCGGAATGGTTATCTGATGTCATCACCGTGAAACGGCGCCTTCCGGATCCCTAGGATTCCCGCGTACTCACGGGGCACTTGAGTCTGCCGGCGAGGCACTTCCCCCACGCGCACCTTTCGTGCACGCGCACCACATGCGAAAGCGCCTCGCCCGAAGGGGAATTCTGTGTTTTCAGCCGTTCACGGGCCTTCCGCCCGCAAGCGGGGTGCGCTGCGCCTCGCCACCGTCACAGCCGTATCGGGTCTCGTCGCGGTCGGCGCGATAGCCGGTGCGGGCACGTCCTTCGCGGACGACAAGCCCGCCGCCACGTCGTCGGGCGCGCACGCCACGCTGGTGGACGCCAGTGTCGCCGTGGGTGCCACGGTCGTCGTCAATGACCATGGCCATGTAACGACCCCCAAGGGTGGGCTCTTCAAGCTCAAGGTCGACGGCACGGGCGTCATCCAGACGTACTGCATCGACCTGAGGCACGGCACGGTGAGCAACTCCACCTACAAGGAAGTGACCTGGGCGGAGTCCTCGCTGGCGGGCAAGGCCGAGGCGGCCGGGAAGATCAACTGGATCCTCCAGCACTCCTACCCGGCGAAGGCCCCGAGCGACCTCGGCGACGGACTCACTCCTGAGACGGCCGCCGCCGCGACCCAGGCCGCGATCTGGACGCTCTCCGACAACGTCAAGGCCATGCCCGAGGACGAGGCCGCGGCGAAGCTGACGAAGAAGCTGCTCAAGGAAGCGACCAACGCCAAGGAGCCCAAGGCTTCCCTGGCCTTCGACAAGGACGCGGTCTCCGGCATCGCCGGCAACGAGGTCGGACCTCTCACGGTCCACACCAACGCCACCACCTCCAAGGTGGCCCTGGCCCTCGCCCCGGGCGCACCGGCCGGCGTGCAGCTCACCGACAAGAGCGGCAAGGTCATCACCTCCGCCACGGACGGCACCCAGGTCTACTTCAAGGTGCCCAAGGGCACCCCGGACGGCTCCGTCAAGGTGACCGCGACCACGCAGACCCAGGTTCCGCTCGGCCGCGCCTTCATCAGCGACGGCAAGCTCCTGAGCCAGACCTTCATCCTCGCCGGCACCAGCGACGTGTCGGTGACCGCGGTCGCCACGGCCAAGTGGGGCACCGCTCCGGCGGTCACCGTCAAGAACGACTGCGCCAAGGGCGGCCTGGACATCGCCGTCAGCAACAAGAGCGGCAAGCCGTTCGACGTCGTCGTGTCCGGCAAGAACCTGGGTACGGTCCCCGCGGACACCTCCAAGTCGTTCTTCCTGCCTCTCGCCGAGGACTCGACCTACGCCTTCGACCTCGCCGGCCAGCACTTCTCCGGCGTCCTGGACTGCAAGACGGCCGGCACCGGCACGCCGACGCCCGCCCCGTCCACCCCGTCCTCGAAGCCCAGCCCCGCCACGGCCGGCGGCAGCTCGGCCGGCACCACCACCGGTGGCACCAACCTGGCCGAGACCGGCAGCTCCAGCTCCACCCCGGTGATCGCCGGCGCGGCTGTCGCGCTGGTCCTCGCCGGCGGCGGCGCGGTGTTCTTCCTCCGCAAGAAGAAGACGGCCGGCCAGTAGGCACGCACAGCAGTAGGCACACAGCCGTAGGCGCACGACGGTGAGCACACAGCAGTGGGCTCGCCCGAGCGCCCGGTGACGGGCAACGGCCCCGGTACGCCATCGCGTACCGGGGCCGTTCGCCGTTCACCGACGGCCCGGGGCCGCGCCGGTCGGCGACAGCATGTGACCGTCCGGCTACCCGATGCCGCGCGAACCGCCAGGTCGCGGGGGCGGGGGCGGAACCCGTTTCCCCCGGGGGGTGGCCGTCAGGCAAGATGGGGTGTATCTGCCCACACATCGATCTGCCGGACGGTTTCTCTTGGCTGAGTTCATCTACACCATGCGCAAGACGCGCAAGGCGCACGGCGACAAGGTGATCCTTGACGACGTCACGCTGAGCTTCCTGCCCGGCGCGAAGATCGGTGTGGTCGGCCCGAACGGTGCCGGTAAGTCCACCGTTCTCAAGATCATGGCGGGCCTTGAGCAGCCCTCCAACGGCGACGCCTTCCTGTCGCCCGGGTACAGCGTCGGCATCCTCATGCAGGAGCCCCAGCTCGACGAGTCCAAGACCGTCCTGGAGAACGTCCAGGACGGCGCGGCCGAGATCATGGGCAAGCTCAAGCGCTTCAACGAGGTCGCCGAGCTCATGGCGACGGACTACTCCGACGCGCTGCTCGAAGAGATGGGCAAGCTCCAGGAGGACCTGGACCACGCCAACGCCTGGGACCTCGACGCCCAGCTCGAGCAGGCCATGGACGCCCTGGGCTGCCCGCCCGGCGACTGGCCCGTCGTCAACCTCTCCGGTGGCGAGAAGCGCCGCGTGGCGCTCTGCAAGCTGCTCATCGAGGCCCCGGACCTGCTCCTCCTCGACGAGCCCACCAACCACCTCGACGCCGAGTCGGTGAACTGGCTGGAGCAGCACCTCTCGAAGTACGCGGGCTGCGTCATCGCCGTGACCCACGACCGGTACTTCCTGAACAACGTCGCCGAGTGGATCCTCGAACTCGACCGCGGCCGCGCGATCGCCTACGAGGGCAACTACTCCACCTACCTCGACAAGAAGTCGGCCCGCCTCAAGGTCGAGGGCCGCAAGGACGAGAAGCGTCAGAAGCGGCTCAAGGAAGAGCTGGAGTGGGTGCGGTCCAACGCCAAGGGGCGCCAGACCAAGTCCAAGGCGCGCCTCGCCCGTTACGAGGAGATGGCCGCCGAAGCCGACAAGATGCGGAAGCTGGACTTCGAGGAGATCCAGATCCCGCCGGGCCCGCGTCTGGGCTCGATCGTCGTCGAGGTCAACAACCTCTCGAAGGCGTTCGGCGACAAGGTCCTCATCGACGACCTGAGCTTCACGCTGCCGCGCAACGGCATCGTCGGCATCATCGGCCCCAACGGTGCCGGCAAGACCACCCTGTTCAAGATGATCCAGGGTCTTGAGACGCCGGACAACGGCTCCATCAAGATCGGCGAGACCGTCAAGATCAGCTACGTCGACCAGAGCCGCGCCAACATCGACCCCAAGAAGACGCTGTGGGCCGTCGTCTCCGACGAGCTCGACTACATCAACGTCGGCCAGGTCGAGATGCCGTCGCGCGCCTATGTCAGCGCCTTCGGCTTCAAGGGCCCGGACCAGCAGAAGCCCGCGGGCGTGCTGTCCGGCGGTGAGCGCAACCGCCTCAACCTGGCGCTCACGCTCAAGGAGGGCGGCAACCTGCTGCTCCTCGACGAGCCCACCAACGACCTCGACGTCGAGACGCTGTCCTCCCTGGAGAACGCGCTCCTGGAGTTCCCCGGTGCCGCCGTCGTGATCTCCCACGACCGCTGGTTCCTGGACCGAGTGGCCACACACATCCTCGCCTACGAGGGCGAGTCCAAGTGGTACTGGTTCGAGGGCAACTTCGAGTCGTACGAGAAGAACAAGATCGAGCGCCTCGGTGCGGACGCGGCCCGCCCGCACCGTGCCACGTACAAGAAGCTCACGCGAGGCTGAGTCCAGTGAGCCGTCATATCTACCGCTGCCCGCTGCGCTGGTCGGACATGGATGCCTTCGGGCACGTCAACAACGTGGTCTTCGTCCGGTACTTGGAGGAAGCCCGCATCGACTTCATGTTCCGGTTGGCGCCGGGTGACGGGTCGCCGTCGTTCCAGGGCGGGTCCGTCGTGGCCCGGCACGAGATCGACTACAAGCGGCCCCTGGTCCATCGGCACGAGCCGGTGATCATCGAGTCGTGGGTGACGAAGATCGGTGCGGCGTCCCTGACCATCGCGTACGAGATCAAGGAGCCCGAGGAGGGCGGACAGGTGTATGTCACCGCGTCCACCGTCGTCGTGCCCTTCGATCTCGCGGCGGGCCGGCCGCGACGGATCACCGCCGAGGAGAAGGCCTTCCTGAAGAAGTACTTGGACGACGGTTCGGCCGTCGATGGTTCGGCCGCCGACGGGTCGGCCGTCGGTGGTTCGGGCGTCGGTGGTTCGGGCGCCAACGCCTCGGCCGCCAATGCCTCCGCCGACGGCGGGCAGGAGCGGGCCGCGGCATGAACGCCGTGCTCCGGTTCGACGACGCGAGGGAGGTGGCGGATCTCGCCGCCTTCCTCGGCCGCCTGATCCACTACGACCGTGCCGCCGCGGTACGCCTCCAGGCGGGCGGCGGGGCGCTGGCCGTGTTCGGCCGGCCGCCGTCCTTCGAGGTGCTCGCGATCCGCACGGCGCGTCTCGGCGGCGACGCGGTCGCCCTCGACGTGACCGTCTCCGCCGGGGAACTCCTGGAATCCCTGGACGAGCCGGCGTGCACGGCGGGCGTTCCCTCCGCCGTCACCGGGCCCCCGTGGGCCGGGCTGCTGCCGCCGCGCGGTGGCTGGCAGCCAGTGCCGGGGCTGCCGGAGCCGGAACGGATGCGGGGCGCGGTCGCGGCCGCCGTCGCCGAATTCCGGGCCAGGGACGCGGCGTTGCCCGAGGAGCGGCGTACCAGCGCCGAGCGTGAGCTGATCGGGCGCGACATCTGGTCCCGGACGCTCGGCTCGACCGAGCTTCCGCTGCGGGCCGTGCATGCGGCCCAGTCCCTGGGGTTCCTGCGGCCCGTCCGGGCGCTCGCCTCGGCCGGCGCGCCGGCCGCCCCCGAACCGGCCGCCCTCTTCGCCTCCGGCCCGTGGCTGCGCCTGCGCACCCCGTACGGTTCCATCGCCCTGCGCCGGGCGGGGCTCGGTGCGCTGAGCGTGACGCCGACGTAGCGCCTTCGGGTGCGGGCGGGTGGGGGCGGGTGGGGGCTGATCGCGCGGTTCCCCGCGCCCCTCGAAACCCCGGTCATCTGCGGACCGTGCCCGCTTCTCGCGCGGTTCCCCGCGCCCCTTGGAACCCCGCCTTCGTCCGCGGACCGTGGGCGGTTGCTCGCGCGGTTCCCCGCGCCCCTCAACCCGTTTTCGTCCGTCCACCGTGCGTGGCTGGGCGCGCGGTTCCCCGCGCCCCTTGTAGGGGACCCGGTGTCGAGCCCCGCGCCCGCCCGGGGGCCGCCCCTTTTCCGTCCGTCGCGTCCGGCGTCCGGACCGCCGGCCGGCCGGCGGCGGGCCGCATCCAGGGTGTGCGTGCGAAGATCCACCGATCGGCCTGGAGGTGCCGTGCCTGCCGTGCCCTCGCGGATGACATTGCGTGCCATCACTCTCGACTGCCCGGATCCGCCGGCTCTGGCGGCGTTCTATCAGCAGGCCACCGGCCTGGAGCCGCATCCGGCGTCCGATGCCGAATTCGCCGGTCTCACCTGTGAGGACGGGCTCTTCATCGGCTTCCAACGGGTCGACGACTACCGGGCTCCGCGCTGGCCCGAACAGTCCGTCCCGCAGCAGTTCCACTTCGACTTCGCGGTCGACGACCTGGACGAGGCCGAGGCCAGGCTCCTTGAGCTGGGCGCGGGCAAACCGGACCACCAGCCGAACGAGGGCAGATGGCGCGTCCTGACCGACCCGGCGGGGCATCCCTTCTGCCTGGTCAGGGGCTGACCACCCCAACGGGCCGCTCCAGTAGCCCGCTTCAGCTGGCCGCCCCAACCGGGCGCCCCAACTCCCTTCCCCGCAGAGGGAGTCAACGCTCGTCCGGCCGCACCTGGATGTGGTCCGTCTCCAGCTCAAGGGCCACCCGGTGTTCCATGTTCAGGGCGCGCGTGTACTCCGCCGGGAGTTGCAGGCGGCCCGCCCGGTCGAGCATCGCGTATTCGCGGGCCACCAGGGATTCCTCGCCCGTCAACTCGTCGATGTGGGTGCGGCGCAGCACCTCCGTCGAGGTGCGGCCGTCGCGGATGGCCACGGTGCGGCGGACCTCGCTCGCCACCGCCTGGTCATGGGTGACGATCACGATCGTCGTGCCCAGTTCCTCGTTGGCCCTGCGGAACGCCGCGAAGATCTGCTCGCCGGTCGCCGAGTCGAGTTCGCCCGTCGGCTCGTCGGCCAGCAGGACCGAGGGGCTGTTGGCGAGGGCCACCGCGATCGCGACGCGCTGTTGCTCGCCGCCCGACATCTGGTGGGGCCTTCGGTCGCGGCAGTGGGCGACCTCCAGCATGGTCAGGAGCGCGTCGGCCCGCTCGGCCTTCTTCCGCTTGGCGAGCTTGCCGCGCAACTGCATCGGCAGCGCCACGTTCTGCACCGCCGTGAGGTACGGCAGCAGGTTGCGGGCGGTCTGCTGCCATACGAAGCCCACCACGTCTCGGCGGTAGCCGAGCCGGGCCCGCGCGTCCATGGCGAGCAGGTCGCGGCCCGCCACCCTGGCCGCTCCGGCCGTCGGCACGTCGAGGCCCGCCAGGATGTTCATCAGCGTCGACTTGCCGCTGCCCGACGCACCGACCAGAGCCATCAACTCGCCCTCGGTCACCAGGAGATCGAGCCCCTGGAGGGCTTGCACCTCCACGCCGTCGGTGGTGAAGACGCGTACCAGCCGGTCGCAGGCGATCAGCGCGTCGTGGCCGTAGGCGGGCCGGTCGCGGTGGGCCGTCGCCCGGCGCTCCAGGTCTTCGAGCGATGTGGTCATCGAGCGTCTCCTGCCCTGAGTTCGGTGATGGATCCACGGCGGCCGCTCCACCAGGCCTGCGCCGCCGCGACGCCCGTCGCGAGGAGCAGCACGCACACGGCGGGCAGCACCAGCGACACCGGGTCCGCGCGCAGCTCGGAGCCGACCGGCGCCAGACCGCTCGACGTGGCCAGGGCCAGGCCGGCCAGGTCGATGCCCGGGGCGAGCAGCGCGATCGACGCCCAGCCGGTGAGGGCGCCGCCCGCCGCCGCGAGGAAGGCCGACGGCAGCGATTCGAGGACGAGGAGCGTACGGCCCTGGCGGCGCGTGAGGCCCATGGTGCGTAGCCGCGCGAGCAGCGCGGAGCGTTCGGGGGCGCCGCGCAGCAGCGCGAGGAGCAGCGCGAGCGCGGCGTAGCCCGCGCCCGCCGCGACGGCCGCGCCGTAGATGCGCCCCGCACCCGTCTGGAGCGGGGAGTCGGTGAATTCCCGGCGTGCCTCGGACCGCAGCCGCGCGACCGCATGGCTGCCCGCGACGGTCTCGCGCAGCGCCTTGGCGTCGATGGAGCCGCCGCCGACGAGGAGCGAGGTGGGGGCCTGCGGGCCGAGGGGGGTCCGGTCGATCAGGAGGTAGTCGATGCCCGGTGCGGCCGCCGACACGTCCTGGGCCGCGCTCACGCGGACCGTCACGTCACGGCCGGCGACCCGCAGTTTCACCGGCCTCTCGCCGAGGCGCCCGGCGACGGAGGGCGAAGCGAGGGCGGGCAGGACGGCCGCCCCCGGGGTCGCCTTGAGCCGGGCCGCGTCGACACCGAGCGCGGTGCCGGAGGTCAGTCGGGCGTAGGAGTCGGGGTCCACCGCGGCGACCGCCACCTTGTCGCCGCCGGGCAGCGCGACCTCGTACTCGGTGTGCACCGGCGACACGCCCCGGACGCCCGGGACGCGCGCCACCCGGCCCGCCAGGTCCTTGGGCAGGGTCACGGCGTCGACGCGGGCGTCGGCGCCCGTCGCGTAGAGCGCGGCCCGGTCGCGCGCGTCGGCCGTGCCGGCCAGGACCGAGCCGCCGAACGCGGCCGTGGAGAGCGCCGTGAGGAGGGCGAGCAGCGGCAGCGCGCCGCCGCCGGAGGCGCGCCCGGCGCGGGCGAGGGAGAGGAAGCCGACGACGCCGCGCAGCCGGGCCGCGGGCCGGGCCGCCCAGCGCAGCGGCAGCGGATGGAGCCGGATCAGGACCAGCGCGGCGATCACCCCGACGAGTACCGGAGCCGCACTGATGAGCCCGTCGGCCGCGCCCGCCGTGGTGCCGCGGCGGCGCAGCGCGAACACCGCGCCCACCGCGAGCACGAGCAGCGTCAGCTCGGCCACCGTGCGCCGCGCGGAGGGCTTCTCCCTGACCAGGTCGGTGCGTTCGGCGGCCGAGCGGACCGAGCGGTGGGCCGCCGCCGCGCGCAGTGGCAGGGCGAGACAGCCGAGCACCGCGACCCCGCAGGCCGCGGCGAGCGCGGGGCCGAGCCGGCCGTTCGGCACGACGAGCACGGCGAGGAGCAGGCCGATTCCCGCGGCGGGGATCACCACGACCGCGCTCTCCGCGAGCAGCCGCCCGGCGATCTGGCGCAGCGAGCCGCCGCGGGCGCGCAGCAGGGCGAGTTCGGCGGCGCGGCGGGCCGCGGCGAGTCCGCCCGCCATCAACAGCACCACCGCCGCGACGGTCGCGGTGCCGAATCCGGCCACCGCGACGACCGGACCGATCGAGTCGCGCATCGAGCCGTAGGCGGCGAGCACGTGGTCTAGCTCGGTGTAGACACTGGTGGAGAGCGCGAAGCGGGTACGGATCGACGACAGCGCGGGGCCGGCCTGAAGGCTCGCCACCGCGCCCTTCAGATCGTCCAGCCGGCGGGAGCTCAACTCGCCTGGTTTCGGAATGACTTGGGCGTACATCTCGGGTTTGCCGTTGGTGGCGAGCAGGATCGGCGCGGCGTCCGGCGCGAGCAGCAGACCGCCGTGCCAGAACTGCGGGGGGTCGCCACCGGAGGACGGGACGGGCTCCAGCTGGGGCGTGCGCAGGAACGGCTGGACGGACCAGTAGCCGGCCTGCGGCAGCAGCGGTTCCACGATGCCGGTCACCGTCAGGGCCAGCGGCGGGCGGCCGATTCCTTCGACGTGCAGCACCGAACCCGCCCTGATGCGCAGGGTCGCCGCGGTGGCCGCGGTGACGGCGACCTCGGCCGCGGCGGACTTCTGGCCGGCCCGCCCGGTGGGCAGCCGGCCCGTCACCAGCCGCGCGTGGCCCGCGAGGTCGGCCTGGGCGGCCACGGTGAACCGCGGCGCGAGCCCGCTGGGCCGGGGCAGATACGGCTCGTCGGACTCCAGGTTCTGGATGGTGCGCAGCCCGTACGCCGACTGGGAGAGGTCGGCGGCCAGCGGCGCCGGCACGTTCTGGACGACCGCGTCGAAGTGCTGCTTCAGCTCGGCCGGCGAGACCATCGCGGCCCGCCGGTCGTCGGACTCGGCGAGCCCCGGCGCGCCCGCGGTGAACTGGAGGGCGGTGCGGGCCGGCGAGGCCGTCGCCACGGCCCGGCGCAGACCGTCGTCCTCGTACGTGTCGACGCCGCGCGGGTAGGCGGCGGACAGCCACGCCGTCATCAGGACCAGGAGGGCGAGGGCGGCCGCGGCGCCCGGGGCGGTCCGCAGGCGGGTGCGCACCCAGGGTGCGACGGCCTTGCCGGTCATGTCAGTTGCCCCCCTGGACGCGGAGTGTGACGGCGGGGTCGGCGCGCCGCAGCGCGATCGCCGCGACGATCAGGACCGGCACCGCGGCGACGCCGGCGAGCAGCAGCGCCACCTGGCCCGCGGGGAGTTCCACGACGACGCCCGGCACCGGCTGGGCGGCCTGATCGGTCAGGACGATCAGCGGCACCACGGCCCGGGTGAGGACTTCGCCCAGGACGAGCCCGGCCAGGAGCGCTATCGCGATGAGGACGCCCTGTTCGGCGGCGATCAGCCGGGCGAGCTGGCGGCGCGGGGTGCCGAGTGCGCGCAGCACGCCGAACTCCTGGCCCCGTTCGCGCAGCGATCCGGCCGCGCTCACCGAGAAGCCGACCGCCGCGAGCGCCGCCGCCACGAGCGACACGGCGGCGAGCGCCGACTGCGGGCCCGCACCCAGCGGGTCGTCGCGCAGTTGGCGTGCGATGTCCGTGCGGGACACGATCTGCGCCGGGTCGGTGTCGGGGCGCGCCTTGAGCGCGGCCGCGGCCTCGGCCGCGCGGCCGGGCGCGGTGGTCAGCCACCACTCGGTGGCGAGGAGCCCGGAGGCCGCGTCGGTGTGCTGGAGCACCTGGTTGGCGGCCCGCAGGTCGAGCAGGAGGCCGCCACCGTCGGGGGCGGCGGTGGAGGTGGCGGCGGTGGAGGTGGCGGCGACCGGGGCCGCGCCGACCGTGCCGCTGCCGGTGGTGGGCAGCCGCTCGACGCGGGCCACGACCTCGACCTTCACGTTCCGGCCCGCGAGCGACACGTCGATGGTCTGGCCGACCTTGCTGCCGCTGGACGCCAGGAACCGGTCGTCGGCCACGGCGGCGGGCACCGGCGGCGCGGCCCGCGACGCGACGAGGCGGAGCGTGCGGACGGTGGGCTGGGGGCTGACGGTCGCCCAGGACGGCGCGGCGTCCTGGTCCTCGCTGCCCGCGGTCCAGCGGGCGGCGGGCGGCACGGCGACCGTACGGTCCGCGTCGCCGGCGCCGCGGGCGTGCAGACCGTCCAGGGCGATCCCGTGCGGCCCGTCCGCGCCGGGCGGCACCTGGAGGACGACGTCGAGGCCGGTCAGGAGCAGGGGCCCCGCGGGGTGTCCGGCGGGCCGGCCCGCGAAGGCGGACAGGTCGAGGTCGAGGCCGTGGGCCCGGCCGTCCGCGGGCAGCGGGCCGAGGCCGAACTGGTACCGCATCCCGTAGCGGTCCTCAAGGGTCGCCGTGACCGTGCCGGGCGGCGTGCCGGACGACGTGTCGCCGGTCAGCCGCGCGTCGAGGCGGATCCGCTCGGTGTCCACGGGGAAGGCGGCGCCCGGCGGGGCGTCCCGCTTCGGGGGGAGGAGGGCGAGCAGGTCGTGGCCCGAGCGGCCCGCGAGGTCCGGGCGCAGCAGGAAGCCGGCGGCGTCCCGGGTGTCGAGGGCGAGCACGGTGGCCGAGCGCCCGCCGCTCAGCGGCACCGACTCGCGGGCGGCGGGCGCGACGGCGGTGACGCCGGGGACCGTGTCGTAGGAGCCGGCCTGGCCGAAGGGGCTGATGGAGGAGCCGAACACCCGGATGTCGGTGCCCGCCCGGAAGTCGGCCTGGTCGCTCTGCGAACGGTTCCAGGTGGCCGACTGCCCGAGGGTGAGCAGGCCCATCGCGACCGCGAGGATCAGGAGGAGCACCGGTCCCGCGCCGCGCAGCGGGCGGCGGCTGAACTGCCAGCCCGCCAGCGCCATGGGCAGCCCGCGCCCGCCCGCGGCCCGCCGTTCGGCGAGCCGGGCCGCGGGCGGCAGCAGCCGCAGGACCAGGACGGTCCCGGCGAGCAGGGCCAGCGCGGGCGCCGCCACGAGCAGCGGATCGATGCCGAGGCCCCCCGCCGCGTCGGTGCTGATCGCGCCGGAGCCGGCGCCGGAATCCGGCCCGGAGGTCTGCCGGTCGAGCTGCCAGTAGGCGACCCCCGCGATCACGAGCAGCCCGATGTCGGCGCCGGCGCGGACCGGCGCGGGCAGCGCACCGGCCCGGCCGCCGCGGCGCAGGGGTCCCGCCGAGAGCGCGGGGGCCACCACCGCGGCCGCGCAGCCGAGCGCGACGAGCACGGCGACCAGCCACACCGTGGCGGTGACCGAGGTGTCCAGGTGCAGGCCGGCCCGCGCGAGCGCGCCCCGGCCGGCGAGCAGCCGGGTCAGCGGGCCCGCGAGCAGCGGGGCGACCAGCGCGGCCGGCACCGCGAGCAGCAGCGCCTCGACGGCGGCGAGCCAGGTGATCTGACGCCGCGATCCGCCGCGGGCGCGCAGGAGTTCGGTCTCGCCGGCGCGCTCGCTGCTCAGCAGCCGGGCGACCAGGAGCAGCGCGTACCCGGCGAGCAGCACCAGTTGGAGCGCCACGATCAGCAGGGTGGAGCGGGACACCAGCAGGGAGCGGTCCGCCTGGTCGAGGAGAGCCGGGAGCGACGTCTCCGCGGTGGCGCCGGTCCCGAACACGGGTTGTTTCACCAGGGACTTGGGTCCCTCGGTGGCGGCCGTCCGGAGCTTCGCGATCCGGCCGACGGTGATCGTGGAGAAGTCGGCGGAGGCCAGCCAGGCGCTCGGTCCCGCGCTGACCCGGCCGCCGTCGAGCACCGAGGAGTCGGCGAGCAGCGGCCCGTACGTCGTGAAGTCGAGCTTGCGCACGCCGCGGCCGCCGAGATCGTCGAGGCGCCAGTACGCGTCGGACACGTCGATCGCCCGGTAGACGCCGGTGATCCGCACGGTGACGCCCGGTCCGCCGAGCCGGTCGGTGAGGGCGAGCGTGGCGCCGGGGCGAAGGGAGAGCCGTCCGGCCGCGGATTCGGGCAGCGCCACCGGGATCTCGGCCCCGCGCCCGGCGTCCGGCGCGGCGGGCCAGCTGCCCGCGGTGAGACGGACCCGCGAGCGGTCGATCGCGGCGAGCAGGGTCAGGTCGGGGTTGCCCGCACGGGCGTACGCGGACTGCACCGAGCGCGGCAGGGCGTAGGGCCCGGATTGCGCCAACTCCCTTGTGGTGACGGGCAGTCCGTCGAAGACGGCGCGGGCGCCGGTGCGTACCGCGTCCGTCGCGGCCCTCCGCTGCTCCGGCTCGGCCTCGGACCGGACGACCAGGGCGGCCGGCGCGGCGCCGCGGGTGGCGAGCGTGTGGCGCAGCGCCGCGTCCGAGACCGATCCGGAGAACGAGGTCAGCGCCGCCAGGACCGAGGTCGTGAGCAGCACGGCGAGCAGCGCCGCCATGAGCAGCAAGCGGTGTGCGCGGACGCGCAGAAAGACAAACCCCGGCACACGGCCCCCCTCGGCCTTTTTGGGCATCCCCCCGGAATGTGTCCAGATGCTTTCAGGGGGCGCGGGGTCGTGGAAACCGCTTACAAGGCGTTCCTGCCCGATCGTGATCGGAATGCGACCACGGATGACCGAGTTCCGGTCGGAAGGGCAATCTTCGTGCGTGCTTTCGGGCAGCCGGGGCCTCGACCATGGCGGGCCCGGCCCCGGGAGGCGACCGTCAGCCCTCGGAGTTGACCATCGAAGCGGCCGCGTACGTCAGGTAGTTCCAGAGCGTCTGCTCGTGCTCGGGAGAGAGTCCCAGCTCGTCGACGGCCGTACGCATGTGACGCAGCCAGGCGTCGTGCGCGGCCCGGTCGACCGTGAACGGCGCGTGCCGCATCCGCAGGCGCGGGTGCCCCCGGCCGTCGCTGTAGGTGCGCGGGCCGCCCCAGTACTGCATCAGGAACAGGGCGAGCCGCTCCTCGGCGGGGCCCAGGTCCTCCTCCGGATACATCGGGCGCAGCAGCGGGTCGTCGGCGACGCCCCGGTAGAAGAGGTGGACGAGCCGCCGGAAGGTCGCCTCGCCGCCGACCTGCTCGTAGAAGGTCTGCTCCTGGAGCGTGCCGCGCGGAATCTCGGTCACGTTGAACACCCTCGCAATGTCATTCGGGCCTGCCCCGGGACGCGGCCCGGGGTCCAGGGGCCGTCCCCCGGTGAATGCAGCACCCTTCCATGGTCTCAGACCGGCCGGCCGAGGACCGGGGGCGTAGGACCGCTCGCCCCGCGGGCTCCCGCGCCGCACAGTGGAACCATGAGCACAGTGGAACCATGAGCGCGGACCTGGCACTGCGGCGGGCCCTGGTGCGGGAGATCGCGGCCGGCGGCGCACTCGCCGACCCGGCGCTGCGGGACGCCTTCGAGGACGTGCCGCGCCACCTGTTCGTGCCGTACTACTACGAGGGCGCGCCCGGCGGCCACATACGGCTGTGGGGCGAGGACCCCGACCCCGCCCGGCGCGCCCACTGGCTGACCGGGGCCTACGCGGACGCCCCGCTGGGCACCCGGATGCGCGACGGCGACCTGGTCTCCTCCAGCAGCCAGCCCTCCCTGATGGCCCGCATGCTGGAGGCCCTGGCGCTCAGGGACGGCGACCGGGTCCTGGAGATCGGCGCGGGCACCGGATACAACGCGGCGCTCCTGTGCCACCGTCTCGGCGACGCGAACGTGACCACCGTCGATCTGGAACCCGAGATCACCGAGGCCGCGCGGGCGCATCTGGCCGCCGCGGGACACCGGCCCGCCGTGATCACGGGGGACGGGGCGCGCGGCGCTCCCGCGCGCGCACCCTTCGACAAGATCGTGGCGACCTGCACGGTGGGCTCGGTGCCCCACGACTGGGTCGCGCAGTGCCGGCCCGACGCGCTCATCCTGACCCCGCTCGCGACCGGCCTCATCCGGCTGCGCGTGACGCGTCCGGGCCGCGCCGAGGGGCGCTTCCTGCACACCCCGGCCTACTTCGTGCCGTTGCGCGGCAGCGGCACGGGCGCCCTGCCGGGGCCGCCCGCGGAGGGGCCGGCCCGCGAGGCCGGGACGAACGAGCTGTTCCGCTTCCTGCTGCAGCTGACGGCGGGCGGCCTCGACCCGTACGAGGCGTACGAGCTGTGGCACCGCGAGGAGCGGCCGCGGCGCGAGCGGTTCGGGGTGACGGTCGAGGACGGCGCCCAGTGGGCGTGGCTCGACGATCCGCAGGGGCCGCACACCTGGCCCCTGCGGGGGGCGCCGTTCAGCCCCGGCGCACCGTGATCGTCGTCCAGGCACCCACGTGCACCCGGTCGCCGTCCTGGAGCGGCACCGGCACATAGGGCTGGATCGGCTCGCCGGCGCCGTTGACCGTGGTGCCGTTGGTCGAGTTCTGGTCGACCACCGCCCACGTGCCGTCCGGCTGCTGCACCAGCACCGCGTGCTGGTGCGAGACGCCCGGGTCCTCGGGCGGCACCGACAGATCGATGTCGGGCGCCTCGCCGGTGGAGTGGCGGCGGCGGCCGATGGTGATCTGGTTGCCGGACAGCGGGCGCTGCTGCTCGGGCGAGTACGCCGGCAGGTTGAGCCCGGCCGCCTCGGGGCCGCTGCGCTGCATCATCGCCAGGAAGTAGTCCCGGTCGGGGCCGACCGTGATGGACCACCCGGCCGGGGCGGGCGGCGGCACGGCCTGCGGCCAGTCGTCCCCACCCCGCTCCGGAGCGTGCTGAGGCGCCTGCTGAGCCTGAGGAGGAGCCTGCGGAGCCGCCTGCTGAGCCTGAGGAGGCGCCTGCGGGGCCGCCTGCGGGGCCGGCTGAGGCGTGGCCTGCGGCCAGTCGTCGCCCGCGCGCTCGGGCGTGGCCTGAGGCGTGGCCTGCGGCCAGTCGTCGTCGCCGCGCTCGGGGGTGGGCCGCGGCCAGTCGTCACCCCGGTCGGGGCCCGGCTGCTGCCGGGAGCCCGGCACGGCCGAGGAGGGCGGCGGCAGCATCCAGTCGTCGTCGCCCTGGGGCTGCGGCGCCTGCGGCTCCCGCACCCGCGGCGGCGCGGGCGGTCCCTGCTGCTGGAAGGCCGGCGGCGGCGGAGGGCCGCCCTGCGGGCCGCCGAAGGGCTGCTGGGGCGGGCCGCCCTGGGGCCCGCCGAACGGCTGCGGCGGCGCGGGCGGCTGCTGCTGGAACGCGTTCGGCGGCAGTTGCTGCCCGCCGTGCTGGGAGGGCTCGGCGGCCAGCGGCTCGGCGGGCCGGTTCACCTGGGAGGGCCGCGAGCGCTGGTACTCGTACGGGTCGCGCGGCGTGGGCGGCGGGCCCTGCTGGAAGGCCGGAGGCAGGTTCAGACCGGGGCCGGGGCCGGGACCGGGGCCCGGCGCGGGGCCGGGGCCGCCGGTGGGACCGGGGCCGGGGCCGGGCGGCGGCATGGGCTGCTGCGGCGCGAGCGGGGTGTACGAGGTCGCCGTGTTGGTGAGGAAGTTCCACCGGCACTCCTCGCAGAAGGGCGCGCCGGCCTCGCGCGGCGTGCGGCACTGCGGGCAGAGCTCGGCCTGCGCGGTGGCGTTCGGGTCGCCGGGACCCGGGTAGCCGTACGCGGGCGGCGGCGGGGGAGGCGGCGGCACGGCGCCCATGCGATGGCCGCAGATCTCGCACCAGTCGTCGGAACCCGACTGATGTCCGTTCGGGCAGGTCGGCATGGAGTCGCTTCCCCCTCTCCTCGTCCGGCCCGGTGGGCCGCGGCATTTCGGTGGTTCTCGGTACGGGCGGCCGACTGCCGGTAGCCGGCTGCCGGCCGCGAACAGGCTGGTGACCAGCCACGTCACTGGCTACTGCTTGTTCACTTCTGGCTACTTCTTGACGCGAACGGTCTTGGTGGAGCGCGTTTCGAGTGTCATCTCGTCCGCTTCCGCGACCTTCGCCTTCAGTCGCACAGTACCTGTCGCTTCGTCGACGACGTCCACCACCTTCGCGAGCAGTTTCGCAGTATCGGCGTTCCCCGAAGCCGCGGCCAGCTGCACCGCACGGCCCAGCTTCGCCGTCGCGCCGTCCACGTCGCCCGACTTGCGCGCATCGAGACCCTGTTGGATGACGTGGGCCAGTTCGGCCTGGCCCGTGTAGTGGGCGACCTGGGGGTTGATCGAGGTGGAGGCCGCCATGTCGTCGGTCCACACCGCCCGCACCAGACCCTGGGACAGCACCTGCGGAGCGCCGCCCTCGCGGTCGGGCACGATCAGCGAGACGCGGGCGGCGAGCATCTCCTGCCCGACATTGGCCTGGGGCACCTGCACGCACACGTGGTAGTCGCGCGACTCGTCGCCCCAGGAACCGGTCGGATAGTCCCCGGCTCGCGGGCCGGCCTCGGTGCGCCGGCCGGTCAACTCCGCGACGGTGGGCGCCACTTGCTTGACGAACTTGATCTCGACGCCGACCGGGGTCCACAGACGGATGGCCACGTCCGCGACCTCCTTGCCCATCGCGTTCTCCATCATCCGCGTGAAGTCCGCGGCCAGGTTGGCCGGATCGGCGACGATGTCCGCGGTGCCGAGCAGCGCGGAAGCGATCGAGGTGACCTCCTTGACCTCCCAGTCGGTCCCCACCCCGCGGGCGTCGCAGGTGAACCGTCCGGCGCACGCCTGGAGCGCGGAACGCAGGTCCTCGGGAGACTCGTGCTCGTTGCGCCCGTCGGTCAGCAGGATGCCGTGCCGGATCGGCACGTCCGCCGCCCCGAGCAGCCGGTCGGTCAGGCGCAGCCAGGTGCCGATCGCGGTGCCGCCGCCCGCGGTCAGCTTGCGCAGCGCCTCCTTGGCCTGCGCACGGGTCTGGGCGTCGGCGGTGGCGAGGCGGCCGTTGCCCGGGTAGACCTCGCGGGCGATGTGCGTGCCGGCGACCACCGCGAAGGCCACGCCGTCGCGCAGGGTGTCGATGGCGGCGGCCGTCGCGTCGCGGGCGTTGCGCATCTTGGTCGGCGGGTAGTCCATGGAACCCGAGCAGTCCACCATGATCACCACGGCCGCGGTCGGCGCCTGTCCGGGTATGTGGGCGGGCGACGCGGCGGCCGTCGTGAGGGGCGCGCCGCCCAGGGTGCCGCCGCCGGTGGACGCCACCGTGACGATCGCGTTGACCTCGCGGCCGCCCTCCGGCAGGAACTCGTTCTGGTACACCTCGACGGAGAACTGCGGCACGTTGGACTTCGAGAAGTTGGCCATCGACAAGGCTCCTTGAGGCTCCATGGACCTGACGTGAAAAGAGTTGAGGGGCGGGCGGCTGGGGCGGGCGCGGTGCCGGAGCGGCGCGCCCGGGGGCGGGGCCTACGGGTAGGCGGATCCTGCCCCCTGCTGTTCCACCGCGAACGGCACAACGGCCACTGTTACGTTGTCGTGGCCCCCGCCGTCCAGCGCGTGCCCGACCAGCACCTGCGCGCTGTGCAGCGGCCGTTCGGCGGCGTCCA
This sequence comes from Streptomyces sp. NBC_00442, assembly GCF_036014195.1. Lineage (NCBI taxonomy): Bacteria > Bacillati > Actinomycetota > Actinomycetes > Kitasatosporales > Streptomycetaceae > Streptomyces > Streptomyces sp. NBC_00442. The sequence continues at coordinate 5,062,372 of NZ_CP107918.1, forward strand.
CCGGGATGACGCGGGCCATCTCCTCGGCGCCCTCCGCGTAGTTCCACAGGCCGTCCGTGCAGACCACCACCACGCCGGAGCGGTCCGGTTTGAAGGACGCGGTGTGCGGGTCGAGGTCGTACGCGTCGGCGCCCAGCCACCCCGTGATGGCATGGGCCCGCTCGTCGGCGTAGGCATCCGCCTCGCTCATCAGGCGGGCCGCCACCATCTGCGCCGCCCACGAGTCGTCCTCGGTGAGCCGGGCCGGGGCGGCCGTGCGGTCGTCGGGCACCCAGTACGCGCGGCTGTCGCCGACCCAGCCGACCACGAGCAGGCCGCCCACCGAGATCGCGCCCACCAGCGTGCAGGCCGGCGCGTTCTGATGCCGGTGCGCCTCGTGCGCGGGCACCTGGGCGGGCTCCGCGGCAAGGGAGTTGACCGCTTCGGCGGCGGCCAGGATCGCGTCGTGCATCGCCTGCTGCGGGTGGATGCCCTGCGGCAGGGCCACAAGGAGCGACTCGTTGGCGGCGACGGCCGCGGCCGCGGACGCCTCGTCGGGGCGGGTCGCGGACGACACCCCGTCGCAGACGATCGCCACGACGGCCGGCGAGCCGTCGGGCAGCGCGGCCGAGGACAGCGCGAAGGAGTCCTCGTTGCGGTGGTGGCGCAGCCCGCGGTCGCTGACCGCGGAGACCCCGCCGAGCTCCTGCTCCATGTGGTCGCGCTCGCGCGGCTGGGCGTGCCCGCAGTTCTCGCAGTAGCCGTCGCCGTCGACCCGGCCGGCCCGGCAGGCCACGCACACCTTCACGCCGGGCACGGGCGGCTTCGCCACATGGGTGTCCGGATCCGGCTCCGCGGCGCGCGGGTCGGGGGCCGCCAGGGGATACTCCGCCGGCTCGCCCTCCGCTCCGGGGGCGGACACCGGGTTCGGCTCGTCCGTCCTTACCGGGTAGGGGAGTTGGGGGCCGTGCGTCGCGGCGGCGGCCGGGGACGCCATCTCGATCGTCGGATGGTCGAGCGGCGGCTCGGGCACGGCCGACAGGTCGTACCCGCAGGCCCCGCAGAACAGGTCGCCCGTCTCCAGCGGCTCTTCGCAGCCGGGGCAGGCGGCAAGCTGATGCGTCTGCGACATCGTCACACCCAGGTCCGTGGGCGGAATCGGTTGGCCCGTTCCACCAGGTCGATCCTTTCCTCGCCGCGCTGTGCCAGCCGGGCGAGCATCCGGTACGAACGTTCCAGACCGAAGCGCAGGCCCCGCTCGTCGAGTTCGCTGCCGAGCAGAACGGTTTTTCGTGCCGGCCCGGCACCGGTGCTCCCCGACAGTACCCAGTCCAGGGCGGTGCCCAGGACCTCGGTCGCCAGCTGCTCGCGCCGCACCGCGTCGAGACCGAACGCGTCGAGCGCCTGGACCTGGGCCGCCGCCGCCAACAGGTCGTCGAGCAGCGGGTCCTGCGGGGACCGGCTGCGCAGCCGCGACCGGACCGCGGCGACCCGCGCCGCCGTGTAGTGGATGGAGGCCTCAGGCACGGACTCCAGCGTCCGTACGGCGCCGGTGCGGTCACCCGCGGCGAGCTGCACCCGGGCCAGGCCGAACGCGGCGCTGACATAACTGGGATCGGTCGTCCACACGAGGCGGTAGTACTCGGCGGCGTTGTCGAGCTGGCCGAGCACCTCCGCGCACACGCCGAGCGCGAGCTTGGGGGCCGGCTCGCCGGGGAACGCGTCGTAGATCGCGTCGAAGGACAGCGCCGCGTTCTCGTTGTCGCCCGCGGCGAGCGAGGCCAGGCCCCGGTACCAGACCACCCGCCAGTCGTCCGGGTAGTCGGCCTCCAGGGAATCGAGGGCCTTGCCCGCGGAGACCCGCTCGTCCATGTCGAGCCGGGCCCGCAGCTCCCGCAGCCTGCGCTCGATGGAGTGGGCCGGAGCCGAGCGCAGCGCGGTGATCAGCTCGGCGGGCGCGGCGGCCATCAGGCCCGCGAGGAACCCCGCGTTGGGGTCGCTCGGATCCACGTGCGGCACCGGCAGCGCCAGCGTGGTGCCCCGCGGGTCGAGGGGCGCCAGCAGCGGCCCCCCGGACGCGCCTCTGCCCGTGGCGCCCTCGGTGCGCGGCGCCGGAATGGCGCCCCGCGTCGCCGGATCGGGCAGGCCCGGGGTGTTCGGCGCGAGGACCGGCACCGGCGGCGCGCCCGCCGGGACGGCGGCGAGGGCCGCGGCCGGAACCGCCGCCGCCGCGAGCGCCTTGCGGGCGCGCCTGCCCACCGGGGCGACCCGCGCCCCCAGGCGCGAGACGTCACCGCTCGGCTCGGCGAACAACTTGGTGTCCGTGACGCGCAGTTCGGTGCCGAACAAGGTCGAGAGGGCGGGCCGCGGCCGGCCCGTCTGGAGCGCCACGACCTCGCGCAGCACGCCCGTCAGCTGCTCCGCCATCTCCTGCGCTGAGGCGAACCGGCGCGCCGGGTCCGGGTCGGTGGCCCGCACCAGGAACCGGTAGAACGACTCGTACGTGCGGAACACGTCGATGGTGTCGGGGTCCGGCAGGCTGTCCGCGTAGACGTTGGTGTAGCCCTGGAAGTCGAAGGTCAGCACCGCGAGCGTGCGTGCCACCGTGTACAGGTCGGAGGCGATGGACGGGCCGGCCTCGGCGACCTCGGGGGCCTGGTAGCCGACCGTGCCGTAGATCGCCGACTCGTCGTCGTCCATGCGGCGCACCGCGCCCATGTCGATCAGCTTCAGCTGGTCCTCGGTCTGGATCGCGTTGTCGACCTTGAAGTCGCAGTACAGCAGGTTGCGGCTGTGCAGGTGGCCGAGCGCCTCCAGGGCCTCGATGCCGAACGCGCACGCCTGCTCGACGGGCAGCGGGTCGCGCCGGCCGTCGGCCGTGCGCCGCTCGTTCGCTATCTCCTTGAGCGACTTTCCGCCCACGTACTCCATGACGATGTAGCCGTCGAGCGACCCGGTGCGCTGGTCGAGGTGCTCCACGAAGTTGTAGATCCGCACGATGTTGGAGTGCTCGATCTCGGCGAGGAAGCGCCGCTCGGAGATCGCCGCCGCCATCGCGTCCTGGTCGCCGGTGTCGAGCAGGCCCTTGAGGACCACCCAGCGGTCGGACACGGCGCGGTCCACGGCGAGGTAGACCCAGCCGAGCCCGCCGTGCGCGAGGCAGCCCATCACCTCGTACTGGCCGTGCACCACGTCGCCGGTGTGCAGCTTCGGCACGAAGGAGTACGGGTGGCCGCACTTGGTGCAGAAGCCCTCGGTGCGCCCGGCCCGGTCCCCGCGCGAACGGCCCACCTGAGCCCCGCAGTCCGAACGCGAACAGAACCGCTTGCGCTCGGGGACCTCGGGGTGCTCCATCACCGCGGAGCGCGGGTCGGGGCGCGGCACCCCGGGCACCGTCACCAGGCCCGCGCCGAGCCTGCTGCGCGCCGACGAACTCGCCGCCGCGCCCGAACTGCGCACCGACACCGATCGCGCGGTGGTGGTGCCGGTCAGCGACGACAGGCGCCCGGAGACCGAGCGCCGCGAGGTCGAGGACCGCGAAGACGAGCGGGCGGAGGCGCGCGAGGAGGAACGGGAGGACTGGGAGGCCGAGCGGTGGCCGCCGCCGGTGATCCCGGTCGGCGGTGACGACACCATGCCCGTGGGCGACACGACGGGAGCGAGCCCGCAGGTGTCGCAGTACAGCTCACCGCCGCCCATGTCCTCGTACGTACCGGCGCAACCGGGGCGCTGGCACTGGGTGTTCTCGCTCACGAATCCCCCCTCACGTCTTCGGGCCCGGACTGTCTCGGGACCAGTACCTCCGCCGCCGCCCGCTGGTAGCGCAGCACCGCGTCCTCGGCCACGCGCAGATCGCAGGGCGCGGACCACAGCATCCGGCGGGCCGCGTCGTACCGCTCGATCAGGAGCGGGTCCTCGGCCATGCCGTGCCGGGCGACCTTCGCCTTGTACGCGTCGAGCCGCCCGCGCAGCTCGGCGCGGATGGCCAGGGGCGCGGTGACCGCCGTCAACGACGCGCGGGCGCGCAGCAGTTCGTCCTCCGCCTCGCGCTCAAGGGACTCCAGGAGCGGCGAGAGCCGGTGCCACTGCGCGTGCCTGCGGTACTCGGCGGCCGCGGCCAGCTGTTCCTGGAGCACGATGGAGGGCCCGCTCACCGCGGGCACCTCGCTCGCGGCGATCTTGGCCAGGACCTCGCCGCGCGCCGAGCGGGCCTCGGCCAGCGTGCGGTCGGCCCGCGAAAGGACGTCACGCAGCCGGACGAGACGCTGCTCGGCATCCTGACGCACCGTCAGAACAGCGTCGATCTCCCGCCGTACGTCTTCAAGGGCGCGCGCCGCCCGGTCGTAGCGCCCGGTGTCGGGGCGGCCGCCGCCCGGCGCCGAGCTGCCCGCGGCGGGCACCCAGAACGCGAGCGGGTCGGAGATCACCTGGGTGCGCAGCTCGGCCAGTTCGGCCGTGATCGCCTCCAGGTCGTCGCCCGACGGGTGCTCGCCCGGCCGCACGCCCACCGAGTGCGCGAGGCCGCGGGTGCGGTGCAGCTCGGCTGCGAGGAGGTCTATCCGGGCGGGCAGCGCCGACCACACCGAGTCGGCGGCCACGACCACGTCGAGCGAGCGCGCGTACAGCTCGTTCATCCGGTGCACGAGGTCGGCGAGCGAGAAGCGCTCGGTCAGCTTCGCCGGGCCGCCGGCCAGGGTCGGTGCGCCGTGCAGGGCGGCCCCGGAGAGCGTCACGGACGGGCCGCGCAGCCGGTCGGTCAGCTCCACCAGGTCCTCCCTGCTGGGCCAGCGCCGCCGGGCACGCAGCTCACGCGTCGATTCCAGGGCCGCGGTGTACGCGTCGAAGTACGCCCACAACAGCGAGATCGACTGCTCGGTGGCGGCCCAGCGCTCCTTGGTGACGCCGGTGAGCCCGGCCCCTTCGAGGAGCCGGCGCCCGGCATGGTCCTGGAGGGCGAGCAGCGAGGTCTCCACGGCCTCGTGCTCGGCGTCGAGGCGCGCCAGGGCACGGTCCGCCTCGTCCCGGTCCATGACCGGCCCCGGGGGTCCCCCGGTGGAGCTGGGGGAGGATCCCGCGCCCATCGATCACCTCTCCGCTCTGTGGTGCGAAACCGCGGTCAACGCGCTCAACCCGCCCGGTACTTGGGTGCGGGCGGGCTCTCTATGCCGGGCAGGTCGGCGGCGAGCCAGTGGTGGTACGCCTGCATCCACGGGCTGTTGGCCCCGCCGCTGCGGTAGTCCTCCAGGACCTGGTTGATGCGCCGCACCAGGTCGGTGTTGCCGAGCTTCACGGCGACACCGTAGTACTCGCTGGTGAACGGGCTGCCCTTCAGCTCGACCGCAGGGTCCTGGGCGGCCTGGCCCGCGGCGAGCGCGTTGTCGGTGACGACCGCGTCCACCAGGTTCTGCTGGAGGCGCACCAGGCAGTCCAGCTGGTTGGGGACCGTGAAGTCCTGGTAGTCGGCGCCGTGCGGCTTCGCCTTGAGCGCGTCGAACGCGGTCGAGCCCGCGGCCACGCAGACCCGCTTGCCCTTCAGCGAGTCGTCGAAGCCGCTGATGTCGGAGGACTTGGGCGCGAGCACCTGCTGGCCCGCCTCGAAATAGGCGGTCGAGAAGGACGCCTGCTTGATGCGGGCGCAGTTGACGGTCATGGTCCGCACGACCACGTCGACCGTGCCGTTCTGGAGCGCGGGGATGCGCTGACTGGTCGGGATGGCGCGGTAGATGACCGCGTTCTCGTCGCCCAGGATGTTCTTCGCGATCGCCTTCACCAGGTCGATGTCGAAGCCTTCGAGGGTGCGGGTCGCCGGATTGCGGTAGCCCCAGCGGAAGCTGTTCTGGTCGACGCCGGCGATCAGCTTGCCGCGCCGTTTGATGGCGTCGATGTTCGGCCCGTCCGCCGTCGACCGCGGCAGGCTCGCCTCCGGGTCCTTGCAGTCGTCGGCCTTGGCCTGCACGCTGCGCGCGGTGCCGGGCCCCGCGACGCCCACCGCGGCGGCCGTCTCCCCGCCGTGCCGGGTCAGCGGGATCAAGGTGCCCGCCGCGACCGCGAGCGCGAGGGCCATCCCGGCCACCCCGCCCCAGCCGCGCAGCCGCCCCGCCCCGCGCCGCCCGGTGCGCCGGGCGCGGCCCGGCGTGTCGGTGCCGGGGGCGGCCGGGTGGGCCGGATCCGCCGAGCCGTTCGCGCCGCTCATCGCGACCCCTCTCGCCCATCCGCCGCTGCCAGGGCCTCTCGTCTGGATCATGCCGGGCTCGCGGGGCCCGGTGCCGCCCCTCGCGGCGTTGTCGTCGGTTGCCATGGCTCCGCCATGTCGCCCTCCTCCGCCTTGCGATGCACCGCACCGGGCCCCGCTCCCTGATCCGGCCTGATCCGGACGAGAGACCCTGGCTCGTCCGTTGCCGCTGTCCATGCCGCTCACCTGTACTCCGCGAGCCGGCGGCTGACGCCCACGGCGGCGGCCGCCGCAGCGAGCACCGCGAGGGCCGCCGCGCCCAGCGGGAGGCCCGTCAGGGCACCGCGGCCGTCGGACGCGGCCGTCGTGAACTGGCGCTGCTCGTGGGAGATCGCCGAGTCGAGCTGCTGATCGACCCGGTCGAAGCACTCGCCGGTGGAGCCCTTCGCGGCGAGGACCTGGTTCAGCGCGCCGTCGTAGTCACCGCTGTCGTCCGTCCTGCGGGCCGTCGTGTGACGCTTCTGCCAGGTGTCCATGTCGTCCTTGGCCTGCGTCACCGGCTCCTTGCCCGCGTCGTCGTCGGCGAGGTTCTTGGCGACGCCGAGCTTGTCGGAGAGCGCCGACATCTCCTTGGTGAACTCCGCCTCGTACAGGTCCTTGCCGTCCTTGGTCAGCACCGCTCCCCGGGCCACGAGCGTCAGGTTCTCGTTCGCGCGGGCCTGGAGCGAGCTGATCCGGGCGTCGTTGAGGACCTTCAGCGACTCCTGGCCGTGGGCGCGCGAGGTGGACAGGTCGGAGGAGGCCACCGCATGACCCACCACCAGCCACAGCATCACCACGGTGGAGGCGGCCGTCGCGGCGACCAGACCGTGGTTGAACACCCGGTTGGTGCGCAGGTAGTTGCGCCGCTGCACCCACACGAGCCCGCCGAGCGCCAGCAGGCCGAGCACGGTCGCCGCGTACGGCCAGGTGTCCGCCTGGTCGTAGTCGTCGTAGAGCCGGCCGGTCTCCGCCTCGTACAGCTTCTGCGCCGCGGGCAGCAGGCTGGAGCTCATCTTCTGGTTGGCGAACCTGAGATAGGCGCCGCCGACGGGGAAGCCCTGCCGGTTGTTGGCCCGCGCCTGCTCGACCAGGCCGTTGTAGAGCGGGAGCTGCTCGTTGAGCGTGGCTATCTGCTGGGCCGACTCCGCCGAGCCCGTCGTGTTGGCGGCCGCCTTGACGAGCAGCCGGGACGCGGTCGCGATGTCCGCGTCGTACCGCTTGCGCACGTCCAGCGGCTCCTGGCCGCCGGCGAGGAACCCGCTCGCCGCCGCCGTGTCCGCGTCGGCCAGCGAACGGTAGATGGACGCGGCGTCGGCGCTCAGCGGCTGGCTGCGGTTCACCACGTCGTCGGCGGCGGCCGCGCGGTCGGACACCTCCCAGGCGGTGACGGCCCCGAAGGCCACCACGAGCACCGCCACGACCGTACCGATGATCCACAGGCGGCCGGGCTCGGTCGTCGCGACGGCACGCATCCGCTCGCGGGCGTCCGCCCAGCCCCGGTGCGCGCCGGGTCGCGGCTGCGCCGCGGACCCGGTCGCGGCCTCCCGCGTCTCCGGTTCGCGCACGTTCGGCGACATCGCCACCTGACCTCCCCCTCGGTCGCTGCCTAGGCAGTATGGCCGCAGGGACCGACAACCATCCAGGGTTGTCTGGATCTTGTTACCTGCGTGCTCCGCGCTCCGAGCCCCTTCGCCCCCTGCCCCACGTTCCCTCCCATGTATACGCGGAGCCGATCCATTCGGTTCCCCGGGGCCCCCGGAGGTCCGGACGGCCCGGACGACCGGACGGCCCGGACGTGACGGAGGGACTAGGCGTACTGGGCGCGCAGCCGTGCGTACGCCTCTTCCGGCGCCGACACCCGGTCGAGGCCGAGCAGACCCGCGCCGAGCACGGGCGACGTCGTCACCACGAGCGGTACCGCCTTGGGCGCCCGCTCCGCGAGCAACTCGTGAACGGCACTGTCCAGTTGGGGATGCCGGGCCGCGAGCACGCCGCCGCCGAGCAGTACCGGAACCGGTGACTCAAGGAGGCCGAGCCGGCCCAGCGCGACGGCGGCCAGGGCCACGATCTCCTCGGCCTGGCGCCGCACCAGGGCGCAGGCCACCGCGTCCCCGGCCGCGGCGGCCTCGAAGAGCACCGGGCTCAGCTCGTGCCGGCGCACCGCGGGGATCCTCTCCAGGTGCAGCGCCTCGATCAGTTCGTACATCGAGGAGAGCCCGAAGTGGGCGGGGAGCGCGGCCGCGAGCGCGGTCGCCTCGCCGCGGCCGTCCTCGGCGCGCGCCGCGAAGAACAGCGCCTCCTCGGCCAGGCCCCCGCCCCCGCCCCAGTCCCCGGAGATCTTCCCGATGGCGGGGAAGCGGGCGGTGCGCCCGTCCGGGGTCATGCCGACGCAGTTGATGCCCGCGCCGCACACCACCGCGACCCCGCACGGCTCGGCGCCGCTGGGCAGCCCGGCGCGCAGGATCGCGAAGGTGTCGTTGTACACCCGCACCGAGTCGCCCCAGCCGCGGGCTTCGAGGGCCGCCGCCAACTCCCGCTCCTCCACGGGCAGATCGGCGTTGGCCAGGCATGCCGACACGTGTGCGACCCGCAGCGGACCGGGGCTGCGCGAGGCGAGATGGGCCTCCTCCACCGTGGTGGCCAGCATGCGCATGGCCACCTCGACCCCCACCGACGGCGGCCGGAACCCGCCGCCCCGCGCCGTGCCGAGCACCGTGCCGTCCGCGCCGATCAGCGCCACGTCGGTCTTGCTGTTGCCGGCGTCGATCGCCAGCACACTCATGCCCACGCGAGGTGCTCCCGGTTGTGCGCGATCAGCCGGTCGGTGAGCCCGTCGGCGTAGTCGTACTGCCCGACCAGCGGGTGGGCGAGCAGCGCCCGGAACACCCGGTCGCGCCCGCCGCGCAGGGCGGCTTCCAGGGCGAGGTCCTCGTATGCGGTGACGTGGGCGATCAACCCGGCGTACAGCGGGTCGAGTTCGGGTACGGCGAGCGGGACCGCGCCGCCATGGCCCACGCGGGCCGGCACTTCGATGACGGCGTCGTCGGCGAGGAAGGGCAGGGTGCCGTTGTTGTACGTGTTGACGACCTGCACCGGACTTCCCCCATTGCCGAGCAGGGACGCCGCGAGGTCGACGGCGGCCTCCGAGTAGAAGGCGCCGCCGCGCTTGGCGAGCAGCTCGGGCTTCTCGTCGAGCGCCGGGTCGCCGTACATCGCCAGCAACTGTCGCTCCATCTCGGCGACTTCGGCGGCACGCGACGGCTTGGTGCCGAGCTCGCGCACCACCTCGTCGTGCGCGTAGAAGTAGCGCAGGTAGTACGAGGGCACGACGCCGAGCCGGTCGAGGACCTGGCGGGGCAGGCGCAGCTCGTCGGCGATGGTGTCGCCGTGCTCGGCGAGCAGCCTGGGCAGCACGTTGTCGCCCCCGGGACCGCCCAGGCGCACCCCCAGCTCCCAGGTGAGGTGGTTGAGGCCGACGTGGTCCAGGTGGACCTCGCCGGGCGCCACCTGGAGCAGTGCGGCGAACTTGCGCTGGAGGCCGATGGCCACGTTGCACAGGCCGACCGCCTTGTGCCCGGCCTGGAGCAGCGCCCTGGTCACGATGCCGACCGGGTTGGTGAAGTCGATGATCCAGGCGTCCGGGTTGGTGCGGCGCACGCGCTCGGCGATGTCGAGCACCACCGGCACCGTGCGCAGCGCCTTCGCCAGGCCGCCCGCCCCGGTGGTCTCCTGGCCCACGCAGCCGCATTCCAGCGGCCACGTCTCGTCCTGCTGCCGTGCGGCCTGGCCGCCGACGCGCAGCTGGAGCAGCACCGCGTCCGCGCCCTCGACGCCCGCGTCCAGGTCGGAGGTGGTGACGATCTTCCCCGGGTGCCCCTGCTTGGCGAAGATGCGCCGGGCGAGCCCGCCGACGAGCTCCAGGCGGTCGGCGGCCGGGTCGACGAGGACGAGCTCACTGACGGGCAGCGTGTCCCGCAACCGCGCGAAGCCGTCGATGAGTTCGGGGGTGTAGGTGGACCCGCCCCCCACTACTGCGAGCTTCATTCTTGGTCAGCCCTTCACTCCGGTCAGCGTGACGCCCTCGACGAAAGCCTTCTGCGCGAAGAAGAAGACGAGGATCACGGGGGCCATGACCAGAACGGTCGCGGCCATGGTCAGGTTCCAGTCGGTATGGTGCGCGCCCTTGAAGGACTCCAGGCCATAGCTCAGCGTCCAGGACGCCGGCGTGTCGGACGCGTAGATCTGCGGTCCGAAGTAGTCGTTCCAGGCGTAGAAGAACTGGAAGAGGGCGACGGCTGCGATGCCGGGGCGCGCCATCGGCAGCACCACCTTGATCAGTGTGCGCAGCTCTCCGCACCCGTCGACCCGCGCGGCGTCCAGGTACTCGTTCGGGATGGTCAGCAGGAACTGCCGCAGCAGGAAGATGGTGAACGCGTCGCCGAACGCCAGCGGGATGATCAGCGGCCACAGCGTGCCCGACAGGTCCAGCTGCTTCGCCCAGAACAGGTACATCGGAATGATGATCACCTGCGGCGGCAGCATCATCATCGAGATGACCAGCATCAGCGACAGGTTCCGGCCGCGGAAGCGGAACTTGGCGAGCGCGTACGCGACCGGCACCGACGACACCACGCTGAGCACGGTACCGAGCCCGGCGTAGAGCAGGGTGTTCTTCCACCAGGTCAAGAAGCCGGGAGTCTCGAACACCGCGCGGTAGTTGGACCACGCCCAGTGGTGCGGGATCAGGTCCCGGGTCAGGGTCTGCCGGCCGTCCATCAGCGAGGTGAGCAGCAGGAAGACGAAGGGCAGCACGAAGAACAGCGCGGCCGCCACGCCGAGGGAATGCACGGCGATCCACCGGAGCAGGGCCTTGCGGCGGGCCGTCCTGCCCGCCGGGGTCGCGGTCGGAGCGGCGGCGTGGTCGAAGGCGTACGTCATGTCACTCACCTGCCTGGACGAGCCCGCCGCGGCGCTTCATGAGCAGCGCGGTGAAGGCCATGGAGAGGGCGAACAGGACGAGCGCGACCACACACGCGGAGCCGTAGTCGAAGCGCTGGAAGCCCAGGTTGTAGACGAGCTGGGGCAGGGTCAGCGTCGACTTGTCGGGGTAGCCGGGCTCGAACTGCTGCCCGGAGTTGCCCATGTTGCCGGAGGCGACCTTGGCCGCCACCAGCGGCTGGGTGTAGCTCTGCATCGCCTGGATGACGCCGGTGACCACGGCGAACATCACGATCGGCGAGATGTTCGGCAGGGTGACGTAGCGGAACCGCTGCCAGGGCGAGGCCCCGTCGAGCTCGGCGGCCTCGTACTGCTCCGTGGGCACGTCGAGCAGCGCGGCCATGAAGATGACCATGAGGTCGCCGACGCCCCACACCGCGAGCAGGGTGAGCGCGGGCTTGGACCAGGACGGATCGGTGAACCAGTCGGGCGCCGGGATCCCGAGGTCGCCCAGGAGTGAATTGACCGGCCCGGTACCGGGGTTGAGCAGGAAGACGAAGCCGAGCGTGGCCGCGACCGGAGGGGCGAGGTAGGGCAGGTAGAACAGGGTGCGGAAGACGCCCACCCCCGTCTTGATCTTGGTGATCAGCATGCCGACGCCGAGCCCGAACACCACACGGCAGGCGACCATGACGATCACGAGCCACAGCGTGTTGCGCAGGGCCGGCCAGAACAGCGGGTACTCGCCGAACACGTACGACCAGTTCGTCAGGCCGTCGAAGGTGGCCGCGCCGAAGCCGTCGTAGTGGGTGAAGGAGAAGTAGACCGTGGAGATCAGCGGGTAGGCGAAGAAGACGCAGAACCCGATCAGCCAGGGCGACAGGAACGCCAGGGTGCGCAGCGCCGAGCGGCGGTGCTTGGCGCGCAGTGTGTACGTGGTGCTCACGGCCGGCCTACTTCGCCTGCGCGATCGCGGCGTCGATCTCCTGGGCGGTCTTGGCGAGCCCCGCCTTGATGTCGGTCTGCTTGCCGCTCTCGATGTCGTAGCCGAGGTTCTGGAGCGACACCAGGTACTGGCCGCCGTTGACGGAGGCCGGGGTCGTGGTGGAGTTCGGGTTCTGCGCGATGTCCAGGAAGGTCTTGAAGCGCGGATCGGCCTGCAGCTTGGGCGACGAGAGGGCGGCGAAGGTCGACGGCACGTTGTGGATGGCGTTGGCGAAGTTCACCACCGCGTCCGTGTCCGTGGTCAGGAACTTGACCAGCTCCCAGGCGGCGTTCTGCTTCTTCGACGTGGCGGCGATGCCCGCGATGGTGCCCGTCAGATAGCCCTTGCCGTGCGTGGCCTTCTGGTCGTCGGGGACGGGCAGCGGCGCCACTCCGATGTCGAACTTCGGCTTGCCGGCCAGCGCCATGCCGAGCCGCCACTCACCGTCCATGGCCATCGCGACCTGGCCGGTGTTGAACGGATTGGTGGCGCCGTACTCCTCGCCGAAGGAGGTGCGGTACTTCTCCAGCTTGGCGAACCCGCCGAGGCCGTCGACGAGCTGCTTCTGGAAGGCGAGGCCCTTCTCGAACGCCGGGTCCTTGGCGATGTTCGACGCGCCGCTCGCGTCGAAGTACGTCGGCGACCACTGCGCCAGGTAGTGCTCGGTCGTCGTCTCGTAGGCGTGGTAGTCCGGCATGAAGCCGAGCTGCTCGTAGGAGTCGCCCTTGGGCTTGGTCAGCAGCTTGGCGTCCGCCTCGAACTCCGACCAGGTGGTGGGCGGGCCGTCGATGCCGGCCGCCTTGAAGGCGTCCTTGTTGTAGTAGAGCGCGTAGGAATCCCCGAGCAGCGGCAGCGCGCAGCGCTTGCCCTGGAACTGGGTGTACTCGTTCATGGTCTTCGGGAACGTCTTCGCCGGGTCGATGCCGTCCTTCTTCAGGAACGGGGCGAGGTCGACGAAGGCGTTGGACGAGCAGAACTTGCCGACGTTGTTGGTGGTGAACGACGACACCACGTCCGGGGAGTTGGAGCCGCCCGCCCGCAACGCCTGGTTGATCTTGTCGTCGTTGATGTCGCCGACGACCTTGACGTGGATGTTGGGGTGCGCCTTCTGGAAGGCGGCCACGTCGGCCTGGATGGCCGCGACCTCGCTGGGGGTGCTCCACCCGTGCCAGAACGTGATCGTCGTGTCCTTGGACGCGTCGTCGTTCTGGGTGCTGGTGTCGCTCTGGCCCGTACAGGCGGAGGCGAACAGGGCTATGCAGGCGGTCGCGGCCAGGACGGCGGCCGGCTTCCGGCGGGTGGTGGGCATGGCGGTGTCTCCCGGGGAGGGGGCGGGGATGGCGGGGGTGGAGCGGGTTCGGTCTGTCAGCGCGCGGTGTCGAAGACCTCGTCGCGGGTGGTGGCGAGTGCGGCTTCCAACGCGCCGCGCAGCACGGGGAGTTGGGTGACCTCTCCGATGACGAGCCGGGGCCGGGAGGCCGCGAGCTCGCCCAGTTCGCTCTGCACGAGCGCACGCAACGGCTCGCCGCCGGCGGAGATCAGAGCGCCGGAAAGCACGACGAGCTCCGGGTCGAGCACGGCGACCATGGAGGCGAGGCCGGTCGCGAGCCCGGTGGCGAAGGCCGTGAGGAGCTCGCGCTCCGGGCCGTCCGCGGCGCGGGCACCGCGCGCGACGAGGACGGCGGCCACCTCGTTGACGGGTCCGCCCGGGATGTCGTGGACGCCGGCCTCACGGGCGAGCCGGGGCAGCGCCTGCCCGCCGGCCAGTTCCTGGAAGCCGCCGGAGTTGGTCTTCGTGACATGGCGTACGAGCGGGGCGCCGGGCACCGGCAGGAAGCCGACCTCGCCGGCGCCGCCGGTGAACCCCCGGTGCAGCCGCCCGCCGATGACGAGCGCGGCGCCGAGGCCGCCCTCGTTCCACAGCAGCACGAAGTCGTCGTGGCCGCGGGCCGCGCCGAGGCGCTGCTCGGCGATGGCGGCGAGGTTGACGTCGTTCTCGTACTCGACCGGCATCGGCAGCGCGGCCGCCAGCTCGTCGAGCAGCGTGGGGGAGTGCCAGCCCGGCAGGTGGGAGGCATAGCGCAGCCGTCCGGTACCGGGGTCGAAGGCGCCAGGGGTGCCGATGACGACCCGGTGCAGATCGCCGCGCACGAGCCCGGCCGCCTTGACGGCGCCGTCGAGCGCGCCGGTGACCTGGCGCACCACGGACCCGGCGCGCCGGGCCGGGGTCGCCACCTCGAACTCGCCGACGACCGCGCCCGCCACATCGGCGACGGCGGCACGGATCCGCTCGGGGGTGACATCGACTCCCGCCACGTGGGCGGATGTCGCGTTGACGGCGTACAGCTGGGCGTTCGGTCCTGGCCGCCCCTCGGTCGTCCCGGTGGCGACGACGAGCCCGGCCGCTTCGAGCCGGGCGAGCAGTTGGGAGGCGGTGGGCTTGGACAGCCCGGTGAGCTTGCCGATCCGGGTCCGGGAGAGGGGTCCGTGCTCCAGGAGCAGATCGAGCGCGGCACGGTCGTTCATCGCGCGGAGTACGCGCGGCGTTCCCGGGGTAGTACCGGCCACGACGATTCCACCTCCCCCTCCGCCCGCTTCCCCACATCACTGTTAGGAAAGTTTCCTGTCTGTTGGGAGGAACGTAAGGGGCGGGCCGACGGCACGTCAATGGCTTCGGCGGGGCGGACAGATGGATGTCGGCCTCCCGGACGGTGGTTCCGTGACCGTCCGGGTCGAAGACGGCGCGCTCTTCGCCGTCGCTGTCGAGCCGCTACCGAGTGGGCACGTGAAGAGCCAGAAGACCGACAGCCAGGGTCACAGTCGCCGCGATTCCGCTCCGAGGAACGGCGCGGGGCGGCTCCGTCGAGGTCAAGCCCTGCGGGCGAGCAGGTGTACCTCCTTGAACGGGCGCCGGTCGGTGGGCCGGGGCTCGCGGACCATGCGGGCCATCTCCGAGAGGCCCGACGCGCGCAGCAGGGCGGAGAGGTGGTCGGGCCACCACCGGTAGGCCGGCGCGACCGCGTGGTCGAAGACCTGGGTGGGCTCGGACGCGGCCCCGCTCGCCGAGAAGCCGATCAGAAGGTGACCACCGGGCGCGAGCACGCGCGCGAACTCACCGATGATGGAAGGGAGTTCGGGCGGCGGCGTGTGGATGATCGACCAGCGGGACAGCGCCCCGGCCAGCGCTCCGTCGGCGATGTCCAGACTTGCCATCGAGCCCACCCCGAACCGGAGCTCCGGGTGGGCCTGCTGGGCCAGCTCGATCATCGCGGGAGAGGCATCGACGCCGAAGACCTCCGTCAGGCCCAACTCGGCCAGATACGCCGTCACATGGCCGGGGCCGCACCCCAGATCCGCGACCGGACCGCCCCCGCCCACCCGCACCGCCTCGGCGAACACGCCCAGCATGGCGCGGTCCAGGGGGCTGTCACGGAGCGAGTCACGGAACAGCCGGGCATAGGTGTCGGCGGCGGTGTCGTACGCCTCGCGGGTGGCGGCGAGGGAGTCCTGTTCGGGCATGCGCAGGACGGTACAAGGGGCGTGACGCGATACCCGTTTCGGGTCCTGGGCTATGGGTCATGGGCCATGGGCCATGGGGCGTGGGCCATGGGTACGGGCCGGGCGGCACGCGCGAGGGGCGCCCCGCCAGGCATGCGGCGGGGCGCCCCTCGGAGAGAGCCGTTACTTCGACAGGTTGGAGTTCGGGTTCGGCGCCGGGTTCGGGATCGGGGCCGTGGCCAGGGACTGCGGCGAGGTCGGGTTGTTCAGGGCGGAGGGGGCCGAGACCGAGGCCGAGGAGTCCACGGCGGCCGGTTCCTCCACCAGCGGCAGACCGCCGACGATGCGGATGCCCGCCGCGTCCAGAGCGATCTTGATCCGCCAGCGCAGTTCGCGCTCCACGCTCAGTGCCTTGCCCGGCATGGTCTTCGCCGAGATCCGGACCACCATCGAGTCGAGCAGCACCTCGTCCAGGCCGAGGATCTCCACCGGGCCCCACAGGCGCTCGTTCCACGGCTCTTCCTTCGCCATGGACTCCGTCGCCTCGTTGATCACCGTACGCAGCCGCTCCAGGTCCTCGCTCGCGCGGACCCGCACGTCCACCCCGGCCGTCGCCCAGCCCTGCGACAGGTTGCCGATGCGCTTGATCTCACCGTTGCGCACGTACCAGATCTCGCCGTCCGCGCCGCGCAGCTTCGTCACGCGCAGCCCGACCTCGATCACCTCGCCGGACGCGACCCCGGCGTCGATGGAGTCGCCGACGCCGTACTGGTCCTCCAGGATCATGAACACGCCGGACAGGAAGTCCGTCACCAGGTTGCGCGCGCCGAAACCGATCGCCACGCCCGCCACACCCGCCGAGGCGAGCAGGGGGGCCAGGTCGATGTTCAGGACGCCGAGCACCATGAGCGCGGCCGTGCCCATGATCAGGAAGGACGCCACCGAGCGCAGCACTGAGCCGATGGCCTCCGAGCGCTGGCGGCGCCGCTCCGCGTTGACCAGGAGACCGCCGAGCGCGGTGCCCTCGACCGCCTGGGCGCTGCGGTTCATCCGGTCGATGAGCTTGGTGAGGGCCCGGCGCACCAGGACTCTGAGGACCGAGGCGATGACGATGATCAGGAGGATGCGGAATCCGACGTACAGCCAGGTCGACCAGTTCTGCTCCACCCAGCCCGCGGCCTCGGTGGCCGACTTCTGGGCGTCGTCGAGCGTCGCGGGCCTGGGCGACGGCGATCCGTCGGCCAGGACGGCGGACCAGTTCACGGCAGGAACCTCCAGCGTTGCGGTGCCGGCGAAGGGCGGCGGCAGACCCACCACACTAACGGGGCAAGAGCTGTGCTCCGTTGACGTGTTCGGGGGAGAGGCCCTCTTCACCTGGGAATGAAGGGGATGTGGTCGAAAACACTTCGAGCCCGTTACCTGGACGTGGTGGCGCTTCGACCAGGCATGAGGAGAAACTGGAGAGCAGATCGTCCCGGCGCGAGCCACGCGCCGCCGGCGTAATAGGAGGCACCCGTGCCGCACGTCCTGGTCCTCAATGCGTCGTACGAGCCCCTCGGCGTCGTACCGCTCCGCCGCGCGCTCGTCCTCGTTCTGGAAAACAAGGCCGTCAGCCTTGAGGAATCCGGCGCCTTCATGCATAGCGCGACCCGTGCCGTCGCTGCGCCCAGCGTCGTACGGCTCAAGAGATTCGTGCGGGTCCCCTACCGGGGGCCCGTTCCCCTGACCCGTCGTGCCCTGTTCGCCCGGGACGGCGGCCGGTGCATGTACTGCGGTGGCGTCGCAACCAGCGTCGACCACGTCATTCCGCGCAGCCGGGGCGGTCAGCACGCCTGGGAGAACGTCGTCGCCGCGTGCCGGCGCTGCAATCACGTCAAGGCGGACCGGCACCTCCTGGAGCTCGGCTGGCGCCTGCGCCACCAGCCCGCCCCGCCCAGCGGCCTCGCCTGGCGGATCATCGGCACCGGCCACCGCGACCCGCGCTGGCTGCCCTACCTCCAGCCCTTCGGCGCGGACGACGCCCTCGCCCGGATCGACGGCATCTCCGCCTGAGGCGGTGGATGGCCGGGGCGGTGCCCGGAGTGGTGGTGCGGGAGGCCTGCGCACGGGGGTCACCGTGGTGCGACGGCGTACGCCTCCACCGACCACAGCGAACAGCCCGCCGCCCCGGACGCCCGCCCTGCCTCCCGGATCTCGATCCGCAGGAAACGGGCGTCCCGCGCGTCCATCCGGACAGGCTCGCGCCCGCCCCTGCCCGTGTCCACGGCCGCCGCCGTACGCCAGCCGCGCCCGTCGGACGACACCCGCACCGCATAGTGCGCGGGGCCGGCGCCCTGCCACTGGAACACCACGAGGCCGACCCGGGCGGGCCCGGCGAGTTCGGCCTGCCACCACGGGGCGTCGGCGCCGGCCGGCGCCGACCAGCGGGTCGACGGGTCGCCGTCGGCGGCGGCGCGGGCCGAAGAGCCCGGGGCGGCGTCGCCCGACGAGGTCGCCTTCGAGCCCGCGATCAGGTCGGGGCCGCCGGTGCGCGGGCGGGCCCGCACGGTGAGCGTGACCTGTCGGCCCGCGAAGGACAGCGGCACCCGGTAGTCACCCGCCGGCGTGCCCGGAGCCACGCCCACCTCGACCGGCACGTCCCTGCGGGTGCCGCGGGCCACGGACAGCTCGTGCGGGAGCCGTACCGTGACGCCGTGCGGCGCCGGCGCCACGAGGGCGCCCCGCACCTCCCCGGGCCCCATCGCGGCGACCGAGGCGGTGACCCGCCTCGGGGCGCCGCCGATCTCGGCGTCCGCCGCGGCGGGCCCGACCGTCAGATGGGCCGGCGGATCGTCCGCGTACCAGGGCACGAGGCGCCGCACCCCGCTCGCCCCGCCCGCCACCCGCACCGCGTCGGCCCGTACGCCGTGGGCCGCGATCTGCGTCCAGCCGGAGGCGTCGAGCGCGCCCAGGGTGTGCCAGGCCCCGCCCGGGGTGCGCGCCTGGACCTCGCCCGTGGTGTTGGGCTGCGCCAGCACGGTGAGCGCCTCGACCGGGCGGGCCGCGGCGGTGCGGGCGCCGGGCGGTGCGGTGGCCGTGCCGCCCAGGGCGACGGTGACGGCGTCCGGTGACGTGGTGACGCCCACCGGCGGATGGTCCGCGCCCGTCCAGGCGTCCGCCTCGCGCGCCGCCCGGTCGAGGAACGCGTCCAGGACGCCCTCACCCACGGTGACCGGTGCGTCCGTGACCGCCGAGCGCAGCGGATCCAGGGCGAGCGAGGCCCGCCAGGCCCCCGCGCCGTCCCCCGCCGACTGGGCCTGCAACAGATCGACGGCTACCTCGCCGGCCCGCCCGTAGCGCGCCAACTGATCGAGCCACGGCGCGAGTTCACCGCCCAGGGCCGTGCCGGCGAGGCACCGCGGAGCCCCGCGCAGCACCGTGAACGCCGCCCTCAAGGCCCCGGCCGCACGATCGCGCGCCACCGTGTCCGGGCCCGCGCGGTAGGACCAGAACGCGGCGACGAGCGGACGCAGGTACGCCGACTCGGGGCCGCCGAGGACGGAGGACGCGTCGTTTCCGGCCACCGCCGCGAGCGCCTCGCGGACCCGCGCGTCGCCGCCCGCCAGATCGTCGATCGCGGCACGCCAGGAGTCCCGCGGCCGGTAGCCGCCCGGGTTCCACGCGAAGTCGGCGGCGGTGAACAGCGCGATGCGGGACGCCACGGGTTGCCGCATCGCGTTGGCCAGCAGGGCCGCCGAGCCCGACGCCACGGCCGGATCGCGTCCGGAGACCGGTCCGAGGAAGACCCGGCGCGGCGCCCAGTCGTTCACGGGATAGTTGTCCATCGTGACGAGCGGATGCCCCAACACGGCTGCGGTGCGGGCTAGTTGACGTCCCGTGATGGTGCGCGGCACGACGCCGACGCCGGTCCAGGCGACCTGGACGCCCGGCGCGAGCGCGGCCGCGAGTGCGCCTCGGTACGCGGTGTAGCCGTCCTGGTAGTACTCGGCCGGCAGCAGCGACAGGGGCTCGGCGCCGGGGTGTGCCGCGGCGAGGTGGGCGGCGACCGCGTTCGCGACCCGGGCGTGCGCCCGCGCCGCGGCCGCCGGACCCGAGCCGAACGCCTCCTCGTCCGCGCCGCAGTGCCACTCGCTGTAGGACACGTCCTGGAACTGCAGCTGGAACGCCCGCATCCCGAGCGCCCACATCGCGTCGAACTTGGCGTTCAGCGCCGCGACATCCGTGTCCGAGGACAGACAGAGCTCCTGGCCGGGCGCCACCGCCCACCCCGGCGTCACATGCGTGCGGGCGGCCCGGTCGGCGAGCGCCCTGAAGTCCGCGCGCCGCCCGGCAGGATAGGGATCGCGCCAGCGGGCCTGGCGGAACGGGTCGTCGCCCGCCGCGTACAGATAGCGGTTCTGCTTGGTGCGGCCCATGAAGTCGAGCTGGTCCAGGCGCTGCCGGAGGCTCCAGGACTCGCCGTAGAAGCCCTCCGTGACGCCGCGCACCGGCGTCGCGGGCCAGTCGCGCACCGCGACCCCGGGGACGCCGGAGCGCCCGCCGACCTCGCTGATCAGCTGCCGCAGCGTCTGGACGGCGTGGAAGAGGCCGTCCGCGCCCGTCCCGTCGAGCGCCACCGTGTCCCGGCCGTCCACCCGGCCCACCCCGACGCGGTACCCGCCGGCCGGCAGGCCGTCCCGTCCGGGCACCCCGAGCGCGCGCAGCGCGTCGTCGGCGCCGGCCCCGCCGACCCGCACCACCGGCCCGCGGCCCGGCAGCCCGCGCCGCGGGGCGCGCACCCCGGCCGCCTTCAGGACGTCCTCGGCGGCCCGCACGGCGTACGGATCGGCTCCGGGCCCCGCGAGGAGCACCGCGGCCCCGTCGAACACGGCGGCCGCCCCGCCGAACCGCACCGACCGCGGACGGGGCCACACGGTGGGGAGCGCCGGCACGTGGGGTGAGGCGCCGACGGCCGGATCCGCCGATACCGGTCCGGGGACGACGGACGCGGAAGCGGGCGCCGGGGTGGGCCCGCCGTCCGGTCCCGGGGCGGTGCGCGCCGCCGCCGTCGCGCCGGGCGGTCCGTACGGCGCGGCGCCGAGCAGCCCGCCGGACACGGCGATCGCCAGCGCTGCCGCGACCGCCCCGGCCCGCTTTCTCCCCCTCCCGCGAGCGAACCGCACGGCCACCGATCCCCCTCACCCGACGCTGAGTAACCGTCACTTGACACTGTGTGAGGAGTGAGCCCATCACCCGTCTGCCGCGGGTGTCAACGCGAGTGGCCGATGTGTCTGATATGCCTGGTGCGATGGACTCGGTACGAGCTTGTGCGCGACGGCACGTCTGGGGCGCCGCCCACTGGGTAGGGCATCTTCTGTCCCTGCCGCCCACCCCTCTGGAGGCCCCCGTGGTCGCCCTCGCCCCCGAGCCGCCGCTGACCAGCGAGCCCCCGATGGCCGACGCCGAGCCCCTGATCAGCGAACCTCCCATGGCGGAGGTCACCCCGCTGACCAGTGAGCCCACTCCGGTCGCCGCTCACCTGACCAGCGAGCCCGTCCCGGTCGCGGCCCTCGCCGCCGCCGCGGGGTTCTGAGGCAGTGACCCTGGCCCGGCTGGCCGCCCGGCACGGCGTCGCCACGTCGTACTCCCCGTCGCCGGACGTCACCGTAGAGGTGCCGGACGCCACGGTGGTCGCCGTCCTCGCCGCACTCGGCGTCGACGCCTCGACCCCGGCGGCGCTGAGCCGGGCCCTCGCCGACGCCGAAGCCGCCGATGCGGACCGGCTGCTGCCCCCCACGCTGGTGCGATGGGGCGGCGCGCCCGGCCCCGGCCTGCCCGACGGGCTGACGGTCATCGGCACCCCGATCGAGCAACTCCCGCTCGGCGTACACCGGTTGGACGTGCGCCACCGGGACGGGCGTACCGCGTCCGCGACGCTCATCGTCGCGCCCGCCGGTGTCCCGCAGCCTCCCGACCGCGTCCACGGCTTCCTCGTGCAGCTGTACTCCCTGCTCTCCACGCGCTCGTGGGGCATGGGCGACCTCGGCGACCTCGCGGAACTCGCCGGATGGTCGGCCCGCGCCTTCGGATCGGGCTTCGTGCAGGTCAACCCGCTGCACGCGGCGGTACGCGGCACCCCCACCGACCCGTCTCCCTACCGGCCCTCCTCGCGCCGCTTCCCCGACCCCGTGCACCTGCGCGTCGAGGACGTACCCGAATACGCGTACGCCACCGACCGCGCCGCGCTCGACGCGCTGTCCGACCGGGCGGCCACCCTGCGCGAACAGGTCCTCGACAAGGGGGAGTTGATCGATCGCGACGCCGTGTGGGAGCTCAAGCGGGAAGCCCTTGACCTCCTGTACCGGGTGCCGCTCGCGCCGGGCCGCCGCGCCGCCTACTGCGACTTCCTCGCCGAGCAGGGCCAGGCCCTCGAAGACCACGCCACGTGGTGCGCGCTCGCCGAACGGTACGGGCCCGAGTGGCGCCGCTGGCCCGCAGGGCTGCGCGACCCCGCCTCCGCGGCGACCGCCCGCGCCCGGCGTGAACTCATCGACCGCGTCCACTTCCACTCCTGGCTCGCCTGGCTGACCGACACCCAGCTCGCCGCCGCCCAGCGCGCCGCCCGCGAGGCGGGCATGCCGGTCGGCCTGGTCCACGACCTCGCCGTCGGAGTGCACCCCGACGGAGCCGACGCCTGGGCCCAGCAGGACGCCTTCGCGCCCGGCATGTCCGTGGGGGCGCCCCCCGACGCGTTCAACGCGCTCGGCCAGGACTGGGGGCTGCCGCCCTGGCGCCCCGACGTCCTGGCCGCCCGCGGCTACGCCCCCTACCGCGGCCTGCTCCAGGGCCTGCTGCGGCACGCGGGCGCCCTGCGCATCGACCACGTGATGGGCCTGTTCCGGCTGTGGTGGGTGCCCGCGGGCCACCCGCCCACCGACGGGACGTACGTCCACTACGACGCCGAGGCCATGCTCGCCGTCCTCGCCCTGGAGGCGCACCGCGCGGGCGCCGTCGTCGTGGGGGAGGACCTCGGCACGGTGGAGCCCGGCGTGCGCGAAGCCCTCGCCGCGCGCGGTGTGCTCGGCACGTCGGTCCTCTGGTTCGAGCGCGACTGGGCGGGCGACGGGCGCCCGCTGGCCCCCGAGTCCTGGCGGCCCGGCTGCCTGGCCACCGCCACCACCCACGACCTGCCGTCCACCGCGGCCCGCCTCACCGGCGAACACGTCGGGCTGCGCCACCGCCTGGGCCTGCTCACGAGCCCGCTGGCCCAGGAGCAGAGCGCCGCGCGCGCCGAGGTGGGGGAGTGGCTCGGCCACCTCGAACGGCTCGGGCTGCTGCCCGACGCCCCCGGCGACGAAGAGGCCGAGGTCCGGGCCGTCTACCGGTTCCTGCTGCGCACCCCGGCGCGGATGGTCGGGGTGTGGCTGCCCGACGCGGTCGGCGACCGAAGACCGCAGAACCTGCCCGGCACATGGGACCAGTACCCCAACTGGCGCCTCCCGGTGGCCGGCCCCGACGCCCGCCCCCTGACCCTGGAGGACCTCACGGCCTCGCCCCGGCTGCACGCCCTGATGCGGATCTTCCCGCGCGGGGGGCCGGGGGCCGCGAGCGGCGACGGCACGGGGTGACACCGGGCCGCGCCGCGCGGCTCCGGCATCCTCGCCGTACGCGCGCCCGCCCGCGCGGACCCCGTACGGCACCCCCGGGCGCGCGGTGCTCTCGGGCGTTCGCTACGTTTGCTCCGTGGACAAGAACAACGCCCTGCGCGCCGGCGCCGTAGCAGCCGGTACGACGCTGATGATGCTGCTCATGTCGTCCCCCGCGCTCGCGCTCACGCGCGACGACGGCGACGACCCGGGTCACGGCCTGAGCGTGATCGACACGATCGGTCTGTTCGTGCTCGCGCCCCTCGCGCTGTTCGCGATCATCGCCGGACTGGTGATGGTGCTGGACAAGTCCCGTAAGACGGCGAAGAAGGCGTAGCCCTTCGCGGAACACGCGTCCCCCGCGTCTCCCCCCATCCGGGAGGGACGCGGGGGCTTCCGTGCGTGCCCGCCCCCCACCTGGGGGCACCCACTCTTCAGTGTGCGGCCAGCAACTTCCGCAGCAGCACCGAGAGTTGAGCGGCCTCCGTTGCGTCGAGGGCGGAGGTCAGCACCTCGGTCTGGGCGGAGAGGCCCGCGGTCACCGACTCGTCCACCAGCTTCAGTCCGCGCTCCGTCAGTGTCACCCGCAGCCCGCGCCGGTCCGTGGGGTCGGGGCTGCGCGCGAGCAGGCCCGCCTTCTCCAGTTTGTCCAGGCGCCCCGTCATCCCGCCCGTCGTGAGCATCAGCGTCCCCGAGAGCTGGCGCGGTGACAGCGTGTACGGCTCGCCCGAGCGGCGCAGCGTCGCGATGACGTCGAACTCCCCGCGCCCGATGCCGAAGCGCGCGTACTCCTTGTCCATCCGGTCGCCCATCGCCCGCGCGATCCGGTAGATCCGCCCGTACACCGCCATCGGCAGGGTGTCGAGGTCGGGCCGGACCGCGCCCCACTGCTCGGTGATCGCGTCCACCGCGTCCGCGGATGTCGTGCTGCCGCTGGTGGCAGTCGTGGGGCCAGTCATGGGACCAGTATCCGGACCATCTCGGTCGGACGCAAGAAAGTTGCTTGACGGAAAGTAGCTTACGAGTAAGCTACTTTCAGCTAAGTCACTTGCCAAGCCGCTTACTGCCCTTTCGTGGCCGGAGACGGAGTTCCCATGCGTACGTACCGCAGTCGTGCCCGCACCCCACGCATAGCCGGGGAGCGGCGGATGCTCGTGGCCATGGCGGTCGACGCGACCGGCTCGGGGATGTACGTGCCGTTCAGCCTGGTCTTCTTCCACCACGTCACCGGGCTGCCGTTCGCCACGGTGGGCCTCGTGCTCACGGTCGTCGGACTGCTCGGGCTCGGCGCGCTGCCGCTCGCCGGGGCGGCCGTCGACCGGTACGGCGCCCGGCGCGTCCAGCTCCTGCTGTACGGGGTGCGCGGCACCGGCTTCCTGCTCTACCCCTTCGCCCACTCACTGCCCGCCTTCGCGGCCGTGGCGCTCGCCACCGCCTTCGGGGACCGCGCCTTCCCCGCGGTCCAGCAGTCCCTCGTCGGCGAGGTCGCCCAGGGCGCGGACCGGGACCGGTTGCAGGCCTCCTCGCGGGCCCTGCGCAACGGCGGCCTCGGGGCGGGCTCGCTGCTCGCCTCGCTCGTCGTCGGATTCGGCGGCGACGCCGGATTCACCGCCGCGGCCTGGCTGAACGCGGCCAGCTTCGCCCTCGCCGCGTGCCTGATGCGCGGCGTACGGCCCGAACGGCGGGGCACCGTGACGCCGACGGCGTCCGGCGCGTCCGGTGAGGGGCTCAGGGGGGCCGGCGCCACACGGCCCGCGGGCTACCGGCAGGTCTTCGCCGACCGGCCCTTCCTCGGGCTCACCGCCGTCAACTTCCTCAACGCGCTGGGGTATTCGGCCCTGTCGGTGCTCTTCCCGTTGTACATCACGACCTGGCTGCGCGGGCCGCAGGCCCTGACGGGCACCGCGTTCACGCTCAACACCGTGATGTGCGCGGCGGGCGGGGTCGTGGTCGGGGCCCGGGTCCGCTCGCGCGGGGCCAGGCGCACCCGCTCCGCCGCGCTCGGCTCGCTCCTGTTCGCCGCCGCGTTCGCCGCGCAGATCGTGCTCGGTACGTTCCGGCCCGGCTCGGGGATCGTGCTCGGCGGGGCGCTGCTGATCATCGTGGTGCTGTACACGCTGGGCGAGCTCGTCCACAGCCCGTCGGCCGGGGCGCTCTCGGTGGCGGCCGCGCCGGACGCGCTGCGCGGGCGGTACCTGGCGGCGTACCAGCTGTCCTGGTCGCTGGCCGCGGCGGTCGCGCCGTCGCTCTTCACCGGGCTGATGGCGGTGGACGGGCGGATGCCGTGGGTTGTTCTGGTGGTGACGTCCATGGTGGCGGCAGGTGGTCTGGTGCGGCTTGAGCGGAGGTTGCCGCGGCGAGCGGTGCATGTCCCCACCCCGGCCCTCCCCGCTGTGACACTCTGCGGCTCCGCCGCGTGGCCTCCGGGGGCTGAAGCCCCTGGGGCTCCGCCCCAGACCCCGGTTCGCGCCTGAAGGGCGCTTGTCCTCAATCTCCCCCAAGGCCTGAGGGTCAGGGGGGACCCCATGACGGGCCGGGGTCGCCCATGCCGCCCGGCACCGCGTAGTTGAGGGGCGCGGGGAACCGCGCGAGAAGCGAGCACGGTCCGCACACGAAAGCCGGGTTCAAGGGGCGCGGGGCTGTGACTTTGCGCGGCTCCGCCGCAGTGGGCGCGAGCGGCCACGCACGGTCCGAACGCGCCCTCGGCCCGCACCCACCCGCCCCCGAAAGGGACCCATTCCATGAACATGAAGCCGAACCTGAAGCTGAAGCCGCACCACCGCCTCACCACCCCCGCCCTCACCGCCCTCGCCCCCATCTCCTGGGGCTCCACCTACTTCGTCACCACTCAATTCCTCCCCGCCGACCGCCCGTTGTTCACCGGCATGATGCGCGCCCTGCCCGCCGGCATCGCTCTGGTGGGGCTCACCAGGCGGCTGCCGCGCGGCGCCTGGTGGTGGAAGTCAGCCGTGCTCGGCGCGCTCAACATCGGCGCGTTCTTCCCGCTCCTCTTCCTCTCCGCCTACCGGCTCCCCGGCGGAATGGCCGCCGTGATCGGGTCGGTCGGGCCGCTCTGGGTGGCCGGGCTGGCCGCCCTGTTCCTGGGCGAGAGGCCCACCCGGCGAACCCTGCTCACCGGCATCGCCGCGGCCCTCGGCGTCAGCCTGGTGGTCCTGAAGGCGGCCGGCGCCTTCGACGCGATCGGGGTGATCGCCGCACTCGGCTCCTCCGCCTCGATGTCCGCGGGGACGGTGTTCACCAAGCGGTGGGGGCGCCCCGAAGGTGCGGGGCCGCTGGTCCTGACCGGCTGGCAGCTCACCGCGGGCGGACTCCTCATCGCGCCCGTCGCCTTCCTCGCCGAAGGCGCCCCGCCCGCGCTCGACGCACGCAACCTCGCCGGATACCTCTACCTCGCCCTGGTGAACACGGCCGTCGCGTACTGGCTCTGGTTCCGCGGCATCGGCCGCATGACCGCGACCTCCGTCACCTTCCTCGGCCCGCTCTCCCCGCTCAGCGCCGCCGTCATCGGCTGGGCGGCCCTGGGTCAGGCCCTCGCCCCCGTACAGCTTCTCGGGATGGCGATCGCCGTCGCCGCCACCCTCGCCGGGCAGGCCACCCGGGCCGCGGCCGCTCCCCGGAAGCTCCCCTCCGGGGACCCCGCCCAGGATGCGACACCACCATTCAGTTCTGCTGAATATAATCGCCGTAAACTTTCGATGGACGTGACCGTTCCTGCGGTGCGACCTTAGGGGCACACCCCACCCCGCCGCCCCGAAACGGAGTCATCGTGACCGCCCTGGACCACGTCCGCAGCACACCGCGCACCACCGCGGCCGGGAAGGCGGGCGGAGCCTCCGGGCTCGGGCTCGCCCTCGCGGCCGTCGCGACGGTCGTCTGGTCCGGGAGCTTCGTCGCGAGCCGGGCGCTGCACGACTCGGTGCCGCCCGTCCAGGCCGCCTTCTGGCGCTGGCTGATCGCCATCGTCGCCGTCGCACCGTTCGCCGCCCGCGAGGCCTGGCGCCAACGCGCCCTGATCCGACGCCACTTGGGCTACCTCACGATCGCCTCACTGCTCGGCATCACCGTGTACAACACCCTCGTCAACCAGGCCGGCACCTCCACGTCGGCCGGCAACATGGGCATGATCATGGCCGCGTCGCCGGTCCTGATGGCCGTCCATGAACGCCTCACCGGCGGCCGGCTCGGTGCGCGGCGCACCGTCGGCCTGCTCGTCGCCGTCGCCGGCGTGCTGCTCCTGGTCAGC
This sequence comes from Streptomyces sp. NBC_00442, assembly GCF_036014195.1. Classification (NCBI taxonomy): domain Bacteria; kingdom Bacillati; phylum Actinomycetota; class Actinomycetes; order Kitasatosporales; family Streptomycetaceae; genus Streptomyces; species Streptomyces sp. NBC_00442. The sequence goes on from NZ_CP107918.1 coordinate 5,089,875, forward strand.
AAGGGCTCGCTCGATCTCGACCTCGCCCCAGGCGACCTCTGGATGGTCGCGGCCGCCCTCAGCTTCGCCTCGTACAGCGTGCTGCTGCGCCGCCGCCCGGCCGAACTCGGCTCCCTCACATTCCTGTTGACCACCTTCGTGCTCGGCGCGCTCATGCTCGCCCCGGCCTACGGCATCAGCCTCGCCGTCCAGGGCGGCTTCGCCGCGACGACCGCCACCGTCGGCCCGCTCGTCTATGTCGGGGTGCTCTCCTCGGCCGTCGCCTTCTTCGCCTGGAACAAGGCGATCTCCCTCATCGGCGCCGCCCGCGCCGGCGTCGTCTACTACCTCCAGCCGGTCTGTGTGGCCCTGCTGTCCTACCCCCTGCTCGGCGAGTCCATGGGCCCCGCGCAGCTGGTGTGCATGGCGCTCATCCTCGGCGGAGTGGTCCTGGGAAGCCGCAGGTGAGCCGCGCCGTGGCGGCGCCGGTATGTTGCGTCCCATGAGCGAGTGGGACATCAAGAAACTCCACATCCTGCGGACCCTGCGCGAGCAGGGCACCGTGACCGCGACCGCCGAGGTGCTGCTCATGACGCCCTCGGCGGTCTCGCAGCAGCTGTCCAACCTCGCCAAGCAGCTCGGCGTGCCCCTGCTCGAAGCGCACGGCCGCCGCGTCCGCCTCACCGACGCCGCCCACCTCGTGCTGCGCCATGCCGAAGCAGTCTTCGCCCAACTGGAGCGTGCGGACGCCGAGTTGGCGGGCTATCTGCAGGGCGAGGCGGGGGAGGTGCGGGTCGGGGCGTTCTCGACCGCGGTGCCCGCCCTCGTCGTCCCCGCCGTGCAGCAGCTGCGCCGCAGCCATCCCGCCCTTGAGGTACGGGTACGGGAGGCCGAGGCGGCCGAGGCGTACGAGCTGCTCTCGGCCGGGTCGGTGGATCTCGCCCTGTCGCTCGCGGCCCACGCGCCGAGCGCCCGCGACCCCAAGTTCGCCCTCCTGCCCCTGCTCACCGACCCGCTGGACGTGGCCCTGCCCGCCGGGCACCCGCTCGCCGCCGAACCGGGCCTGCGCCTCGCCGACCTGGCGCACGAGGCATGGATCTTCGGCGGCAGCGGTCCCTGGTCGGAGATCACCACCGCGGCCTGCGAGGCGGCCGGATTCGTCCCGGAGCAGGCGCACAGCGCGGCCGGATGGACCGCGATCCTGGCCATGGTGGAGGCCGGGATGGGGGTGGCGCTCGTGCCTCGCATGGCGGCGGCGGACCGTCGCGGGGGCGTTGTCACGCGGGTGCTCAGTGCGGATCAGCCGCGGCGGCATGTGGTGGCGGCGGTGCGGCGGGGTGCGGAGGGGGGGCCGGCTCTGGCGCGCGTGCTGGGCGCGCTGCGGGATGTGGCCGCCGACGCGTAGGCGCTCCGCGGGGGGGTGGACCTTCAAGACCGGGCCACCCGCGCAGTGCCCCGCGCCCCTGGGAACCCCGCTTTCGTCTGCGGACCGTGCTCGCTTCTCGCGCAGTTCCCCGCGCCCCTAACGGGGCTCGGTAGAGGCCACCTCAGCCTGTCATGGAGGTCCCCCCCTGGCCCTTGAGGCCTTGGGGGCCCCGGCGTTTGCGTGCGGGTCGTCCCTACGGGTGGTGCGTGTCGAGGCGGGTCAGCTCGCCTGGCGTGAGCCGGAGCGCGCCCGCCGCCACGTTGTCGGCGAGGTGGGCCACGTCCCCGGTGCCGGGGATGGCCAGGACGTGCGGCCCCCGGTGCAGCGTCCACGCGAGACGGATCCGCGCCGCGCTCACCCCGCGCTCCCGCGCGACCGCCAGCACCTGCTCGCTCTCCGCGCTCTGCGCCCCACCCGCGCCCGCCTCGCGCCCCGCACCCGCGATCGCGTAGAACGGCACGAACGCGATGCCCCGCTCGCCGCACAGCCGCAGCATGTCCTCCTGCTCGGCGGACGCGCCGATGCCGTACGGATTCTGTACGCAGACGACCGGCGCGATGGCCAGCGCCTCGTCGAGGTGGGCAGGGCCCACGTTGGACAGGCCCAGGTGGCGGATGAGCCCGGCCTCGCGCAGCTCGGCAAGCGCACCGAAGCGCTCGGCGACCGAATCGGGCCCGACGACACGGAGGTTCACCACGTCCAGGTGGTCCCGGCCGAGCTGGCGCAGGTTCTCCTCGACCTGCCCGCGCAGCGCCCGCGGCGTCCTGGCGTGCTCACCCCACTCTCCCGAGGGCACGCGCGCGGGCCCGACCTTGGTGGTGATGACGAGCCCTTCGGCGTACGGGGCGAGCGCCCGGTTGATCAGCTCGTTCGAGGAACGCAGCGGGGAGAAATAGAACGCCGCCGTGTCGATGTGGTTCACGCCGAGCTCAACCGCCTTGCGCAGAACGGCGATTGCTTCCTCGCGGTCCCGGGGGACGGCGTCGGCGCGCAGAGCCGCGCCCCGCTGCGGCAGCCGCATCGTGCCGAAGCCGATCCGGTTGACGTCGAGGTCGCCGAGCTTCCAGGTGCCGGCGTCCGCCGCGTTGATCTTCTCCGCATTCATGCCGGGAGTATGGCAACGGCCGCGGGCCGTTCCGGGAAGTGGCCACAAGTGGCCAGACGGCCGCCCGGACGAGAGCCACCCGCCCGAGCCGACCGAATCAACCGCGGTCGAACCGTTCAGTAATCGCGAAAGGACTGTGCGGAAACATTCGATGGACGTGAGCTGTCGAGTGGCGGAGAGTCAAGACATGACTTCCGCCACCGAGAACCTCGCCCACGCATCCGAAGCGGACCCGCACGCCAACGACGCCGCGCCCTACGGCGGCGGCGACCCGTACGCCGACTACCGCTCGGGGGAGTTCTCCTTCACCGAGCTCGTCGACCTCGCGGACCGCAGGCTCGGCGCCGGAGTCATCGCCGCCAACGACGAGTTCTTCGCCGAACGCGAGAACCTCCTCGTCCGTGAGCGTGCCGTCTTCGACCCGGAGCACTTCGGGCACAAGGGCAAGATCATGGACGGCTGGGAGACCCGCCGTCGCCGCGGGGCCGACGCCGACCACGTCTTCCCCGCGCCCGGGGACCACGACTGGGCGCTCGTACGCCTCGGCGCGCCCGGCGTGATCAAGGGCATCGTCGTCGACACGGCGCACTTCCGCGGCAACTACCCGCAGCGGATCTCCATACAGGCCACGGCCGTCGAGGGCTCGCCCAGCCCCGAGCGGCTCCTCGCGGACGACGTGAAGTGGGACGAGATCGTCGCGCCGACGCCGGTGCGCGGCCACGCGGAGAACGGCTTCGAGATCACCACCGGCCGCCGCTACACCCACATCCGGCTCTGCCAGCACCCCGACGGCGGCGTCGCCCGCCTGCGTGTGCACGGCGAGGTCGTACCGGACCCGGAGTGGCTCGACACGCTCGGCACGATCGACCTCGTCGCGGTCGTCAACGGCGGTTCGTACGAGGATGCTTCGGACAAGTTCTACTCCTCGCCGACGCAGATCATCCTGCCCGGCACCTCCCGCAAGATGGACGACGGCTGGGAGAACCGCCGTCGCCGTGTCCGCGACACCAATGACTGGGTGCGCTTCCGGCTGGTCGCACAGGGGGCGATCAGGGCGGTCGAGATCGACACGGCGTACCTGAAGGGGAACTCGGCGGGCTGGATCGCGCTGAGCGGGCGCAACGGCGAGACGGGGGAGTGGTTCGAGATCATCCCGCGTACGCGTCTTCAGCCCGACACCCTGCACCGGTTCCGCCTCCCGGCCCAGGCGGTGGCGACCCATGTCCGTCTGGACGCGTTCCCCGACGGCGGGGTGGCCCGGATGCGGCTGCACGGCTCCCTCACGACCGAGGGTGCGGCCGAACTGCGCCGCCGCTACACGGAGTTGACCGGCTGACCTCGGTCCCTCCCCCTCCACCCCCGCCCGGCGGAACGGTTGCGCATCGACGCCCGTCCGCCGGGCGGCTTCCATGGGGGGGCCACACGCTCACCCCGTTACGCGCCGGCCCGCTTGGCGAAGTCCACGAGGCCGAGGAACGCGCCCGGGGTGAGGCGCAGGGTCGGGCCGTTGGGGTTCTTGCTGTCCCGGACGGGGACGACGCCGTGGCCGGCGAGGGCCAGGTTGGTGGCGACCTGTATGCACTGGCCGCCGTTGTCGCTGTACGAGGATGTGAACCAACGGGGGGAGGGTTCGGGTGTCACGGGGTGCCCCTTCGTATCTCGCTGATCATGGCCACGGACGCCGCTTGGGAGAGTGACTCCGCCTGTAGTTGATGGTAAGTGCGCAGCATGGGGAGAACCGCAGTGGATTCCCGCTCCAGGTGGCCTCGTTGGGACGACTCCGCGTACGACATGAGCGAGCGGTCGGCGCTCGTCAGCACGGTGACGGGCAGGTTGAACGGTCGGCGTTCTCCCATGCTGAACGGCGCGACTTGAAGGACGGTGTTCGGGAGCTCGGCAAAGCTCAACAACCGCTCGCACTGGGCATCCATGACAGCGGCACCGCCGACAGGCCTGCGTAGGCAACTCTCGTCCAGCACCACGAAGACCATCGGTGGTGGCGTCCTGGCGATCGCCGCTTGGCGTTCGGCGACGAGCTCCATGCGTTCCGCTGCCTGTTCGGGCGTGATGGCGCCCCGTTTTACGGCGCTCCCCGCGAGGACGGCCGCGTACTCAGGTGTCTGTAGCAGGCCGGGGACGATGCCCACCTCGTACAGACGGATCTCCGCCGCCCGGCTCTCGTGGCCCACGTACTCCGGGAACCCCTCCAGGAGCGAGCCGTGCCGGATCTCGCGCCAGTCGCGCTCGAACGTGTCGAGGGCGCCCACGAGGCCGAAGGCGACGTCGGCCCTGCGCGAGAAGCGCAGAGTTGGCATCTTGCGGCCGGTTTCGACGGCCGACACGTGCGTACCGGAGTACCCCATCTGTTCGCCGAGGTCCTCCTGCTTCCAGCCGCGTGCCTCCCGCGCGCTGCGCAGACGCGCCCCGAACGCGGCTTGAGGACTGGCGTCGGGCTGCAACTCCTTGCGGTTCACCGGGACTTCACCAACCTTCCGTGCGTGTTTGCCACGTTGATTGGTTCCCGACCCTAGGACACGCTGATGGCTCCTGGTAGTGAAACCACTACAGAGAGGAGTGATCGACTCATGGCTCAGCCCCTTCCTCCGCACCCATCACACCCTTCGCATCCGTCGCACCCCGCCGGCCCGCTCGACGCTGTTCCCGTGTCCGGCTGTGACACCTGCGGGGCGGCGAGCCGGGCGCGGGCGCGCGCCCACATGGCGGGTGACGCCGACGGTGTGGCGCGGGCCAGTTGGCGCCTTCGGTGTCACCCGCACGACCGCGACGACGCGTGCTGAGCGCAAGGGCGTCGTGCTGAACCCGGCCGCCGTGCGAGCCACGGACTTCATGAGGCCCCGGCCGGGTCCGATCGACCCGCGCTCCTGCCCGGCCTGCGCGTTGGTCAAGTCGATCGCCATCGAGGCGGCCGAGACCAGCGACCGGGAACTGGCGGTCCAATGGGTCGAACTCGCCTCGACGCACGCCCGGTTGGGGCACCCCCGGGATCCCCGGGTGGCCCCATCGGATCCCGCGGTGAAACCCCTGTAGATCCCTGTAGATCATTGTCATGGCAGAGGAGAACAGCATGAGTGCCACACTGGCCAAGGGCGGCGACAAGCTCCCCGGTACGCCGTACCCCGGTCCGCATCAGCCCCCAACTCCCGATGGGGGACCGGGAGTTCCGAACCCGCCGAAGGCCGGCTGACCGATGAACCCCGACGCACAGCAGGAGCGCCCCAGCCGTACCGGGCTGGGGCGCGCCCTCATGTCCGGCGGCGTGCTCACCTCGGACTGGGCGCCCTCCTTCGCCGCCGTTCCGCGCGCGGCCTTCCTGCCCGACCTCGTCTGGCCCTTCGACATGGAGACGGGGCGGAGCGTCGCCGTCTCCCGGGCGGAGGAACCGGACCGCTGGTATCAGTACGCCGACGCCGACGGGCCGATCGTCACGCAGTGGGACGACGGTGCTCACGTCGGCCGTGGGCCCGGACGTGCCGCGACGAGCTCGGCATCCATGCCCAGCGTCGTGTTCTCCATGCTCCGGGACCTGGACGTGCGGCCCGGGAACCGGGTGCTGGAGATCGGTACCGGCACCGGATGGAACGCGGCGCTGCTCGCCCATCGGCTGGGCGCCGTGAACGTCGTGACCGTCGAGGTGGACGCCGCCGTCGCGGCGGCCGCACGAGCCGCCCTGGCACGCTTCGGCATGGCTGGGGTTCGCGTGGTCCACGGTGACGGATTCAAGGGGTGCCCGCAAGGGGCGCGCTACGACCGCACCGTGGCCACCTGCGGGCTTCGGTCCGTCCCCTACGCGTGGGTGGAACAGTCCGTGCCCGGCGGGATCATCGTCGCCCCCTGGGGAACGCACTTCGGCAACGGGGATGCCGTCGCCCGCCTGGTCGTCGCCGACGACGGGGAGAGCGCCTCGGGGACGTTCACGGGGCCGGTCGAGTTCATGAAGCTCCGCGAGCAACGCCGGCCCGACGTGTCCCACTCCTCGTACGTTCCGCACGGTGTCGTCGACGGCGACGAGTCGGTCACCGCGATCACGGAGGAACACTTTGCGCGGGGACCGTTCAGTCCGCAGGACTTCGCCGTCGGCCTGTGCGTACGGGACTGTGTGCGGACGGTCGCCGAGAAGGACGAGGGAGCGCGGGCCGTCTGGTTCTACGCGTTGTCGGGCTGCCGCTCCTGGGCGTGCGTCCAGTTCCGGGACGGTGGCGGCACGCGCGTCTGGCAGTCGGGGCCCCGCCGGCTGTGGGACGAGGTGGAAACCGCTCTGCGATGGTGGGACGGGCAGGGGCGCCCCGGGTTCGACCGGTTCGGGCTGACCGTGGACGGCGCGGGAGAGCGGGCCTGGCTGGACACGCCCGGCCATCCCCTACCGGACGTGGCGGCCGGGTGACGCCGGCGGCGGGAGGCCGCGGCGCGGGGGACGGGCTGGCCGGGGTAGGGCGCGGGCCGGGGCAGGGGGACGGCGCCCCCTGCCCCTTTCCGTAACGCGGACTCCCGTACGCGGACTCCCGTACGCGGACTCCCGTACGCGGACTGCCTTACGCGGACTGCGCGTCGGCCGCCCTCGCCCGCAGGGCGCGCTCGATGCCCGAGCGGGACTCCGACATCAGGCGGCGCAGGGACGCGTTCGGCGCGGCCGAGGCGAGCCAGGCGTCCGTGGTGTCCAGGGTCTCCTGGGAGACCTGGAGCGCCGGGTACAGGCCCACCGCGATCTGCTGGGCGATCTCGTTGGAGCGGGACTCCCACAGGCCCTTGACCACCTCGAAGTACGACGAGGTGTACGGGGCGAGGAGCTCGCGCTGGTCGGTCTGGACGAAGCCGGCGATGACCGCCTCCTGGACCGCGTTCGGGAGCGTGTTGCTCTCGACGACCGACTCCCACGCCTCGGCCTTCGCCTCCGGCGTCGGCCGTGCGGCCCGCGCCGTCGCCGCGTGGCGCTCGCCCGCCGCCGTCTTGTCGCGCTCCAGCTCCGCCGCGATCTCCGCCTCGTCCAGGATGCCGGTCGCGGCGAGCCGCTCCACGAACGCCCAGCGCAGCTCGGTGTCGACGGTCAGGCCCTCGATGACCTCCGCGCCCGTCAACAGGGCCTGGAGCAGGTCGAGTTGCTGCGGGGTGCGGGCGGTCGCCGCGAAGGCGCGGGCCCACGCGAGCTGGTGGTCGCTGCCGGGCTCGGCGGTCCGCAGGTGCGCCAGCGTCGCCTCGGTCCACTGGGTCAGACCCGTGTCACGCCACTCGGGCGCCGCGTACAGGTCGATGGCCAGCTTCACCTGGCGGTGCAGGGACTGCACCACACCGATGTCGGACTCCTTGGTGACACCCGACAGGACCAGCGCCAGGTAGTCGCGCGTGGACAGTTCGCCGTCGCGGGTCATGTCCCACGCCGACGCCCAGCACAGGGCGCGCGGCAGGGACTCCGTGAAGTCGCCCAGGTGCTCGGTGACGACGCGCAGGGACTCCTCGTCGAGACGGACCTTCGCGTAGGACAGGTCGTCGTCGTTGAGCAGCACGACCGCGGGGCGTGCCTTGCCCACCAGGGCGTCCACGGCGGTGAGTTCACCGTCGATGTCCAGCTCGATGCGGTCGGAACGCACCAGCTTGCCCGCCGCGTCGAGGTCGTACAGGCCGATCGCGATGCGGTGCGGGCGCAGGGTGGAGGTGCCCTTCGCGCCGGCCGGCAGCGCCGGGGCCTCCTGGCGGACGGCGAAGGAGGTGACGACGCCGGAGTCGTCCACCGCGATCTCGGGGCGCAGGATGTTGATGCCGGCCGTCTCCAGCCACGCCTTCGACCAGGTCTTCAGGTCGCGGCCCGAGGTCTTCTCCAGCGCGCCGAGCAGGTCGGGAAGGCGCGTGTTGCCGAAGGCGTGCGCCTTGAAGTAGGCCTGCACGCCCTGGAAGAACTCGTCCATGCCGACGTAGGCGACGAGCTGCTTGAGGACCGAGGCACCCTTGGCGTACGTGATGCCGTCGAAGTTGACCAGGACGTCGTCGAGGTCGTTGATCTCGGCCATGATCGGGTGCGTGGACGGCAGCTGGTCCTGGCGATAGGCCCAGGTCTTCTCGGAGTTCGCGAACGTGGTCCACGCGTTCGGCCACTTCGAGCCCGGCGCGTGGGCCTGGCAGGCGACCGAGGTGTAGGTGGCGAACGACTCGTTCAGCCACAGGTCGTTCCACCACTCCATGGTCACGAGGTCGCCGAACCACATGTGGGCCAGCTCGTGCAGGATGGTCTCGGCGCGGCGCTCGTACGCGGCGTCCGTCACCTTGGAGCGGAACACGTACTGGTCGCGGATGGTGACCGCGCCCGCGTTCTCCATCGCGCCCGCGTTGAACTCCGGCACGAAGAGCTGGTCGTACTTGGCGAACGGGTAGGCGTAGTCGAACTTCTCCTGGAACCAGTCGAAGCCCTGCCGGGTGACCTCGAAGATGTCGTCCGCGTCGAGGAACTCGGCGAGCGAGGGGCGGCAGTAGACGGCCAGCGGCACGGTCTGGCCGTGCGGGCCCTCGTAGGAGGAGTGCACCGCGTGGTACGGGCCCACGATCAGCGCGGTGATGTACGAGGAGATGCGCGGCGTGGGCTCGAAGACCCAGAGGTCGTCCTTGGGCTCCGGGGTCGGCGAGTTGGAGACCACCGTCCAGCCGCTCGGTGCCTTCACGGTGAACTGGAAGGTCGCCTTCAGGTCGGGCTGCTCGAACGAGGCGAAGACGCGGCGGGCGTCGGGGACCTCGAACTGCGTGTACAAATAGGCCTGTTGGTCCACCGGGTCCACGAAGCGGTGCAGGCCCTCGCCGGTGTTGGTGTAGGCGCAGTCGGCCACCACCTTGAGCTCGTTGCGGCCCGCCGTCAGCCCGGTCAGGGCGATCCGCGAGTCGGCGAACACGGCGGCCGCGTCCAGGGCGGCGCCGTTCAGGACGACCTCGTGCACGGTCGGTGCGACCAGGTCGATGAAGGTCTCCGCCCCGGCCTCGGCGGCATCGAAGCGCACGGTGGTGGCGGAACGATAGGTTCCGCCCTCTTGTGCGCCGCTCAGGTCGAGCTCGATCTCGTACGAGTCAACGGTGAGCAGGGCCGCGCGCCGCTGCGCCTCTTCACGGGTCAGATTCGTGCCAGGCACCCGGTCATCTCCTTCAGATGCTTCAGTTCCATCAGATCGTGACGTTCCGGCCATCCTTGCACGCGGATTGCGGGCAGCGCGATGGCCGTTTTTGGCGGGTGAACGAGCGCCGTCCAGACGCGACGAAGGCCCGGGGCCGACCCCCGGGGACCCGCCCGCGCGGTTCCCCGCGCCCCGGACTGCTCGATGCCGGGCGGCCTGCGCATCTCCAGCCCGTCCGGCTCCGCCCCCGCGTTCGTCCGCGGACCGTGCCCGCGTCTCGCGCGGTTCCCCGCGCCCCTGACCTACTCGGCGCCGGCCGGCATGGGCATCTTCAGCCTGTCCGGCTCCGCCCCGCGTTCGTCTGCGGACCGTGCCCGCTTGCTCGCGCGGTTCCCCGCGCCCCTAGTGGGGCACCCGGTGTGGGGTGGTGGCGCTCACCGTGGCGGAGTCGCGCACGTGTCACGGCTCCGGGCCCCTGACCTACTCGGTGCCGGCCGGCATGGGCATCTTCAGCCTGTCCGGCTCCGCCCCGCGTTCGTCTGCGGACCGTGCCCGCTTGCTCGCGCGGTTCCCCGCGCCCCTAGTGGGGCACCCGGTGTGGGGTGGTGGCGCTCACCGTGGCGGCGCCGCGCACGTGTCACGGCTCCGCGCCCCTGACCTACTCGGCGCCGGCCCGCATGGGCATCTTCAGCCTGTCCGGCGTTTGAGGACGAGCGCCCTTCAGGCGCGATCGGGGTCTGGGGCGGAGCCCCAGGGGGCTGGGCCCACCCGGCCCCGCCGCACGGGCGGGTGGGCGGGTGGGAAGACGGGCGAAAGGGGGGTCAGGCCTTCAGCTCGGCTGCGACCAGTTCCGCGATCTGGACGGCGTTGAGCGCAGCGCCCTTGCGGAGGTTGTCGTTGGAGACGAAGAGCGCGAGACCGTTCTCCACGGTCTCGTCGACCCGGATGCGGCCCACGTACGAGGCGTCCTTGCCCGCCGCCTGGAGCGGCGTCGGGATCTCGGAGAGCTCGACGCCGGGCGCGTCCTTGAGGAGCTCGTACGCGCGCTCCACGCCGAGCGGACGCTCGAAGCGGGCGTTGAGCTGGAGCGAGTGGCCCGAGAAGACCGGCACGCGGACACAGGTGCCGGACACCTTGAGCTCCGGGATCTCCAGGATCTTGCGGGACTCGTTGCGCAGCTTCTGCTCCTCGTCCGTCTCGAAGGAGCCGTCGTCGACGATGCTGCCCGCGAGCGGGAGCACGTTGAAGGCGATGGGCCGCTTGTAGACGGCGGGCTCGGGGAACTCGACGGCCTCGCCGTCGAAGGTCAGCCGGTCCGCTTCGGCCGCCACCTTCTGCGTCTGGGTGTACAGCTCGGCCACGCCCGCCAGGCCCGAGCCGGAGACGGCCTGGTAGGTGGTGGCGACCAGCGCGGTGAGGCCGGCCTCGGCGTGCAGCGCGCGCAGGACCGGCATCGCGGCCATCGTGGTGCAGTTCGGGTTGGCGATGATGCCCTTGGGGCGGTTGCGGACCGCGTGCGGGTTGACCTCGGAGACCACGAGGGGCACCTCGGGGTGGCCGCGCCAGGCGGAGGAGTTGTCGATCACGACGGGGCCCTGCGAAGCGACCTTCTCGGCCAGGGCGCGCGAGGTGGCGCCGCCCGCCGAGAACAGCACGATGTCCAGGTTCGAGTAGTCGGCGGTGGACGCGTCCTCGACGGTCACGCCGTCCAGGACCGTGCCCGCGGAGCGCGCGGAGGCGAACAGACGCAGCTCGTCGATGGGGAAGGCCCGCTCGACGAGGATCCTGCGCATGACTGAGCCGACCTGCCCGGTGGCTCCGACGATTCCGACCCTCACGGTGACTCCTTTGTTGCTCACGTGCAGCTCACGTGGTCTTCGAACGACTCCGGCACACCCATGATGCGTCGGCGCCCGGCGGACTTGTCCAATCCATTGTCCGGGGTGTGGGACACCTGCCCACTTGTGACAAGTCCATGGCATCCGTGTTGCATCCGCCCCGAAATGCCCCACGGGGCCGTTTTTGCTGGCTACGGTCCTGGCAAGCCGGTCGATCATCGGCGACACCGCACCGCATTCCGGAGGATTTCCCGTGTCCGTATCCCGCCGCAGCCGGGCCATAGCCGCCCTCGCCGCCGCCCCCGTGCTGCTGTCCCTCGCGACACCGGCCGCCGCCCGGCCCGGACACGATCCGCATCTCGCGAGAAAGCTGGTCAAGGAGGCGTCCGGACAGAGCGCCTACCGCCACCTGGAGGCCCTCCAGAAGATCGCCGACGCCAACGGCGGCAACCGCGCCGCGGGCACCCCCGGCTACGACGCCTCGGCCGCCTATGTGTACGGGCAGCTGAAGCGGGCCGGGTACGACGTCTCGTACCAGGACTTCACGTTCTACGAGTCGAGGACGCTGCGCGAGAAGCTGACCCTGGACGGCCCCGGCGGGCGCCAACTGCCCACCGCGGCATTCCAGTTCAGCAAGGCCACCCCCGCCGGCGGGCTCACCGCGGAGGTGAAGGCGGCCCGCGTCGACGACACCCCGGGCTGCTCGCCCGACGACTACGCCTCGGGCTCCTTCACGGGCAAGATCGCTCTGGTCAAGCGCGGCAGCTGCACCTTCAAGGAGAAGGAGGCCGTCGCCGCGCAGGCGGGCGCGGCCGGTGTCCTCCTCTACAACCACTCCGGGACGGACCCGGTGCACGGCACGGTCGAGGCGCCGCAGAACGCGCACATCCCGGCCGCCGGGATCTCGCTGGCCGACGGCGAGGCCCTCGCCGGGCAGCTCGCCAGGGGCCCGGTGAAGGTCACCCTGGACGTGGCCACCGAATCCGTCGCCAAGAAGACCCGCAACGTGATCGCCGAGACCCGCACCGGCAACCCCGACAGCGTGGTCGCGCTCGGCAGCCACCTCGACTCGGTGCCCGCGGGACCCGGCATCAACGACAACGGCTCCGGCTCGGCCGGTCTGCTCGAAGTGGCGCTCAAGCTCGCCGATGAGACCAAGCAGACCCGCAAGCATCCCAAGGCGCTCCCCAACAAGGTGCGCTTCGCCTGGTGGTCGGGCGAGGAGCTCGGCCTGCTCGGCTCGGACCACTATGTGAAGAGCCTCACCGACGCGCAGGAGAAGCAGATCAAGCTGTATCTGAACTTCGACATGATCGGCTCGCCCAACGCCGCCCAGCTCGTCTACGACGGCGACGACTCCGACAAGAAGGGCGCGGGCCCGGGACCGGCCGGATCGGCCGGGATCGAAGGCCTGATCAACACCTACCTCGACCGGCGGGGCGTCCCGCACGAGGGCTACGACTTCGACGGCCGCTCCGACTACGGCCCCTTCATCGAGGTCGGCATCCCGGCGGGCGGCACCTACACCGGCGCCGAGGAGATCAAGACGCCCGAGCAGGCGAAGAAGTGGGGCGGCACGGCCGGCGAGGCCTTCGACCCCAACTACCACGCGAAGGGCGACACCCTGAAGAACATCGACAAGAAGTACTTCGACCTCAACATCGACGTCATCGCGTACGCGGTCGGCACGTACGCCTACGACCTGGGCTCGCTCAAGGACTGACCGGGCGCACTGGAAACCGGCGTACGGAAAAGGCGGCGTACGGAAAAGGCGGGGCGGGTGCTCGTGATGAGCGCCCGCCCCGCCGTCGTTCCCGCCGGGTCCGTTACTGCGTGACCTTCCCGATGATCACGTTGCCGGTGCCCGCCGCGGTGCCGCGCTCGTTCAGGAGCTGCACGGTGCCGAAGAACTGGCGTCCCTCGGGAGCCGCGCCCGCCGCGACGACATCCGCCGTGACCTGCGCCGAAGCGCCGCCGGCGAGCTTGACGGTCGTGCTCTCGTCGACCTTGACGGTGCCGAGCGAGGGCGCGAAGTACACGTCCTTGTAGGCGTACGTCGTCGACCCGGCCGGAACCGAGTAGCCGGCGACCTGGATCGTGTACGTGCCCGCGGCCGGCTTGGCCAGGCTGACGGCCTCGTCGGCGCTGCTCGTCGCGGCCTGCGCGACGACCTTGCCGCTCTGGTCGAAGACGTACAGGTCGAGGTCGGCGCCCGCGTCCGAGGTGGAGCCGATGGAGACGTCCAGGTGCTCGACGCCCGCGCCGATGGTGACCGTGCTGGTCTGCGTCTCACCGGTCTTGATGGTGGGGGTCGCGACCTTCGCCGAGCCCAGCGAGCCGCCCTTCAGCTTGCCGTCCAGAGCGGCGAAGTTGTTGGTGACCTTCCACTGCACGGGAGCCGCGGTGCCGGCCTTCGCCTCGGGCACCGTCTGGGTGGCCGGGTCGAAGGTGACGCCGAGCGCCGAGACGTCCAGCTTGAAGGAGTTGTCCAGGTACGGCGACGTACGGCGCGCCTCGACCTCGATCTCCCAGACGCCGGCCTGCGGGTTGGCGTACGACCGCAGGTCGGGACGGCAGGTGTTGGCCGGGTTGTCGTAGTTCGGGTAGCAGTTCGGCGTCGCCGTCGTGTCCAGGGCCACACCGTAGGGGTGGATGGAGATGAAGCGGGTCTGGCTGCCCGAGCGCAGCGCGCTCATGCGGACCTCCAGGTTCTTCGCGCCCGCCGGGACGGTCACGAAGTACGACTTGGTCGAGTTGCGCTGCACCGTCGAGGACGCCGAGAAGGTGTAGCCGGGGCCCGCGACCGGGGTCGAGACGACGACCGTGGCCATGATCTGCTGGTCGACGCCGACCGTCTTGGCGTCGTCGGCCTGGAGGATCGCGCTGTGCACGCCGCCGGACGTCGGCCGCGCCTGCACCTTGACGGTGACGGGCTTGCCGAGCGGCAGGCTCACCTCCTTCGCGCCGAGGATCGTGAACGTGCCGTCGTCGTTCTTCAGCGACAGCTTGTGCTTGACGTTCGCGTCCGGGCCCGTGGTGCGGGTGATCGTGACGTCGTACGTCTTCTTCTGGCCCGCCTTCAGGCCGCTCTCGCGGTCGTAGATGCCGGTGCCGACGTTCGGGGTCTTCAGCGCGAAGCCGAGCGCGCTGGAGACCGGCGCGGTGACCGTGTACTCGTGCGCGGGGGCGTGCTTCTTCGCGGTCTGCTTGACCGCGTCCCAGGCGCCCACGATGTTGATGAGGCCCGCGCCCTCGGCGTAGGACTGGGTGTTCTTGATGTGCTTGGCCGTCGACGTCAGCGCGGTGCGCAGATCGGCCGGAGGCAGGTCGATGCCCTGCTGCTTGGCGGCCGAGATGAGCAGCGCCGATGCGCCGGTCGCCTGCGGGGAGGCCATCGAGGTGCCCTGGAGCATCGAGTAGCCGGCCGGCAGGCTGTAGCCCGCCTCCTTGACCGGGCTGCCGGGCAGCCAGGTCTCGGTGGAGTTGATGGCCGCGCCCGGGGCGGTCAGGGTCGGCGTGAAGCCGCCGTCCTCACGCGGGCCGCGCGAGGAGAACGGCATCATCTGGTAGTCCGTGGAGACGCCGGAGCCGTAGTTGGCGGCCCAGGTGTCCTTGGAGATGCTCGCGCCGACGGAGATGACGTGGTCGGCGAGGCCGGGGTCGCCGATGGTGTTGACGCCCGGACCGTCGTTGCCGGCCGAGATGACCAGCTGGACGCCGTAGGTGTCGATGAGGCGCTTGTAGAGCTCGGCGCGCGCGTTGTTGCCGTCGTTGAGCGCCGGCAGCCCGCCGATCGACATGTTCACGATGTCGACGTGACGGTTGGTGACGAGGTCGATCATGCCCTCGGTCAGCGCGATGTTGGTGCAGCCGCCGTCCCAGTTGCAGGCACGCGAGGAGACGATCTTCGCGCCGGGCGCGGCACCGCTCATCTTGCCGCCGAACAGGCCGTTCGCGGCGGTGATGCCCGCGACGTGGGTGCCGTGCTCGGACTCGATGACGCCGATGTTGACGTAGTCCGAGGTGTGCCCGGCCGCGTCGTACACGACGTTCTTGCGGATCTCCACGGTGAACGGCACCCGCTCGACGACGTCGGTCGCCGGGTTGTCGGTACCGAAGTAGCCGATCTGGTAGCCGTCCTTGTACGGCTTCATCGGGGCGTCGTCCGAGAAGTCGTTGTTGTTGTTCAGGTCGACGCGGACCGTGCCGGCGGCCGGGTCGTAGAGCACGCCCCAGCTGTCGGTGGTGTCGCCGTCCCGGTTCAGGTCGCCGGCCGCGTCGCCGCCCTTGGTGACCTTCTCGGCGAAGGTGGAGAAGTCGTAGGAGCCCGCCGGGGCCGTCCACGTCTTGCCGCCGGCGGTGAACGTCGGCCCGGAGACGGCGGTGTTGGCGCGCAGCCAGGTGCCGTCGTTGTCCTGCACCGGGTCGGTCGAGGTGACCCAGTCGACGATCTTGCGTTCGCCGGTGGTGGTCTTCTGGAGCGCGGGGTGACCGAGGTCGACACCCGAGTCGAGGACGCCGATCGTGACCCCGCGGCCGTCCGCCGTGGGGTGCTGCTTGACGAAGTCGACCGCGCCCGTCTCGAAGTTCGGGTTGTACGGGTTCTTCGCGGGCGTGTTCTTGCCCGGCGCCGGGTAGCCGTTCGAGGTCCGCAGCTGCTTCGCGGACGTGGCGGTGTCGCCCGACGGCGTCGGGTCGTCCAGCTGAATGTCCTGCTTGAGGTCGATGCCGTGCACCGAGGGCAGCTTCGCGGCCGCCTTCAGGGCGGCTTCGGCCTTCGCGGTCGGCAGGGTCGCGCGGACGTAGCCGAGCTTGTCGTCCTGCTTGCCCACGGTCGCCCCCGCGACCGAGTGCAGCTGGCCCGAGACGGCGGCGGTGCCGCCCGGGGCGGTCGCCACCATGACGGTGACGCTCTTGTCGCCCTTGGCCTGCGCCTCGGCGAGACGCTGCTCGTCGGCCTTGCCGAGCTTGTCGTCGGCGGTCTTGGCCGGAGCGGTCTTCACCGGGGGCGCGGTCGTCGGGTCGCTTCCGCCGGTGGCGGCGAAGGCCGGGGCCGCGCCCGCCGTGACGAGCGCGGCCACCAGGCCGGCCGCCGCCGCTATTCGGGCCGTGCGTCTCGCCCCGGGTGCGGGGCGCGGGGATTCAGTGGTCATTCAGCATCCCTGTGAAGTGGGTAAGGGTCCGGCTTGTGAAAGACGGTTCGTATTTCGGTGCCGGATGACCGCTGAGCATTGCGTATATGACTGTTGTTTGTGGAGAGTTGACCGTTACGTGATGTGAACATGGCACATTCCCGCCAGGGTGCGCACCCCGCCACGACACCCCCGCGAACCCGTTCGCACAGAGACCGCCACCCGCGCGCACCGACCCGTAATCTCACCCAATGAACACGGAGTTGCGGGTGGCGGCCTACGCCATATGCGTACGGGAAACGGACGGCGTCCACGAGCTCCTGCTCGCGCGCTGGGTGGCCAGGGACGGCACCAAGCGGTGGACGCTGCCGGGCGGCGGCATGGACCACGGCGAGGACCCCCTGGAGACCGTGGTGCGCGAGCTCGACGAGGAGACGGGCTACGCCGTCGAACCGGTCCGGCTGCTCGGCATCGACTCCATCAACCGGCGCTATCCGCGCAAGCTCGGCCGCTTCGCCGACTTCCAGGGGCTGCGCATCGTGTACGAGGGCCGGATCACCGGGGGCGAACTCCGCCACGAGACCAACGGGTCCACCGACCTGGCCGCCTGGCACCCCCTGGAGCGCGTCGAAGACCTTGAACGCGTCGAACTCGTCGACGTGGGGCTTGAGTTGTGGCGCACCAGACCTCCTACGGGCAAGGCGCACCACCAGGCCGCGGACTGAGCCGGGCCTTCCGGTCGCCGGCGGCGGGCCGTTCCCCTCCCGAAGGCCCGCCGCCCGCGACCGGCGTCAGCGCGGCAGGACCACCACATAGGCGGCGGGCTCCCGTTCGGCGGACGCCATCAGGGCGGTGCGCACCACCGTGGCCTGCTGCTCAAGGGCCTCGCGGAGCTTCTTCGGCGTGATGTGTACGACGGTGATCCCGAGCCGCTCAAGGGCCTCGCGCTTACGGCTGCACTCCGACCACAGCGCGGCTTCCTCCTCACCGCCCTGCCGCGGCGCCCGGGTGTCCAGTTCGAGCGCCACCCCCTGCTCGGGCCAGTACGCGTCGAGGCCGCCCAGGTGCGGGCCGCCCGGCAGTCGCAGGTCCACGTTCCACAGCGGGGCGGGCAGGCCGAACCCGCTCACCATGGCGTACAGCCGGTCCTCGGCGATGGAGCGGCCCTCGGCGAGCAGCGCGTCCACCGCGTCCACCACATGGGCCCGGGTCAGCAGGCGCGCCTGCGTCAACTCCCGTACGACCGCAGCCGGTTCGGTGTGGCCGCAGCGCACCGCCTCGGTGAGCAGCCGGCGTACGGACTCGGCGTCGTCCAGGACCGCGACCGCGTCGGCGAGCGCCCGAGGCACCGGCGCCACCGGCACCCCCGCGATCATCTCCGCGCCGGGCATCGCCTGGGCCCGCACCAGCTGGACGCAGCCTGTGGAGCGCAGCCGCCGGGTGCGCGGCACCAGGATGTCGATCCGGTCGAGGGAGAGCAGGGGGGGAGCACAGGAGAACCGGTGCAGCGCGAGCGCCGCGAGCCCCGTCACGATCGCCGCCGGCGGCTCGGAGTGGGCCTGGCCCTGTGCCGGAATGGACTTGGCGCGCCCGGAGGCCGGCCAGCCCGCGTACAGCAGCGCCGCGTGGAGGCGCTCCTCGCTGGTGGCGGGCCCCGGATGCAGGACGTACACGCCCGGCAGAAGCTGCTGCCAGGGGCCGCCGGGCCGGCACTGGGCGGCGGCGCGCGCGGCCGAAACCCCGTGGGCGCGCAGCTGGTTGGCGGAGAGCACGCGCCGCTGGACGTCGGTGAGGTGGCTCAGGGGGCGGGGGGAGAGCGGGGTGTTGTGGTTCATGCCGCAGGGTTTTCCGCACCCGGACCGCCGGCTAACCGCTGTTACAAGCCCGTCGACAAATCCGGACAACCCCGTCCTAAAGTACGGGCGTTCGAGTGCCGATCAGGGGGCCCGGCGACCGGGCCCCCGAACGGGCGTCAGCGGGCGGCGGCCGCCGCGTCGCAGACCTGGCCGCGCAGGGTGCGCGCCAGGTCGTCGCGGGCTTCGAGAACGAGCCGGCGCAGCGCCGGAGCGGCGCCCTCGTGCGCGGCGAGCCACGCGTCGGTCGCCTCCAGCGTGGCCTCGTCGCCCTGGAGCCCGGGGAACAGGCCCTTCACGATGTCCATCCCGATCTGGATCGAACGCTCGGCCCAGACCCGCTCGATCACCTCGAAGTACCGCGCGGCGTACGGAGCGGTCAGCTCGCGCTGCGAGGGCTGGCCGAACCCCGAAATCGTCGCCTCCACCAGCGCGTTGGACAGCTGGTCCGACTCCACGACCTGCGCCCAGGCCTGCGCCTTGACCGCCGCCGAGGGGCGCGCGGCCAGGCAGCGCACGTGGTGGCGCTTGCCGGACGCGGTGTCGTCGCGGGCCAGCTCGGCGTCGATGGCGCTCTCGTCGACGACACCGTGCGCGGCCAGCGGTTCCAGGAGCGCCCAGCGCAGCTCCTGGTCCACCTCAAGACCGTCGATCTTCGCCGAACCGGCGAGCAGCCCCTGGAGGAGCTGGAAGTCGGAGCCGGAGGTGGCGCTCGCGGCGAAGAAGCGGGCCCAGGTGAGCTGGTGCTCGCTGCCCGGCTCGGCGAGGCGCAGCTCGTGCAGGGCGCCCGCGGACAGCAGCGGCCCGCCCTCGGCGCGCCAGGAC
Organism: Streptomyces sp. NBC_00442; assembly: GCF_036014195.1. Lineage (NCBI taxonomy): Bacteria > Bacillati > Actinomycetota > Actinomycetes > Kitasatosporales > Streptomycetaceae > Streptomyces > Streptomyces sp. NBC_00442. The sequence continues at coordinate 5,109,139 of NZ_CP107918.1, forward strand.
GGCGCCGCGTAGTGCACGACCGCCGACCGGGCCCAGGAGTGCAGCATCTGGAGCACGCCGATGTCCGACTCGCGGCCCGCGTGCGCGAGGACCAGCGCGACGAAGTCACGCGCCGGCATGAGCCCGTCCCGCGTCAGGTTCCACAGCGCCGACCAGCACAGGGCGCGCGCCAGGGGGTCGGTCATGTCGCCGAGGTGGGCGCGGAGCGTGGTGAGCGAGCCCTCGTCGAAGCGGATCTTGCAGTAGGTCAGGTCGTCGTCGTTGACCAGGACGAGGTCGGGGCGCTCGGCCCCGGCCAGCTCGGTGATCACGGTGCGCGGGCCCTCGACGTCGGCCTCGGCGCGGGCGTACCGCACCAGCGCGCCCGCCTCGTTGCGGTACAGGCCCACCGCGACCCGGTGCGGACGCAGCTCCGGGTGCGAGGCGGCCGCCTCCTGCACCACGGCGAGCTCCGTGATCCGGTCCCCGGCGTCATAAGTGGCCACCGGTGTAAGGGAGTTGACGCCCGCCGTCTGAAGCCAGGAGCGCGACCAGGTCGCCATGTCGCGCCCGGAGACCTCTTCGAGGACCGAGAGCAGGTCGCCGAGGCGGGTGTTGCCGTAGGCGTGCCGCTTGAAGTAGCGCCGGGCGCCTTCGAGGAAGTCCTCCCGGCCGACGTAGGCCACGAGCTGCTTGAGCACCGAGGCGCCCTTGGCGTACGTGATCCCGTCGAAGTTGAGCTTGGCGTCCTCCAGGTCACGGATGTCGGCCGTGATCGGGTGCGTGGACGGCAGCTGGTCGGCCCGGTAGGCCCACGCCTTGCGGCCGTTGGCGAACGTCACCCAGCTGTTGGTGAAACGGGTGGCCTCGGCCAGCGAGAACGAGCCCATGAAGTCGGCGAAGGACTCCTTCAGCCACAGGTCGTCCCACCACACCATGGTGACCAGGTCGCCGAACCACATGTGCGCCATCTCGTGCAGGATGACGTTGGCCCGGCGCTCGTAGGAGGCCCGGGTCACCTTGCCGCGGTAGATGTACTCCTCGCGGAAGGTCACCAGGCCCGGGTTCTCCATCGCGCCCAGGTTGTACTCCGGCACGAACGCCTGGTCGTACTTCCCGAACGGGTAGGGGAAGTCGAAGTTGTCGTGGAAGAAGTCCAGGCCCTGCTTGGTGACCAGGAAGATGTCGTCCGCGTCGAAGTGCTTGGCGAGACCCTTGCGGCACATCGCGCCGAGCGGGATCTCCAGCGTGCTGCCGTCGTCGAAGGCGCGCGTGTAGGAGTCGGTCACGTAGTGGTACGGGCCCGCGACCACGCAGGTGATGTACGTCGAGATCGGCTCGGTCGCGGCGAAGCGCCACACACGGTCGGCCTCCTGGCCGCCCGCGCCGTTGGACCACACCGTCCAGCCCTCGGGGGCCTGTGCCTCGAAGGTGAACCGGGCCTTGAGGTCGGGCTGCTCGAAGTTGGCGAACACCCGGCGCGAGTCGGCGGGCTCGTACTGCGTGTAGAGGTAGACCTCGCCGTCCTCGGGGTCGACGAAGCGGTGCATGCCCTCGCCGGTGCGGCTGTAGGCGCACTGCGCGTCCACGACGAGGACGTTGTCGGCGGCCAGGTCGTCCAGGGCGATCCGGTTGCCGTCGAACACCTTGGCCGGGTCGAGCACGCGGCCGTTGAGTGTCACCGACGTCACCGACGGGGCGATGAGGTCGGCGAACGTCGACGCGCCGGGGCGGGCCGAGCGGAAGCGGATCGTGGTCAGGGACCGGAACGTGCGGGGCCCGTCCGGGGCGTCCCCGACCGCGGACCGCAGGTCGAGAGAGACGTCGTAGCCCTCGACGGACAGCAGCTCGGCCCGCTCACGGGCCTCGTCGCGGGACAGATTCTCACCGGGCACGGGCACTCCTTTGTGTCTCGTTCGAACGGCTTCGATCCTCCCATGCCGGGCAGGCGGCGGCCGAGCGGAAAGAAGACCGGCCGAACGGGGCCGGGGCGGAATGCTTTCGGCGGGTGCCGGTGTTCGCCCGTACAGAGGTCTGTTTGGCCCGCCCTTGCCGCAGTTGCCCGAGGAGAGACATGTCCGAGACCGCCAAGACCCCCGTCGACTTCTGGTTCGACCCGCTGTGCCCCTGGGCCTGGATGACCTCGCGCTGGATGCTGGAGGTCGAGAAGGTCCGCGACGTCGAGGTGCACTGGCACGTGATGAGCCTCGCCGTCCTGAACGAGGACCGCCTCGACGACCTGCCCGCCGAGTACGCCGAGAACATGCGGCCCGGCGGCAAGGCGTGGGGCCCCGTGCGCGTGGTCGCCGCGGCGCGCGAGCTGCACGGCGACGACGTCGTCGGCCCGCTCTACACCGCGCTCGGCACCCGCTTCCACAACGAGGGCCTCGGCGTGACCCGCGAGGCCGTCGCCGCCGCGCTCAAGGACGTGGACCTGCCCGCGGACCTCATCGACTACATCGACCGGGACACCTACGACACCCAGCTGCGTGCCTCGCACAAGAAGGGCATCGAGATGGTCGGCCAGGACGTGGGCACGCCGGTCATCGCGGTGCCGGGCGCCGACGGCGAGCAGATCGCCTTCTTCGGCCCCGTCGTCACCCCCGCCCCCCAGGGCGAGGCCGCGGCCAAGCTCTGGGACGGCACGCTGCTCGTCGCCGCGACGCCGGGTTTCTACGAGATCAAGCGCAGCCGCACGGTGGGCCCGGACTTCAGCAACCTCTGACCGGCAGCCGGGGTTCCTGGGGCTCCGCCCCAGACCCCGGTTCGCGCCTGAAGGGCGCTCGTCCTCAAGCTCCCTCAAGGCCTCAAGGGCCAGGGGGCACCCCCATGACGGGCTGACTATGCCCGTGCGGGGGCCGGTACCGAGTGGGCCAGGGGGCGCGAGGAACTGCGTGCTCAGCCGTGCACGGTCCGCAGCCGGGGTTCCTGGGGATGCGCCCAGGAGCCGTGCGCGGCCGGCCCCCGCGAGTCACGTCCTCGCGGGGGCCGGCCGTTTCCATCCGCCCGCACGTGAAGGTTGAGAAGACGATCACGAGCAGGACGCCGGGTCGCGCCGAGAGCGGCGCGCGGTGCTACGGGGCCAGGATCAGGTTGTTGCCGGCCTGCTTGGCGGCGACGTAACGCCGCGCCACGTCCTGCCAGTTGACGACCCGCCACATGGCCTCGATGAAGTCGACCTTCTGGTTCTTGTACTGGAGATAGAAGGCGTGCTCCCAGGCGTCGAAGACCAGGACCGGCGTCGAGCCCTGCCCCACGTTGCCCTGGTGGTCGTAGATCTGCTCGACCACGAGGCGACCGCTGACCGGCTCGTAGGCGAGGACGCCCCAGCCCGAACCCTGCGTCGTCGCCGCGGCCTTGGTCAGCTGGGCCTTGAACTTGGCGAAGGAACCGAAGGAGTCGGCGATGGCGTCGGCCAGCTCGCCGGTGCCGTCCTTCTCCAGGGGCTCGCCGCCGCCGTCGCCCGTCATGTTGTGCCAGTAGATCGAGTGCAGGATGTGGCCGGAGAGGTGGAACGCGAGGTTCTTCTCCAGGCCGTTGATCGAGCCCCAGGCGTCCTTGTCGCGCGCCTCCGCGAGCTGCTCAAGGGTGTCGTTCGCGCCCTTCACGTACGCCGCGTGGTGCTTGTCGTGGTGCAGCTCGATGATCTCCGGACTGATGACGGGTTCGAGCGCCGCGTAGTCGTACGGAAGTTCAGGAAGCGTGTAAATGGCCATGTCCGAGCCCTCCGACTGCTCACTGCAAATGCTTATTGCAATTGATGTGCAAGTGCACGCTACCAGCAGCAATGCGGGTTCGCAGGTAAGGGTGACCTCAGCGAAAAGCCCTGCGTCCCCGGGCGTAGGGCCCGGGGACGCAGGACAGTTGGCAGAGGAACGGCGCGTGGTCAGGCGTCGATCGGCGTCCGCGGCGACGTGCGCTGGCGGATGTAACCGACGATCGCGAGCACCAGCGTGAGGCCACCGGTGTAGTACAGCTGGACGCGCGTGCCGTCCTCGCGGGCCATCAGGACGAAGACCACGGCCATGCCGAGCAGCGCGATCCAGGTGAGCCACGGGTACAGCCACATCTTCACGACGAGCTTCTCCGGGGCCTCGCGCTCGGTGCGGCGGCGCAGCAGCAACTGCGAGGCGGCGATGAAGAACCAGACGACCAGGATGATCGCGCCGATCGTGTTCAGGAGCCACTGGAAGATGTCGTTGGGGCGCCAGTAACTGAGCAGCACGCACACGAAGCCGAACACGGAGGAGGTGAGGACCGCGACGCGCGGCACCCCGCCGGAGATCTTCCCGAGCACCTTCGGTCCCTGGCCGCGCGAGACGAGCGAACCGGCCATGCGGGACGCACCGTAGATGTTGGCGTTCATCGCCGAGAGCAGGGCGACCAGGATCACGACGTTCATGATGTCGCCGGCGTGCGGGATGCCGAGCCGGTCGAGGGTCGCGACGTAGGGGCCCTTGCCGACGATGTCCTTGCCGGTCCACGGCAGCAGCGTCACGACGACCGCCATCGAGCCGACGTAGAAGATCGCGATCCGCCACATCGCGGTGCGCACGGCCTTCGCGACGCCCTGGACGGGGTGTTCGGACTCGGCCGCGGCGATCGTGACCGTCTCCAGGCCGCCGTACGCGAAGACGGAGGCGAGCAGTCCGACGATGAGGCCCTCGCTGCCGTTGGGCATGAACCCGCCGTGGCCGGTGAGGTTGGTCAGGCCCGGGGCGCTCGTGTCCGGCAGCACGCCGACGATCGCGAGGACGCCGATGGCCAGGAACAGGACGATCGCGCCGATCTTCAGCGCGGCGAACCAGAACTCGAACTCGCCGAAGTTCTTCACGGCCGCCAGATTGGTGCCGCAGAACACCAGCATGAACACGGCGACCAGGGCCCACTCCGGGACGCCCGGCAGCCAGCCGTGCACGATGCCCGCGGCGCCGATGCCTTCGAGGCCGACGGCCACGCACAGCAGGAACCAGAAGGCCCAGCCCGCGGTGAACCCCGCCCACGGCCCCATCGCCCGCTCGGCGTGGACCGAGAAGGACCCGGACGCGGGATTGGCCGCCGACATCTCGCCCAGCATGCGCATGACGAGCATGACCAGGGCGCCCGATATCGCGTAAGCGAGAACGATCGACGGTCCGGCCGCGGCGATCGCCGTGCCGGAACCGACGAAGAGACCCGCGCCGATGACGCCGCCGAGGGCGATCATCGAGAGGTGGCGCTGCTTGAGGCCGTGCGTGAGGGGAGAGTCGGTCTTCTGCCGGCTGTCGTCCTGCACGGGCGCGGTTGTCCGAGACATGGGCATGCCCTGTTCAGTAGCTGATCCACCGGGGCGGCGGCACGGGCCCACAGTCTCAGGGCGGCCCCGCTCAGAGGGAACACCCGACCGCTATGCGGACACTCGACTCACACAGAGTGAAGGGCCCCGTGCGTTTTGTTTACGCCAGCTTCACACGCGGCGCGTGCGCAACTCCCGTACCCCTGCCACCGCGAGAACCACCGCGGTCGCCCCCGCCGACCACAGCACCTGCGGACGGGCCGAGGCGTCGAACAGCATCAGGACGAGCACCGCGGCCATCGCGGCGAGCGCCGCCCAGGTGAGGTAGGGGAAGGCCCACATCCTCAGCGTCAGCGTCTCGGGCGCCTCGCGTTCGATGCGGCGGCGCAGCCGCAGCTGCGACAGGGCGATCAGCGCCCACACGAACAGGAGCACCGCGCCCACCGCGTTGAGCATGTAGAGGAACACCGAGTCCGGCCACTTCAGGTTCAGCAGGACCGAGACGAACCCGAAGGCCACCGACGCGAGCACCGCACGGCGCGGCACCCCGCCGCCCGCCACCTTCAGCAGGCCCTTGGGCGCCTCGCCCCGCTCGGCCAGCGAGAAGATCATGCGCGAGGAGCCGTACAGGTTGGCGTTCAGGGCGGACAGCAGTGCCACGAACACCACGATGTTCATGATCCGGCCGGCCGAGGGGATGCCGATCGAGTCCAGGACCGCCACGTACGGGCTCCGGCCCGGCGTCATCGACGTCCACGGCAGCAGCGTCACGATGACCAGCATCGAGCCCACGTAGAAGAAGAGGATGCGCCACACCGCGCTGCGCACCGCGCGCCCGACCGCCCGCACCGGGTCGTCGGACTCGGCGGCGGCGATCGTGACGACCTCAAGACCGCCGAAGGCGAAGATCACCGCGAGCACCCCGGAGACCACCCCGCTCACCCCGGCGGGCAGGAAGCCGCCCTGCCCGGTCAGGTTGGACAGGCCCACCGCCGACGTGTCGGGCAGCACTCCGAAGATCGCGAGAAGCCCGAGCGCCAGGAACGCGACGATCGCGAAGATCTTCAGAGCGGCGAACCAGAACTCGAACTCGCCGAAGTTCTTCACCGAGGCCAGATTGGCGGCCGTGAACACCACCATGAAGATCAGCACCCAGGCCCACTGCGGCACCCCCGGCGCCCACCCGTTCGCGATCTTCGCGGCGCCGGTGGCCTCCACGGCGAGCACGACGACCAGCAGGAACCAGTAGAGCCAGCCCACGCTGAACCCCGCCCAGCGGCCCAGCGCCCGCTCCGCGTGCACCGAGAACGAACCCGACGCCGGCATCGCGGCCGACATCTCGCCCAGCATCCGCATCACCAGCATCGCGATGGCACCCGCGATCAGATACGACACGATGATGCCGGGCCCGGCCACCGCGATACCGGCGCCCGACCCCACGAAGAGCCCCGCGCCGATCACCCCGCCGAGGCCGAGCATGGTCAGATGGCGCTGCTTCAGCCCGTGCGAGAGGGGTTCGGCGGGCAGGGGATCGTGCATGGCGCTCGTCACGTTCGGTTTATGGGGAACCTACAGTCTCGCCCAGCAGTGCCTCCTGGCGCAAAAGGGGCAGTCGGCCCCACAGTCGTAGTGACGCGGGTCACGCCGTCCGGCGCCCGAACCCCCTCCTTTGTCCGGACCCGACCAAGGCTCCAACACCCGCTTTGTGGGCGGCTGCTGGTGATCCAGCGAGATTCCGTGGGCTAACGTCACCGTGTCCCCAGCACGTCCCGCTGTCCCCACCACCTGCCGGAGTTCCGATGAGCACTGCGTCCGCCGCCGCCCCCCGTACCGGATCGGTCCTCGCCGACCTGCTGCCCTCCTCCCGCACCCGGGACGTCGCGCTCGTCGTCGGCGGCGCCGCGCTGACCGGACTCGCAGCCCAGATCGCCGTGCAGGTCCCGGGCTCGCCCGTCCCGGTCACCGGCCAGACCTTCGCCGCGCTGCTCGTCGGCGCGGGCCTCGGCGCCGGCCGCGGCTTCCTCTCGCTCGCGCTGTACGCCCTGGTCGGCATGGCCGGCATGCCGTGGTTCGCGAGCGGCACCTCGGGCGCGGGCGGCGCCTCGTTCGGCTACGTACTCGGCATGCTGCTCGCCTCCACCGTGGTCGGCGCCCTCGCCCGGCGCGGCGCCGACCGCTCGGTGCCGCGCACCGCGGGCACGATGGTGCTCGGCTCGGCGATCATCTACGCGGTGGGCGTGCCCTACCTCGCCGCCTCCACCGGCATGTCCCTGACCGCCGCGGTCGCGGCCGGCCTCACCCCGTTCCTGATCGGCGACGCGCTGAAGGCCGCCCTGGCGATGGGCCTGCTCCCGGCCGCGTGGAAGCTGCTCGGCCGCCGCGGCTGAACCCCGCCACGCACCACACCGAAGAAGAAGGGCCCGGCTCGCGCCGGGCCCTTCGTGTTCCGCCCCCTGTGCGCAGGAAGGATCCTCCGCTCCCCGAACGGGTGAACGTCTCCCATGGCCGTGGCGGAGGGGCCATTACCTCCACCACGCTCCTGCTCGGGGCCGCCCACCGGGCGTAGCCTGACACCAGCGACGAGGGAGGAACGCCAGCATGAGCGCCGACCCCATCACCGAGCCGGTGAACGAGGCACAGGACCCCATCGACCTGTTGATCGAGTTCGAGAAGGCTTCCAAAGAGCCGATTCGGGCCGAGTACGTCGAGGGAATGGTGATTGTGCCGCCTCAGCCCGACCACAACCACAACCGCGCGGCTTACAAGCTGTGCGTTCAGCTCACCATGGCCGGGTGGGAACACGCCGGCATCGGCAACGGCTACCGCACCGGTGTGACGGCCGAGAAGACGCTGAGCCTGCTCGTCCCCGACTTCTACGTCATGCGGCGCGAACCGAGCGATCTGGACGAGGCGTACCGCAGGACCAACCGGGGCTGGTACCCGATCGAGCTGCTGCACCTCGCGGGTGAGGTCACCTCGACCAATCACGAGACCGACACCGGGCCCAAATACCGCAGTTACGCCGCCGCCGGGGTCCCGCTGTACGTGATCGTGCATCGCTACGAACGCAAGGTGTACGTCCACTCCGAGCCGGTGCCGGACAAGAAGCAGCCCACCAAGAGCCACTACCGGACGACGACGGTCACCGAGCTCGGCGGCACGTTCCCGCTGCCCGCCCCGTACCCGGCCCTGGACACCTCACGCCTGTAGCCCCGGCAGCACGGCGGACCGACCCCCCTGCCGGGAGGACCGGTCCGCGCGACGCCGGGGCGGGAGACGCGGCGCGCCGCCCGTGACGGCTATGCCACCGTGACGTCGTCCTTCGTGCCGCCGTAGGCGGGGGCGCGCCGGGCGAGGACCTTCTGCTTCACCAGAGCGATCACGATGACGATCGCCGCGACGAGCAGGGAGAGCAGCACCTGCTCGCGCCCCGACTTGTCGAACAGCATGTAGACGAGGACGAAGGAGATCATTCCGATCGTCAGCCAGGTGAGATAGGGGAAGCCCCACATCTTCACCGTCAGCTTCTCGGGCTGTTCGCGCAGGATGATCCCGCGCATCCGCAGCTGGGTGCAGCAGATCACCAGCCACACGAACAGGGCGACCGCGCCCGAGGAGTTCAGGAGGAACGCGAAGACGGTGTCCGGCCACTTGTAGTTGAAGAAGACCGCCACGAAGCCGAAGACGACCGACGACAGGATCGCGATCTGCGGCACGCCCCGCTTGTTGGTGCGGGCGAAGGCCTTCGGCGCGTCACCGCGCTCACCGAGCGAGAACGCCATCCGGGACGCCGTGTAGAGGCCGGAGTTGAGGCAGGACAGGACCGCCGTCAGGACGATCACGTTCATGATCTGGTCGGCGTGCGGGATGCCGATCGTCTTCAGGGCGGCGACGTACGAGCCGTCCGCGACGATCGAGGGGTCGCTCCACTTCAGGAGCGTGAGCACCACGAAGATCGAACCGAGGTAGAAGACCGCGATCCGCCAGATCACGCTGTTGGTCGCCTTCGTCACGGCCCGGCGCGGGTTCTCGGACTCGCCGGCCGCCAGGGTGACGATCTCGGAGCCCATGAACGAGAACACGACCATCAGCACACCGGTGAGGATGGCGCCGTAGCCCTTGGGGAAGAACCCGCCCGCGTCACTGAGGTGAGCGAAGCCGGCCCCCGGATTGTCGGAGCCCGGCAGCACGCCGAAGACGGCGAGCAGCCCGACGATCACGAAGGCGCCGATCGCGACGACCTTGATCCCCGCGAACCAGAACTCGAACTCGCCGTAGGAGGAGACCGAGGCCAGGTTGCTCGCGGTCAGGACCAGCATCACTATCAGCGCCCAGCCCCACTGCGGGACCCCCGGCACCCAGTCGTGCAGGATCTTGGCGCCGGCCGTGCCCTCGACCGCGAGGACCACGACCCAGAAGAACCAGTAGAGCCAGCCGATCGAGAACCCGGCCCAGCGGCCGAGCGCGCGGTCCGCGTACGCGGAGAACGAGCCCGACGAGGGGCGCGCGGCGGCCATCTCGCCCAGCATCCGCATCACGAAGACGACCATCACGCCGACGAGCGCGTACGAGAGCAGAATGGCGGGCCCGGCCGCGGCGATGCCGGAGCCTGAGCCCACGAACAGGCCGGCGCCGATCACGCCACCGATGGCGATCATGGACAGATGACGGTTCTTGAGGCCGGCCTTCAGGCCGCTGTCGGGAACCTGCGAATCCCCGGGTTCACCGGGCACGCGGTCTTCCTTCGCAAGGGACGGTTGCGAGGTCATGGACGCTTCCTTAAGTCTTCGGAGCACTCGGGTTGCGAGCCCGGGTATTCAAACCTGGACCGCTTCGGGACGGAAGGCCTGAATCCGGATCGTTAGACGGGGCCGAAGGTCCCCGGCGACCGGGACCATGGACTCCACCCCGCTCAGCCCTGCCCAGCGCCGCGCATGCCACACTCGGTACATGCGCGTGTACCTCGGCTCCGACCATGCCGGCTTCGAACTCAAGAACCACCTCGTCGAGTGGCTCACCGCCCACGGGCACGAGCCCGTGGACTGCGGTCCGCACATCTACGACGCCCAGGACGACTACCCGCCGTTCTGCCTGCGCGCCGCCGAGAAGACGGCCGCGGACCCGGACGCCCTCGGCATCGTGATCGGCGGCTCCGGCAACGGCGAGCAGATCGCCGCCAACAAGGTCAAGGGCGTCCGCGCCGCACTGGCCTGGAGCGAGCAGACCGCGGCGCTCGGCCGCGAGCACAACGACGCCAACGTGATCTCCATCGGCGGCCGGATGCACACCGAGGAGGAGGCGACCAAGTTCGTCGAGATCTTCCTCGCCACCCCGTACTCGGGCGAGGCCCGGCACACCCGCCGCATCGAGATGCTCACCGCGTACGAGACCACCGGCAAGCTCCCCGAGATCCCGGCCCACCACCCACAGCAGGGCTGAGCGCGGCCCATGCCCGAGGGCCACACCATCCACCGCCTGGCCGCCGACCACGACCTGAGGTTCGGCGGCCGGCCGCTGCGCGCGTCCAGCCCCCAGGGCAAGTTCTCGGACGGCGCGGCCCTGGTCGACGGCCAGGTCCTGGAAGGCGCCGAAGCCCACGGCAAGCACCTCTTCCTCGGCTTCGGCCCCTCGGGCTGGGTCCACATCCACCTCGGCCTGTTCGGCAAGTACGGCTTCGGCGACGCCCCCGCCCCGCCGCCGACCGACACCGTCCGGCTGCGCCTGCTGAACGACACCGGCTACGCCGATCTGCGCGGGCCCACGACCTGCGCCCTGATCACCGACGGCGAGAAGCAGGCGATACACGACCGTCTCGGCCCGGACCCGCTGCGGCCCGACGACACCGGCGACAAGGCCTGGCAGCGGATCTCGAAGAGCCGCACCACCATCGCCGCCCTGCTCATGGACCAGAAGATCATCGCGGGCGTCGGCAACGTCTACCGCGCCGAAGTCCTCTTCCGGCACGGCATCGACCCCTACCGGCCCGGCAAGGACCTCACCCGCGCCGCATGGGACACCATCTGGGCCGACCTGGTGGAGCTGATGCGCGAAGGCGTCCGGCTCAACCGCATCGACACCGTCCGCCCCGAGCACACCCCCGAGGCCATGGGCCGCCCGCCGCGCGTGGACGACCACGGCGGCGAGGTGTACGTCTACCGCAGGGCCAACATGCCCTGCCACCTCTGCGGCGCCGAGATCCGCACCGCCGGCCTCGCCGCCCGCAATCTGTTCTGGTGCCCCCGCTGTCAGAAGCCGTGAGGCAGCCACGGCGCGAGCGCGCTGCCGAACGCCGTCGAGGCCTCGGCGAGCGCCCCGGGCCGAAGCTCGCGCACCCGGCCCGCCCCCGCCAGTGAGGCGAGCGTGACGCCACCGAGGTAGGCCGCGCCCAACTCCCGTACGGACAGGGCGAGTTCGGCCGTGTCCTCGGTCCGCACGCAGGTCGCCCCCTTCGCGTCGCCGGTCAGCCGCCAGCGGCCCGCGTTCCACGGACAGAACGCGTCCTCGACCTCCAGGACCACATCCACGGGCGCCGCGTACGTCCGCGCCTCCAGGGCCGCGCCCACCTCGACCAGGCGTACGTGCAGCGAGTCCCGCAGCCGGATCCCGCAGCGGCGCACATCGGACACCAGGTGCTGGAAGGGGTCGTCGACCGGCCGGGTCTTCATCTTCAGGGTGCTCGTCAGATCGATCTCGAACAGATAGCGCCACAGTGTCGCGGCCACCGCCGGATCCTCGGCCTCCAGATCCTTCAGCATCACCGTGCCCTTCACACCCCCCGGCTCCGCCTCCATGGCAACCCGGTAGCGGGCGTACCCGGCCAGCTCGCCGTCGCGCTCGGCGAGGACGCACTGCAGCGGGGAGCCGCCGTCCCGATAGGACTCCGGGTCGATCGTGTTCAGCCGGTCCCAGCCCGGAATGCGGGCCAGCATGCCCGGCCGGCGCGGCACCAGGCGCGCGTACAGCTCCTCGCAGCGGGCCAGCGACTCGTCGACCTTCGCGTACCGCAGGCTCACCTCTTCGGCGCCGGGCGGCAGCTCGATGCGGACCCGGGCCGTGTCGATCTCGGCGGACAGGCTCATCGAGCCGATGCCGTACCCGAACCGCCCGTAGATCGCGGGCTCCGACGCGGTCAGGACGGCCAGCGCCTCGCCCCGCTCGCGCAGGTCGTCGAGCTGGCGCCGCATCATCGACGTGAGGATGCCGCGCCGGCGGTGTGTGCCCATGACACCGACCGCCGTCACGCCCGCGGCGGGCACCACGGCGCCGCCCGGCACGCTCAGACGGAACGGGAAGGTGCTGGTGGCGGCCACGCACGTCGAGCCGTCCCACACGGCGATCGAGCGCTCGGGATCGATCAGCTTGCGCCACCAGCCGGCCTCTTCGGGGTCGTCCGGGATCCCGCCGAAGGCGACCACGAGGGCGCCGTACCACTCATCCCACTCGGCCCGGTCCAGCACGCGCAGTTCGATCGTCATATGCCATGCCTAACAGGGACGCGCCTCACGGGCGACCGAATTTCAGGCTGCCCGTCCGGGTCGCGCGTCAGGGGCCACCTGCGCGCGACGCCACCGGCTGGATAGGGTCCTCGGCAATGGCACGTGCGATGAGAGCGGACTCGTTCAGCGCCCGGTGGCGCAAGGCGCTGCACCGGGTCCGCACCGCGGTGCGCAGATCGGGCGTCGACTACTTCCGCGGCGACGGCTCCGACTGGATCGCCCTGGCCGGGCTGCTCCTCACCATCCCCGCGATCACCTGCGCCACCCTGTTCGCCCCGGTGTGGTGCGCGCCCTCCGCCCTCGTCCTGCCGATCGTGGCGGGCGGCCTCCTGCTGCGACCCGCCAACCTGCTCGGCCTGTACGCGGCCGCCGCGACCGCCCTGATCGTGGAGTCGGTACGGCTCGGCCCGTACAGCGCGGGGCCCTCCCGGGTCACCCCGGGCATCGTCCTCGTCGTAGCGGCGTGCGGCCTGTTCGGGCTGCTCATCGCCCAGTTCAGGGCGCGGGTCGGGGTGCCCTGGCGGCGCGGCGGAACCATGCTCTTCGACCTGCGCGAACGCATCCGGGTGCAGAGCGCGCTGCCCCAGCTCCCCAAGGGCTGGCACCGCGAGATGGCGCTGCGCCCCGCGGGCGGCCAGTCCTTCTCCGGCGACTTCGTCGTCGCCGCGCGCACCGGCGGAGGCCGCACCCTGGAGATCGTCCTCACCGACGTGTCCGGCAAGGGCATGGACGCGGGATCGCGCGCCCTGCTGCTCTCGGGCGCCTTCGGCGGCCTGCTCGGCTCGCTGCCCCCGCACGCCTTCCTGCCCGCCGCCAACGGCTATCTGCTCCGCCAGGACTGGGACGAGGGCTTCGCCACCGCGATCCACCTCGTGCTCGACCTCGACTCCGGCGACTACGAACTCCTCTCCGCGGGACACCCCCCGGCGCTCCAGCTCCACGCGGGCTCCGGCCGCTGGCAGGAACAGGCCGCCGAGGGGCCCCTGCTCGGCGTCTACGACGGCGCGGAATTCCACCCCTCCAAGGGCTCCCTCGCCCCCGGCGACGTCCTCATGCTGTTCACGGACGGCCTGGTGGAAACCTCGGAACGCGACATCAGCGAAGGCATCGACCGCCTCACCGGCGAGGCCGACCGCTACGTCTCCACGGGCTTCGGCGGCGCGGCCTGGCATCTGATCGAGGCGGTGGCCAAGGACGTCAACGACGACCGGGCGCTGCTCCTGATCCGGCGGGACGCCTGACGCCGGCCGGCGACACCCCTTGCCCCTGGCCGGATCCCGCCGAACTGCCGTGCCAGGTGAGGTAATTGACGCTCGCCGTGACGCAACGGCCGCACGGGGCGCGGGAGTCGTACGCCGGGCGCATCCGGCCGCCGAAAGCGCCCCGCTAAGGCCCGGTTGGCCTGATCCGTCCGATCCATGGCGTTGGCGATGTGTCACCGGGGAACAACCACAGGGGTGTTGGTGGCACGATAGTCACCGTGGGGGTGTGGGCGGCATGCTCCCGGGCCGGCAAGGCGGACCGACCAAGGGTGTGTGATCAGTTGTGGCCATCTCACTGTCAGTGGTGCTGTTGTTGGCGGTCGTCCTCGTGGTGCTGATCCGCGGCGGCTCCATGAAGGCCGGCCCGGCCATCGTGGCGATACTTTTCGGCTTCTTCCTGGCCTCGACGGGCATGGCCCCCTCGATCCAGCACTTCCTCGACTCGATAGCTCAGTCGATCAACCAGATCAAGTTCTAGCCCACCAGGAAGAGCCGGTCTCCGCGTCACGCGGCCACCGGCTCCGACCTGCTGATTGCTGCTTCGAGCGGGCGACGGGAATCGAATCCGCGTAGCCGGTCCGGAAGATCTCCGTCGCTGTCGTGGTGCATCGGTGCTGCCGGTTCGCTCGCTCGGCCATTCCGGCCATGCCGGTCGTCCCGTGATGCAGACCGAGTTGGAGAACCATGCCGCGCTACATCCGCGTCAAGATCGTCACGCCCGAGGAAGAAGCTCGGGAGCGAAGGGCCGGCCTGTACGTGGCTCTGACGTCGGCAACCTGGGTCGTTCAGGCCGGGGGAACCATCTCCTTGTCCTTCGCTCTCAAGGATCAGCGCATGGGGGCGGCCGTTGTTGCGGCGCTATGTGCCGTCCTTGGTGCCTGGGGGATGGTGTACGTGGATGCCAAGGGGTTCCGCCGCCCGTTCCGGACGTGGCGATTCTTGACCAGCGCGTTGCTCTCGATCGTCCTGGGCTGCGTCATCGGCATGTAGGCGTCCCAAGCCAACGCCACCACACGCGAATTGATGACCGGCCCGGTCCCAGCTCGACCCGTGCGGCACGCCGGCCGAAGGGGCACGTGGCGTGCACAGGGGGCTGCACGTGGCGTACACGGGGGACTGGACGGGCTCCGGAACCGTCGAAGGCCCAGGAAGAGGGAAATGACCTCTCACCTGGGCCTTCGACGTGAAGAGCGGGCGACGGGAATCGAACCCGCGTAGCTAGTTTGGAAGACTAGGGCTCTACCATTGAGCTACGCCCGCAAGCACCGCGCCGCAGGTCATGGCGACCGCGGCACGTAGAGCATCGTAGCGGGTCTCCCCCCGCCCGCGCACACCGCGCCCCGGTGACCGCCGTGGGCCGGGGCGCCGGACAAAGCGAACGACGCGCTCCCCGCGGCCATGTACCCTACGTCTCGCACCGACGGGGTGTGGCGCAGCTTGGTAGCGCGTCCGCTTTGGGAGCGGAAGGCCGTGGGTTCAAATCCCGCCACCCCGACCACATAGCCGGCGTCCGATCGCCGTGTTCCGCGCCCATCGAGCGCACATCAAGATCGCATTGTGGGTGGCATCCCGCTTGCGGTTACTATGCAAGCTGCGTGCCCGTGTGTCTGATGAATCCGATGTACCGGGCCCCATCCGCTCCAGACCGTCGGTCTGCGGCAGAACCCCAAGAAGTCAGCCACAAGGAGACCGAACCGTGAAGAGCGCCGTGGAGACCCTGAACCCGACTCGGGTTCGGCTCACTGTCGAGGTGCCCTTCGAGGAGCTCAAGGACAGCCTCGACGCGGCGTACAAGAAGATCAACCAGCAGGTCACGGTCAAGGGCTTCCGTAAGGGCAAGATCCCGGCCCGAGTGATCGACCAGCGGTTCGGTCGTGGCGCCGTGCTCGAAGAGGCCGTCAATGACGCGCTTCCGAAGTTCTACACCGAGGCGATCAACGAGGCGGAGCTCAACCCGCTGGGTCAGCCCGAGGTCGACATCACCGAGCTGAAGGACGGCGAGACGCTGAACTTCACCGCGGAGGTCGACATCCGCCCGACCATCGAGATCCCGGACTACTCCGGCATCGAGGTCACCGTCGACGCCGTCGAGGTCAGCGACGAGGACGTCGAGAAGTCCGTGGAGCAGCTCCGCGACCGCTTCGCCTCGACCTCCCCCGTCGAGCGTGCCGCCGAGGACGGCGACGTCGTGACGATCGACCTGCAGGCCAAGGTCGACGGCGAGGTCCTGGAGGACGGCGTGGCCGAGGGTGTCTCGTACACCATCGGTTCCGGCGAGCTCCTCGAAGGCATCGACGAGGCCGTGAAGGGCCTGGAGGCCGGTGGCGAGGCCACCTTCACCTCCGAGCTCAAGGGCGGCTCGGCCGAGGGCAAGGAGGCCGAGGTCACCGTCAAGGTCACCCAGGTCGCCGCCCGTGAACTGCCCGCCCTGGACGACGACTTCGCGCAGCTCGCGTCGGAGTTCGACACCCTGGACGAGCTCAAGGCCGACAGCCGCAAGCGCCTCGAGAACATGAAGCAGTACGACCAGGCCACCCAGGCCCAGGAGCGCGTCCTCGACGAGCTCCTGAAGCTGGCCGAGGTCCCGATCCCCGAGAAGCTCCTCGCGGACGAGATCCAGACCCGCAAGCACAACCTCGAGCACCACCAGCTCGGCCAGATGGGCATCGACCTCGCCAAGTACCTGGAGATCCAGGGCAAGACCGAGGAAGAGTTCACCGCCGAGACCGAGGAGCAGGCGGTCAAGGGCATCAAGACGCAGTTCATCCTGGACGAGCTCGTCAACAAGGAGAAGCTGAACGTCAACCAGGAGGAGCTCACCGAGCACCTCATGCGGCGCGCGCAGTCCTCCGGCATGTCCCCCGACCAGTTCGCCCAGGCCGTCGTCGAGGGTGGCCAGGTCCCGATGCTCGTCGGCGAGGTCGCCCGCGGCAAGGCGCTCGCCGTCGTCGTCGAGGCCGCCAAGGTCACCGACACCAACGGTGAGGTCGTCGACCTCGAGGACGACGCCGAGGACGAGGCCGCGGAGGCCGCCGCCGACGCCGAGCCCGCCGAGGCCGAGGCCGCGGAGAAGACCGAGGCCTGAGCCTCGTCACGACCCGCGCAAGGGCCCGTACGCAAGCGCGTACGGGCCCTTGTCCGTAGCCGATTGAGCTTCAACCACCTTGCGCTCCGAGCGAACAGTTCGGGAACCGGGATGGCGTTGTCCCACCTGCGCGTTAGGGTCCATGAATACGAGGGTGGTGGAGTCTGGCGAGCCGGAGTCCGCGCCCCCGGAACGAAGACGCTGAGACGGCCGAAGCCGTCAGAGACGAGCAGGTGGATACGTGACGAATCTGATGCCTTACGCCGCCGGTGAGCCGTCCCTCGGTGGTGGCCTCGGTGACCAGGTCTACAGCCGACTGCTCAACGACCGCATCATCTTCCTCGGCCAGCAGGTCGACGACGAGATCGCCAACAAGATCACCGCCCAGATGCTCCTCCTGGCCGCTGCCGACCAGGACAAGGACATCTACCTCTACATCAACAGCCCCGGTGGCTCGGTGACCGCCGGCATGGCGGTCTACGACACCATGCAGTACATCCAGAACGACGTCGTCACCATCGGCATGGGCATGGCCGCCTCGATGGGCCAGTTCCTGCTCACCGGTGGTGCCGCGGGCAAGCGCTTCGCGCTCCCCAACACCGACATCCTGATGCACCAGGGCTCCGCCGGCATCGGTGGCACCGCCTCCGACATCAAGATCCAGGCCGAGTACCTGATCCGTACGAAGAAGCGCATGGCGGAGATCACTGCCGCGCACTCCGGCCAGACCGTCGAGACGATCATCCGCGACGGCGACCGCGACCGCTGGTACACGGCGGAGGAGGCCAAGGACTACGGCCTCATCGACGAGATCATCTCCGCCGCCTCGGGCGTTCCGGGTGGCGGCGGCACCGGGGTCTGATCCCCCGACCCGCACCGCTTCCCTCGCCCACTTGAACGCCACCAGGATGGTGAACACCCCCATGAGCAACTTCTCCGGCCTCCCGGCCAACGCGAGCGGCCTCTACACCGGTCCGCAGGTCGACAACCGCTACATCGTCCCGCGCTTCGTCGAGCGCACCTCGCAGGGCGTGCGTGAGTACGACCCGTACGCGAAGCTCTTCGAGGAGCGCGTGATCTTCCTCGGCGTGCAGATCGACGACGCGTCCGCCAACGACGTGATGGCGCAGCTCCTGTGCCTGGAGTCGATGGACCCGGACCGCGACATCTCCATCTACATCAACAGCCCGGGTGGTTCCTTCACCGCCCTCACGGCGATCTACGACACGATGCAGTTCGTGAAGCCCGACATCCAGACGGTCTGCATGGGCCAGGCGGCCTCCGCCGCCGCCGTCCTGCTCGCCGCCGGCACGCCGGGCAAGCGCATGGCGCTGCCGAACGCCCGCGTCCTGATCCACCAGCCCTCGGGCGGCACCGGCCGCGAGCAGCTCTCCGACCTGGAGATCGCGGCCAACGAGATCATCCGGATGCGCGCGCAGCTGGAAGACATGCTGGCCAAGCACTCGACGACGCCGATCGAGAAGATCCGCGACGACATCGAGCGCGACAAGATCCTCACGGCCGAGGACGCGCTGTCCTACGGCCTGGTGGACCAGATCGTCTCCACCCGCAAGACGACGACCTCCGCGGCCGCCTGAGCCGCTTCGGCGACCTTGGCGCGGTCCACGCACAAGTGAACCGCGCCAAGGGGGGCCCGAACGAGGGGCTCGGCAAGGTACCGTCGGTAGGGGGTCTGGGGGCGTCCCCCCGGAAAACGCAGTAGGCACCAGGAGGCGGCGCACATGGCGCCTCCCAGGCGAAGGGGAAGCACCTCGTGGCACGCATCGGTGACGGCGGCGACCTGCTCAAGTGCTCGTTCTGCGGAAAGAGCCAGAAGCAGGTGAAGAAGCTCATCGCAGGCCCCGGGGTGTACATCTGCGACGAGTGCATCGACCTCTGCAACGAGATCATCGAGGAGGAACTCGCCGAGTCCTCCGAGGTGCGGTGGGAGGAACTTCCCAAGCCGCGCGAGATCTACGAATTCCTTGAGGGCTACGTCGTGGGGCAGGAACCCGCGAAGAAGGCCCTCTCGGTGGCGGTCTACAACCACTACAAGCGCGTGCAGGCCGGCGAGAACGGCGGCGGCACGGGCCGCGACGACGCGATCGAGCTCGCCAAGTCCAACATCCTGCTCCTCGGCCCCACCGGCTCCGGCAAGACGCTGCTCGCGCAGACCCTGGCGCGCATGCTCAACGTGCCGTTCGCCATCGCCGACGCCACCGCGCTCACCGAGGCGGGCTACGTCGGCGAGGACGTCGAGAACATCCTGCTCAAGCTGATCCAGGCCGCCGACTACGACGTCAAGAAGGCCGAGACCGGGATCATCTACATCGACGAGATCGACAAGGTCGCCCGCAAGAGCGAGAACCCGTCGATCACGCGCGACGTCAGCGGCGAAGGCGTGCAGCAGGCCCTGCTGAAGATCCTGGAGGGCACCACCGCCTCCGTCCCGCCGCAGGGCGGACGCAAGCACCCGCACCAGGAGTTCATCCAGATCGACACGACGAACGTGCTGTTCATCGTGGGCGGTGCCTTCTCGGGCCTGGAGAAGATCATCGAGTCGCGGGCCGGCGCCAAGGGCATCGGCTTCGGCGCGACGATCCGCTCCAAGCGGGAGATCGAGGCCAGCGACCAGTTCCAGGAGGTCATGCCGGAGGACCTGGTGAAGTTCGGGATGATCCCCGAGTTCATCGGCCGCCTGCCCGTCCTGACCTCGGTCCACAACCTCGACCGCGAAGCGCTCCTGCAGATCCTGGTCGAGCCGCGCAACGCGCTCGTCAAGCAGTACCAGCGCCTGTTCGAACTCGACGGCGTGGAGCTGGACTTCGACCGCCCCGCCCTGGAGGCCATCGCCGACCAGGCCATCCTGCGCGGCACCGGCGCGCGCGGCCTGCGCGCCATCATGGAGGAGGTCCTCCAGTCGGTGATGTACGAGGTCCCGTCCCGCAAGGACGTCGCCCGCGTCGTCATCACCGCCGACGTGGTCCGCAACAACGTCAACCCGACGCTGGTCCCGCGCGAGCCGCGCATCGTCAAGAACGACGGGCGGCACGAGAAGAGCGCGTAGCGCTCACCCCGGCAGAGCAGAGGGGCGCCCGGTCAACTACCTTGACCGGGCGCCCCTTTGGCGTGTGCCGCGTGCGGCTATGCCTTCTGGCGGGCCGAGTTGTAGAGCGCGGCCGTCAGCTTGGCCACTTCCTCCTGGCTCGGGCCGCCACCGGTCGCGGCCTTGGCCACGTCCACCTCGTCCACGACGCCGTACGTGCTGTAGTCGGCCCAGACGCAGATCGGGATCAGGAGCTCCTTCGGCCCCTTGGCCGCCCCGTCACCCTCCGCGTTGTTCATCTTCATGTTCTGGCACTTCATCAGCGCGCCCGAGAACCCGGCCGGCTTGACGGCCTTCGCCTCGCCGACGAGCGAGACCGTGACGCCCGGCTGCTTGCTGACGGAGGCCTTGGCGTTCTGGAACGACGCGTCGATGACCTTGGCCGGATCGGTGATGTCACCCCAGACGCCCTGGAAGGTGAGCGCCTTGGTCGTCAGGCCGTCGCCGGACTGGTACTGCGCGCCGGTCTGCTGCGGGTTCTTGACGCCGAGGGCCTCGGCCTTCGACTTCTGCTCCGCGGTCATGGGCTTCGTCGTGTCGCCCGCTGCGGTCTTCTTGAAGTCCTCGACCGTCGCCGGCGGGACGATCTTGTAGCCCTTCGTGCTCGCCGACACGTCGCTGTTGCTCGCTCCGCCGTCCTTCGTGAGGAACCACACGCCGCCGCCGATGACCGCGACCGCCACGACGGCCGCCGTGATGATCAGGCCCGTCTTCTTCTTGGGCGCCGGGGGCACGGGCTGCATCGGGCCGCCGTACGGGGGCTGCTGGCCGTACGGGGGCTGCTGGGGCTGCTGGCCGTAGGGGCCGGGCTGCTGCTGCGGGTAGCCGTAGGGCTGCTGCGGGGGCTGCTGGCCGTACGGGCCCGGCTGCTGCGGCGGCACGCCCTGGGGGGCCTGCTGCGGATAGCCGTAGCCGGGCTGCGGCTGGCCGGGCTGCCCGTAGGGCTGCTGCGGAGGCTGCTGGCCGTACGGGCCGGGCTGCTGGGGCTGGCCGCCGTACGGGCCCGGCTGGTTGTGACTCATTGCTGGGTTCCCCCTAGGAATGCTTATCCGATCCAGACATCCTGACCGAAGAGCCGCTGGGGCGGTGCATCGGGGGGCCCACCGTTACCAAAGATTCCCGTTTCGGTGCGAGCCGGTGACACCCCTAAACTGGCCCGGTGACCGAGAACACTCAGCAGCAGAATCCAGCGCCCACGACCGACCTGCCGACCCAGTACGCGCCGGCCGAGGTAGAGGGGAAGCTGTATGAGCGCTGGGTAGAGCGCGGGTACTTCGAAGCCGACGCGAAGAGCGACAAGCCCGCGTACACGATCGTCATCCCGCCGCCGAACGTCACCGGTTCCCTCCACCTGGGCCACGCCTTCGAGCACACGCTGATCGACGCGCTGACCCGCCGCAAGCGCATGCAGGGCTACGAGACGCTGTGGCAGCCCGGTATGGACCACGCGGGCATCGCCACCCAGAACGTGGTCGAGCGCGAACTCGCCAAGGAGGGCAAGTCCCGTCACGACCTGGGCCGGGAAGCCTTCGTCGAGCGTGTCTGGGAGTGGAAGGCGGAGTCCGGAGGCCAGATCGCCGGGCAGATGCGGCGCCTCGGTGAGGGCCTGGCGTGGAGCCGGGACCGCTTCACCATGGACGAGGGGCTTTCGCGCGCCGTTCAGACCGTCTTCAAGAAGATGTTCGACGACGGCCTGATCTACCGCGCCGAGCGCATCATCAACTGGTGCCCGCGCTGCCTGACGGCCATCTCGGACATCGAGGTCGACTACCAGGACGACGACGGTGAGCTCGTCTCCATGAAGTACGGCGAGGGTGACGACTCCATCGTCGTCGCGACGACCCGCGCCGAGACGATGCTCGGTGACACCGCTGTCGCCGTCCACCCGGACGACGAGCGGTACGCGCACCTGATCGGCAAGCAGATCAGGCTGCCGCTGACCGACCGTACGATCCCGGTCGTCGCGGACACGCACGTCGACCCCGAGTTCGGCACCGGCGCCGTCAAGGTGACCCCGGCGCACGACCCGAACGACTTCGCCATCGGCCAGCGCCACAGCCTCGAATCCATCGAGGTGCTCGACGAGCGCGGTGTGATCACCGTCCACGGCCCCTTCGAGGGGCTCGACCGCTTCGAGGCGCGCTCCGCGATCGTCGCCGCCCTGCGCGCCGAGGGGCGGATCGTCGCCGAGAAGCGCCCCTATGTCCACTCCGTCGGGCACTGCTCGCGCTGCAAGACGACGTTGGAACCGCGCCTTTCGATGCAGTGGTGGGTCAAGGTCGAGACCCTCGCCAAGGCCGCCGGTGACGCGGTCCGTGACGGGCGGGTCGACATCCACCCGGCCGACATGTCGCAGCGTTACTTCGACTGGGTCGACAACCTCAACGACTGGTGCATCTCGCGCCAGTTGTGGTGGGGCCACCGCATCCCGGTCTGGCACGGCCCGGACGGCGAACTGGTCTGCGTCGGTCCCGACGAGGAGCCGCCGACGGGTGAGGGCTGGACGCAGGACACAGATGTCCTCGACACCTGGTTCTCTTCCGGCCTGTGGCCGTTCTCGACGCTCGGCTGGCCCGAGCAGACCCCCGACCTGGAGAAGTTCTACCCGAACTCCGTCCTGGTCACCGGCTACGACCTGATGTTCTTCTGGGTCGCGCGGATGATGATGTTCGGTCTGTACGCGATGGACGGTCAGGCGCCGTTCCGCACGATCGCGTTCCACGGCATGGTCCGCGACGAGTTCGGCAAGAAGATGTCGAAGTCGTTCGGGAACACGGTCAACCCGCTGGACTGGATGGACACGTACGGCTCCGACGCCCTGCGCTTCACCCTGGCCCGGGGTGCCAACCCGGGCGTCGACGTCCCGATCGGCGAGGACTGGGTCCAGGCGTCCCGCAACTTCACCAACAAGATCTGGAACGCGACCCGCTTCGCGCTGATGAACGGCGCGACCATCGAGGGCGAACTCCCGCCCGTGGAGCAGCTGTCGGCGACCGACCGCTGGATCCTGTCGCGTCTGAACAAGACCGTGGCCGAGGTCGACGCGTACTACGAGGACTACCAGTTCGCGAAGCTCAGCGAGGCGCTCTACCACTTCGCGTGGGACGAGGTCTTCGACTGGTTCGTCGAGTTGTCCAAGACGACGTTCTTCGCGGGCGGCGAGCAGGCGAAGGTCTCCGGGCGGGTCCTCGGCGAGGTCCTCGACGTGACGCTGCGGGTCCTCCACCCGGTCGTCCCGTTCGTCACCGACGCCCTGTGGACGACGCTGACGGGCGGCGAGTCCCTGGTCGTCGCCGACTGGCCGAAGGACAGCGGTTTCCGTGACGAGGCCGCCGAGCGAGAGATCGAGCTGGTCCAGCAGGTCGTCACCGAGGTCCGCCGGTTCCGCAAGGAGCAGGGCCTGAAGGACGGCCAGAAGGTCCCGGCCGCGTTCACCCTGACCGGCACCGCGCTCGCCCCGCACGAGGCCGCGATCCGTCAGCTCCTGCGGCTCCAGCCGGCCGGTGAGGACTTCCACGCCACCGCCTCGCTGCCGGTCGCGGGCGCCACGGTCGCGCTCGACCTGTCCGGCACCATCGACGTCGAGGCGGAGCGCAAGCGTCTGACGAAGGACCTCGGGGCGGCCGAGAAGGAGAAGGCGGACGCCAACAAGAAGCTCGGCAACGAGGCCTTCCTCGCCAAGGCCCCGGACAACGTGGTCGACAAGATCCGCGCGCGGCTCTCCAAGGCCGAGGCCGACATCGAGCGCATCAGCAACCAGATCGCCGGCCTGCCCCAGGCCTGAGGTCGGGCGAAGGGCCCCCGGAGCATCCCGCTCCGGGGGCCCTTTCCCGTATCTGAGCCCCCCGCGGCGCCCGGCACGGCTGTACGGGTCAGAACAGCCGGTCGCCGAGCTCCGCCCACACCAGGGCCGCCACCACCGCGTACATCGCGAGCGGCACCAGCCAGTGCGGCACCACCCGGCGCACCCAGGAGCGGGGCCGGGCGACGTGCCGGGTGACGTACCAGAACAGCGGGATCATCACCGCCCACACCAGCAGGCACCACGGACACAGCGCCCCGATGACGTACAGGCACTGGCCGATCAGCCACACCGTGAACGCGAAGCCCGTCGTGACGCCCGCCCGGATGCCCAGCCACAGCCAGCGGGGGAACTCCGCGCCCGCGAGCAGGGCGAGGCCCAGCGCCGAGAGCGCGGCGAACGCGCCGACGCCGAGCAGCATGTTGGGGAAGCCGAGCAGATTGCCCTGCCAGGTGTCCATCACGTCGCCGCAGCTGAGGACCGCGTTGATGGTGCAGCCGGGAGAGAAGGCCGGGTTCTCCAGGGTGTGGACGCGGTCGGCGGTCAGGACGGCGGAGGCGAGCGTGCCGAGCAGCCCGCCGATCAGCAGGAGCGGGGCGACGCCGCGCGCCGGGCGGCCGGAGGAGGGGGCGGGCATGACCACCACGCTAGGGAGCCGGGTGGCCGTCGGGGGAGGGCCGAACGGACAGGAGCGGCGTGCGACATATCACTAAATTTGGGCCGTTCGGCTTGGCCGTCCGGGTCCAAAGACCTTGGATGATGGAAGGCATGCACACCCCGCCCGCCCCCTCCGCGCCGCAGCGCGCGCTGGCGGCGGCGCGTGCCGCGAGCGCGCGCTGGGTGGGCGAGGACCGCGCGATGGACGTGCTGATCGCGCTGAGCTGTTTCGCCCTGATGGTCCTGGACGTGCCGGGCCTCGCCAAGGCCGACAACTCCCTCAACAGCTACACCGCGCCGCCCGTGCTCGCCCTGGGCGCGGCGACCCTGTTGTTCCGGCGCCGCTGGCCGTGGTTGCCGTATCTGGTCTCGCTGTTCTTCCTGGGCTGGCTGCACCAGCTCACCCTGGTGCAGTTCGCGCTGTACTCGATCGGCCGCTTCCGGGGCCGGCGCGCGGGCATCCTCGCCACCCTCGGCTACATCGCGGTCGCGTACGTGCTGTTCAACCTGCCGGGCTGGCCCGACACCCGGGGCGAGACGCTCAGTTCGTTCCTGGCGATCGTGGTGCCGGTGGGGGTGCTCGCCTCGGGCGTCGGCATCTCCGCCTACCGGCACGACCTCGTCCACGAACTGGAGGTCCAGCGCGCCGAGAGCGCGGCCCTGCACGCCGTGCAGGCCGAGCGGGTCTCGGTGGCCAGGGACGTGCACGACATGGTGGGCCGCGAGCTGACGATGCTCGCGGTGCGCTCCGAGGTGCTGTCCGTGCGGGCCAGGAACGAGCCGCACCACAAGGACTTCGAGGAACTCGCCGACAGTGCGCGCCGGGCCCACCTGATGCTGAACGAGATCATCGTGCGGCGCGCCGACGAGCGCACCGCGACGCCGGGCCTCGACGGACTGCCGTCGCTCGCCGAGGAGAGCCGCCTCGCGGGCACCCCGGTGGGTCTCGACATCGAGGAGGCCGCGCACCGGCTCTCGCCGCTGCGGCAGGCGGCGGTGTACCGGGTGGTCCAGGAGTGCCTGACCAACTCGGTCAAGCACGCACAGGGCGAGCCGGTCGCGGTGACGATCCGGCTGGTCGCGGGCGACCTCGTGGTCACCGTGCAGAACCCGCTGCCGCGCTCGGCACCGCTGAAGGCGCCGGTCTCCACGGGGACGGGGACGTTCTCGATGCGCGAGCGGGTGGAGAGCATGGGCGGCTCGCTGGCGACGACCCGTACCGACACCACGTACGAGGTGCGGGCGACGCTCCCGGCGGGTGCGGTGGGCTGACCGGCCGGCCCCAGGACGGCCCGGGGCGACCGGGGCGACCGGTGGCGGCCGGGGCGGCCCGGCGGGGCCGGCATCCCGCGCCCGCCGGGAGCGTCGCCCGCGCCCATCCGCCCTCCGCTCGCCCGCCCCGCCGCGTCTACGCCCCGCCGCGCCTACGCCCCGGCGAGCAGCTTCTGCAGCTGGTCGAAGTCCTCCACGCACTTGCCCGCGCCCAGCGCCACGCAGTCGAGCGGCTCGTCCGCCACGAACACCGGGATGCCGGTCGCCGACGCGATCCGCAGGTCGAGGCCCGGCAGCAGCGCGCCCCCGCCGGTCAGCACGATGCCGTGCTCCATCACGTCGCCGGCCAGCTCCGGCGGGCACTCCTCCAGGGTGACCCGCACCGCCGCGATGATCGCCTCGACGGGCTCGTCGAGGGCGGCCCGCACCTCGCGTGTGCCGAGCGAGAGCGACTTGGGGAGCCCGCGCACCTTCTCGCGGCCCCGAACCGTGAACGTCCGCTCCTCCAGCTCCTCCTGGCCCGGCACCGGCCACGCCGACCCGATCGCGCACTTGACGTCCTCGGCGGTGCGCTCGCCCATGAGCAGCGAGTGCTCCTTGCGTACGTAGTCGATGATCGCGGTGTCCAGACGGTCGCCGCCCACCCGCAGGGACTGCGACGTCACGATGCCGCCGAGCGAGATCACGGCGACCTCGGTGGTGCCGCCGCCGATGTCCACCACCATGGAGCCGCGCGGTTCCGCGACCGGAAGGCCGGCCCCGATCGCCGCCGCCATGGGCTCCTCGATGAGGTGCACGGCCTTC
Source organism: Streptomyces sp. NBC_00442 (assembly GCF_036014195.1). NCBI lineage: Bacteria > Bacillati > Actinomycetota > Actinomycetes > Kitasatosporales > Streptomycetaceae > Streptomyces > Streptomyces sp. NBC_00442. The sequence continues at coordinate 5,135,877 of NZ_CP107918.1, forward strand.
GCCCCGGAGCGCTGAGCGGCGTGCACGATCGCGCGCCGCTCCACCGGGGTCACCCCGCTCGGCACGCACACCACCATGCGGGTGCGCGGGCGGCGGCCCGGCACGGCCTTCTTCACGAAGTGGCGGATCATCTCCTCCGCCGCCTCGTAGTCGCTGATCACACCGTCCCGCAGCGGCCGGATCGCGGTGATCGAACCGGGGGTGCGGCCGATGGTCTCCTTGGCCTCCGTGCCGACGGCGAGCGCCGCGCGACCGCCCTCCTTCATCGCCACCACGGACGGCTCGTTGAGCACGATGCCCTGCCCACGGGCGTAGAGAAGCGTGTTGGCGGTGCCGAGGTCGATCCCTATGTCCATGATCGCCAAGTTTGCCCGGAGAGCCTGTGGGACCCGGGGGCCGAACGTCCCGAAAGGGGCGGGTCCAAGGTCCTGTCGGTACCCCTCCGTAGACTGGTCCCGTGACCGAGCAGCCCGACCCCAGTGAAGCCGATGACTTCGACGAGATCGTCGAGGCCGAGACGACCAGAGACCCCGACCTGGCGGTGATCGAGGCCGGCAGCCGCACCCTGCGCACCCACGGCGGAGCGCCCCAGGGCGACGCCGTCCCCGGCCGCCCCGCCGACCCCGAGGTCGACGCGGCGCTGCGCGCGGTCGAGACCGAGCTGGCCGACCGCTGGGGCGAGACCAAGCTGGAGCCGTCGGTCCGCCGGATCGCCGCGCTGATGGACGTCCTCGGCGAGCCGCAGCGCGCCTACCCGACGATCCACATCACCGGCACCAACGGCAAGACCTCCACCGCCCGGATGATCGAGGCCCTGCTCGGCGCCTTCGAGCTGCGTACGGGGCGCTACACCTCGCCGCACGTCCAGTCGATCACCGAGCGCATCAGCCTGGACGGCCTGCCGATCCCCGCCGAGCGCTTCGTCGAGGCGTACGAGGACATCAAGCCGTACGTCGAGATGGTCGACGCCAAGGAGGAGTTCCGGCTCTCCTTCTTCGAGGTCGTCACCGGCATGGCGTACGCGGCCTTCGCGGACGCCCCGGTCGACGTGGCCGTCGTCGAGGTCGGCATGGGCGGCACCTGGGACGCGACGAACGTCATCGACGCGGGCGTCGCCGTCGTCACCCCCATCGACCTGGACCACACCGACCGGCTCGGCAACACGACCGCCGAGATCGCCACGGAGAAGTCCGGGATCATCAAGCAGGGCGCGACGGTGATCCTGGCCCAGCAGCCCGTCGACGCGGCGCAGGTCATGCTGAAGAAGGCCGTCGAGGCGGACGCCACGGTGGCCCGCGAGGGCATGGAATTCGGCATCGCCGGGCGCGAAGTCGCCGTCGGCGGCCAGCTCCTGACGCTGCGCGGCCTCGGCGGGGAGTACGAGGAGATCTTCCTGCCGCTGTACGGAGCCCACCAGGCGCACAACGCCGTGGTGGCCCTCGCCGCCGTCGAGGCGTTCTTCGGCGTCGGCTCGCAGCAGCCGGGCCCGCTCGACATCGACACCGTCCGCAAGGCGTTCGCCTCCGTCGTCTCGCCCGGCCGTCTCGAGGTCGTACGCCGCTCGCCCACGGTCGTCCTGGACGCCGCGCACAACCCGGCCGGCGCCCGCGCCACCGCCGACGGCCTGACCGAGGCGTTCGGCTTCTCGCGCCTGATCGGCGTGGTCGCCGCCAGCGCCGACAAGGACGTCAAGGGGCTGCTCGAAGCGTTCGAGCCGGTCTTCGCCGAGATCGTCGTCACCGCCAACACCTCCCTGCGCACCATGGACGTGGACGAGCTGGCGGCGCTCGCCGTCGAGGTGTTCGGCGACGAGCGCGTCGTGGTCGAGCCGCGCCTGGACGACGCGATCGAGGCGGCCATCACCCTGGCCGAGGAGGAGGACGAGTACGCGGGAGCGGGCGTCCTCATCACCGGCTCCGTGTACACGGTCGGCGACGCCCGGCTCATGCTGAAGAGGGGCTGACCCGATGCGTACGCTCTGCGCGTCCACCCTGATCGGTGAATTCTTCGTGATCGCCTTCGCGGGCCTGGTCGCGATGAAGGACCCCGACCTGGCCACCACCACCGTGTGGACGGTGTGCGGGATCGGCATGCTCCTGTCGGTGCTGCTCTGCGGGATGCTCGGCCGGCGCGGCGGCGTCGAGCTCGGCTGGGCGCTGCAGATCGCCCTGATCGCGAGCGGTTTCGCCGTGCCGCTGATGTTCTTCATGGGCGTCCTGTTCGGAGCCCTGTGGTGGGCGTCGGTGCACTACGGCCGCAAGATCGACGAGGCGAAGGCGAGGTTCGCGGCCCAGGCCGAGGCCCAGCCGCAGGTCTAGGCGGTGGCGGGCGGTACCGGGTGACGGGCCTTCGGCTACACCCGGTAATCTCGGCGGACCGCACACGTTTGCCAAGGAGCCGCACACCATGACGCAGCGCACCCTCGTCCTCCTCAAGCCGGACGCCGTCCGCCGCTCGCTGGTCGGGGAGATCATCGGCCGCATCGAGCGCAAGGCCGCATGGCGGATCACCGCAATGGAGCTGCGCACGCTGGACCAGGACACGCTGGAGCAGCACTACGGCGAGCACAAGGGCAAGCCCTTCTACGAGCCGCTGATGGAGTTCATGGCCTCCGGCCCGGTCGTCGCCCTGGTGGTCGAGGGCGAGCGCGTGATCGAGGGCGTACGCCAATTGGCGGGTCCGACCGACCCGATCGCGGCGGCCCCCGGTTCGATCCGTGGCGATTTCGGCACCATCGTCCGGGAAAACCTCATTCACGCCTCGGATTCCGAGGAGTCCGCCGAGCGGGAACTGAAGATCTTCTTCCCGGGCCGCAGCTGATCGCATACTGACGCAATGTCAGCCATATAGCGCTCACTACCTGGGGCGACCGAAGGAATTTCGGTCGCCCTTGGGCATATGCGGGCCGACTTCGGGAACGCATCGCCCCGACACGACGTCACCCATACTGAGGTGGACCACCGCGCCGTGTTCGCGCAGGCCGGACTACGATGGGGCCTCACGCTCAACGCACCCACCTCGCCGACCTGAGAAGCCGTCAACGCTCGAATAGGGAAGGCCGGACGCATCCTCATGGGGAGCAACAAAATGTCGTTCATCGGCCGTGACATGGCTGTCGACCTCGGGACCGCCAACACGCTGGTGTACGTCAGGGGCCGCGGAATCGTCCTGAACGAGCCGTCCGTCGTCGCCATCAACACCAACACCGGCGGCATCCTCGCGGTCGGCGCGGAAGCCAAGAAGATGATCGGCCGTACGCCGGGCAACATCGTTGCCGTACGGCCGCTGAAGGACGGCGTCATCGCCGACTTCGAGATCACCGAGCGGATGCTCCGCTACTTCATTCTGAAGATCCACAAGCGCCGGTACCTGGCCCGCCCGCGCGTCGTGGTCTGTGTGCCCTCGGGCATCACAGGAGTCGAGCGCCGCGCCGTCATCGAGGCCTCCACCCAGGCGGGCGCCCGTCAGGTGCACATCATCGAGGAGCCCATGGCCGCGGCCATCGGCTCGGGTCTGCCGGTCCACGAGGCCACCGGCAACATGGTCGTGGACATCGGCGGCGGCACCACCGAGGTCGCCGTGATCTCGCTCGGCGGAATCGTCACGGCGCAGTCGATCCGCGTCGCGGGCGACGAGCTCGACAACGCGATCATCCAGCACATCAAGAAGGAGTACTCCCTCCTTCTGGGCGAGCGCACCGCGGAACAGATCAAGATCACGATCGGTTCGGCGTACGACCTCGACAAGGACGAGCACACCGAGATCCGCGGCCGCGACCTCGTCTCCGGGCTCCCCAAGACCGTGGTGATCTCCGCGGCCGAGGTGCGCAAGGCGATCGAGGAACCCGTCAACGCGATCGTCGACGCCGTGAAGACGACCCTCGACAAGTGCCCGCCCGAGCTCTCCGGCGACATCATGGACCGCGGCATCGTGCTGACCGGCGGCGGAGCCCTGCTGCGCGGCCTGGACGAGCGGCTGCGCCGCGAGACGGGCATGCCGATCCACATCGCCGAGGACCCGCTGGACTCCGTCGCACTGGGCTCCGGCAAGTGCGTGGAGGAGTTCGAGGCGCTCCAGCAGGTGCTCGACGCACAGCCCCGCCGGTAGCCTCCGCACTCCGCCGTCCGCCGTATGGGTCACTGCCAACCCGTACGGCGGATCGTTGGTATACAGATCGAAGAGATCTTGTAGATCACCCACATTCCTATGAGGAAGGCACGGCCGCCGCACGTGAGGGACACACGAGAGAGCCGGCTGCTCCTGGTGCTGCTGATCGCCGTAGCGTTCGCGCTGATCACGGTCGACATCAGAGGCGGGGCGAATTCACCGGTGGACGGCGCCCGGCAGGCCGCCGCCGCGGTCTTCGGACCGGTGGAGAACGGGGTCGCGTCCGCAGTCGACCCGGTCGGCAACGCGATCGGCGCGGTCCGCGACTCCGGCAAGCGCCACGACAGGATCTCCGCGCTCCAGGCCGAGAACGAGGCCCTCAAGCAGCGGCTCGGCAGCGACGCACGCAACCGCAGCCGCCTGGGCCAGCTCGACTCGATGCTGAAGACCGCGGGCGAGGGCCAGTACGGCATCAAGGCCGCCCAGGTCGTCGCCATAGGAGCGGCCCAGGGCTTCTCCTGGACCGTCACCATCGACGCCGGGTCCAACGACGGCATCCAGCGCGACATGACGGTGCTCAACGGCGACGGGCTCGTGGGGCGGGTCACCACCGTCGGACCCTCCACCTCGACCGTCCTGCTCGCCAACGACCCCGACTTCACCGTCGGCACCCGGATGGAGAAGAGCGACGAACTCGGCTTCGCCACCGGCCACGGTGACCGGCCGCTCTCGGTCCAGCTGCTCAACGGCAAGGCCAAGGTCAGCCCCGGCGACCGGCTCGTGACCTTCGGCTCGCAGTCCGACAAGCCGTTCGTGCCCGGCGTCCCGGTCGGCGAGGTCGTCAAGGTCGACCCCTCGGGCGGCGACCTCACGCGCACCATCTACGTACGCCCCTACGTCGGCTTCACCAAGCTCGACATCGTCGGCGTCGTCGTCCAGGCCCCGCGCACCGACCCGCGCGACCAGGTGCTGCCCGCCAAGCCCAAGCCCACCCCGACCCCGACGGTCACCGTCACGGCCACCCCGTCCGGCAACCCGACCCCCAACGGGCAGGGCAACACCGACATCGCCAACCAGAACGCGATCCCCGACCCCAACGCCGACCCGAACGCGAAGCCCAACCCCCGGGCGGGCAACGCCAACCCGCAGGGCGGCAACGCCAATCCTCCGAACGGGAACGCCAATCCGAATCCGCCCGACCCCAACGCCGATCCGGCCGGCAACGCCAATGCCGACGGCGAGCAGTAGGAGCTGATCCAGATGCGTGTCAACAGGGTCATCCTCTCCGCCGCCCTGATCGTCGTCGCCCTCGTCATCCAGGTGAGCGTCCTCGCCCGCCTTCAACTCCCCGGCGCCGTACCGGACTTGGTGCTCATGACCGTTCTCGGTCTCGCCCTGGTCTACGGCCACCTGGGCGGCGCCTTCGTCGGGTTCGCCGCGGGCCTGCTCGCCGACCTCGCACCCCCCGCCGACCACGCCGCCGGGCGCTACGCCCTCGTGCTGTGCGTGATCGGCTACCTCGCCGGCCTCGCCAAGCCCGACCACGGGCGGCTGCGCAGCGCGGCGGGCCCGATGATGGTGGTGGTCGGCGCGGCCATCGGCTCGACGTTGCTCTACGCCACGGTCGGCGCCCTGGTGGGGGACACCGCGGCCCGCCATGTCGGCCTGCCCAGCCTGCTGTTCACGGCCACGCTCTACGACCTGCTGCTCGCGCCGTTCACCGTGCCGCTGATCATGGCGATCGCCCGGCGTGCCGAGAACGACCCGCTCGCGGACACCACCGCCAACGGCAGCCCCAAGAACAACATCGCCTCCGGCTGGCTCTCCGGCGGCACCGGCCTGCGCATCGGCAGCCAGCGCGGCGGCCTGCGCATCAAGGCCGCCAGGAACAGAGCGGCCCGCGCCGGCCGCATCAAGGGCGTCAAGCGACTGTGAACCAAGGGGTCGGCACAGCATGAGCAACATTCCCGAGACGGGCCGCACCCCGCGGGTGCAGATCCGGCTCGTCATCATCCAGGTCCTGGTCTTCTCGCTCCTGCTCACGCTGGGCGGACGCCTGTGGTACCTCCAGATCCGCAACGGCCAGGAATATCAGGACGAGGCGAAGAACAACCACGTCCAGCAGGTCGTCCAGCCCGCCGTGCGCGGCTCGATCCTCGACGCCCGCGGTGTCCCGCTCGCCGACAACGAGACGCGCCTGGTGGTCTCGGCCTCGCGCACCGACCTCTCCAAGATGCCCGACCGCGGCAAGGCCGTCCTGACCCGGCTCGCCGGGGTGCTCGGCATGAAGCCGCAGGACGTCATGGACAAGGTCAGGCTGTGCGACGCCAAGACCCCCAAGCCCTGCTGGAACGGCTCCCCGTACCAGCCGATCCCGGTCACCGACAAGGCCACCACCCAGCAGGCCCTCCAGATCCGCGAGCGATCCGAGGACTTCCCCGGCATCACCGCCGACCCCACCGCGGTGCGCCGCTACCCCGCGCCCGGCAAGGCCAACACCTCCCAGGTGCTCGGCTACCTCTCGCCCGTCACCGACGACGAGATCACCAAGGCCAAGGACACCGACTCGCCCTACCTGCGTTCCGACCAGGTGGGACGCTCGGGTCTTGAGCGCACCTACGACCGGCAGCTGCGCGGCAAGGCCGGCGTCACCCGGTACGAGGTCGACAACCTCGGCCGGGTCATCGGACAGGCCGAGAGCGACAAGGCCCAGCCCGGCGCCAACGTCATCACGTCGATAGACGCACGCGTGCAGGCGGTCGCCGAGTACGAGCTGAACAACGCGATGGTCGAGGCCCGCCAGCAGTACGACAAGATCACCAACGAGAACTACAAGGCCGACTCCGGCGCGGTCATCGTCATGGAGGCCAAGACCGGCCGGGTCGTCGCCATGGCCTCGGCGCCCACCTACGACCCGAACGTCTGGGTCGGCGGCATCTCGGGCAAGGACTACCAGGCCCTCACCGGCAAGGACAGCGACTACCCGCTCCTGAACCGGGCCATACAGGGTCAGGCCGCGCCCGGTTCGACGTTCAAGGTGGTCTCCACGGCCGCCGCCGTCGAAGCCGGCTACAAGTGGGACGGTGGCTACCCCTGCACCAGCTCGTACTCCGTGGGCGGGCAGGTCTTCAAGAACTTCGAGGGCGAGAACTTCGGCCCCATCTCGCTCGGCCGCGCCCTTGAGGTCTCCTGCGACACCGTCTTCTACGGACTCGCCGACAACGAGTGGAAGAAGGACGGCGGGATCAACCCCAAGAAGGGCCAGCCCAAGGACTACTTCTACAAGGCCGCCCACCAGTTCGGCCTCGGCAAGATCACCGGCGTCGACCTGCCCAACGAGGTCACCGGCCGCGTCCCCGACCGCCAGTGGAAGGAGAACCTCTTCACGGCGATGAAGGACAGCTGGTGCAAGACCGGCAAGAAGGACGGCAGTTACGTCGAGAAGATCGCGTACGAGAACTGCCTCGAAGGCAACAAGATGCGCGAGGGCGACTCGATCAACTACTCCATCGGCCAGGGCGACACCCTCGTCACGCCGGTCCAGGAGGCCATGATCTACGGGGCGATCGCCAACGGCGGCACGATGCACGCCCCCACCATCGGCAAGGCGATCATCAGCGCCGACGGCAAGTCCGTGCAGGAGATCAAGCCGAAGGTCAACGGCAAGCTGCCGGTCACCCAGGCCACCATCGACGGCTTCAACAAGGCTCTCGCGGGCGTCGTCACCAGCGGCACCGCCGCCTGGAAGTTCCAGGGCTGGCCGCAGGACAAGATCGAGCTCCACGCCAAGACCGGCACCGCCGAGGTCTACGGCAAGCAGACCACCTCCTGGCTCGCCACGTACTCCAAGGACTACACGGTGGTCATGACGATCGCCCAGGCCGGTACGGGTTCCGGCGCCTCCGGTGAGGCCGTCCGCAAGATCTACGAGGCGATGTACGGCATCGACGACGCCGGCAACCAGGACCTCAAGCGCGCCCTGCTCCCGCAGCCCGAACAGTCCCTGCCCAAGATCCAGCCCGACGGCTCCATCGACGCGCCGGCGATCGCCGCGTACGACCCCAACGCGGGCAAGACCAAGGACAAGGGCAAGGACCCCAAGCAGCCCGACGGCCAGCCGCAGCCGAACAACAGCCCGGCGACCGACGTCGACAACCGCAACCCGCGAAGGGACTAGCGCCATGGCAGGCTTCTCCGTCCAGCGCTACGCCCCCAAGGAACGCGGCGCCTTCGCCAAACTGACCGCACGCGACTCCGTGGTGCGCAGGCTCGACTGGCCGCTGCTCCTGTCGGCCGTCGCCCTCTGCCTCATCGGCTCGCTCCTGGTGTGGTCGGCGACCCGCAACCGCACCAGCATCAACCAGGGCGACCCGTACTTCTTCCTGATCCGGCACATCATGAACGCCGGCATCGGGCTCTGCCTGATGATCGGCACCATCTGGCTCGGCCACCGCACCCTGCGCGGCGCCGTGCCCATCCTGTACGGGCTCTCCATCCTGCTGCTGCTCGCGGTGCTCTCGCCGCTGGGCGCCACTGTCAACGGCGCGCACTCCTGGATCGTGCTCGGCGGCGGATTCTCCCTCCAGCCCTCCGAGTTCGCGAAGATCGCGATCATCCTGTGCATGGCGATGCTGCTCGCCGCGCGGGTGGACGCGGGCGATCAACTGCACCCCGACCACCGCACGGTGCTGAAGGCGCTCGGGCTCGCGATGGTGCCGATCGGCTGCATCATGCTGATGCCCGACCTCGGCTCCACCATGGTCATCGTGGTGATCATCCTCGGCGTGCTGCTGGCCTCCGGGGCGTCCAACCGGTGGATCTTCGGGCTCGTCGGCGCCGGAGTGCTCGGGGCGGTCCTCGTGGCGGCCCTCGGGATACTGGACAAGTACCAGATCAACCGCTTCGCCGCGTTCGCCAACCCCAACCTCGACCCGGCCGGCGTCGGCTACAACACCGGACAGGCCAGGATCGCGATCGGCTCCGGCGGCCTCACCGGCACCGGGCTCTTCAAGGGCTCCCAGACCACCGGCCAGTTCGTCCCCGAACAGCAGACGGACTTCGTCTTCACCGTCGCCGGCGAGGAACTCGGCTTCGTCGGCGCCGGGTTGATCATCGTCCTGATCGGCGTCATCCTGTGGCGCGCCTGCCGCATCGCCCGCGAGACGACCGAGCTGTACGGCACGATCGTCGCCGCCGGCATCATCGCCTGGTTCGCCTTCCAGTCCTTCGAGAACATCGGCATGACCCTCGGCATCATGCCGGTGGCCGGCATCCCGCTGCCGTTCGTCTCCTACGGAGGGTCCTCGATGTTCGCGGTGTGGGTGGCCATAGGGCTCCTCCAGTCGATCCGGGTCCAGCGGCCGATAACGGCATAGGACCGGCCGGCCGCCGACAGCGGCACGGACACGGGCGCCCGGACCGGCCAGTGCCGGTCCGGGCGCCCTGCCGTTCGGCGCCGATCGCGTCTAGATTCGGTACATGGCGGACACGAAGCGCGAGATCGAGCGGAAATTCGAGTTTCCCGCGTCGGACGGGGCCCGGCCCCGGCTGCCCGGCCTGACCGCGGTCCCCGGTATCGCCGAGGCCGCCGACCAGGGCATCGTCGAACTCGACGCCGTCTACTACGACACCCGGGACCTGCGCCTGGACGCCGACTCCCTCACCCTGCGCCGCAGGACCGGTGGCGCGGACGCGGGCTGGCACCTGAAGGTCCCCGTCTCCGCCGGCATCCGCGACGAGATCCGCGCCCCGCTCAGCGACGACCCGCCGCGCCCGCTCCTTGCCCTGCTGCGCTCCCGCGTCCGGGGCGGCGCGCTCGTTCCCGTCGTACGGCTGCGGTCCTCGCGGGACGTACGCCACCTCCTGGCCGAGGACGGCGCCTTCGTCGCCGAGCTCAGCATCGACACCGTCCGCGCCGAAGGGCTCCGCGAGGGCTCCTCGTCCACCGACTGGACCGAGATCGAAGTCGAACTCGCCGACGGCATCCACGACGAGACCGTCCTCGACCGCATCGGCGAGGTGTTCGCCGAGGCCGGCATCCTGCCCTCCACCAGCGCCTCCAAGGTCGCCCGCGCCCTGCGCGAGACGGCCCCCGAAAAGCGGCCCGGCCCCACCGGGCGCGCCCCCGGCCCCGCCCTCGCCGACGGCACCGCGGGCGCCCACGTGCTCGGCTACCTGCGCACCCAGCGCGATGCCATCGTCGCCCTCGACCCCGCCGTCCGGCGTGAACTGCCCGACTCCGTCCACCGGATGCGCGTCGCCACCCGACGCCTGCGCAGCGCGTTCACGTCGTACGCCAAGGTCGTCGACCGGGCCGTCACCGACCCCGTCGGCGACGAACTGAAATGGCTCGCGGCCGAACTCGGCGTCGACCGCGACCGGGAAGTCCTCACCCACCGCCTGCGCTCCCACCTCAAGGCAGTGCCCCGCACCCTGCAGCTCGGCCCCGTCCGCGCCCGGCTCCGCATCTGGAGCGCGACCCGCTCCGCCGGCACCCGGCGCCGGATCCTCGCCGCCCTCGACGGCGAGCGCTACCTCGCCCTGCTCGACACCCTCGACGTGCTCCTCGCGGCGCCGCCCCTGCGCCCCGCCGCCGCCCGGCCCGCCGCCGAGGTCCTGCCCAAGGCCGTGCTCAAGGACTACCGGCGCCTGGCCGGCCGCATCGCCACCGCGCTCGATCTCGACCCCGGCCGCGACCGCGACGTCGCCCTCCACCAGGCCCGCAAGGCGGCCAAGCGCGCGCGGTACGCCGCCGAGGCCGCCGCACCCGCGCTCGGCACACCCGCGAAGAAGATCACCAAGCGCCTGAAGGCCGTGCAGAACGCGCTCGGCGACCACCAGGACAGCGTCGTCGCCCGTGAGACCCTGCGGCTCCTGGCCGCCCAGGCCCACGCCGCCGGCGAGTCCGCGTTCACCTGGGGACTCCTGTACGGCCGGGAGGAGGCGACGGCCGCCCGGCGCGAGCGGGACCTGCCGGGACTCTGGGCCCGCGCCGCCCAGGCGAAGCTCCGCAGACGCCTGCGGGCCGCCGGGGCGTGATCGTCGTGCGAGGGGGCGACCCGGCTCGCGTTACGCTAGAGAGTCGCCCCCTGCCGCCCACGAAGGTCGAGATGTCTGCCGAGTCCGTCTTCCCACAGCTCGAAGCGCTGCTCCCGCATGTGCAGAAGCCGATCCAGTACGTCGGCGGTGAGCTCAACTCCACCGTCAAGGCCTGGGACGAGTGTGACGTCCGCTGGGCGCTCATGTACCCGGACGCGTACGAGGTCGGGCTGCCCAACCAGGGCGTCATGATCCTCTACGAGGTACTGAACGAACGCGAGGGCGTCCTCGCCGAGCGCACGTACAGCGTGTGGCCGGACATGGAAGAGCTCATGCGCGAGCACAAGGTGCCGCAGTTCACCGTGGACTCGCACCGCCCGCTGAAGGCGTTCGACGTCTTCGGCCTCAGCTTCTCCACCGAGCTGGGCTACACCAACATGCTCACGGCCCTGGACCTCGCGGGCATTCCGCTGGAGTCCAAGGACCGCACCATCGACGACCCGATCGTCCTCGCGGGCGGCCACGCGGCCTTCAACCCCGAGCCGATCGCGGACTTCATCGACTGCGCGATCATCGGCGACGGCGAGCAGGCCGTGCTCGACATGACGGAGATCGTCCGCGGCTGGAAGGCCGAGGGCCGCCCCGGTGGCCGCGAAGAGGTCCTGTTCCGCCTGTCGCGGACGGGCAGCGTCTACGTGCCCGCCTTCTACGACGTCGAGTACCTGCCGGACGGCCGCATCGCCCGTGTCGTACCGAACAGGTCGGGCGTGCCGTGGCGGGTCTCCAAGCACACCGTCATGGACCTCGACGAGTGGCCCTACCCCAAGCAGCCCCTGGTCCCGCTCGCCGAGACCGTCCACGAGCGCATGTCCGTGGAGATCTTCCGCGGCTGCACCCGCGGCTGCCGCTTCTGCCAGGCCGGCATGATCACGCGCCCCGTGCGGGAGCGAAGCATCACCGGCATCGGCGAGATGGTGGAGAAGGGTCTCAAGGCCACCGGCTTCGAAGAGGTGGGCCTGCTCTCCCTCTCCTCCGCCGACCACACCGAGATCGGCGACATCGCCAAAGGCCTCGCGGACCGCTACACCGACGACAAGATCGGCCTGTCGCTGCCCTCGACCCGGGTGGACGCCTTCAACGTCGACCTCGCCAACGAGCTGACCCGCAACGGCCGCCGCTCGGGCCTCACCTTCGCCCCCGAGGGCGGCTCCGAGCGCATGCGCAAGGTCATCAACAAGATGGTCTCCGAAGAGGACCTCATCCGCACCGTCGCCACCGCGTACGGCAACGGCTGGCGCCAGGTGAAGCTGTACTTCATGTGCGGCCTGCCCACCGAGACCGACGACGACGTCCTCCAGATCGGCGACATGGCGGTCAACGTCATCGCCAAGGGCCGCGAGGTCTCCGGGCAGAACGACATCCGCTGCACCGTCTCCATCGGCGGGTTCGTGCCCAAGCCGCACACCCCGTTCCAGTGGGCGCCGCAGCTGTCGGCCGAGGAGACGGACGCGCGCCTCACCAAGCTCCGCGACAAGATCCGCGGCGACAAGAAGTACGGCCGCTCCATCGGCTTCCGCTACCACGACGGCAAGCCCGGCATCGTCGAGGGCCTCCTCTCCCGCGGCGACCGCCGCGTGGGCGCCGTCATCCGCGCCGTCTACGAGGACGGCGGCCGCTTCGACGGCTGGCGCGAGCACTTCAGCTACGACCGCTGGATGGCCTGCGCCGACAAGACGCTCCCCGCCTTCGGCGTGGACGTCGACTGGTACACCACCCGCGAGCGCACCTACGAGGAAGTCCTGCCCTGGGACCACCTCGACTCGGGCCTCGACAAGGACTGGCTGTGGGAGGACTGGCAGGACTCGCTCGACGAGACCGAGGTCGAGGACTGCCGCTGGACGCCGTGCTTCGACTGCGGGGTGTGCCCCCAGATGGACACGTCCATCCAGATCGGGCCCACGGGGAAGAAGCTGCTGCCTCTGAGCGTGAAGACACCTTCCTGACCTGTCGGCGAGCAGCCCGGCGCCATGGCTGAACGGCTCGTCCCAGCCCGGAAGACAGCGCGGCTGGGGTCCGAGGTCGCAGGGTATGGCCGGAGGAGGCGTCCGGAGCGAGAGCTCCGGGCGCCTCTTAGCTGTTTGCGGACTTCTCCAGCTACTGACCCCGCACAGCCGCAGGGAGTGAGGCATACCGCGGCGGCATGGCTGCGAACCGGCTTCAGTATGCTGGCGCGTACATATGTCCGACGGCCAGGGGGGCGGAGAGTCATGACACCAGGGAACCCCTCACCTCATATGCGGATCGATCAGGTTCCGGCAGATGCGAGCGGCATAGTCACCCCTGGTGCCTCAGGTGGTCAGAAGGACCTGGCTTCGACGCCTGCTGAGAAGCGGGCTGCAGCCGAGGCGATCGAGCGACACATCGAGCCGGACACGAGGACGGCCGGGAACTGGACGGACGAGCAGACCGCCGCGGTCGTCAAAGCATTCGGCGCCAAGGACGGCCACGGCTGGGTGACGTCGTCCGCGGTGAAGGCCGCCCACAAGCAGTGGGACGAGCAGGTGAGTGGCCTGATGAAGAGGCTGGCCTCGGAGAAGGCCGCCCTGCGGAGTACCTACACCGTCTTGCAGGGCACGGACTTCGGCGTCCTCGCCCAGGTGCGCGCCTCGTCATCCCTGGACGCCTACTGAGTCCATCCAGCCCAGCTTAATGGCCGACTCGGCAGCATCCGGGGGGAAACCATGCCGACGTATCACGAGATCCTCACAGCAGACCTGACTACGCTCACCACCGCGGCCGAGCGGTGGGATGGTATGGCCACAGAATTCCACAAGCAGGCGACGGCCTATCGCCGGGATGTTCACGGCATATCCATGGGACAGACGTGGTCGGGGCTGAGCGCGGACGCTGCCCATCACACCTTCGACATCACGCTCAAGGAATTCGAGAAGGCACAGGTCGAGAGTAAAGCCATTGCCTCGCTCTTCCGCGATGCGCATGCGCAGTTCGTAGACTTGCAAAAGAAGCTGCAGACAGCCCGGGATGAAGCGCTCAAGGCCGGCATGAAGGTGTCGGACCAAGGCGTCGTCGCATACGACTACACCAAGCTCACTCAAGACGAGCACCAGGCTCTCGTGCATGACCCTGACTACCAGGCGAGCGTCAGGAATTCAGTCGCCTCGTGGCAGCATCGCATCGATCAGTGTGTCCAGGATGCGACCGATGCTGACGAAGGTGTTGAGATCGCCTTCAAGGCTGCCGTTGCCGACTCCGACCTCTTGGATGGCACGCCGAATGGCTTCAACGGCGAGGCCAAGGGCGACATCGAACAGTACGAGGCGGACAATGCCGCGGACATCGCCACCCGTATCAACAACGGTGGGCATGTCTCCGCCGCCGATCTCGCCGAGCTTCGGCGGTCCTTCCGTGACAACTCCGACAACAAGGCGTTCAGTCAAACCTTGCTGTCGGACTTGGGCCCCGACGGAACCAT